>AP018180.1:1707946-2932783 GCA_002368155.1 Nostoc carneum NIES-2107
TGGGCAACACCTCTGGCAGTTTGTCGGCTAAGGCTCTGAGGGCATCGGCGCGATATCTCTCATCCTGAATCGCCCTGGCGGCGGTGAGTGCTTCTTTTAGTGCTATTTTTTGTAAATTTGGCGGCAAATAGTTGACTAGTGGTGCAAGGGCATCAACTTTCTGCTTTGGTTCTGGGTTTTGCAAAGCATAAGCTAGTCCTTGTTCAGCAGTCCACAGATGATTTTTGACTAATGCAATCAACAGTTTTGCTGGTATATTAGCTGCCAAACTAATCAGGGATGCTGTAATCAAAGCATAGCGACACTGCAAACCCACCACTTGCGGCAATTTTGACTCATCCCAATTCGCTTCTGCTAATTCCCAAGCACGAGAAATATCTGTGATGTAACCCCCTGTTTGCCCCAACTTCTCCCGCACTTCATACCAGCCATTATCCCCAGTTGCTGACTCTTCCCGCAATAAAGAGTGAATCTCTGCTATCTGTCCAGCCTTCTCTAAATGCCAAACTAAACGCTGATGAATATAACCATCATCAGGCAATGTATGCCATAAATTATTGTGGGTTTTCTGCCGATATTTCTCCAAAAAAGCAGCATGAGCATCAGTCAGATTTAAACCTAACCCTGGCAAATCTCCTGTCCGCTTCGGCTGTGGCGCAGCATTTAACAAATTACAGGCTAAATCATGGAATAAGTCATGTAACCGATAGGTAGGCGTACCATCAGCAAGTGCTTCTCCTGTTAATAACAATGCCTTATTCCGTAAATATTGCAATATCTTGGCAGCATCACGCTCATTCATTCCCCACAGCGTCGCCGCCATCATCTTATTAATGTTCACATCCTCCGGCAACACCCCCAACCAAGCGAAATGCTGCTGCTTTTGTGGTGGCATTCTCTTCACACTCAAGTTTAATGATGCCGTTAAACTCAGGCGTTTTAAACTCGCCTCATCGGTAATTTCCTCTGCTTCCGGTCGGTCAAAACTTCTTAATCTGGCTACCTCTTGCCGAATATCCGCCAATAGTTCATCCCAAGTCGTACCACTAGCAACTTCGGTGGCTGCAAGTTCCAACGCTAGGGGGAGATAACCAACACCTTGAGCTAAATTTGCGGCTGACTGACGTTCTACACCTGTAATTTCCCGTCTTAATTTCTTCGTCAGCAATGCCATAGCCTGACTTGGTTTCATGATATCCAAGCTGTAGGTGCTAGCTGCTAACGCATCAGCAATTGCCCCTTCACGAGTTGTGACTAAAACCTGACACCGCACCCCACCCACATTAAATGCTTGTGCATCTTGCGTATTCCATGCATCATCCACCACCAGCAACACAGCTTTGTCATAAAGCAGCGTCCGCAGATGATTAGTAGTTGCTTCCACACTGGTAGGTTTAAAGCTATAGTCTCCTAGTGCTTGCACCCAGCCACTAATTAAAGACAGCACATCAGGCTGTTGACCTAATGTAGCCCACAAAATACCATCACAAAACCGCGTTTGTACTTCTGCATCTACTGCTAAAGCTGCGGCTAAAGTCGATTTACCCACCGAACCCAAGCCGTGAATCGCCGTAATTACCAAAGTGCGATTCTCTTCTGTCAGCAGGCGAGTTTTTAAATCGTCACTATATTCTGGGCGTTCAACAAAGTGTGCAGGTAAAGGTGGCGCTTGAAATATCGCCAGCTTAGTTTGGGGTACAACAGCAACACCCTCATCTTCAGTGTAATTCGCTTCTGGTTGTGGAGATTTCTGAGATTTGTTGCTTTGCCATACCTCATCAAATCGTTTCAGGTTCTTTTCTTTATCCCTTGACCATAGCTTTAAAGTAAAGTGCCAGTCATCAGAACCCTGAGTTTGAATCCGATTATCTTGCAAAATTTTGACAAAATTCTTGAGTAAATTCAGCGCTTCGCGGATTTGCGTTTTAGTTAACTTACCTGAATATTCATCTTTTAGCGTCAACAACTCCAAAGTTACCAGAGTTGTTTTCATCGTCAGCTTGGGGTTAGCACTATCTTTTTCTTTCCAGTCGTACTCAATATCAAACTTATCTTCCGCAACTTCCCCAACCGCAAAACCGAGCAACGCCGCCAACAGACGCTTAACTCGCTTTTGAATTACAGGGCCTTTACTAGGTTCTCGCGCCATTGCATTGCCAAAATCGACCAGAAAGTTTGGGGCTACCCCAGTTTTAAACTACTACCCCAAGCTTCTTGAATCCTGATTTTAAAGCATTTCCCCAGAGTTTGGGGTATTTGCTTAAGGACACAACCCCAAAGAGATGCTTTAGCTACCAACTCTTTGAGGTACACACATGAAACGCCGTCAAAATATTCTCAACAAAACTATTGCTTTATTACTGGCTATGCAACTA
The DNA here is from genome assembly GCA_002368155.1 of Nostoc carneum NIES-2107. GTDB lineage: Bacteria > Cyanobacteriota > Cyanobacteriia > Cyanobacteriales > Nostocaceae > Aulosira > Aulosira carnea. Next base: position 1,710,322 of record AP018180.1, read on the forward strand.
TTTCTCATTGGCTTACAAGCTAAAACCCGCATTGACCAAGGTAACTCAACTATTGAGACTTTAATCTGGATGATTCAACAGTATATTCCGGTTTTGGTTAAGGTGAAAAGGTTGGATGGGGAAGGGGGAAGGGGTAAGGGGTAATGGGTAATGGGTAATAGGTAATAGGTAATAGGAATTTCTCCCCAGTCCCCAATCCCTAATCCCCAATCCCCAATCCCCAGTCCCTTTTCCCCCCAGGCCTTGCATGATGATCGGAATTGATGAAAAAATTGATCCGCGAGTAGCCCAAGGGATGCAAGAGGAAATCTGTGAAAGTTTTAGTTGTTGGGAATGGGGGGCGCGAACACGCTCTGGCTTGGAAACTGCTGCAATCTAAGCAAATTGAGCAAGTTGTTTGTGTCCCTGGCAATGGGGGTACGGCTAGTATGGCAGGTTGTCAAAACTTGCCTTTAGCTGTTGATGATTTTGATGGAATTAGTAAATTTGCGCTGGAAAATGGCATAACTCTAGTGTTAGTGGGGCCAGAGGTGCCTTTAGCTAAGGGAATTACAGATTATCTCCAGGCAAAAGGATTGATGGTATTTGGCCCTGTAAAAGCTGGGGCGCAAATTGAAGCTAGTAAGGCTTGGGCGAAAGCTTTGATGCAAGAAGCGGGGATTCCCACGGCTAAAGCCGCAGTGTTTACAGAAGCCGCCGCCGCTAAATCTTATGTAAAAGCCCAAGGTGCGCCGATTGTAGTGAAAGCTGATGGCTTGGCGGCTGGTAAGGGTGTCATAGTGGCGGAAACGGTAGCACAAGCCCACAGTGCTATTGATGCGATTTTTCAGGGGCAATTTGGCAGTGCTGGGGAATTTGTAGTTGTTGAAGAATGCTTGATTGGGCAAGAGGTTTCGGTTTTAGCGTTAACTGATGGCTTAACCATTCGTCCTTTACTCCCAGCACAGGATCATAAGCGAATTGGTGAAGGCGATACAGGAGAAAATACTGGTGGGATGGGAGCTTACGCCCCTGCACCAATCGCCACCCCAGAATTGATGGCACGAGTTCAACAAGAAGTTTTAGAAAGAGCGATCGCAGCTTTACAATCTAAAGGCATCGATTACCGAGGTGTACTTTACGCTGGATTAATGATTTCACCTGATGGCGACTTTAAGGTTTTGGAATTTAACTGTCGCTTTGGTGATCCCGAAACCCAAGTAATTCTGCCACTATTAGAAACGCCTTTAGAAGAGTTGATTTTAGCCTGCGTCCAACAGCGTTTAGGCGAAATGCCGCCGATTGCTTGGAAAACAGGAGCAGCGGCTACCGTCGTGGCGGCGGCTGGCGGCTATCCCGGAGCGTATACAAAAGGACAGGTAATTACTGGTACTGAGAAAGCAACAACTGATAATGTGACTGTATTCCATGCTGGGACTAAGCTCAACGAGCAGCAACAAATAGTAACCGATGGCGGACGCGTATTAAATGTAACTGGCATTGGAGGGGATTTTGCAGAGGCGATCGCTCAAGCATACGTCGGCATTCAATCAATTCACTTTGAAGGAATGTATTACCGTAGAGATATTGGTCATAGAGTGCTGAGAAAGGCTGAAGTATAAAGGTTAAAGGATGAAGTGCAATTCATCCTTAAAATCTCCTTAACTCTACATTTTGATCAAATTAACTGTTAATTTTTTAGTTGTTGGGGTTTATAAAACTACTAACAACTTTTATTTAAGATGCTGGCTCTTGTGAAGACAATCCGAGAAACGATCGCGAATTGGTGGTCAGATTTCACCCTCCAGACGAAGCTGTTAGCTGTTGCCACTTTGGTGGTTTCGTTAGTTATGAGTGGTCTGACCTTTTGGGCGGTGAATACAATTCAACAGGATGCGCGGATGAATGACACGCGCTTCGGTCGTGACTTGGGACTGCTGCTAGCTGCCAATGTCGCCCCTCTAGTGGCTGACCAAAATCTCACTGAAGTTGCCCAATTTTCCCAACGCTTCTACAGCAGCACCTCTAGCGTGCGTTATATGCTTTACGCTGATGAAACGGGGAATATCTTTTTTGGCATTCCCTTTTGGGAAGCGGAGGTGAAAAACTCCCTCACCATTGAACGGCGAATCCAACTGCCAGAAGATTACCCTGGGGATGGTGACAAGCCGATGGTACGGCAACACATGACACCCGATGGTGCTGTAACTGATGTATTTGTACCATTAATCGTCAATAAAAAATACTTGGGTGTATTGGCGATTGGCATTAACCCCAACCAAACGGCTGTTATCTCTACTAATTTCACCCGCGATGTTACCATTGCTGTTTTTATAACTATTTGGGTAATGGTAATTTTGGCGGGGGTAATTAATGCTTTAACAATTACCAAACCCATTAAAGAATTACTGGTAGGCGTGAAACAAATCGCAGCCGGAAACTTCAAGCAACGAATTGACTTACCCCTAGGCGGTGAACTAGGAGAGTTAATTTTAAGCTTTAATGACATGGCAGAACGTCTAGAAAGCTATGAAGAACAAAATATTGAGGAACTAACGGCAGAAAAAGCCAAGTTAGAAACTCTAGTTTCTACCATTGCTGACGGTGCGGTGTTGATTGACAATAATCTGCAGGTAATTTTAATCAACCCCACAGCACAACGCATTTTTGCCTGGGAAAATGAAGAGGTCGTAGGTAGCAATGTGTTATATCATTTGCCCTCGGCTGTGCAAATGGAAATTACCCGGCCTCTATATGAAATGGCTGCCGGTGAATGTGAAAGTGCTGAGTTTCGCATTGCGCTGAATGAACCCACAAAACGCACTATTCGCATTCTGCTGACTACAGTTTTAAATTTACAACGGGAAAGCATTAAAGGGATTGCCATTACAGTCCAAGATATTACCCGTGAAGTAGAACTTAACGAAGCAAAAAGTCAGTTTATCAGCAACGTTTCTCACGAACTGCGAACACCTTTATTTAACATCAAATCTTTTATCGAAACATTACATGACTACGGCGAAGACTTGAGTATAGAACAGCGCCAAGAGTTTTTACAAACAGTTAATCATGAAACCGATCGCCTAACACGCTTAGTCAACGATGTTTTAGATTTATCCAAATTAGAATCAGGCCGCGCCTACAATTTTGATGGCGTAGATCTATCGCAAGCAATTGAGCAAACCTTACGAACTTATCAATTAAATGCCAAAGATAAAGGCATTGAATTAATTCAAGAAGTAGCCCCACAGTTACCCTTAGTATTAGGTAATTATGATTTATTACTACAAGTATTAGCTAATTTAGTGGGGAATGCCCTCAAATTTACCCCAGCTGGTGGAAAAGTAGCTATCCGCGCCTATCAATTAGATTTCGTCCATAATCCTCACAATCAGCCGCTACCTGTACGAATAGAAGTCTCTGATACTGGCATTGGTATAGACTCAGAAGACCAACAAGCGATTTTTGACCGCTTCTTCCGCGTAGAAAATCGCGTTCATACCCTTGAAGGTACAGGTTTAGGTCTGTCCATTGTTCGCAATATTATCGAAAGACATCGCAGCCAAGTACATTTGGTTAGCGAAGTTGGAGTAGGTACAACTTTTTGGTTTGATTTAACAGTGGTGAATAATTCCTAATTTGTAATTCGTAAAATTCACCTCAGTTAAAAGTTGCTGCCTAGATCCCCGACTTTTTGAAAAAGTCGGGGATCTAAATCTCGCTAAAGTAATACCAATTTGAAAAAAGAATGCGACAAATTGTAGGGGCAAGGCAATGCCTTACCCTCTAGAATATATTGATATGTCGCAACATTATTTGAATTGGTATAAGTAGTCTGAGAGAATTAATTACACAAAGTCATTGCGAATAGAGCGTTCGCGTAGCGTCCCGAAGGGAAGCGGAATGAAGCAATCGCAAGGGCCGGGATTGCTTCTCTTTACTACGCAACGCTACCGCGAACGAGACGCTACGCGTTAAGCGAAGCTATGCCGCAGAGAAGGCTTTACGCTTCGCTCGCAATGACTGTAAATATTTTTGTCCAAGTACTTATCCTCTTTCATCAAGGGTTAATTTTTTATTGCTATACCTCACCAATATAGAAATCGCTTTATGGTTAATTTTTAGATTCAATGCGCTGTATCACTCTGTAACACACTATAAATTGACGCTCTGTATTCTTTGTACTACAATACATATATATTTGTAGTATATTATTTTAATCACAATCAAATGAACGATTCCCGCCTGATTAAAGTCAGCAAGTTTCTTAGTAAACATCTGCGACACAAACCAGCAGATATTGGAATAAAACTTGCCCCTGGTGGCTGGGTTGAGATTAATGAACTAATAACTGCTTGCGCGAAAAATAAGTTTCCTATCACTCGCCAAGAATTACAGCTAGTAGTAGAAAGCAACGATAAACAACGCTTTTCTTTTGACTCTACAGGTACTCTAATTCGTGCTAACCAAGGGCATAGTGTAGAAGTTGATTTGCAATTAGAGCCTGTTGTACCTCCAGATGTACTTTATCACGGTACAGCGAAACAATCTGTAGAGTCAATTTTACAAACGGGACTCAGTAAAATGTCTCGTCATCATGTGCATTTATCAAAAGATATTGCTACAGCCAAGAATGTGGGTGCAAGACATGGAAAGCCAGTAGTTTTTGCTGTTGATGCAGATGCAATGCATCAGGCTGGCTATATCTTCTACTGTTCTGATAACGGCGTTTGGTTAGTAGATAATGTCCCCAGTGAGTATTTACAAATAATTTAAGTTTTTAGTAATAACCGTTAATTTATATCAAAAATTAAGCAGAAAAATTATGCAAATTCATCTATATGCACAGCAGGGAGATATTGCTGGAGTTGCAAACGAAATTAACAATGGTGTTGATATTGATTCTCTAGACGAAGATTTTCAGAAAACGCCATTAATGTTTGCAGTTAGTAGCTCTGATGCAGGGATAGATATAATACGTTTCCTTGTAGAACATGGCGCAAATGTTAATGCTATTGAACCAGAATCTGAACATACTGTACTCGACTTGGCTGTGCAGTCAGGAAATATAGATAAAGTCCAATTTATTCTCGATATGGGAGCGGATATTAACTATCAAACAGAGAATGGATATGATGTTTTAATTCAAGCTATGTATGGTCGAGACATTTTGCAGGATCAAAATTTAATCTCGATTTTAAATTTACTTATCTCCAGAGGTGCTAATGTTAATGGCAGAAGTGGCTATGGTGAAACTGCTATTAAAGTAGCTGCTCATATAGGAAGATTTGATGCTGTCCAATTACTATTAAATGCAGGTGCTAACCCAGAGCAGTTGGGATGGACAGAATTAATGCACGCTATAGTTTTTGGAGATTTGGAACAAGTAAAGTTATTGCTAGCACAAGGCGCACAACAAGATGTGCCTGATAATTGGCAGAGAACCCCTTTTTTATTAAGTATTCAAGTGGGTGAAATAGCAAAAACAAAATTATTGCTAGCAATGGGAGCAAACCGCAATGATGTGGGAATCTCTGGAAAAACCCCATTAATGTATGCCATAGAAAACAATCGGCTCGATATCTTACAGTGGCTAATTGCTGAGAGATTTGATATTGAAGCCACTGATGATTTTGAGAACACTGCGTTAATGATGGCAGCAGAACTAAGCGCTACTGATTGCGTCAGAATTTTGCTAGAGGCTGGGGCAAATCCTCGCAGAATCAATAAGTACAATGATACAGCTATTAAAATCGCTAATAATCTGGATATTGTCAGAATGTTAGTAGCATCTGGTGAATATTTAAGCGATATTAACGATAATATGCGGCGATCGCTCACCAAAATAGACAACAATAAATTTTCATTATCACAATTATCCCCAGAGCAATATTTGGCTGGCAAACATCCGCGCTTTGGCAAAACAAATCCAGAGTTAATGGACATACCTTTTTGGCAGGCGATGATTTGTGAAGGTTGTTCTGCTTATAGAGCGAAAAATATTTTTGACGATACTGATAATTGGCAAGATAAAGCGTGGTGCTATCAACGCTTTGGCAGAAGTATTACACAATTACCAGATGGCAGAATTATAGAAATTGCTGGCGAACATGAAGACTATTATGATCCTGATTTTTGTATCTATAACGATGTTGTAGTTTACCAACCTGATGGTAGCTTCCAAATTTTTGGTTATCCTCAAGATGTGTTTCCGCCAACAGATTTTCACTCTGCTACCTTAGTTGGCGACTACATATATATTATTGGTAATTTAGGATATGCTAATGCAGCCATATCTGATGAAACTCCCGTTTATCGCTTAGATTCTCATACTTTCAAAATAGACAAAGTAGAAACTACTGGCGAGAAACCAGGATGGATCAGCCATCACAAAGCTTACTATAAAGAACCTGGAAAAATTTATATTACAGGCGGAAAATTGTTGTTAATTCAGCAAGAAGAATCAGAATATATAGATAATTTGGATAATTACTTCTTAGATTTAAAAAACTTCACTTGGAGTCGTGTTAAATAGGTCGGCGAAATGAAAGATAACTGCCTGAGACTGTCATTTTTCCTTGGTAATTGGTAATTGGTAAGGATTTCAAGTTCACGTAGGATGCGTTAGCGATAGCGTAACGCATCATTACCAAAGCTTTTCGTACCTCACAGCTTACTGAGACTTTTTTAGAAATCAAATATGAATCCTATATCATGAAATATCATCACCTCAAAACTAGTATTTTGCAAATTTAACTGCGATAAAAAATCTCTTGCCAACTGTTCTACAGTAGTGCTTTGATAATCAACAGCAAAATTCAAACCCAATACTAAACGCGCCGTATTCTGCATCTTTTGCATATCTGTCCAAGGTCGTACAAAAATACCGAGTTGCTCAAGCTGAATAATTAAACTAATGATGTAACCTGCTAAAATACCGCAACATTTTTCTAGCTCATACTCATCTTGATTACTCACCTTTACTATCAAGAATATCTCTGATTCTTGGTGTAAATCGATTCGCTCAAATAAAGCTGTCCACTTCTCTTCACCAGCTAAAATCCGCTCAGTCAGTGTTGCACCTCTAGCAAATTCGCTTTGCATTATCTGTGCAGTAGAACGGGTGACATTCCGAGCAGTATTCTGACATGGTTCTATTGATGTGACTACAGGTAGCCAGTCTCGTGGTGATTGTACCTGATATTGTCTACCTACATCTGTAAGTGCAATCGCCTGTTGCCAATTATGATGGTGCAAAATTTGGAAAAAATTAGCCAGTAATTTCTCTAGGCTTGTTTCTGATTTTTGGTCAGATTTACAACAAAAAGCGCAGAGTAACGCCCAGGAGAAACCACCCAGGAAACCCCAAGCATTGCCGTAAATATCTCTGGCTTTAGCCCAGGCGCGTACTGCTCGCAATAGCTGACGGAAGGTGTCAAGCGATACATATTTACTAACTACCTCAGTAATTAAATCTGCTTCCCAATAACCGACAATAGCTTTCAAGCTAATTTGGTCAAGGTTTTGGGGATTTTTCCTCGCCAATTGGTAGTTTTCTGTCCTTGCGTAAAGTAAATCTAAAGATATTCCTTCTAATTGCAGGCGCAGTACTGGGACTCGTGCATCTAATACTAGTTGAGTGTGGCACAATCCTTGCAAACGTTCTTGGACGCTAACTAGAAAAGCTTCCCCAGATAAATAAGTGGGAATCACACACACAGCATCCAAATCGCTGTCGGGACTTTGTACGCCAAGACGCGCCGAACCCAATAAATGTAGTGATGGTTGAAAACCCAAACATTCTACACAAGCTTGAGTCACGACTTCTAACACAGTGTCACGCTGTAATTGCTGTGCTGGAGTTAGTTCGGGTTCCAAGTTATTAACCAAATCTCCCAATTCGGGAAAATGGGTGACTCCACTTCCTCCCAAATAGATAATATGTCTCACCGCAAAAGGCTCATCACCGCGACGGCTAATTAAGGCGATAGAGTCAACTGTAAAACTAACTGGATGCCATTGCGGTAACTCAGCTAAGGCTGCTTCCGGACTGGGGAATTGTCCGACGCTGAGGTGGGGTGTAAAACCTGCTGTTGTTTTGCTGCTTTGTTCGTTACATTGCGGAAACAGATTTTGCAGTACTGTCTGTAACTCATGCAATGCGTTTTCTGGCTGGACAACAGGACGCAACCATGCGGTAGAACTTTTGCGGTGTGTAAATGTTTGAAAGTCGGCTAAGGTAATTTGAAATGGTTGTAATTGAGCCAATGCAGGCGCAATCATGTCTACGGCCTCGGCAAAATAAGATTCCGGCAGAAAACCGTAAAGTAAATTAATATGAGCCATCCAACGCTCAACTCTGGCATCATAACGTTCACGGATGGCTTGGATTGCAGGTAAGACATTGTCTGGCGGAATCACAACTACAGCACTTTGATAAACTGGGCGGACTGTAGATAGAGAAGATACCTCACTCGGATTCAGAAATACAGGCTTCTCTGTACTTAGCCCAGTCTCTGTTTCTCCTTGTGTTTTTGCTCTTAGAACTGCACGAAGACCAAAATGATCTGATGGATAAATTTTCCCCTCTGTATCTGCTATTGGTTCACAAGCAAATAAGTTAATTGACTGCGTTTGCCAATCATGGTTTGGATTGAGCAGTAAAATGCGATCGAGCCTCACTGGTATTCCCGTTAAACTCATCAACGCCGCTAAGGCGTTGCGTTGCGGATCAAATGTATAACCTGCTGCATCTGGATGTAGTTGTTGCCAGATATCGACATATCCAGCACCCATTAATATCTCTTCTTGTTCGTTACCCCGCGTATTGAAATCACCAACTATCAAGCTATTTCCTGGTAGAGTTTGCAGATATCCAACTATGGTAGATAGCTGATGCTGGCGTTTTTCTAGGGCATTTTGCGCGTAATCACTGGTTAAATGCACAACTGCAATGTGCAATAATTGACCGTTAATTTCACAACTCCCTACCAATACCCGCTTGTGTCCAGAAAATTGATGTTCAACGAGTGTAAAAGGCAGACGCGACAATAATAAATTACCGTAAGGTCGAACTTTTTCGGCTGCGCTGGATTCGGAAATATAATAATTGCGTACCCAAGTTTGCGATAAAAGTAACTCTACTAAAGCTGGTGTCGCTTCTTGGATGGCGATGATATCTGCGTTACATTGACGTAACTCCTCAACAATTGCTGGTAATCTTTTTTCAGTTGCGATTTTCTCCTTGTCGTAGAGGTCACAAAGCACGTTAAAACTAACTATTGTCAAAGTTTCTAAATTGACAGATACAGTTGGCTGTGTATTGAGTTTCCAACCTTGAATATCGTATTTATAAACGGGTCGCGGAGTAAATATTACTGTGCTATCGAATACAGTGACAACTTTTTCCCCTGTATTTTCCCTAGTCTCACTTTTCCACGCCGCCGCAGGTAACTCTCCACTGGAAATTAAATCTAAATGCTGTTCCCGATCCCAAACAACCACGTCTTGGCAACGGATATAGCGGATGCGATGCCAAGGTATATCCCCATCTGTCGCCCATTGGGTTAGAGGTTTTTCTCTGATTCCTGTAGATGCAAGGCGTTCTTGATAACCGACAACAAAAGCACTGCTATTAAGACGCACATCCCAGATAATGCGATGGTAAACCTCGCGACTGGTTGCCATTTTTTTCTTTTCTGATTTTGACATCTTCCCTTTTTCTGTAATCAAATAATTTCGTGACGAAATTAAACAAATAAGCAAGTTAACATTCGCCACTTGCACCGAATTTGATTGAGACGAGGGACTACATATGCTTTTACCGTAGGATTTTAATGTATTACTCTTATAATACATTATACTTCACAAGTTGGGGCAATGCCAAAACTGCGATCGCTAGTTTCATCAAAACTCTTACCACCTCCTATTAATGGATCAAACCCTGTCAACTATATTTGCGGTGTGACGCTGCATAGATAGCTGAGGCGAAACTACATCAGGAAAGCTGGCAAAATTACGGCGTACCCAATCCATACCCACTTCATTATTGAGTTTAATTTTCTGAGGTGTATCTGGATAAATTTTTCCGAGAATATCTGCATCTTGATCCACTACAACCTTGCCAAACTTGAGATAGGTACTGCTAAATACCTTAAATGCTGGGTGCTTGGCTTGACCAAACAGTAAAATGTAAGTTCTTGTGCGATTTTCAGCTTCTGGTACAAAAATGTGACATTGCGCTGCTTTACCCAAGGGCATTTCTCCATGAAAAATCACCAAAGAAGGGAAATGATTTTCCAAGTGTGCCTTAATGCTAGTGGGTAGCAGAAACAAATCAGGTTTTCTTAGCTTTTCTACTAAACTGTAGGGGGCTGTGGGCATCTCATAAAAGGCATGGGAGTGATGCCCATGATCAATGAATTGATGAAAATTCACTTCGGTAATCCGAAACAATTCCCGGTGGGTGCCATTTTGATGATTGTAATCGTGCATATTCAGCAACATAGTTAGTAGATCTGTCTCTACGCTTCTATCTGCGGTATGCCCAATAAAGTCGTGAGTGTTAGCAATGTCATTCAGCAGGCTGGGAATAGGTATTTTTGGCTCATATCCTCCATAAGACCAAATAAAATCCCCTTGAATGATTAGTTCTAAGGGTTTGAGTAGCGGTAATGTTTTCTTGTTCGATCCAGGTAAAACAGTGCAGCCGGAACTATCAAATTTCAGCGCATGAAAAGGACAAACTACGGTACTTGTGCGATCGCTTTCGGCTTCACACCATCCTGCTGATAGCATTGCACCCATGTGCGGACAGGCATTAGGTAAAGCATGGATGTCTCCATTCCCATCCTTCCACATCACATAGTCAGCACCATACAAAGATATTTTCTGGGGTTGATTCATTGCCAGCATAGACTTGTGCGCTAATAACCAAGGCGCACCGGGAAGCATAGACTGCATAGAGTTCTCCGCAAGCAAGATATAAAATTGTGAAATATCCGTCGTGTTTTTAAAATATGACAGAACATTCACATTTGTCAAGTAATCTTCGTCGTCAACCCAAACAGCAGCGAGGTAAAGAACGAGTCGAAAAAATTTTAGATGCGGCAGCAGTAGTATTTGATCAGATGGGCTATGAAGCAGCTACTACTCATCTGATTGCGGCAAAAGCCGGGACAGCGATCGGTTCTCTATATCAGTTTTTTCCTGATAAAGCTGCCATTTTTCATGCAATGGAATTACGTCATATCGAGCGAGTTCAGGTTTTATGGGCACAGCTAAACACACCAGAAATTATCGCTTTACCGCTGCGGCAAATGGTACATAGGCTTGTAACCGCTGTAGCGGAGATATTTGAGCATCCTGTATCAAGGGTGGTGTTTGTGCAGTTTTATATGAAACGCGAGGTTTTCCAGTCGATTGATGACACTATGACTCAGGAAGCAATTGACTTTACTTCGAGTCTTTTACAACCGAGAAATCCGAATTTAAGTGAGGCGCAATGTCATCTCTTAGCAGAGGTTTGTGTTCATAGCAGTAATGCTCTGATTTTGTCAGCACTGCGTAACCCCGATCAACAGCATCGTCAACAAATAGTGCAGCAGATTGAGGATTTGTTGGTGTCGTATTTAGAGCCGTATGTAGGGGATAGTCGGTTGAGTCATGTAATGAAAGTAATGAAATGCCCTCATTGTCGATCGCAGCAGTTGTCTAAAAATGGCTATCGACGGGGGAAGCAGTGCTATCTCTGTAAAGAATGTGGTAAACAGTTTGTAGAGAATTAAAAGCGATTTAAATATCTGCTGATTGAGTACCGCCTGTAACTGTATCTCATGGGGTGCGATCGCTCCAAAAACAGCAAATACTTCTTTTAACTTCCACAACAGAGTAGTACCGCAAAATTTCCCTATAATTCAGGGCTTTGTTCAATACTTGTTGGTTAAGGGGAACAAGTGGGCAAAGGGAAAAGGGGAAGGGGAAAAGACAAAACCTTTCTCCCAGCTAGGCTTTCCACTGCAATTGCTGTCAATACCAATACAAAAATCATTAAGTTTATTTACTTTTTGTTACAAATGGTTAATACTACTAATTAGATTTACACAAATAAAGCTGTAAACGTCAGTTAAGCGTTGAGCTTGATCATCCATAAACTCCTAACTAAGGTTCACTTATGCCGTTTACTATCGATTCAGCTCGCGGTATCTTTCCTGAAACACTGACTGCCGATTCAGTCCCAGCAACCATTGCTCGCTTCAACCAACTGAGTGCTGAGGATCAGTTAGCGCTCATCTGGTTTGCTTACCTAGAAATGGGTAAAACGATTACCATTGCTGCTCCTGGCGCTGCAAATATGGTATTTGCAGAAAACACCTTGAATGAACTCAAGCAAATGTCTTTCCAGGAACAAACTCAGGTCATGTGTGACCTAGCAAACCGTTCTGATACGCCCATTTGCCGTACCTATGCAATTTGGTCTGTAAACATCAAACTTGGTTTTTGGTATCGGCTTGCAGAATGGATGGAGCAGGGTATTGTAGCTCCCATTCCACAAGGTTATCGACTATCAGCAAATGCAGCCGCAGTTCTGCAAGCAATTCGGGAGCTAGATGCAGGACAGCAAATTACCGTGCTGCGTAATTCTGTAGTTGATATGGGGTATGATCCCAGCAAATTGGGCAGTTATACCAAGGTTAGTGAACCTGTGGCTCCGCCGAAAGAAATGGCTAAACGGACTCCTGTCACTATCGAGGGGATAGATAATCCAACCATCCTGAGTTATATGGATAATTTAAATGCCAACGACTTTGATGCATTGATTGAGTTATTTACTCCCGATGGTGCTCTGCAACCTCCCTTTCAAAAACCAATCGCAGGTAAGGAAGCAGTCTATCGGTTTTTCCGAGAAGATTGTCAGAACCTCAAGTTAATACCACAGCGAGGTGTGTCTGAACCCGTAGAGGATGGTTACACTCAGATCAAAGTTACAGGTACAGTGCAAACTCCCTGGTTTGGAGCTTCTGTGGGTATGAATATGGCTTGGAGATTCTTGCTGACTCCTGAGAATAAAATCTTCTTTGTGGCAATAGACTTACTAGCATCTCCCAAAGAGTTACTAAATTTGGTTCGCTAGTACTAGAAGAAACAGACTGAGGAAATGAGGTGATAGGGCAATACTTGTCGGTTAAGGGGAAAAAGGGGAATGGGAAAAGGAAAGAAAAAACCTTTAACCCTTAACCTTTAACCTTTTCCCCAAAACCTATTGTGAGTTCAAAACGCTATCCCTTGTAGTATTGGGTGATAGGGTGATCAATCCTCGTAGAGGGCAAAGCCCTACACCTCCACAAATTATAAATCTGCGGTCTGACGCAGTACACTATCGAAGATTGTGGACAGAGCAAAGTCATGCCCACAATCTTCGATATGAAAATTGTATTATGGACTTCCAAGTAAAAAATATTCCATTGCTATTGTTGACGGTTGACGGTTGATAGTTCACAGTTAACCGTTAACGACTTTAACGGAATAATTTATTTTTTGGAGTTCCCTTATAGAAGTTAATTTGCTCTCTTGGAGGAGAGTATTTTGGGATGGGAGCATGAAGGTAAACGAAGTTAGCTGGTCTGATTTAGAACAAGAAGTTGCTCAAGCCGCTTTTCAAAAAGCATACGAGCGAGAAATCAACGCCCTGATTCAGGACGTTCGCGACAACGCCGTTCAGATTTCTGAGTTGGAAGATATCTGGCGTTTGCATAACTTTCTGAGTGCCAAAAGACACGAGATTGATGGTAAGTATGATTACAACTATTCAGTTCTCGTATTTGTTTTTGCAACTCTGATTAAACAGGGATGGTTGCATCTGGATGAACTCAAGGGGCTGGATCAGGATAAACTTACTAAGATTGGCTCTCTTTCACGGATGTAGCTACCAGTAATATCAAGTCCGGTTGAACGCTTATCATTAGGGCTGACGCAGGGAGGTAGACACGGGGACGCGCAGAGGTTTTTGATAAGCAATAATTAAGAGCGATCGCCAGATTTATCTCGTTTGGCGCTGATTTTTTGATGGGTATATCAAACTGATCTCAATTTGTATTGAGATTTGCCCAATAATCTACTATTTACTATAGATGCTTTCAAAGCAAAATAGTGAAATAGCAAACATTGAGAAGGTAGCGATGGAAATTGCACAATATATCACTGTAGATCCTGCCATCCACCACGGTACCCCCGTCATTACCGGAACCCGTGTTCCCATTTCTATCATCATCGGTTCTCTAGCTGGTGGTATGAGCAAAGAAGAAGTTATGCAAGAATACGAACTTAGCAAAACCCAAGTAGAAGCTGCTCTTAGCTACGCCACGGATCTGGTAAAACAAACTGCCGCCTGTAACTGTATCTCATAGGGTGCGATCGCTCAACAATATTTCTCTTTGATGAATAAAACCTTGTCCGCTATATTGAAAGTGTATCGCCTACTCCTAAATTTAAATTACTCTACATGGACATCACGGCTACATTGAATGAGATTGCAGCCCTCAGTGTTGAAGAGCGAATTCGTCTTGTGCAAGCGATCTGGGATAGCATTGCAGCCGAGCAAGCTTACCCTGAATTGACCCAAGCGCAAAAACGGGAGCTTGATGATCGGATTGAGGACTATGAAAATCATCCAGATAATGTACTGACTTGGGAAGACATCAAAGCATCTGTTAAAAGACAACGATGAATAGGTGGGTACGATCCAATATCTTGGAATAAGCGAACCTAACAACCTTAATGCAGCGCAAAGACAAGATATCTTACCAGAGTTGCCAAGGTGCTTACCATTGGAATTGAAGCATCAGATATATCGCACCTGATTTTCCATTTCATCTGCCGTTATATGATTCAGGATTACCATTAACCGTTGTGTAATTTCTTGAGGCGAGCGACGGACAGCAAAAATTACACCATAATGTGGTTGTCCTGTATCAAAATAGGCTTGTATCAATTCTTCAAAATCAGTTCGATTGTGCGTTACTAAGGTTCTTTCTTGACTGACAGCATAAGCGAGTTGCTCTTCATCACTGATCTGGAGTTTTCCTGCATCCCTGGCAGTAATAGCGTCGAAACCTCTTGCTTTCAGCAAGTCTGCTACTAGTACATGAACGTCTTCGTCCAGATACAAGCGCATGAAGATACTACTCATAGATCTTTGACTAATGGATCAATTAACTCATCGGGGATGCGATTACGCTCGATATAGCCGTTAATTTCACTTTGATGATCGCTGTAGTAGCTCAATGCGTCAAATACTTGTGCTAAGGACAAATGAGGCATACCCTTTGAAATTTCTTCTGGAGGTATGCCCATGCGCCAAGTTTCAACAATTGCTCTGACTGGGGTGCGAGTGCCTTTGATAATTGGCTCTCCTCTGAGAATCTGGTTATCTCTGACTATGTAAAGATGCTCTGTTGTCTCTAGCATAGATGTTTGATTGTGCAGAAAGATCACCACATAATTTTAACGGCTTGCTCAATTTAGTTGAGTAGCACTAAGAGCATAATTGCACCCGACTATTTTAAGCTATTGATTGGAAATAAGATGTTGATAGAGGTAGCTGAACAAGAAAGTTACCAATCATCTTCTTCGGATTGGCGTTCAATTTGCGCGATCGCTAATTTCGTCAAAACTCGCACTACCTCCTGCTCATCATTAAGTAGCACTTGTAATGGTTCTAAAGCGACGCGATCGCCAATTTTTCCAAGCGAATTAATTGCTGCTTTCCTCACATCTAAATCAGTATCATGAATTGCCAGAATTAAATGCGGTACTGAGGGAGGATAATTAACTTGTCCCAAGGCTGCGGCGGCTTCGGTGCGAATCAGCGCTTCTGGATCGGTTAAAGCAGAAACCAACAAGTTGCAGGACTTTTCATCTGACTGTTCTTGCGCCACATGACCAAGGGCACCAATAACAGCACATCGCACATCTAAAGAGGCGGCGTTCAATGCTTTATATAGATGGTCTGCTGCTTCCGAGCCAATAAATGCCAACGCCCATGCTGCATGACCTTTAATATCTTGTGGATGTTTGTCTGATGCCAGAATTTCTAGTAATGCTGGTACAGACGCTTCTCCTGTCCTAGCTAACGCTCCAGCTGCTGAACTTCTGACGACTGTATCTTCATCATTCAGAAAAGCATGAAGCAAGTCTGGCACAGCGTGAGGGTCTGAGATGATCGTGAGTGTCTTGGCTGCAGCCCTTCTTACAACTACATTGGCATGATTTGCTAATGCTTCTACGAGAAATGGCGTTGCTGGTTCACCAATTTCACCCAAGGTTTCCGCAAACCGCAGTCGCACCAATCCTCGTGGATCTCCTAAACCCTCCACGAGTTGTTTGAGAACTGTTTGATCTGTCGCATCGAAGGTTTCGAGTGTAATCTGCTCGTTTACCCTCTGAACCAAAGCATCATTTTCAGCTTGCACTCGCAGGATGGGATCTTCCGCTGTTGGAGCTTCTGAGTTGAGTGATTGACTCATCACAAATTCCTTATCACCGCTATTTTTCAATCCTCTAATTACCAGATGTCAGACTAGACTGCTGCTGGCGAAGTGACTCTAAAGTTGCGTCTATTTGAGCCAGCTGAGGTTGCAAGCTAGCAAGTGCTTGTGCCTTCATCACTTTAGCTTTTTGCGCCATTGACAAGGTATCGTTAACCAGACGTTCCCGGTATTCTTCCAATTCTGCGATCGCTAAATTCAATTCTTCAGCGCTTGCTGGAGCGTTGGCGGTGAGTTCTGTAGTATCAGTCATCTTGATTGTGTTTCCTAAAATTAGATTTAAAATACCCTTGTTAGATTTTCTCAGATTCAGTTACCAACAAACAAAACTTTTTGATGGGGCATGGTGAGACAGCGCTGCAGGAGGGTTTCCCTCCGCAGGCGACTGCGAACCCGAAGGGGGCATTGGGCATGGGGCATGGGAAATTTGTTTGCTGATTCTCTTATTAATTTCTAACCTTAGAGTTTTTGCTTTATTTGATAGCTGATGTCAGCTTTCTTTCTAAATCAAACAAAAAGCCGTGGATATATTCTTCTGTCCACTCAGTACCGTAAAAACGGGTGAACATTCCTCTGGCTGGGTCTTTTTCGGCACGATAGCGGAGATAACGCAGTTGCGCCTGTTCAATTTCTGCTAAATATTTAGAGTTGGTTATAGGTTGTGCTTGGTCAACAAAATCTAGGTAGGCATTTAGATAGTCTTTGAAGGCTGTAAAGACATGAGTTTCTACTACCTCAGTTTGCTGCGGGCGCGTCCAGAGAAAGGCTGGAGAGAAAAAGGGTTGGGCTTCTTCGGGAAAGTCGCCCCCCCAAGGTAGATGCTGCTGATGTGTCTGGAAAATTGGCAGAATAGGCTGGGTATATTTCGCCTGATAGTCCAAATCATCCCGAAATAAAGGTTGCATATCGAGGGCTATTAAGTGCCCTCCTGGTAAGGTGACTAAATCTGCACCAAAAAAGGGTAAATCGTAATTCAGGTGCGGAAAAATCACGAAATTTAACACCTGAAGTGAGTTACCACCTTGTACATGGGCGGCTCGAATTTGCCGGAGTTTAGGACTTTGAAAAGCATAACTAGTTGTTAATACTTCCTCTTGATGTTTGCCTTTGCCTACTGTTGCTTGCTTAGACTCAAACCCCGTGGGGATGGGATAAGGCTGCAAATTCAACCGTTCTTGCAAAAGCGCGATCGCATAATCTAAAAATGGCTGATAGAGAGTCAACTTCGCTTCGCTCCGCATTCAAAATTTAAATATCACCACAGTTCTGTTGGGAGGATATAGATTTAAATTCCTATTTGGCTACAACAGCTGCTAATGGCACAGCATCTTCAAATAAAAATTCATACAAAAATCGCTCTGACCATTGATGTCCAAAGTAGCTGCTAAACAAACCAGATGCTGGATCGCGATCGGCACTATATTGGTCGTAGTCTTTTTGAGCTTTGACAATTCGTTGAATGTCTGACTGATCAATCAGAGGTTCAGCTTGCGCTAGCATCTGCCAGTAGAGGTTTAGATAGTCTTTAAATGCCTCAAATACCCTCGTTCTAACTGTTTCTGGATCGGTTTTGGCAAACAACAGATATTTGGAGAAGTATTGATTAGCATCATAAAATTTCATTTCCAAACCTTGTGCCAAGTCTGGATACTTGTCATGCAAGGTTTGCAATGGATGGATGTACTTCCTCAAGTAGGCTTCATCTTGAAATAAAGGCTGGAAATCCATCACAATCAGATTCTTCACCTGACCAAAAGACAGAAAGTCAATGCCGAGTAGAGGCAAATCATAGTAATGACTGGGATAAATCACACTATTCATAATCTGGGCGCTTGCACCTGCATCGATGTATGTATAGCGGATTTTCCGCAACTCTGGGCACTGATAGCACCAACTCTGAATTGTGGCGGGATTTCTGCCGCGATCGCTCACCTGATAGTCTAGTCCTGGGGGAATGGGGCGACTCTCCAATGTAAACCGTTGCAAAAGCGATTGTTCCAGATGCTCTAGGAAGCACTTATACATAAAAGTTAGAGACTAATGTGCCTTAATCCCAGAGAATACGGGATTCACAAATTCGCCGTCTCGAATATGTTAAACAAAGTAACGATCCTTAACGTTAGCCAGAGGTGATAGTGCAATACCTAGAGGATGCGATCGCCAGAATAATTACCTAGTAGGCATCGCCAGTTCTTGAAGATTATGAGAGATCAGATGATCATACAGAAGCTCTAGATAAATTTTGTTGTACCATTTGGGCTAAATTCGCCTCTGTCAAATAGCGTCGTTCAGAACAATAGGTCATCAAATACACACCATTCATCATCCGCACTGTACTGACACGCACTCTAAAATCATCAGTCATAAACCAGCAGCGTTCTTGACCTTGGTTGGTTTCATATTCAGTATCGATGGTTAAAATGCCGTCTTGTCCAAACCAGTAACGGCTAACTACTGGAATTCTTTCTACATAGCCTTGGTTCCGCAGCAATTTTCCTGATCGCCCAGTCTCATCATCTGGGACATCAACTAATACAGCAGCACGTTCTGGATCGGGTTCTTGATCATCGTCGTGTTCTTGCCACATAAAGCTAGCACCTCCCTTCGCACTAGCTGGATCAATACCTTGAGATTCGCAAATTGTTTTCACCCGTGGATCGTCGAGTGTCATTACTTGCACATAAAGCTTGGATTCTCCCGACTGATCCGCCACTGCATCAAAGTGATGCACTGTGCGCTGGGTAAACCAAACTCCTTCACTCTTTTGAAAAAACTCCATCATAGTCATGGGTTGTACAAAAGGCATAATTGCTCCTCTAATGAAGTGTGAAGTGAGTTCGCACTTCATCCTTTTTATGAGTGTAGATAGGTCGCGGTACAATACCCTAAATAATCTCACGATTTCAATCCATGATCAGCAGGGAGACTCATAAGACACCCCAAGAGGTTTTGGCTGTCCTCAAGGCAGGGGTTGCTCTCATCCAGGAAGATTTATATCAATTCAATCTCAGTGGTTTAGAACTACAAAGAGCCAATTTGCATCAAGCTACTCTGATTCGAGCCAATCTTAGTAAAGCAGATCTGAGTGCAGCGGATCTCAGTGGTGCTGATTTACGAGCAGCGGATCTGTGCCAAACGATTTTAAAAGATGCCAATTTAGAGGCAGCTTGTTTGTACCGAGCCGATTTGAGTGGTGCAGACTTACGCGGAGCTAATTTGACTGCTACGAAGCTACTAGGTGCAAGATATGATAGCCAAACCCTATTTCCTGAAGGCTTTAATTACAAATCCTCTGGGGCGATTGGGCCAAATGCCTATTTGAATGGCGCTCAGCTGAATACAGCTAACTTACGTCATGCGGATTTGCAAGGTGCAAGTATGTTAGGAGCATATTTAGGTGGGGCCGATCTAACCCATGCTAATCTTCAAGGTGCGCGGCTAACTCAGGCTGACTTGCGGAAAGCCTGGCTAGCTGGAGTATCATTACGCAATGCTCGGTTAAATGGAGCTAACTTAGCAGGAGCAGATTTAAGAGCAGCAGATTTGACTGGCGTTGAGTTCGAGCAACTAGAAAGCATTGCTGGAGCCGATTTTACCAATGTTCAGGGGCTAAGTAACGAGATGCGATCGCGCCTCCTTAGCCAACCTGCACAAGAGCTAGATACACCTCATGCTTTAACCCGACGTACCACACGCACCAGCCTGGAAAGTATCTCTGTATGAAAGTTTGATGATGGGAGCAAAGAGAACAAAGAATTCAAACGTCTCTCCTGCTCCCCTCTTATGATTTAATGGCTGTCCAATCTTTTTTCAGCAAAGCGAGAAAGGTAGCAATTCCTTTAGAAAATCCTTGGGGATCGGGTAGAACATACTGCGGAAATTCCTCAAACGGCTGCCAAGGGTCTGACGAATTATGACGCAGGTACAAAGCGCGATCGTCTCCTTCCAATTTCCAGAGCATTTGACCGCCGGTAGGAATTTCAGCCATTTATTTCTCCTATGTTGCAAACAAAAATACTTAGTTACAGTTTGCTCTTTCACAATTCTGCCAGTCTTAATATTAATTTATGTCAACATTGCTACAATCTCTCTAGACTTTTGTATTGAATTGCTATAAATGCATGGATAAATTATAGGTATTGCTCACTGAGTTAGATACAACTCAAAGGCATAGCTTTTTTCTCCACCTGGCGATGGAGTTGTCATTAGTCATTAGTCATTAGTCATTTGTCATTTGGGGTTTGGTATTAGGTATTAGTTATTTCCCCTTGTCCCCCTTCGGGTTCGCCAGTCGCCTGTGGAGGGAAACCCTCCCGCAGCGCTGGTCTCACCTTGTCTCCCCTGCTCCCTCTGCCCACTTCCCAACTTCTCAAGGAATTAGATTTTCCATTGCCGCCCCTACCACCCGATGATCGGCATCTTGTCGCAGTTGCGCTAGGGCTTCCTTGGCTTCAAGAGTATTAAAGTGCTTGAGGGCATAGGCAACTCGTACCCGGAGATATTCAGACTCAGAATTTTTCAGGTTTAGGAGTTGAGACAAAGCTGCTTCAGACTGACGAGAATTCGCTAACCACCCCAGCCCATCTACAGATGCTTCTTGGACTGCAGCATCGTCACTTTCTAGCCCCAGCAGACAAACCTCTAGAACTTCTTCCGGGCAATCCATTTCTACCAAGGCTGCTAAAATACTACGGCGTACCAACCAGTGATCGTCTCGTAAAAACGTCTGCACTAAATGAGAGGCAGAAATTTTGCCAAACAAGGATAGGGAATTAGACGCTTCGGCGCGGACATTGGGGGTGTTATCAAACGTCATAATTTGCAAAAGGGCAGCAAAAGATTCTGAGGTTTTTTGCTTACCCAACTCCCTCGCCACAAAGGTTCGCACCAAAAACTCTGGATCTTGGATATGGCGGTTGAGTAAGGGAAAAGCAACATCGGCCGGATAATCTTGCAGGGCAGAGATTGCCTTGAGGCGGTATTGAAAATCGGAGTTTTGCAGATTGGTTTCGATTTGACTGAGATCCATAGAATCTTAATTTTGAATTTTGAATTGGTATAAGGGGTGGGTTGAGCTTAAAGTCTTAAATCGATTCGGGAATGGGAAAGCGTTCTCCTTTTAAGTAAGCGGCAAAATGCTTCTTAAAGTAAAGTGTACTGGTCATATTTGGTTCGTTACTCTGGTCTGGAGTAAATTCATATATCGGCACTTGTTCGCGAATCAGTTTAATCAGGTTGGGATTGAGTTTTGCAAAGGATTCAACCCGAGTCGTTGTGGTTTCAAATCGTAAGCGGGCTGGATCACCATAGCCTAGTTTCATCCAGGGTAACCAGGGACAGTCTCTTGCCCAGGTCGCTGGAGGCAGATCCTTCACCCCTGGTCGGGCAATGTGGCTAGTGAAGTATTCTGTCCCATTAAAGGTTTCACCGGTACAATAATCTCGATATTGGGGATCTGCGGCTAATGGATGAGGATAGGTCAGAGGAATTTCTACAACAGAAGTAACATAATCTTGTCCTTGGGGAACTACCGTCGTTTTCGGTCGCACAGCCCCCTGCACTATGCGATTGGCAATATGGACTATCGCCACAGATGGACGAGTCAAATCAGGTTGCCATGTATGCAGGATTTCTTGGGTCTGCGGATCGCAAAATAGACCTAACTCTCGATTGATCCGATAACCCACCTGGCCAAACTCAGGATCGGGACGAATGAAAACTTTGGTTGCATTCATCCCAATAATCGAGAATAATTTCTCCCGTTGATGCTCGCCTGTCTGTTGCCACCAGACTTCTCCCTCCCAACGATAATAAAGCTGCTGACCATGATGATTTCTATAAAAATCTAGGTTATTAACTGTGTAGTCTTCGGAATTGTTCATACTTTGCCTGTTGAGTTTCGCAACAAGTTACCGCTAAAGTTTTACTAATAGCTTACTTATGGGGATATTTGCTATAGCCCTGCTAGACCTTTGAAAGGGGGCAAGATTTCTTTCCAATCAATTAATACTTTTGAAAATAACCGAAAACGAAAAGGATACAAGTACCCAACTTCGTTATGAGGATGATTAATTTTGAGGTTTAAATTTTGAATTCGGAGCGAAGCGACGTGACTCAGGCACAATTAAGCGAAAAAGTTCGAGAACTGATTAAAAAAGCTAGGATAGTTAGTTTTGCTACTTGGCAAAATACCCATTTAGCAGAGGCTATTGAGCTATTCCAGGCAGCTGACGATCAAGGACGGTATCTTACTGATGAAGATTTGCAGCAGATTCAACAACTTGGATCGGCAAATCCAGTACTGATTGCCGTAAGTAAAGAGTTACGCGATCGCGTTCATGAAATTGTCGATGAAGCCAGAAGCCAGGTATTAGCTACATTCCCCAACATTACCCAGCCTGGTGGCGGACTCTACCCCGCAGTCAGGGCAGATGCTTGCTGGCGTGATTTTTGGCACTTTTTACGCTGTATTACTTATGGTATTGCTGGTCAGCATACCGACTATACAAGCTCTGACGGATTACACTATATGCAACTCTTGTATCAAGAATTGCAAGTACCTTTAGATGCAATGGTTGTTGGGCTAGAAGGCATTAAAACTGCCAGTTTAAAGCGAGTGGAACCAGAGCAGCAAGCAATTGTTGCCCCTTATTTTGAGCATTTGATTGAACAATTAAAGCAATTTCGCTAACATCAAGCACTAATATACCCAAAGCAAGATTTTCCTTGATGCGGCTACCAATGGAGAATTCTACTAATTTGCTCCGGTAGATCTAGGGAGTTAAAGGGTTTGGTAATGACACCGCTAACTCCCAAATCATTAAACTGACGCTTTTCTGCCGTTTGTGCTTTGGCAGTTAACAGAATCACCGGAATTTGTTCTGTTTCCGAATGAGACTGGAGTTCTTTAAAGGTAGCAATACCATCCATGTCTGGCATCATCACATCCAACAAAATCACATCTGGTTTCGCGGTTTGGGCAGCCTGGATGCCTTCAAAGCCAGAACTAGCAGTGAAAACTTCCCATCCAGCAGCCATTTTGATGCCAAATTGTACAACAGTTTGGATGGTTTCTTCGTCATCAATAATTAAAATCCGCTTGGTCTGCATAGCTCCCCCCTCATTGGATATTGGCGTACTCAAGAGTAGGTAATGTGAATGCAAAAGTGCTTCCACACCCTGGAGTACTCTCAGCCCAAATTCTGCCGTTGTGTTGTTCAATTATTTTGCGACAGATAGTCAGCCCTAAACCAGTACCACCTTTTTTGCGGGAATCTGACGAATCTACTTGTTGAAACCTTTCAAAGATCCGTTCGAGTTGGTCAGCAGGAATGCCTTGCCCTTCGTCTCGCACCCGAAACACCACTTCTTTGGGGTTGTTTGAGGAGCCTTGTTCTTGTTCTACTGTTAGCCAAACAGTCCCCCCAGGCGATGAAAACTTAATTGCATTACTAAGTAGATTTGTCAAGGCTTGCAAGATATAATCGGCATCTGCCCACACAGAAATATCTTGTGGTTGTCTGACTAGAGTTACTTCTTGCTGCTGTGCCATTGCTTGCATAGCCTCTGCAGCTTGGATCATCAAACTCGCAGCATTACAGGCTTGGCACTCCATAATGACTTTGCCAGACTCAATTCGCTGTAAATCGAGGACGTTGTTGACTAAACGCACTAACCGTTCAGTACTGTCATCAGCAATTCCTAGCATTTGTTGTCCTTCAGTCGAGAGAGTACCTAATCGCCCTGTAGCTAAAATTTTCAAGGCACTGTGCAAGGAAGTTAGGGGAGTCCGCAGTTCGTGGCTAATGATAGAAATGAATTCATCTTTCATCCGTTCAATAGCTTTGCGATCGCTAATATCGCTACTCAGCGCGAAAAATCCCTTCACCATGTTTTCGTCATCCAAATCTGGGATGTAAGTCACATCAACCGCTCGCCAACTCCCATCTTTTAAAACAATATCATTTTCATAGTTGACCGCTTGCCCAGATAAAGCCGTTGTTACATAAACTTCCATTCTTTGGTAACAATCTTCTCCCCAAACCTGACGCAGATGGGAACCATAAATTTCTTGAGGAGATTGTCCCAGCCAATCCTGATATGCTTGATTATTAAAGCGATATTGCTGTTGATCATCCACATAAGCAATCAGTACTGGCAAAGCATTGGTAATCAATCGCAATTGCTCTTCACTCTGTCGCAATGCTGCTTCCGCCTGCATTCGCACATTAATTTCCTCTTGCAATTCGGCGGTGCGCGCTGCTACAACCTCTTCTAATCTTTCTAATAATTGGGCTTGAGATAAAGCAATACTGATTTGATCCGCTAATTGCTGCATCAATTCCAACTCAAAATCTACCCATTGGCGAACGCTGTCGCATTGATGGGCGATTAACAAACCCCAAAGTTGATTCTGGGAGTTGGCATTGAGGTTTTGCACAATTGGTACAATTAATTTGGCTTTAATATGAAATTGATCGACAAATTCCACCAAACATTCCGCTAACCCTGCGGCTGGATCATGTACATCAGCGATCGCTCTTACCCTTCCTTGGGCATATAGTTGTTGATACTCTTGGGGAAAAACTTCTTGGGGAAATTCCAGATCGATGAGTGTGGGATAATCTGGTAAAACTGATTCGCTGATAGTCTTTCCTGTACCATCTGGTAATACGTGGTAAATTAGCACGCGATCGGCTTGGAGAATCCGCTGCACTTCTGTCACAGTGGTATGCAGAATTTCCTTAAGTTGTAACGACTGGCGAATTTTTAGCGTCACTTCCGAAAATAGTTCCACTCGCTGCTGTTGCTGTCTTAATTCTGCCTGCATTGATTCTCGGCGTTGACTAATATCTCGTAATAGCAGCAGATGACAGTGGGGAAGGACATTAGGTGTTAAGGTATATTCCATCTCTCGCTGGGTTTGAGCCGCAGATACAACTAACAGCTCCCCCATCAGCGATTTTCCTGATGGAAAACCCACAGACTTGGGTTGACGAGTAAATTCCGCAGTAATGAAATTAGATAAAGCTTGCCCTTTGAGTTGCTGACGTGGTAGACCAAGTAAATCACAAGCAGCAATATTCATATCTACGAAACATAAGCGATCGTCAATTAGAGCGATCGCATCATGGGCGTTCTGAAATAAAGTTTTAATCAAGCGCTTTTGAGTTCGTCGTTGATGTTTAGATTTCTTCGCGCCGGATTGCTTTAGCTGCTTCGAGGAACTTTTAGACACCTACATCTGTATGCAAAGGGACATTTCCATTTTTTACTGAACTTATCTCAAGTTCAAATTTGATTAAGTTAATGTTAGAAAATTTAATATTTTTTACAAATTTGCACCAATATGCTGGGCGATCAAACTCAACCCTTATGTTGAGATAGTTCTCTATAGTTATAATCAAGCAGACTACTAACAACTTAACCATTCCGCTTAGGTACACGGGTATAAATGCTCATCGTTTTTCATCCTTACTGTACCAGTAACTCCTACACTGTGCGGATGCCATAAAAGTTTAGAAATACATCAACAGAGAACACTGGATTCAAAAGTTATGAGGATTAAAGACCAAGACTCAATAATAGAAATAATAGCTGCTTGTAAAGTAACACCAAGTGAAAGTCTTGAGAGCGAAGAAATTGAATTTAAAGAGTATAGAGATATTCAAGCACTGCATAATGCTAAAGATTTAGCTGAGGAAGTTTCAGCATTAGCCAATTTTCGCGGTGGAATTATCATTATTGGAATTAAAGACAGTTCTAATGTTGTTCAGAAAAATTGGAGCAGTCAACTTGTTGGTTTTGAACGTGGAGACGTTATTGAAATTGAGCAGCGTCTAAAAGGAAAGCTAAAACCATCTCTGGAGATAGGTGTTGAATATTTAGACTTTGAAGGCAAGTTTTATTTGATTATTCATGTTCCACATCGACGAGATTCTTTGATAACTACATCCAGTGGCAAGGTTTGTATTAGAGATGGAAGATCAAGCCGTCCTATGGAACCTGAAGAAGTTAGGCGAGCAGTAAATAATTTACAAAATTATGATTGGAGTGCAGATTTATTAAATTTAAATGTGATTGCTTGCTTAGAAGCTGTTAGCTTGGATGAAGCTTATGAAGATTATTGTATTAGGAAAAAATATTCTGTAGAATCTCAGCCCGATAAATATGCTTTTTTAGAAGCAATTGGAGCTACAAATAACGGATCTCTTACAAAAGCTGGACTGTTATTTCTGGGTAAATCGAATTTTATTAAACAATGGTTAGGTACTTATGAATATAGATTCACTTGTAAAACATCCTCAGGAAAGATTATTATAAATGAGGTATGGGAAGAATGTATTTGGAAATGTATAAAGTTCGCCAAAGAACAATTTAATATTTGTAATGTAAATCAAGAAATTAAGTTTAAAAATCAAATTTATAATGTGCCAATTCTTGATGATATTTCATTTCATGAAGCTTTTGTTAATGCTATTGTCCATAGAGATTATTCCATAGATGGCATGATATCTGTTGATTTTGATCTAGAAAAAATAACCATTACTAATCCAGGTAGCTTCTATGGTGGAGTTACATCAGAAAATATAGTAATTCATCAACCAAGACATCGAAATAAAACTTTGGCTAAGCTTATGATGCAGTTCCAGCTTGTTGATCGGGCTGGAATGGGTGTTAAGAGAATGGGTTTGGGTTCTTTAATATATGGAAGAGAATTTCCGAAATTTAGGGAATCATTTAATTGTGTAGAAGTTGCTATGCAAGCTCAATCAGTTTTGCCTGGAATATTTGTGTTAGTGCAAAATAATCCTGATGCTTATGGGTTAATCGATTTGATTTTAATCAATAGCCTGTATAGAAAAGGAGTAATCTCTGTTAATGAAGCTCAGAAAAGGATTCGCTCTCTTTCAACAAATTCTTGGATATCTTTAAAAGAGTCAGTTGAGAAAATAAAACAAATTGAATTCTGCGGAAGTAAAGATGGAGTTTATATAAGAGTTAATCCTGAATGGAATGAGTTTTTTGATACAAGAAAAACTTTTTCAGTGACAACAACTTCGACAAAACACTTTAAATTGTACGATTATCTAATGGAATTTGAAGAAGCATCAAACGATGAAATAACAACTCTCTTGGAACACAGGAATAGTACTCACACAAGTAAGTTTCTAAAAGATGCAAAATATGTTTATCGCACTGGTAGTTCAAGAAATTCACGTTGGCTACTAAAAAAAGATGGAGGTGAAAAACAAAATTTGTAATGATTTATAATTCGTTTATATCGCGTTAGCTATCAGTTGACGTACATCATGCTGCAACCGATTCATCTGGTTTGTATTGATCAGAGGACTCTCAATGTGTATGTATGAGCTGGATATGGTGAAGACCTTGAGTTTGAAATTGTACCGAATGGTGAGGTGTTCTGATGAGTCAAGTGAATTTTGATGCCATGAGTGATGCCGAATTAAAACAGTACTTTCTATCAAACCGCCAAGATCAAGCTGCTTTTCAGGCGTATTTGGACAGGTTCAGTCAGCGTCCAAAATCCCTCATTGCCAGCCCAAGCGATCCTGATTTTGACGCAAAGATTCAAGCAGCAATTCGGCAGAAATTAGAAGCATCGCGTAGTAGCCAGCCAGCTAACAACACAGTGGAGCCGACAGAATAGAGTGTTTGCTCTTCGTTTTGGTCTTATCTGCCTACTACCTACCTAGTGATAGCATATTTTTTTAGTTGGTAGTTCCTAAATTGACCTATGACCACTGCGATCAACCAACCAATACAACAAAAGCCACTTAGCTTTGATGAGTTTATTGCCCGTTATGGTGGCGATAACCGCTATGAACTGATCGATGGAGAGGTGTTTGACTTGGAACCAACAGGTCTGCATGAAGAGGTTGCAGCTTTCATTACCGCAAAAATCTGTGTGCAGATTGATGCAACAGGCTTACATTGGTTTGTCCTTCAGCGAGGACTATTGCGCCCTTCTAATATTGGTATGACTGCATTTCGACCTGATGTTGCAGTGGTCGATAGAGACGAACTTACTAAAGAACCGCTTTGGTCTGACCAATCGATTCTGACGCTGGGTAGTTCGATTAAATTTGTGGCAGAAGTTGTTAGTAGCAATTGGCAAAATGATTATGCCCGTAAGGTTGAAGACTACGCGGTTTTAGGAATTCCCGAATATTGGATTGCAGACTACGCAGGTAGTGGTGGTACTCGACACATTGGTAAACCCAAACAACCTACCCTCTCTATTTGTACGCTAGTAAATGGGGAGTATGAAATTCAGCAGTTTCGAGGCAATCAGACTATTGTTTCTCTAACCTTCCCCAATTTAAAACTGACGGCTGAACAGGTTTTGAGGGCTGGTAGATGAAAAGTGCTGAGTTAAAAGACAGCTCACAAGGGGCGAGGCATTAACCTTAGCTGATGCCGTACTCTCGCTGCTAACGCATCCTACTGGACTGACACTTATACCAATTCACGAAAAGCCTGATACAAATAAAGCATCGAGAATAAAGCCCCAACCTGTAATAGAAGCAACAATTGATGTGTTTAATTTCTCCATACGTTGCCAGATAGCTGTTCTTAACTCATCTAAAGTTCCAAAGCATTCCCAACTTAAATGCCTTTTAACTTCTTCCCATAACCGTTCAATGGGATTAACTTGTGGTGTATGTGGAGGTTGAAATAAGAGAATAACATTTTCTGGTATTTGAAGAGTCTGGCTTAAATGAAAAGCTCCATTATCTAGTTGGAGAATATGTATATCTTCCGAATATGTAGTCGCAAACTGTTCTAGAAAAATATTAAAACAAGCTGTATTGAGATGAGAAAACTCCCATATATAATATTCTCCAGTTAATGGTTCTACTAAACCGTATAAATAAAAATTTTCTCTCTTCCATTGCATTATGCCGATAGGCTTAACGCCACGAAGCGTGATTAGTCTTCCTGGTTCTGTTTTTAATCCTACACGGCTTTCATCGCCACACCAGTACCTAATTTTTTTGTGTTTATCTGTTGGTGCTATGACGTGTTTTTTGATGACTTCTAAGTATTGTGGCAGTTTTTTTTAAATTCTGATTCTGCTTCTTCGTTGTGTTTTACCCCTACTGCTCGTGGTACTTTTAACTTGGCTTTCATCCGATAACGTACTGTGTCGTGTACAACTTTATATGATGCTTCTACTCCTTCTTGTGCTTTCAACCATATTCGGATTTCTTCATAACTTTTAAATCCCTCTGGCTGTTCGAGTTCTCTTGAAAGTTGTTCTTTAGCTGAATTATTAATGATTGGCGGTCTTCCTGTACTCTTGTTTACTGACAACAGACCATTTATTCCTGACTTTGTATAAGTTGAGAGCCATCTTTGCACCGTCACCCTTCCTCTGCCCACAACCATAGCTGCATCCTGTACCGTTCTTACTTGACCCATTTTCAGCAAATACAAAGCTTGAATTCGTTCGCGGCTTGATGCTGTTTTTTGTTTTAAGAGTAGTTCATGCAACTCTTGGACTGACTCTTTTATTTCGACTTTAGTGACTCCAGCCATTTTTTCTTGTTCATATTTATTCCTTAACTATCTGTATCATACTTTTAGTGAAATGGTATTAGAGGGTAAAATTGCCGTTGCTATGTATCAATTCTTATGAACAGGACTACAAATAGCTTTAATACTCCGGTTGTGATTGTGAGTATAAGTTAGAAATTATGCAATCTACAATTTTTATAGAAAATACTGCACAGATCCTCACAATTTCCTCAGTTTTTACAGATAATCTGAGAATCAGGGTTCTAATGCAGTAAATTCATACCAATTTGAATGGTAAATATTAGATTTGTTTACGAGTAACGCATCTACTTTACAAATCTAAACTTGTTTTAATACTTATTTATGTTCAGGCATGAGTAGCTGTAATGCCTGATATTTTAGGGTTAAGAAAAGATTATATAGAAGTTTCCCCATCATCTAAGTATTTATGCTATTGGGTTATCTGTTACCCCACTAAAACTGAAGGGAATCCTAGTTGAAGTCAAAACACTCTTCCTAAACTATGACTTCTCTAGCAGAGCAATTTCCTAAAGTTTCTGGTTATACCTTGGTTGAGCAATTGTATCTAGGTTCTAGGACGGCTGTCTATCGAGGAGTGCAAGGATTGCAGCAAAGTCCGGTGGTGATTAAGACATTGCGACATGATTATCCTAGCTTCAGCGAATTAGTGCAGTTTCGCAATCAGTATGCGATCGCTAAAAATATTGACATCCCAGGCATTGTTCAACCGCTTAGTCTAGAACCCTCTGCTAATGGCTATGCTCTGGTGATGGAAGATATCGGGGGTATCTCTCTACGTCATTACATCCAGGCTTCCCCTCTGACTGTCGAACAATTCTGGCCGATTGCTCTGCAAATTGTGGATGTCCTCCACCAGCTCTATCAGCAACGGATTATTCACAAAGACATTAAACCAGCTAACATTCTGATTCAACCAGCAACGGGGCAGATTAAGCTGATTGACTTTAGCATTGCCTCTCTGTTACCCCGCGAAACTAAAGAGATTCAAAATCCCAATGTTCTAGAAGGCACTTTGGCCTATATCTCACCAGAACAAACCGGACGGATGAACCGGGGGATTGACTATCGTAGTGATTTCTATTCCTTGGGAATTACCTTTTTTGAACTGCTGACGGGACAGTTACCATTCCCAGTAGACGAGCCAATGGAAATGGTTCATGCTCATCTGGCAAAGCAACCCCTCTCTATCTGCGATCTCAACCCCGATTTGCCAATCATGCTCAGTGAAATCATTCGCAAACTGATGTCCAAGAATGCGGAAGACCGCTATCAAAGTGCCCTTGGTCTGAAGCACGATCTGCTACGATGCCAGGAAGAGTATCTTATTGCAGGCAAACTCGCTTGGTTTGAGTTAGGCGAACGGGATATTAGCGATCGCTTTTTGATTCCCGAAAAACTCTACGGACGAGAACCAGAAGTGCAAACCTTGCTCGACGCTTTTGGACGCGTTGCTAACGGAGCCTCCGAACTGATGCTAGTGGCAGGTTTTTCTGGTATTGGTAAAACAGCTGTCGTCAATGAAGTCCATAAGCCGATTGTGCGTTGGCATGGCTATTTCATCAAAGGTAAATACGACCAATTCAATCGCAATCTTCCTTTTAGCGCCTTTGTTCAAGCCTTCCGCGATTTGATGGGTCAACTACTGAGTAGTGATGACGCACAGTTGCAAGATTGGAAAGCGAAGATTCTGGCAGCTGTAGGTGACAATGGCCAGGTGCTAATCGAGGTGATTCCGGAACTCGAACAGGTCATTGGCTCACAACCCCCCGTACCAGAACTATCGGGTAGTGCTGCTCAGAATCGTTTCAATCTACTATTTCAGAAATTCATCACGGTGTTCACCACAAGAGAGCATCCACTGGTGATTTTTTTGGATGATTTGCAGTGGGCTGATTCGGCTTCTCTGGACTTGCTGAAGCTACTACTGACCGAACGTGAGCGAGGTTATCTGTTCGTAATTGGAGCTTATCGGGATAACGAAGTGTTCCCGACTCACCCCTTAATGCTGATGCTCAACGAGGTCAAAAAAGCCCAAACCTTAATCCATACCCTCACCCTGAAACCTCTGAGCCAAGTAGATGTCAATCAGTTAACGGCAGATACACTCAGTTGTTCTCTGGAACTAGCTCAACCGCTAACAGAATTGCTCTATCAAAAAACCAAGGGTAATCCCTTCTTCCTCACCCAATTTCTCAAAGCACTGCAAGAGGACGGCTATATTTCCTTTGACTCCCACACAGGACATTGGCAGTGTGACCTAGCAACAGTAAAGCTACTCGCACTCACAGATGATGTTGTCGAGTTCATGGCCCTGCAGTTACAAAAATTACCTGTTGCCACCCAAACAGCTTTAAAACTGGCAGCTTGCATTGGCGCTCAGTTCGATTTAGCTACCCTAGCGATAGTCAATCAGCGATCGCCCGAAGATACTGCGATCGACCTCTGGAAAGCTTTGCAAGAAGGGGTAATTTTGCCCATCAGCGATGTCTATAAGTTCTATCAGCCATCAGAACTGCAGGTGGCAGAAGTCCAGCAGCCATTATCGTTTAATTGTTCCTATCGCTTCCTCCACGATCGCGTTCAGCAAGCCGCCTATTCACTCATACCTGACGAGCAAAAACAAATCACTCATTACCAGATTGGACAACTGTTGCTGCGAAAAGTCTCCCCAGCTGCTAGAGAAGAGCGCATTTTTGAAATTGTCAATCAGTTAAATTACGGCACCACGCTTCTGGGAAAACAACAGGAAAAGGACGAACTTGCCCAACTCAACCTCACAGCTTGCCGCAAAGCTAGAGCCGCAACCGCCTATCAAGCTGCCCGTGAATATGCCTCCGTGGGACTGCAACTGCTGGGAGGGGAAGCTTGGCAACAGCAGTATGAAATGACCCTAGCTCTGCATGACTTAGCTGCCGAGGTCGCTTTCTTGATTGGCGATTTTGAGCAGATGGATCGGTGGATTGCAGCGGTAATTGAGCGTGCAAAAACGCCTCTAGAACAGGTGCAAGTCTACCAAGTCAGAATTCAGGCATTAGTCGCCCGCAATCAATTTTTAGAAGCGATCGCCATCGGTCAATCGGTCTTTCAAATGTTGGGCGTGAATCTGCCAGATGAACCCACCCTAGAGGATATTCGGCTGCTGAAACAGGAAATTGATGCCTTAATTGGCGATCGCGCTATTGAATCATTTATTGATCTGCCGCCAATGACCGATGCCCAGCAGTTAGCGATTATGCAAAATGCGGCTCGGCTTACACCCGTCTGTTACATGACAGGCTCAAAGCTCTATTTCCTCATAGTTGCGCTACAGGTCAAATTATCGATTCAATTTGGCAATAGTCCGGTTTCAGCTTATTGCTATGCGGGTTACGCCTTCCAACTGAGAATTCTGTGGGGAGACATGAGCAAGGTGCCTCAGTTTGGGCAATTAGGATACCAACTTGCCTCAGAGCCAGATGCCAAAAATATCCGACCAGCAACTGCTTTGTTAATGGGGGGATATGTTGGTCATTGGACAACCCATCTGCAAGAAACGCTGCCTATTCTGTTGGAAGGCTATCAAGCCGCGTTAGAAACTGGCAATCTAGAATTTTTGGGTTACGATGCTCAGTTGTACTGCCTGAATGCCTATTGGTGCGGTCAACCACTCGCTGAACTCGAACCCCAAATTCGTGCCTATTACCAACAGTTGTGCGACCTCAACCAATTCACAGCGGCAAACTGTGTTTTGGCTTACTGGCAAACAGCGCAAATTCTCTTGGGTCAGTCAGAGGCAGAAATTCCCTTACGCCATGATGCTTATGAAGAACAAGTCCTAGCTGAGGCTAAAGTTGATTTTTACCGACTCTGTTACTTTTACCTGTATCGCTTCACCTTGAATTACTGGCTGCAAGACTTTGTCAAAGCCGAACATGATGCGGCTCAAACCCGCCAATATTTAGCTGGGGGAATGGGAAATATTGTTGAACCACTGTTATATTTCTATGATTCTCTGACCGTGCTTGCTACTCCACCTGAATCAATGACGGAGTCGGAACCGCGATGGCAACGAATGCTAGAAAATCAAGCCAAATTAAAACAATGGGCAGATTATGCTCCCATGAATTACTTGCACAAATATTATTTAGTTGAAGCTGAAAAACATCGCGTTCTTGATCGCAAAACGGAAGCTATAGAATTTTACGACCTAGCGATCGCAGGAGCCAAGGACAATGGCTACCCTCAAGAAGCAGCCCTTGCCAATGAACTAGCAGCTAAATTCTATCTGGATTGGCAGAAAGAGCGGATCGCCCAAGCTTACATGATTGAAGCCTACTATAGCTATGTGCGCTGGGGAGCGAAAGCCAAACTCGCCGATTTGGAAACTCGCTATCCGCAACTACTGGCTCCCATCCTCCAAAAAGCGCAGACACCACTCTCTATTGATGAAACCTTATTCACCACTGCAACTGTCACCTCAACTAGTACTTCCTCCACCAGTCTTTCTGATTCCCTGGATCTAGTTGCTATCCTCAAAGCTTCGCAAACTCTTTCTAGTGAAATTGAGCTTGAGCAGTTAATTAGCACTCTCTTGCTGACAGTCATGCAAACTTCAGGTGCTACCCAATGCACTTTGATGTTGAGTGAGGGGAAAAATCTCACGGTTCAGGCTAGGGCCACACTTACAGAATCGCACCAAATCGAAACAGAGATTCTGCATCCGGCGCAGTCGCTTGTTGATAGTGGTATAGTGCCCATCAGTCTGGTAACAAAAGTCAAACGCAGCTTGCAGGCTGCTGTGATTAGCAACGCCACGCAAGATTCGCTATTTATCGCTGATGCTTATATCCAAAACTGGCAGCCCAAGAGTCTGCTGTGCAGTCCCATTCTGCAACAAGGCAAATTGCTGGGTATAGTCTATCTAGAAAATAACCTGGCAACCGGAGCTTTTACACGCGATCGCGTTGAAGTACTGAATCTGCTTTGTGCCCAAGCTGCGATTTCCCTAGAAAATGCTCGTCTCTATCAGCAAGCCCAAGCTTATGCTCAACAACTAGAAGAATCTCAGCTACAGATTGTGCAAAACGAAAAAATGGCGACTTTGGGTAACTTGGTAGCAGGGGTTGCTCACGAAATTAATAACCCAGTCGGCTTCCTCAACGGCAGTATTAGCAATGCCAAAGATTATGTCAAAGACCTGTGTGAGTATTTAAATACCTATCAGCAGCACCAACCGCCTATCGAATCGGTAGCCGAATTAGCCCAAGAGATTGACCTAGATTTTGTATTGGAAGACTTACCAAAGTTAATTGACTCAATGAAAGGCGCGACCGATCGCATCAAAATCATCAGCACTAGCTTACGTACTTTCTCTCGTGCTGATACGGAACACAAAGTTAGAGCCAACATCCACGAAGGGTTAGATAGTACGCTGTTGATTCTCAAGTATCGACTGAAAGCGAATGAACATCGCCCTGCCATTAAAGTGATCCGCAACTACGGTAATATCCCGGAAATTGATTGCTTCCCCGGTCAGCT
This sequence comes from Nostoc carneum NIES-2107, assembly GCA_002368155.1. GTDB lineage: Bacteria > Cyanobacteriota > Cyanobacteriia > Cyanobacteriales > Nostocaceae > Aulosira > Aulosira carnea. Next base: position 1,745,946 of record AP018180.1, read on the forward strand.
TAACCAAGTATTTATGAACATTCTGGCCAATGCAATTGATATGTTCGATGAAATGGCACAGCAAACAACCTTAAAAGAGTTAGAAACTCATCCTCAAGAAATAACAATTCAAACTACATTATTATCGGCACAAAATACGGTGGAAATTCGCATTATTGACAACGGTAAAGGCATGAATGATTCAGTCAAATCTAAGATTTTTGACCATTTGTTTACCACTAAAGAAGTTGGCAAAGGAACGGGGTTAGGTTTAGCGATCGCCCGTCAGATTGCCATCGAAAAACATGGTGGTCGGCTGGAAGTCGAGTCTCAATTGGGACAAGGTTCTGAGTTTTTCATCTCCCTCCCGGTTCGGGGTTAATGCAAATTTTGGATTTGAGTGGATGCGTTACGCGATCGCTAACGCATCCTACGTAAACTTCAAAAATTAAATATGAGTTTTATAATAACTTTTCTATTACTGTGTCATCTGAAAAAGAGTAAGGGCACAAAAATTTTGTATTCTTACGCAGAATTTATATATTGCAAATAATATTTGAATTATCCCAATTTGAAAAAAGAATAAGACAGATGGTAGGGGCAAGGCAGTGCCTTGCCCTCTAGAATATATTGATGTGTCATCAACATTTTTTGATTTAATATTAGTAATAAATTTAGTAATTTTGATTTTAATTTTTGCGTTGCAACATCCAATCTCAAATCCCAAATCTAAAATTGATTGATGGTGAACATTCGCTGTATCCTCAAATAGGAGTATTTTGCACCCATAAACTGCTGTATGTCTGCTGCACAAAAACTGCGAGAGTTATTAGCGCGTCCTGAAATTATTGTTATTCCTGGGGTTTACGACTGTCTTGGTGCTAAGTTAGCTCAACAGTCTGGTTTTGAAGTAGTGGCTACTAGTGGCTTTGGTATTGCTGCTTCCACACTGGGTTTACCGGACTATGGTTTTCTCACCGCTACGGAAATGCTTTATAGTGTCGGGAGGATTGCTCAGTCAATTACTGTACCCCTCATAGCCGATTTAGATACTGGCTACGGTAACGCCTTAAATGTGATGCGTACTATCAAGGATGCTGTACAGTTGGGTTTAGCTGGCGTGTTGCTAGAGGATCAGGAATGGCCGAAAAAGTGTGGTCATTTTGAAGGTAAGCGAGTAGTATCCTTAGAAGAACACGCTGGGAAAATTAGAGCTGCTGTAGAAGCGCGTGGTAATAGTGGTTTAGTAATTATTGCCCGTACCGATGCCCGTGCGCCACTGGGTTTAGAAGCTGCGATCGCTCGTGGTCGTGCTTACATTGCTGCTGGTGCTGATGTACTATTTGTAGAAGCCCCCCAATCGGTTGAAGAATTAAAAGCGATCGCCTCTACTTTTCCTGATGTCCCACTAGTAGCGAATATCGTTGAAGGTGGTAAAACTCCAGAAATTTCGACTGCACAGTTACAGCAATTAGGCTTCAAAATCGTCTTTTTCCCCCTCACCGCACTAATGGCTGTTACTCATGTCATGGCTGCTTGTTTCCAGCATTTAAAAACACAAGGAACCACTGCAAATTTACCAGATTTAGTAACTTTTAAAGATTTTCAAGAACTGATGGGTGTACCGCAATTCCTACAAACGGAAAAAAGATTTGCAGCGGAAAAATAAACAAGCAGAATTGCGAACCTGGAATTGAAATCAAAATTCCCAGCGATAATATAGGCATAACGAATGCTAATACCAATTTGAAAAAAGAATGCGACAGACTGTAGGGGCAAGGCATTGCCTTGCCCTCTAGAATATATTGATGTGTAGCAAACATTATTTAAATTGGTATAAGTCAGCAGTTATGACTCATTTTTAGGACTTACGCAAGTGTCATATAGGAATCCTATTTGATTTTTGAAAAAGATTACGAGAAAATACGGTTAAGTATACAAGTGTAAGAGTAGACAATGAGAAATCAGCATCTACAAACTGCATCACTGCCACTGGGAGTGGCAACTGCGATCGCAGAACTACAAGACTTTATCGCAGTTTGTCGCGATGCCCGTGAGGCAAGAAAAGCCTTGGCAGTCAAGTTGGTTTACCAAGATTACTTATACGAAGAGATTCAAGCAATTTTAGATGTCTCTTTAGGGTCGATAACAGGTTGGAAGCAAGCTTACGAGCAGGAAGGAATCAATGGACTCAGGCTGAACTACAAAGGACGAAAAAGCCACCTGAGTCACGAACAGCGAGAAGAAGTGTTGAGTTGGTTACAAACGAAGGACTATTGGGAACTGGGCGAACTGGAGTATAAACTAGCCTTTGAGTACGACATCGTTTATGAGTCAAAACAAAGTTACTACGACTTATTTGATGCAGCTGCCATCAGTTGGAAGAAAACCACAAAGCTAAACCCCAAAGCCAATCCAGATGCTGTTGCAGAAAAAAAAAAGAGATTGAAACATTGTTGGCAAGCAACCGCTCCGAAATCGAAGCCGGAAAATTGAGAGTATTGTTAATTGATGAGTGTCATTTAATGTGGGGAGACTTAAGCGGTTATGTGTGGGGGAGAACTGACCAGGAAATCACGGTTCCAGTCGTAAATGAGCGAGAGAAGCAAACATATTACGGAGCAGTTGACTATCTTGAACGAAAATTACTGCTGAAAGCTTACGACAGGGGAAATTCAAAAAATACTATCGATTACCTGCAATATCTGCTAACTGAGTCAGGCGACCAGCGATTGCTGATTTTTTGGGATGGTGCTACTTACCACCGTTCCAAAGAAATCCAAAGCTTTTTAGACGAACTTAACCAAGGTTTACCACCAGAAAAATGGAAAATTCACTGCGTTCGTTTTGCTCCTAATTGTCCAGAGCAAAATCCTATTGAAGATATCTGGTTGCAGGCTAAAACATGGGTTCGACGTTTTTGTGCTTTGATTCCAACATTCTCTCATTTAAAGTGGATGTTTGAGTGGTTTATTCGACACACTACCTTTGATTTCACAACTCTTCAGATGTACGGAGTTTTTTCAAAAATCAAATAGGAGTCCTATATTTTTTTTCTTTTAGGTGTGTCCAGGGTCAAATGTCAAGAGTCCAAAAAACCTCAATTTTTGACCCTTGACTCTTGACTCTTGACTCTTATGCCAGAGGATCACTGTGCCAGTTGCGTAAGTCCTGATTTTATAGCTTAATCCAATTACTCAGATGCTTAAGTTCGATAAAAAATATTTCTATTTAACGCTCTTACTATTTGTAATCGAGGTATGTATTGCTGTTTTCTTTGATGACAGCTTTATACGTCCTTTTGTGGGTGATGTTTTGGTAGTTATATTAATTTATTGCTTTGTGAAAACTTTTTGGCAGATAAAACCACCTATTTTGGCTTTATCTGTTTTTGTATTTGCTTGTGTGATCGAAATTCTGCAATATTTTAATTTCGTAAAGGTTTTAGGATTAGAAAAATATAAAATTGCGGTTGTCGTATTGGGCAGTTCATTTGATTGGAAGGATATAATTGCTTATGCAATAGGTAGCGCCACAGTGGTGTGGTTGGAAACTAGTGTAAATAAAAGGCTGAAAAGCTAATAAGTTTAGATATGATTTAATTGCTAAAAAATAATCCTGTAGGATGCGTTAGGCGTGAGCCGTAACGCATCCAAAGCTTTGTCAAAGGTGCGTCACTTACTTTAATTAGCTGACTATTGACAACATTTAATATATTTTCTTTAATGCAGAATAGCTTAGCTTGTGATGTTAATTCACAGATAAGCGTAAACCAGCAAAGTCATTTATATTAGCTATTACAAAGCACTAGATGAATACCAGCTTAAAATTAATTACCAACACTTCACTGATTGTTACATTATTAGGTAATCTATTTATATCTAAAGTCTCAGCATTTTCCGATATCAAAAATCAAATAGCCAAAGATTGTATTACTCAACTTTCAGAACGCAATATAATTAGAGGATATGCGGATCAAACATTCCGCCCCCAATCAACTATTAATCGGGCTGAGTTTGCAGTTTTATTATTAAACGCTTTTCCTAATAGCGAAATAAAAAACGCAGGAATGCAATTTGTAAGGATTCAGGCCGAAACTTGAGGTATTAAAGATGGGGTCTGCACAGTAAGGTCAAGCATTGCTTTGATAGCTTGATCAAAAAACTTAATGACAGAACGTCCTTGACGACGACAAGTTTGAATAACCGTCAATAAATTGGCAGTATCTTGAAACCGCTCCATAGAACGAGAACCACCACTAACTTTTCGTTTTGTTACCGCTAAACGTAACGTTCGTTCGGCTAAATTATTATCAGGGGGTATCTCCGGGTGGTCTAAAAAATACCACCACTGATGAGCTTTATTGAGTAAGGAGCGTAGAAGTTTACCCGCCTCTCCGCCGGCTTTATCAATCCATGAATGAATAGTTACTTCAACTTTTCCTCTAAACTCGGATGCCCAAATCAAGAAGTCATCAAGGTTTTTGTTTTGTTGGAATAAAGCATAGTTTTTAAAACCTTCATCTATCAGGCTAATAAATATTGTCCCAATCTCTTGGTTATTTAAACCAGGAAGTTTAATCAGTTTCTTGAAGTGACGACGTAAATGTGCCTGACATTTCTGTTGAGCTTTCACCGGATAACCGTTATAGGCGCTAAAATCATCAGAACTGAGTACACCCTCATAGCTAGAACCCAGGATAGATTCTAATTCGGCGCGAGAACGAGTATCAGCCGCATGAAATAAAGCAAAGTCAGTATTAGCAAAAATCCACAACCATTCTTTTACACCTTTGACTACCCAAGGTGTTTCATCTGAATGAACATTCGGTTGGGTTTGTTTTATCCACTCTTTGAGACTATCAATACTTTCTCGCACTGCACTATCTATTCTTTCATTTGTGGCTACTAATGTTCCTACTCCAATTTTTATTTGACCCAGTTCCCACAACAGTTCTTGTTGTTTTTCATAGGGTAAATGTCCGTAATTATTGATCCATCCTAAGAAAGCTTGCAGTCTGATTCCTATATCTTGTCCCGGTACTATCTCTTGTGACCAGTCTGCTTTTTGTGTTTCCCCACACTCACTGCAAATACAGGTATATCTTTGATATTCTACTATTTCAATTGGCCTCTCCACCAACTGCGCTACTTGCTGGGTTTCGATTTTTATTGGTTCGCCACTGAATTCTCTTTGACCACAGCATCTACACAGTTGCGGTCTTAATATCTCAAATCTATCTACTCTGCCGAATCCCTTTCTTGTTTTTCCCTGGTGTCCTGGTTGTCCTCCTGGCTTTCGTTTTGGAGTCTTGTCCTCTTCTTGTGCTTCCTCAAGTTTCTTTTCTGATTTTTTGACTATATCCCCCGATGGTGGTTTCGATGATGTTTTACTATCTAGATCTCTACTGACTTTGAGTTTCTCTAATTCTTGTTCTAGTTCTAAAATTCTGGAGTTTAGTTTCATCGTCGCGATCGCCTGCTCGAAAATGATGTCCACCAGTTGTTCTCGCTCCAACTGGAGAAGCTTTTCACGCTTTAGTTTCTCAGGCAGGTCGTTTTCCATAATTGTGATAGTCCGCTTCAGATGTCACACTTGTCAATACCCCTTAACCTGAATCCTTACTGCAATTTAAAGATGTTCCCAATACGCATTGGGCATATAAAGCCATTCAAGCTGCTTATCAACGGGGATTTTTTAGCGGATATCCAGACCGTACTTTTAGACCATCTCAAGCTATTCCCAGAGTACAGGCGATCGCAATTCTCAGCAACCATCTCAATTTTAATATTCCAGACAATTCAGAACCCATACTGCAACAGCATTTTGATGATGAAGCACAGATTCCAAATTATGCAAGAAAATCTCTAGCTGCAGGAACAATTGGGCGGATAGTAGTTAACTACCCAAACATCAAACAACTACAACCGAATAAAGGTGCTACGAGAGGTGAGGTAGCCGCAATTATTTGTCAATCTTTAAATTTAGCAAGAACTATACCCTTAGAATACATTGCTGGTGGGAAGCAATCTTTTACAATTCCGCCAGAAATGGGAGGATTTACGAATTTTTCTGAAGGGTTAGCGGGTGCAGAAGTTAATAGAAAATATGGATTTATTAATAAAACAGGTGAATTAGTGATAGCTGCTAAATTTGATGGGATTCAGAAATTTTCTTCTGGGTTAGCGCCTGTCAAAATTGGGGATAAATGGGGTTATATCGACAAAACTGGTAAATTAGTTATCCCAGCACAATTTATCCAACAACCAGCAGATTTTATTGAGGAATTAGCACAAGTTCAGGTAGAAGATAAAATAGGATTTATTGATAAAACTGGCAAGCTTTTATTCACCGTTACCTATCCAGGTGCTAACTCATTACAAGTGAATAATTTTTCCGATGGGCTAGCAGCGGTGATAATTGACTCAGAAAGAACAGGATTTATTGATAAAACTGGTAAATTTGTGATTGAACCGCAACCTTATAATATTGCAGATTTTGCCTCTGGTTTGGCAGCTATTAAAGTAAATAATAAATATGGTTATATAGATAAAACTGGTAAAGTGGTAATTGCCCCTCAATTTAATAACGCCAAGCCATTTACTGAAGGATTGGCTGCAGTGGATTTTAGCGCCAACGGGATTTCTAATTGGGGTTATATTGACTCTACAGGTAAAACAGCAATTGCACCGCAATTTTATGATGCTAAGAATTTTTCTGAGGGTTTAGCGTGCATATATTCAGAACAAGGTTTTGGTTTTATAGATAAAACAGGAAAATTGGTCATTTCGAGTAGTCAATTAGCCTCTAATGCCGGTAACTTTATCTCCGAGTTAGGCTCATTTTCCTCAGGGTTAGCGTTGGTGAGAATTGGCAATAAATTTGGCTATATAGATAAAACTGGCAAGTTAATTATCAAAGTAGAACTGCCTAATGCTTTGAGTTTTCAGGATGGTATGGCTATGGTAAATGTAGCGGGGAAATGGATACAAAATATTGGCTTTGACAGTTCTAATATTCCCGTTATTGACTACACTTTTTACGGAGGAAAATGGGGCTATATCCGTTCGCCACTGAATTAAAAGTGGTGAGTGCTGAGTGCTGAGTTTTTAATGAGGGACTTCCAGAAATAAAATTGAGCCGAACAGCTATCTGGTAAGCTGATACGTGCCTAGAGCAAATATTCCGGCGTTAGGCTTGTCAAGGGTCAAGAGTCAAAAGTCCAAGCTAGCCTTTGACCCTGGACTCTTGACTTTTTGACATCCTGAGCACAAAATATACAATTTAAATGCGTAACAGCTTATCTGTTGAGGGCAAGATGCTTACACCACAAGGGTTATAGAGTATTATGAGTGATATTACCCAAAGATATGTTGTCAATTTAAAAATTTAACCCGTATATTTCTGGAAAAGCGATTGTACCATTTGTAGTCATAGGGCAAGTATCACTGGATGCTCCGGTTACCTCAAGAGGGTTAAATGATTAATCGCTTTGTGAATCTCGTTTTTATCGATTCCTTTGCCCTAGCAATTAACGTGACACTTGGTACATTACTTCGCACTAAAATCTGTAACTATTCATGGGATGGAGTTGTAGATAATGATTTGTCAACATTAGAAAGTAGCAACAGTTCTTGTAATGACTCCTCATCGGTAAATTAATTACAAATTCACTACCACCACAAAATGTATAATTCATCGCCAAAAAACATTACTAAATCTAATCTAGTGACTTGATCCCCCTAAATCCACGCCACTTGCTACAACGGGGGGAACCCCCGCAACGCAGTGGCTCCCCTTAAAAAGGGGACTTTGATTCTTTTCCCCCCTTTATTAAGCTAGGGGGGATAGAATTATATACGGCTCCATAAAAAATTGGTATTACACATTTTCATGATGATTTACACTTTTCATTGATGCTAAATCTGAGTAAGAAAAATTACGTAGAGATAACATCATGGAATTAATGCGTTCAGCTTGTAGCTTCATTGATAATAAGATTTTAGGTAGGTGATTAGTCAAAAAATCCAAATTGATTGTCTCTGTCTGATAACAAATTTCCCCAGTAGGGTGAGGGTAATACAACTGGTAAAGACGTATCAGTTCTAGCAGTTGATGAGTGTAGTCACTGAGATCAGAAAGTTGAGCATAGATGAAATTCACAGGGTTTCTGATTTCTTGTGCTACACCTAATGCCCATAGCCCTAAGCTAGACATTTTTTCGCTTTTAATTAGTTGTGCTTGTGTTTGTTGGATTTGCTGTAGGGCTTGTACTAACTCTTCGGCTTGGGCTTTTGCAGCAGCTTCTGCTGTGCGACTGCTTTCATATAATTGTGCTTGTTGAATGGCAAGTACTGCTTCATCTGCAAGATGTTGCATTAAATCCATTTCCTCATCTTGCCAATTTCTGGGAGCAAAACATTCATGGGCAATAATTAACCCCCATAATTGGTTACTCATCGTAATTGGTACAATCAGATTTGCTTTAATCTGTAGGCTTTGTAAAAACTCTCGATGACAAGAAGCTATATCTTCAGAAGCTACATTGTTGATTGCTCTAACTCTTCCTCTGACATAAAGACGAGCATAGTCATCAGGAAAGCATTCTAACGGTGTTTTCATCCCCAAAATAGAACGCAAGTTATTATCTGCATCTTCAACAATGACTTCACCTTCTAATTTCTCGAGAATCTTGTAAATTAATACCCTATCTGTTTTCAGCAGTTTCCGCACTTCCCGCACAATAGTTTGCAAGGTGAGCTTATAGTCCAAATTACTACGTATTTGATTGGCAACTTGCTTAACTACTCTAGTCAGTTCTAAAGATTTTTGCAGTTGGGCTGTGCGTTCTTCTACTAAACTTTCTAGATTCTCATTTATAGCTTGTACCTGTTGGTACATTTGCTGTTGTTGAATAGCGATCGCAAATTGATCTGCTAAGGCTTGCACTAAAGTAATTTCTTCTGGCTTCCATTGGGGTGCTTGTCCTTTTCTTTGCTCTAGCCAAGCTGCAAATGAAAGTTGGGGTAGCCTTTGTTGCTCATTAGTGTCGCGGTGTCCCGCCCACATGATTTCTATTTCTACTTCTTTGCGGAAAATGCTTAAAACCCCGACAAAATTTTGACGGTAATATAAGGGAATTACTAGCATCCCCCGAATCTGAGTAGATTGGAACGCAGGAGCTAACTGTTCCCAGTGCGGTTCTTTATGTAAGTCGGTAATTGCCCAAATATTTCCGGTTCTGCTCTCATTCATCCAATCTTGCCAGAGGGGATGCTCTTCCATGACAGGACTAGCTGATTCATCTGTGAGCGTTGGTTGCTCACCGCTGGTATATAACTCTTTAGTTGGTTCTATATAAATTCTGCCACCTATACCACCCAAAGTATTAATTGTTGCTTCTAGCGCCGTTCGCAATTGAATTGTGGGCTGGGAATGTAACAGATTGGTAATTTGATTAATCACAGCTTCTCGCTGTTGTTCTGCACGAGCTTGACTGAGTAGGGAACTGTGAGCGATCGCAACTGATATTTGATCGGCAGCTTGCTGTACTATTTGTAGTTCCTGCTTCACATCTGCCCTCGGTGTACTATGATGTGATACCAACAATCCCCACAGGCGAGGTCTGGCAGACTGCTCTTGGGGATCATGCTGTAAAATTGGTACTACTAAGGAAGATTGCACACCCATTGCTGTTAAATATTGAATATGGCAAGGGTCTACCGCGCGATAATAGATATTTTCACTTCTTAAAGATTTACCAGTGTCGGGACTATCTAGGGGCGATAGCCCAATCCGCCCATTGACTACATTCACAATTGAACGCTGCCGCGCTTTGAGAAACATATCTCGTGCTTCTTGGGGAATGTCCCCTGCGGGGAAATGCAAACCTAACAGTGATGGGAGACGCTGTTGATGTATAGATTCAGCAACGACTTCACCACTGCCGTCGCTATCAAATCTATACACCATTACCCGATCTGTGCCCAGAAAGGAACGAATTTCTGCAACACTGGTATTTAATATGTCTTTAAGTTCCAGTGATTGCCTAATTCTAGCGGTTATGCGATATAGTAATCCTTCTTCGCCTGTTCCTGCTGCCAAGTCCTGTGAGTACTCAGTCACTGCTGTCATGTATTTCTACGTAGGTATAATGTATAAGTACGTAGACACCCCCTGATGTTGACCAATGAAAAAGCCTACTAATCCGTTGGATCGTAATTAGCTGCTTTGCGTAATTTTGCACGCTATTTGCACATTATAAAAATTTATCAGTTTTAATCACTTCATTACTACAACATTTCCTTTATTCAGTATTGTTGCGGTTTATGAAGTAAAAAACTGTGCCAATTCTACTTATTTATACCCATTATCGAACTATGGTAGCAGATCTTCCTGTATCTAATGGCTGAAATATGAATAGGGATATTTTTTATCAGTAATTACCTCACCTGATATTTAGCTCCTCTTTCAGAGGCTTGCAACTAAAAAAATATGCGATCGCTTGATTGCCGTAGAGACGCGATTAATCGCGTCTCTACGGGTTGGGGGAGGATAATTTATTTTCTGGAAATCCCCCTGCTATTCAGCATTAACCTTTGTGATGATTCCGCATAGCTTTATGGATTTTCTTCCAGCGTTCTTTCTCGGCTAATTGCGCCCGTTGGTCTTGTTTGCGGGCAAGATAGTTCAGTTCTTTTTGCAATTTTTGGTAGCTGAGAAATCTGGAATAATCAAGTTTTCCCTCAAGTAATGCTTGTTGCACGGCACAATCGGGTTCGTTGTTGTGTTGGCAATTACGAAAACGGCATTCTGCGGCTAAAATTTCGATGTCTGCAAAGGTTCCTTGTAAGCTTTCATCACCTGCCCAGATTTGAATTTCTCGCATCCCTGGAGTATCGATAATTAAGCCACCTGTTGGCAGTAAGATTAATTCTCGATTTGTCGTTGTGTGTCTACCTCTGTCATCACCGCGGCGCACTGATTGTACGGCTTGCACTGATGCACCTTTAAGTTGGTTGGTCAGAGTAGATTTACCTACACCAGAAGACCCTAATAAAGCCACTGTTTGTCCTGGTTGAAGATAAGTTTTCAAGGCCTCTAATCCTTGATTATTGGTGGCACTCAATGCCAAAATTGGTACCCCAAGGGCAATATCTTCGACTTCAGATATATACTCATCTAAAGAGTTGCACAGGTCGGCTTTATTTAAAACTATGACGGGATTTGCGCCACTTTCCCAAGCCAGAATCAGATAGCGCTCAATTCTTCTGGGGTTAAAGTCGCCATCAAGTCCACACACCAAGAACACCGTATCAATGTTAGCTGCAACAATTTGTTCTTGAGTTTTACTACCAACGGTTTTTCGGGAAAACTTGCTTCTTCTCGGCAAAATTCCGTGAATACTTGCGCTTCCCTCTGACTCTCTCGCCTGAATAATTACCCAATCGCCAACAGCAGGAAAATCTTGCGTTTGGGTAGCTTGATGTCGCAGTTTACCTGTAACTTCGGCGGTGAGTTCTCCCTGTTCGCCATAAACGATGTAAGTATTTCTGTATTCAATAGCAACCCTCGCAACGCTAAAACCTTGTTGGCGATAGGGTGCAAAACTGTGAGTAAAAAAGTCACTCCAGCCTAAAAAATCCAAATTCATTGAAGTTTCCTCGATGTGTGCTGCTTGCTATACACAAGGCGCACAGAGGCGGACACTTTTTTCGATGAATTTCTCTAGTGTCTGTAAATTCCAGTATCATTCCTGTAAATGGAGGACTGAACGAAAATCTCTGCGCCTTGTTGTGGTTGAGTTTGTGAAGAGAACCCGGACGGCTGGCAATTCATTCATGATTCTTCCTCTCTGATGTACTACAAGAATAATCTACACTACTACATTATCTCATTTCGGCAAATCCCTAACTTACAAATACTGGGTGAGTTAAGAATTTTGCTTCATAATTTTGGAGTTGTAGAGACGCGATTAATCGCGTCTTTCCAGATTAATCGCGTCTCTACAGGATTTAAAAACTAGCTCACTTCTTGCGGCGTACATAGCTAACCCCATCAAGCCAGATGACACTTTTGGGGTCTTGGGGATCGGTAATTAAGATGCGACGCTCGCTTGAGCCATCATCGTAATTAATGTATAGCATCAGCCCTTCAACGCGATAGCGACCGCGCTCATTAGGTGCTATGCTGCCGGTAGCAAAAGAGTCGTTACTGGCACCAGCACCTTGACCACGCACGACTCGGCCATCGGGCGAAAAGCTATATTGCTGCCAAGCTACAACTGACTGGCTACCTCCAATCGCAATGTTACCTGTGCCAGAAAGTGAGCGGAATAATCCGTTAAGCTTAAAGTTATTCGGCAATTTCGGATATGTCTTTGAGAAAGGTAGTGCCTCCCAGCCATCCTTGTTTGCCAGTTCTATTTTGCCACCCTGACTGCGCCAACGCGTCCATTCGTCTGGTTTGGCGCGTTTGTGAGCTGCAATCCCACCCCTAAAGGAAAGCCCTTCGACGTTGGTGAGCGCATCACCGTTGCGAAACAGCACAACAGGATAGATATCAGTAGTTAAGAAGCCACCAATACCCATTACTGTACGTGAATTGAAACCAAAGCTGTCAATCTGCTTCACAAGTTCGTTGTCTGCTGAGGAAGTAACAGGCTCCGGTTTTTTGGCAGCAGGCTGTTCTGCCTTTTTGGGTGTTTTGGGTGGCTTACTTACTGGCGAGAGCAGTTGTGGCGATACTTTGGCAAATTGAGCATCGGGCATTCGAGACACCGAAAGCGCTACAGAGCAAGGATTGATATTGGCGTTTTGACTGGTGATTTGTTTGGTAATTATAGACAGAGCTTGATCGAGTTGTTGCTTTTGGGTGGGGTGCCGCTCGAGTTCAGGTAAGCGGGCGCGGATTTGAGCGACACCGTTGGTAGTTTCCCACGCTTCGACTTTAGCAGCATCGCTAGCGGTGAAGCCACTACCCTGCTTGCATTCGGTGGCGAAGTAATCGAATGCCATCACAGTCAGCGCGGCTTTCATAAATGGCTCACTTGTGACATCAGTATCTTGCGCGTAGGCACTCTGCATCGCAGCTAGTGACATCACCAGAGTCATTGCCATAGCATTTACTCGCATAAAAACTTCCGTATCCTCACTTAACGGTTTAATTGAACGGCAGTAGATATGTTTAGCACCCATAAGTGCAAATTATCTCTGTTTTTTCCACTCTCATGAACCGTTATGCCGCGATCGCTTAACAATTATTTATCCTCTTGGCTGTAATTGTTGCATCTCAGGATAGCTAGATTGTGAGCGGTGCGATAGCCTTCGGCATAGCTTCGCTTACCGCGGGGATTTGTCCACCTTGTTCTTGAGGCCAAGTTCTTGGCTGACGAATCAGCATATATCCATCCCTGGCAGAGCAATATCACACACCAGAATATCTGGTTGAGCTTGTTTTAAGATTGTTAAGCTGATACGCGCCTAAATCAAATATTCTGGCGTTAGGACTGTCAAGGGTCAAGAGTCCAGGGTCAAGGGCTAGCTTGGACTTTGGACTCTTGACTTTTGACAACCTGAGTGCGAAATATACAATTTAAATGCGTAACAGCTTAATGCTTCATTGGCGGATGCGGCGGCTGTAACTTCTGCGCCATATTACCCCAAATTGAAGAAAGAATGCGACAGATTGTAGGGGCACGGCATTGCCCTCTAGCATATATTGATGTGTCGTTAACATTATTTGAATTGGTATTAGTTATATCTGTTGTCAAATCGAGTTCTGGAGGGTGGAAAATGCTACCATCTTCTAAATAAAATTTATGTATTTGTAGAGCAAAATGCAATACTTTTAAGTAAAATTTGTGCTACAAAACCAAAACTATCAAGTTAAAGTATGAACTGGTAACCGATTAAGTACGACGCAATTTTAAGAGCTTTATCAAAGTTGCAGAACCGCATCTATATCTCAGTATTGGTCATATTTTACAAGGAATTGAAAATTTCGGTTTTATTTATTACCCTGATAAACAACCATTTTGCTACAGCCAATTAATGCAGCAGATTTACCACAACATTATTGGTAAACCTGCGATGAAAGAAGCTATACTTGTCCACAAAGTAAAGCGTTCAAGATTTCCTTCATCCAGCGCCAGACTCATTTGCTTCAGTGATGATAATAATGCTACTAATAGCACAAGGAAGAATGCAAAATATCTTAAAATAACCATACTCTGCGCTACTTATTTTAAAAGTAAACCTAGTAAGTTTTTAACAGTATATTTCACACTTTTTTGTTGCCTATTTAGCGTTTTACGGGCTAAAATTTTGAATTCAGCAATCCGTACAGGGGTTGACTTCTCATTAGGGATTGAAGCAGCAGTTTAAAATGCCAATTACCATGCCCCAAGGTAAAATTTTATTACTCTCTATTAGTGATTTGAACGTAATTAAGTAGTTAGCAATTGAGGTGATATTTGCCCCTTAAAATTTGAAATTTTATTTACTTCGTATTAGAGGTAGAAATGCAGGATTACTGCAAACAGATCCGAAAGCGGATTAACTATTATTGTTGAGTTCATAGAACTGAGATAAGTAGGGAAGCATAATTATTTGTAGGATGGGTTAGCGATAGCGTAACCCATGCGGGTGTTGGGTTACCCTACGGGAAGCCGCTGCGCGTCTACGTTCCTCAACCCAACCTACGTCCATCTTATATTTAATTCCCACCAGCTACTTAAAGTGAGGAGTTTCTGTTTTACGCGATCGCGCATTGGTTCAGGTGATACAATTACACATTCGTCCCAATAACGTGCAACTTCTCTAATCAGCTAAAACTCATTGAAAACTCGCCGCACCACTTGACGCACATCTCCAATGATTTCGTCTTCTAAGTCATCATCCCTACGTTGGTAAGACCTGTACGGGAACTAGATGGCATGACAACGGTAGAAACCCGTTATTTTATTAGTAGCCTGGAGGATAATGCCCAAAATTTTGCTAATTCTATTCGCAGCCATTGTGTAAGGGAAAATTCGCTACATTGGATTTTGGATGTAGCATTAAACGAAGATGACTGTCGCATAAGAAAAGAAAACGCACTACAAAATTTTCCAAAAACCTCGTTTTGCAGGTTTGAATATCTTGCTAAATTTTGGATACTTGGTAGTAAGAATTTCGCTGTGATCGCCACTCATCAGCACAGAGATAATTTGCAACTTAAAAATTACTAACTATCTCTGTACTGAAGCTAATAATTACGGCTTTAAGAATCTGAATTTGGATTGCTGGTTTTTGATTCTTCACCCGGACGTTGAGTCGCAGGAGGATAAATTACACGTTCGTCAGTTCTGAGAGTCTCTGTATTAGTTACATCTTCAGGGAGAAGGTCTTCAGGGTTTAATCCTGTATCTGTGGCATCATTCACCACTCCATTGGCATTAACATTTGGTTTGTTAGAAGTGCCTTTATGACTAGCATGACCACTAGGCATAACTCTTTCCTCTCATTTATCGTAGTAAACACTTCAGTTTATGCTCTGGTGTTGTGGAGAATACACTATCAGAAGGCTTAGAACAGCAGGATTGTAAACAAGTCTCAGGTTATAATCAATTTGAGATAACAGGGACTAGCACGGCATCGTAAGGGCACGGCACCAGTAAGATTATTGTATATACCAGAAGATTGTGGATGCCGTGCCCCTACAGATAATTCATGTGTTGTGAATAGGATTTTAGTTGGTATTATTTAACATTTAGCTATGGAATTAGTGGTTTATATTACCATAAACTTTCATAGGTAAGTTCTAGATTTTGCCAATGAGTTTCTGCTAAAAATTCGCTAAATGTAGTCAAAAGTCCGGGAAATTCTTTCCTTAATTGCTGAACATCAGCTTGATAACCTTTGTGGCGATACCATTGAATTAAATTGAATAGTTCTTTTTGCCAAAGTAACAAGAAAATCAAAGCGGGTGTTTCTTTATGAATAACTTTTATTCCCTGCGCTTGCGAGAAAGCCTCAGCCATTTGTTTGGGAGTTAGCACATCACCAGCTAACTCAAATTCTCGCCCGATGTACTGAGAAGGATGTTTAATTACATAAGCTGCTACACGCCCCATATCTTTAGTAGTAATTAAATGTAGCGGTTTGTCAGGCTGAATGGAAAATGGAAAAACACCTTTGAGGATAGAAGGACGCGTGTATTTTTTCCAAAACTCCTCCATAAATAAGCAAGCACGCAACATAGTTGTAGGTAACCCAGCAGCTTTGAGAATTTGCTCAATTTTGTACTTTTGCTCGATATGGGGAATACCAGAATTTCTTTCCGCCCCACCTGCGGAATTATAAACAAAATGTGAGATATTAGCTTGTTTTGCTGCTTGTGCAACTTGTTTTGCTCTTTCCACTTCTTGGGGGTTGGCTTTGCTACTATCTCCAGATGTGGCGTGACAGTAAACAGCAGTAACTCCTGTAAAAGCGGCGGTGAGGGAGTCTGCATTATCTAAGTTAGCTTCTACTAACTCAACTCCCGAATCATTCAATTTTGCCAGAGAAGGACGGTTAAGGTCAATTTTCCTAGTAATGGCACGCAGGTTTGTTATACCCTGTTCGAGAAAGCCTTTGACGACATTTCCACCAGTTCCACCAGTAACGCCGATGAGCAAAATTTTATCGGACATAGAGTTACTATTTAAAAAATCTGCCTGATGTAGAAGTTGTAACAAATATTCAAGAGTTACTGTTCAATCTTGAGTCGGTAATTGCTGTACACATAATGGCAGATATTAATAGAGCCAAAATATTTCAAAAACTGGCCACAGAAATATTTTTTATTCTCATCAGTGGTAGATTAGTTAAACCAAAAATGAGTAACGTCATGTTCTCCCAATTTGGAATCAGAAATTTAGTCATGATAATCGACTGCAAGAAATTATTAGCCTGGCAGAAAAGGTAATTTCTGGGGATGTTAGTCAAGCTTTTGCAAGAAGATAATTATTTCTTTACCTGAAGCTTCTTAAATGAAAAATGTTGCAGAAAGGTTAATTCCAGCGAGATTTTCTCAGACATTGCTTTTACCTAGAGTTCTACGCTTAAATTAAGTGTATCGAAAGGCAGCAAAGACAAATCATGCTTGAGCAGCAACCTGATGTAGACAATACTCAGATATTTGAGGAATTTTGGAGTCTTACAGGGGAACTTCGCCAGAAGTTAGAAGATTGTTTTGACTTACATTCAGATCCTTCTACACAAGATTTGCAGGCATATAGTAGTCTGGATAGCAACATTCAAGGTTCGCTTACCGCTTTTTCGGGAGGAGGGATTGACTGGCTAGTTCATTCTCGGATGGCAAACACTGAAAAATTAAACTTTGGTGTAATGCGTTTAACTACTTGGTTAGAGTCGCATATTCAAGTTCCTCATCTGGTGTTTGAATTTGCTGTAACTCCAAAACCTTTCTTCTACATAGATTACATTCCCAGAACTGAGCTTTTGATTAATCCAGAATATTTGGAACGTTATTATGAGCCAGTTAACCAAACTTTTCTCAAGTTACAAGCCGATCCGCGTTTGACTTTATTTACTAGCAAAAGTGTTTATATCCGCTTGTTTCAATCGCCTATCAGTCTTTGCTATACCGCTTCGCCTACAGAAGATTCTATAGAATTGATTCGCGCGATCGCTCATGAAATGTTGGATCGGTGGTTAGTCTGGGTTGAAGAAGCTGAACCTGTACCAGAAAACGCACGCGAGGACTTAGCTAATCGGGATTTATGGCTGCGTCGTAGCAGTGCGGAACGAGATCCAGATAACCAAATCGCTGTGCGGCTGTTAGGAGCAGAATTAACTGATAAACTCGTGCGATCGCTCTGGGGTGGCGATCGTATTCTTAAAGGTGGTAGTTAAAATTTCCACCCCGTAATCAGCATGACAGCCCACACTGATAATATAAACTCATACCGAGCTTTAGCACTGCAAGTTACTTGCCATGCAGTTAATCAAGCAAGCGATCGCACTGAAGCTCGTGCTTTAATGCAAACTACTATTAGCCGCTTGGCACAACAAATTGCAGCCAGTATAGCTTTTATTGGCTTTGACTGTCGGTTAATTGTTTTACCTGAATATTTCCTCACAGGTTTCCCTTTGGGTGAATCTTTAGCAGTGTGGTCAGAAAAAGCTTGTTTGGAAATGCAAGGCGCGGAGTATGAAGCTCTCAGTAAAATTGCTCAAAAACATCGTATATTTTTAGCTGGTAACGCCTACGAATTAGACCCAAATTTTCCCGGTTTATACTTTCAAACCTGCTTTGTCATTGACCCCTCAGGCACAATTGTGTTGCGTTATCGGCGTTTAAATTCGATGTTTGCTCCGACACCCCATGATGTTTGGGACAAATATCTCGATTGCTACGGATTAGAAGGTGTTTTCCCCGTCGCGAAAACTGCGATCGGTAATTTAGCTGCTTTAGCATCAGAAGAGATATTGTATCCAGAAGTAGCGCGATGTTTAGCAATGCGCGGCGCAGAGATTTTTCTCCACTCCACATCTGAAGTTTATAGCAAAGCACTCACACCCAAAGACGCAGCTAAAATTACCCGTGCCGTAGAAAATCAAGCTTATGTAGTATCTGCCAATACAGCAGGCACCGCTAATAGCCCCATCCCCTTTGCTTCTGTTGATGGCGGTTCCAAAATTATTGATCATCGCGGCATAGTATTAGCAGAGACAACCACAGGCGAAAGCATGGCAGCATTTGCAGAGATAGACCTAGCAGCCTTACGACGCGATCGCCGCAGACCAGGGTTAAATAATTTACTTTCCCGCCAGCGATTTGAACTTTACGCCCAGAGTTATCTGCAGTCACAATTTTACCCACCAAACACTATGCTGGAAACAGAAGTAGACCGCAAACACTTTCTGCAAACCCAGCAAGCAACCATAGCGCGGCTAGCTGAGTTAGGGGTGATTTGAGGGATTGGGGACTGGAGACTGGGGACTGGGGACTGGGGAATGAGGAGACAAGGAGAGATGGAGAAATCACTATTACCAATTACCAATTACCCATTACCAAATGACAAATGACCAATGACAAATAACAAATGACAAATGACCAAATCAATAGATGTTCGTAATCCTCGGACGGGAAAATTTGACTATGTGATTATACCGCCGCCGCCGAAGTTGCTGGCGCAGTTGTGTAATCGGTTGCGGCGATCGCAAGTTCGTTGGCAACAGATAGGTATTGAAGGGAGAGTAGAAGCATTACAGGAATGGAAACAAGCGATATTAGCAGGACGCGATCGCTTAACTGAAGCTTTGGTGAATGATACGGGAAGATTGTCTATCTCGGAATTGGAAATTGACTCGTTTATTTCTAATATTGACCGTTGGTGTCGGTTGGCACCAGAACTATTGCAAGAAACTGCCAAAAATACATCTATCCCGTTTATCGCTCTGCAACAAACATCTGTTCCCTATCCCCTTGTGGGGATAATCAGTCCCTGGAATTTGCCCTTATTGCTATCTACGATTGATGCTATTCCTGCATTGCTAGCGGGTTGTGCTGTTGTTGTTAAACCAAGTAAAAATGCCCCCCGCTTTGTTGCGCCATTAATATCAACTATCAATACTGTGCCAAAATTGCGGGATGTGTTTACTTTTGTGGAAGGATCTGGCGAAACAGGAACAGCTTTAATTGATCATGTTGATTTAATCTGCTTTACAGGTAGTACCAATACAGGGCGCAAAATTGGCGAACTCGCCGCCAAAAAGTTTATTCCGGCTTTATTAGAATTAGGGGGAAAAGACCCAGCAATTGTTTTAGGATCGGCTAATTTAGATTTAGCAACCTCAGCAATTTTATGGGGTTCAGTTGTTAATACAGGACAGTCTTGCCTTTCCCTTGAGCGCATTTACGTTGCCGAATCTATATTTGAGAAATTTGTCGCCCAGTTAGTAGCTAAAGCCCAAAAAGTAAAATTAGCTCACCCCACGTTAGAAGCAGGAGAAATCGGGCCGATTATTTCCGAAAAACAAGCAGCAGCAATTAGCGATCATCTTTTAGATGCAATAGAAAAAGGTGCTGTAATTCACTGTGGTGGTAAAGTTGAAGAATTGGGCGGGGGCTGGTGGTGTCGCCCTACAGTATTAACTCAGGTCAATCATTCCATGAAAGTGATGACTGAAGAAACATTTGGCCCCATTATGCCTGTAATGCCATTTTCTAACATTGAGGAAGCAATTGAATTAGCCAATGACTCTGTTTATGGATTAAGTGCTGCTGTATTTGCACAACCAGAAGAATTAGCAATAGAAGTTGCTCAGCGCATAGATGCAGGCGCTATTAGTATTAATGATGCCGGGCTTACCTCAATCATGTACGAAGGAGAAAAAAATTCTTTCAAATTATCTGGTTTAGGCGGCTCACGCATGGGTGCAGCAGGTTTAAAAAGATTTATGAGGAAAAAAGCCTTTTTGATCAAAACTAATTCTGCAAATGACCCTTGGTGGTTCGAGAATAGTTAAGAAAAAATTCAAATTTGGTAATTTAACATTCAAACCTGATAAGTGATATCAAGTCCGGTTAATTAACTATGATGCAAGTATCTATGGAAAAAGCGGGAAACTCTCTTTCCCCCTACTCCCTGCTCCCTGCCCCCTGCGGTCTTCATCATAAGTCTTTAACCCAACATAATATGATTCCTAGCAGCGAATTTCAAGGAGTTTTGTATGTCTACAATCCGAGAAGGAATGCCTGTGCTTGTCCGTCACGAAGGAGAATGGGTAGGCACGTATACTATAGTAGATAATGCGGGGAATATTCTCGATAAGTATGAATCTCACCTCAGCTGCCAGTTTCCAGAAGATTCCACCTATCCTTACTACCAAATTAATCGCTATAAATGGGCTAACGGCAAGCAAGAAGAACATCAATTTCCAGGCACATATAAAGATAAAACCCTGTTTTTTGATACCGAGCGAATTTTAGGCAAAGCCTGGGAAATAGATGATTCCACAGTAATTTTGTGGTTTGCTTATAAAACAGCACCAGACATGAATTTGTATGAAATGATTCAAATTAGCCCCGATAATAACTATCGTGCCCGTACCTGGCATTGGTTTAAAAATCATCAAATTTACCAAAGGACTTTGATACAAGAGGAACGGTTGCGTTAAGGGGAATGGGGAATGGGTAATGGGTAATAGTAATTTCTCCCTGTCCCCTCACCTCCCTTATCCCCCTCATCTCCCTCACCTCCAATAGACCTCTTGCATGAATCTTTACCCTCACCCTAAATCCCTCTCCCATGCTTGGGAGAGGGACTTTGATATCGGCTCCCCTTCTCCCGAAATTGGGAGAAGGGGCTCTTGGATGAGGGTAAGTTTTGTATTTGTGCAAGAAGTCTAATTTATTGGGACTAAAAGCTAGACAAGATTTGTAAGTGGTTTTATCATTATGATGAATTTAACAGCTTGATGTTTGGCAAGTCGAAGTGGGGGCGAAAACCCTGGGGTATCTGCCAAAATCGCCAGAACCTTGACAAGTGAATAATTACAGCCTTTTAGCAATCATGAAAGTTGCAAATTAGTTTCAATAAGGTGGGCTGAAAATGATTAAAATTTTCGATCTGCCAAAATGCTTTCCAGGAAGCTTGCTCTGGTTAGGTTTCAATACCGAGCAGTTTCCACAACCTATTACCCCGCAAGGGGATTGAAACGTAGCTGAGGTTAACCCCACTGCTGCAAAGTCAGAGTTTCCACAACCTATTACCCCGCAAGGGGATTGAAACGAAAATCGCCATGCACTAGTAGTTTTGATATTGAGGCTGGAGTTTCCACAACCTATTACCCCGCAAGGGGATTGAAACTGGTCAGTCTCAAATATTCTCGTTCTAAATCTTCTTGTGTTTCCACAACCTATTACCCCGCAAGGGGATTGAAACGTTACCTATGAATCTTAAACAATATCTGGTTAACCCGTTTCCACAACCTATTACCCCGCAAGGGGATTGAAACGCAAGTATCCAGTATTGCGATACATGATTTTGCCAGTTTCCACAACCTATTACCCCGCAAGGGGATTGAAACGAGAAAATTGCGCTATCACAATATCCCCACTACTGCGGTTTCCACAACCTATTACCCCGCAAGGGGATTGAAACACAAGTTCCAACCAATAGAAATTCACTATGTTGACTGTTTCCACAACCTATTACCCCGCAAGGGGATTGAAACCTTCAACGCTCGGAAATCTTATAGGGCTAAGTAGTTTCCACAACCTATTACCCCGCAAGGGGATTGAAACAAGATTACCAAGTTAGAGAAAATGCAGAAGTTGTAGAGTTTCCACAACCTATTACCCCGCAAGGGGATTGAAACAACTAGAGTTAGTGGGAATTAGTATTGACACTAGTAAAGTTTCCACAACCTATTACCCCGCAAGGGGATTGAAACCCGTTTCCCAGAGGTGTGCCCACAGGGACAGTTGGGTTTCCACAACCTATTACCCCGCAAGGGGATTGAAACATGATTAATCACCTTGCATACCTTATGTGAGCATAAAGTTTCCACAACCTATTACCCCGCAAGGGGATTGAAACAAGTAATGCCGCTAGTGCAGCTATAGCGGTTAAGTTTCCACAACCTATTACCCCGCAAGGGGATTGAAACAATACTTGTCAGGAATGCCGAACTCTGTGGCTGTAGCGTTTCCACAACCTATTACCCCGCAAGGGGATTGAAACTACAGACCTAGAAAATCAGTAAATGGCTGTGGCGGTAGTTTCCACAACCTATTACCCCGCAAGGGGATTGAAACACTTAATAGCCTAGAATAGTAGATTTAACTATTGAGTTTCCACAACCTATTACCCCGCAAGGGGATTGAAACTTTACAGTTTGTGTACGACCGCACATCTAATGACAACGTTTCCACAACCTATTACCCCGCAAGGGGATTGAAACGTCCCAACAGCAGCAGAAGTAGACAAACTAGATCCAGGTTTCCACAACCTATTACCCCGCAAGGGGATTGAAACTTTTTCCTGATTTCAAACCTTGTTAACAAATATAAAAGTTTCCACAACCTATTACCCCGCAAGGGGATTGAAACAATTTTGGCAAAACTTCGCTTTCTAGTTCTGCTACTGTTTCCACAACCTATTACCCCGCAAGGGGATTGAAACAATTCAAGCAATGAAATATGCCAAAAGTCTCTACAGAGTTTCTGCTTGCAAGGCTGACTTTGCGATCGCATTTCCCCGCAAGAGGATGAAAATAAAGCTAAAAATTTTTGGCGATCGCATCGTCTCAAATAGGAACCGAAATATTCCGATTTACCTAAACTCCTCGATTCATCTACCGCCACACCGGAAGATGAATCGAGGACTAAAAACGAAACGCCCCTTGACCCAATTAAACCGTATGTTTAATAGAGACAGGGGTAGTTGAGTTTTTAGTAATATCCGTATTTAGTTAGCTTTTGCCTGTGGAGGAATAATTTCCAAACCATATTTTGGAGCAAATAGCATAACTTTTTCAATATCTGCAGGAGTAACTGTAGGTGATTGCGACATCTCTATTGCAGGTACACCTATTTCCATAAAAAATTTCTCTAAACCAGCTGGTGTGACCCAGCATAATAATTTTGCAGGTTGTGTACCAATGTTGGTAAATCTGTGCAGTTGACCTTTAGGAGAATGGAGAAAAGTACCAGGTGTTGCTATTAGGGTTTGTTCATTCAACTGAAATTCTAATTCACCTTCTTGAATATAAAAAGCTTCGTCTTCGTGAGTATGAATATGGGGTGGTGTCCCATTTTGGGGTTGAACAATAATCTCCACTAAGGCGTAGGCTTTTCCTGTATCTTCACCCACAGCTTTAAAAGTGTATAAATCCCCCAGCACCCAGTAAGCAGAACCTTGTCCTGGTTGCTGTAATACTCCTTGTAAATTGATAGTCATTGTTATTACCTCGTTTGATGTTTGGTGTTAGGCGTTTGGTTATTTCCCCATTACCAATTACCAATTACCAATTACCAATTACCCATTACCTATCCCCTCATTCCAAATTCATTACTTCCCGTCCATATTTAAGGACTGTTGACATCCAAATTAACTCGTCCATAAACCTTGACATTCGACGAATGTATGTTGGTTTGTCAATTAAATTACCTGACTCATCAAATAAAGTCTGAACTTCGCTAAAGTTAAGGTCATAAAAAATATTAACTAGTCCCAACTCCCGCATTACAGGTAAAAGGTTTTGGATGACTCTGGTACCGCCAAAAGAACCTGCTGACACCCCACATATTCCCACAGCTTTGTGGATATACTCTTTAAGACAGGTATCGAGTACGTGCTTGAGCAAACCAGGATAACCATGATTGTATTCGGGTGCGACAATGATTAAGCCATCGGCACGTTCAATAGTGGCGGAAAATTGAGGATCTTTGATGGATTCGCCTGCATCATCAGTTGCGATCGCAATATTTCTAATATCTATCAGTTCAGTCTCCAGGCG
Source organism: Nostoc carneum NIES-2107 (assembly GCA_002368155.1). GTDB lineage: Bacteria > Cyanobacteriota > Cyanobacteriia > Cyanobacteriales > Nostocaceae > Aulosira > Aulosira carnea. The sequence continues at coordinate 1,770,440 of AP018180.1, forward strand.
ATCGCGTGTGGCAACTTGTTCCACAATAAATTTAGCGACATATTCACTTTGGCGACCTTGACGCGGAGTGCCAAGGATGACTGGAATAAATAAAGATGAATTTAACATAGTTTTTTATCTACTGTTCCTGATAGTTCCATAACAATCCACCATCAACAAAGAAGGTGCTACCTGTAATGTAGTTAGCATCAGCAGAAGCTAAGAATGCAACTAGTGAAGCAACATCCTGTGGTTGTCCCAAACGTCCAAGGGGAATATTTTGTAATAGCGCCCCCAATTTTTCAGGGTTGTTTAAAAGTTTAGTATTAATGGGAGTTTCTATTGCTCCTGGCGCAACATTATTAATTGTAATTCCCAGAGAACCCAATTCAACTGCTAAGTTACGAGTGAGCATTTTCATCCCGCCTTTGCTGGCACAGTAAGCCGTAAAGTTAGGAAATGGTAATTCTTCATGGACGGAACTAATATTAATAATTTTTCCGGTTCTTTTAGTTTCAATTAAATGTTTTACGAAAGTTTGCGTGGCAAAGAAAACTCCTTTTAAATTGACATTCATCACAGCATCATAATCAGCTTCAGATACTTCCCAAAATGGTGCGTGTTTTTCAATTCCGGCATTATTCACCAAAATATCTAACTTGCCAAAATGCTGAATGCTTTCGGCAATTAATTGCTGTACCTCAGCTACACTTCCTAAATCTGCTTGAACTGTATAACCTTGAGATTGGCTACATTGAGCCATATAACACTTACCACCAGTAGCTTCCACCTTTGCTAGGGTTTCCTCTGCTCCCTCTGGATGAGAGCGATAATTAATCACAACATCTGCGCCTTCTTGAGCCAAACGCAGTACAATTCCTTGACCGATTCCTTGGCTGCTACCAGTAACTAAAGCAACTTTTCCTGCCAATTTCATAACTATCTCCTTGTCCGAAATTCTAATACCAACTTAAAAAAAGAAAGCGACAGATTGTAGGGACATGGCAGTGCCATGCCCTCTAGAATATTATTGCTGTGTCGAAAACATTATTTGATTCGGTAGAAGTTTTTAGCTAAGTTTTAACCACTCAAACGAGCTACACCAAAAGTAGCATTAAATTTCCGACACCAAATAGCGGCTGATTTATAATCAGCTAAATTAATGTTGTTAGGAATGGCATAACTTTGAGCACCACTATATTTTTGTAAAGGTGCAATAATCACATAATCATCTTTTTTTAAAGGATATGATGGTGCTTGAGTTGATTTCAGCACGTTATCTGAACGATGTAAGATGACTACTAAATCTGGGCCAGAAGTAGAAGTTTTAAAAGACTTATCCAGTTCCAGCACAGATTTGCCATTTTTGGTAGTAATGCGAACTATGCCTTGAGTTGTGTGTTCACCAGAAATAAAAGCACCAGATTTATTTGCAGAGACATTTTGAGCAGTTGCTGTTGGACTCACAGATGCATTAACAATATCCTGATTTTTCGAGACATTTCCTACACAGCTAACTACGATTAGAGAAACAGCACTAACTATTAATAAAGGTTTGAATTGCATCACTCAAAATCCTGTTGCTTAACCTTTAAAGTAATTATTGCTTTCTTATTCAAGATAAAAATTATGCGTAACTAAGGAATTTCAGGGCTGAAGCTGAAATTTTACCCTGAAATTTCTTATAGTTTTCTCAGCAAAATCTCAATTTTGAGTTGGCATTGCATATTTTTAAGTTAATTTAAGCAAATATTCATAATTGTGCTGTATACGCACGGCATCTATCTCTAGTAGAATTTGGCTATAAAATCCCTGTAATCTCTACTTTTTATTGAGTAGAGGAAATTTATTCATTAATTTTTTCATTCTTTTTCATAAATCCGGTAACTTATATCCATGAGCAACACCAGTAATAGCCAAATATTGGTACAACACCAATCTTGGCAGCGTGAACGCAGAATAATTGAGCTTTTATCTTCTTTAAATTATCGGACTGGTGAATTAAGCAGCTATTTGCATAATATTGCTTGCGGAGTTAGCGAGTTAATAGCAGTTGATTGGACTGTTGTTACCTTTTGCCAAGAAGGTTTTGAAACTATTCTAGCCAGTAGTCTTGAAATACCTGAAGATGCACCGCGTGTTTATGCATTACATGGTCGGCTAATTGGTACAGTCATGGAAATTAAGCGGACTTTAGCCGTTGAGGATGCTATTACTAATCCTGAATATGGCAAACCTGCACCAGGTTATCGCGCATATTTAGGCATACCTTTGCAAACTTCTGAAGGTCAAGTATTTGGCACAATTTGCTCTTTTCATCAACAAGCACGTGAATTTACAAGTGATGAAATTCAAATTGTAGAACTGTTTGCGGAACGTGCAGCTACGGCAATTGATCACTATCATTTATATCAAAAACAATGTGAATTTAATCAAAAATTAGAAGCAGAAGTAGAAAAACGTACAGCAGAATTACGAGCAGCACAAGCTAAGTTAGTTGAACAGGAAAGATTAGCTGCTATTGGTGAGTTTTCATCGATTATTGTCCATGAAATTCGCAATCCCTTAACTACTATGGTGATGGGATTGAAGTATTTTAAGAAAACTATATTTACAGAAGCCGCTCAAGAGAGATTATCTTTAGCATTAAGTGAAGCTGGTCGTTTAGAACGGCTACTAAGTGAAATTTTGCTCTACGCAAAACCTCAAGTATTGCAGCTTTATGAATTGGATGTAAATGATTTTATTCGTGAGTTGCTGTTAAGCATCCAGGAAATGCCAGAAGCATTAAACCGCAAAATTGAATTTATCCCTGCATCTGCTGCGGTTAAAATTTTCGGAGATCAAGACAAGCTGAAACAAGTTTTTATTAATATTGTCCGCAATGCTTGCGAAGCTGTTGCAGATGGAGATGTTATCAGGTGGGAAGTAAATACTGCGCTACCTGATGAAGTTTGTATTAATGTACATAATGATGGTAATCCCATTCCACCAGAAATTCTTGGCAAGCTTTCTCAACCATTTTTTTCAACAAAACCTGAAGGTACGGGGTTGGGACTTGCTATTACTAAACGCATTGTAAATGCTCATGGTGGTAAATTCTGTATTCAGTCTCAGCCGTTAATTGGAACTGATGTTAGCGTGCAATTACCTGTGGTAATTAGCTGTTCTAAATTGAACTTGGAAGGCTGACAAGATACTCACTCCAGAAGATGATAGAATTTTGCATTTGGGATTTTGAATTGGGTTGCCTATTGAAAATATGCAAAATATTATCTGTAGCGAAATCCAAAAATTTTGGTGCGTTGCGCTGCGCGACAACACACCCTACATCCGACTCAATACTGCTCGGTTAAGGATTTTGAACTCGGAATTTGGTTTGGGGAAAAGGTGAAAGGGTAAGGGTTAAAGGTTTTTTCTTGCCCCTTTTCCCCTTCCCCTTTTGCCCTTAACCGACAAGTATTGAGTCCACTACGTGAACTGAAACGTATGCCTTATACCCCAATCAAATCTAATAATGCCTCTGTAGACATCTTGCCACTGATATCAGCGCCTTCTAGGAGGCTATCTGCTAAATCGCGCTTGTGGTGATGCAACTCCACAATTTTATCTTCAATAGTATCCTTTGCTACTAAGCGATAGATAGTCACTGGGCGTTGTTGTCCAATCCGATGAGCGCGATCGGAAGCTTGGTCTTCTACCGCCGGATTCCACCAAGGATCCATGTGGATGACGTAATCAGCGGCGGTGAGATTCAGCCCTGTACCCCCTGCTTTCAGGCTAATCAAAAATACATCACCTGATCCAGCTTGGAAAGCATCCACCCGTTTTTTCCGCTCGGCTGCTGGGGTACTACCATCTAAATATTGATAATTAATACCTTCCTTGTCCAAATAATTGCGGATAATCTGCAAATGGTCAACAAACTGGCTAAATACTAAAGCTTTATGACGATTCTCTAATAGATCCGCTAGCACTTCGCCAAAAAGTTGCAGTTTAGCACTGGATAGCTCAGTATCAGGCATCACCAGGCTAGGATTACAACAAGCACGGCGCAATCTCATAATTTCTGCCAGCACTTGTAGATGTTTTTGACCAGCTGTTGCGTCACTGTCACTAAGTTTAGAGATGGCTTCGCGGCGCAATGCTTCATAAAAAGCCATTTCTTCACGGCTCAACTCTACGTGTAACAGAATTTCGGTACGGGAAGGTAATTCTTCTAGTACCTGATTTTTGGTGCGGCGGAGTAAGAACGGTTGAATGAGTTTTTTGAGTTTATTTCTTACTTGTTTATCTTGAAATTTCTCAATGGGGATAGCAAAACGTTGATTAAAGCTTTCAAAGGAACCCAGTAAACCAGGATTGATAAAGCGGAATAAATTCCACAATTCGCCCAGGTGGTTTTCAATGGGAGTGCCGGTAGTAATTAGCTTGAAACCACCTTTGAGGTTCATTGCAGCTTGGGAACGTTTGGTGGTCATATTTTTAATTGCTTGGGCTTCATCGAGGACAATTGTTTGCCACTGTACCCCAGAGAGCATTTGCGCTACTTCTTCCTGTTGCAGCAAACCGTAGCTGCATACGAGCATATCAAACGGTTGTAAGTTATCAAGTAGTTGTTGGCGATCGCTCACAGAAAATTGCACAATATTCAGCGTTGGCGCAAACTTCTGCGCCTCACTCAGCCAATTCATACATACGGAAGTAGGCGCAACAATTAAGGTAGGCCCCTCATGGGCACGCATCAAAATTACAGCTAACGCCTGCACGGTCTTACCGAGTCCCATTTGGTCTGCTAAACAGGCTCCCACACCCCAATGTGCTAACCGCGCCAGCCAGTTGAACCCTTCCATTTGGTAATCGCGAAGTTCGGCTTGGAAAGTTGATGGGAGTTGTGGCTGGAGGCTTTGTACTTCCTTTAAACGCTGGATATGTGCTTTCCAGTGTTTGTCTGCTTTGACTTTACCTACCTCGTCTACAAAATCTTCTAAGCCTAAGGTTGCTAAGGGGTGAAAGCGGATACCTTGACTGTGTCTTTCCGAAAATGTCCGCAATTCATCCAGGCGTTTGCGAAAGGCTTGAGTTAAAGCCAAAAATTGACCATCTCCTAAGGGAATAAAACGGCTGGGGGTTTTATCCAACATTTCTAATAGTTGCTGCATATCCAGCACCAGGTCAGTATCCAGTTTTAACTCGCCAGTCGCAGCAAACCAATCTTGCTGGCGTTGAATGGACATCTGAAAATCTTTTAAGTCTGCTTGATGCTTGACTCGAAGTTTTTCACCTTCTGGCCATTCAATAAATACTGTATCCCCTAACGCTTGGAGTTCTAGGAGCAATTCCAAACAGTCTTCTGGGTCTTCTAGTAGCCATTCTCTATCTTTTTCTTCAGCGCGAGTTAAGGTAGAACAAGCTTGGATAACAACTTTGGCAAGCTGCTTTTCTTCGGGAAGATTGCGCCGGGTTTGCAGCCGCTTCCCATCTATCTCTGCAATTACAGTTTCACCGCCTGTACCAGGACGGTAGTAGGGGCCACCTTGGACAAAGGGACGAGATAGCAGAGATACTTTCAAGCCAGCATTGGCAGGTAAAAGATGAATATGGGGTATGGTTTGTGCTGGGACTTCTTCGGCTCCTTCTAGTCCGCCACCAATATCAGAATGCACAGTAACAATGCTAGAGACAACATTAATTGCCGCTAACACTTGCTTTTCAGCAGTAGCGGGAACTAAAAGCCGATTTTCTTTGCCGATAATTTCCGCAATGCGGCGATGTTCAGCGCTGATTTCAATTACCTTAATGCGCGTTGGAGTTTCCTTAATGGCGAGGATATTCTGGGATTCTGTGAGTTTGGGAGAGAATTCTAAACTTAAACGACCTTGTTTGCCCTTTTTAACAATCAGTTCTGGTTCTCCCTTAACTACTTCTACGCGGGTGGTGGGTGCATCTTCCCAAAAAACCAAGGGATGTCCAATCAACGCAGAGATGGCTTTGGCGTTGAAGGTATACTCAGCTTTGCCATAATAACCGTATTCGTAGGAAGTAAATGTTTCAATGTAGCCACATACGCGAATATCTTGAGTTGTAAGGTAATCAAATTCACCTAAACTTGTGCTGAGACGCTTGATAGCTATGGGGCGACCTTTACCCCACTCGCCTTTCGCATTCACCTTTTGCTCGCGGGGTTGGAGAATACATTTACTGGGGTAGAAAGTAATAAACCACGCCAGGCGCAATTCTGTTTGCGGTTTAACATTTGCGGGTGATGCTTTTTGGATATTTGCTAAAGCATTTAAGCACAATTCCCAAGCTTCTTTTGGTTGCATCAAATCAACAATGCTGTTGATACCAATATCTTCGCGGAGAATTTCGGCTTGGGTAGCATAGCTGCTATTTGGTTTGAGCCGTGACAACAGTTCTGCACTCTCCATTGCTAACCAGTGGTAACCAGATGTGACCGCCTGCTGGTAAAATTCCTCTAATAACCGAGGCAAGTGTTTTTTAGCTCTTTCCGCATCTACCCAGTAATGGCAGAGAGCAAAAAATAAGGTTTCTAGGCTGTTGTGTTCTTCTGGGAATAAAATGCGGGTGCTAACGATCAATTCTTTTTGGGCGATGTCGCCTAATTGCACTTGCAGTAAGATTTTTAACTGGGCATAAATAGACCTGAGCCAATGATCTGATTGCCGCGCCATCAAGCTGCTATAGTCTAGCGCTGCTTGCAGGCTGTCTCGCGAACCTTCCTTAATTAATGCCAAGATAAAAAACAAGCCGCCCATACTGTTAAAATACACCTGACGCTTGCCTGTGGTTTTCTTGATGGCTTTAAGACCAGCAGTGTAGTATGCGATCGCTTGCTCGTTGTCGCCGCGTAAAAAATTCAACCACCCTTGGTATACGACTACACTATCTTGATAATCTGCAGATATGGCATTCAAACTTTCTGCTGCTTCTTGAATACAACCACGCATTAATAATTGTTCTGTCAAAACTATATGTAAGTAGTCTGAAGAATGTTCGCCTCCGTTAGCGCATTCTTCTTGCAGCAAAGTAAAGGCTTCATCAGCAGGAGAAAATTCCAGAGCGGCACTGAGGAGAATAATTGATATGCAATTGTCATATAATTCTGTTGGCAGAGTGCGAAACCAATCAGCATCAAATGGATTCGTGCAAATCTGCTCGAAGATATTTTCTATAGATATATTCTCGTCGTTGTAATTATATCTGTGATGCTCTTCAATCAGTTTATTAATATAACTGAAGTTCTGACTATAAAGACCAATCCGAATTTCGCGGATAAATTGGCGATCGCTTTGGAAATATAATGGCCCACCTTGCCAACGACTCTTAATTTTCAGCTTTTCTTGCACTCCTTTGACCATAGCGTCAAAGCAGCCAGCTTTAATCGCTGAGCGAGTAGCAATTTCTACCAGTAATGGATGACACTGCGGCCCCTGTCCTTGTCCTTGAATCAGAAACCCTTGTGTGAGTAATTTCTCAAGATAAGGTTTGAGGGTGGGGCCAGTTAAATACTTATAATTTTTATCACCAACACTGATAGAGTTAAAACATTCTAGAAACGCAGTTCTGTTAATCGGTTCGTAAATTACCGAGAATAGTTGAACAATTTTTTGTTCTAGGGGAGGTAGCTGATAGTAAGCTTGCGCGAGTTGCGCTTGGATTTGTCGCTGGTCAGCCTCAAAAGCGTTCATGGTAATCTACAGGGTGCGTGACATCCACAGTGATAAATTGTCGCATTTTTGTGATGTGTAATTAAAGGTAGATGGTGATTGGTAATTGGTAATTGGTAATTGGTCAGGGTTTTAAGACTTTCCTATGCCCTATGCCCCATGCCCTATGCCCTATGCCGTGATTTTGCGAAAATTTTCCGGAAATTGTCGGCTACACTGAAGTATCTAAATATATTGTGGTATTTACCTTGAGCTAGGTTGTGTATGGTAGTAATTACGATTCGGGAACAGCAGCCAATAGAACAGGGTTTTGCTGCAAGTTTGATTTTTGAGGGTGATAGCGAATACCCAATTAATATTACTGACCCTTTTACACCGCAGCAAGAAAGGCAACTGGAATGGTATTTTGAGGAATGGCTGACTTACCCGATGTTGAACGGGAGGAAAGCGGAAGCGGCGAAAACCAGTGTTGCTAGTTACGGCGAAAGTTTATTTAACCAGGTTTTTAAGGCTGATATTGATGCTTATAGCCATTATCGCCAACTGCGGGGCAATCTGAAGCAGGTAAAAATTGAGATAGTGGGTAATAGTCCCGAATTTCATGCGCTGCACTGGGAAGCTATGCAGGATAAGGATTGGCCGCGACCTTTGGCTGTGGATTGCGTAATGATACGTAAGCGCCTTGGTAAAGCGGCATCAGTGGCGGCAAAGATGGCGGAATCCCCAATTATTAACTTATTGGTGGTAATTGCGCGACCGGATGAGGAGCATGATGTAGGTTATCGTACCATTGCGCGACCGTTGATTGAGGTAATTCAAAATAGCCAATTGCCTGTAAATATTGACTTATTGCGTCCGGGTACTTATGAAAGTTTAGAACGGCATTTAGAAGCTAAGGGTGCAGGATATTACCATATCATCCATTTTGACTGTCACGGGGCGTTGATGAGTTATGCAGATATTCAAGCGGGGGTGAAACGCAACCGATATACTTATCAAGCAAGGTGGGGACGGGAAGATATTCAACCCTATGAGGGGGTAAAAGCATTTTTGTTTTTGGATGGGGAAAGTAAGGGAAAAGCTGATCCGGTGGAAGCGGGGGAATTAGCAAAGTTGTTGACGGGGAAGGGGATTCCTGTTTGTATTCTCAATGCTTGTCAGTCGGGGAAGCAGGTACGAGGTAATGGAGAACAGGGAGATACGGGGGATGATGGAAGGGAGGCTAGGGAGACGAGTTTAGGTAGTCGGTTGATGACTGCGGGAATGCAAATGGTAGTTGCAATGGGGTATTCGGTGACGGTTTCCGCAGCGCGGTTGATGATGGAACAGGTTTATCAAAATTTGTTTGGCGGGAAGGAAATCACAGAAGCGATTCGGTTGGGGAGAAGGGAGTTATTTAATAATAAGACGCGGAAGGCTTATTTTAATACCAATATTGATTTAGAAGATTGGCTTTTGCCTGTGGTTTATAGTAACCAACAGGTAAATTTGAATTTGCGGAAGTTTATAGCTGAGGAAGAAGAAGCGTATTTTGAGAACTTGGGGAATTTATATCAATATACGCCGCCAGAATATGGATTTATTGGACGAGATTTGGAGATATTAAAGATTGAAAAGGCTTTATTTCGCCATAATATTTTGCTGTTGCAGGGAATGGGAGGTACAGGTAAAACTACGCTGTTAAATTATTTGCGTAGTTGGTGGCAAACAACGAACTTTGCACCAGAGATATTTTATTTTGGTTATGATGAAAAAGCTTGGACGCTGACACAGATTTTGTTTGAAATTGGCAAGCGGGTATATAAAAAGTTTGAGTTTGCGAATTTTCAAGCAATGAATTTAAATGTACAGAAACAGAAATTACTGGCGAAATTGCGGTCAGAAGCTCATGTTTTGATATTGGATAATTTGGAGTCGGTGACGGGACAAGCTTTAGCAATTCAAAATACCTTAGCATCCGATGAGCAACAGCAAATAAGAGATTTTTTGACAAGGTTGGTAGGGGGAGAAACGCGGGTAATTTTAGGTTCTCGCGGTGATGAAATTTGGTTAAAAGCAGCTTTTCAACAGAATGTTTATAAGTTGCGAGGATTGGATGCCGAAGCGAGGACGGAGTTATCTAATAAAATTTTAGAACGGAATGTAGGAGATGAGCAGAAGATAGCGAAGATTCGGGAAGATGAGAATTTTAGGAAATTGATGAAGGTGTTAGCGGGGTATCCGTTAGCGATGGAAGTGGTGTTAGCGAATTTGAAAAATTTGTCATCTCAGGAGATTTTAGGGAAGCTGCAAGCAGCAGATATTAATTTAGATACGGGAAGTGAAGACAAAACCCAGAGTATTCTTAAATGTGTGGAATATTCCCATAGTAATTTGTCGTCGGATGCTCAGAAGTTGTTATTGTGTTTAGCTCCCTTTAGTGGGTTTATTGATAGAAGCGATATTGCTAATTATGCTAAACAATTACAGAAGTTAGAGCCATTTCATAATTATGATTTTGATAAGTTTGATGGGGCGATTCAAGAAGCGATAAATTGGGGTTTGCTCTCGCTGATGAATGAAGAGATTCCGCAATTATTACAAATTCAACCTGTTTTTCCCTTCTTTCTCAAAGCAAAATTAGCAGAACTCGATGCAGCTACTCGCGAAGCCTTACAGGAGGGTTTTAAAAACCACTATATTGGTTTAGCTCGTTCCTATAATCACTACATGGAATCGAAAGAACCGCAAGAAAGGCAGTTCGGGATTTTCTTCTGTCGGCTGGAATATGAAAACTTATATAATGCCTTGCATATTTGTTTAGAGAAACAAGAAACTGTTGATATTTTCTTTTGCTTATTTCAATTCTTATATTTAAATCAAGATATACCAAATGCCTTAAATTTATCTGAATTTGTATCTCGTCTCCAAGAAACCTATCCAGATGAAATTAAAACAGGCGAGATGGGTTATAAAATGACGATGGTGCTAGATAGATTAGCTTACTGTTATAGGGTTACAAAAAACTATCTGCAAGCTAAAGATACATATCAAAAAAGTGTCGCAGCAAGTCAAAAACTCAGTGGTGTCTCAGAAAGAGAGAATCAATTAGGATTAGCTAGCACTTACCACCAGTTGGGAAATGGGTTGCCGAAGAGTTGCGAGAATACGACCAGGCACGGGATTATTATCAACAAGCCCTGGAAATATATATCGAATTTGGCGATCGCTATAGTTGTGCTAGGACTTACCACCAGTTGGGAATCGTTGCCGAAGAGTTGCGAGAATACGACCAGGCACGGGATTATTATCAACAAGCCCTGGAAATAAAAATCGAATTTGGCGATCGCTATAGTTGTGCTAGCACTTACCACCAGTTGGGAAGTTGCCCAAGAGTTGCGAGAATACGACCAGGCACGGGATTATTATCAACAAGCCCTGGAAATAAAAATCGAATTTGGCGATCGCTATAGTTGTGCTAGCACTTACCACCAGTTGGGAATCGTTGCCCAAGAGTTGCGAGAATACGACCAGGCACGGGATTATTATCAACAAGCCCTGGAAATAAATATCGAATTTGGCGATCGCTATAGTTGTGCTAGGACTTACCACCAGTTGGGAAGGGTTGCCGAAGAGTTGCGAGAATACGACCAGGCACGGGATTATTATCTACAAGCACTGGAAATTTTTATCGAATTTGGCGATCGCTATGAATGTGCTGGGACTTACCACCAGTTGGGAATCGTTGCCCAAGAGTTGCGAGAATACGACCAGGCACGGGATTATTATCTACAAGCCCTGGAAATAAAAATCGAATTTGGCGATCGCTATAGTTGTGCTAGCACTTACTATCAGCTTGGAAAAGTAGCAGAAGAATTAGGAGATTTGGAAGAAGCAAAAGCCAATTACCTACAAGATTTGGTAATTACAAATGAGTTTAATGATGAGAATGGTTTGGGTATTTCCCTGCGTAATCTTGCCCGTTTTTATCAAACTACCCAGGATGAGGATTTATTAACAGAGGTAGCGAAGATATTCGGGATAACGGTGGAGGAATTGAAGGAAGCAATAATCACTAGTGAGGAGTAAGCGATCGCATTTTGGGTTGATGGAGTGCGATCGTATTTTGGGTTTTGTGGAGTGCGATCGTGTTTTGGAGTTGTGGAGTGCGATCGCGTTTTGGCATGATCTCCTCGATAATTATTGTGCGATCGCGTTTTGGGGTTGTGGAGTGCGATCGCATTTTGGGTTTGTGGAGTGCGATCGCGTTTTGGCATGATCTCCTCAATAATTATTGTGCGATCGCGTTTTTGGTATGATGTCCTCGATAATTATTGTGCGATCGCGTTTTGGGTTTGTGGAGTGCGATCGCGTTTTGGCATGATGTCCTCAATAATTATTGTGCGATCGCACCGCTTAACGAAGTTATTTTCCAGGTGGTAAAGTTCCCCCATCTCCTTTATCGGTATATTGACAATAAACATTCAAGCCAATTTTGAGAATGTAGAGAACAATAATAGTAGCAATTGATGGATCGAGGGGAATTGCAGTTAAAGCCATAAGAGATGTAATTGCTGCTGTAAGTAACACAGCGTTTTCTGGACTTTTGGTATAATCACTCAAACGAGCCCGAAAACCTTCATCTCCACAAAGTTCATCTCGCAAGACATCTAATGTAGTTTGCCAGATTTTTTTTACTCCCATCGCGGATTGTCCGTGTTTTTCAATCCACAGTTCTTCAAAAGAGGTTTCGAGATTACCATTGTGACGTGCTACCGCATCAATGGCTGTGTGTGCTGGTTGATATTCTTTGAGTAATTCGCGTACTGAATTAATTTCGTCTAGACTTAGTTGTGCATTCATATAAGTAGTAGGTCGATGCAATTAAAGATAGTTGCTAAGGGTTGTCATTTGTCATTTGTCATTGGTCATTGGTAAAGGTTTCAAGCCTATTTGGTTTATTTCCAGCGATTTACTTACTATTTATCAAGTAAATCTTAACTGTTAAACGGCGGTAAATCCAAAATCTGCATTTGGAATTACGCGCAACAACAAGAAAATTCTACACTGATTTTTGTAATAAGTTTGTTCCCTTGCTGATATTCTATTTTACAAGGCTTCTTTAATGTTTAAGAATCAGCAAAAGTCTTCTTTAATATGCCAATTGTTAATCAGCTAATAGAAATTCCCACCCAAGCAGGAATTAATATTCATAACATCACACCGCAAATTCAGGATTGTATTGCTTCTACATCGATTCAAAATGGACAAGCTTTAGTATTTTCTCGACACACAACAACAGCCTTAGCTATTAACGAAAACGAAGAAAGGCTGTTAGAAGATATCAAAGTTTTTTTGCGGAAATTAGCACCAGAATCAGACCGATACTTACATAATGATTTGCATTTAAGGATTGTCCCAGAAAATGAACCAATGAATGCTCATTCTCATTTAATGGCAATGATGCTCAGTACTAGTGAAGTAATTCCGATTGTAGATGGAAAATTAGCTTTAGGAACTTGGCAATCTGTTTTATTTTTTGAATTAGATGGGCCGCGACAAAGAACAGTTTTTGTCCAAATTTCTGGAGAGTAGGAAATAAAGATGAGATAAATTTCAGGATTGACGCAACTGGTAAACTCATCTTCTGGTTTAAGAGTCAAGGGTCAAGGGTCAAGGGTCAAAAATTCAGGTCTTTGGTGTCAGTTTTAGTGAATTTCGGTGAACTAATACCTTTACTACGTTGGCGTAATCTTAAAATGGTGCCGGAAACACCAACAAGTAAGAAAGCCAAACTAGGATTTGGTTCTGGAACTGCAACAATGCTCACCCTATTAATACCTAAAGCACGATTGGGCACAGAACTGCTAAAAACAAGCCGTGAGATATTGGCTGTATCACTGCGAATTCCTAAGAATGATGCAGAATTATCTAGTAATAGCGAAGAAGTTCCTTGGATTGAGAAGCTACCTAGTAGGTTATCCGCTTGATCAAAAGCTGAGATAAATGCTGTAAATTCTGGAGTATCGTCTACAGTTATTTGAGTACCAGCAGCAAATACAGGCTTGTCAAAATTAATAGTTATCGGCCCAGGATTACCAATAGCAGGAAATGTACCTGGTCGAAGACCTGTAAATAAGACAAAATCACCATCAGCAAAGTTAGTGGGAACACCTTGAGGAATAGTGCTGGTTTTAAAGACAAATGGTGGAGTTACACCAGGAAAATTAGGGATATTTACATTCATACCTAATCCGCCTTGAGATGTTGCGGAAAAAGAGTTAGGCAAAAAATCTGCTGGGTTGGGATTGGGATTAAAGGGATTGTAGACTTTGCCTAAACTAGACCAGTCAATTTGATCATTACTTTCTAAAGCAGCACGGGAATTTACTAATGTAGCCGCTTTAACTTGTAATGGTGTAACTGCTAAAAAAGCTGTTATTGCTAGGTTTGTAGTAATTATTGGTAAATATTTGATTGAAAAATTCAGTATTGTTTTTGTGGTAAATATCACTTAATTATCCTCAATTATGCATTATTACTGATGAAGATATGGCTAATGTTCAGTGCAACTTATCTTTCATCGTCTAGTAAATTGAGCAGCATGATGATGAATTTACATTAAAATTATGTAAAAGTACTGAATATATAGCAAAAATCAGCAAAAACTCTACCTAGAAAGAAAATCACTAATGAGGCTTTGCTGAAGTGAGGATGTAGTGCTACTAAGCAACATGATTGTAAAGTGTTGTTTAGCAGCAAGTTCAGCATGGGCAACTAATCCAAATTAAATTCTGCAAACTCTAGTTGCCCAAACAATTGATTTTTATCGATTGCTGATAAAACCTGATTATTAGCACGGTCAGAATTTAAAGCCTGAACTACTAACTGCGCTACATCTGCACGATGGATACTGCCAACAATCCGCGGATCTGCGGTTAAAACTCCATTGCCTGTTGCAGGTTCCGATTTAAGACCACCGGGACGGATGATGGTATAAGTGAGTCCACTGGCAATTAAATATTGTTCTGCCTTGTCTTTTTCTAGCAAGATGTCTTTTAAAGCTGCTAAAGCTTGAGGAGATAATGCGCCAATACTATCCCCAGTGCCAATGGAAGAAACCAGAATAAACTTTTTGACTCCAGCTTTGACAGCCGCATCAATCAAATTTTTATTACCAGGGTAATCGGGCCTATTAGTTTCATTAGGTAAACCGCCCAAAGTACTAATAACAGTATCGATGGGTGCATCTGCAAGAATGGCACGTTCTACATCTTCTGCGTTTAAGGCATCTCCAAACACCACTTGAATACCTAAAGCCTCTAGTTCAGCAGCAGCGGCTTCGGTTCTCAGTAAGGCTTTAACCTTCAGTTGTTGTGCTGTTAAATTGGCTATTTCTCGACCAACGCCACGGCTGGCCCCAGCTAGAAAAATGTAAGATGCCTGTGTCATAGCTGATTGTGATTTCTGTTTTAGGAATGATGATGCTCAAAGGATTTTAACAAAACATCGATGAGAATTTTGAGCGGTTACCATTAACCGAGTGTCAACTGAAATTAGCCTGACTGCAATAGCCGGAAAAAGGTACAAAACCTTTCCCCCTTGCCCCTTAACCTTTTCCCGACTTCTGCAAGTCCATTTACCATAGATGTAATCTGGCTGAAAGTTTGGCAGGAAATTTTGCTGATACAAAACCGTTATCGTTTACTCCAAGTAATTGGGAAGGGGGGATTCTGTAAAACCTACCTCGCTGTGGATGAGAATCAATTTCCTCCTGTTCCGTGCGTTGTGCAACAATTTTCGTATCACAATCAAACACCAGAAAGCTTTGTACAAGTAGCACAGCAGTTAAAGCTACTAGGCGAACATCCTCAAATTCCGGCTTTACTTTCCCATTTTCAAGATGACCAATACTGCTATTTAGTACAAGAATTTATTGCAGGTAGTAATTTAGCTAGCATACTGGAAACAGAAGGAACTTTCAGCGAAAATCAAATTTGGCAACTGTTAGCAAATATATTACCTGTTCTCAAATTTATTCGCGATCGCAATATCATCCACTGCGATATCAAACCCGAAAATATTATTCGCACTGCTGTTGGCGAATTTGTCTTAGTTGATTTTGCCGCAGCTCAACTGGTGAGTGTAGTTGACCAGTTCATGAGTAAAATCTGCATGGGTAGCCCTGAATATATTGCACCAGAACAAGCGAGGGGAAAAGCAGTTTTTGCTAGCGATATTTATAGTTTGGGTGTCACTTGCATTTACCTACTCACCGAAGTTTCGCCCTTTGATTTATACGATGTCGCCAATGATTGCTGGGTTTGGCAAGATTATCTTAGCAATAAGGTAAGCGAACGACTCACAAAAATCCTCAATAAACTCCTGCAAAAATCCATCAGCCGCCGCTTCCAATCTGCTGATGAAGTCATGCTAGCAATGGGAATTACAGATACAACCAATCATCTGCGTTCATCGGCGTTCATCGGCGGTTGGCAATGCATACATACCTTGAGTGGCATTTCTAGCGCTTGTGCGGGGATAAACTGTGTTAGCTTCAACCCTGATGGCAAAACATTAGCCAGTGGTGACGATAAAATTATTAAATTTTGGGATGTAAATAGCCAGAAAGTCTTAGCCACCCTATCAGGACATTCTCAAGCAGTAAAATCAGTCGCGTACAGTCCTGATGGTAAGCTATTAGCCACGGCTAGCGATGACCAAACTATCAAATTGTGGGATGTCAATCAATTACAAGAAATTTACACCTTAGCTGGACATTCACACGCCGTTAAATCAGTAGCTTTTAGTCCCGATGGGCAAATTTTGGCTAGTGGTAGTTGGGATAAAACAGTCAAACTGTGGGATGTAAATACAGGCAAAGAAATTTCTACTTTGAACAAACACCAATTACAGGTAAATTCTGTAGCATTTAGCCCTCAAGGGCAGCTTTTAGCCAGTGCCAGTTTTGATCGCACAATTTGCTTGTGGCAGCTTTCGGAAGCGAGAGAATTTAAAAACCGCCCAGATTACACCTTTTTAGGCACCCTTTCGGGTCATGCATGGGCGGTTTTGACTGTCGCTTTTAGTCCCGATGGAAAAATTTTAGCGACGGGTAGCGACGATAACACCATTAAATTGTGGGAGGTAAACACTGGTCAAGTAATTACCACACTGTTAGGCCATTCTTGGTCAGTTTTAGCCTTGGCTTTCACATCGGATGGCACAATGTTGATTAGTGCCAGTCGCGATCGCACTGTTAAACTTTGGAATGTTAGCACAGCAGCAGAAATTGCTACTCTCTCTGGCCATGCCGACTCTGTATCTACCATTGCTGTCAGCCCTGATGCACAACTGATTGCTAGTGGCAGCAGGGACAAGACCATCAAATTGTGGCACCTTGTAGAACAGCAGGGCGGCTAATGCGGCAATATCAGGCGCTACCTGTAAAAGCCACTTCGGGAAACTTCAGTTGCGCTTCTGCCATCGGACGGTTTCTGCCTTCCTCTTGCCAGTAGTTAATCACTTCTGTGGCTTTGTTGAGTAACTCAACACGATCCAAGTCACTAATCCAGTGTTTAGATTCTAGTTCCTTCTTTAACTCTTCCCAAGCATCGTTTCTGGGCCAGAAAAAGTACTTGGTTAAAGGACTGGTGCCCTTACCTACAACTTGGTCTACTGCGAGAGCAACGTTCTCGTCTAACCAAAGAATTTTCAAAATAAACTTGGTCAATCACACCTCCGGAGTATATCCCAGCATTACTTACTAAGTCAGCGATCGCTTATTTTAACGCAATACCATACCAGATGGGTAAATAGTTTGGGGATGGGGCATTGGGGATGGGGCATGGGGCATGGGTGTAGTTATGAGGGAATTTTAAAAAATAAATTATTTTGCTTAAATTCGTTGACTATGAACTGTCAATAATAACAATGGAATATTTTTGGAATTGGCAGTCCCTTAATTTAGAGAAATTGTGTGAGAAGGCCTGATTTTGAAGATTTAGAGGTTTATCGATTAGCTGAAAAGCTAGCGAATGAAATTTGGCAGATTGTGAAGGTATGGGATAATTTCTCTCAAGATACTATGGGTAAGCAAATTGTTCGCTCTGCTGATAGTATTTGTGTCAATATAGCAGAGGGCAGAGGTAGGTATAATGACCAAGACAATCGGCGTTTTGTCAAGATTACTAGAGGTTCTTTATACGAAACTATCAGCTGGTTGCGATTAGCCTACACCAGAAAGCTATTGACAACTGAACAGGTAAGCATCTTAAAGCCATTTCTGGATCAACTATTACCCAAACTCAATGCTTATCTCAAAGCCATCGGCAATAGAGAATAGATAAAATTTCTTTATGCCCCATGCCCAATGCCCTATGCCCCATTCTCTATATCTATGACAGAAAAATTCTCACCAAAAGCGATCGCAGTTTTTGATATTGATGGCGTAATTCGTGATGTTAGTGGTTCCTATCGTCGCGCGATCGCAGATACTGTTGAGTATTTTACCAATCAAGCGTATCGCCCCACACCCTTAGATATTGACCAACTGAAGTCTGAAGGTATTTGGAATAATGATTGGGAAGCATCCCAAGAGTTGATTTACCGTTATTTCCTGAGTCAAGGACAGCCGCGAGAACAACTACAACTTGATTACAACGATATAGTTAATTTTTTTCAATCCCGTTACCGAGGTACAGATCCCAACAATTTCACAGGGTATATTTGTGATGAACCCTTGTTATTGCAACCCAGCTACTTAGAACAACTCACACAAGCAAATATTGCTTGGGGATTTTTTAGTGGTGCTACTCGTGGTTCGGCTAACTATGTTTTGCAAAAACGCCTGGGTTTACAGTCTCCAGTCTTGATTGCGATGGAAGATGCACCAGGTAAACCAGACCCCACAGGACTTTTTGCGACTGTACAAATCTTAGATAATGGCAGCGATGCTTTACCTACTGTGGTGTATGTAGGAGATACCGTAGCTGATATGTACACCGTGGAAAAAGCACGCAATCAGCAGCCGCACCGCACTTGGATTGGTGTAGGTGTTTTACCCCCTCATGTGCAGGAAACCGCAGCGCGTCGTGATGCTTATGCTGAAACACTCAAAAAAGCAGGCGCAGCTATAGTTCTCAGTAATGTGCAAGAATTAACACCAGAGCAAATTCAAAAATTAGGTGCGTAAATCTTGTTATATTCTGATGCATGGCAGTCCCAATGAAAAAATTTCACCGCCATGCACGAAAATCGTAATGGGATTTTCACTCATAACTCTTGTACAGACGCGATTAATCGCGTCTCTCCAACTCAGCACTTTCAAACTAGCCGCCGTTACAAAATGGTAGCCCTAGCCCTTTTATTTCTGCTTACTGTATGCTTTACGCTGGTAAGCGTGCGTTCATTTGGGCAAACAATTATGACATCAGCACCGCAATTGCTGACTGATCCATTTTTGCAACTACCAACTGAAAACTCAGTGCGAGTAGTTTGGTTTACAGAGTTCGCTGGTAGTAAACATACAGTCAATTACGGAGAAAATCTCACTCAGACTGCCCGTGCAAGTACAATGAAACTGAGTCGCACCAGAGAAGATCAGCGATCGCATATTGGCAAGCAAGCCGGAGATGGTCAAGTTTATCAAAAACCTGTTTGGCGTGATATTTGGCGACATGAGGCTGAGGTAACTGGGTTAACTCCTGGTGTGCGGGTGAATTATCGGATTACGAGTGTGCGGGAAGACGGGGAAAGCGTCAGCAGCGATATTTTTACCCTTGCACCTAACCCTAAACCAGGAACACCATTGAAAATTTTACTGACCTCAGACCATCAACTCAAGCCAATGACAGCAGCAAATCTGCAAAAGGTGGTAGAAACAGTAGGCAGAGTAGACGCTGTGTGGTTTGCTGGTGATTTAATAAATATAAGCGATCGCGCTTCGGAATGGTTTGATGATCATCGCGGTGGTGCGTTCTTTCCCGGATTACAAGGACGCGCTAACTATGAAATGAACCATGATGGAGTCAAAACTTCCTATACTGGCGGTAAAATCATTCAACACGCACCCTTGTTTCCCTGTATTGGCAATCATGAGGTGATGGGAAGATTTCAAAGAGCTGCAACCTTGGATGATGAGTTTAATGATACGATTCCCCGCGCCGTAGCTCAAAGATTGTATAGCGGTAAATCCCTAAAAGATAATTCCTTTAATACAGATACTTACGAAGAAATTTTCACTTTACCAACAAGTAAAACAGGCGGAAAGCGATATTATGCTGTTACCTTTGGTGATGTGCGCTTGGTAGTACTTTACGCAACTAATATGTGGCGGAGTCCTTACTTGAATGGTAAATATAAAGGTAGATATGACGAAATTAGCCAAGATTTAAATAATCCTGAAAACTGGGGTTATGGGCAGTTAATTTATGAACCAATTGCTAAAGGTAGCGATCAGTACAATTGGCTAGAAGCAGAACTTAATAGCAATGAATTTAAACAAGCAAAATACAAAGTTGTGATGTTTCATCATCCACCCCATACTTTGGGTGATAACATCGTCCCAGCTTATACAGATCCAGTTCAAATAATTGAACGAGATAATTTTGGTAATATCAAAGCAGTGCGTTACGAATATCCTAAAGATTCTGATTACTTGATTCGCGATGTAATGCCTTTACTAGAATCTGCTAACGTACAATTTGTTTTATATGGACATTCTCATTTGTGGAATCGCTTTGTTAGTTCTAGTGGAATGCACTTTTTAGAAACATCCAATGTTGGCAATTCTTATGGTGCTGCTTGGGGTGAGAGAAAGCGAGAAGTCCCATCTGGATATCAAGAAGAATATGTGATATCTGGCGACCCAAATGGTCTAGAGCCAATAGTACCAACAATCGCTCCCTTATTAGGGGAAGATGGTAAACCCATGCCTTATATTGCCAGTAACGACATCACCGTTTTTAGTATTTTCGATACAGCAACAGGTTCAGTTAGTAGCTATCGCTTTGATACTCGCAAACCCGATTCTGAAGTAATTAAGTTTGATGAGTTTACGTTCAATAGATTCTAGAGGGCAAGGCACTGCCTTGCCTCTACAATCTGTCGTATTGTTTTTTTTAATTGGTATGAGATTTTTTCAGAAATTAAATTGGATTCCTATATGAAGGTGAGCTTAGGAGATTAAATTCCTAATTTTTCGCGAATCACATTTTCATCTTTGAAACCTACCGCCACGGCTGTTCCATCTTTGACGAACAGCGGACGTTTGAGCAGCATTGCATCTTGAGTAAAAGCTTCTATCCACTGTTCGTCTGTCCAAGTCTTCTTGGCATCACCTAAAGCGCGGTAAGATTGACCGGAGGTATTCCGCATGGGAGCAGAACCCAAAGACTTTACCCAGCTTTGAATCTGTTCGCGGGTGGGTGGTTTTTCTTTAGTGTTATTAAATTCATAGTCAATGCTGTTGGCTTGCAGCCATGTAAAAGCTTTTTTGCAAGTGCCGCAATTGGGAATACCGTAGACTTGGAGGGTCATAGAAAGTTAATCAATAGTTTCGACAACGTCACTTTTCCAGATTGTATTATCCACTGAGATAAAAAACCTTTTCCCTCACTGGCGATCGCAATTTTATAGTTACCAAAACTGTAACGGCGATCAAATCCCCAGGGGTTCCAGATTATTCTAGGTATTACCATTTTAAAAAAAGAATGCAACAGATTGTAGGGGCAAGGTATTGCTTTGCCCTCCGAATGATCTATCTGTTGCAAACATCATTTTAATTGGTATAAATAAAAACTTTAGATAATAGCAATCCTGTGTATTTCAACAGGGTTGCCATCATTCTATGAAGTTTTGCGGCATTACCAGAATTAGTGTGAGAAGTTAGCCATGTCTTACCCGATTCCATCCAAAATCTGGCAGCGAATCAGCATTGCAACAATATTATTGTTGATACCATCAGTGGGAATTGCAATTTTACGTCAGCCTGCTACGGTTGCGATTCCAGCTAATCAGACTCCTCAAAGTTCAGCCCCTATTCCACCCAATTACCCCGATTACCAATCACTTCAAGCATTGGTACAAAAGTATAGTTGCGTTGTTTCCATCCAAAACTTTGGCACTCGGCCTATAACTCGGGCGGAGTTTGCCACTGTCTTAAATGCTTGTGTGAATCGGAGTAATGAGCTAATAGCCACTAATCCAAGTACAGTTGCGCCAGCGGATCTCAAAACTCTACAACGCTTGCAATCCGAATTCGCCCCAGAGTTAGCAACTCTGAAAAAACAAACAGAGGAATTGAATGCTGCTAGTAACACCAATCCTGCTGAAGACAATCGCAAGACTCAACCTTTACCCACACTGATACCTCCACTCCCTACGATTCCCTCTGGCTCATCTGCTCAAGAGCAAGTTGTTAACCGCCCCGCCAGCCCTAAACTTTCAGCAGTTAGGAATGTAGGAAGGGTTGCACCTGAACCACAAACGGGTAGATTCAACACAGAAAACTACAACCGGATTGATGACAATCCCTTTCACCGCGTCAGTAATGATCCTCTTTCCACCTTTTCCATTGATGTAGATACAGCATCCTACAGCAACGTGCGACGGTTTATTACTCAGGGAGAATTACCGCCCAAGGATGCAGTGCGAATTGAAGAATTGATTAACTACTTTACTTACAATTATCCACAACCAAAAGGCGATCGCCCTTTTTCTGTCACGACAGAAGTTGCGGCTGCTCCCTGGAATTCGCAACATAAATTGGTACAGGTAGGTTTGCAAGGTAAACGTTTAGAAAGTCAAACTTTACCACCTAGCAACCTAGTATTTTTGATTGATGTCTCTGGTTCTATGGGTGAACCTAACAAATTACCCTTGGTGCAACAGTCCCTCAAATTGCTAGTAGAGAAACTGCGTCCTGAAGACCGGGTGAGTTTGGTAGTCTATGCAGGGAATGCGGGATTGGTGTTACCTGCTACTCCTGGTAGTCAGAAATCAAAAATTTTGGCAGCAATTGACCGCTTGGAGGCTGGAGGCTCTACGGCTGGTGGTGAGGGCATTGAACTCGCCTACAAAATAGCCAAACAAAACTTCATCAAGTCTGGTAATAATAGAGTTATTTTAGCTACCGATGGAGATTTTAATGTCGGGGTTTCTAGCGATGCCGAACTGACAAGATTAATTGAACAGAAGCGAGAGCAAGGTATTTTCCTGACAGTGTTGGGATTTGGTACAGGCAATTACAAAGACTCAAAAATGGAACAACTGGCTGATCAGGGTAACGGCAACTACGCTTACATCGATACCCTATTGGAAGCCAAAAAAGTTTTAGTTAACGATTTGAGGGGAACTCTATTTACCATTGCTAAGGATGTGAAAATTCAGGTGGAATTTAATCCGGCGAAAGTTCAGGCTTATCGCTTGATTGGCTACGAAAACCGCCTGCTGCAAAACCAGGATTTCAATGATGATAAGAAAGATGCAGGTGATATTGGGGCGGGTCATTCTGTTACAGCGCTGTATGAAATCATTCCTACTGGTATTAACAGCGATGTGAAATTGCCGACAGTAGACCCCTTGCGATATCAGCCTTCTGGTGCCAAACCAGCGGATACTGCTAGTAATGAGTTGATGCAGGTGAAACTGCGATATAAATTACCCCAAGAAAATACCAGTCAATTAATTACCCAAACCATCCAAGATGATGTCATTGAACAGGTAACTTCCACCAACCTGAAATTTGCTTCTGCGGTAGCTACCTTTGGGATGTTGTTACGTGACTCTGAGTATAAGGGAAATGCAAACTATGATTTGGTCATGAAATTGGCAACTCAAGGTAAGGGCGAAGACCAGGAAGGCTATCGAGGTGAGTTTATTCGCCTGGTAGAGCAATCTAGGGGGTTGACAGCCAAGAAATAATTTGGATTGCAATACAGTCCTCAAAGAATGCAGATGGTGAGGTGTGATATCCCTCACCATAATTTTGATAGAGTTGACGATGCAATATAAATCAATACGGTTCAGATAAGATCATGAGTGATTGATTTGTCAGTTGTGGAAACAGCTAGCTCAATTGGGGGGATTCTCCCCCAAACCCCCGATTGGGTGACGGTTGCGTCCCCCAAACCCCCTCCAAAATGATTGTTTTGTTGTCAATTTATTTTTTTAACTGAACTGTATTGCAATATAAATCGTGCGATCGCCTTTCCATAGTAATTTATGTTACATTCCATTGACAAATCAAGAAAATCTCAGTATTTAAAATTCTTGAGATATCAATTGATTAAAGCTTGCCCTGAGTAATCACTTTCCAATAATCAAGAAAATGGATCATCTGTGGGTTTTTAGTACTAAAACTCTTTGTATCTTCCTCAGAACTTAGAATGTAATTTCCTGATTCTAGTTGAGTAATAAACCAATTTAAAAATGATTCTAAATTATCTCCAAAAATAAATTTAACTTCTTCATCTCTGCCAAAATTGATAACTTGTCCTCTAATCCCTTGCTCTCCTGGGTCTAAATCTATTCCTAAATGGTTGCCACCCCAATCAAAAGCAAAAGGCACCCACTTCTTATTAGCATATACTTCTTTAACTTTTCCTGGGCTATAAGATTGGCAGAGAATATGCTTATTGATATCATCATCCACAAGTTCCGCCCACACTTGCCAATTTGCAGATACTTCTACCAAGGATAAGAATTCTAGTCCGTAAAATAACCCTGGATAAGTCCCACTTCTCTGTCCATTATGCCACTTATATAATTCTTTAAATGATGAGGGTAACTCGTTTTGTATTTGCGTTTCTAATGCTTGAATTTCCTCTGCAGTTGCTCCTGGATTTAAGGTGTCTAACAATTCGGAAAAATTCTTTTTCAACCAATTTTCAATTCGATGTAATATTTCTTTCATAAGGAATTAAAATAAATCTGAAGAAACTATTTTAGCTTCATTTCTAACATCTTCAGTCATCATTGTAGATTTGTAATATTATGTTAGGTTAAACATATAATAGTTAACAATTAGTTTTTTGACATAATAGTAACAGTGTGAATTCAAAATTATGTCATTAAGTTGTGATTGAAATAGCGATTCAACAAGTTACAACCCCGCAAGGGGATTGAAACTGAAAATAATCTCGTAACACTAATCAATACCTTTGCCAAAATAAGAGGGTAAACAAATTTTGGCAAAAATGGCTAATTGACCTATATATAAGCGTTCAGCTTACAAGGGAGGTTGTCAGATCAAACCCTTTATACTGCGACAATACGCCAAAAAAATCCTTGTGGGAAACCTGGAGGGAATTTTTAGGACTTATTGTTTTTGCCAAACATTAGATAACAGTGAGTTAATGGTGAAAGCATCATCAACCCACCCTCGTAAATTGGCAACGGTATTGACTAATTCAAAATATAAGAATCTGATTTGATTTCTAAAAAAAATTTCAGTAAGCTGTAACGCAAGAAAAGCTTTGGCGCGGATGTTGTAATCTCGCTGCTAACACATCCTACTACCAACCATTCATAGCCAGTAGTGTGTTTGTTGGTATTTATACTTAGTTTTAATCAAAGAAACTATAATTTATTTAACTGTTAACTGCTGTCCTAACGAACGAGCGCTAACTTCCAACGGACAGATATTACAGTTAACAGTTAATCCCTGGCTGAGGAATCCCTGGTAAGATCATCAGTCAGGGATTTTAATGAGTTTTCATCCTCATATTAACATTTTGTTGTTATTAGGTTTACAGAGATATTTAACAATAAAAGCATTATAAAAATATTAAAAAATATATTATTAGTGCCAAAATAATTAGCCAAAATCAGGTAATTGCTGTGTAAATTAATT
This sequence comes from Nostoc carneum NIES-2107, assembly GCA_002368155.1. GTDB lineage: Bacteria > Cyanobacteriota > Cyanobacteriia > Cyanobacteriales > Nostocaceae > Aulosira > Aulosira carnea. Next base: position 1,795,943 of record AP018180.1, read on the forward strand.
AACCTAGTCAAGCAGTATAAAAACGGCTGAAACTCTGCCAGAGCAGAAATATCTGGAGAAGCGATCGCACCTCAGTTGGTGTAAGGTATTCTCTATACCTGTAATGTTGTGTTAGGTTGACGTTCTTGCGGCTGAGTCTTCATTCCTCATGGAGCTGCTATCCGCTTGATGCGATGAATTACAAATTTATCGTATGATTCTTTTTGAATAAAAATGTGAGAAAGCCCCTATCAATCAGCTAACTACAATAATCTTCAAAACCAGCTATGCTTTCTCGATCAATTGAGGTTCCTGTTTAGTATGCTCTCATGAGACCTAGCAGGATTGCCAAAAAAGAACAGATTTATCCAAATACCAAGATGCCTTCTAAACGAATCTTGTTTATCAGTAACGGGCACGGAGAGGATAACCACACTTCTCATGTTATTCAAACCCTGCGGCAATTATCTCCTTCTATTGAGATGGCAGCAATGCCGATTGTGGGGGAAGGAACAGCTTACCGCAGCTTGGACATTCCGATTATTGGCCCAACACAAACTATGCCCTCTGGCGGATTCTTTTACATGAAGCGCCTCTATTTACTCAAAGATTTCCAATCGGGATTAGTTGGGTTAACGTGGCGACAGTTACAAGCGGTTTTGCAGTATGCTCCTAACTGCGATTTGATTATGGCTACTGGGGATTTTGTCTCCCAAACATTTGCTTATTTAACAAAGCGCCCTTTCGTGTCATTTATTTCTTGTCTTTCTGCTTTGTATGAAGGGCGATTGCGGATCAATCCGGTGTTGTGGCACGATTTGAATTCTGCTCGCTGTTTGGCAGTTTTTACCAGAGATACCCATACAACTTTCGATCTACAACGGCAAGGTATAGCTAAAGCTAAATTTGGTGGCATTCCAGCCTTAGATCGCCTTGTTCCGGCTGGCAAAGACTTGCACCTAAAACCAAACATCCCTGCGATCGCTCTCCTACCAGGTTCACGAATGCCAGAAGCCGCCAGAAATTTCTGTTTGCAGTTGCAACTGGTGAAAGAAATTGCCCAGGTGATGCCTGAATCTGGATTGCAGTTTCGCGCTGCTTTAGTTCCTAAATTGATGGGGGAACTAGAAGAGATTGCTAAAAGTCAAGGTTGGCAACTATCCCAAGGCAGACTTACCTATTATCTGCCAGGAAGTTCTGCTAAGGCATCACTGCTGGTAGAAGTGAGGTGTTACTCAGATGCTTTTAGTGATATCTTGTATCACTCTACTCTCGTCATTGGCATGGCAGGTTTGGCAGTGGATTTAGCAGTGGCGATCGGCAAACCGATTATTCAAATTCCCGGAGAAGGGCCGCAATTTACCTATCAATTTGCAGAAGCGCAAACGCGGCTATTGGGCATTTCTGCCCAAACCATTGGCACTGGGCCAGCAACTCCAGAGACACTCAAACAAGCGGCTCAACGAGTAGTAGAAACTTTACAAGATGCAGACTATCTCGCTAAATGTCAAAAAAACGGCCCTGAGCGATTTGGCCCTCCCGGCGCATCTGAAAGAATAGCCCGCTTTTTGCTCAACTCTCTAGGAGAAATTGATTCAAGAAGGCAGGAGGCAGCGGGCAGAGGGCAGAAGGTATCAATTGTCAGGAGATTGTGACCGAATTTTAAATTTAGGAGTTACGCATTGACAAAATTGCTGATGCTGGCAAATTTCAATCATCAAGATAAGGATAACAATCAAGAATTAAACTATGAAAGTCCGCTCTAGCTACTGGCATCTGTTACCTTATCTGTGGCCTCAATGGCTGCTGTTAGTTCGGGGATTCGCTTGCATCTTAGGATTTGTGTTGCTCACCCTAGCACTGCCCTATCTAGCAGGTCAGGTCGCTTTTTTTGTCGGTCAGGGAAATGTTAACCAGATTGCCTACTGGCTGGGGCTAGCTACTTTGGTATTTTTGCTGCGAGGGCTTTGCCAATACGGGCAGAATGTCTTTATGATTGCTGCTGCTCTCAATATGGTTTTAAATCTGCGTAAGCAGGTTTATGCACATTTGCATAATCTCGGATTAGATTACTTTGAAACTACACAGACAGGTGACCTCACTTATCGGTTAACTGAAGATATCGATCGCGTCGGTGAGATTGTAGACAAGTTATCGCATCAGTTTCTTTCCAATCTGTTGCAGTTAATTGTCATTCCCATCTACATGATTTACTTGAATTGGCAACTCACCCTTGCAGGTTTGATTTTAGCTCCCTTGATGGCTTGGTTGATTGGCGCATTTGGTCAGCGATTACTGGTGCTATCTCGTCAAAGCCAAAATCAGGTTTCTAATTTGTCGGCGCTGCTAACGGAAGTATTTAGCGGGATTCGCGTGGTTCAGGCTTTTGCCGCCCAAGGGTATGAGGTCAAACGATTCAATCAAGAAGCCGAACAACATCGCCAAGCTAAGTATCGCGCTCTACAACTCAAATCGCTGCAGTTTCCCGTTGTGGGTTTTTTAGAAGCAGTTAGCATTATGCTGCTGTTTTTGTTGGGCGGATGGCAGATTTCGCAAAATCAGCTGACACCTCAAGGGTTTATCAGTTTCTTAGCTGCTGTAGCGATACTGATTCAGCCCATCGACCTCTTGATTAGCAATTACAACGAGTACAAACAGACCGAGGCTTCTGTAGAACGCATATTTGAATTGATGGCGCAGCAGCCCAGTTTCAGCGAAAAACCGAATGCTAAGGAACTACCGCGAATTGCTGGCAAGATAGAGTATCGTCATGTCAATTTCGCCTACAATCCCGGTCAGCCAGTCCTCAAGGATCTCAATCTACACGCTGCACCAGGTAATGTCATTGCCTTAGTTGGTGCTTCTGGGGCGGGCAAATCGACTTTAATTAATCTGTTACTTCGGTTTTATGACCCGCAAGCAGGCGAAATTCTCATTGATGATATCGATATCCGCGATGTCACACTCACTAGCTTGCGTCGTCAAATTGGCATTGTTCCCCAAGATATTACTCTTTTTTCTGGAACCATCGCCGAAAATATTGGTTACGGTCAGGAAGAATTAGATTTATCCGCCATAGAAGCAGCAGCGAAAATTGCTAATGCTCACTCGTTTATCAGCCAGTTTTCCCAAGGTTACCATAGCTGGGTAGGTGAACGTGGGGTTAATCTATCTGGAGGACAACGCCAAAGATTAGCGATCGCCCGCGCAATTGTCAACGATCCACGAATTCTCATCCTAGATGAAGCCACATCTGCCTTAGATTCAGAATCAGAAGCACTTGTCCAAGAAGCGCTGGAGCGAGTTATGCAAAACCGCACCGTGTTTATTATCGCCCATCGCTTAAGCAGCGTGCGGCGAGCTGACTGCATTCTTGTACTAGAACAAGGGCAGGTAGTAGAAGCTGGTACCCACACTTCCCTCCTGTCTCAGGAAGGACGCTATGCTCGTTTTTATGCCCAACAATTTTACTCTACAGATGAGGTAGAAAGCAGAGAGTAAAGGACTTCCAAATACAAAAAATATTCCATCCCTGCGGGACGCTACGCGTTAAGCGTAGCTATGCCGTAGGCTTTACGCTATGCCAGCAGAGGGAGAGAAAAAGGCTTATCTAAACTTTATTGGGGTTTAAAGCCTATTCTTTCTTTGTTTCCCCTAGCAGCCAATTCAGATACTCCTGATTCCCACCTTTGATGGGCAAAGCTACCACACAAGGCACCTCGTAGCTATGCTCCAATTTAACTTTTTTTGTTAGCTCCTCCAGCAAATCATTGCGGGATTTGAGAATTAAAACTGCTTCCTTACCCACTTCTAATTGACCTTTCCACCAATAAATGCTTTCCATCCCATCAATCACGTTGGCACAGGCGGCGAGGCGTTCTTCAACTAGGACTTTGCCCACCTGTAAAGCCTCGGCACGGTCTTTACAAGTGACATAAACAAAAATAGGTTCCATGCAGTGTTTTGATTAATTTCCATCCTTTTTATGCAGCCAAAGTAACCATAGCAAAGAGTAAATTTAATTAGCAATGCTCCTAAGTAAAGCGAAAATCTATACTCCCCTAAAGGGGATTAAAATATATTTGTCTGGGGCGATCGCCTATATCCAAATACATTTCAGTTAAGAAAATTAATTGATAAGCTGATACGCGCCTAGATCAAATATTCTGTCGTTAGGGCTGTCAAGGGTCAAAAGTCAAAAGTCCAAGCTAGCCTTTGACCCTGGACTCTTGACTCTTGACCACCTGAGCGCGAAATATACAATTTAAATGCGTAACAGCTTAACAAAACCAAAAAACTAGTTAAAAAACAGAACAATAATTTTGGAGGGGGTTTGGGGGACGCAACCGTCACCCAATCGGGGGTTTGGGGGAGAATCCCCCAATTGATCTGGCTTTTTTAATAAGTGATAAATCAATTGCTAATGACCTTAACCCAAGGGTATGGGCCTATATCCTTGTCAGTTGCTAAGACGCGTTAAAGCAAAGTTGAGTAAGAATTAACGCCTAAGGGCGAGGCTGTAACTACTTAGCACTAGGTATGATTATGAGGCGGGACAATTTACTATTGAAAGAATTTCTCAACCCTCAACAGGTTAAGCACCGAGAATAATCAGTTTTCTGGAGAGCAATCGCCGTATCATACCTTTGTGTGGCTTCCTCAAATAGCAAAAAATCAGTTCTGAAAACATGACAATGGATATCCAGACATTTGATACCACCCCCTTTCCTGACCAGAAGCCCGGCACTTCTGGGCTACGGAAAGCCGTGAGTGTTTTTCAAAAGCCTCATTATTTAGAAAACTTCATTCAATCTATCTTTGATATTCTCGAAGGCTTACAGGGACAGACCTTAGTTGTAGGTGGTGATGGACGTTACTACAATCGCCAAGCTATTCAAATTATCTTGAAAATGGCCGCAGCTAACGGTGTGGCTAGAATTAAAGTTGGTCAGCAAGGTATTTTATCTACTCCGGCAGTATCTGCCATAATTCGCAAATACCAAGCGCTTGGTGGTATTGTCCTGTCTGCCAGCCATAATCCTGGCGGGCCAAAGGGTGATTTTGGTGTAAAGTACAACATCAGTAACGGTGGGCCTGCACCGGAAAAAGTGACAGAGGCTATTTATGCCCGCAGCAAAGTTATTGACAAATACTACATCTTAAATGCACCAGATGTCGATTTAGGAACCTTGGGTGAATCTAAACTGGGAGAAATGGTTGTAGAAGTCATCGACTCCGTGCAAGATTATCAAGAGTTAATGGAGTCCTTGTTTGATTTCGATCGCATTCACCAATTCTTAACTTCTGGGAACTTCCGGCTGTGCATAGATTCACTTCATGCCGTGACTGGCCCCTATGCCCATGCCCTATTTGAGCAGCGCTTGGGCGCACCTGCAGGTAGCGTACAAAACAGTATACCTCTGGAAGACTTTGGTGGCGGACATCCTGACCCGAATTTAGTGTATGCCCATGATCTAGTAGAAGTCCTTTATGGAGAAAATGCCCCAGACTTTGGTGCAGCTTCCGATGGCGATGGCGATCGCAACATGATTTTGGGGCGCAAGTTTTTTGTTACCCCCAGCGATAGCTTGGCAATTTTAGCTGCCAATGCCAAGCTAGTGCCAGGATATCAGGATGGTTTGGCAGGAGTCGCACGTTCTATGCCTACTAGTCAAGCAGTGGATCTAGTAGCAAAACGGCTGGGGATTGACTGCTACGAAACACCCACAGGTTGGAAGTTCTTTGGTAATTTATTAGATGCAGGTAAAGCTACTCTCTGTGGAGAAGAAAGCTTTGGCACTGGTTCCAACCATATTCGAGAAAAAGATGGACTGTGGGCAGTGCTGTTTTGGCTGAATATTCTGGCAGTAAAGCAACAATCTGTAGAAGAGATTGTCCGCGAACATTGGCAAGCTTACGGACGCAACTACTATTCTCGCCACGATTACGAAGAAGTTGATGCGGGGAAAGCCAAAGCCTTGATTGACAATGTGCGATCGCAAATGCCAAATCTTCCAGGCAAACAGTTTGGTAAATATGAGGTTGAGTATAGCGATGACTTTAGCTACACCGACCCAGTTGATGGCAGCATTAGTGAAAACCAAGGCATCAGAATTGGATTTACTGATGGTTCCCGCATTGTCTTCCGTCTCTCTGGTACTGGTACCCAAGGCGCAACCTTACGAATTTATCTGGAATCTTACGAACCAGATACTGCTAAACAAAACCTCGATCCCCAGGAAGCACTAGGAAATTTAATTGCGATCGCTGATGAAATTGCTCAAATTCGCACCTTCACGGGTAGAGAACAGCCGACTGTAATCACCTGATAGGTACAAAAGTCAAGAGCAGACGAAATTTCACATTTAGATAACTGATGCAACTGGCACAAATATTCGCATTTTTGGCATATTTAAATGCCAGTTGCAAGCAGTCGGCAAAGCCGCCCAACATAGGAAGCAACGCGATTTGGTGAGGTCGGATAAAAACAAGCGATCGCAACGTGCTACGCTCGGAAAATTCTTGAAAGCAGCAACTCAACTCACAATTAATTAGGTCGCGTTAAGATAAGGCAGATGGCAGAAGGCAGTTCTCGGAAGGGTTGCCGCAGGCTAGGCAGAAGGGAAGAGGGTTTTAGTTAACTTTACTTTTCGCGACATACTTCAGTTTATTTGCACCGTTTTACTTACTTTCACCCAAATTCTTAGATGCTGAAAATACCTTTGTTTTTAAGAAATACTTGGTACTATGCATTACCAAGTAAGCAGCTAAAACCTGGACATACACTTTCAAAAACCCTCTTGAACGAGCTAATAGTTTTTAGTCGCGATCTCTCAGGTGCAGTCTTTGCTAAAACAAGTGAAACGAAAAGTTATCCCATCAAAGAGGCGCAAGGCAATATTTGGATTTATATGTCAAATGATGAGACTTCTTTAGTACTAGAAGACATCCCACAAATCCTTGAATTTGCCGACAAAACTCACCAAGCTGTTGAGTCCATCCGCTTTCCTTGTAATGTCGATCATGCTGTATTCGGATTGATCGATCCTGCTCATATTGCTTTCGTTCATCAGGCTTGGTGGTGGCGTTCTCCACAAACACTCAAAGAGGTATTCAAAACTTTTGAACCATCTTTGTACGGCTTTACCATGCGGAAGCATTCACTAGAACAACAAACCTTTTTCTATCGGTTGCTGGGAGAAAATCCCCAGATAGAAATCTCATTTCATTTGCCAGGAATCCGGATTGAGAAGGTGTCTACCGAGAAACATCTAGTCTGTAACCTAACAGCAATTACTCCCATTTCTACAACTGAAAGTGAGGAAACAACTATGTTCTACACAACTTTACCTTGGTTTCCTATCCTTCAACCATTGTTGCTGTGGTTTACGCGCAGTTTTCTCAATCAAGATAAAGAAATTTTGCTGAAACAACAAATAGGCTTGAAATACAATCCAGCCTTAACTTTAGTGGGAGATGCTGATGCTCAAGCCCGTTGGTACTATAGATTGAAAGCAGAATTTGCTCGTTCTCAAATTGAGGGACGTTCTTTTGTTAATCCAATTAAAGAAAAGACACTTCGATGGCGGAGTTAGATAGTTAAATCTAACTTTTCAATTAGCACTGTTAAAAATCCCTATCTACGACCTAAAGCAGTAAGCTTGGCGAAAATCTGGGTTAATAATAGAACAACGATAAAATTTAAAATTGATTGAGTTGTGAGTCAGTAATGGCAATAAGTAAATGATTGACAATCACTATTACCATTACGACAATCAGGTACTGCCAATTCAAAAAGTATTCCATTTGAAGCGGAATAATTTATGTTTTGGAGTTCCCTAAAAATTAACCTAGCTTGAAGGCATCATTAAACGCTGAGCACTAGGAGGAGAAGAAAGGTTTAAGAAGGTGATTAGTTTCAGTGTGCGACGGCGAATTTTCCAACGCCCATTTTGTTGGATAACTTCATCTTCATAAGTACCATTAGCAACATCAATGCTAGTTTCAGAACGTTTGTGAGTCGCATGGAGATAGGAAGTCATCGTTGCATTATTACCATTCACGTTAATGTTGATTGTACCTATCAAATGCTGGGTAGCTACATAGCCATTCCCTTGGAACACACTATAAACAAAATTCGCCCAAGCATTGGTGCCGATATATGTCTGGGTGGTTCCATCAGGAAAAACTGCTGTAATCGTTGCATTCGGTGTAAAGCAGTCCGGATAAATATTCTTTCCTCCTTGCAAATCTCCTCTCCCAATTGCATCTGTTCCCAAAGCGTAGCAAACCGTCAATTTTTCAATATCTAATTGAGCATTAGGTTGCGACGCAAAAGCAAATTCAAATGTCCCCCCCAGTAGTACAAGTACAGTAGCAATCACTGCTATTAAGGTTGTCATACCCGGAAAACTCATCAATCTCTGGTATTTGTTTTTTTTCATTTAATTTTGCTACCCTACGTAAGTCATTACCAATTGTTTTACCTGGAATTGCCCATCTAAATGATAGATGTCAATGTTTTTACAGCAATGCTAAATACTGTTGCATATTTGGGAATACTAAATGCGAAACTCGCAAATATACAATGAGTATGGTTAGCACTCTAGTTAGTATTCCCGGATATCAAGTCAAAGAAATCATTTATGATGGTTCCAAAACTTTGGTATATCGAGCCATCCGGGAACAAGATTCCTTAAGAGTAGTCATCAAACTGCTGAAAAATCCTTATCCTAGCTTTAGCGAACTGGTACAATTTCGTAATCAATATACTATTGCCAAAAATCTTGACTTCCGAGGAATCATCCAAACCTATAGCTTAGAAACTTACCAAAATGGCTATATATTGGTGATGGAAGACTTTGGGGGAATTTCCCTTAAGGATTATTTTACTCATCAGAAATTACAGATAACGCCCCTACAGGAATTTTTACCAATTGCTATTTCTCTGTGCGATACCTTAGATTTTCTCTATCATCATAAAATTATTCATAAAGATATTAAACCCGCCAATATTTTAATTAATCCCGAAACAAAGCAAGTTAAATTAATAGATTTTAGTATTGCTTCCTTACTACCAAGAGAAACCGAATCCCTAAAAAATCCTCAAGTTTTAGAAGGAACAATCTTCTATCTATCACCCGAACAAACGGGGAGAATGAATCGGGTAATAGACTATCGCACTGATTTTTATTCTTTAGGCGTAACTTTTTACGAATTATTAACTGGTCAATTACCATTTCAATCAGCAGATCTGATGGAGTTGGTACATAGTCATATTGCTAAAATGCCTGCGGTTTTAGGGAACAGGGAAGAGATTCCGCCAGTACTGTCAGATATTGTGATGAAACTGATGGCGAAAAATGCGGAAGACCGTTATCAAAGCGCATTAGGATTAAAGCATGATTTAGAAAAATGTTTAGAACAAATCACAGCAACCGGGGAAATTCATGATTTTGAAATTGGGAGGCGGGATATTTGCGATCGCTTTCTCATCCCTGAAAAATTATATGGTAGAGAAAAGGAAGTTGAGCAGCTATTAGCAGCATTTGCCAGAGTTTCGGAGGGTGACAGCGAACTCATGTTAGTTGCTGGGTTTTCTGGTATCGGTAAAACTGTGGTAGTTAACGAAGTTCATAAACCCATTGTTAAACAACGGGGATATTTTATTAAAGGCAAATTTGATCAATTTAATCGAAATATTCCTTTTTCAGCATTTGTCCAAGCTTTTCGTGATTTGATGGGGCAATTACTCGCTGAAAGTGATGCTCAAATCCAACAATGGAAAAGTAAAATTATTCAGGCATTAGGCAACGATGGCCAGGTGATTATTGATGTCATTCCTGAATTAGAAAAAATTATCGGTCAACAATCACCTGCAACAGAATTATCCGGTACTGCGGCTCAAAATAGATTTAATTTATTATTCCAGAAATTTTTACAACTATTTACTAGTAAAGAACATCCATTAGTGATATTTTTGGATGATTTACAATGGGCTGATTTGGCTTCATTGAAGTTAATTCAATTATTAATAGCAGAAACAAATCAAGGATATTTACTCTTAATTGGTGCATATAGAGATAATGAGGTATCGAATACTCATCCGTTGATCATGACCTTAAATGGCATTAGCAACGCGGGAGCGATTGTGAATACACTCACCCTACAACCTCTGAGCCGCTCGACATTAAATCAACTCGTAGTTGATACATTAAAGTGTACAGAAGATTTGGCAGTTCCACTTTCACAATTAATTTATCGCAAAACACAAGGTAATCCTTTTTTTGCTACGCAATTTCTTAAGTCATTACATGAAGATGGATTAATTGATTTTAATTGGCGAGAAGGATGCTGGGAATGTGATATCTCTCAAATCAATCAGCAAACCCTCACCTCCGATGTGGTTGAGTTTATGGTATTTCAATTACGAAAACTACCAGAATCGACTCAGAAAGTATTAAAATATGCTGCTTGTATTGGCAACTCTTTTGATTTAAAAACATTGGCAATTGTTTGCCAATTATCGGCAGTAGAAACTGCTGCATCTTTGTGGAAAGCTTTGCAGTCAGATTTTATTTTGCCCCAAAGTGCGGTTTATAAGTTTTATCAAGATGCCGAAGAAAAGACTCAACTAAAAATTAGCGATCGCTACATATTTAAATATAAATTTTTACATGACCGTATTCAGCAAGCAGCTTATTCTTTGATTCAGGAAGCAGACAGACAAAAGACACATTTACAAATTGGGCGATGTCTACTGCAAGCTACGCCTACGCTTCTACAAAGTATTTCCCCAACCAAACAAGCAGAACAGATTTTTGATATTGTCAATCAGTTAAATATTGGTAGAGTATTAATTGATGATATCCAAGAACGAAATCAATTAGCGCAATTAAATCTCATTGCTGGCACAAAAGCCAAAGCTGCGACTGCTTATACTGCGGCTGTGGAATATTCGCTGATTGGCTTAGAATTACTTGACGAATATAGCTGGCAGAAGCAATATCAATTAACATTAGAATTACATACATTAGTTGCTGAAGCTGCTTACTTAAGTGGTAATTTTGAGCAGATGCAACAGCTAACAGAAATTATTCTGCGAAATGCCAAAACATTACTAGATAAGGTTGCTATCTACGAAATTCAGATTACTGCTTGCATTATGCAAAGCAAACAAATAGAAGGAATCCAAATTGCCCGTTCAATTCTGCAACAATTAGGCATTCAATTTCCCGAACAACCAACATCCTTAGATATTCAACAAGGTTTACAGCAAGTTATTGACAATTTACAGGGTAAATCCATCGCGGAATTAGTTCATTTACCGATCATGACAAAACCCGAAAACATCGCAGCGATGAAAATTTTAATGCGAGTCCTACCTGCGGCTTTTCAAAGTGATCCGGTAATGGTTCCCTTAATCACCTTTGCAATGGTTCAGTTATCGATTAAATACGGCAATACACCCGTTTCTGCCTATGGTTATAGTTTGTATGGATTGCTGCTTTGTGGAGCCTTTAGTGATATTAACGCTGGCTGTGAATTTGGGAAATTGGCTTTGGGCATATTATCCAAATTTAATTCCTCAGAACTAAAAGCCAAGATATTGACCGTTGTTAATGCTCACATAGCCCATTGGCAACAGCATATTAAGGACACATTAGCACCTGCGATCGAAGGTTATTCTACAGGATTAGAAACAGGCGACCTCGAATATGCTGGTTATTGTGCCTATATTTATCCAGTTCATTCTTTTTGGTTAGGTAAGGAACTAGAAATTCTAGAAAAAGACTTTAGTATTTATGTTGATTCTTTGAAAAAAATTAAGCAGCAAGTCGCTTTCTATTGGAGTTCAATTTATTACCAAACTGTGTTAAATCTCCAGGGTAAATCTGAAAATATATATAAGCTAATTGGCACAGCATATGATGAAGAAACTATGCTAATTACACATCAAAAAGCTAATGACTTGTATACAATTAATCACCTGTTTGTTAATAAACTATTTATCAGTTATTTATTCCATGATTATGACCAGGCATTAAAAAATGCTGAAATGGCAGAACAGTCTCTAGGAGGAGTTACTGGACTGGTTGTTGTACCTCTATTTTATTTTTACGATTCTTTAGTCCGATTAGCTTTGTATTCTAGAGTTCCAGTTTCTGAGCAACAAGCAATTCTAGAAAAAGTTCAAACTAATCAGGAAAAAATGGAAGTTTGGGCTAGTCACGCCCCCATGAATTATTTACATAAATTCAACCTAGTCAATGCAGAAAAATATCGAGTTTTAGAAAGAAAATATGAAGCTGGCGATTGTTATGATCGCGCTATTTCTCTTGCCAAAAGCAACGGTTTCACTCAAGAAGAAGCCTTAGCCAACGAACTAGCGGCTAAATTCTACCTTGACTGGGGAAAAGAAACTGTCGCCGCAGGATATATGCAACAAGCCTATTATTGTTATACCCGTTGGGGCAGTTCTGCTAAAACCGATGACCTAGAAATACGCTATTCCCAACTACTAAAACCCATCCTGCAACAAAGACGAATTAACCCCAATCCCTGGGAAACAATTTCCACCATTGTCTTTCGTAAAACATCTTCGTCTGCTCATAGTTCCACGGCTAGTAGCAGCAATATTTCTGAAATTCTAGATTTTACCAGTGTACTCAAAGCGGCTCAAACTATTTCTAGCAGTATCGAATTAGATCAACTCCTCACCAGTCTCACCAAAATTATCTTAGAAAACTCCGGTGCCAAAAAATCTGTCTTAATTCTCCCCCAAGAAGATATTTGGCAAATCCGAGCAATCACTTCTATTAATTCTCAAGGTGAAATCCAAACAATCCTTGACCTACAATTACTAGATATCTGTCAAGATGTACCCATAAAAATTATCAATTATGTCAAAAATACCCAATTACCTATTGTTATAGATAATTGTCAAACAGATATTCCTGGGCTAATTAGTGAATATATACTTACACATCAACCAAAAAGTATATTATGCACACCAATTATTAACCAAGGAAATTTAGTAGGTATTCTCTATCTAGAAAATCAACTCACAAACGGGGTATTTACCCAAGAACGCTTGCAATTAATTAATCTACTTTCCTCCCAAGCAGCCATCTCTTTAGAAAATGCTCGACTTTATCAAAAAGTCCAACAAGCACTAGAAGATTTACAACAAGTTCAATTACAAATTATCCAAAGTGAAAAAATGTCAGCTTTGGGAAATTTAGTAGCAGGTGTAGCCCATGAAATGAACAATCCTCTCGGTTTTATTTCTGCCAGTCTTAAACAAGCTAAACCCACAATTGCTGATCTGAGCGAACATCTGAACTTATATCAGCAAACTCTACCTCATCCCAGTGAAGCAATTATTGACCATGCCGCAGAAATTGACCTAGATTATATCCAAGAAGACTTACCGAAAATGATGGATGCAATGGTCATGGCGTGCGATCGCCTGAAAAATATCAGTACCAGTCTTCGCACTTTTTCACGAGCAGATAAAGATTACAAAGTACCTTTTAATATCCATGAAGGTATTGATAGCACCATTTTAATTCTGAAACATCGTCTCAAAGCTAACGAACAACGTCCAGCTATTGAGGTGGTCACTGATTATGCTAATTTGCCACAGGTTGAATGCTTCCCTGGACAATTAAATCAGGTATTTATGAATATTTTAGCAAATGCCATCGATGCTTTAGAAGAAGCAAATAATGGGCGGAGTATGACAGAAATTCAAGCACATCCCAACAAAATTACCATTAGAACTTCATTACAAGGGAAGCACGTCAAGATTTCTATTGCTGATAATGCTCTGGGGATGAGTCCAGAAGTAAAACACAAGATATTCGAGCATTTATTTACTACGAAAGCTGTAGGTAAAGGAACAGGATTAGGATTGGCGATCGCTCGGCAAATTGTAGTAGATAAACACGCAGGTTTACTGGAATGTAATTCCTCTCTAGGGAAAGGAACTGAGTTTATTATTCAAATACCTATAGCCATCTTAAATGAGTCGTAAAATTTTTCGTTGACTCAGGGAACAGCCTTGAAAATGGTGCGTTACGCTATGGATTCTAGAGGGCAAGGCAGTGCCTTGCCCCTACTGTTGCATTCTTTTTTCAAATTGGTATAACTTCATAAATTGAAAATAAAATTGATGTAGGGGAGCCAGTCGCGTGAGCGGAGAGTGCAGCCACTCGTGCGGCTATGTCGCCGAGTGAAATGCCGTGAGTGGCTCTCATAAGCTATTCTGCTTTTAAGTTGCACAATCCATCGTGAGGGCTGTTGAGGGTTAACTGTTGACAGTCAACCGTCAACAGTTAACAGCCTTGATTAGTAATTATGTCAGTATCCTTATCTTCACCAACACAACTAGAAATTCTCTAGCAATGGGAAGATTATATTAAAAATTAATCGGAAATATATCAATGAATGCTACAGGTTGGCTCGAATCAAATCCAGATAAGTTTAGGGAACTATTTCAGGCGATTATAACTAAATTGTCCGAAAAACAAGCTCGACTGGCAATTTGGACAATGGACAATTTTGACTTATCGCAATTTAAATATCAAATTATTGGATCTAACTCTCCATTTAAAGATAGTAACAGTAAATTGGCTGGTGATGGTTTATTAATTCAACTAGATCCTGTTCAAGTTGAAGCATTAACAGATACCCTGGAGAGTGGATTGGGTTCTAGAACACCGATTCAGTAATGGAGAAACGAAAGCAAATCAAGCTGATATAGAGTAAAAGGATGAAGGTAAAAATAGAGCAAAATCTTATCAGGTAATGATTGTAGCCATTAGTAATGGAATATAGAGATTTAATCAACTCTCAAGGAAAAGTGCGCTCAAGTTTCAGGTATATTCGATGTTACACAGATGCATGAAAGACCGAGAGTATACCTATGCGTCCAGTCCATTGGCATCCACCGACCGAACTTAACGCTCAAGAGCAAAAAATCGTCAAGCGGATCAAAAGAGCAAAGCTATTCACGTTCTTGCGGCAATACCGTCATCAGTTATTTGATGAGGAATTTCAAGAAGAACTGAGCAAGCTTTATGCAGATTCTCCCAAAGGGCATCCACCAGTACCTCCAGCACAACTGGCATTAGTGACAATCTTACAAGCTTATACAGGAGCATCCGATGCGGAAGCGATTGAAGCGTTGCTCATGGATAGACGTTGGCAGTTAGTGCTTGATTGCATTGATTGTGAGCAAGCACCATTTTCTCAAGCGACACTTGCCAGGTTTCGCACAGCACTGATTATCCAAGGACTCGACCGACGATTAATTGAGAAAACAGTAAAACTAGCAGAACAGAGCAAGGGTTTTGGCTCAAGGCAATTACGGGCAGCGCTTGATTCCAGCCCCTTGTGGGGAGCATCGAAGGTTGAAGATACATATAATTTATTGGGTCACGCGCTCAAAAAAGCGATTGGCGTGATAGCTGTCCAGCAGGGGAGGGGGTTGGCGGAAGTTGCACAAGATATTGGGGTAGATATGGTTGCAACTTCAAGCTTGAAAGCGGCTTTAGACTTAAACTGGGATGACCCAGATCAGAAAAATTTGGCCTTGGGGATTGTACTGGATGCTTTAGAGAGAGTTGAGACTTTTGTTCAAACACAGCCTACTGAAAATGAACATCCGCTACTTCGTTCAACTCTTGAAACAGCAAGACAAATCGAAACACAGGATGTGGAAGTTGATGCCAATGGTGAGGTAAAACTGCGCTCTGGTGTTGCCAAAGAACGACGTATTTCAGTTGAAGACGAAGAGATGAGACATGGACGTAAAAGCCGTAGCCAGAAAATTGATGGCTATAAACGTCATGTGTTACGAGATTTAGACAACGGAATGATTCGCGCTGTTGGTATTACCAAAGCTAATGTCCCAGAAGCATCAGTAACCGATGCGATTACTCAGGACTTACAAACACAAGATGTTGAACTTACCGAATTGCATATTGACCGGGCTTACTTGAGTAGCTCCTTAGTTAAAAATCGTAGTGAGCAATTGAGTATATACTGTAAGGCTTGGGTCGTCCACAACGGTACAAAATTTGGTAAAACTGCCTTTGTGTTGGACTGGGACAATGGTACTATTTGTTGTCCCAATCAGGTAACTTTACCTTTTAGTTTGGGTGCTAAAATTCAGTTCCCACAAGAAGTTTGTGCAACCTGTCCTCTCAGAGAATCTTGCACCAGTTCACCACGCGGACGTAGTATTTCAATTCATCCAGAAGAACAATTATTTCGAGAGTTACGAGAACGTCAATTAACCCCTATTGGACGTGCCAAACTCCGCGAACGCGTTTGTGTTGAGCATTCTTTATCTCATATTGGTCGTTGGCAAGGTGAACAAGCTCGCTATGTTGGTTGTCGCAAAAACTTATTTGATCTTCGTCGCGTAGCGGTTGTTCATAATCTTCATGTCCTTGCCAAAATTTTTACTCACACTACTGAGCCAGCCTCTACTTCTATTTGATTACTGAATCGGTGTTCTAGTATTTTCCACATGGAAATTGAAGCAAATGGTAGCGTTCAATTTTCTGCCTATGATGGTTTTCTGCATATATTTTTTGGTGATGAGATTTCTCTGGATCTACTAGAGAGGCAGTCCACTAATATATGTTGACAAAATGTTAAGTATGTGAATTGGGACAAAACGCCTATTTTGGGCTAAACATTTAGGTCTGGTTTTTAGCGATCACATTAAAACGGAGATCCTAAATGTTCAATTTAAACAACACCCATATTCTGCATTTTATGTCAACTACTTCTACTGGACTGGCGCTCTAGAAGATCTCAAAGCTCGTGAGGTAATTTACAATTACGAAATTTACAATCCTGAATAGTCCAATTCATTACTGCTCAGTTAATCTCAAAAAGCTGAAAATTTGTAGTGATTGTCAAGCGAATACTAGTACAATACGGCGGAAATAAGCCACCCATTTAAAACAAGCGAAAAGCTTACAAAATCATCATTCTTTCTTTTTACTTTTGCCTTTTTACTTTTGCCTTGTTGTACTAAGGTGATTTACAAGCCATTGCCAATTAAAATAAAAGGTGCCCAGTAAAAAGGGTGACTGAGGTGATGCCTTACCTGTGGTGATAAATTATCGTTGATGCCTCTTTGCTGACTTATGGTTGCATAGTTCCCAGTAATGAGAGCGATTTGCGCTTGACGCAGAGCCTCGGCTTTTGTTGTTTTCCCTTGTATTATTTTAGTATAAAAAGCATTCATCAATGCTTGTGTACCGCCATCATCTACCGACCATAAAGAAGCGATCGCAGCTCTTGCACCGGTTTGTTGCATTTGGTAGCCAAAACCGAGAATTTCCCTACCGTCGCCTAACTGCTCTCCTAATCCAGTTTCGCAAGCTGAAAGTACGACTAAATCGACATTCGGTAACCGCCAATTTTGAATATCTCTTAGTGTAGCGCGATCGCCATTACCAAATAAAATAAATGATTCTTCTGGTTGTCCATTGGTAAATGCGGCGTGAGTAGCCAGATGGACGACCGAGTAATCATTCATCTGCAACACAATATCTTGATTGAATTGCTCATCTAAGAGTTTTTTTGTCTGAGGAACAGTTTGCGCCAGATTTTCTACTTCCACACCTGCAAAGGGTAAGCCGGAGAATTCAAACTGTCGAGTTCCTACCTCAAAGCTATAGTTTCCTTTGGTAAAGGCGGCTGCTAAGACATTTAACTGAGTCTGCGGTTTGGTGTTGAGGTCA
Organism: Nostoc carneum NIES-2107; assembly: GCA_002368155.1. Classification (GTDB taxonomy): domain Bacteria; phylum Cyanobacteriota; class Cyanobacteriia; order Cyanobacteriales; family Nostocaceae; genus Aulosira; species Aulosira carnea. Next base: position 1,813,690 of record AP018180.1, read on the forward strand.
GTTAAGCTCACAGCCGTAATATTATTAATGCTGAAACGCTCGACTAACCATTGTTGTCCATCATACAGGGCAGCTAAGGGAATATAACGTAGTTGTCCGTCTGGGGCGTAAATGATGGTTTTAGTTTTAGCTTGAGCTAAATCATTTTCTAGGGGTTTGATCAGCCAATCATAAAGCTGTTTAGCCGGAACTTTCACCCCAGGGGTACGTTTTGGTAACGCCGAACGAAATTCAGCGATCGCGCGGTTGAGTTCTGCTTGTTTAACAGCAACGGTGCGGCGCAGTGGTGGTGCATAGGGGGTGACTAAAATCAGCTCTAAGCGATCGCTCAACACCAAGGGATAGATAATCGCAGCATCTTGCTGAAGTTTTTTCAAGTTATCCTGTAAGGCGCTGGCTGAGGACTCTAAATTAAAACTCTGTCCTTGGGTGGTTTGCTGAAGTTGCCCGATCCATTCTCGCACTTTGGGGCTTTCGAGGAAAGCGTTAAATTGTTTGGCAATCTCCTGCTGAGTTTTTCTCAAGGCGATGATCCGCTGAGTTTGGGCTGGTGTGCGCTTAGTAACGGGAAGGCTTTCGAGTTGGGCGAGTTCTTTACCTAGTGCGATCGCTTTATCAGTTTCCGTCGTCATCCCTTCGCGAATTTGTTGTTCTTGGGAACGTTCAGCAATACCAGTCGCAGTCTTATCGCTCCCCCGAACATTGCGGAGATAGTCTTCAATTTCCTGGACTTTGAGTAAATCTAGCACCCGTTGCGCTTCCAAAACTCGGTTTTGTTGCAATAGGATATCTGCTAGGTGGCGGTAATCTTGAGCAATGGTTTGGGTGTAAGACTGCTGTTGCTCTTTGGGAAGTTCCCTGATATTTTTGCGAATCGCTTCTCTCACATTCACGGATTGTTTTAGGAAAATAATCGCTAATTCTGGTTTATTCTGTTTTTCTAGTAAATAACCGATAGTAGTTAAAGTATGTCCTTCACCTTCTTTATTGCCAATTTCTTGAGCAATCACTAAACTTTGCTGCAAGAAATTTTGAGCTAATTCATATTGCCCTTGCTCAAAGTAAACCTTGCCGATAGCGTGAAGAGTTATGCCTTCGGAACGCCTGGAGCCTAGTTGTTGGTAAATAGCTAAGGCTGACTGCAAAAAATCTAACGCTAATTGATATTTTTCTTGTTTCAAGTAAACAAGCCCAATACTATAAAATGTCGTTCCTTCTAATAATTTTTGTTCTTTTTGAACATTAACCTTTTTAATAACTTTTAAGGCTTGGCGATGTAAATCCAATGCTAATTCATACTTTCCTTGCCTAGAGTGAATATTCCCTATAGCATTTAACGCTCTAGCTTCCCCCGCAATATCCCCAATCATCCCAACATCGATATCTAATTCTGCAGGTCTTCTGGCAGTTTTTAAGGCTTCTTGATAGGATTTTAAAGCTAGTTCGTATTGCCCTAGTACTTCATAAATTCGCGCCATATTGAACTCAACTCCTACCCAATCCCCTAAAACTTCGTAGCGAATTGGTAAGGCTTGTTGATAGTAATCTAAAGCTAATTTATATTCTCCCAAACTGCTGTAAATTATAGCCATTTGGTTGAGAGTTCTCCATACTGTTTCTTGATGACCAAGTTTTTTGGCAATCTCTAAGACTTGGCGTAAATTCTCTAAAGCTTGACTATATTGACCTTGCTGGGAAAGTTGACTACCTTGCTGATAGTAAATTCTCTCCATCAATTTGAGGCTAGATTGTTCTCCATATTTATCCCCTATTTCCTGGTAAATTGACAAAGCTTGCTGGTAGTATTTCAATGCTAGCAGTTCATCTTGTTGAGCATCATAAATTTGCCCTATTTCATAGAAAGTCTTCGCAATACCTGCTTTATCTTCTAGCTGTTGATAAATCGATAAAGCTGTCTCTAATGTTTTAATAGCTCTAGCATACTTCTCGTCTCTAGATTGCTCTATACCTTCTTTAAATATTTGATCGGCTTTGAGTTTTTCTCTTGTTTGTCCAAAGAAAATCACCCCTCCTTCCGCTTTAAAAGTAGTAATTTGACCAGAATCAAAACGAATTTTTACACTTTCATAATTAACAAAACCACTGAGGGGATGTTTACTCAGGAGAGTTGCTTTGTTATCAGTCAGTTTCTCAATTTCTTGTTGAATCGCCAACCCTTGCTGATAGGACTCTAAAGCTGCTTGATTTTGTCCTAACTTTTCATAAACTAATCCCATTTGAGTGAGAATTACTACTTCCCAAGGACGATTTTTTTGTTGACGAACAATTGCCAAAGCTTGTTGGTAAGATTGCAGGGCAAATTGATATTGTTGTTTGAGATATTGTCCTTGGGAAGTGTAACTATTTCCCGCTGCAAACAGAACGACTGCTTCACCCTCCAACCTATTTATCTGCACAATCGGTTTTTTGGTTGCATCTTTGCCAACTTCGGTAATCAAAATTGCCTTCTTACCAGTGATTTCTTCCTCACTACGGTTGCTAATTTCTTGTTTAAATGCGACTGCTTGCTGGCGATGTTCCTGCGCCGCTTGAGGTTGTCCTAGCTTTTCGTAAATTGTGCCAATACTGTTGAGGAGTGCTTCTGGATTTGGCCTGGCATAAGCTATTCTAAACCGACGAAAATATTCTTCTTGCCCATACTGACGAATCAGATATTCTTCAGAAAAATAGTAGCCTTGATTTTTAGGGTCACGAGCGATCGCCAATGCTTGTTGATAAGCTTGTAGGGCAGCTGGGTACTGTCCTAAATTTTCGTAAGCCTTGCCAATCTGCGTCAGAATAATAGGTATTTGAGTAACAATGCGATCTCCGCTATTTTCCTTATTAGCAATTGCTAAAGATTCCTGGTAAGCTTGTAAAGCAGCTTGGTGTTGTCCTAGTGCTGCATAAACTTCCCCCATGCTTCTTTTAATTCTCTGTTCCTGCTGATAGTAAGTTCCCTCTATTGTTAATCTCCGCAGCTGAGACTCTTTACTTTCCTGGCTTTCCATCTCTGCGCGGATAATTTTTAAGGCTTCACTGTAGAAATTTAATGCAGCTTGGTATTGTCCTTGGGTTTTGTAAATATCCCCCATATTTGCGAGGGTGTCTTCTTCTTCATTTTCTGTAAATCCTGCCCATCCAGCCAACCCTGCAATTACCTCTACTTTTTTTTGTCCAAAAGTAGTAAATTTACTAGAGATCAAACCTGTTACCTTATTCTCCTGTATCGTTATCCCTGAGCTATTATTCACAACAGTAGTAATAGGAGTAGTAATCGGCTCTCCTTCTGCTATCCTAATCACACCTTTGGTAATCCCCTCATTCAATTGCATTCCTTCTTGGCTGGAAAAATTAACATCAGTACCATAAGCTACTCGAATAGTCTGGGGTATTGGCTGTTTTGCTGCACGTTCATCTACCTCTCGTCTAATTGCCAAGCTTTGCTTGTAACTATCTAAAGCTGCGGGAAATTGTGCCAAAGTTTCGTAAATTGTCCCCATTTGATTGAGAATTACCCATTCCCAAGGGAGATTCTGTTGTTGGCGCACAATTGCCAAGGCTTGCTGATAAGATTCTAAAGCGGCTTGGTATCGTCGGTTGTCTGCATGAGCTGCGCCATTTCTGTAATGGATTAGTGCTTCTCCATCCAGCAGAGTGATCAAAGTCGGTCTTTTTTTTGGTGTACTGTAAGTAATCAGCGTGCCCACTTTGACGATATCGGTGGGAAAATTCACACCCATACCCATTTCCAGCCTAATCGCCAAAGCTTGCTCTTGATATTCCTGAGCAGGTTGAGGGTAGCCCAAGCTACTGTAGATAGAGCCAATACTATCGAGGATTTTTTCTTCGAGAAAGCGATCGCCTATCTGTCGCGCTATCGGTAAAGCTTGTTTATAATACTCCAGAGCCGTTTCCGGCCGTTCACGCCCTTTATTTTTGTAAACAAACCCCATTCTATAGAGGATTTTAGCTTGCAAAGGGCGATCGCCAATCTCACGGGTAATAGCTAAAGCTTGCTCATACAAATCCAGTGAAATCGGTCTAAATTCCCTTTGCGGATCGAATCCCCAGTAGTAGTCTTTGCCCAGATTTAAGATAACAGCTGCTTCCCCAGAGCGATCGCTTACTTCACGCATCTTTGCTAAGGCTTGCTCGTAAAATTTTAAGGCTTCTTCCTGCTTATCTAGAGCGCTGTAACTCATGCCAATGCCGTTAAGACTCCAGCCAACACCCGCACGGTTGCTAACAGAGCCCATAATAGCTAATGCTTGTTGGTAATACTTAAGAACATCTTTATACGATTTGATTTCTTCCGGCTTCTTAATAGCCTGGTAGTACAGCTTTAATTGGATATAACTCAAGTAAGTATTTCCCAATCCAATCAAGGTGAAGGCTTCCCCGGCTCTATCTTTCACCTCGCGCCGCATCAATAAAGCTTGCTCATAGAATTTCAGGGCATTTTCATACTTTCCTTGGGTTTCATAAACTGCGGCGATATCATGCAAAGATGCGGCTTCTTCAGCACGGTTACCCAATTGTTGTACAATCGCCAAGGCTTGTTCGTGATACTTCAGCGCAGTTTGAGTCTCACCCTGATAGCGATAAACTTCCCCCAGATGATTGAGCGCTAAAGCTTCCCCTAAGCGATGTTTTTGGGTGCGGAAAATAGTTAAAGCTGACTGCAAACTTTCTTGGGCTTTTTGATATTGACTCAGCAGGGTGTAAACTTCTCCTAGCTTGTTGAGGGTTTCGGCTGCGTGAGTAATATCTCCAATTGCTCGATAAATATCTAATGCTTGTTGAAAAGACTGTAATGCATCTGAGAATTGGCTAGTCTCCAGCTGTTTATTCCCTTGCTCAAAAAATTTCTCTGCTTTAGCTTTGGAGAGATTTGGGGTTTGAGCTAATACTTGCCCATTTACTGCTAATTGCTCTTTTAAAACTTGTTCTTGAGCAACACAAAAGCTTACCAATCCATTACCAATTGCAAAGGTGGTTAAGAAAGTAGTAAGCGTAATTAGTCGAACTCTTTGGGATGGCATCTAAAAACTACCCATTTTTTTGCAGCAGAAATTTATTTTTCTGTTAACATTAGCTGGAAATGCCCCTATTTTAATGTTCTAAAACTTACTTGAGTTTTGAATCAATGTTAGGTTAACATTGCCTTCCAAATTACACTGAGAAAAGTTCAATCTAGATACATAATTTTACATAAGTAATTATAGCGATCGCCAAATAATAAAACTTTTCAAACACCCTTTGATAAGCTGTTAAGCATATAAGAAAGCACATTGAGGCTGCAGATGGGCAGGGAGCAGGAGGCACGGGAGAGGTTTTGTAGCTTTTACCAGCATGAAAATGATGCAATTTCAATGATGATTAGCTTACCAATTCCAGAAAAGAATAACACAGATTAGGATTTCGTTCCTCCAGCCAACCTATATTTAGTATTTTTACTCATGACTTAGACTTAGGAATTAGCACTTTCAAGTTAGAGTTTTTCCATCTTTGACAACAGTGTATCAAGTTTTTTGGTTGAGAAAGAATTCGCTAGAAACGAATCAGAGTAAGTGTTTGACTGAATTTAGTGGTCATTACAGCGTTTCTTGCATCAGGTTAAGTGCATAAATTCATCAAGACTACCCCATTGACTTAAATGAAAGAGATAAAACCCCGGTACCGTTCTCAATCTGTGAGCAAGGAGCCAAAACAAGTTGGTCATAGACTTTTTTAGAACATTACTTATCGCTTTCAATTTAATGAATTAAAAATACAGGAGATTAATTATGAATACACTGCAGTCTATAGGCAAAGGCTGGCAAGAACTTGAGGAAAAAGTCGATAGTTTTGTAGAAGCCTTAATTGCGAAAAATAATTTACCTGGAATGACTATTGCTGTTACCAAACAAGGGCGACTTCTGCTATCGAAAGGCTATGGTTATGCGCTTGTGGAAGGAACAAGAAAGTTACCGATGAAACCGTGCTTTCGCAGTAGAATCGGCAGTGTAACCAAGGCCGTCGTCACCGGGCCATCCGCCTTCCAGTTGATGAAATTAAAGAACATCGATCCCAAGTCAACTAGGCTTTATGGCCCGAAAGGATTATTTGGTGGTATTTTTGATGCAGACATCGATATTGGCATCAAAACCCATGCTCCCAAATCAGCCAAATGGAAGGAATGGTACGAAAAAATTACTATTCAAAATCTGCTGGATCATAGAGCTGGTTTTACCAGAAGCGGGGATGTAGAAGGTGCGGCGAAGATGTTTGATGTGCCGGAAGATCAGCTGACCTATGAACAATTACATCGTCACTTTCTGCGTACCCGTGAACTGCTTTATGCGCCTGGGACAACTCCTCCTGATGGTCTAGATCCATACTCTAATCATGGCTTTGGCTTGTGGACTTTGCTCATAGAGAAGATATCGGGGAAATCCTATTTGGACTATGTTCGAGAAGACTTTCTCCAGCCGATGAAACTACACAATTCTGTGCAGCCTGAAAGAGCAAATCCAGATTCTTGTGATGCTTGGAATCATCAATACGATGCTAACCAAAAGCTGGAAGTATTTCCTTTTGAGGAACATGGTCTAGGCTTGGCTGCTGGGGGATTTAGAGCCTCGGCTCAGGATCTCCTTCGCTTGACAGCCTTACTCGATAAAAAATACACGACAGCAGAGCTTGATAGCATGGGTTGGGGTAAGACATCAAAAGGCAAACTACAACATAACGGTTTGATTGGCGGTGGTACGGCGTTTGTGGCGATGTTCCCCAAGGGCTATATATCCAGTACCAATGTGGATCTGAGCGAGGTTCACGTTGCTGTTGTTACCAATATCCGCACCAGCACTGGTGATTTAAGCGACCTGGCAGACAAAATCGTCCTCGCCGTACCTGTTTCTGATGTACCTGCAACCTTTGATTTGTGGAAACAGCCCAATTCCAACTGTTCCTGCGAATACGTTCGACTTGGGGTAGCCGCAAACCAGTATCAGCAGGTTTTTAACGAAGCCACTAAATCAGGCTATCGCCTCGAATGGATTGATAGTTATACCGATGACGGAAAAGTCTACTTCAATGTAATCTTCCGCACCAACGACCCTGCGATCGCTTGGGTAAGTCATCACAATATGACAGCTACTACCTATCAGCAAAATTCCAACAAGTACCGCGATCAGGGTTTTTCATTGGCACACCTGGATTCTTACGGAGTTGGTAATGAAGTCCGTTATGCAGCTATCTGGAATAAATCCAGTGAGGCGTTTACCGCTTATCATGGCAAGACCCCAGCCGATCATCAGCAGGCATTCGATTCTCTAACCAGTAATGGATGGAGACCCAAGGTCATATCTGTGGCTTCAGTGCAAGGTCAGCTATTTTATACTGCTCTGTATACTAAGACAGCGATCGGCAACTTTGAAGCCCGCTCATTTCTCACCCCTGCAGAATACCAGACCAAATTTGATGAAAACAGTGCTAACGGGCGATATCTCCACTACCTGAACAGCTATGTTCACGAAGGGAAACCCCGCTTCAGTGCCATTTGGGCTTCTCTACCCAAAGTGTCCGGTTTCAAAGCCAACCACGGACTAACTGATGGTAAATTCCAAAGTCTTTGGGAAGATATGCTCAGTGCCGGTTTTAGTACACAAGCGATCGCTGGCTATGAAGATGCTGGCAATGTCCGATTTGCTGCCTACTGGACGAACTTATGAACTGCTTAACTATCCTGAATTATTAATTTAACTACCACTGTAGGCAATACTTGTCGGTGAAGAACAAAAAGGGAAGGGAAAAAGGGGCAAGAAAAAACCTTTAACCCTTACCCTTTCACCTTTTCCCCAAACTCAATTCAGTTAAAATAGCCTGTAGTAGTGCCTCTGGCTCAATTGGTTTGGAAATATGCTGCTGAAATCCGGCGGCTAGTGCAAGTTGTCGATCGATTTCTCCTGCATAAGCAGTCAGGGCGATCGCTGGAATTTCTCCACTCTGATCAGGCGATCGCTGTCTAATTTGACGAATTAGTGTATAGCCGTCCATATTGGGCATACCAATATCACTGATGAGCAAATCAAAATTTGCTTGCTCCAAGATACTCAAAGCATCATCTGCTGATTGAGCTTTAGTCACTTGTGCTCCGTACTGTTCTAGCACAAAGGCAATAAACTCCCGCGAATCTCTGTCATCATCTACGAGCAGCGCTTGCAATTTATTTAGATTGAAGTCTGAATGACAATGAAACGCAGTATCATCTTGATTCAATTTTGCCGTAGCAATCAGTGGAAACTTAACTGTAAACGTTGCTCCTTGACCAACTCCTGGGCTTGTGGCCTGAACGGTTCCTCCATGCAGTTCAACCAAATGACGCACGATCGCTAACCCTAACCCTAATCCGCCAAATTTTCGGGTCGTTGTGCCATCGGCTTGGCGGAAGTACTCAAAGACATAGGGGAGAAAGTCAGCGGAGATACCCATACCAGTGTCGCTGACAGTAATTTGACTATATTCCAAAGGATGAGTATCTAGTTCATTCATCCCTGCACCTTCATCCTTGATCCTTTCTAACCGCACCTCTACTCGACCACCCTGTGGGGTAAATTTAATGGCGTTGGAAAGTAGATTGCAAACAATCTGTTGCAGGCGGCCAGAATCACCTAACACTTGCCCAACGTCCGGTTCAAATACTGTTTGAATCTGAATGGATTTAGCTTCAGCAGAGAGCCGCACGGTTTCCAAGGCAGCTTTGATGGTAAAACTGAGACCAACTGGTACTTTATTCAAACTCAACTTACCTTGGAGAATGCGCGACACATTCAGCAGATCTTCGATCAGTTGCGCTTGCAGCTTGGCATTACGCTCGATGGTTTTGAGTGCATACTGAGTTTTGGCGGCATCCTGCTGGCTCGTTTGCAAAATTTTTGCCCATCCCAAAATCGGATTTAGGGGCGATCGCAATTCATGAGATAGCACTGCTAGAAACTCATCTTTAATCCGATTGGCTTGTTGCGCTTGTTCAGTTTGTTGCTGCAAAGAAATCATCAGCTGATTGAGGCGATTATTCTGCTCTTGCAGCAAGACTTCTGCTTGTTTGCGTTCGGTAATATCGGACAAGATGAAAACCGCACCTGTGAGAGTCCCATGCTCATCAACTACCGGGTCAATAGTTTTGGCAAACCATCTGTCTTGAGATTGAAGTTCTAAAACTTGCCGTTGGTGAGTTTCTTTAGCACGGCGAAAGCAAATACCGTTACCGATTCCCCATTCTACGTTAATCAACTCATGATAGGTGCGACCTAAAATTTCGCTCTTCTGCTTGTGAACCAGTTGCATCATCGCTCGATTACAGCGGCGAATTATACCTTCTGTGTCTACCAGACATACGCCATCGTTGATCGAGTCAAAGGTGGTTTGCCACTGCCGTGCTGAGGATAAAGCAGCTTCCTCCGCTCGGCGAATTCGCAGCAGCGATCGCACCGTGGCCAGCAGTTCAATAGGTTCAACGGGTTGCACTAAATAGCCATCAGCACCACTGTCTAAACCTTCTGCTTTATCCTGACTTTGGACAAAACTTGCAGAAAGTTGTAGCACAGGGATAAAAGCTAATTCGGGGTTGCCCTTAATTTGGCGACAGACTTCAAAGCCGCTGATATCCGGTAATTTGACATCTAAAATCACCAGAGCAGGCTGATGTTCAGCAACTGCCTTTAATCCTGCTGCACCGGTTGCTGCTTCCACGACGGTAAAGCCTGCTGTTTGTAATATCCGGGTGACAACATAACGATTGGCTTCGTTATCGTCAACATGGAGAATGATCGTCTTTGGCTCAGACATGACTTTGTCCGCAAGCATCTAGAACAAGTCCGGCTTTTACGAGCGCATCTTGAATTTGGGCGATTGCTGCCGTTTGAGAGCCTGTTTCTTTAGAAAGAATGGCGATGCTTTTTTTTGCTAATTGGCTGTGCGTTTGGGCATCTAGTTGTGCCGATGAGTGGATGATTACAGGAATCGAATTAGTGACAGAATTGCTTTTAAGCTCCTTGAGTACATCAAACCCATTGAACTCTGGCATTTCCAAGTCAAGTACGATCGCAGTTGGTTGCTCGCGTTGTGCCAAATTTAATCCTTCCCGTCCGTTCATGGCCTCTAAAATACTCAATTGTGTATTTACCAACAACTGCTTCACCAAATACCGATAGGCAGGGTCATCGTCAATTAACAAGATTTTTTGAGGCTTGTTCTGATTAATTAGCGTATTAAGTTTGTTCAACAACTGCAATCTGTCTACAGGCTTAATCAGAAAACCGTTGGCTCCTAGCGCCAGTGCTTGCTTCTCGTTATCAATGATAGTAATCACGAGTACGGGGATGGTGCGTGTTGTTTCATCTCCTTTGATTTCTCGCAAGAACGTCCAGCCGTTTTGTCCTTCTAGCATAATATCTAGCATAATCGCCGCTGGTCGGACTTGTTGTAATACTTGCCTTGCCTGAGCTAAAGTCCGGGTGGCAATTAATTGATAGATTGACTGCTGAAGGTGATTTTCGTAAATAAATAGTGTTTCTGGATGATCTTCAACCGCCAGAATGGGCAGGCGAGTTAGCTCAAGTGATGCGATCGGTTGCCGTAGGGTGGGAAATTCAGTTCCATGTGGGTAGATGATCGGAATCGATGCCGTAAAGGTGGAACCTTTACCCAGCTTACTTTTAACCGAAATGCTACCCCCGAGTAGCTCTGTTAGCTTGCGCGATAAAGGCAATCCTAACCCGGTTCCCTTCACCTGCTTTTGCAGAGAAGACTCAATTTGGACAAAATCTTCAAAAATGCGCTCTTGATCGGCGATCGCAATGCCGATGCCTGTATCGGAGACGGAGAATGTTACGGTATGACCCCTTTGCATAGCGCTGACACGCACTTCTCCCTGCTCGGTAAATTTGAGTGCATTGGAGACAAAGTTTCTCAAAATTTGCGCGACTTTGCCCTCATCGCTATATATCTGCCCAATGCCTTCAGGTTCCTCAACAATCAGCACCACAGAGGAGCCTTGAACTAATAATGGGCGCAGCATTCCCCGCAGTGTACCAAATAAGTCACTAACTTCAAAGCAACTGGGACGCACTTCAATTTTTCCAGCTTCCACCTTTGCTAAATCCAACAGGTCATTGACCAAATCTGATAATCCGCTCGCCGCTTTGTGGATGAATGTCACCTGCTTTTCTTGCTCTGCGGTCAAATCACCATCCATCCGTGCCAGTAGCATCTGAGATAGGGACAGAATCGAGTTCAGCGGTGTGCGAAACTCATGGCTCATATTCGAGAGAAAGCGGGTTTTTAGCTCGTTTGCCTTTTGCAAAGAATCTGCCTTCTCATCCAGTTCCGCGTAGAGGGCAACCACACCACGATTAGTATCTTCCAGTTCTCGGTTAAGCTGGGTCAGTTCTTCTTCGCGCTTGCGTAACTCTGCCATTGCCCGCAGTAATTCCTGGTTTTGGCGCTGGATCTCTTCATAGGGATTCTGGGGCGATCGCTTAATTAAAGTTTCTCGAATCTGCTGCAATTGCAAATCGGTAAAATCAGGTGTGCGCTTCGACAACCTTTTACTCATCACCACCGTTGTTCCCTGTCCAGGCTGCGATTCCATCTCAAAGAAATCCATCAGTCTGCGACTGCCCATGATGCCTAAACCCATTCCTGTAACAGAGGTGTAGCGTCCTGCCAAAACCTCTGCCAGATGAGGAATGCCCTCACCGCGATCCTGAATCCGAATCACAAACTCCTGCGGCTCTCCTGCCACAGAAAATTCAACTGTTCCACCTCTAGCATACTGAAAGGCGTTGCGGGCAATTTCTGAAACTGCCGTTGCCAATCTTGTCTGATCTTGAGTATCAAAACCCAGCTGCTCTGCAATCTCACGAGTTCGCTGCCGAGCTTGGACAACATCCTGTTCGTAGTGGATTTCGAGCGTGAAAACAATTGTCACGTCGCTTTGCTCCAGTTCAAAATAGCACTTTCTTTAGGGCTTGTAACCACCACCTAGAGGTCTGCCTCATTAATTTTGCGGGGTTGCGAGATATCCGACTTCTTTAAAAATTCGGGTATCTGAACACCTTAATCTCTCAGAAATAATGACATGAACCACACTAGAAGCACTACTGAATTTTAATTGATTATTCCTTATGAGTGCTGCTCATGGAGTCTCTTGCAGAAAGAATATAATCTCAAGGTGGAAGCTCTTACAGGCTGCACGAAACACGGAAACGTGAAGACGGAAGCTCTAACAGGAAAGGCAGAAGCTCTTAGGGACTTCCAGAAAATAAATTATCCCATTTACTCAGATAATATTTTTCTTTCTCCCCCTGCCCCCTGACTTGTAATACCAATTTGAAAAAAGAATGCGACAGTAGGGGCAAGGCATTGCCTTGTCCTCTAGAATAATTGATGTGTCGCAAACACTATAGCGGTTATCGGTTGAGTCCACACACTCTTAAGGGCACGGCAGTGCCGATGCCCCTACAATCTGTCTGACATTGTGTAATTAATTTTGTGTAACTACTTATTCACCTGCGTAGGCGTTGGCGTAGCCTCTCGTAGAGAAGCCCGCCGTAGGCATCGCAAACTCGCCAACAACAGAAGCCACTATTGTTAAGACAGTAGCGGCTATTCTCAACTCAGTAGCGGCTATTCTCAACTCAGTAGCGGCTATTCTCAACTCAGTAGCGGCTATTCTCAACTCAGTAGCGGCTATTCTCAACTCAGTAGCGGCTATTCTCAACTCAGTAGTGGCTATTCTCAACTCAGTAGTGGCTATTCTCAACTCAATAGTGGCTATTCTCAACTCAATAGTGGCTTTCCTCAACTCAATAGCGGCTTTCCTGATGTTTCCTACCTCTTGTTTTTGCCTGTTGCCTTCTTAAGATGAGTAATTATACCAATTTGAAAAAAGAATGCAACAGATGGTAGGGGCAAGGCATTGCCTTGCCCTCGAGAATATATTGATGTGTCGCAAACATTATTTGAATTGGTATAAGTAGGGAACTCTTAACAGGGAACAGGCAAAAACCATATACTTATATGCATGGCGGTGAAAATTTTTTCATTGGGACTGCCTTAACTGCCCATTCCTTTCGCCACTAACACCGTCACATCATCCCGGTCTCGGTTAAAGTCTCGGTATAAGACACCTGCAATCAGGCTGGGGTGTTTTTGACTCAAGCCTGGATAGCGATCAAGCTGCCACTTACTATCTAATCCATCAGAATGCATAATTAAAAGTCCGTTGGCATACCAGGGGTAGCTAAACTCTTGAATTTTGCGAATTTCATGTCCCACCGTGCCGTTGTTAGATATCAAATGGTGGCGTTTAGTCAAGGAGAAAATGCTGGCAGCGATATTACCAATGCCGGCAAAGCGGACAGACTGTTGTTCAAAGTCGATTTCAGCAATGGCGAGTGCTGCTCCTCTTGTACTTCGCAAGGCGGCGTGGGCAGCTTGGACGATCGCACCAGGCGCGCGATGATGTTCTTGAAAAATTCTGACAGCTTGTGAAGCAGCAGTGGCAGCAGCAGGCCCATGCCCTAAGCCATCGGCTACCAGCAACAGGCTATGGCAACGATCAACTTGATATGCCCAGGCATCTCCAGAAACTTCCTCTCCCCGTTTGGGCAAACAGATCGCCCCAATTTCTAAGGTCTTTTGGGGTAAATGGGGTGTCGAGTCTGACCAAAGGTGAGCCAGGAGAGCCGTCCCTTGGTTGCGAATCGAGTAAATTTCACATAAACCAGAGAGGCGACGAATTGCGCCCAGTCCATTACCTAAAGTTCCGGCTGTGGAAAAGCCATCTTGCAAACACTCATCCACATCAACCATTCCCCGCCCTTTATCTAGCGATAAGACTTCAATACCGATGGCTGAATTATGTTCGATCAATCTTAGTAACAATACTCCACCCTGACCATGCTGGATCAGATTACTCGCTATCTCTGTCACCACAATAGCAACCTTGCCTTTTTCCGTGTCCTGAAAGCCGAGCCGAGTTGCTAAAGCGATCGCTACTCGTCGGGCTTCGCCGGTCTGGCTAGATTCAGTAATCGAAATGGCAACAGATTCTAGCATTTTATTTCCATAGTACAATTGTTACGCGCGTTCCTTCTCCCACCACAGAATGAATCTCAAACTCGTTAGCCAGTCGTTTGGCACCGCCCAGTCCCATACCTAACCCGCTGCCTGTGGTGAACCCATCCTTCAGCGCCAGATCGATATTCGGAATTCCTGGCCCCTGATCTTCAAAGGTTAGCCTCAGTCCTCGTCGTCTTCCTTCCTGAAACGTTTCTAGCTTGACTGTGCCACCTCCCCCATATTCTAGGGTATTGCGGGCTAACTCACTGGCTGCGGTCACAATTTTAGTTTGATCTACTAAGCTAAAGCCAATTTCCAAGCTAAACTGGCGCACGGTTTGTCGAACTAAGACTACATCACCAGAAGATTGAATTTTGAGCGTTTCAGTCTTCTCCATCGTCATCTGCACTCCGTTTGGTGGCAGCGACCTGATTTGTGGTTTCATTGAGTGACGCTCGCAACAGGGCCATTCCCTTTTCTAAGTTTAGGGCAGTCCGAATGCCCGTCAGCGATAACCCCAATTCTACCAAGGTAATTGCCACAGCAGGCTGCATCCCAACGACAACTGTTTGAGCATCTAGCACTTGTGACATTCTGGCAATGTTGCCTAAAATCCTCCCAATGAAGGAATCAACAATCTCTAATGCAGAAATATCAATCAATACACCGTGAGCGTGAGTTTGCGCGATGCGGTTGGTCAAGTCATCCTGTAGCGTCATGGCCAGGCGATCATGCATATCCACTTGGATCGTCACCAGCAGGTAATTGCCCATTTTGAGTATGGGAATACGTTCCATTAGTTTCTCCTGTCCACCTATTGGGGTTGAGCGCGGGTGATTGTCACTCCCAAACGTTTTAGCGCCATTAGAAAGGCATCGGCTAAGGTTGCTTTTGTGATGACATCAGTCAAATCAATACCGAGATAAACGATGGTTTGGGCAATTTGAGGACGAATACCGCTGATCATACAATCGGCTCCCATGAGACGGGCAGCTGTAACGGTTTTGAGCAGATGTTGAGCAGTGAGGGTATCGACGGTAGGAACTCCGGTAATGTCGATGATGGCAACTTCTGATCCAGTTTCGACAATTTTCTGCAATAAAGACTCCATCATCATTTGAGTGCGGACACTATCCAGGGTGCCGATAATGGGTAATGCCAAAATTCCCTCCCAGAGTTTAACCACTGGGGTAGACAACTCCATCAACTCTGCCTGCTGCCGCAAAATCACTTCTTCCCGCGTCTTCTGATATACTTCCATTGTCAGCAATCCCAGCTGATCCAGTAAGTTTGTAGCTAGCCAGATTTCTTCACCTAACGCAATGGGGTCTTGCAATTGCTGACGCATCCGGTTGAAAAGGGGTTGCTTGAACGAAAAGACGAATGTAGCTGTTTCCGACGGTGTAAAGCCTTGTTGCGATCGCGATCGTGAAATGCTCGTTAGTATCTCCCGCACATCCTGCCAGGGTGCTGCTTGAATATTGGTCAACTTGCCCTGGCCAACGGCAATCCGAAACAAGCTCAGGAATTCTCGGCACTCTTCCTGGAGCTCAGCTTCTTTAATCAAGCCTCTGCGAATATTAACAGTAGCTAACTCCTGAGTCCACTCCGATAACAGATCTGCCTCGAAGGTTTCCAAGATTTCTGGTATCTTGCTTTCGTGCATCGTTCCTATAGGGCAACCGCCTTCATTAGTCCAAAATCAGTGTATGCTGATTCAGCCCAACGTGAAAGCTGAAGTTGGAGAGCGATTTTTTTCACAGAGATTGGCAACATCCATAAGTGAGCTCATGCATCATCAATCTGCACTTTCAGCCTTGCCATTTATAGGGTTCCATCCAATACTGCTCGGTTAAGGATTGTCAACTCTTAATTTGGTTGGGGGAAAAGGTGAAAGGGTAAGGGTTAAAGGTCTTTTCTTGCCCCTTTCCCCTTAACCTTTTCCCCTTTACCCCGCCAAGTTGCCTTGGCGTACTACTAGGGACTTCCAGAGAATAAATTACCCAATTTATTTAATGAGATTTTTCTGGACTCCCCCTGCTACCTGCCCCTCTGCCTGCATAGCGATTGGTTATTTTTTTAAGTGGAAGTCCCCTAGCTTCCACCCATATTCAGGATTTCCGCTGTTTTACTCCCACCTCAATCACCAATCGCCAAATGAGCGAAGTTACGCCGAGAAGGTCTTCAAGAGTTTCTCGCTCTCGACTATTTGAGGTCATAGCGATCAAGGTTCATCACCTTGTCCCATGCTGCCACAAAGTCATGCACAAATTTCGGCTGCGAGTCCTCAGCTCCGTAGACCTCCGCGAGAGCTCGTAGCTGAGAGTTCGAGCCGAAGATGAGGTCAACACGGGTACCAGTCCACTTGAGTGAACCTGTTTTGCGATCGCTCCCCTCGAATTCATATTCATCTTCCGAGGTTGCCTTCCACGTTGTACCCAGGTCGAGCAGATTCACGAAGAAGTCATTAGTCAACGTCTCTGGGCGATGGGTGAAAACACCATGTTTAGACTCGCCATAGTTCGCTCCCAAGACGCGTAAGCCGCCCAAAAGAACTGTCATCTGCGGGGCTGACAGACTCAGCAATTGCGCCCGATCAACCAACAACTCCTCAAGCGATTCACTGTGTTTGCTGCTGGTGTAGTTGCGGAAGCCGTCCGCAGTCGGCTCTAGCACGGCGAAGGACTCGACATCCGTTTTTTCTGGCAACGCATCGGTGCGTCCGGGCTGGAAAGGAACCGTCACGTCGTGACCAGCATTTTTCGCCGCTTGTTCGATACCTGCACATCCACCCAGAACGATTAAGTCCGCCAGGGAAACCTGCTTCTCGCCAGACTGCGAGCTGTTAAATTCCTGTTGAATTGCCTCTAGGGTTTGCAGCACCGTTGCCAGTTGCGTCGGCTGGTTGACTTCCCAATCTTTCTGCGGCGCGAGACGAATGCGAGCCCCGTTCGCGCCACCGCGCATATCGGAGCAGCGGAACGTTGACGCAGATGCCCAAGCAGTTACAACGAGTTGGGAGACAGACAGTCCCGAAGCCAGAATCTTGCCTTTGAGAGCGGCGATATCCTGCTCATCAATCAATTCATAGGTGATCGGGGGGATGGGATCTTGCCACAAAAACTCTTCGGCTGGGACTTCTGGGCCGAGATAGCGCGATCGCGGCCCCATGTCGCGATGGGTCAGCTTGAACCACGCCTTAGCAAACGCATCGGCAAACTCATCCGGATGCTCGTAATAATGCCGCGAAATCGGCTCGTAGATGGGGTCAAGCCTCATGGCCATGTCCGCTGTAGTCATCATGGGGGCGTGCCGTTTTGATGGATCGTGCGCGTCAGGCACCGTATCCGCGCCAGCGCCGTTTTTAGGTGCCCACTGATGTGCGCCCGCCGGACTTTTCACTACTTCCCAGTCATATTTGAACAGGGTTTCGAGGTAGCTGTTGTCCCACTGCGTCGGTGTGGGAGTCCATGCGCCTTCGATACCGCTGGTGATCGCATCGATGCCGACACCCGTGTTGAAGGTACTTTTCCAACCGAGACCCTGCTCCACAATGGTGGCACCCCCAGGCTCATGCCCTACGTGCGTTGCCTCGCCCGCACCATGACATTTACCAAAGGTATGTCCGCCGGCAACGAGCGCCACCGTTTCTGCATCATTCATCGCCATCCGCCCAAAGGTCTCGCGAATATCGCGCCCTGAGCCAACCGGATCTGGCTCGCCGTTTGGCCCTTCCGGATTCACATAGATTAGACCCATCTGAACGGCAGCCAGGGGATTTAGCAGCACGCGATCGCCGCTATAACGCTCGTCGCCGAGCCAGGTTTTTTCAGAACCCCAGTAGATATCTTCTTCTGGCTGCCAGACATCCACGCGCCCGCCAGCAAAGCCGAGCGTCTTGAAGCCCATCGACTCCAGGGCACAGTTGCCGGCGAAGACCATGAGGTCAGCCCAGGAGATTTTCTTGCCGTATTTCTGCTTGATTGGCCAAAGCAACATCCGCGCCTTGTCGAGGTTGGCATTGTCAGGCCAACTGTTGAGTGGCTCAAATCTTTGGCTACCCGATCCCGCACCGCCGCGACCGTCGCCAATTCGATACGTACCTGCGCTGTGCCAAGCCATGCGGATGAAGAGCGGGCCATAATGACCGTAGTCGGCTGGCCACCAGTCTTGAGAGGTGGTCATCAGCTGATAGATATCTTGCCTCACCGCATTTAAATCGAGACTTTGAAACTCCTGAGCGTAGTTGAACGCCTCACCCATAGGATTGGACTGGGGTGAGTGCTGGTGGAGAATGCTCAGATTTAAATAATTTGGCCACCAGTCTCGGTTCGACGGCACATGACGAGCCTGAAATTTCTGGCCTCCGCCCGTAAATGGGCATCCGCTTTCGCTGCTCATAGTATCTCCCGTCAAATTTTGTGGTATGGATTTTTTAATGTAGTGCTGGTATAGCCAACAAATAGCACATGGGCAATTATTGGGATGAGCGATGAGAAATATAATCGAAGAGAAATATAAACAACGTGATAATTTGAAACAATCGGTTATACTCATCGCCTCAGCATGGCGATCGCATCTAAATATTAATGGGTAAGCTGTAACCATATAAGAAAGCACATTGAGGCTGCAGGGGGGCAGGGAGCAGGTGAACCAGCGCGGTCTTCTCCCAAGGGGAGAGGCTAGCGCCAAGGGGGTTTCCCCCATGAGCAACTGGTGCTCGCGTAGCGTATCCGAAGGATTCACCCGAAGGGGGGAAGGGGAGAGGGTTTGCAGCTTTGACTAACATGAAATGATGCAATTTAAATGACGAATTCCTTGATTAAAGCGATCGCGAATACCTCTAACTCGCTCCATCACTACAGGAAAGTCAACCTGAACCTGCTGAGTATGAATCCCCAGTTTGGTTGCCTGACGGGCGCGGCCTGCAGCATGAGCAGCGGCTAAAAACGCTTTAGAAGGAGTACACCCATAGTTAATGCAACTACCACCTAACACATCCCGTTCAAAAAGTACAACTTTGTGTCCCGCTTTGGCAAAATCTGCGGCGAAAGGAATGCCACCTTGTCCGCTACCAATCACAATCAAATCTGCGGTTTCCATTTCTACACCCCCTTCATCCTTGAGCAATAGCGATGTCTACGACAAGCCGCCTTCCGGCTACGCACTTACCCCCAGTTTACGGTCAAATACCATGCACAGAACTCATAAAATCTTGAACAACAGTCATAGCAAATGCACAGTCTCTGAGGGTACAGGTGCTCTTACAAAAAATAGGCTAATTGAATACTATAGCAATCCGCTCTTGGATTTGTTGAAGGCTAATTTTTAATGTGTTTATCTTGAGTATTTGATGTTTTTTTCTGATTGTGCAATTGAACTTTTTCGATTTACACTAAAGAGTTGCGATTAATAATTGCTAACTGTTATCTCTTTTTAAAGAAACTTATCAAAAATTTCATCAATCCTGAGAAAGATGTATTTACACTCAGTAATCATTTCAGGAGATGAGCGCAAAACTCAGGTACATACTTGCATAGATAGTCCTCATGCCCTAGCAAATTACTCAGCAAGAGGTTTCCAAATCATCAGCAAGCTGATTTTTTCCTTTAAATCCGAAAACTCTGGGGCAGAGAGAATACAGCTAGAGGCGCGTGCACAGAAACGTTATACCTACTAAATTTTTGGGAATCATTGGTTTTAAGTAAAGTTTTCCCAGAGTTAGGATTTGTAGGTCATGAAAGTTCCTCAAATTATTGGCAAATTGGGTATCTGGTGGAAGCAAAAGCTGAAGTTAGGTATCAAGCCTACCTTGTTGTATTTGTTTATAATCACCTTTTCTCTTACCTGTGTGAGCAGTGGCTGTAGTTTTGGACAAGACCAATCTTTTAAACCGCTGCGGGTTGGAATTACAAGCTGGGCGGGGTTTGATATTGTACGCTATGCTCAACCAGCCGGAATCTTTAAACAGCGAGGGCTAGAAGTTGAGTTGGTGCAATTTGATAACCAGCAAGATTCTAGTCGGGCTGTACTCCGAGGCGGATTAGATGCAGCATTTGTTTCTTTTTGGGATGTGATGCAAGTTGACCCTGGCAACGATCAGCCTGTGGTATTAATGACAACAAATATCTCTGCGGGAGCAGACGGAATTGTTGCCCGTCCAGAAATTAAATCTGTTGAAGATTTGCGCGGTAAAAAAGTCGGAGCAAAGCTAGGAACTGTCAACCATTTAATTTTGCTGGAAGCCTTAAAAGCCCATCAAATCAAGCCTGCTGATGTTCAGATTCGAGATTTCTCTAATGATGTAGCAGCCGAGAAAATCAGAACAGGTGAAGTTGATGCTGCTGTGCTGTGGGAACCAATGCTAGGAGAAACTGCCAAGAGCATTAAGGGGAATGTGATTCACACTACAAAGCAAGTGGACAGTCTGGTGATTGATATTTTGATGTCCAGTAACAGTGGAATGAAAAAGAAAAAAGCAGAACTCAAGCAATTTATCCTAGCGTGGTTTGATGTGATGCACGTTGTGGAAACGCAGCCAACAAAAGTGTTTAACACTGTAGGAGAAAAACTCGGGCAAAGTGGTGAGTCTTTTGCCAGTGATTATGCTGGGTTAAAAAAAGGAGATATTACTTTAAATAAACGGATGTTTGCAGCAGACGGTCGTCTCAATGAGGCAAAGGTAGAAATTGTGCGACTGCTGCAAGCAGATCCGCGTCATGGTCGAGTGATTCGGCAAGATGTAGACATTAATGCCGCACTTGTCAATGAAGCCATCACAGGATGGAAGTTATGACCCAGCCATCTAAAAATCACTTATCCCACCAACTACTGATGGGTTTTGGAATTTCTTTAGCAACAGTTGGCTTAACTACATTAGGATTAAACTACTTCTTGATTCAATCAAAGCTGGAGCAGGAACTAGAACAGCGTGCTCAATCGATTACCCAGGGAGTTGGGTTTTCCACAGAAGGATTAATCGAACTGGGAAATACGAGCATTATCAAGCGAGTAGTACAAAACTATGCCACACTGCCAACAGTTATAGAAGTTGCGATCGTCAGTCCAAATGGACAAATCCTAGCTAAGAGTGGAGCAGAACTAAAAAACCCACCTTATGCTTCAATTCACCCAGAATTGGCTGATGTGGTTAAACAGACTTCCCAAACAGGCTTAGAAGGGAGTTTTAGAATCACAATAGATGGTAAACCAGCATTAGTTGAAATTTTGCCCTTTAGCAGCACATTGTTTGGTCAGGTAAACCAACGCGGGTTAGCGATCGCTATACTGGATGTCAAAGAACTACAACAGCAAGCTTGGCAAACCCTCTCTACCTCTACCATCATCCTACTCATTGGGATGTCAGCAATTCTAGTGCTGATGACAATCATCATTCAGCGATTTGTCTTATATCCACTCCGACGTTTGAATAAAGCTGTTACCGAAAGTCACAGCATTGACCATTTTGTGATGCCCAGTGGATTGCCAAATAACGAAATCCAATTCCTTGCCCATACAATTCAACAGGCGGCTACAAGAGTAGAGGCTTATCAACAACTTGAACAAGAAGTGGCGCAAAGAAAGCAAGCCGAAGTCGCTTTACTCGAGTCAGAAGCAAAGTTACGCCAGCAAGCCCAAGATTTGGAAAAAGCTATTCAAGGTTTACAGCAAGCTCAAATGCAAATTATTCAAAGTGAGAAAATGTCTGCTTTAGGCAATCTAGTTGCGGGTGTGGCTCACGAAATAAACAATCCAGTTTGCTTTATTCACGGCAATCTCACTCATATTAATAGCTACACTCAGGATTTATTACAATTAATCGACCTTTACCAAAAACAATATCCTGATTCTACAGAAACAATCCAGACAGCAGTGGAATCTATTGACCTAGAATTTCTTCAACAAGACTTTCCCAAACTGCTTAGTTCTATCAAAGTAGGAACAGAACGCATTCGGGGAATCGTGCAATCTCTACGCAACTTCTCACGTCTGGATGAAGCTGAGCGGAAAGCAGTAAATGTGCATGAGGGCATTGAAAGTACGTTGCTGATTCTGCAAAACCGCCTCAAGGGACAAACAGATTCTTGCAAAATTGAAGTAATTAAAGATTACGCTCAGTTACCCTTGGTTGAGTGTTTCCCTGGTCAACTAAATCAGGTTTTCATGAATATTTTATCAAATGCGATCGATGCTTTAGAAGAGGTTACATTCAATCAACAACCTTGCACTGATCAAAAATTACAACAAAAAACTCATCCTCAAATTTGTATTTTTACGCAAGTATTAGCAGAAAAAACTATCTCAATTCACATTAGTGATAACGGCTCAGGGATGGATGAAACAGTAAAAGCAAAGTTATTTGACCCCTTTTTTACCACCAAACCAGTAGGAAAAGGCACAGGCTTAGGTTTATCTATTAGTTATCAAATTGTGGTGGGCAATCATGGGGGCAAGCTATACTGTCATTCTCAACTAGAACAGGGAACTGAATTTGTCATAGAAATTCCAATTAATCAGTCAAGTCGTAACTATCTGTTATAGGATTTATTAGAATTGGCGGCTACATCTAGAACTTGATTTTTCAATGCTTTCGTGCTTGCACACCATCTTTATTCCCATTTTACACTCCATCAACATTGGTGATTTCGTTTTTGAGAATTCTAATCGCTTCAATAGTTTGGCATCAAACCTAATTGATTTAGGAACATTAGCAAGAAATCTACCCTATTACGCCAAAAAGAATATTCCTTTAGTTAGAATCATAAAATCAAGGGATATCATAAGATAATTTTCTGTCTGCTATGGTTTTAAGAGCTAAAACTTTTACTGGCTCAAGATAACTGCTGATTTTCAAAACTAAAAGGTTAAATATTTCAAAGTAAAAGTTTGAAGGTTTCCAAACTTATTAGTTTGCTTTGGTGAAATAAAAGTATAGCGATTCCCAAACTGGTAAAGTAGAGCCGGAAAGAATTAACCACTGATAGAAGAGGATGGACGTAGATAAATATGTACCGCGGCAGAGTAGGAAACACTCTATATAAATATAAAGATAAACAATAAATGACAATAGTAAATTAATATTATGATATTAAATTTTTTAAGCAATACTAATACAATACTAGAGCCAAGAAATGCTTTCGATAACATTAATTGGGCAGTCCGCTTAAGCGGTAACCTCAAAATAGAAATTCTGCAACAGGCTTTAAATGCGATCGCATCTCATCATCAAAAACTGCGATCGCATTTTAGTTCTCAAGATGCACAGTTAGTAGAACTGATAGTGTCAACAACTGAATCTGAGGCAGAAGTACAACGGCTACTGCAACAAGAAAGCCAACGTTCCTTCGATTTAGCATCAGGCTTGATACTGCGAGCTTGTTTATTGCAGCTAGCGCCACAAGAGCAAATCTTATTGTTGGTTACCCATCCCCAGCACTCTTGGCAAATGGATATTCTTTGGCAAGAGTTAGCACAGGTGTATCAAGCTTTTCTAGCAGGCAAACCTCACCAATTGTCTATTCAGTATACCGATAATACCGTTGGGCAAGAGCAACTTAACTATTGGCAACAGCAGCTGGCTCTTGCGCCGCCAGTACTGGAATTACCGACAGACCGCCCTCGTCCACCTGTTCAAAGATACAGAGGTGCAGAGCAATCTTTTACCATCTGTGAGGATTTAAGCCAAGCATTGCAAACACTGTCACAGCAAGAAGGTGTGACATTATTCATCACCTTATTAGCAGCATTCCAGACTCTTTTGTATCGCTACAGCCGACAAGAAGATATCTTAGTTGGTTCTGCGATCGCCAAACGCAACCATCAAGAAATTGAGGGGTTAATTGGCTTTTTTGCCAATATCCTAGTCATGCGTACCGATATGTCTGGTAATCCCAGTTTTCGGGAATTGCTCCAGAGAGTACGGCAGGTAGTATCTAGTGCTGATGCACATAAAGATTTACTCTTTGAGAAACTGGTTGAACAACTCCCAATAGAGCGTTCGTTAAGCTATCACCCCTTATTCCAAGTGATGTTTATCCTGCAAAATAATCCTTACCAAGATTTGCAGTTACCAGGATTAAACAAGGCAAGATTAGATCTCACCTTGGAGATGTTAGAAACACCCACAGGGATCAAGGGGAAGATACAGTACAATACTGACTTATTTGACGGTGCTACCATCGTGCGGATGATTGAGCATTTACAAACTTTGCTGGCAGGAATTGTGGCTGACAGAAAGCAAAATATCGCTACATTACCACTACTCCCAGCTAGGGAACAGCATCAACTTTTGCGGCAATGGAACGATACTCAAGTTGACTATCCTCAAGACCAATGTATTCATCTACTCTTTGAGCAACAGGTAGAACGCACGCCCGATGCAGTAGCAATAGTATTCCATCATCAACAATTGACCTATCGGGAATTGAATCAACGAGCAAATCAACTCGCACACCATTTACAAAGCTTGGGTGTAGCCCCCGAAGTCCTTGTAGGTATCTGTGTCGAGCGTTCTATAGAAATGATTGTAGGAATGTTGGCTGTTCTCAAGGCGGGTGGTGCTTATGTGCCATTAGATCCTGCTTACCCTCAAGAACGTTTGGCATTCATGATGTCTGATGCTCAATTGCAGATTGTGCTGACTCAAGAACAGCTATTAACTCTTTTGCCTAAGCATCAAGCAACTGTAATTTGTTTAGATACAGACTGGGGAGAAATATCTCAATATCCACAATCTGAGCCTGTAAGTAACGTGCAGGTAAGTAACTTAGCCTATATTATTTATACCTCTGGTTCTACAGGTAAACCCAAAGGTGTACTAGTAACCCATCAGGGACTATGTAGTTTAGCTTTGGCACAAATTAAAAAATTTGATGTTCAGCCAACCAGCAGAATTCTGCAATTTGCTTCCTTTAGCTTTGATGCTTCGATTGCAGACATCTTGATGGCATTGTGTTCTGGTGCAAAGCTATGTCTCGCCAAAAAAGAGGCATTACTCCCAGGCATTGATTTGATGCAAACCATCAATAAGTATCAAATTACTCACGTAGCTCTACCTCCTTCCGCATTAGCTGCTATGCCAAATCAGTCGCTTCCTAGCTTGCAAGCCATAATTGTAGCTGGAGAAGCCTGTGCAAATGAGTTAGCAGCCCAATGGTCTAGGAGAGTCCGCTTTTTCAATGCTTACGGCCCAACAGAATGCACGATCTGCGCCACAATGGCCGAATATACTGATGCTAGC
Organism: Nostoc carneum NIES-2107; assembly: GCA_002368155.1. Lineage (GTDB taxonomy): Bacteria > Cyanobacteriota > Cyanobacteriia > Cyanobacteriales > Nostocaceae > Aulosira > Aulosira carnea. Next base: position 1,839,041 of record AP018180.1, read on the forward strand.
CAAAAGCTGACTCTTGGCCGTCCCATTGCCAATAGCTTTGTTTATATTCTCGATTCTCATCTGCAACCTGTACCGATTGGTGTAGCAGGGGAGGTACATATTGGTGGTATTGGTTTAGCGCGAAGTTATCTCAACCGTCCAGAACTAACCAGAGAGAAGTTTATACCTAATCCATTTAGTAGCGAAGCCGAAAGTCGTCTGTATAAAACTGGAGATTTAGCACGATACTTACCAGATGGAAACATAGAATTTTTAGGAAGGATTGACCATCAGGTAAAAGTTCGTGGCTTCCGCATTGAATTGGGAGAAATAGAAGCTGCGATCGCTCAACATTCCCTTGTTCAACAAACAGTAGTCACTGTTCGCGAAGATATTCCTGGTGACAAGCGCCTTGTCGCATATATCGTTACTCAGTCCCAGCCTGCACCAACCACAAGCGAATGGCGGAGCTTCCTCAAGCAGAGCTTACCAGACTACATGATACCGAATGCATTTGTAGTCTTAGAAACGCTGCCTTTAACACCAAATGGCAAAGTAGACCGCCGCGCCTTACCAGCGCCAGAGACAGAGAGCGTTAATCTAGCCACAAACTATGTAGCACCAAACACCCCTACACAAGAAGCCATAGCCGCAATCTGGACGCAAGTTTTGGGTGTAGAAAAAATCGGCATCAATGACAACTTCTTTGAGTTGGGAGGACACTCTTTACTAGCAACGCAAGTTATTTCTCGCATCCGCCAAGCTTTCAAAGTAGATATCGCCCTACAATTACTTTTTGCCCAACCAACCATCGCCCAGTTAGCACAGCTCATTCAACAGCAAGCACAAAACACACAGCAGTTACAGCAAATACCTCAAGCTAACCGCGAGTCAATTCCCTTATCTTTTGCCCAACAGCGAGTCTGGTTTTTAGAGCAACTAGAACCCAACAATTCAGCCTATATCATTACCGATGCCCAGCGCTTGCAAGGTCAACTGAATATTGAGATTTTGCAACAGTCTTTAGATGCAATTGTTGCCCAGCACGAAGCTCTTAGAACTACTTTTATTCCTGGGGATGATGGAAGCCCCATCCAGGTAATTAACCCACCGCGACCATTTGAACTGAAGATAGTTGATTTGCGATCGCATCCCCACTCAATAGCACAAATCCTCAATCAAGAGGCGCAACGACCTTTCAACTTGGCATCAGACTTAATGGTGCGCGCTACCTTAGTGCAAGTTGATACCCAAGAGCAGATATTGATGCTAGCCATGCATCATATCGCCTCTGATGGCTGGTCTACAGGCATTTTCTGGCAGCAGTTAGCAGCAGTATACAAAGCATTATTGGACGGTAAACCTTCTCCTCTGACACCTCTACCAATCCAATATGCAGATTTTGCTGTTTGGCAACGTCAATATTTATCTGGGAAGCTGCTGCAAACAGAGCTAGATTACTGGAAAAATCAACTAGCAGGTGCGCCAACTGTCTTAGAATTACCCGCAGACCGACCGCGCTCCCCGATGCAAACTTACCGGGGAGCCAGTGAATCGCTCAATTTATCCTCAACATTGAGTGCATCACTCACCACGCTGTCACGTCAACAAGGTGTAACTTTGTTCATGACTCTCTTGGCAGCTTTTGGCACTCTACTGCACCGCTATACCGGGCAAGAAGACATTCTCATCGGTTCGCCAATTGCTGGTCGCAACCGTGCAGAAATTGAGGAACTCATTGGATTTTTTATCAATACAGTTGTTTTACGGACTCAATTTGCGGAAGACCCTAGTTTTGTTGACCTCCTAGCGCAAGTCCGGGAAGTAGCATTAGCAGCTTATGCCCATCAAGATCTGCCCTTTGAAAAACTAGTAGAAGAACTTCATGTAGAACGAGATACCAGCCGCCACCCGATATTCCAAGTTTGGTTTAATATGCTCAACTTGGGGGATATGCAAGTGGAAATTCCGGGGCTGAATGTTGAACAAGTTTCTTTAGTGGAAGCTCCTTCCAAGTTTGACTTAACTCTGTATATTCGCGAACAACCACAGGGAATTCAATTGCAGTTAGTTTACAATGCTGACCTGTTTAACGCCGAACGGATGCAGGAAATGTTACAGCAATTCCAGCATTTATTGAGTCAGATAGTTGCAGTTCCCCAGCAGTCAATTAGTTTTTATTCTTTAGTGACACCAGCATCGCAATCTCTGCTGCCAAAACCCAGCGCAATTTTGCCACAGCCAGATTACGAATTAGTTACCAGAGTATTTACTGCTTGGGTAGATAGAAATCCAGACCAGACAGCACTACGTCAAGGCGATTGCAATTGGAGTTATAGAGAATTAGGCGATCGCGCTACTACTTTAGCTAAGACACTAGTATCAAATGGCTTGAAGTCAGGGGATGTTGTTGCTGTCTTCGGCACCAAATCCTTTGGGCTAATTGCCAGTACTATCGGCATCCTCTTAAGTGGCGGTGTGCTTTTAACTATTGATCCACAACTGCCCCGCTATCGCCAAGAACTGATGCTGCAAGCGGCGAAGGCGAAATATCTGATCTATATTGATGGTGAGTATCCAGAAGTTAGCGAGCTCTGGCAATCTCTCGTTCTTATTTGCGTAGATTCCCAGAGTGGAGAAGTAATAAATCTCTCTGTAGATGGAAGTCAAGTTGTAGAACTACCACAAATCCAAGCAGATGATGCCGCTTATATCTTCTTTACATCCGGCACGACAGGCATACCGAAGGGTGTATTGGGATGTCATAAAGGATTAGCACATTTTCTCACTTGGCAACGGCAGACCTTTAACATCGGGCCGCAAGACCGAGTTGCCCAATTAACTGCACTTTCCTTTGATGTTGTCCTCAGAGATATCTTCTTGCCTTTAACTAGTGGTGCTACCTTATGTCTGCCAGAACCAGGGGATAACCTAGACCCAACCAGAATTCTGCGTTACTTGGAACAAGAACAAATTTCTGTAATGCACACAGTGCCTTCCCTAGCGCAATCTTGGTTAGTGAATGTCCCAGATAATGTATTCTTGCAAAACTTACGCTGGTTGTTCTTTGCCGGAGAACCACTCAAGCAAACACTTGTACAGCAATGGCGCAAAGCCTTCCCAGCATCAGGGGAAATAGTCAATCTTTATGGGCCGACAGAAACCACTCTCGCCAAGTGCTATTACCGAATCCCTGATGAACCAACATCAGGAGTACAACCCATCGGCTTACCACTACCCCAAACCCAAGCACTAGTTTTTACACCCTATAATCAACTTTGTGGTATTGGGGAATTAGGTGAAATTGTCATCAGAACACCATTCCGCAGTAAAGGCTACATCAACGCCACAGCAGAAAACCAAGCTCGGTTTGTCCAGAATCCCTTTAATAATGACGAACAAGACTGGCTTTACTATACAGGCGATCGCGGCCGCTATCGTCCAGATGGCTTACTAGAAATTCTCGGTCGTCAAGATCATCAAATCAAGCTCCGAGGGATACGCATTGAACCTGGGGAAATTGAGAGCGTATTAACTCAATATCCAGATGTGTTCCAAGCTGTAGTTATTGCCCGTGAAGATATTCCCGGTGATAAACGCTTAGTAGCTTATATTACCGCCAGAGATACAGCACCCAGCATTAGCGATGTGCGGCGCTTTCTCTCTACCAAGCTGCCACAGTACATGATTCCTTCAGCTTTTGTTTTACTAGACACCTTACCTCTGACCCCGAACGGTAAAGTAGACCGCCGCGCCTTAAAAGCACCGGAATTATCTAGACAGGAACCAGAAGCCACTTTTGTTGCACCTCGCAATCAACTAGAACGTCAGCTTGTGCAAATTTGGCAACAAGTTTTAGGTGTCGAGTCTATTGGTATTAGAGATAATTTCTTTGAGCTAGGAGGACACTCACTATTAGCAGTCAAACTGTTTTGGCAAATTGAGCAGACATTGGGTAAACATTTACCTTTGGCGAGTCTTTTCCAATCAGCAACCATTGAAGGCTTAGCTCAAATAATTAGCCCAGAAGAAAATCAGAAACAGGAAAAATCCTCGGATACTTACTCATCCCTCATAGCAATTAAACCCAGTGGTTCTAAACCACCTCTATTCTTAATTCATGCAATTTGGGGTAATGTTCTCTTCTATCGAGATTTGGCTAGGTATTTAGATGCAGAACAACCAGTTTATGGTCTACAAGCACAGGGAATTAATCCACAACAAACCCCGGTAAATTCCGTACAGGAAATGGCTGCTAATTACATTCGTGAAATTCGTCAGATTCAACCACAAGGCCCTTATTATCTCGGTGGCTTTTCTTTAGGTGGGATCATAACTTTTGAAATTGCCCAACAACTGCAAGCACAGGGCGAAAAAATTGGGCTGCTGGCTATATTTGATATGTCAGCGCCAGGTTATGCTAGACCAACTGCCAAATCAGGTAACTCTCTATTGCACCATGCACGTAATTTGTTGAGTATGAATATTCAAGAACAAATAAATTATATATGGGCAAGGGTAGCTTGGCATTTAGAGCTAGGAAAAGCCAGCGGGTTAAATAGGTTTTACCTGCGTTATATTAAACGCTCACTAGCAGAACTGCGACTTTTAGATGTAGCTTTGGCTAACGATAAAGCTCGTAAGAATTATGTACCATCAATCTATCCTGACAAATTGACTCTTTTGCGAACTATTGAGCAAAGTTTAGAGTCAGATACTGACCCCGAATGGGGCTGGGGTAAGCTGGTTGCTGGTGGAGTAGAAATTCATTACGTTCCTGGTGTTCACACTTCTGTCATGCATGAACCTCATGTACAAGTAGTTGCAGAAAAATTGCGTAATTGCTTGAACAAAGTTGTTGTGGGGCGCATAAATACGGTATGAATTGGCAGTTTAAACCATTGAGACTTATCAAAACTTTTTAAACAACCTTTTAGGAGATGGGGTGTTGGGAATGGGTAATGGGTAATGGGTAATAGATATTTCTCCCCAGCTTCCTCTGCTCCCCTGCTCCCTCTGCTCCCTCTGCTCCCTCATCTCCCTCATCTCCCTCATCCCCACTCCCCTTGTCACCTCGTCACCCCTGCTCCTCCATTACCCATTGTTTCCTGTTGAGTAGTGCAGCAAGGCGGTAATAAAGGCTGATCTGCTACTGCGTCCAGCTTCACAGATTTCAACAAATCTGACCAATATTGCTTTATTTTCGGGTCATTTGGACTCTGGCGGCGTAAATCAGCCAAAATGCTGAGGGCATTTTCCCAAAATCCAGCTGTTGCATAGAGAACTGCACGATCTAAAGGTGTTGGTGTTTCTTTTACCTGTGCAGCAATGTTCTCATCTTGCATAACTTGGATTTTACCTTCTAGATAAAAGTCGCGATCGCGGCTGTTGGGATCGCAAATCATCGAAAAGGCCCAAGTATATTCTTTACCAGCTTTCAAAGGCGGTTGATTAGCTTTGAGGTTAATCCCAACAATTCCAGCTTGGTCAAAAGCTTTGAAATTCTCCTTATATAATGGATCGAGATTCTCATCTTCCCGCAGTACAAATTCTAGTTCTGAGACTGTTCTGGAAGCTTTAGGAATATAGAAGAAGAATGTGGGACGCTCTTCTGTAGTGTATTGAGTGTCTCTATTGCTTGGGATCAAAGGAATCACCACTTCTCCCCGCTGAAAGCAAGCTCCCCGTGATGCTGCTGAACCGACTCTATTAGGTTTTCCTGGAACGAAGCTAATCAAAGTCTTGCGACCTTGAATATATCCCGTGACATTTCTAATTGCTGTGGTAGCATATATATCTCCGGGACGTAGTTGCGCTGCTTGCTGAAAATATCCCAAAGCTCTGCGATAGTTTCTGCGCTTAGTTTCTGTGTAGCCCAACCTCATATATTGGTTGTAACTATTTGTTACTTGTGCTACTTGAAAAACTGGCTCTACTGCGAAAATTTTGCTCGTGCTGACAGCCCCAAAAGGTAAGCAGACTAAAAGAGCAAACAGATAACTTTTCCACAATTTACGTTTCATAATCTTCATTCTGTTACTACCACTCTTCTAAGGTGGGCATACAGCCAAAGCCTTGTTTTATAGTAATTTCCCGAACAGCATTCTTAATAAATTAAAAAAATTAGCCTCAATACGCTTGTGTATTTATATTGGCTGCGAGATAGATACTTGTCTCAGACAAGATATGGTAATTACTAGTTCCCATTTTTGAAATTGAAATGTTTTGTCTAGTCAGTGATTAACCTTTGATCATTTGTAGTTTCTCACAAATGATTTACTACTGCTATACAAGTAAACCATACAAACACAACAAAATACCTGAGGCGAGCTTTGACAAATACTAATGTTGAATGCCCAATACGCTCATCCCCTCTCTAGACATTTATATGATAAATCAATCATGAAGACATGAAAATCTCTTTTCTCTCTCAACAGTCAAGACTATTTTCCAGGCAGAGCTTTGACTACTGAATTAAAAAATATTATATTCCTTTGAATCCCATGTAGGTTTCTACTTCCTGTTCAGATGGAGTAGAACTCATCTTCCTAGATGCAAATCTGCGAGAACTATGACGTAAATTACCGATTTGGCTCAGAAATATACCGACTAAAATCAAGCTACCACCAAGATATTGAGCCATTGTAGGGGCTTCATTTAATATCAAAAAAGCAGCAACAATACCTACAATTGGTGTAAATGAACCGATTAATGATGCTGTAGATACTGTAGAATCTCTTAAGCCTTTGAGCCAAAATGACTGACCTAGCACTACAATAACGGCACCATAAACTAACATCCATTGCCACAGAAATGGTGAGAAAACATCGATAAAATGCTCTTTACCATAAAGTGTTATAGCTATCAAAAAAAAGATGACAGTTCCTAAAGCAGTGCGAAAGATACTATAAATTCCTAATGGTATTTGAGAGAGATATTTTTTACCAATAATTGTAGAAACGGCTGCAGCGATAGATCCAATTGCTGCCAATACTTCCCCTAGTCCTAAATTCAAAACCCCCATACTCATCATAGGGACGCTGGGAGGTTGAAGGAGAATCGTCAGGCTAACGCCAACAAATGCTGCGATCGCACCAATAATTTCCCATCTATTTACCCGTTCTCGCAACAACCAAACTGATAAAGCTAGGGTTAATGGGGGTTCCAAGCGTCCAATCAAAATTACATTGTTAACTCCTGTAATTGCTAGAGCTTGGAAAATTAAGCCAGGGGCCAGCGCTCCCGATAAAATAGCAACAACGGTAAGGCTCAACCAATCTCTTTTCGATAGCTGTTGCAAATTCGTTTTATTCCACTGTCGCCAGTAGATAGCGATCAAGACGATCAAAGCGCAAAGATTACCGACAAATAAAACATTACACAGCGAGATAGGATTGCGATCGCCTATCAAATTATGGGCACCAATTTCTGTGAGCTTACGGGTAATTGCACTAGATGCACCAAAAATGAGGATTGCTAACCAGAGATATATTTGCCCTGGAATTCTTCGGTGCAAGCGATTTCGTCTTTTTACTCTAGTCAAAATAACACCACTGTATAAAATCAGCCTTTGCTTAAAAATACTGTAAGCCACTTGTGAATTTAACATCCCATAACTCTCTGAAAAAATGCTGAGAATTAACTGAAATTTCTCAAGGGATAAATTCATCAAAATCATGGTTGAGTTTCAGTTCAGCTTCAGCCCTAACAGCGATAGTTTGGTTGTTCCAGAAAATTCCAGGTTTAGGAGTCAGAAATGAAACTCGCTACCATGCTCACAAGTGTTGCCTTAATCGGTTGTTTTACAGTTTGGGATGCTCCCCTCAAAGCTATTAATCCCTCACTAGTTCAAGCTTCAGCCGCAGAAGCAAAGGACGCTACAGGGTTAACTGCTCAACAAAAAATAGAATTCCTCGCCAAAAATAAGGGTCAATTTGGCACCGGTGACGCTTTGCGACGTTACTTTTTTGGCGATTTAGAGCCAATTGCCGTACAACCGGGTGGTGCAGGTATGGTAGTTAACTTATACAACAAAGCCAATAATGTCACCATCGCTTACTGTGCAACCTACGATGTGGTTGTCGCTATCAAAAAAGGCAAGATTACCAAGTTTGAAGCCAGCGAAGTCAAATGAACAGTGCTGAGTAGTTAAGTTGCTTCCTGCCTCGTTATACCAATTTGAAACAAAAATGCGACAGATTGTAGGGGCATGGCAGTGCCATGTCCTCCAGAATATTATTGATGTGTCTCAGCAATACCAAATCCCGATTCTGCTTGGTGTCTTGAGTTTGAAGCCTAGCGAAATATTTCTTCTTTACTTGAACAAAGCAGCGTTAAACCCTTTCCCTTGATACCGATTCTCCAAAATTCAATCAAAGATGCAAACTCACGAACGCTGGTAATATATGGCTTTGCTAAGTTTGAATTTTGAATTGGTACTCTTTTCAGACAGACATCACACCTCACAAAAATCTTGTTCCTTTCAATGACAGGCGTAGCTACGCCTGTCATTGCCTTATTGATAAGCTGATTTTATAGATAGTATCTACAATTATTTGTCAAGCAGTATTGACTATTTGTAACAAACTTGTTAAATTTATTTACATAAGTTAACAACTACGAGAAACAACTATGTATACAACTGTTAATGAAGACGGCGTTCTCAATAACTACGCAACTGAACCTCAGATGTACTACGCTGAGTACCCTGCAATTTGGGAACAGCGCAAATATGTTATACAAGGCGTGTTCGCTACATTGCTTGTTACTACTCTGGTGTTGGTAGGCTTGAGTGTTAGCTAAGATTTTTTGAATTCGGTATCAGTTCGTTATTTGGACTTCTCATTTTCACCCCGGTTAGTGCCACCGGGGTTTTTTGTCGCTTAGTAATTATCTCTACATAATCAAAAACCCAGCCTTAGTGACTGGGTTCTGGTTGGGGTATATCCCCATATTTTCGGTATAAAGTTTACATATAGGTTGCTTGTCTGAGAATTACTACAGCATGAGATTTACTAATTCCAGAAAAGTTACCACGAGGTTTTTGGTCTCTCAGCAATAACAATAGATAATCAAAAACCCAGCCTTGATGACTAGGTTCTGGTTGGGGTATATCCCCGCACTTTCGGTATAGAGTTTACATATAAGTTGCTTGTCTGAGAATTACTACAGCATCAGATTTACTAATTCCGGAGAAGTTGCCACAAGGTTTTTTATAACTCAGCAATAACAATAGATAATCAAAAACCCAGCCTTGATGACTAGGTTCTGGTTGGGGTATATCCCCGCATTTTCGGTATAGAGTTTACATATAAGTTGTTTGTCTGAGAATTATTACAGCATCAGATTTACTAATTCCGGAGAAGTTGCCACAAGGTTTTTTATAACTCAGCAATAACAATAGATAATCAAAAACCCAGCCTTGATGACTAGGTTCTGGTTGGGGTATATCCCCGCATTTTCGGTATAGAGTTTACATATAAGTTGTTTGTCTGAGAATTACTACAGCATCAGATTTACTAATTCCGGAGAAGTTGCACTGGATTTTTTATAACTCAGCAATAACAATAGATAATCAAAAACCCAGCCTTGATGACTAGGTTCTGGTTGGGGTATATCCCCGTGCTTTCGGTATAAAGTTTACATATAAGTTGTTTGTCTGAGAATTACTACAGCATCAGATTTACTAATTCCGGAGAAGTTGCCACAGGGTTTTTTATAACTCAGCAATAACAATAGATAATCAAAAACCCAATCTTAATGACTGGGTTCTGGTTGGGGTATATCCCCCTGCTTTAGGTATAAAGTTTACATATAAGTTGTTTGTCTGAGAATTACTACAGCTTGAGATTTCCCGATTCCAGAAAAAGTAAAACCAGTTTGAAAAACAATCCAACAAAGAGAAATAGGTGTGGACACAACACGGTTCGGATAGACAGATTGAGTTTAAATCCTGTAGAGACGCGATTTATCGCGTCTCCAATCCACATATTAATCGCGTCTTTACAACCCCAAAATCATGAGGAAAAATTTTTAACCGAACCATCATGGGGTGTGTACAGCTTTGCAACCCTAAAGATTATGGATGTGTTATTAATATTTTTCTTAATTTGTATAAATTAATGAGTCTTAAATTTTAGTGAGTAATCAATCAATACTCAATCAAGAATTGTATTGATTTGTTCTCTGGTACCTCTGTATGTTCATATACTGAGAGTGTTCCCCATTAGCGTGCAGAATGCACATTTGGAGGTTCCAAAATGGATCACACATACGAGGTATTGGTAGATATCAAAGAATTTGCTGATCTAGCAAACAATACCTTTCAACGCGGGACGACAAGGTACGAAATCGACGCTCCTTCAAAAGCACAAGCTGACGGTATGGCATTCCAAAGGGCTAAAAGCGAGCATCCCAGAGGCACTGAATACGATATTAGGGTAACCAGGCTACTCAGGTAAAGCGAACATTAAGCTATACTTCCCAGAATCGGCATTCCTTTACCTAGAGGTTGAAGTAATTTATATAGATATCAATAGCGGTGTCGAGTGCTATCTGTTCAGCTCGACACCGCTAAATTTTGATTAACCCTTGTCAAAGTGGAGAACTGGAATTTTTTACAAGAGAGCAGCCGTTCAACTCCAAATCTTAAAAATATATAATTAAATCCATATTTGTCCCATAGAGTTTACCAGCTACAGAAACTCACGCTTCATAAGGTAGAGTACACATATCAGTTGGTAATCTCTAAGGCTGAAAGCAGCCATAGAAAACTTACTCGATAAAGTTTTAAGGTTGCCGAATGGTTTTTGCAAGGAGAATCTCTTGAGAATATTTTTATTTATCCTGCTGTTGGCGATCGCTTTATTTAGATTTACATTCATTCTGCCAGCATTAGCTGCCGAAACATCTGATGGCGCGAAAATCTTTGATGCTAATTGTTCTTCTTGCCATATTGGGGGCGGTAATATCCTAATTAGCCATAAAACCTTGCAAAAGGAGGCATTATCAAGTTATCTGGAGAATTACGACCAAGATCCCATTCAAGCAATTATCCACCAGGTACAAAATGGTAAAAATGCCATGCCTCCCTTTAAAAACAAGTTAAGCACTCAGGAGATTTTAGAGGTAGCTGCTTACGTTTTCCAGAAAGCGGAAACAGGTTGGCAAAGTACCTCATCTGCATCTGCTGCTACACCTTAATATCGGTTAATGGGGAAAGGGGAAAAGGGGAAAGGGTAGATTCAAATATTTTCCTCTTTCTCAGCCCAAATAAATGTGGATTGTGAAGATGCTAGATACAGCGTCTTTACAATCCACATTCATTTTTGGCTTTTGTCTCTAATCTCAGAAAGCTGGCGATAGTAATCGGTTTCTAGATTGGGGGAAAAGGTGAAAGGGTAAGGGTTAAAGGTTTTTTCCTTTTCCCATTCTCCTTTACCCCTTTACCTTTTATTTACCTTGATCAGAGGTTTCTCTTTCTTGTCTCAGTTCACGCAACTGTTGTACTAGCTTTTTGCCAGATTCCACAGTAGCAGTAGGCTGATTGTTGTTAGTAGCAGGTGCTGCTAAGGGTTGAGTCGTAGCTGCTGGTGTGGGTACTGGTGCTGCTAAGGGTTTAATATTAGTTGCAGGTGTAGGTGCTGGTGCTGCTAATGGTTTAACAGTAGCACCTGGTGCTGACTGAAGTTTATTAATTAAGGAATTAGATGATGGCTTAACATTGGTTGCAGGTGCAGGTGTCTGCTGGTTATTGTTAACTGTTGGCAATGTTAAGGGTTTGGTATTGGTGACTGGTATGGGTTTGAGCTGATTGCTATTAACATCTGGCAAGTTTAATGGTTTAACTGTAGTAGCTGAACCAGGTGCAGATGTTGGTTGGTTATTATTAACAGCTGGCAGGTTTAATGGTTGAACTGTAGTGCCTGTTGCTGGTGTGGGTTGACTATTATTAACTAATGGCAGATTTAAAGGTTTGACAGTAGCGGCCGATCCGGTTGCAGGCTTTTGATTATCTCCTGCAGCAGTGTTGCTATTATTTTTAAACTCTAAGCTAAAGGGGTAATGAGCAACTTGCTTATCTCCCTTGGGTGGATGTGTCTTAAAGTACTCCATTGCTTCGACGCGCAAAGCAGGGGTTACTGATTGGCCTTCAAATTGAATGTCTAAGACTTTACCATCAGGGTCTACTACTAATCGCCCTAAGATAATACCTTGAACGTCAGTTTTATCTGTAGTAACTGTGTCACGAATCACAGTTTTTTCTACAGCATTTGGGTATTGTTTCTGAACTGCGGCTCTGAGACTTTCGTAAGATTTAATCTGCGCGATCGCTAGTTCTGTTCCGGGTGTAGGTGCTTGATTAGATAGATTGGGTGTAGATCCCAATTGCCCTTGGGGTATGGCTTGTTCGGATATTTGTAAATTATCACCAGCTTTTGGTGTGTTACCAACTGCAGCTATTAGCTGTTGGTTATCGCCAGATTGGGATGGATTACTGCTAGGCTGAGGATTTGCTGCCACATCAGCTATGGGAGTTGGGTTAGCATCCACAGGTAGCGGTGCTGGGGAGTTTGGTAATCCATCAGGTAGTCTACCTTCTGGTAATACTGGTAACCTGCTCACAGGTAAAGGCTTGGCTTCACCTAAGGTAATATCTCTGTTATTAAAACGTGGAACTGAAGCGAATTTGTTATTGCCATTAAAACCAGAGGTATCAAAGCGAAAATTGCTTTGAGAATAATTGCGTAAAGGCTGCCTTTTTGGTAGTGCCGCAATTGAGTAATTACCCGCCGATGACGGGATCGGTGGCATGACAAACTGGCTAGATGATGGTGGTGGTGGTAATGGTGGTAAACTCGATTGGGAATCCAGATTTAGTGGCGTAACTGGAGATTGTGATAGTAAAACTGGCGATTGGGGGTTAATTGGTGTTTGCCCAGGAATTTGTGGTAACCGACTTTGGTCAGCCTGGCTCAATTCCATAACTCCAACCGTTTTTGATGATGCTGTTTCTTTCGGTTTATTGGAGTCTACAGGTACTAATGGCACAATCAAGGCGATCGCACCGTGGATGCCAACAGAAGCTATTGCTGCTATTCCCGTTGGTTGGCCTAAGATTTCCGGTAGATTTTTTAACAGGGAGACGTAAGACATGGCTATTCTCGTTCACTCAGCTCAATTGCAGTTGCAGATCAATAAATTATTTTTCAGGCTCTAAATTTTTCTTCCGGCTCTATAGCAAAATATTTAAATGTGTCCCTTTTAAAATCATAGCTTTCTAACATGGGACTAAAATAGCCAGATTGGCATTTTTTTCAGCAAAGTTTAATTTTTGTGCAATCACGTAACATTTTACTAGAAAGTGGCACTTGCTGACGCGACCATGAAAAAATCCTGATGTTGCTCGCTAAGATCTGGTAACTGTTGCAATCATTACTCATGGCTTTACCTACAGTTATTTTACCTGGCTATCTAGAAAGTGCGATCGCTTACCGCCTACTGGAACAATCTCTACAGCAGTTGGGTTTTCCTACAGTGACAGTGCCATTACGGCGGCGAGACTGGATTGCCTTGTTTGGTGGTAGATCTGTGACACCTATTTTGCAAATATTGGATCGCACGGTAAAACAAACTTTACAGCAATATCAAGCTTCTCAAGTTAATTTAATTGGTCATTCAGCAGGTGGTTGGCTATCTCGAATTTATTTAGGAGAAAAGCCTTATTTGGGACGTGGTGAAGTCCAATCTTCTGTCTGGAATGCTCACCCACTCACAGCTACGCTCATTACCCTGGGTACACCTCATATCAGCCAAGAGCGTTGGACACGCTGGAATTTAGATTTTGTCAAAAATAATTACCCTGGAGCTTTTTACCAAAATGTTCGTTACGTTTGTGTAGCGGGTAAAACTATTTTTGGAGAAAGGCGGCCTGGTAGTTGGTTAGCTTACAGCAGTTATCAATTAACCTGTGGCACAGGTAACACTTGGGGAGATGGGATTACACCGATAGCAGCTGCCCATCTAGATGGTGCTGAAAATCTTGTAATTGCAGGCGTGAGGCATTCTCCGAGAAGCCCTGGTATTTGGTATGGCTCACCAGAAATCCTACAAACTTGGGCACAGTATTTGGCTTAAATATCTCTATGGAGACAAATAAATTAATTTTTCTTAGTTAAACTGTAATAAAAATACACATTTTTTATTACATAAGAGGTGTCAGCTATGCAAATCACCTTGTCAGATAGAAGTTTGCGGCGACTGGCGACCATATTATCGGTCGCGATGCTTACACTATGCGTGATGCATCTCTCAACTGGAGTTTTACTATCTTTCTATTACGAACCTACAGCAGGTGGTGCTTATCGGTCATTGAAAATGATTGATACCGTAGTGTCTTACGGTTGGTTATTCCACAAAACCCACGACCTCTCTGGTAATGCCATGATTGGAGTTGGCTTAATTCAAATGGTCGTGATGTTTTTAGGGCGACAATTCCGCAAGAGTTGGCTAACTGCGTGGATTAGTGGCATTTTGTTTACCTTAAGTGCGATCGCTCTCGATTGGACTGCTATGCTTTTAGACTGGACTCAGGAAGGATACTGGCGTTTTAGTATTGAGTTAGGCACTATCGAAGCCATTCCCTTGATTGGTGGCGAGTTGCGAGATATTCTCACTGGTGGTGGCGCAATTAGTACTATCACTGTGCAACACCTTTACGCTTTAAACAGCTATATTATTTCTCCTATCGCTCTACTGCTGGCTATAGTGCATTTAGCTGCTTTATTGTGGCAAGAGCGAGAAATCTCTGCTGATGAAACTGCTGAGAATACTTTTCAAGCACCAGACGCTTCACTAGTGGAAAGTTGAGCTAATTTTGCCAGGGGAACCTCTTCCACCTCCGGTAACTTCTCCAATGCTAGAGGAGTAGATTGACTTGCACCAGATAAGCGTTTTAAAAGATTTGGTCTGGGGTCATGTAAAAGGTAGATAATGCGATCGCCTATTTCCCATTCTTGGTTAACTGGCATTACCTGTAAGCGTTGCTCTCGTTCTACCAACAACGGTATCAATACTCCAGTCCGAATCTTTTCTTGGATGTGATCCTGTTGACTAACAAATTCCAATTCATTGAGTGTGGTTGTTCCCAACTTCACCTGTCCCTTATTCAAGTATTCATTCCAGGTTTTGATTGCCAAGTCCGAAACAAAAGCTTGATGCACTTTACTACTGGCAGAAGTACTAGCTTGCGGATCGCGGGGAAATACTGCTAACACACGCGGCGGATTAAACTCTTCAGCAGCCCGTTGTGCCAAGACGAAATTTACCTCGCCATTACTCGTCATCGCCAAAAAAGTTCCCATAGAAGCTAATCCTGCCTCTTCTAAAACCGCAGTATCTAGGGCACTGCTAGCAATCAACCTCAAATTTTGCGCTTCCGCTTGGGCAAAGCAATCTGGGTCTGTATCAATCATCACAACTTTTTCACCCCGTTCTTGGAAGAAGCGGGCAATTAACAGACTCAAAGGATTACAACCCACAATTACAGCCCCAGTGGCTTGTTTTGAGGTGATTTGCAGCCATTTAGCAATTTGTCCGGCTGTCAGTCCTTGGCAAACAACCGTCATGATAATTGTCAAGAAAACCAGGGCTTTAATTGCATCACCACCGTTTATCCCCTTCTGTGTCAAGGAAATTGCAAATAAAGAAGCAACCGAAGCCGCCACAATTCCCCTTGGTGCAACCCAGCTTAAAAACAATTTCTGCCGCCAATTGAGGTCACTATTCCAGGTACACAAGAGAATATTAATTGGTCTGACGACAAACATCAGTACCAAAACTGTGAATAAACTACCCCAACCCAAAGCAAACACACTGGCAATAGACAAGTCAGCCGCGAGTAAAATAAACAGCACTGAAACGCTGAGTATTGTCAGTTGACCTTTAAAATGCCGCAAAAACCTTTCTTCTGGTACTGATGAGTTAGCAAATACAGCACCCGCAACCACCGTAGTCATGACTCCCGACTCACTGCGGATAGTTTGCGCTAAGGTAAATAACCCCCAAAGTATTGCCAGTACCACCAAATTTTTCAGTTCAAAGGAAAGAAAATTGGCGCGTTTGAAAATCAAGCTCATCAAATAGCCACCAGCAGCACCAATTGCGCCCCCAATACTCAGACGCATCAGCAACCCGGTAATGGCATGAATGGGGTCTACATCGCCATTTAAAATCGTATCCAGCACCACGAAAGCCAAAATAGCTCCTACGGGGTCAATTAATACCCCTTCGCCTTCTAGAAGCGTTGCAACTTGGCGATCGACATTAATTTGTTTCAACAGGGGATTAATCACTGTTGGGCCTGTGACCACGATAATCGAAGCGTAGAGAAAGGCGATACTCCAAGGAAATTCACCCAACCAGTGCGCCGCCATACTACCACCCAGCAGCGTGACCAGCGTTCCCAAGGTGACGAGCAATTGGAGGCTAACTGAAACTCTCCCCAACTCGCGCAAATCTAGGTTGAGTCCCCCTTCAAACAGAATTATTGCCGTTGCTAGAGCCACAATTACTTCTAACCCAGTGCCTAGCAAATGGGGATGCAACAGCCCAATCCCATCAGACCCCAGAAAAATGCCCAACAACAGCAACAAAACAATGCTAGGTACCCGAAGATAGGCAGCCAGCACTTGGGCGCTAATACCTGCAAAAACCGCAGTCACCATCTGTAAGGTGATGTCAAAAGATGCTTCCATGTTGTAGATTTTGAGGGATATATATCAAAATCTTTTGTAAAGAAGAGTAAATATTACCTCTAAAGGGTACAACATCGCACCATTTTCCCCTTGAGAAATTCCATTTTTTTTTCATACTTAGTTTCTTATATTACTCTATTTCTGATTGGTTGCCAAAAGGGACATTGGGAATGGGGGATTGGGCATGGGGGATTGGGCATGGGGCATTGGGGATTGGGCATGGGGCATGGGGCATTGGGCATTGGTCATTGGTCATTGCTCATTGGTCATTGGTCATTGGTCATTGGTCATTGGTAATGATATTTCTCTCCTGCTCGCTCTGCTCTCCAGTCCCCAGTCCCCAATCCCCAGCCCCCAATCCCCAATCCCCAGTCCCCAATCCCCAGCCCCACCCCCCAACTTAACTAAAAGAAATTTTTTTGCCAAAACTGTTGACAGCATCTGAAAAATTAGTTAATTTATAAAAGGTCTGAGTCCGAAGCGCCCACAGCGCCTAATGCGCCCCCATCGTCTAGAGGCCTAGGACACCTCCCTTTCACGGAGGTAACGGGGATTCGAATTCCCCTGGGGGTATTGAAGAGAAAATTCAACTGTAAGAAGTTGATTTTCGTTCATCCGCTAAAATAGAAAACCTATCTTGTGATGATGTGAATCAAGATAGGTTTTCTATTTTTTAGTATATTTAATTGCTTAACTGTTGTACTCGTTGGTAAACAGCTAAAAGATTTAATTGCAAATCCTTGCTGAGACGATTCTCAATGATTGTCACTGGCATTGTGAGTTTGGGCCAAACTTGAATTGTGTAGCAAAGATTGGTACCCATCGCATCACCACAAGGATAAGGTTCTAAGCGCCAGCTACCAGAAAAGCCTTTAAAATCTCCTTCTATCATGCGGAAGTTGATTTCTTTGGGGAAATATTCTTCCAAGTCCAGAACGACACGCGCACAAAAGTTGAAGTTGAGTAAGCGCTGCGAACCTACTTGTTCTAGGCGAATTCCACCGTCTGGGTGATCCAATCGTCGGCTTTTCGCCAAATTGGGAATGAAGTCAACTAAGGCTTCATAATCTGTGAGCACTTTCCAGATTTTTTCTATTGGTTGAGGTATCTGGATTTTAGCGGTGATTTGTCGTTGTCGTTCTGCGATTTTTTCAATTTGGATATCTACAGATGGTTCTACACCTGTACTCACAGCCAAATTTGGTTCTTGGTTGGTTTCGTCACTAGCAGCGTTGAAGTTAACGCCGACTGTTGTGTTAGGTTGTTCAGTCACTTTCCGAATATGTTTTGCTTTCGTCAGAAAACTGGGGCAACGTAAAGGTAAAGCAAATTTTACTCAGATCGGAATCTGCAATTTGCGTACTCTCAACACTAATTGTCCCATTTAAATGCTGCACCAGGGACTTGGCGAGAGCCAAACCCAAACCAGTCCCAGGAGTCCAGCGTCCTTTACCGCGACGGAATTTGTCGAAGATATAAGTCGCTTCTTGCTCAGAAATCCCGCGGCCGATATTAGTCACCTTAATAATAACTTGATCCACCGATTGATTAACTTGGTGAGCGGCTTCTAAATCAACAATGGTTTCAGACTCTGAATATTTACAAGCATTAGTTAATAACTCTTGTAAGATGCGGTCAAAACTTTCAATTTCAGTTTGTAGTTTTAATGACTGCTCTGGTAAATCCAGGTTAATGCTTAATCCTTTATCTGCCAGTTTTGTGGCAAAGGAGGCAGCTAAATCTTGGATACGTCTATTTAAATCAATACTTTCAAATTGCGGCGTTGCTTGTTGCGACTCTAGTTTTTGCAGTGTCAGTAAGTCATTAATGAGATTAATTTCTTTAGTACATTCCTGCTCTAAAATATCGAAATATCTATTTTGACGCTCTGGTGTAATGCTTGGCAGACGCAAATTGCGAATTGACATCAGCATATTTGTTAGAGGATAGCGTAAGCGATCGCTCATGTTGCTCAAAAATTCATCTTTGAGTTCATTGAGTTCTCGCAACTGCTCTACATATTGCCTAGTTCTTTCGTGCAATTTGGCTTGTAGTTCTAAGCTACTTTGGAGTTTGGCTGTGCGCTCATCTACCAAATTTTGCACTTGTCGCAATGTCTGTGACTGAATAATGGCGTTGCTTACTTGGGCGCATACCATTTCTACCAGATTTAACTCAGATGATTGCCAATTGCGAGCTACTGTTTGTTGTAGAACTAAAAAGCCTAAAATTTTGCCTTGGCTTTCTAATGGCATTAACAGCACTGCGGGAAACTGCTCTACAGCAAACAATGGCGCGACTGCCAAAATTTCTGTTTGTTCTGTATAGTCATCAATTACTACTGGTTTACCAAAGTCGATGAACACCCGCTGGCATAAACCACAGTCGGAAATAGCAAAAGATTGGTCTTGTAAGGTATCTAATGCACTACTAGACCCATTTTGGCTATCTCGAGTCCATTGTCTGATTACAGTAGCTTTGGCGTTAGGAATTTGCTTTTTAGACCGAGTTCTAAATAAAGGATCTGTATATTTTAATGTAATAAACAAACCCCTATCTGCTTGGAGAGATTCAGCAGTAGAAGCGATCGCCAACTGGAGCATTTGATTTAACTCCAAGTTGCTGCGACTGAGTATAGTTAATTGCTTGATTAAGTTTTGGTGTTGGTGACTCTGCTGTAAATGCTGCTGTTGAGTCGCTATTAGTTGTGCTTGGGCTACTTGTGAAAAAGCGATCGCGCAAACAGACTCTATACTCTTGAGTAACTGCTGTTCTGACTTAGTCCAATCATGTGATTGAAACTTAATCAAGCTAATTATCCCGTTGTTTTTTCCTTGAAAGCGGGTAGGAATTGCCAAAACAGCTTTAATTGGGAGTGGCAAAGACTGGCAACCAAGTTCAAGACTTTGTTGAATTGTCGAAATATCCTCAATATTTAATGGTTCGGCTGCACATTGAACTACATTGAGTTCCATGAGCAATTGTTCCATCGAAAATACTTCGTTTGATTGCGGCAAACCTAAATATTCCTCATGGCACCAATTACTACTAGTTACTTCACTGGATGCCTCGCTCATCACTGTAATCAAGCAACAGTCTACCTGAAAAGCTACTCCAAGCAACTTGGACAATTCTTGCAGCATTAAAACCGTCGCTGGTGTGGTAGCGACAATTTGATTAATTTGTTCTGACAACTGGTAGGTTGTTTCTTGCGGATGCTGCATCAGCTTGACTGGGTATGATTGTAGTCGATCTACGTCATCTGGGCACTGTGGCGGCGATGATAAACGCTTTTTCATTCCTGGCACGCTCTTGGATAACGACCCCATGTTTTGCACCCAACCTCTTGGCTTAATTCTTCACCCTTAGTTTTTTAGTGCACCCTGACGAATTGCAAATCTTTTGTAAAGACTTTCTCTCACCTGTTATAGCCCTTTTCTATTTCAGATGACCAAGTTTTTGGTATATTAAACGAATTTTTACACAAGTAATGAAAGTACCTAGGATATACTAAAATCCCTTTGCTAGAGAAGCTCTAACGACTTGGGGTTAAGTTGATTTACTAACTTTGAGATAGGATATCCTGTCTGTAACTATACATAAACCGTAATTTCTCTGGAATTGAGGCAAAAAGTCAACCTTGTACTCAGTGGTATTACTGAGTACAATTAGGGGAAAAAATTATATTTTTTTCTCAAACTCATGACTCAGCGAGCTAACCAATTGATTCAGTCTAGCTCTCAGTATAATTACGATTTAGGAAAAGCCTGAGCAATCATTTTTATAGCTTCTGCATAACAGCAGTGTGCTGTATCTACGTATTGTTGCTTAACTCCTATGGTCGATAATCCTATATTTAATATGCTGATGATTTGTATCTGTCAAGTGATGTGAAACCCCCTGTGACTCAAGTGTTGTTTATATTGAGTTGCACTCAGAGCGCACATATATGAAAGTCGATGTAACTATTGTAGAGTCTGCCTTTTGGCTTTGCAGTTGCCGAATTTGTCGCCCTGAGACTGGCTCTGTCCGCTGGCGAAATCAATATGAGTTAAAGCAGGAAAACTGTATCAATATACATGAATTTTTCTATAAAAATTGATAACTATATAATTAATTTAAAATAATTATTTATAGAATGATAGCCTATGTATCATTTTAGATTCCGCTTCATCATGAATGCAGCCTAGTTGCCCGGATGAGTAACTAGGCTGCATTCCGGTAATAAAAAGCTATCCGGCCAAACTCTCGATACTCAGAGGTACCATATCGCCATTTCTGGTGAATCCTAAAAGCATCGGTTGTTGTGGCTGAATGATTTGACCTGTTAGTACACAACGTTCTTCTTGTTGAGCTGTGGCTGCTATGCTCGCTCGAATATCAGTCTTTGAAAATCGCGGTTTCCACTCACCTGATTTTTGCTGCACATAATTCCAGAGGATATCGCGAATGAGAGCTTGATATCCTTGATTGCCAGCAATATCTTTCAGTTTATCTTTCAGTTCCCGTTCTAAACGGATGCTGGTAACTTCCATATCGGTGGTTGGGGTGCGAGCGATTGTATGCATGACTTTTTCTCCTTCAAGGTATAGACAGGATAGTAATACAAGTGTAGTATGTTTAAAGGAATGTTCAATAGGTGAAATTTTTCTGTGAAATCCATTTTCCCCATCTCTACTTCTTTAGGTGCTACCAACTGCCGAGCCAGTCTGGAATCAGCATCTTTGGGAGTGGAGTATCTTTTTATGGGTAATGGTGGCCGATATCAGCAAATCACAGAGAGTATTTATGATTTTAGAAATATCAGCATTGATGTGCTGAATACAAAACCACAAATAGGCGTAAGAAGCGGGAGGTACAGGTAGAGCAATACTGTACCGATAAAGACCAGAAGATTTAGAGGTCAATTTCCCACCCCCGCTTCAGCTAAAGAAGAAGCGGGGGTTTTTTAATAAGGAGTCAAGCTGTGACAAGCGTGATGCTAGTGTTAGAGCCATCAACAGTGGTATTTTCTCCAAATTACTTGCCACGATTTGGGATGAAGAGTGTTAAGTTACAAAACCGCCCATCAGGAGCATTGTTGCGGCGAGGCTATCATAGTTGCCAAGATGACGGTAGGAACAAACCTTTCACACTAAAACGCGTAATTTGGCGATCGCACGGCGGCCATCACAAATGGAATAACCTAGTCATAGCTTGTAAAAAATCTTACCGTTATAAAGGGAATTGCACCCCGAGGATGCATCTGCGTAATCAACCGAAGCCACCAGTCTCTCAAGCGATTTCTGTTGCTGAAGAGTTCTGGATAAATATGCAAGCCAACCTGGAATAGCAGGAGAGCAGAAGGAATGTTGAAATTAACTTACACTGAAAGGAGTTTTCACTTAGAGTGCCTCAGCTTATCGCTGGAGGAGTGGGTAGCACAGCGAGTAGTATTGGCAATGCGAGTCGGCCAATCTCTCCATGTTGAACCCAGCACTGCTTCCTTTTTGCTACCTGCGGATTTACCAGGTTTAGAAATGCTGGAGGCTGCCATCAAACGCCATGACACCGAAATTATGGCTTTATCTCGCTGTGATGCGGAATATATGGAGGTGACGCTGCGGGGTTCTTGGTTATCTGATGGAACACAAGAAGCCGTAGGTGTATTTGTCACCACCATGAGCGATCGCACTGAATTCTTCCTCCATAAAATTTGGCAAGAAGCCCAAGCTTGTGCGTCGGCTTTGAGTGAGTAGGGGTTGGGGACTGGGGATTGGGGATTGGGGATTGGGGATTGGGGATTGGGGACTGGGGACAAGGGGAAAGGGTAAAAGGGGAAAGGGGAACAAACACCCATTACCCATTACTCATTACTCATTACTCATTACTCATTACTCATTACCAATGCCCAATGCCCAATGCCCCATGCCCCATGCCCTATGCCCATTACCTTTGCATTTCTAAGAGTTCAAGAACTGTGACAAATCGGTAGCCTTGCTTTTTGAGTCCGCTGATGATTTCGGGTAAGGCTTCTACAGTTCTTTTGCGATCGCCTCCGCCGTCGTGCATCAATACTATAGATCCGGGTTTGGCATCTCTTAAGACGTTTTTGATGAATACTTCATATTTAGCACGTGGATCGGTATCGGCGGAAGTTTGCGACCACATGACTACTGCCGATTTTTGGCTTTTGGCGTAAGCTGCTAGTCCGTTGTTTAACACGCCTCCAGGGGGACGAAACAGACTAGTTTTTACTCCTGTAGTTTTGTAGATGAGTTCATTTGTGCGCTCAATTTCACTTTTGGCTGTGGCTGCATCTATGCGGCGATACCAATGATGCCAAGTATGATTACCAATGGCGTGTCCTTGGGCTACTACTTGTTTCGCAATTTCGGGATTAGCTTGTAAAGCTTGTCCTACCCAAAAGAATGTGGCTTTGACATTATTTTGCTTGAGAATATCGAGCATTTGTAATGTAGTTTTGGGCCAAGGGCCATCATCAATGCTCAAGGCGATAACTTTCTCGTTATTGTTAGGTTGAACATGATACACAATTTGTCCCTGAAACTTATCTGGAACGCTAAAAGTGAGGTTTTCTACTTTAGCTGGTGACTGTGATTGTGGTTTATCTTGGCTGGTTGTCTTTTGTTGCGGAACTTGTACAGCGTGAAGTTGACTTTTTAGCTGCTTGGTGTTGGATTGTGGAGAAATACTTGCTGGGGTAAAACTGCAAGCTGTTACTGAAAAAGCGATCGCCACTCCACTAATTATCTTTTGTCGCTGGTATTGATTGTGTGTCACATCAGGGTGCCAAAAACTCACACCATCATAAGCGGCAAGTTTTAATTTGTAATGAAGTTGATGAGTTAATAGTGTGTGGAGAATCTCATTGGAAACCAGGCAAGCAAATTTGAAGATGATTTTAGCTGCTTCTTGGAATACTGATAAGACAATTAGCACCAGAACTTTTACTAGTTTGAAAAACAACTTCTAATTTTCTAAGATTTGCCTGATTTCCTCTACAGTTTCGGATGTGAGAATATAACGTTGAATTGCTTTGAGTTCTTCAATATCAGATATTTGAGAAATTTTTGGCATTAAATTTAATCCTTCATTACCAAATTTTACTTCTAAAGTTAATTGTAGAAGGTGTTTAAGCCTGGGTCACATTTTGGTAAAGTCAAGCCTAACAGAAACGGTAATCAACCTGTATAAAAACCTAACTGCCTAACGGCAATCTGTACCTTGACAATTGAAGATATAGGGTTCTATTCCATAGTTCTACTTCTTGCCCAGAACTTAATCCGATTGAGCGGCTATGGGCACACCTCAAAGCGGATCTTAAATGGGCTTGTTTTCAGACACTTGATCAACTGCAAGCTAAAGTTGATCAACTCTTGGCGCTCGTTAACACCATCCTTGATTATGTCCATGACGGGGTATTCCTTCATTCTTGATGCCCTATCTGCCCTAAACACTATTTAAATTGGTATGAATACATCTGTAATGCCAATAAAAAAGCGCTCTCTAAATCGAGAACGCTATTAATTTATATTAAACTCAGATTAACCATGCATTGCTGGAACTTGTAAAGCTACAGGTATGAATTCACCAGCAGCTAAATCTAGGGGGAAGTTGTGAGCATTACGCTCGTGCATCACTTCTATACCTAAGTTGGCACGATTGACGACATCAGCCCATGTACTAACTACACGACCTTGAGAATCTAGCACAGATTGGTTAAAGTTAAATCCATTCAAATTAAATGCCATTGTGCTTATACCTAAAGCCGTCAACCAAATACAAACTACAGGCCAAGCAGCTAAGAAAAAGTGCAGCGAACGAGAGTTGTTAAAGCTAGCATATTGCCAGATCAAGCGTCCAAAATAACCGTGAGCCGCTACAATGCTGTAGGTTTCTTGTTCTTGACCAAATTTATATCCATAGTTAATGGATTCAACTTCAGTCGTCTCCCTAACTAGCGAGGAAGACACCAAAGAACCATGCATTGCACAGAATAAAGAACCACCGAAAACACCTGCTACCCCAAACATATGGAAGGGGTGGAACAGAATATTGTGTTCTGCTTGGAATACAAGCATAAAGTTAAACGTGCCGCTAATACCTAGAGGCATACCGTCAGAAAAGCTACCTTGACCGATGGGATAAATTAAGAACACTGAGGTCGCCGCAGCTACGGGTGCTGAGTAAGCCACACAAATCCAGGGACGCATCCCTAAACGAAAACTTAGTTCCCATTGTCTGCCCAGCCAACAGAAAATACCAATGAGAAAATGCAAAACAATTAGCTGATAAGGGCCGCCGTTGTAGAGCCATTCATCCATAGAGGCCGCTTCCCAAAGGGGGTAGAAATGCAAACCAATAGCATTGGATGTCGGCACAACAGCACCAGTAATGATGTTATTACCGTAAAGTAAAGAACCAGAAACAGGCTCTCGAATACCGTCGATATCAACAGGTGGTGCAGCAATAAAGGCAATAATGAAGCAAATAGTTGCATTTAACAAGGCGGGAATCATTAACACACCAAACCAGCCGATATAAAGCCGATTTTCAGTGCTAGTAATCCATTGCGAGAATCGATCCCACTGATTACCGCTCTCGCCTCTTCTGAGAGTTGTGGTCATGGCTGTATTGTTGATAAATCACTAAAATCAACCTTCTCAATTAGTAAAAATTGAGAATAAAGCTATTTTCAAAGACTTTTGCCAAATACCTTCTCCCTAATCATCGGGACTCTCTGAAATTGGCTCACACCATACAAAAATTACTCAATTAATTGCCTAGGGAGACGGTGTGAATAAGGGGAGAATTTTTATCACCTCTTATTATCAGTTTTTACATAAATTCTTTGTATTTATCAATAACGTTTTTATAAAGTTTGATTTCAATTACTACATAACCTCTTGTGACAGCAGAATTTTAATATCTCAACAATAGGGCTTTAAGTATTTTTAACAAACAACGTTTTATCTGGACGCAAATTTACCTAAAAATTGGTAAAAACTGGCTGATACTCTATCAGAAATAGTTTCACAATTTATCCAGTGGCATTACTCAAGCTATTAAGTAAAAAGCCTAATTAAAATATATCTACTGATTTTTTTCTAATAGCTTCTAATTGATATTGCAAATAATATTACTGAGATTATTTATGTAATATTAAAAACCAAGCTGTTACTAACAGTCAAGATATAAATTGACTGCAAAAAATTAGGGGTGCACTGCCACAGACTTCAACAGGGTACTGCTGAGTACTCTGAATACTTCCAGTTCAAAATTTGGTTAGATGGAAAAATCCATGCTGAGTGATCATAAAAACATTTCCATTCATCAATTAGTGGAATTTCAGGTGTCACAAACCCCTGATGCTGTAGCAGTTATTTTTCAAAATGAGCAATTAACATATAGAGAGCTGAATCAAAAAGCCAATCAATTAGCGCATCACCTGAGAACTCTAGGTGTCAAACCAGAAACTCTAGTTGGGGTTTGTATAGAGCGATCGCTAGAGATGGTAGTCGCGTTGTTAGGGATACTCAAAGCGGGTGGTGCTTATATTCCTCTTGACCCTACCTATCCCCAAGATCGCTTGGAATTCATGTTAGAAGACTCTCAGATGCCAATTCTTGTGACTCAAAAGCATCTGATTGAGCAATTACCAAGTTTAGAAAAAAGACAGGTTGTATGTGTTGATATAGATTGCCCAGAGATTTCGCAATACATCACAGAGAATCTCAATAATACAGTCAATAGCGAGAATTTAGCTTATACCATATATACTTCAGGCTCTACAGGTAAACCTAAAGGTGTTCAAATTATCCATCGTGCTGTTGTCAATTTCCTAAGTTCTATGCGAGAAGAACCAGGACTCAACCAATGGGATGTATTGTTAGCAATTACGACAATATCTTTTGATATAGCAGTTTTAGAAATATTTTTACCCCTGATTGTAGGTGCTCGCCTTGTATTGGTTAGTCAAGAAGTAGTTGCTGACGGAAAACAGTTATCTAAAATTCTCACGGAATCTGGTGCTACCGTCATTCAAGCTACACCAGCTACTTGGCGACTTCTACTTGGAGCAGGATGGCAAGGTAATAAGCAATTGAAAATGTTGTGTGGCGGAGAAGCAATGAGTCAAACACTTGCTAATCAGCTTCTAGAAAAAGGTGGTTCTTTGTGGAATATGTATGGACCAACTGAAACTACAGTTTGGTCTATGCTTTATAAAGTAGAGTTTGGCAATAACTTAGTAGCCCTAGGTCACCCCATTGCTAACACACAAATATATTTATTAGAGGAACCAGCAAGGCGCAAGAATGATCCGCTTAAGCTTGCCCCTGTTGGTGTACCAGGAGAAGTATACATTGGTGGTGATGGGGTAGCGCGAGGTTACCTTAACCGACCAGACCTAACTCGCGAAAGATTCATTCACAATCCTTTCAGCCATGAGCCTGGAGCACGACTATATAAAACTGGAGACTTAGCTCGTTATTTACCCAATGGAAATATAGAGTTCATCGGTAGAATTGATCATCAAGTCAAGATTCGTGGTTTTCGAGTGGAATTAGGAGATATTGAGACAGCACTTAGCCTGCATCCTTCAGTCAGAGAAGCAGTGGTGATTGCTAGAGAGGATACACCTGGAAATAAACGCTTGGTTGCCTACATTGTTCCTAAAGCTCGCCTCAATGATTTAGATTCATTGGTACCAATCAATAATTTCTCTACAGAACAACTTCAGGAGTGGAAACAAGTATGGAATGCTAGCTATAGTAAATCCCCAGAAGATTGGGCTGGTTGGAATGATAGTTTTACTGGTCTACCAATACCAGCAGGTGAAGTACGTGAATGGGTAGACAGCACAGTTGAGCGGATTCTTTCTTTACGTCCACAGCGAGTATTAGAGATTGGATGCGGAAAAGGACTACTTCTGTTTCGTATAGCTCCTCACTGTAATTACTATGTAGGTACAGATATCTCTACAGAAGCTATTCATTACATTGAGGAGCAATTAAGGAATGATCAAGAAAATTATTCCCATGTAATAGTATCCGAGGGCGCAGCCCATGAAATTGAACGCTTAGAGCCTGCCAGTTTTGATACTGTCATCATAAACTCAGTAATACAATACTTCCCCAGTGTGGATTATCTCTTGCAAGTTATTGAGAAGAGTGTCAAGTTGATCAAACCGGGAGGACAAATTTTCATTGGTGACGTTCGCAGTTTGCCACTACTAGAAACTTTTCACACCGCAGTTCAACTCAACCAAGCTATTGCTTCTCTGTCTAGCTATGAACTCCAACAAATAGTTCGGGAACGAATTTTGTATGAAAGAGAACTAGTTCTTCATCCCGAATTCTTTCCTACTCTGAAGCAAAGAATTCCCCGTATTAGTCATGTTCAAACCTTACTCAAGCGAGGTCATTCTCAAAACGAATTGATTAGATTTCGCTCTGATATTATTCTCCATATAGACAATGATGTGTTTCTAAATATAGAGCCTTTGTGTTGGGATTGGGATAACAATGATATATCAATACCACAAATATGTAACTTTCTTCAACAGAAGCAACCAAAAACTCTAAAAATCATTAATGTGCCAAATGCTCGAGTTTTCCTAGATGTGAAAGCTGTGGAGCTGTTAGCAAGTGCCAATAAACCGACAACTATAGGGCAGCTAAGAGAAACTCTTTGGCAGATGCATGAACAAGCAAGGATTCATCCAGAGGAATTTTGGGACATAAGTCAATATCTACCCTATAGTGCCCATATCACTTGGTCTGAGCTAAATAATCCAGGTACATATGATGTTGTATTGCACAGGAAGTTAAAAACAACAACCCAAAAAACTATTCTTGTCCTACCAGAACAACCATTTGAGTTAAAACCCTTAAATGCTTATGCAAATAATCCTCTTCAGGTAAACGAGAAAAGCAATTTAATTCCCCAACTACGTAATTTCCTCAAGGAAAAATTACCTGACTATATGCTGCCTTCAGCATTTGTCGTGATAGATACCCTACCCCTGACACCAAATGGAAAAATTGATCGACGAGCACTTCCAAAGCCCAAAAAGAACCGACCAATTTTAACAGAGTCATACGTTGCACCTACAACTTTGCCAGAAAAGCATCTGACTGAAATTTGGTCTGAGGTCTTAGGTATTGAATTAGTAGGAATTTACGATAACTTCTTCGATTTGGGAGGACATTCTCTTTTAACAGTTCAACTGCTATCTCAGATAGAAAAGTTAATGCAAGTAGAAATACCTTTGTTCTACCTTCTCAAGGAACCAACAATAGCTGGATTAATCAAATCAATTGATGTTTTACAAAATTTTGATTCTACTAAAGCTGTTGAGGAAGTTTTACAGGTAGACTTACTTGCTGAAGCAGTTTTAGACCCAAGCATTTTACCTGAATTACCTTTTGTCGAACTTACAAATAAACCAGAGCATATCTTATTGACAGGAGCAACAGGTTTCTTAGGGGCTTTTCTCTTACATGAACTCCTGCAACAAACATCAGCTAATATTTACTGCCTGGTTCGTGCTTCTAATCTTGAAGAAGGACAGTACAAAATTCAAACTAATCTAGAACGCTATATGCTCTGGAACGGTGAATTCAATTCTCGGATAGTTCCACTTTTAGGTAATTTATCCAGACCTTTTTTGGGGTTAAATTATGAAAAATTCCAAGATTTAGCTAGTAAGCTTGATCTGATTTATCACGCTGGAGCTTTTGTCAACCTAGTTTATCCTTACAATCTACTGCGAGATACTAATGTCTTAGGCACTCAAGAAATTCTTAGGTTAGCCAGTTTAGGCAAGGTCACACCTGTTCACTTTATCTCGACGGTTGATGTACTTAAGCCTCTAATTTTTCATGAAAACAAGCTAATTTTAGAAGATGATCGCTTACTATCTGGAGAAGGATTAACTAGGGGTTATACACAAACTAAGTGGGTTGCCGAACAGCTAGTCATAGCAGCTCAACATCGAGGTATTCCTGTTTGCATATATAGACCAGGAATGCTAGCGGGTCACAGTCAAACAGGTGCTTATCACACTAATGATCTAATGGGCAGAATTATCAAAGGGATAATTCAATTAGGAGCAGCCCCTGATTTAGATCAATGGGTGAATATAACTCCTATAGACTACGCTAGCAAAGCAATTATACATCTATCACAACAGCGAGAATCATTTGGAAAATCCTTCCATATTATCAATTCTCACCCTTTATCCTGGAAGCAACTTATCAATGGAATTCGTAGTTTCGGTTACTCCATTCAGGCACTACCACTTGAAAAATGGCAAAGAGAGTTACTCAAGCTGGGCAATTTACAAGAAAATGTTTTAGCTCCCATTAGATCGTTGTTTGTTGAAAAGAGTTCTCAAACAGATATGACGTATTTGGAAACATTTCTAATGACATCTAAATCTTTTGATTGCCAAAATACCCTAACTGGATTGGCTGGAACTTCTATAGTCTGCCCAGCTATTGATTCCACGATCATGAATGCTTACTTTTCATACTTCATTAGAAATGGTTTTTTACAATCTGTAGAAAATACTTATAATAGTACATTTGTATCCAAAGAACCGATAGAGACTTACAAGACATATGACAGCGATAACTATGTGCGATTGCTGACTTGATTGCTTTTATCATCTATAAAATTCTTATTTTTTAGATGGTATTTTCCTCGTTTATTCGGGAATTATGAATTATAAGTATTTATATTTCTCTCTAGATACTAAGTAAGCAACATTATATTGTTGCATTAGGACAATACCAATGAAAAGAAAGAAAAACTTCATACATAATTCTATCGGTTCAAGACTATTTTTCTATGTATTAAGTGGTGCGTTAGTAGGATTAGGTAGTATGTCTTACTTCTTCTATCAAGCACTGGAAAATCGAGCTAAAGATGAAATCAAAGGTAATTTAAGTACGCAAGTTAAGTCCGTTGAAGGATCGCTAGCTAGAGTAGAACAGTCTATGCGGAATTTATCTGCTGCTGTCAAAACTTTGCAGCATCAAGGAATTAAAGACCCACAAGTATATAAACAGCTAGTTTTTGATATTTTTCAAGAACGTTCAATTTTAACAACAGGTCTTGGTATTGGTCAAACGCCTTACCAAATTGTGACTGATCGTGAGTGGTATTGGCCCTATTTTGTTATTGACCAAAAAACCCCTGGTCAAATAGGTGAAATTTTACCCAAACCTTATAATCATATTCGTTATGCAGAACTATTCAAGGAAGATAATTACCCAAAACAAAGTTATTATCAGACTGTTATAAAAGCCAAGAAGGATATATGGTATGAACCTTATAAATGGTACGGACTGACTTTAACAACTTATACAGGCCCTATAATTTCTGATAATAACAATTTGATTGGTGTAACTGGTCTAGATATTAATGTCACAGCTATAGGTGAAAAAGTAAAAGTACCTGTAACAAAAGGTGGTGGTTATTTTGTTATTTTAAGTGAACAAGGGAATTTGCTGGCATATCCACCAGAACCGCAAAAAGCTAAATCATTAGCCACTTATAAAGACATACCAGAATTGAGGGATGTGTGGCAGCAGATTGAAACCGATAATGACGGTTTTGTACAAGCAAAGGGTAAATATTGGGTATTTCAGAGGGTACATGGAACGAACTGGTTAATGTTAGCAGTCGTACCTCAGTCAGTTGTGTTAGCCCCAGTATTATCTATTGCAGTTGGTGGTGCCTTAGGTGCTGGTTTAGTTTTAGCATTAGTTGTTACTTTATTTATTCGTCAACTTAATAACCGCTTACAACCCATTCTCGAAGAATGCCAGAAACTGGCAGAAGTTGATGCTCAAAGAGCGCTGCGTTTAGGTCAAGATTCTGGGGTAGTAGTTAATAGCAAACAAAACTATCAATCTGACTTACAAAATGCAGATGAAATCGAAATCTTGGCACAGTCTTTTACTCAAATGGCAAGCCAGTTAAAAGAGTCATTTGATGAGTTAGAACTGCGAGTTCAAGAACGCACATCTGAATTACAAGAAGCTAAAGAATTGGCTGATAGTGCCAACAGAGCTAAAAGCGAATTCCTGGCTAACATGAGCCATGAACTTCGCACACCACTCAATGGAATTTTAGGATATGCTCAAATTCTCCAAAGTTCAAAAAATATGACGGAGAAGCAGCAGAAAGGTATTGGAATTATTAACCAATGTGGCTCTCATCTGCTAACCTTGATTAATGATATTCTTGACCTTTCCAAAATTGAAGCTCGGAAAATGGAATTACATCCTACAAATTTTCATTTTCCTTCTTTCTTGCAAGCCGTTGCTGAAATTTGTAGAATTAAAGCAGAACAAAAAGGTCTAACCTTTATTTATCAACCAGATACTCAACTACCAACAGGTATCTATATTGATGAAAAGCGTTTAAGACAGGTTTTAATAAATTTATTGGGTAACGCAATTAAATTTACTGAAAAAGGTAATGTAACGTTTACGGTAAAAATTCTACAAATTCAAAGTATTTCTTCTCAAGAACCAGTAATTTATCAAATTCGCTTCCAAGTTGAGGATACTGGTGTGGGGATTAGTAGTGAGCAAATAGAGCAAATATTTTTACCTTTTGAGCAGGTAGGTAACATCAAAAAACAGTCAGAAGGAACAGGTTTAGGATTAGCTATTAGTCAAAAAATTGTTGAGATGATGGGTGGTACTATCGAAGTGCAAAGCCAACCAGAAAAAGGTAGTATTTTTTGGTTTGATGCCGATATACCTGAATCCTTAGAATGGGCAGATAAGTCCAAAGTTACTCAACAAGGCTCTATCACTGGTTTTAAAGGCGAAAAACAAAAGATTCTGGTAGTAGATGATCGTTGGGAAAATCGCTCTGTACTTATGAATTTACTGGAACCAATTGGTTTTGAAATTGTAGAGGCAGAAGATGGTAAACAAGGATTAGCCAAAGCAGTTGATTTTCAACCTAACTTAATAATTACTGATATTACTATGCCAGTGATGAATGGATTAGAAATGATTCAACATCTACGTAATTTACCAGATTATAAAGATATCAAGATAATTGTTTCATCAGCTAGTGTTTTTGATACTGACAAGCAGAAGAGTTTAGATGCAGGTGCCGATGATTTTATGCCTAAGCCTGTGCAAGCTTCTGACTTACTTGAAAAGTTACAAAATCATCTAGAAATCGAATGGAATTATGAAGAAGAAAATAACTCATTATTACTACTTAGCCAAGAAGTAGTACTGCCACCAACAGAAGAATTAAATCGTTTACATGAATTAGCTTTAAAAGGTCGAATAAAAGCTTTACAAAATAAATTATCGGAAATAGAAAAAGCCGATCATAGATTTGTACCGTTTGTCCAGGAAATCCAAGCATTAAGTCAGAGTTTTCAAATAGAAAAAATTCAAAATCTTATTGAGAATTATATCAAATCTTCTTAGCTTTAATGCTTTACTAGATAAAATACAGCTATTTAAATTAAGAATTTAAAATCAGCATAATGCAGAACTCAGAAACCAATTTAATCTTGATAGTTGATGATACTCCTACAAATTTAGAAGTACTGTCGGAAGCTCTAACTGATGCAGGATTTGATGTTGCAGTGGCAACGACTGGTGAAAGTGCTATTAAGCAAATCGAATACGATCCACCAGAGTTGATTTTGTTAGATGTGATGATGCCAGGTATTGATGGATTTGAAACTTGTAATCGACTAAAAGCAAATCCGAAAACCAAAAATATCCCCATCATTTTTATGACTGCTCTGAGTGACACAGTGGATAAAGTCAAAGGCCTTTCTTTAGGTGCTGTAGACTATATCACTAAACCATTTCAGCAAGCAGAAGCACTAGCCCGTATTCAAGTTCATTTGAAGCTGCAAAATATCAGTGCAGCAATGGAAAAACAAAATGTGCGTCTTAAACAGGAAATTGCAGAACGTGCTAACGCTGAGGCTGCATTGCAAAAGTTAACTCAAGAGTTAGAGCAAAGAGTTACAGAAAGAACCAAGGAACTATCGCAAGCACTGCAAGACCTGCAAAGTGCCCAAGTTCAACTGATTCAGACAGAAAAGTTAGCCACATTGGGTCAGTTGGTAGCAGGTGTAGCGCACGAAATTAACAATCCCATCAATTTTATTCATGGCAATCTCGATCATGCCAGTTCCTACATTAATGACTTGTTAGAACTCCTCAAACTCTATCAAACTCAGTTTCCTGAAACCACTCCAGAGATTGCTAAAAAATCAAAGGAAATTGACTTAGATTTTTTGAGGGCAGATTTACCCAAAATTATCTCTTCGATGGCAGTTGGCACACAACGAATTCAGGAAATTGTACAATCTTTCCGCAACTTCTCCCGCCATGACGAGGCGGAAGTGAAACAAGTCGATATCCATAATGGATTAGACAGTACGCTAATGATGATCGACCATCGTTTGAAAGCTAGTACAGAATATCCACCAATTCAGGTGGTTAAGGATTATGGAAACTTACCACCAGTGGAATGCTTTGCTGGACAAATGAACCAAGTCTTTATGAACGTCCTCAGCAATGCCATTGATGCTTTGGAAGAGTTAATGGGAGATGGGCACAGTTATTGTACTTTATCACCAATGATTCGGATTCAGACAGAAATTGTCGGTGCTAATCGTATTGCTATTCGGATTGCTGATAATGGCCCAGGTATACCGAAGGAAGTGCAAAAGCGGGTATTTGATCCCTTCTTCACCACTAAACCAGCAGGTAAAGGGACAGGATTAGGGATGTCAATTAGCCATCAAATTATCACAGAAAAACACGGTGGTTCATTGTCATGTATTTCCAGTCTTGGCAAAGGTGCAGAGTTTATCATTGAAATTCCAATTCAATTGATTAAGTTGTCCAATACAAACTGGTGGCAGTCTCAAGATGTACCGACAAACTCTATGCAGAGTCAATCATTTCCTCATTATCGTCAAGATATAGCAATTCTCAATGAGTTGTGAAAATCTCTACCAATTTCGCAATCCAGCAAAGACTAGAATCAATCTAGGCAAATATTAATAACGTTAACTACCTTAAATTTATATGATTAAGAACTACTATTTATTTGCGGTATAACTGTCCATTATGGACTTGTAGCACTGGATGATTGCATTTACGTACTAGTTGTTCATCATGAGTAGTAACAATTACAGTTGCGCCAAAGGAATTTAACTTTTGGAGAATCTGCATGACTTGCCAAGAGTTATCTGGATCGAGGTTTCCTGTTGGTTCATCTGCCAAAAGTAGTGGAGGAGTTGCCACAATTGCACGTGCAATACTCACTCGCTGTTGTTCTCCGCCAGAGAGTTGATCGGGAAAGCAGTCAGCTTTAGAAAGCAAACCCACTAGCTTTAATGTGGGTTCTAAACGACGTTGAATTTCTTTGCGGGTATAACCTTGAGCTTGCAAGACAAAGGTGATATTTTCAGCTACTGTTCGTTGGCGAATCAGCTTATAGTCCTGAAAAACAATGCCAATGCGCCGCCGTAATAATGATAAGCGATCGCCCCTTAAAGATGCCATATTGCATTGATCGACAATTACTTCTCCTTTGGTTGCTAACTCTTCACCATACAGCAACTTCAAGAGAGTTGATTTACCAGAACCACTGGGGCCTGTGATAAATAAAAATTCTTTTTCTTTGACCTCTAAGTTCACGTCCAACAAAGCATGACAGCCGTTGGCATAGGTTTTTGTCACAGAAGACAATCGTAATATTACTGGAGCGTTGCTACTTTGCTTTTGAGTTTCAATGTCCTGTTGATGAACAAATTGCTTCTGTGTTGCTTGAGTGGTTAATACTGGCATTGCTGAATTGTTAGGTACAGACTAAGATTTCAATGTTTGAAATTCCTTATAAAATTAATGATTCCCAAGCTAAACCCGGGAATCACAAATCTCAAACCAAAAATCTCAAATTTCTCAATAAGTAATTCTTACCACTCAAGGCTGAGGACTCAAGGCTGAGGACTCAAAAATTTTATCGCTAACTAATTGCACCTCTTGCAGTCAAATGATAAACAAAAGCTTTAAAGGCAAACTCTGGCAAAGCTAACATCCGTCGCCAGCGCCAAGGCTCTTGATACAGTCGGTACAGCCATTCTAAATTGTTATTTCCTAACCAAGCAGGAGCACGGTTTTTCGCACCAGACCAAATATCAAAACTGCCACCAACACCAATCCAAATTGCGTGGGGACACAAATGACGATTTTCCGCAATCCATAATTCTTGACGTGGTACGCCTAAACCTACAAATATAACTTGTGGCTGTAGCTGGCTGAGAGTTTGCCGCAATTGTTCTTCTTCTTGTGGGGAATGGTAGCCAGAGTGAGTACCTGATATGGTCAATCCTGGGATTTGTTGCTGACAAAACTCCGCTGCTTTTGCGGCGACACCAGGTGCTCCCCCATAGAAAAATACTTTTGCATCTGGCTGTTTTTGTCCCAAATCTCGCAATAGTGTTTCTGCTAGTTCAATACCTGGACAACGTTGCACTTTCTGCCATAAAAGCCAGCGCAAATACAAAACAACTCCTGCGCCATCAGGAATGACTAAATCAGCATCTTGAATTACTTTGGCTAAGGAACCATTGCGCTCTGCTTGCATAGTCATTTCTGCATTGAGAGTGACTACATGAGTGCCTTTGCCTTGTTTTAAGCATTCAAGCAACCAAGCGGGGTAGTTCGTCATTACGTGAACTGGTATTCCCAACACTGAAAAAGCTTTAGTCTGTTTAGACATAACCGATTCTTCCTTCACCTCTCACCACAATTTATAGAACGTTAGTCTATCAAATTTTTTAATATATTGCCTGTTGTAATTTTAGCAACAATGAATAGGTCTTTAACATCGATAAAACTCAGTAAATTATCTTCTACACTTGATTTAAAAAATAAGATGTTGACAGTATTTTCAATATTTAACTTCATAAAAATTTCTTATATAAAAGATGTAGCAGTCATAAATTACCAACACCACTGAATGAAAAAGGGACTTTGACTAGAGCTTAGAGTTTAGTATTTTTTACTCAGTATAAGCACTAGGTTAGCTTTGCCAGATAGGCTATTACACCTAACTTTGGATACAAAAAAGCTATGACTTACGCAAACAATAGCGAAAATGCTAATTTTCAGCTAGAGGCATTTATGTATTTCTTCAGATCTCTTGTATTTCTGTGTAAGCCTTCAAAGCATGAAAATCCTTTTTTGCTAATGTTTGGTTTTCGGTTGGGGTAAACCCCTGTTGATTCTATGATTGAAGTGTATTGTTCCCAGAGATCATGAATGCCTGTGGTACGGGCAACACCTTGAAGTGTTAGCCTGAGTCACAACGCACTTCTAGCATTTGTAAGCAAATATCTTGCAATTGCATCTCTCACAAATTTTGAACTTTTGAGTAAACTCGATTTTACAGTTAAGGTAGTGTAACGGGCGGAACTTGGCTATGAGTAAAATTCGTATTGCTCTGATTGAAGATCATGACCTCACCCGTGTGGGTATTCGGACAGCACTACTGCAAAAAGAAGAAATTGAGGTTGTAGGAGAGGCTGCCAATGCTGCAGAAGGTCTAAAAATGCTAAAAATGCTACAACCGGATATTGCGATTGTAGATATTGGGTTACCCGATAAAGATGGCATTGAGTTAACGCGGGAGTTGAAATCTACTAGTAATGGAGAAGATTTAAGAACAAAAGTATTAATTTTGACACTAAGAGATAACAAGGAAGCTGTGTTGGCAGCTTTTGCTGCTGGGGCTGATTCTTACTGTATGAAAGATATCAAATTCGATAATTTACTGGAAGCAGTGCGAGTCACATACAATGGCAACGCTTGGATTGATCCAGCGATCGCGCGAATTGTATTGCAACAAGCACAACAAAATCCTGCTAAACACGATAAAGTGTCATTAGACACCAAAAATACTTTTATTACCTCTGAGTCTGGGGAAAATCCAGAACATATAGATGCTTATACGCTGACAGAAAGGGAATTGGAAGTGTTACAGTTGATTGTCGAAGGTTGTAGTAATGCAGTCATCGCTGAGAGACTTTATATCACAGTCGGTACAGTGAAAACTCACGTTCGGAATATTTTGAACAAGCTATGTGCTGATGACCGTACCCAAGCCGCAGTTCGTGCCTTGCGTTCTGGATTAGTGGGATAGGGTTGATTTTAGCTGTAGCACCCAGTGCAGAAATTTAAAGAGAAATTCACAACTTTGACCCAATTCTTAAGTTCAAAGTGGGTAACTTCTCTTTATAGGTAATTTTTTGATTATGTCATGATTTATTATGTGTGATAAAAATTACACTATTTTGCTATTGCAGTATCTAAAAAGTTAAAGTCAAATATGACTGAAGTAGAAATATGCAAACTTAAGCTCATGGTGGTAGATGATGAGCCAGATAACTTAGACTTACTCTACCGCACTTTTAGACGAGATTTTGAAGTATATCAAGCCAATCATGCTCGTGCTGCTCTAGAAATATTAGACAAAGAAGGCGAGATGGCGGTGATTATTTCTGACCAAAGAATGCCAGAAATGAATGGTACGGAATTTCTCAGTCGCACAGTGGAGCGCTTTCCCGATACGATTCGGATTTTGCTGACTGGTTTTACGGATGTCGAAGACTTGGTAGATGCAATTAACTCTGGTCAGGTATTCAAGTACATCACCAAACCCTGGAATCCGCAACGATTAAAAGCATTAGTAGAACAAGCTACTGATACTTATCGTTTGGTAAAAAAGCGTACCCAAGAGTTGCGGCGTGCTTTGCGGCGAGAATCTTTGTTTAATGCAGTGACAACAGCAATTCGGGAGTCTTTAGACTACGACAGTATGCTGCATAAGATTGTTGCCACCATTGGGGAAACGTTTGAAGCTACTTGTTGCTTTCTGAGGCCTGTAGAGGGTGATTCTCTAACATCAGACCTGTATTCCTACCAAAATCCTCAATATAATGCATCAAGCAGTATTTTCGATCCCAGCGAGTTAATCGAAAAAGTTCTTGCAACTCATCAATACCAACTGACTCAAGGTACAAATGATGGTAAGCCTTGCCATCAATTAGTTGTGCCATTATCTTACCAACAACATTTATTGGCTGTTCTGGCTCTCTACCAAAGAGGTAGTGTTCATTCTTGGCAAGATGAAGATATCCAACTAATTGCAGGTGTGGCAGAACAAGCAGCTTTAGCCCTCTCCCAGGCAAAATTATACCAGCGCCTGCAAGAAAAACAGCAGCAAATTCGCGCTGAATTAGAAGTGGCTCGCCAAATTCAAAATAATTTGCTCAGGCAAAGCTTACCAGATATCAAGGGTGTGAAGGTGCAAGCTTGCTGCTATGCGGCACGGGAGGTAGGAGGAGATTTTTTTGAAGTTTTTGTTCATCCCAAAGGTGACTTGTGGTTAGCAGTGGGTGATGTTTCTGGTAAAGGAGTTCCAGCAGCTTTGTTCATGGCTAGCGCCATTTCGGTGTTACGTCGGGAATTATCTCAGGAAACGCCAGCTGAGCCAAATGTGGTGATGCAGAATTTGAATCACGCTATGTCTGATGACTTGATTGGCAATAATTGCTTTATCACTCTCGTCTTAGCTTGTTATACCCCTAGCACCAGGGAACTAGTTTATGCTAACGCTGGTCACATTTATCCCTTACTCTGGTCATCACCTACAAGTGCTACCGAACAACCGCACTACCTCAAGGTACGCAGCGTTCCCTTGGGTATTTTGCCGAAATGGCAAGCACAGTCTGGTCGTTTAGTGTTAAATCCCCAAGATACCTTACTCCTCGCCAGCGATGGAATTACAGAAGCAATGGTATCAAGTAATGTGTTTAATGGTGATAATACTGGGAATGGTAGTCAAGGATTTAGCCGTTCAATGCTCAATCAAGATGGTCTTTGGCAACTTTTACAACAGGAACCAAAACCGCTTTCTCTTACCCATCTACTAACTCGCATCCAGGCAAACAACCAAGTTCAAGAAGATGACCAAACTATACTCTCATTGGAGGTTTTATAACTAATGAAAAGTGAGTTACACGTACCCAGTGATTTAAATTTTTTAAACATCGTGGAAAACTGGTTGCTGGGATGCCTGAAAATCCAGCTAGGAGAATCGGTTGATTGGTCACGGCAATCAAGCCGTTTGCGGCTAGCTTTGGTGGAAGCTTACTCGAATGTAGTGCGTCATGCCCATAAAGAACAGCCTAATTTGCCAGTGTTATTGCGTTTGG
This sequence comes from Nostoc carneum NIES-2107, assembly GCA_002368155.1. Taxonomy (GTDB): domain Bacteria; phylum Cyanobacteriota; class Cyanobacteriia; order Cyanobacteriales; family Nostocaceae; genus Aulosira; species Aulosira carnea. The sequence goes on from AP018180.1 coordinate 1,879,070, forward strand.
AACTCAGGGAAAGGGATTTGGCCTTAGAAGTTTGGGATTATGGTGAAGGCTTTGATATGTCTACCTACTTTCCGCCGAACCCTGTTGCTAAACAAGAAGGTGGGTATGGTTGGCTAATTATGAATCGATTAATGGATAAAGTAGAGTATCAATTGCAAGTAGATGGTGCTAACTGCCTCAAGTTAGAAGCGACATTGCCAGAACTAGTACAAAAAAGCTGAGTTATGTTTGCGTAGAGTCTCGGATAGAATAAAGCTAAAGGATGATAGTAAGAGGCTAATATAGAAAGCTTTGAGCCGATTTACAATCGGAGCTTGAATTCTATAGCTGTCTAAGATTTATATTGCTGTTCCCTAATTTCCCATTGAGCAATCAAGACTTGCCTAAGCTGTGTGATAGAGTTGACGCGATCGCATATTTTCTCCACACTATTAGGCTGAATGCCTGGATGTTGCCAAACCTAATAATCAAGACTAAATGGTTCCCAGCCACAGGCTAGAAACCAATCAGCACCAGAGATATTTGCTTGTAATATTTAATTACTTCATCCGCAGATTAGTATCTTTGCCATCTCTACCTACTAAAGTAGGAGTAGGGATGCTTTGACCTGACGAGGTATTTTTTAAAGCTACCCAACTACTCGCAATTGGCATTCGCCAACCAGTACCAAAAGCGCGATCGGTGATTTTTAAGCCAGGGGGTGCTTGTCGCCGTTTAAATTCCGCACGGGCTAGCATTTGGATAACTCGGTCTACAATGACTGCATCATGTCCAGCACTGACAATTTCGGCTGCTGATTGGTGTTGATGAATCAGGCGTTCTAAAATGTCATCGAGAATTTCGTAGGGTGGAAGAGAATCTTGATCGACTTGTCCAGGTTTAAGTTCAGCACTTGGTGCTTTAGTGAGAACATTTTGGGGAATAATTGCGCCATTGCGATTTAACCAATGACAAATTGAATAAACGCGGGTTTTAGGAACATCCGCAATTACTGCTAACCCGCCATTCATATCTCCGTAAAGGGTACAGTACCCAACTGCCATTTCTGACTTATTACCAGTGGATAACAGGAGGTAGCCAAATTTATTGGCGATCGCCATTAATAGATTACCCCGAATCCGAGATTGCAGATTCTCTTCGGCAATGCCAAACTCAGTACCTGCAAACAACTCAGTTAAGGAGTTATCAAAGCTTTTCATCGGTTCGGCAATTGGTAATGTAGTAGTTTTGATGCCTAAATTCTCCCCTAATGCCAAAGCATCGCTGATGGAATGATCGGAACTATAAAGAGAAGGCATTAACACACCAAAGACATTTTCCTTACCAAGTGCAGCCACTGCGATCGCAGCTACCAATGAAGAATCAATCCCTCCGCTTAAACCCAGCACTACTTTAGTAAAGCCACACTTACGGGCGTAATCACGCACACCTAAAACCAAAGCTTGCCAAATTTCTGCATCTGCTGAATCATAAACAGGCGCTACTTTACCTAACTTAAAATCTCTCTGTTTTTCATCAAATTCCACTATCAACAAGTCGGTCTCAAAGCCACGGGCGCGAGATACAATTTCACCTTGACGACTTAAGGCAAAACTGCAACCATCAAATATCAAGTCGTCATTGCCACCAATTTGGTTAGCATAGATCAACGGCTGCTGAAAACGCACTGCACTATGCTTGAGCATAGCTTCGCGGAACTGCTGTTTACCGACACTGTAAGGTGAAGCAGACAAATTGACAATTAAATCCACGCCCAAAATTGCTAAATCCGCGATCGGGTTAACTGCGTAACTGCGCTTACCCCAAAATTCCTCATCATTCCATAAGTCTTCACAAACCGTAACACCAATATGTAGGTCGTCCAAGGTGAAATAATTGGCTTGTAATCCTGGTTCAAAATAGCGGTTTTCGTCAAACACATCGTAGGTAGGTAAAAGCCGCTTGTGAAAAACTTGTTTTACCTGTCCACCTTGTAACAAAGCGATGCTATTAAATAAGGATTTACCACCTGTAGTATTGGCTTTAAAATTTTCTTCTACAGTACCTACCAAAACTGCTAAATTTGGCGGTAAATCTCTAGCTAATTGTTGCAAAGTTGTATTCATCGCCGCTATAAAACTGGGATTTAGCAATAAATCCCTGGGCGGATAGCCACACAAAGAAAGTTCTGGTGTTAATAACAACCGCGCCCCAGATGCTACTGCTTTATGTGCGGCTTGGAGAATTTGCCCAGCGTTTCCAGGTAAGTCACCAATTTTAGGATTTAGTTGAGCGATCGCAATTTTCATATTGGTTATTTGTCATTTGTTATTTGTCATTGGTCATTTATCATTTGACCTTGGACGTTACAGTTAAATAAATACCAAAGGCTTATCTTTAAAAGGAGCAAAAGCCTCAGCATCAAACTTATACAAACTAGCTGGACGACCAGCGCCACGGGATACCTTAACTCCGGTATCGCACAAAAAACCTAACTTGAGTAGACGAGCGCGAAAGTTAGAATAATCAGAAAAGTTTTCCCCTAAAACTGTGGTGTATAACTGATATAAATCATTGAGAGTAAACATTTCTGGTAAAACTTCAAAAGCCACCGGACTGTACTCTAATTTATTTCGCAAACGCCTGTGTCCATAACTGAGAATTTGATTGTGGTCAAAGGCTAATTGTGGTAATTGTTTGAGTGGATACCAAGCTATACCTGTGACTCCATCAGCAATTAATTCTGCTTCCTCAAACCGCACTAAGGCAAAGTAACTGACGGAGAGATAACGGACACCGTAACTATCGGTAGCTTCCCGTGGATCGCGATGGGGGCCGCCAAAAGTATATAACTGTTCTAAATAGAGATTTTTCACTCTAATTTTTTCAGCCATGATGCGATAGGCAGCATCTTCTAAAGATTCTCCTTGACGCACCAAAGTACCAGGAAGACTCCAACAATTTAAAAATGGCTCTTGTTGCCGCATCACCAACAGCACGAGCAGTCGATTTTGGGCAGTATCTACAGAAAAAATTACATTATCAACACCAACCTTGAAATCAGCCAAAGGTTGTTGATTTAACGGAGTTGGAAACTTTTTGTGGCTGCGTCCTGGCATTTGTACAAATGCTCTCGATTAATATAGGCAACTATAGGGGGAGTGAGGGCTTGGGAATCTCCATGTTCGCGATAGGCTGTTGAGGAAATATCTAGTCCAGTCAAGCTGGCGATCGCAATTTTCCCGCCTAGCTTTTGCACTTCCCCGAAGCTAGACTCATCTATCGCATATCCCGGTCGCGGCACTACTAATAATTGCACTTGCCGCAACAAATCTTCAACTTTATACCATCGGGGTAGCTGATTCAGCAAATCGGAACCAATCACCAAAGTATATTCGGGATCTTCTCCCCAACGCATTTTTGCTTTTTCTAAGGTTTCTAAGGTGCGGAAGCTACTCAATTCTTGTTCCAAAGCAATGTTGTGCCGTGATGTCTGGATATCCGAAATTAATAATTGCAGCATTGCTGCCCGATGTATTAATGCTGTTTGATGGGATTTAAAAGGATTATCTGCCGCCCAAACTGCTACCCAATCATAACGCTCAGATAACCAACTTAGAATAGCCTGATGCCCAGCAGTTGGTGGATCGGCACTAGTACCAAACAAAGCAATTCTCATAATGTTATACGATTTTGGATTTTAGATTTTGAATTGGAAATGGCTGTTTATATCCGACTTAGTGTGAATCCATCTGTCGCAATCATTTTTCAAATTTGTATTACCTTTGTGCCTCTGCGGTTTTCTTGGTCTTTTGTGTCAAATCTTGCAACGCCGCAGAAATTTCCACATTCACAGAGAGAGGCTGATTTAAGCGCCTTGTTTGTTCTGGTAAACTAGCAACCGATGCAGCAGTACGGTGGCGAATTGTTGCTAAAGATTCTGGTGATTGCATTTTTTTCCCTTGCTTCATCACCAGTTGCAACAAAGGTTCTGCATCAAGAGGAGTTTCTGTAGCTAACCCCAATCTATCTACCTGCAACATTCCGCCAACAAACGAGCGAAATATTTGCTTGCGTCCGGGATAAGTAGCTTTGTCGCGAGATTCCTTCATCACAGGGATGCCATCAATTTCTACAAGTTTGTAAACACCATTGACAGGCGCACCCGTAACTAATTTTGTCCCTAGCCCATAACCATCTATTTGGGCACCAGCAGCCTTAAGTCTGGCAATTTCCCACTCATCCAAATCGCCACTAGCAAAAATGGGCACAGTCGGCAGAAGCGATCGCACTTTTTGGGACAAGCTAACTAAATCTCCAGAGTCCAGCCTGACTCCACTCAATTGCATTTCTCCGGAGTTTACTTTTGGTGCTAAATGTTGGGCAGCTGCGATCGTATCGTAAGTATCGATCAACAATGGCGCACCCGGAAAATAGCGATGAAAGGCTGTAAAAGCTTGTTCTTCGCTGCCTGCCATTGCTGACAGTGCCATAACTAAGGCGTGAGCCATCGTACCACTTGGTTGTTGATTGAGTTGTAGCGCGGCTAACACATTAGAAGTTGCATCTAATCCGCCAGCTAACGCCGCCCGCGCCGCCCACAATGAACCTTGGGGGCTAAATGCCCTTCTAGTACCAAATTCTAAAAGTGTGGCTTGTTCGCCCGCTAAATCCCTAATTCTGGCTGCTCTGGTGGCAATTAAGGTTTGATAATTAAGAGTATTTAAAAGGTAGGTTTCTACTAATTGCGCTTGCCAAAGTGGTGCTTCTACTCGCAACAAAGGCTGATTGGCAAACACTGCTGTACCTTCTGGTACTGCCCAAACATCCCCAGTAAAACGCCCCTCGGCTAACAATGACCAAAAGCGATCGCTAGCATGGGCAAAAATTCCTGTCGCCTGCAAAGCTTTGATTTGCGAAGGACTAAAACGCAACTTTTCTAAATATTCCAAAGCTTGCGCCAATCCCATTGCAATTAAATAGCCAAAGCCTTCAGGTAGCTTTCTGGCAAACAACTCAAAGCTTGCTGGTTTTTGTTCTACACCTTCACCTATGTAACAAGCTGCCATTGTTAGCTGATAAAGGTCAGTCAACAGGCTGTAATCCTCAGCAGCAAAATTGAGTTCCTGATTAAGGCGATTTTGCCATCTTTCTTGATTTGCATTGATCTCCAATTCTGGGAGCGTTGTCATGCCAGAGCGTCCTTACAAGAATGCTTGTGATATTTATGGTAACTTTTACCATAAATATTGTCAACCTCTACCGAGTTCATCCTTGGGAATGCTAGATTTACTAGAAAAATAATACTAATTCATGCTTTTATTTAATGTTTTTTAATAGTTATAGTTAGTAATAATCGCGTCGCTTGCGAAATTTATAATGAAATGTAACAATAGATAATCTTAATAAAATACCTGCATCTTTACCGGGTAAGGGTTTTAAAAATAGCATGTTTACAATTAGAATTAAACATAGAAGTTGAACTTGCAAATAGGCTAAAGTATTGCAAAGCTATCTGAAAAACTATTGCAGAGATTATTGATATATTGAGAATCTAAGCAAGGTCAGAATATCAGAATTAAAGTATAGACATAACCAATCTAAAGTGAGCCGTAAAGAGAGGTCTAATATTATGTCTATCTCGAGAATTATCGCTAATATCACTCAATATATTTCTGAAGCCGCAATGCGGATTTTTGCTCCTAGTGATGATGCTTATCCTGTTATTGGCGTACAACCATTTACAGGCGATCCTTACAAGAAAGGTATGGCGGACAATTGGTAAATGATGATTGTGAGATTCAAACAGATAAAGGCGTGAGGTTTTCCCCACGCCTTTTTGTTCGTTTAAGGGGCAATACGCTTGGGTTAAGCTCATTAGTGATTGATTTGTCACTCATTAAAAAAGCTAGATCAATTGGGGGATTCTCCCCCAAACCCCCGATTGGGTGACGGTTGCGTCCCCCAAACCCCCTCCAAAATTATTCTTCTGTTTTTTTGTTGAGTAACTAGTTTTTTGGTTTTGTTAGCAATGAATTTTCTTAACTGAACTGTATTTGGTTAAGGGGAAAAGGGAAAAGGGGAAAAGGATTGAATTCACCCTCACCCCTTTTCCCATTTACCTTTTCCTAAAGCACAATGGAGATGCAAAATACTTATCAGAACCCTATTAAGAGTTTGTATAAAGAAATACCAAAAAATAGATTATTAGCAAGTAGGGAACACCCAAAAATTTTAGGTGTTCCCTACAAATTGAAAGTTTTTTAAGTTCTCTGTTCCTGAGTAATTAGGGATTATTTAATTTAGGTAGTGCAGCTTGATAATTAAGACTAAAGTAATGTCGATAATCAGATTCATAGCATTGCTTAAGGTTGAGTAGATTTTTCTAAAATCTCTTTTTGTTGTACCCAATCTTTACCTACTTGAATACTAATATCGGAACCGAGATTACCAGTACTTTCCACTCTCACTTCACCAAATCCCAAAAGTTGACGAACTAATTCTGCGCTATTGCCATCTCCTTGTTGAGCGACAATGTGAGTGGTATCGAGTGGTTCGCCCCAAGCTTTAGCAACATAAACATTGCGATATCCAGCTTTTTCTAAGGATTTGATTAAAGGACGTAAGCTAGAGCGATCGCCACCTGTGCTATCTTGAATTGCTATCCGCAAATTGCCTGGTTCATTTGTCTGTTCTTCTGGTGTTTGTGTTGCATCCACACCAAAGTTTTTCGCCATCAGTTTGGCAATGTTATTTTTGTTTGGTAGCCAATAGCTAGCATCAAACTCATTCTTCTCACTAAAGCGACCAGGTACCATTAACATTTGCATATTGGAGCGATTGGTTCGCACACCAAAACCTATCAGCGCTAATAATTCCTCAACTGTCAAGTTAGTATCAATGTGTTCTTTCACTACATCCAAAATTTTTGGCATTTGAGCTACGGTTGCTGGATTGAGTGACTGATCCATCAATGAACGCAGCACCATTTGTTGCCTTTGAATCCGCCCAATATCTCCCAGTTCATCATGACGGAATCGCAATAATTGTAGTGCTTGATCACCATTAAGGTGCTGTTTACCAGCCTTCAAATTGATGTATAGATGTTGAGAATCATCTTGATATTTCATATCCTTGGGAACGTAGACTGTAACTCCACCCAAGGCATCAATCAGCTTTGCTACACCCAAAACGTTAATGCGGATATAGCGATCAATTGCTACTCCATTTAAGAGATTACTAACTGTTTTTGCAGTTAAAGCAGGCCCACCTTCAAGATTGGCATGATTAATTTTTTTCACGCCATGCCCTTCTATTTCTGTACGTGTATCTCTGGGAATAGAGAGCATGACAATTTTTTTAGTCTCCGGATCAAACTTGATCAAGAGCATGACATCAGAAAGACCATCAAAGGAGTTTACCTGTGGAAGGTAGCCAAGATTTTTAGTATCAGCAGGAGGGTTTTCGATATCAGGTGGAAGTACGCTCATCCCCATCAGTAAAATGTTCACAGGACGAGTTAATTGTGAAAATCGCAATCCACTCCCAGAAATGCGATCGCCATCAAATACTGCTTCTTCTTGGGGGCTAAGTTGGGCCTGCTGCAAAGGTGTACTGGTTAAAGAAACAGCTAACAGCGCCCCAGCTGTTGCTGAAACCATTGCAATGCCACTCATACCTACCCAAAACCATAACCAACGTCCAGATTTTGAGTTTGGTATACTTCTTTTGCTAGCCTTAGAGTCATTTGCTGATTGGTTTTCTTCCGCCGAAGTTCTTTGAATGGTCACGGACTTCCTCACACTTACTGATCAAATTCGGTACATTTGCAAACTAATAAATATGCAGACAAATCAAATCATAATAGCTAATTCTTAATTATCAGTGCTTAGTTTTTAAATGTTGTGTCAACCACAACACTTATAGCTGTCTTTTGCTTTTTTCAGGAGAAATTAAATATTGTGTTATTGCAGTATGACAACAATAAACCAGTTTGACCAGATCTCTTCAGGGATAATCTTTAAATTAGCAAAAAAATTCAGTAAGAATACTGACTTAAAGTTTTTCTGAGAATATTAAGACATATACTTCCCTAAAACTCGCTCTGCTAAACGGCTAAACCCTGGCAAACGGTGAGACTTCCCCTGAATGATGCGAAAAATTAACCAGACATTTACCAAAAAATAACCAGAAGTTAGAAAGCTATTGAGAATTAATAGGCGCAGGGCGAAAAAATCTGAAGTTGCGGCCCCTGTTGCTAATAAAATGTAGGTAAAAAACCAGGTAAATGCCAAAGTAATAGACAGACGGCTAGTAGACAGTTGTTCCCGGCTTCCTTGACGACGATATAGTGTCCATAGAGCCGGAAAAAAGCCAATAACTGGAATTAAATACACAACTAGCTGTAATTTAGGAGTGGCATCAGTAATTGGGGATTGGTCATTGGTCATTTGTTATTTGTCCTTTGGTAGTTGTCAAGGGTTGGAGAGACGCGATTAATCGCGTCTGTACAAAAGTCAAAAGTGATCTACCCATTACCCAGTCCCTAGTCCCCAATCCTTGTGAAGGAAAAATTTTCCATTTGGGTGAGTCTAATCCTAAACTAGGAGGATGAAGAACAGTTATGTAGTTAGAGATAATAAGCTGTAAAGCAGAATTTTATTTAGTTCTATCCTGTAATCGGCTAAAGATGCAGACACGCAAGCTACTCGACTGGTGGGAAACACTAACACCCATAGCGCGCACCGGAGCGATCGCACTATTCATTCCGTTGCTAGTACTTAATGGTTGGGCAATTTCGGCAATTTTCAATTACTTTCACTCGTTGATTGTGATTTTAGTCGGAGCCTCAGTGCTAGCTTTTCTGCTGAACTACCCTGTTAGCTGGATGGAGCATCATGGTGCTAGGCGAGAGCCGATTGCTATTTTAGTATTTCTTTTGGCTTTATCAATTTTATTGGCGTTGGGTGTTACCCTATTTCCCCTAGCTCTTACCCAGGCTCAACAACTCGTGGCTCGTTTACCAGAGTTGATTGACTCAGGACGCTCCCAGTTAATGATGTTAAATGAGAAAGCAGAGGTTTTTGGCTTGCCAATTAACCTGGATGCTCTAGTCGTGCAAATAAACGATCGCGTCAAGGGACAATTGCAAGCGATCGCGGGACAAGTTCTCAATTTGGCTGTAGTCACAGTCACTAGTCTGTTGGACTTCGTCTTGACGATGATTTTGACTTTTTATCTGTTACAGCATGGGGGAGAACTCTGGGAAAGTTTAGTGGAATGGTTACCTACAAAAGTTCGTGAGCCTTTTTCGCAAACAGTACGCCTGAGCTTTCAAAATTTCTTTATTACCCAACTAATTTTATCTACCTGTATGGCATCGGCACTCATCCCCACGTTTTTGTGGTTAAAAGTGCCGTTTGGTCTATTATTTGGGTTAACAATTGGGATTATGGCCCTCATCCCCTTTGGCGGTTCTGTGGGTATCGCCTTGACTACCTTATTAGTATCGCTGCAAGATTTTTGGATGGGAGCCAGAGTGTTAATGGCTGCGGTGATTGTACAGCAAATTCTCGAAAACTTAATTGCTCCTCGAATTTTAGGCAGCTTTACGGGTTTAAACCCCGCCTTGGTGGTAATTTCAGTATTAACAGGGGCGAGAATTGGAGGTCTTCTGGGTGTAATTGTGGCAGTACCTACTGCTGTAGTCATTAAAACTGCTTTAAGCGTGATCCGTCCCACATCATTAAGCAGCGATACTGATGAATATACAAATTCCAGCGAAAAAGCTGCACCCGCAACCGAAGAACCCCCAAAACCTGAAGCGAAAAACCCCTTGAGTATCTCAGAAGCTACTTCACCGTAGGCAGTTAATTATCGAGAAACTAAGTTATTCTTTGTTGTGTCAGCAGAGGAAGCAGAGGCGGAAGACTGCGATCGACTTCTTCACTTTCAAAATTGGATAATTTTAAGTTCTAGAATTTCCTGTACAAAAGTTTGCTCGAAAATTCAGGACTCCAGTCATGAATAAGACTGATGCAAAATTATGGATTTTGAATTTTGTAGACGCGCTTGGCAGCAAGGTATCTTGAGTTATGAATCAATTACTGTGGCTCCATGATTGAACCCATAAACAAGACACTTCCTGTTTGATTATCGCGAATAGCACAGAAGAAGGGACGGTCAACAATCATTTTGAATGGTTCTGTGGGTGGAGCCGCAGATGTGAGCGTAATTGTGGCGGAAGTAGCCGCAGCAGCTTCGGTACCTTCTTCATTCACTTCCACAAAGGTTTTATGCTTCACCTGGCTAATGGCAAGGTTTTTACCGATACCAGCAAAATTAGCTTGGTTACTAAAAGCCTCCCCCATACCTAAAGCTTTGAGTGCATCGTTAAGTGTAACATCGTAGTCTGTTTTAAATTTAGGTAACCGAATTGACCCCTCGCGCCTTCTAAATTGAGCCATCCAGTTGTCCCAGTTTTCTGCGTTCAAGCTTTGATAGAAGGTTTTCAGGTTGGAGTTTTGTTTAGGTAAAAAGATATAAAGACTAACTTTCCCATCTTTACCATAAGGCAAACTTACAGCCTGAAATTGGTCATTTTCTTGGTATCTATACTCGCCATCTTGCGACATCATCGGGTGTTGCTTTTGCTGACCTGATGCCAGGTAAAAAGGCAATGTAGAAGTTTGACTTTTATCAAATTCGTTGCTCCATTTGCCTTTAAAATATATGGCATTAATCAGAAAAAGTACTTGATTAGGTTGAATTTGATCGACTATTTTGCTAATTTTACCTTGTGTATTATCCTTAACCCAGTTATTGATAATGTTTGGTGCGTCAGCATCCTGAAAATTTAAGCTCGTCACCTGGGCATTATAGAAATCCTTGTTTCTCTTGAGGAAATCTGACTTAAAGCTGGTGTTTTGATTAGCCCACAGGGAGTTAGCAATATTCAGTTGCACATTAGCATCAGGATTTTCTAATAACTTCTTTAATGCTGCGTAAGAAGAATTAATTTCTGATAGATTCATCCCCTGTAATTCCAGGGTTCTCGCCATAGCTTTTTGCGTAGAACCACTGGCTCCGTTGTAGGTCATCGCCAAAGCGATCGCCACACTTGAAGGGGAAACAAAAACGTTCTTTTCACCATTTTCATTTTTCAATAATTCAGAAAATAGTTTGAAGCCGAATTTGTTGTTAGCATTAACTAGTTTTGTATCTGGGTTGACAGTTTTTTTTTGCACAGGAGACTCGGAATTCGGCAAACGAGATTGGGCCATAGCACTCGTATCACTATTGATTTGAGAACAGCCGAGAACACCGAACAGCACAACGCTAGCAGCCGCCAGCACGTAACGTCTTCCTAATCGAACACCGTAACGTCTTTGGAGGAAATTATCTTTCACACCACTCAATTTCTGCCGATTCATTCTGCTACCTCGTTCGCCATTAATTTTTAGCTGTCTTTGAAAGTTGACGCTAAATGATGTGTCAAGTGTTAACTATGGCATTTACAGGAGCAGAAAACCGGGTCTGTTACAGTTTTGGTAACAGCAAATAATTTGCAGGAAAGCTGTAAAACTTTTCTAAGCTAGGCTAATTGAGACGGCTACACAGGCACATGATTCTCAAATATTTCCTGCTTTTTAGATAAACGTATTTTAGACTACAAAACAACCCAATGTCCTCTGTATCTTGGGTTGGTGTTCATCAATAAATTTCATTGTTTGCTGTTGAATTTTATGCAAAGCTTCTATGGTGGAATTTAGACTTTGCACATTAGCAATCTGTGATACATTATAGCTGAAAACAAGTACAAATACTCTACTAATTACGCTCAGTTGTCGAGATAAATCTGTTTGTAGAATTGACAAAACTACTCACTCATTTGCCAATTCATTACATAGCATATATATGAGTTTAGGGTATGTAGGTTAATACCCATCATTAAGAAGCGCCAAAGGTGAAAAGAAGAAGCAAAATTCGGCTTGCAAGCACAGATAATTTTAGAGGCACAATATATTGTGCCTCTACTCGGATACTTGACTGACTTTAGAATTTGCAATTATTAATTGCCAGATGGTGGCTGATTGGGAATTGTGATTGCTCCAGTGGCACTAGTGGGTACAGTCCACCAAGCTAAACCGTAAGCTTGAGTAGGCTCGTTGACTTGTTGGCGCATTTGCACGCGGATTTTATAATTCCCATTCGCGGGAATCGGGCAGAAAATATGTTCTACACTATCAACTTGGCTAACAGATGAGCAAACAGTAGCCGCATCTTGATTTTGACCATCAGCTTTGACAAGATAGAGGTCAAGATTATTCAAACCGCGATCGCGGAAACTATCACCCACATCATAAAGGTCATTTTTATTGCGATCATTGAGTTCTACCAACCTGTCCCAAGTCAAAGTAATCGCTACAAAGCTTCCTTGTTTTAACGGTTTTGCTAGGGCATATTCTACAGGTGCAAGTGCATCTACTGTGTGGTAATCCCAACCAATAGCAGGTACAGGAGTTGAAGGTTGCCATTGACCTGGGCTAAATTGCTGATAAGCGCGAAATGCATTCAAATGACCAGCTCCCATTTGCGAATCTAAGGGAATTTTGGGGTCTTGATAAGCATCCGAAGCTAGCCAATCTTTATTTTGTTTATCAATGATTGTGCGCGTCATTCCCAACCGCAAACCGTCACCGCTATCTTGAATTTTGTCGGCGGAATTCATTAAGACAGCTTTCATTACCTGATGACGACGAGAATCAATGCTCCAATTGAGTTGTTTTTTTCGCAACTGGCGATCGCCAAATTCCTGCAATAACGCAACGGTAGCCGTGAGGTGAGGCGCTGCAAAGCTTGTCCCTGTAACCTTATTCAGTTTGCCATCGGGATTGAGCAGCGCAATATTACTACCAGGTGCAACTATGCTAATAGCACGCCTTGCACCAATATTAAACTCTTTACCTGCTAGCCTAGCAGTTGCTCCTTGGGTAGCACCAGCCAGATTAGAAACATCAACTTTATTAAAAATCCCTCCCCGTCGGGATGAAAAAGCCACATTCATGGCATTAAAATTATCTGTAGGAATAGGAATACCGCCTTTACCTTGGTTGCCTGCGATCGCATATAAAACATCATGAACGCGGCTAGACCAGTCAATACATAGCGTCAGTAAAGCATTACCATCTAAAATAGCCTCTGGACGCGGATCGCGATTGAGCGGTTCGCCAAAGCTAAAATTAATCGCACGAACATCTCCACCATTTTGTAAGGCAATATGTTGTGCTGATAAACATTCTTCCGGTTGACCCATGTTTTTAGTTGAGCCAACAGCCGAAGAATAAAGTTTTGCTTCTGGTGAAACTCCTGGCCAAGCTTTATCTTTACTGACCATGACACCAGCAACATTATAAGCATGGGGGTCAACGCCACTATTAGATTGAGCAGGGCCATTGCGTAAAAAAACTGCGGCTAGAGATATAGCACGATTTTTAGACACGGCTTTATCCCAACCAAACATTCCCGGTCGTCCGATTTCCACCTGACCAATAGCGATTTTACGCCCGCTTAAATTATAAGGAGCTTGGTGTAACCTTAAAGCATCAATGCCATTGGTGCCAAAAGAGGTTTCATAAACCGCAGCCACTACAGGCAAACTTAAACAAGAAGCACCTAATCCCCAAAATATCCAATTTAGTTTTTTAGTCATTTGTCATTTGTTATTTGTCATTTGTCATTGGGTAATTAGTAATTGGTAATTGGAGTTGGGTGTTTGGTGTTGGTAATTTACCCTCATCCCCAGTACCCAGTCCCCATTACCCCTTATCCCCAGAGGGGGCCCCGAGTTCCCCAATCCCCCAATCCCTAGCCCGGGATTAAATTTATGAGCGATCGCTCAATATTTTGTTACAATGCTTACAGACGAGGATGCTTGAAAACCCACTAGCCATGACCCAAAACCGATCTCAAAAGCCCATTGTTATTTCTCCATCTATCTTATCAGCCGATTTTAGCCGTCTTGGTGACGAAGTCCGCGCTGTAGATGCTGCTGGAGCTGATTGGATTCATGTTGATGTAATGGACGGTCGTTTTGTACCTAATATTACGATAGGCCCTCTGGTTGTGGAGGCGATTCGTCCGGTAACCACAAAGCCATTGGATGTCCATTTGATGATTGTGGAACCAGAAAAATATGTTGAAGGCTTTGCTAAAGCGGGTGCTGATATTATTTCAGTCCATGCTGAACACAATGCTTCACCACACCTACACCGTACTCTGGGACAAATCAAAGAACTCGGTAAACAAGCTGGAGTTGTACTTAATCCCTCCACACCTTTAGAACTAATTGAATATGTACTAGACCTTTGTGATTTAGTACTTATTATGAGCGTCAACCCTGGTTTTGGCGGTCAAAGCTTTATCCCAACAGTAGTACCCAAAATCCGCAAGCTGCGTCAAATGTGTGACGAACGCGGTCTTGATCCTTGGATTGAAGTTGATGGTGGGCTGAAAGCCAATAATACTTGGCAAGTTTTAGAAGCTGGTGCTAATGCGATCGTTGCAGGTTCAGCTGTATTTAACGCTCCAGACTATGCTGAAGCAATTACAGCAATTCGTAATAGCAAGCGTCCTACACCAGAATTAGCTAAAGTTTAATTCTTAACAAGTTAACCATACTTGATAAAACATAAAATAGGGTGGGCAATGCCCACCCTATTTTATAGCTTAAGGCGCTGAAAATTTTTGGTTTTAATTACCGACTAATTCTTGCCCATTGGGTTGCTTTCCAAAAGCTAAAAAATAAAGTTGCAGAAACTAAAGCGCCAAGATTCCATTTCACAGAATTTTTGATTAAGGTAAGTTTCTGGGAAGATTCTGTGGCTTGTGCTTGAGTCTTAATTTGTGATTTGACCCTAGTTACTTCTGATAAGATTTGGGTTTTTACTTCTTGAGGGCTTTTACCATCTAATGAACGCCCTTGTTCTCTTAAAATATTACCTATTTGTTCTGGGCTAGCCTGATTTAATCTTTGTTCTACTTGTTCTGCTTGAGATATTTGTTGTTTAGATGCATTGCTAATTTGAGCTGCACTCTGCCTACTCAAACGAACAGTATTACCAACTCCCAAAGGAATCATTAACAAAAACACTACTGCTAATAATAAAGTTAACCAAGATATTAGCTTTAAACTGAGAAATTCCCATTTGTTGCGAGAATGCATCTCTCCATAAAATACCAGTGCTAACCCAATTAAAGGTACAGGTACTCTTTCAACCAGCGATCCAAAAGTTTGAAATTCCCACGCAGGATTCATAAAATTTGGTGGGACAAACATCTCAACCACATCGAATAATGCTAATATCAGCAGTCCATAGCCAAGCATTCGTAAAATCTTCGTTGACCCTGTTTGACTAAAAGCAAACTCCTGTAGTTCTTGTACTAATCCGGGGAGGAATTTATCACTACTTGATTTCGTCATGTTCCTAGCACAATAAAAAGAAAGATTTGAAAAAAGGAGATTCCCAGGTTGGCGATCAAGGTGTTACCTTGATTATTTCAAATAACACCAGACGGTTTCTAAAACATTCTAGTTATAGAAATTAGCAAATATATTTTTTTTGCATAAAACCTTAATCTAGTGCTCACCCTTATTGGCTCCTGATAAGGGGAAATTTGCTCGTCTGCGTATCATTTTCAAACGATGCAACGGTATAAAATTCACCCTGAGATTGTTCTGATTTTGGCTTTTCTATAGTTGTAGTCAGCAAAACTTTCACTAAAACTAACAGTACTCCACCCAAGGTGAGAGCCAAAACTATAATTCGCAGTTGTTTCCACAGATCCATTACCTTGAAAACTCCGCAACATCCTAAATTTGCTAATTTCTACTGTAGACGCACGAAAAGGTAAAATGACCCCAAAACTAACACCGCGATCGCCACTACGGGAAAATGTATAAAAGCTAATGGTAGTTATATCCCTGGTAAAGCCCCGATCAACCCTATTCGATAACAAAATATGAGGTAACTCATATCGGTTTCGTTATGACTGTAATTGGATTTTTACGTAATTATCCTGAAAAAGCCGTAATTATCATTACGTGTAACCTATTTATAATCAAGAATTTTATTTGATTTTTACCAAATCTTCATGTTAATAATATTGTCTACATCCAGTCTATTTTATACCAAAACCCTTACTCTATAAAGATTAGCAAAACAAGACCTTCTGATTTCTGATAAAGTTTGTGTAAATATATGCTGTTAAGCAAGGTAATTAGTATTATTTTATACAGTAAATTATATCAATCAAGATTACTTTGGATTTTATATAGTGTATGAGAGTGAATCTCAAGTATTGAAGTGTCATTTCTAAAACTATCACCAACACGCAGCACATAAGTACTCACGCAAAATTATGTCATTGCGATCGCCAACGCAATGACAAATGTATATTTACTTTTCCACAACTACTTACTTTATTGATAAGCAACTATATATAGCAATCCTAAATCATTTGTGAAAAATCACAGTTGTTGATATGGTGAACATTAGAAGTCATTGATAGGGTGCATGGCAGCACAAATGGAAGAGTTGATAGAGTTCATTCAGGCTACCTCAGACTCCAGAGAACTAAAACGGGCACTGGCAGTACAAATGGTGATGCAAAACTATAAACATTCAAAGATTGGAAATATTCTCGGAGTGTCTGTTGGTTTTGTAAACAAATGGAAATATATATTTATAGAACAGGGTATAACCGGATTGAGGCTAAAATACAAAGGGTCAAAAAGTTATCTTGACTCTGCACAAAGACAAGTAGTATTAAACTGGCTTCAACAGAAAAACTATTGGCATTTATCAGAATTAAAGGAGTACGTAGAAGATAATTTTGATGTTGTATTTGAGTCAAATCAAAGCTATTACGATCTCTTTAAAGACGCTAATATAAGTTGGAAAAAAACACAAAAAAAGAATCCTAAAAAAGACGCAGAACTAGTAGCTAAAAAAAAACTAGAAATAACCGCATGGCTGACGGCACATGAGCGTGAGATAGTATCTGGGGAACTCATAGTTTTTTTTGAAGATGAATGTCACCTATTATGGGGAGATATTTGTGGTTATATTTGGGGAAATACGAAAGAACGGATTGAAGTTCCAGTGATCAATGAACGACAAAGACAAACCTATTTTGGCGCTCTAAATTATTACACACAAGAGTTTCTAATTAAGCCTTGTAAAAAAGGTGATTCTAGCAACGCGATTGCTTTTGTACAATATTTAATTTCCCAGTATCCAAAAAGCCGTATTGCTTTAATTTGGGATGGAGCTAGTTATCATCGTTCTGCTGAATTTAAAGCTTACTTAGATAATCTGAATCAAGGATTAAGTGAAGATGAATGGAAAGTTACTTGTATGAGATTTGCACCCAATGACCCAACGCAAAATCCTGTAGAAGACATCTGGTTGTACGCTAAAAAATTTATTCGAGAGTTTTACCACTTATGTAAATCCTTTTCTCAGGTCAAGAGATTATTTGAACTCGTTACTAATCATCAAGTTTTTAATTTTCCCAAAATATTTATGTATGGTTCATTTTTTTCACAACTCATTTAGGATTGCTATATGAGTTGCAATATTTACCTTAGACCTGACTTTTAGCCTTTTTTTGCTGCTTTTGTTTGTAACGTAAAGTCACGCCTAAACCAGCTGCTGTCAATGTACCCAATATACTTAAAGGTTCAGGAACAGATTCAGACTTATTATAGGTAAAGTTATCAAGCACAAAATGCGTACCACCACCGTTATAACCTGCATTAATACCACCGTAAGAAGTGAATTTTAAATTATCAATGCCAAGGAAGTTGAAATTAAACAATGTAGGAGAAGTAGACCCTACATTTATAGTTCGTGAATACTTTGTGATCCCTTGGAATAAACCCTCTACCTGAATATTTAGTCCATTGTTCCAAGCGCCTGTCAGATAAGCACTATTGAAATCAAACTGACCAGAATTAATACTTATAGAAGCGGGATCTCCAGATGAATTAAATGCGACGTTTGGATTTGAAACTGTTCCATTTTTATAGCCCGACTGGTTGTCATAATTAACACTATTTAAATATGCAAAATTATTCCACTTAAATCCCTTATATCCATTTTGTATCCAGTCTATATCCCCGGGCAGATCATCAAAATCTAGGACTACGGCTTGCGCTTTGCTTATGCTCAGTATTCCTGCGATCGCAGTAGTCAAAACTGCTAAGGTACTAACCTGCATTAAATTCTTGTTGATTGCTAATCTGGTCATCAAGCTAACTCCCATTAACAGATAAAGGTTGATGGTAGATGAACCCTTAAGTACAATTAGCTACCATTGACTCCGAGTTTGCTGTCAACGATGAGTAGCCCATTAGCTGATAAACACAACTACCGTTGGAGATAGCGTCATTGTTGAATTTCGATTTTGTCTGCTTTTTTCGTCAAAATCAGCAAACTGATTTTTTTATTATTGTATAAATTTTAAATTACTTAGAAGTAATTACTTATGTTTACAAAAACTTTAAAATACGTTTTTATACTTTACTTAATCTTAATACGAACCAAAGCTATACAGGTAAAGTACTTTCATATTTAAAGTAGAGTATTTTATCTATCAGTATATAAATTCTTGGTGAATTTACTCTAGGTAATTAATAAAATCGTTCTATATGCAAGTATAATCTTGCTCTTAAAAACATAAATTCGTTAATTAGCGTATAAGCGGTATACAAGCACAAGTGTTTACACAGCGTTCTTGTAGGGTAGTCGTGATAGAGTTTTAGATTGTGAAATATTGATGAACTAAGCTTTTGAGCAAGCAATTTGTCACAATCATTTTTAAAACTGCTAGGATTACCAGAAAATTAGGCCAGAATGAGCAAAAAAGGTGGGAAAAACCCACCTAGTTCTGACTATGTACGATAATTCAATCGAGAATGAAGTACTTATTTATGTCTACCTAGCCACTTGGCTGCGGCAATACCGATAATGCCTGCAACTACGGGATTACTGAGAAACTTAATAATTCCCGGTTGCTCTGCTAATACCTCACGGAAAATATCCGGGTGATTGTGATAGACAAAGGATGCAAGCTTACTAACATCATCAGCGCTCATGCGGCTGGCATGATGAGTAGAGAGTCCCAGTTGTTGTTCTAGATGGCGTTCATCTAGTCCTCTTTCCTTGAGATGCTTGAAAAAGGCTCTGGCTACATCATCCCTTTCATTGGGTTTAATTTGCGCGATCGCCTGTTGTAATTCCGGCTCCATTTGACTAGCGGGAATTTTGTCTGGATGTAAAGACCGACCAAATAATTGACGACGCTGATCTGTGGTGGTGCGTTGAGCAAAATCGTCAAAGTTTTCGTATTCGGTCGTTGAATCGGTTTTGACATCATCTAAAGATTCGACATTTCCCTTTGCCAAATCTTTCATAATTTCACGCCTGTACTGTTCGCTGCTGGTCACTTTGGTGTTCTCCTTTTTCCGGTCTATTATTTAATCCCCTAAAATTCCGAGAAATTTTAGTTATTTGCAGGGATTAAGCTTGCTTTAGTTTGTTATTACTAATTCAGCTATTAGGTGTACTGAATTTTGCTAGTTTGAGTGTCGTACTTAGCAGTGACTATGAGTTTTTTATCGGGAGCATAAATCAAAACTGTTAAGTCTTGATTGGGGAAATTCTTGCGAAAGCCTTGTACTAAGGATTTTGCTAAAGGTCGCACTTCATTAGGACGCACATCTGGTGAAATAACAACGCCTAGTTTGTTGTTATCGCGTACATAGGCATCTTTAATTAATCCCTGAGATGTTTGCACAACCCAGTTACCAAAACTTTGTCCTGAAGGAGTACTCCCACGCTCTAATTGTGAGTAAGCTACATCTCGACCTATGGCAGGAGCGCTGGCTGGACGGTCAAGTTGAGCAACGTTACTACCACCACAGGCAGTAGTAATTGTTAGAACCAAAATCAAGATGCCAGCCATCAAGATTTTGCGACTCTGCTGGAGCAGAATCATGTGTTTACCTCCTAAAAAATATTGCAGGTTAGTTGAAATAAAGCAGCTTTTTAGGCTGAATAGATAATTTTTATTAGCCTATCTTTAAAAATATTTTCAATATTAAAATACTCAAGAGTTCGCGCAAGATAGGCTATAATACCCCTACTATTTCCATTGATAGAGATAGTAGAGGTATTAATAGATTAATAACCAGCCTTGATTTTCGCATTAGTTATATAAATTTATTTTCTACTCCCTATAACTAATGCAAAAATAATTAGCTCTAGTCAAGCTTTTTCTTGACGTTGTCTTTTACATCCTCGATGCCATGACGAACTTCACTTTCAGCTTGTTTAGCTTTACCTTCAGCCTTATCTTCTGGGTCTCCAGTAACGTTGCCTAAAGCTTCTTGAGCTTTACCTTCAATATTTTTACCTGCAGCTTTTGCACGATCCTCTATACTCATTTTGTACTCCTTAATTTAATAGGGATTTGTTGCAAATTTCGGTTGCAACTCTCAACTTTTTTGTTGACTTTTACACGGTAGCTTAATCTTTTCTCCCTAGCCTTCCACCACAAGATATATTAGTTATCTCTGTTAAAAGAGAGATACTAAATGGAGTAAATTATATTTTCTTGTTAGGTTTTAGCCGATATAGGTAGTATGAAATCATTTCAGATAATTCATACATTTATTTGGGCTATATGATGAATAATGATATTTTCTAAACACAATGACTCTCCAATAAAATTAGATAATAAATTATTAAGTATTCCCTATTTTTATTGTAAATAGTTGATATAAATAACCCGCCCTCTGTATAGAAGACGGGTTGATAAGCTTATGAAAATGATTCTTATGTCTAATCTAGAAAACCCATCAAGTTTTCGGAATTGTCAATCTCATTTGATGCTATCGGACGGTTACCGAATGTTGAGTAACTCTCAGAAATTACCAACGAACTTGAGCTAACTGGGCGAATACCAGAGAGATTAATACTTTCAACAACTTGGAATGTATTAGCACCAATTGGGCGAATACCCATTGCGTTATAGGTTTCAACAACTTCTAATGTACTGGTGCTAACGGGACGCACTCCAGCAATGGAGAGTTTTTCAGCAACTTCTAAATCACTAGCACCTATGGGACGAATTCCAGATATTGCGAGTGTTCCTGGATTTTCGTTCTGCACTGGCTTCTCTGTACCTTGTTCGACTTTATCTGTATTCAAGCTATTACCCTGATTATTTTCTACTTCCACTGTACTTTCTCCTTTTAGCTTGGCACGTTTTTGTCGAGGACTGACTGCTTTGCCAGTGCTACTAATTGTCATAACTGAACTCCTGCGGTTTGTTAAGTGGTTTTTACAATAATTAAACTGACGTGAATTTTTTTGTATATATGAGAGTTTAACCTTAAAAAACCAGAGATAGGTATAATTATCTTTAAAAAGTACACATAAGTAAATGCTATAAGTAAAAATTTATAAATAAAGATTGCCATATATTCGTTTACCTAATCTGGTTCCACGAGTGCATAGTCTGATCGTTACTATGGGAGAGGGTATTTCTGGCACAACTGTATGACAGAATTTAGTCTGCAAGCTCCCTTTAGTCCAACAGGCGATCAACCACAAGCGATCGCACAATTAGCAGCCAGTATCAAAGCTGGGAATCGTTATCAAACTTTACTGGGTGCTACGGGAACCGGTAAGACATATTCAGTAGCAGCCGTGATTGAGAAAGTTGGTAGGCCTACCTTGGTGCTGGCGCATAACAAAACGTTAGCGGCACAGCTTTGTAACGAGTTGCGGGAGTTCTTTCCCAATAACGCTGTTGAGTATTTCGTGAGTTACTACGATTATTATCAGCCGGAAGCGTACATTCCTGTTACCGATACTTATATTGAGAAAACAGCTTCGATTAATGATGAAATAGATATGTTGCGGCACTCAGCCACGCGATCGCTTTTTGAACGTCGTGATGTGATTGTCGTTGCTTCCATCAGCTGTATCTACGGTTTGGGAATGCCGGCTGAGTATTTCAAAGCGGCCATACCTCTACAAATAGGCATGGAAGTAAACCAACGCCAGATTTTACGAGACTTGGCATCTGTGCAGTATAGCCGCAACGATTTAGAAATGGGTCGCGGAAAATTTCGCGTCCGGGGTGATGTCTTAGAAATTGGCCCAGCCTACGAAGACCGCATTATTCGGGTAGAATTTTTTGGCGATGAAATTGACGCAATTCGCTATATCGACCCCGTGACAGGTGAAATTATTAATAGCCTGCAAGCAGTCAATATCTACCCTGCACGTCACTTTGTCACCCCAGAAGAACGTTTAGGAGTAGCTTGTGATGATATTGCAGCTGAATTAAAACAACGCAAAGCTGAATTAGAGGAAGCGGGGAAATTATTAGAAGCGCAACGCATAGATCAGCGCACTCGTTATGACTTAGAAATGTTGCGCGAAGTTGGTTACTGTAACGGCGTAGAAAACTATTCGCGCCATCTCGCCGGTAGACAAGCAGGGGAACCACCAGAGTGTTTAATTGATTATTTTCCTAAAGATTGGCTGTTAGTTATTGATGAATCTCACGTCACAGTACCGCAAATTCGTGGGATGTATAACGGTGACCAAGCTAGGAAGAAAGTGTTAATTGAACATGGATTTCGTTTGCCTAGTGCTGCTGATAACCGTCCATTAAAAGCAGAAGAATTTTGGCAAAAGGTAAATCAGTGTATTTTCGTTTCTGCTACTCCAGGAACTTGGGAATTAGAAATTTCTGATAGCAATATAGTTGAGCAGGTAATTCGACCCACGGGTGTTATTGATCCAGAAATTTTCGTGCGTCCTACGGAAGGTCAAATTGATGATTTATTAGGAGAAATTAAAGACAGAGTTGACCGCCACGAAAGAGTTTTGGTAACTACCTTAACTAAGCGAATGGCGGAAGATTTAACAGAATATTTGGAAGATAACGGTATTCGCGTCCGCTATTTGCATTCAGAAATTAACTCCATTGAACGGATTGAAATTTTACAAGATTTGCGTTCAGGTAAGTTTGATGTCTTAGTAGGAGTCAACTTATTGCGGGAAGGTTTGGATTTACCAGAAGTTTCCCTCGTAGCAATCATGGATGCAGATAAAGAAGGATTTTTGCGCGCTGAACGTTCTTTAATTCAAACAATTGGTAGAGCTGCACGTCATATTAAGGGACAGGCAATCATGTATGCTGATAATCTCACAGATAGCATGATTAAAGCCATTGAAGAAACAGACAGAAGGCGGGGAATTCAAACGGCTTATAACCGAATGCATGGCATTACACCTCAGCCAATCGTGAAGAAATCAAGTAACGCGATTTTGTCTTTTTTAGATGTTTCGCGACGATTAAATGCTACAGATTTAAAAGTAGTAGACGAACATATCGATGAACTACCTTTAGAAGAGATTCCCGACTTGATTGCTAAACTCGAAGCGCAGATGAAAGAAGCCGCGAAAAAACTAGAATTTGAAGAAGCAGCAAGTTTGCGCGATCGCATTAAGCACCTGCGGGATAAAATGCTAGGACATTAGTTAGAGATTCAGGATAGCAATTAAGAGCAAGCTCTTTTTTCGCTATCCTAGATAAAAATGATCGTTACCTAATCCAATGGTTGCTTTACCTGATCGCATTTTCATGAGTGCTGAACAATATCTAGTTTGGGAACCCACCCAAGAACTACGCTACGAATATTGGGATGGCGAAGTTGTGGCGATGAGTGGTGGTACGCGCAACCATAATCGGGTGTCTGCAAATTTTTTTAAGCTTTTAGATGATGCCTTAGGCGATCGCTCTTGTGAAGTATATATTGTAGATGTCAAAGTGCAGGTAGAACCAGGACAACAGTATTTTTATCCCGATGTGGTGGTAACTTGCGATGAGCGAGATACCGATCCACAATTGGTGCAATTTCCCTGCATAATTATCGAAGTGCTTTCACCTTCAACAGAAGCAGCCGATAGGGGGAAAAAGTTTGCCAAATATCGCCAATCTCCAACCTTGCAAGAATATGTCTTAGTACAAGTCACTCAACCTGGTGTGGAAGTATTTCGGCGCAACGAACAGGGGAAATGGGTGCTTTCCGAATATAGTTTGGATGATAAATTACGCCTGGAATCGGTGGATGTAGAAATTGCGATCGCTAATTTGTACCGCCAAGTTCAGTTTGAAACCGAAGCCAATCCTAATAATTAGATGATTTTAAGACCATTGTCGCAAGATTTTATGTACCTGCGCTAAGTACCACATATAATCATCAATTTTATAATTATCAGCAGCTTTAACTATATATTCCTGAGCTAATTCCATACTATTCTCAGCTTCATAATATAATCCTAAATAAAGATGGCTGTAAAAATTACCTTTTACACCTTCAGATTGACCAACATTTAAAACATCATCAGTTGTACAATTCCCTGCATATAAATCGTATACACTCCGCATAATTCGCCGGGGGTCATTTCTGACAGTTAATAGCGAATTACGTGCTTTCTCTACACCATCAAGGCGAGCTATGCAGAGATATCGCCATACTGTTTCTTCGACATCTTGAGCATTAACAGTTAAGTCAATCTCAAATTGTTCAGCACCTTCAGCAAACTTCTCTGCATAGTAATAAGATAATCCACGTTGCCATAAATATGGTTTAAGGCGTGGATCTATTTTTTCTGCTGTATCAAAATCTTGAATTGATTCATCAATTTTAGCAAGCTGAAAGTGAACCATTCCACGTCTAATGTAAGCATTAGGATTTTGTGGCTGATTACGAATAATATCGTTCCAACGCTGAAGTTGATTTTCTAAAGAGTTAGTCAAAAACATGATTTTGAACAGCAAATTTTTATTTCTGTATATGAACAGATAATACCATTTTTGATTTAGATTAAAAATTTTCTGATTAACTACCCCCTCATTTTCTCTTTATGGTAAACCTACAAGTGTAAACATTCCCCAATCTTGAGGATTGGGATATTTTTTCATTGTTACTAACATTGCTTGATGCAAAGCAGCAGCTTTATCAGGATTTTTAGTTAAATTACTATGAAATTCCGTCATCAATATCGCCGTTGATTCATCAGAAATCTTGCCATACGAAGCAATTACACTGTTAGCACCTGCAATTAAAAATGCACGCGATAAGCCAATTACACCATCACCTGTAATTTTGCCTAAAGCAGAATCACAACTACTCAAAATAACTAGTTCGGCTTTCAGCTTTAGTTTGCTAACCTCAGCCGCAGTTAACCAACCATCATCTTGGCTAGAAGGTGCAAAGGCTAGTAAGCCGGGATTTTCTATTGAGTTCCCCAACAATCCTGATGTTGCTAAATGAATAATCCTGGCGTTGGACATTCGCTTTACAACTGTGGTTTCAGTTGCAGCATCTCCTATCAACGCTTGGGTATTATAGATACTGGCAATATTTTTTGCTTCTTTTTCTGCACCTGGTAGTGGAGATAGCTTACTAAATGACTCACCAGGATTTAGCGGTTTAGTTGGCATAGTAGGATTACCAACTATCAACACATCTTGAGTAGATTTTGTATTTGCAGTGCGTCGTTTTGCCAGTAAATCTAAAGCTTGAATTGATGGTGCAGTAGAAATTGTGTGTTTCTCAATCAAATATTTATTGTTCTCATCTTGTAAAGTTGCAAAAGGTACAAGAAATAATTTATCTTGAGGTATAAAAATGACTCTTGCTTCTGGCTTTGTGGGTAAAATGTCAGATATTGGTTGAATAAGTAATTCATGTAGTTGTTTTCTAGCTAATGAAGAACTATTTTGGGTATTATCTGATATTTTTATTATGCCTTTATGTCGCTCAAGTTCCTGACTATGACTTTGTTGAAAGTGATTAATCGCATCTGCCAGATTAGTCTTATTCTTTGATTGCCAAGCTTTTAAATCAACTTGTTTTAGAGAAATTTCTCCTGTAGGTTGAATTACCGAAATTACCAAATCAGATACTTGAGTTTGTAGTTTACCTGCAACATTCACATCTTGGTTTAGTAGTGAATATTGTACAATTGTCGCATCTTGATTTTTAGCAACTTGCTTAATTATCTCAGTGGTTGGCGCGTTAACATTTCTTGTTGGAAAACTCTGTGCTAACAAATCTACTAAAGCTTGATTGGGACTATGTTCTAAAATTTTTAATGCTGATGTCGTTTGATTTTTGCTAAGAAGCGATTTAATTTGTTGTTGATAGGTTAGTGCTTGTTTATCTAATGCTATGGTTGAATTTGAAGGTAATGTTAAACAACTGAGAAAGCTGAGAAATACCGGAGCCCATGTTAGTTTTACTAAAGAATATGCTATCTTCGACTTTTTCATATTCACCTGACATCTAATAATTTTGTTGTCTCCACTAATATATAGTTCTCAGGCTAGTAAAGCTTATGCAGTTGCAGTGAGTAAAGAGAGATATCCAAAAATTAGCACCCGTCCATATCAACAGGTGCAATACACCTCCAACAATCACCACTGTAATATCTTTATTTCTTCAATATGAACAATGTGTAGGATGCGTTAGCGATAGCGTAACACTCCTCTGGTAAGAGACTATTTATTTATAAAATAAATTTTAAGTAGGGTGTGTTACGGCTATGAAAGAATTTGAGACAAAGAGACAATGAAATTTAGCCGTAACGCACCGTCGCGTGGATGGTGCGTTAGGCGCTAGGATAATTATTCCGAGACAAATTATCTTGAAAGTCAGTGCCTAACACACCCTACATTAATTTTATTTTTACTTTATAAATAACCTCTAACAATTTTAGTGTGTTACTAAATATATTAATAATCGAAAAAATTGTAGATATTTGATTACTAGTAGTAGTTTAACATACTAAAACTGCTTGATATAGTGCGTTAATCTTGCTTTACGCATTACGAAAAAACTGAAATTTACAAGGTAAGATTGTGTCTGATATCGCCCTACATAAATATCTTCCGCTTCTTCCTGACGCTGCACTCCAAGAATTTACAGAATGGTGTGTATTAGAGCAGTCAAAAGCAGCAGGATGTGATTTTAAGCCTGATACTACTAAGTTAAATAACCTAGCACCAGCAGATTATATACCGAAACTTGTCGATCAGTTCATGAAAGTGAAACCAGACCCTATTAAAGCAGGTTTAGTAGCTGCGATCGCAGGTAAAGAAGCAGACGCACACGCTTTATCTGGTGTAGCAATTATCGCTGATTTTGTCTCAATATATGTCAAATATTTAATTCCTAAAGATGGTACAAAACCAGAAGATGCAGACGCACTTTTACTCAAAGCTGGACAAGAACAGTGTGAGAAGCTGGTTGAAATTGCCAAAAAATATGGAGTAGAGTTTTAGTTTCTAATTAACCTACTTTAGATACAATAAATAGTAGGGACACAATTGATTGTGCCCCTAAAAACCATCTTCATATTAAAAATAGTAAATCAGGGCTTACGCAACTGGCATAGTAATCTTCTGGCATAAGAGTCAAGAGTCAAGAGTCAATGGTCAAAAATTTAGGTTTTTTGGACTCTTGACATTTGACCCTTGACAAACTTAAACGAGAAAGATAAGACACTTGCGTAAGTTCTATAAATATTAAGTAAATAACTATTGTATTTTGTGCATTTTCTGCTTACAGTAACCCATCAAAATACAGGCTGATTCTCAAAACGCGATCAACAAATGCTAACTATTATTGGTTGTGGTAATCTTAATCGCAGTGATGATGCTGTAGGCGTTATCGTTGCTCAACGCTTACAGCAATTTCTCGCTGAAAATCCTCATCCCAACGTCCGAGTTTATGACTGTGGAACCGGAGGGATGGAAGTGATGTTTCAAGCCAGAGGAAGCAAACAATTAATTATTATTGATGCAAGTTCCACAGGTTCTGAACCAGGCGCAGTATTTAAAGTCCCTGGGAAAGAACTTGAAGCTTTACCAGAACCTAGTTATAACTTGCATGATTTTCGTTGGGATAATGCTTTAGCTGCTGGACGGAAAATTTTTCAAAATGACTTTCCTCAAGAGGTAACAGTCTACCTCATTGAAGCAGCAAATCTTAATTTAGGCCTGGAATTAAGTCCTACTATCGAGCATTCTGCTAATCTGGTGTTTGCGGAAGTAGCCGCAATCATCAGACAGAATTTTCAGGTTTAATTAACAATCCAGATGCCAAAATCCCACATCTAAAACATAGAATAAGATTAGATATCGTCTCCGTAAATCGACAATTCATCTACCCTCATTTCAAAGGGTATGCCTTGGCTCTCGGGAGGGCAAACACGAATTTTAGCACTGCTAACAATCTTATAAAGTAACTTACCCATTGGCACGATTTTTTGTAGAATCCGCCAGTTAGTAACTTCATCGGGACATTCAATTACCAACACCATCACACTAGCATCGGTAGTGACATACCAACGACAAGTAGATAAGAGGTTTTGGATAAAGCGATCGCAGGCTTCATAGAAGTACCTGCTAATAGAATACTCTAGTTGCTGACGCAGGATAATATCTGCTGAAGTCAGCTGCATAGGGTGTGAATCATCTTCTTGGGAGTAAATTTCTTTAGCCATCTCTGTTGATTTCCTAAGTTATATGCCAATTGCGATCGCATAGAGTACATCTTGATTAGTTCCTAAAAATTCTTGGGTTTCATCATCATAGAAAGCTCCAATCCCACTACAATGAATGCCCATAAAGTTGCTAATAAGATAAACTCTTTGCCCTAAAAAACCAGCTATTAACATAGCTGTTTGATAATTTATATAGTCGGACGTAAAAAATAAAGTTACAGCGCTATCTCTAACTATTGCTTGATTGATGCACAAGTAACCTGTTTTTTCACTAAAATTGCCCGCCTTTAATAGATGCTTCCCTTTATATATCCCTGGAGTCATTCCTCTGACATGATGTACAACAGAGTAAATTTCTATCTCCTCAAAATTTTCGGTTGGTATTGGCTGCTGAAAATGCTGCCATAGCTGCCAATAACTTTCTTGAGGAATTGACTGTTTATAAAAACGTCTAATTGAGCGTCTAATCCAAACAGTCTGAAAAAATTTATCTTTGTCAAAGTTGAACTGGGGATGCACTAATTTCTGCTGGCGACTCGGCTGAAGAGATGTGTTTTGATAGCCTTGTTCAATGAATTCATTGGCTTCAAAATAATCGGTGCCACAGACAAAAGGAACTTTTAACCTTAAATTTCTGACTTTCTTGTCTTCGATTTCTCCCGAAATCGCACAAGCAGTAATAAACTCTTTATTCTCAAATCCTAAATCTGTATTGAGAGCGAGTTTATCAAAATCGAAAATTAACTGTATCTCTCTGTCGTGAATATAGGCTGAAGCAGCAATCGCACCTAAATGGTGTCCGCTATCCAGCCAGCAATATCTCAGGCTCCTGTCTTTGTATTTCCAGCTAGACCTATAATAAACACAACTAATTAAAAAAATGAATCCATTTATACTTTTGCTAGGTATAATATAACTCTCTAAGCCATCATCAATTAATTCATAGATTAGAGTTAGACAATTATTCTCAACTTCTAAATGATATATGCCGTTAATAAAGCCTTCGATATTGCGAATCTGGATATAAACTTCTGTGGGATATAAAGCGCCAGCAGACGGATTTACACGCAATTTCACAGCGCCTTCTTTATACATTTTTTCTAGAGTTACAGCACTAGTAAGGCTGATAAACGAGTGAATTTGATTATTGAGATTTAATTTCACTCGCCGATAAAACTTTGGGTAAACTTTAAATGAAGATGGTTGAGTGGCAGCATCCACATAATTTGGATCGATCTGCACAGATAAGTAAGAATGCTTGGTTGCTTGATGATAGATTCGCTTAGAGATAGGACTTTGAGGCATT
The DNA here is from genome assembly GCA_002368155.1 of Nostoc carneum NIES-2107. Lineage (GTDB taxonomy): Bacteria > Cyanobacteriota > Cyanobacteriia > Cyanobacteriales > Nostocaceae > Aulosira > Aulosira carnea. Next base: position 1,909,013 of record AP018180.1, read on the forward strand.
TTTGAGAATCCTTAAGACTTCTACATTACTCGCAAAATCTATTGCTTTAAAATCGTCTAAGTTTTTTAAATTTATGTTAGGATGATGTTGTAACAGCAAATTAACTACTTCTGTCTTTCCGGCTGAAGCGGCATACATCAATACAGTAGCTCCATTATCATTTTGATTATCAATATTGATATGTGCGGCAAGTAACAAATTCATCAAATCGAAGTGGTTTCCAAAACAAGCAAACCATAGAGCATTATTACCATCATTGTTTCTGGCATTAATATCTACGCCTAAACTAATTAACTCTTGGACTACTGCGTAAAAGCCTTCTCTTGTAGCTTTCATCAAAGGTGTATCTCCATTTTCACCTCTTTGGTTTAAGTCATCACAACTGTAGCTTTTAGTGAGTAACCATTGCTTTGTTGTGTCACTCAGATTTTGCTGATTTTGAGAAATCATAAATATCCTGCCTTATGGATATAAATACACACAAATAATCGACATAACATTTCTTAGAAAAGGTAATGGTGGGCATTACCCACCATGTACAAGAAATGCTATGAGACCCAATTAACTATGAGGATGGTGTGGTGGCTGTTAACTGTTATGCCTCAACAATTAACAGTAAATGCACCAGAATCACGAACCATTATTCAGTCAGAGAAAGAGAGAAAGAGAAAAAGAGCAACAATTTATTAGTATGAGATAGCAGAAATACCCAACTCGGTATCTATCTAAACTAGATAAGTAATTCAGCTTTCGTGTTAGCAGCAGAGAAGGCTGGAAGCAGATAGAAAATAGTAGGGTTCTAAGTTATTCAATCAATAAATTGCTGCTCTAAACAGTACATCGTTGAAAAATCAAATCTCTTAGCCTACAGATACATATTCTCTACCTTCAGAGAATAGCTGTCTTGCAGTTTTTTCTGGTTTAGGTACGCCATAATAACCAGCTTCGGCTTCGAGTTCTTCTACTAAATCCCAAGCTTCTTCGGCTCTCTTAGAATCTGCACCATAGTTAGCCACAACTGAGCGCGCATTCGAGATAGCTTTTTGAAGCTCTTTTTGGATAAATTTAATTTTTGGTTTTTCCATGAAGTCGCCCTTGGTGATAATATCTGTGACAGAAATAATGCCCAGTAATTCACCTTGGATCACAGGCGCACGCCATACACCAGTATTAGCGAATAAACGCGCCACATATTCTACATCTAGGTCAGGATTAACCACAATGCAGGGTTTGCTCATAACTTCATAGACATGCATCCGTTGAGGATCTTTGCCATAGGCAACAACCTTGGATACAATATCGGTTTCGGTAATAATACCGTAAGCATCACCACTGTGGCGAGGTTCTACAATTAATGCCCGTAATTCTTTGAGCCGCATTAATTTGACTGCTTCTGCTACAGTAGCGGAACCGCGAATAGTAGCTACATCTTGAGTCATGATTTGTTTAGCTTTCATAATTCTGGCTCCTTAAATTAGTTTTGCAAGTAAGGGAATTAGTTCTAAACTGCTGCAATGCTTCCCAAACTGCATTTCATTTAGGCAACTTATTCAAATTCCAACTAAATTGTTATAAATTGAATTCGTCGCATGAAAAAGTGGTTACGGAAGTTAGACATTCCGAGAGAGAAATACCAACATATTTCACTACTTAATTACTCTGGTAATTTGAAGACAGAAGACTTACGCATTTCCCCTCTTCCTTCCTTGAAGATCTCAGATTTTCTGCCTCATCTTTGAACTTAACCAGCATTAAGTTAGGAATGTCTGAGTTAAGTCTGTAATCGCTTTTGCTGAAGTCTGGTTGACTGGCAACAATTTAGCTTACTTATATAGTATCACTCTCATAAGTTGGAATTATGAATGCTTTATAAAGATCCCCTGATATTTAATGGATAAAATGCTTAAAAAACGCCGATAAGTATTAGCATGAACTTTTTATTTTTTAAAAATAAGCTATTTAGCGAATTGAGACCAGAAAATTATTTGAGTAACTAATAATAAATTGCTAGTCTGTCAATAAAAATAATCATTAAAATCTACAAATATGATTTATTTAAGTAAAAATATCGATTGACTATTACTCTATTATATTGATATAGCTTTTTAGCTTTTTCTTAATGTTCCTACTGAATAGGAAATGCTATCGATCATTTGAATAATTAGTAAAGACACAATAATTTTTTGCCTCTACTTGTGTAGTTTATTTAGCTAAAGAATTTTGTAAGTATAATATCTTATTTTTATTTACTCATTTATATAAATAACTTGCTTTATTAAAAAAAAGTAAAAAAATTATCTGCTTACTATTATTGTTTGCTAGGGTTATCAAGTATACACAAAACAAAAAAGGTATCCAGGGATGGAAATTAGCGCTCGTAATTCTTTAAAAGCTACTGTTAAAAAAGTTGTTGCCGGCTCTGTGAATAGTGAAGTTACTTTAGAACTAGCACCTGGTGTAGAAGTAGTAGCAATTATCACAAAGTCTTCAGCAGATAAGCTGGGATTGGCAGAAGGTAAGGCAGCTTATGCTGTGGTTAAAGCATCAGATGTGTTAGTTGCTGTTGATTAAGCAATAGTAAAAAATTATCTCTTATTTTGTAGGGTGTGTTATGCCGTAGGCTAACGCACCTTAAATTTTTGAACAATAGTTCTTTGACGGTACAAGCCCTCAGATTTATCTGTATAATCAATCTAAAATCTAAAATCCAAAATCTAAAATCCAAAATCTAAAATTGTTTTATGGCTTGCTGGTGCGTTGCGCTACGCGACAACACACCCTACAAATTTATTTAAATATTAGCTATCAAGAATGCGTACATAAATTACGCGGGCTATTTCTTTATCTATTGAGAAACTTATATTATTAACTTCGATTTGAAATGTAGGAGATTTTTCTTTAACAAGAATACTTCTTCCTACGGATATTCCCATTGCTATTAGTTCTTGACGGCACTTTTCATTGGGAATTTTACAGAAAGCTACAATTCCTTGCTCGCCAGGTTTCAGCAATTCTAATGAACAGCCCTTAATAGTAAAGGGAGTAAACATAAGTAGTATGAATAGTATATTTGTAGATGCCTTGAATCAAGCTTGCCCCAGGCTAGGATGAAGATACTTTTCATCCTTAATCCTAGGTTCAAGCGATAACTACACCTTATACAAGATATGGTTCTTGGTGAGTCTTGATTGTGCAGTTAGAACGGGGATAGGTAACACATAGTAAAGCAAATCCCTTAGACATTTGCTCGTCATCTAAGAAGATTTGATCAGATTGATCAACTTCACCTTCTACAACCTTACCAACACAGCTAGAGCAAGATCCAGAGTGGCAAGAGAAAGGTAGTTCAATACCGTTTTCTGCTGCTCCTTCGAGGATGGTTGTATCTTCATCAATCTCGATTGTGGTGTCGAGGTCTTCTTTTTTGTTGATCAATCTAACTTGGTAGCTAGCCATTTTCCGATTCTCCTCAAACTTTCTACAATTAGGTTTAATTACCAGAGTTGGTAGTCTCCCGCTTTTACTCTTGATGCAGCTACACGGAGCGCTTCTGCAGCAGAATCGACACTATTACCGCTAGGCGAAATTCAATTTTTTTACGACGGATTTTGCTTGAATTCCGCGAAGCGGTTTTTATGTGTTGATTAAATCTGAAACAGTATTAGCTGCAAGGAACACCATTAGGTGTGCAATCACCGGTTTTGAAGGATTTACCACAACCACAGGTATCGGTTGCATTGGGGTTAGTAAACTTAAAACCGCTGTCCATTACCCCATCAACAAAATCGATGACAACACCTTCCAATAACGGTGCGCTTTGAGCGTCAACGTAAAGTTGTACTTTTCCTTGCTGAATTACTAAATCATCTGGTTGTGGCTTGCTAGTAATCTCCATGCCATACTCATAGCCACTGCAACCACCATCTTTTACAGAGATGCGAACGCCTTTAGTTGCAACATTGGAGTCGGGGGCAGAACCGACTAAGAACGCCCGCAGACGAAATTCAGCTTTTTCTGTCAAAGTAACAGTCATCACATCTCCTGATTTGTTGCGATAGTGGTTGTAATTACAGGTGTGGTTTCTTAAGTCGTGAAGCGTTTTAATTGCATATTTGTCCTTAATAATCAGCCATTTGTAATTTGTATTTACAAAGGAATTAAGATTGACTTTGTATTTACAATGGGCAGAAAACAAATGACTAATCAAGGGCTAAACGAAGAGATATGCAATTCAACGCAATGAAGCTGATTATTTTGTGAAATTACTGGTGGGTTCCATAGAACCTGATTGTGCGTATCTCCAGGGTGCGCTATTTCCGCAGACAGGACAGGCGCGATCGCGGTGAGAACGCCGTTTAGCAAATTCCATCCGATTGAGGTCGATTGTCAACAGTTGTGACAGTAACGGTTGACTAAACCCAGTGATCAGCTTGATCGCTTCTAGCGCTGTTAAACAAGCCAGTGTTCCAGAAACAGCCCCCAGAACTGAAAAGCCACGCCGATCCCAATCAGGTTTTTCTGGAAACAGACAAGACAAGCAAGGAGTCACCCCAGGAATAATCGTAGTCAGGTAAGCCTCCATTCCGTCCATTGCTGCTTCCACCATCGGCTTACGCCAACGCACACAAGCCGCATTCAACAAATTACGCTCTGTAAAATTGTGGGCGCAATCAAGAGCCATATCAGCGGACTGTACCAACGCGTCTACATTTTCCGGGGTGATGTAATCATGAACTGCTTCCACTTGGACATCAGGATTAATCGCTTCCAAAGTTTCTTTAGCTTTGAATACCCTTGGCTGACCTACCCAATCGTCTGTCATGAGAACTTGACGATTCATATCATCTAGCCGTAGGTCACCACCTCGTACTAAGATTAGCCGCCCAACGCCCGCTACAGCTAAGTAAAGCGCCGCTGTACCGCCTAATCCCCCCACACCTGTAACCAAAACCGTCGCTGACTTCAGGCGCTTCTGAGCTAATTCGCCAAAATTAGGGAGCATCAATTGGCGACTATAGCGTTCTAATTCGGTAGGCGTTAGGTTTACCACTTTTTACCTCCTAATCAGAAGTGATTTCTGTCAGCTTGACTACATTTTTCGGCTTATCATTAAACACCTTAAACAGCTTTTGTTCTTGAGGTGTTGACTCGATAAATACCTCATAGGCTTTTTGCAAAGCTATGGCATATTGTTCGAGTTTTTCTTCTGGTTTTAAATCAGGAGAATTCTCATCTACTTCTCTCATGAATTGAGAGAATTTTTTTAGAATATGTAAACGATTAACATTCACAAATGTTTGGTCGTAGGGCATTTCAAAAAATTGAAAGAATTCCTCTGCGTCTACGAGTTTCTTAAACTCATCAATATTACGGCTCATTCACCCTTCTCCATTTTTTTAAGCTGTTGCTTAAGTTCATCTAGCTCGCGATAGATAGCATAAGTTTCAGCTGCAACATCCATCAATTTTTCAAAGTCTGTGGGTAATCCCTCTGCTAAGTCGTGCAGATCCATTTTCATTTGACCTGCTTTACTATTGAGCCGTCTGATTTTTCCCTTGAGTTCTTCAGTTGTCATTTGTCCAGAGTCTAAAGTCAAGAGTCCAGAGTCAAGAGTCCAAAGTCAAGAGTTAAGAGTCCAAAATCTGATAAGTCTTGACTATTGACCATTGACTATTGACTAATTAATTAAAGCTTGCCAACTTCGGGGAAACGATTTACTAAATCGATGCCTTTGTCTATTAGCTTGGCTCCCTCTTCTGCAACTTTTTCTAGAGAATCAAAGCCAAAGCGATGGGCATCACGTATGGTTCTTGTGACTAACAAAAGGCGACCGGTGAAAACAAGTACCCAACCAAACCCTTCATGGTTAATATCAACTACAACCTGGGATATGAGACCTGTTTCCTTTTCAATACAAGCGGCTACAGCTCGATAAAATGCCATGATCCGTGCTTGAGTAATCGGATCTACATCACCATCAATAGGAATTTCCCGTTTCTTTGCTTTAGGAACTACATAGGGTTTAAGAATCAAATCATCAGACCACTTCCGGTATGTTCCATAGGTATCTTGTCCACGGATTTGTTGGATGATCGCCTTCAGGAAAGGTGAGCTAGAGACTGTACTGCTGGCAGTCCCGTTAACACTATTATCTATACTCATACTGTTGCTTCATTTTCTAATTCATCGGCAAAATTTGTGTCCTTTTGCTTTAAAGCTTTACGCAACCAAGGTGGAGGATTACCTTTGAGTGTTTGGACTAATTTAGTTAATACTTCCGCGATTTCTTCTTCTTCCGATCGCGCTTTAATTGGGGTAACACCTTTTTTGATTAAACGAGCAGCAGCACTACCACCAATTGCTAATACATAAACAATTGTGCAATCACCTAGCGCTTCTAGTTTTGGGGTGATTTTATCCTCGTTACCATCTTCTTTGAGGTCACCCTCAAAGTTTAAAGTCTCAACAAATGTATATCCCTCGTCGGAGACTTCATAAACCTCAATTTGTCTTGCCCATCCGAAGTGAGCATTAATATGAACTCGGTCACTTGTCGTAAAGGCAATTTTCATTGTTACTCGTCCTTTGTCATTTGTTTTTGGTCAAGAGTCGGAGAGACGCGATTAATCGCGTCTGTACAAGAATCAAGAGTCAATGTTTATATACTTTTGACTATTGACTTTTTGACCCTTGACTACTACCAATCTCCGTGGAAGTGTTTTACTCTCTCTTCTTCGGCTTCTAAAAAGAGGTTGCCCATGCCAAATAAAAGCTCCATTGTGCCGCGGTAGCCGACTTTGGTAAATTGACCATTACCTAAGCGATCGTAAATGGGTATTCCGAGGCGATAGAGGGGAATGGATAGCCGTTTAGCGATCGCACCTACGTTAGAATTGCCAATTAACAAGTCAGAGCCTACTGCTAGTTCCTCAAAGTCTTCCAAATCCCCGATTGTGACGCTTTTAATGGGGAGTTTTTCTAACAGAGGCGATCGCGTTGTGGTGACTGCAGCATGAATTTGCGCTCCCATTGATTGCAAGAAATGCACTGCTGACCACAACAAATCAGGTTCTAAAGCTAAAGATACGCGTTTAGCACCAAAATAAAAGTGAGTATCTAACATTGCGTCTTGCAGTTGGCGACGTTGGCGGCGATATTTTTCCGGGACGCTGTTACCGCTAAGAATCGCTAAAGCTTGCAAAAACTCATCCACAGGTTCTAAGCCTGTGAGTTGTCCAAAAACTTCATAGGGAATGCCAAACCGTTCTTGCAGAATCCGTGCTGCACCGCGCATACTTTCACCAAGTGCGATCGTGAAAGCAGAACCGCCAACTTCCCGCAGTTGCGCCAAAGTTGTGCCACTGGCTGTAATTGCACTATAGGAATCTTCTAAGTGTCCATCTAAGGAAGCACTTAAGTCTGGGACAACGATAGGAACTAGCCCAAAGCTAGTTACCATTTCTTTAATTTCTTGGATATCCCCAGGGGTAAAAGACGAACCCGCTAAGATGGTGACTTGTTCAATTCTGGTGGCACAAAGTCGCGGAATTTCTTTAACAATGCTTTCCACTGCGACAGCGAAACCATCTTGTAAAGCACCTTTAAAATCAGGTGTGGGTGCAAAAACAATTGGTAGCTTATCTAATTCTGGGTGACGTTCCCGAATCTCTTTTAGGAAACGTTCAATATCATCGCCTCGAGTTTCCGTTAACCCAGTGCTACATAAACCGATAATTTCTGGTTGAGATTTTTCTACCAGGGTGAGAATAGCTTGTTCCACATTTTCTTCACCACCCAAAATGGTAGTCACTTCCGTCATGGCTGTAGTTGCTAGGGGAATTGCTTCCCGAAAATGCCGTACTAAAACAACTTTGGCAAAAGCAGTACAACCTTGAGAGCCGTGAAATAAGGGAATCATGCCCTTTAATCCCAAGAAAGCTAAAGATGCACCCAAAGCTTGGCTTTGCTTTAAAGGATTAACTGTAACTGGTTTGTTGGGAGTAGTAACGATCGCCATTTAACTAATACCAAGTTTGAGTATCGAGAGATGAGATAGCAGGGGGCAGGGGGCAGGGGGCAGGGGGAGCAGGATAGGAATTTTCTACCTCATCCCCCTCATCTACCTCATCCTTCCCATACTTCAGTAAGTACAGCCGATTCCTCAACCTCATCCCAAGGCGCTGGCTTGCGAATTTGTTCCCAAATTGGGCTGTAGAGTGCTTCGTATAATTCTCTAGCCATTTCCACCATACCTACATAACCTGCGTAGGGATGGTGACGTTCTTGGTTAATGTCGAGGAAGGGAATCCGGGCTTTGAGGGCTGTATATTGGTTACGACCCCCAGCAATTAACATATCGGCGTTGGTGTCTTTCACCAGTTGCAGCAATTCTTTAGCATTGCCTTTTTCCAGCATGATGCCATCGTTACCGATTAATTTTTTAATCTTGGCTTTGTCTTCTTCTGTACTCTTGCGGGTGCTGGTGGCGACTACTTCTATGCCTAGGTCTTTTGCTGCGGAGATAATTGACCAACTCTTAACACCGCCTGTATACAAGACAACGCGCTTGCCTTTGAGTCGCGCACGATAGGGAGCCAAAGCCAAATCTAGAGCAGCTGTTTCTTCAGCAATTAGCTTTTCTGTGCGCTCTTGTAAATCGCGATCGCCTAATTTAGCGGCAATATTTCGCAGACAACGATTCATATCATCGATGCCGTAGAAAGACTCTTCAATGTAAGGAATGCCGTAACGTTCCTCCATTTTTCTCGCCATGTTCAGCAAAGCGCGCGAGCAGATCATGACATTCAGCTTGGCGCGGTGAGCGTAGGTAATTTCTTGATAGCGAGCATCACCTGTAATTTTTGATAAAACACGAATGCCCAATTTTTCCAATAGTGGTGTCACTCCCCACATTTCGCCGGCGATGTTGTACTCACCGATTAAGTTAATATCATAAGGTGTAGTATATTCAGGTTCACACAAACGCTTACTACAACACCATCAGTTTCAATTGCAGACATCTGGAAAAAAGAACGTAATATTGCTCAATGTAGTTGATCTGACGAAAGCTATACAATCCCGTTGTAAGTTCAACTATAGTTGATGTACAAGTGTGACTATAAATACTTGTAATTAAGCAATATCCCGGCATCAAAAGTGGAGAAAAAAATGCTATTACGCTCTGTTGCTATTGCTTCAAGTGTAACTGTGTCAATTATATTAGGTATATTTGTAGAGGTTCAACCTAGTACTAGCCAACTTTCCCAAGTAAATAATCAAGAAGTTCCAGAAAGCAAATTGGAAATAGTTAAAAATCGTAATGATTTAATGCGTCTTAATGGTCAACGAGTGAAACTCATTGGACGTTACACATCTAGAAGTTGGAAGCCCAACCCAGAATCTACCGGAATACCAGGGTTTCAAGGACTTTATATCAAGTCGCAAGTTGTGTTGGAGGATGAAACCAAGGTCAGTATTTACCCATCTTGGAATAAACAATCGTTGCGATCGCCTGATGAAGTAGAAAAATATAATAATCAAATCGTTGAAGCTATTGGTGTGGTAGAGTTTGATGCTGCGCCCTTTCCAAATTCATCGACAAGGGAATCATTTATTAATTTAACGCAATTAAACTTATACAAATAGTAATAATTAATCAAAGTCAAAAGTCAAAAGTCCTAGCTATCCTTTGACCTTGGAATCTTGACCCTTGACAGTCCTAACGCCAGAATATTTCATCTAGGTGCGTAACAGCTTACTTATTCCAGAAAAATCTATCTATTAAATGTATGATCAATAATTTGTTTGGAATATCAAATAATGTCTCTGACGGTAAACCTGGTTGGTCATTAAAGGAGCGAGATACCCAGTTTATAGAGAGGTTAATGCCTATAGGGCAATGGTTTTATCGTTACTACTTTCAAGTAAAAACTGATGGCTGGGATTATATACCAAAAGAAGGCAAGGTATTACTAGTTGGTTCTCATAACGGTGGGATGGCTTCTCCCGACTTGATTGTGATGATGTATGACTGGTTTTCTCGCTTTGGAACTGAGCGTTTGGTTTATGGTTTAATGCATCCTTACGCCTGGGAAGTCAGTCCCATAATAGGTAACTTAGCTCAAAAATTAGGAGCGATTGTTGCCCATCCAAAAATGGCTAGTGCGGCTTTTAATTTAGGTGCTAGCGTTTTGGTTTACCCAGGAGGGCAATATGATATGTTTCGTCCTTATAGCCAACGCCATAAAATTAATTTTGCAGGCAATAAGGGCTTTATAAAACTAGCTCTAAAAGAAGAAGTACCAATTATTCCTTTAATATCTGTAGGCGCTCATGATACTTTGATAGTTTTATTTGACTGTTATGATTTAGTCAAACAATTACATCAGTGGGGACTACCTTGGTTATATCAATTAGACCCAGGAGTATTTCCCATTTATTTAGGTTTACCTTGGGGTTTATCTATTGGCCCTTTACCTAATATTCCTTTACCTGTGCAAATTCATACTCGTGTATGTCCTCCAATTATTTTTGAGCGATATGGCAAAGATGCAGCGAGGGATAGGGATTATGTAAATACTTGTTATGAGTTAGTTAATGTTCAAATGCAGCAAGAGTTAGATAAATTAGTTAGGGATTCTAGCGTGAAGCTAGGAGTTATAGGCTAATAAAGAGATTGATAAAAATGTTTTCTGATAACATTTAAGATTTATTCTTCTGTTATTTGCATTTCTTAAAGCAAATCTACTGGGCGCGATAATGCTTAATATTACGATGATATAAGCATGAAAGCGTGAATACACAACTCCTCATTTCTCCTCAAGAACTCACGTCGCTGTTAGCAGAAAATTCATCACAGGTTGTCATTATCGATACGCGCAGTCCAGAAGAATATGCTGTTTCGCATATTCCTAACTCTATTAATATCAGAGATTTTTTTACCTATCTTTTAGATAATTCTTATCCAGCAGGGTTAAATAAACTGCAAGAGCATTTTCAAGAAATTCTCAGCAGTGTTGGAATTAGTGGTGCAGAATGGTTAATTGTTTATGAGGATGCTTTTAATAAAGGTTATGGTCAATCTTGCCGAGCAGCTTTTCTATTAAAATATTTAGGCTGCGCTCAGGTATCTGTTTTACATGGAGGATATAGAGCATGGCTGAAAGCAGAATTACCTATTACTGATGAAGTCCCATTACGTGAACGCAGCATATTTAAATTGCATCCCAACTCTGAGATGATGGTGACTACCACCGAGATGTTGCAAGCAATTGATAATCCAGCAATTATAAAATTAGATGTGCGCGATCGCGAAGAATGGCTGGGGTTGAGTTCTTCTCCCTATGCTCCTGATTTTTGTCCCCGTAAAGGTAGAATTCCTCATGCTTTGTGGCTAGAATGGCATCGTTTAATGATATCTGATGCGGAAATACCGATGTTTCGCTCAAAAGCGGAAATTTTAGAAATTTGTGAATCTATAGGTATTACTTCAGATTCTATAGTATATGTTTACTGCTTCAAAGGTTCTAGGGCGGCGAATACTTTAATTGCTTTACAAACCGCAGGAATTTACGCCAAAAATTATTTTGGTTCTTGGAATGAATGGTCTCGCGACTTTTCACTACCTATTGATAGTAAAGTCATGTGAAAAAGCCAGCCTGGACTATTAGCCTTTGAAAATAATATCGTAAAGTGACAGCAGAATCTCTACCACAATTAAAATTACTACATACCACTCAACTCGCTGGCTGCTACTATGCTGCATAAACTCCAGTACTGTTTGTGCAGTTTGGGAAATTAGGTCTAGTTTACGTTCCAAAGCATGGTGACGTTCGCGGATTTCGTATTCATCTTCTAATCGCAGATATAAGTTTTCTAACTGTGGGGATTCCCAGAGTAACTCCGGTTTATCAATAATCTCTACTCGTCCTACAATTTTATGTTGAACTAACAACGTAGTGCCAAGTTGACGCAATAATTCCCGACTCTGGCGTGAACTTCTGTGTTCACTCTGGAGGCTAGCCGCAAATGGTTCAATTTGATCAAATACAGTCGCTAAGCTAGTTTCATAATGAGATAACACCACACTTTTAGCGAGAATATCAGCTACTATCTGCAAGCGTTCTACACTAAAGTCTTGCAACAAAATTTTTCCTTCCTTAACTCTCTCACTTTCGGCAAGTTTGAGCTTAATTTCCACTTCTTCTGTTTCTGGGTTGGCAAAAGCGTCACTAACTTGTGAGGATAGTTTAGTTAAGAAGTCTACTTTTTCTACAGGCTCAAGGTTAAATAGAACAACTGCACCATAGTCGAACAGTACTGCACCACCCTGTTCACCTACTGTAACCATCACTGGCATAGTTGCCAAGCAAATGTAATTCTCCAATGTTTTGAGATTAATTTTTTTACCAAGGAATAGGGCCTGCGCGCTAAAGCTATCTCTGTCATTAAAAAGTAATTTTTGCATTTTTGCCCTATGCTATGTTCTGCCTGTTAATCTATGGGGTAGTGATAGAAATGAATAAATTATCCCAATTTTGAAGTCAACACGAATGTTTTTTCCCCATACACTCTAGTGTAAATAAGATGGGATATTTTTTAGTTGGCAGTTCCTAAACTTGTGGGTGATTTACCAGCAATACGCTTTGGTGAATAGCATGAAAGATTAATTTATTAGTGGTTGAACAAGCCAGCAGAATTGGGGGAGAATCCCCCAAACCCCCGATTGGGGGACGGTTGCGTCCCCCAAACCCCCTCCAAAATTAGCGTTAGGTTTTTTGTTGAATAACTTAGTACACTACGGCGTAAATAAACAGACCATCTGTAATTGCTAAAAGGCTTGTGCTATAACTATTCTTTCTTTTTACTTTTTACTTTTGCCTTGTTGTACTAGGCTATTTGTTTTCATTCGGCGATCGCAGTTTGCCTGAGTTCCCGATCGCTCTCTTCCAGGTCTTACCCAAGCAATATCTTGATCTGAATCAAGGGTCATTTGGGTGTCTCGCTCTATATCACTGTGAAATCCGCCACGGGTGGGAAATCCTGCATTATTGCGTGGGCTGGTGAACATATGATAAACAATGACTGCCTCAGTTTTCTCAACAAGATACTGTTGTGCTAGGGTATCTGCACCTTTAGCATCGCCAACTATAAAACACTCATTTTGGGCGATCGCGCGATCAATCAAAGGACGGTAATACATCTCAAATTCCGCCTGAGTTAGGTCGAGATGCCCACTGATAAAATTGACAAGTCTTTTACTGTTCATCGACTGTTGTTAATTTTCTTACAACTCTCGAATCAGTTGCTTTAGTACATTTATACTGTTATAATACCGCTGAACGCTGAAGCTTTCACCTAAACATTACCAAAGTCTGATCTCAAAACTATTAAAACAACTCGGCAACAATGTTTCTGTTTGCAGATAGAAGCATTGTTTAAGCTAATGCGCGCCTAAATTGCATAACTACTCAAGAAGGCTGTTAACTGTTAACGGTCAACGGTTAACGGTCAACGGTCAACATTCCTCATGAGGGATTGTGCAACTTAAAGGCAGAATAGCTTACTTTGCCATGAATTCCCACAAGTAGATGGAGGATTAGGTATGGATAATAGTCCCAGTATTCTCTCACATATATCGATTGGCACGAATGATTTTGCAAGAGCGATCGCATTCTACGACAAAGTACTGCCCACCCTTGGCTGTAAGCGGATTATGGAACATCCGGGTGCGGTTGCTTATGGTAAGCAGTTTCCAGAATTTTGGGTACAAACACCATTCGATGGTAAACCTGCAACCGTCGGCAATGGTACCCATATTGGCTTTATCGCACCAACTAAAGAATCAGTTCATGCGTTTTATCAAGCAGCATTAGCTGCGGGAGGCGTAGATGATGGTGCGCCAGGCCCAAGACCGCACTATGGTGAACCATACTATGGCTGCTTTGTCCGCGATCCCGATGGTCACAAAGTAGAAGCTACCTATTGGGATATGCAACTGATTCAGGAACTTTATGTTGATGAAGTCTAGGCAAGATTAGACTTTAAGCTAATCGTCATTTAAATTGCATCATTTTCATATTGGTAAAAGCTGCAAACCCTCTCCCTTACCCCCTGCTCCCTGCCCCCCTGCAGCCTCAATGTACAAATTAAATGGTTAACAGCTTATTTCTATTTGGCTAGCTTGATAGATAAAACTTGATAACCAGCGCCTTGAGGCATACATTGACCATCAGCATCTAAAGGACAAGCAACTTGATTGGGTGATGGACGAGTTCCTGCAACGTACTCGGCGGTAATTTCTACTTCTTGATTCTGAAGCGATCGCAATTGATCGCGAGAAACTTGCACAGATGGACGCAACACTAACCGGCTTTGGTTTGGGGTGTGAGAAATGAGAAAAAATTCCTCTCCAAGATATGCTCTAACTGACATCACGGGAGGAATTTCTTCATAAATTAATTTTCCCCGCCAAGATAATATTTTTTGTTGATTCATAGCGTTATTTGATTGTTGCCATAATCCCCAACGATGATTTTTAGCATTAGCTTCAGCAATTAAATATTGGGTTTTGCTCTCCGAGCAATTTTGTAAAGATTCTTGGTCAACAACCGCATTACCAGACTCTACCATCAGCAGATTAATTGAGCGATTATTCACAAACACTTCACCAACGATGCGATCGCTTCCTAGTTTTTCTGTGCGTCTAATCACAACAGAACTGAAAGGTGGTAATAACTTTTTCAGCCTTTGTGTTGCTGGTATCGCCTGAGCAGTCGCTTTTGGTACATGAATACAGGCTAGTTGGAGTGTAATTTTTTGTCCTGTATTATCTTTAATGCGAATTGTTTCAGCATCTACAACCCCTACTATTGTAGCTAGCACTAAAATTATTTCTAGTAGCTCCATGTATTTTTGTATAGTTATTTATGTATAGATTTATAATTTTATAGCACGTACTAGGCGATCGCCTGCTGCGGTTGTCTCTAACCATTGCAAATTCTACTTCTACGGCTATTTTGCCAATACTTATACACTGACTATTAGCTACTTGACAAGCAGATGATGTACTTATATACATAAGATTATTCAGAAAACTTCTCGGTTTTTTTACCGATTTGCTGTATCCTAGTTAATCCAACCAAAATTTTTCACAACTATACTTCATAAAAGATTCTTACGGGTCTGTCTGAAGATTCTTGAATAAATACATGAATGACTATCACAATTTATGTAACAATTTTCATTGCCTAAATTTATAAAATTACAAGAAGAGTGCCATGAAACTGATCAAAAAATCCGAAAAACTCCTGCTCCAGAAAATGAAAGATATGGAGGAAATTGAAGACATTAATCTTCAAGAAGATCCTCTCGACCCTCTTGAGTCTCCAGAATTAATAGAAGCAGAACAACCAGCATTGAATCTTGAATATCGAGAACCTGACTATATTCCTTACCGTCATTACCCTGTAGTGCAATCAGTGGGGAATACAGGTTGGCAGGTTTCGGAAATTTGGAAGGAAATAAGATTAGATAATTTCTCGTAATGCTTAATGACCATAGGCATCACGAGAAATTATCTGATTTTCAATGTAGAACAAATTAGAGGTGAAAAACTCATACTCTGAACTTTGTCAGATAGTGGCAGTTATTTTTACCCTAAAGTATTAATACCAGTTTTAAACGAGAATGCGACAAGTACATGAGTAGGGGCGCAAAACTTTGCGCCCCTACAAATGTTTGATATTTTGCTAATATTTCTAGCGTAGAATAACACTTACGCGAGATTTAGATCCCCGACTTTTTAAAAAAGTGGGGGATCTGCGTAGCACTTGAGTAGGATGTGTTGGATTTTGTCCTAAAGCATCCAAGATTTTTTAGAATTAAAATTTTGATTTTTGGAAGGGTTCAGTATCCTTTTATTCTTTATCGGCTTTCTCTGAAATCAGCAGTTAATCTTTACTACCTAAAAAAAGCTTACAGTTAACAGAAATTTTGAGGTTACTAGCTATTTTTAGAGTAATGATGGAGCCGCTACAAATGAAACGATGTGAAACACTAGCTGAATTGATAGCACGCACTGTGGTTGAATTTGAGCAACGGGAGCTAGAACTGGAAAAAGCTCAGATGCAGCCCCAGGAAAAAAGCACTAAGAAGCGTAAATCTAAAAAAGTTGCTTAGTGTAAATATAGTAGTTCAACTCCTGTTACCAGGTTGCCATCTACCAGTATTTTTTTGATACTCCCTTTAAGTAAAGCTTGTTTGTCTTCTGGTTGTAATCCTTCCCAGTATCTTGGGTTAGAAAATGCCATCACAATTCTTTCTTTAGCTATCAGATATTGTTTAGACGCGTTGTTTGTAGTAGCGATCGCATTGGCGATTTGCATCCTGATATCTTCTTTAGCTTTGGCAATTGCTGGATTTGATGGTAACGCTTCTAGGGTATTTAATGATGCGCGTAATGTTTTGATTTCTGGTGATTCTTCTGGAGAATCAACTTTTTGTTCTATTAGTCCAGCTAACTTTTCCGCTTCAAGAATTAGATGATTAATTACCTGTTTTTCTAATTCATCAGAAGCAATCATCCGGCCGTTTTGACAAGCGCCAGTCCGATAAAAGCTGCATTGATAGTGATGACGTACAAAACCTTTGCGTTTGACTAATTTCTTGCACTGGCGACTATAAGCTGCACCACAATGAGCGCATTTCACTAAATTGGCGAAGGGATTGACATATTTTTGCTCGGTAGCCCAGCGGTTATTTCGATTCTCACGAATCATAGCTTTGATGCGTTCGTGTTCTTCACGGCTGATAATCGCTTCGTCTTCGTGGGTTCCCCATGTCACTTCCCATTCATCAAAGGGTTTGCGGTGTCCTTTAGGACGAACTAATGTGTTGTATAGTGTCCCTCCTGCATAGATGGGGTTGACAAGTATCGATCGCAATCCCGAAACTGACCATTTCAACCCCGTGTGGGGATAACGCAGATTTAACGCCCCTCCACGCGATTTGTTGATATTCTCGAGTACAATTTCTTCTTCCTCTTCTAAAAGGTTAATCCTCGTATCGGTAGCTTTGGGGACGGCGTTGGCTTGGATACCAAAAGTATCATGCAGTACTTTAACTGTTTGGGAGACTGTGCCTACTGTGAAGAATGTATCAAAGACAAATCGCATCAGTTGCGATCGCGTCAACTCTCTCTTACCTGCAATTAAACATACGCAAAGCCTTTCATCTCGTTGATATTTGTCATCCTCAACGATATAGCCCAAAGGTGCATTCCAATGAGGCTTTTTATTGGCTTTGCGGGTGTCGCGCTCTTTTTTAACTCGCATTGCTAGCATTTTCACTTCATACTTAGATGCTGCTAGTCTCACATCAATAGTTAACTCGCCACCAATACTCGATAAGTCAAACGGTTCATCTAACGCATAAGGCTGTATACCTTTCTTTTTTAACGCATCCATCAACCGATAAAAGGTCATTGATGAAGATGTTAAGCGATCAATCCGGATAAATAACAGCTTCGATACTTTTCCTGGCGCAGATGTGTTGATATCTTCAATTAACTGTAACAGCCCTTTCCTTTGATCGCTGGTACGGCTTTCTACGTCGTAATATATGTGCGTTGCGCCAGCATCACGCAACCGACGCATCTGTTTAATTAACGAGCCTTGATCTTCAGCTTGTTCATCTGTGGAAACCCGCGCATAACCCCAAACGTCCATATATCAAACCATAGCAGCGTTAGTTCATTTTATCTGATAGCCAACGCATTAGTTCACTGTTGTTCACCGAGCCAGTTGACCTATTAATCGGTAACTCCTACGGTAAGTACCTGTGGCGCGATTGCAAGGTTCCTTTAGTAAGAATCGGCTATCCCATCATGGATCGTCACCACCTGCACCGCTACAGCACCATTGGTTACCAAGGTGTAATCAACCTCCTCAACTGGGTTGTTAACACAATCTTCGAGGACATCGATCAACGCACCAACATTCCTTCCAAGACTGACATTTCTTACGACTTAGTTCGATAGAAATTAAAGTCACTCGCGGCATATTTAAAAAGTAAAAAGTAAAAGATATTTCTTTTTACTTTTTACTTTTTCCTTGTACCTGAGGTATTGATTATGGCAAGTATTAGTCAGGGTCACTCTCATCCTCATCCTAATTACCATCCACCAAACTATAAACGCTCTGGTTCTTTTGATATTCTCCAACCTTTGCGCCGTCTGGTAGATGGTATTCCGGTAAAAAATGCTCGTTTTGCCCATATACTCTGTAGAGTAATACCTTGCTGTTGCCCGTTTGAGCGCGATATCAATTTATTTGGGCGGACTTACCATATTCCAGCACTGTGCAAATTTAATCCTTTGTATGACGAAGTCGTTAGTTTGCGCTTGCGGGCTTTATCTTTTCTTGCCGATGAATGTGGTGAGGATGTGACGAAATACATCTGTTAGCTTTAGACATTAATCAATACCCATTACCTATTACCATTAGTCATAACTTATTAGTCATTGGTCATTAGTCATTAGTTCTTAATTTATTTAAATGACAAATGACAAAGGAAAGAGAACACTTAACACCAATTTCAAAATCATAAATTCTAGAAAACTCAGGTTTTCTTAATTTTGAATTTTGAATTTTGAATTTTGAATTGTTATACTGCCATCCAGCAAGAGAAGAGAGATGAAAATCACCCAAGGCAAAATTAACGAGCTGCTTAGTGAGCCAGGATGCGAGCATAATCAGCACAAGCAGAGCGAAAAGAAAAATAAATCTTGTAGCCAACAAGCACAACCAGGCGCAGCTCAAGGGGGTTGTGCTTTTGATGGCGCAATGATTGCTCTAGTACCAATTACTGATGCTGCTCATTTAGTCCACGGGCCGATCGCCTGTGCTGGTAACTCCTGGGGTAGTCGTGGTAGTCTCTCTTCTGGCCCCATGCTCTACAAAACGGGCTTTACCACAGACTTAAGCGAAAATGATGTCATCTTTGGTGGCGAGAAAAAGCTCTACAAAGCTATTGTAGAAATACATAAGCGCTACAACCCAGCAGCCGTGTTTGTTTACGCCACCTGTGTGACGGCTTTGATTGGTGATGATATAGATGCTGTTTGCAAAACTGCGGCAGAAAAATTAGGGACTCCTGTGATCCCAGTAATTGCGCCGGGATTTATTGGCAGCAAAAACCTGGGTAATCGCTTTGGCGGTGAAGCTTTGCTGGAATATGTAGTTGGTACAGCAGAACCTGAACACTTTCAACAACACCGCTGATGATATGATTTTCCGACTGATTTGAATGGATTCCCATGAAAGTTTACGGTTACGCCCGCGTGAGTACACAAGAACAAGCTGAGGAATTTGACGCGCTAAATCAGCAAGTAGCCAGATTAAAAGCAGCGGGTGCAACAGAAGTTTTAATAGATATCGAGTCAGGACGCAACGATGAGAGAAAACAGTATAACGAGTTGCTGAAGTTGGTACAACAAAACCAAGTTGATGAACTTATCATCACTCGCGTTGATCGCTTGGGTAGAAGTGTGATTACTATCCATAAAGCGATCGATGTTTTTGTGAGGCATAATGTCAATCTGCGGATATTGGATGCACCCGTTGACCCCAATTCCCCCTTTGGCTGGTTTAGTATTAATCAAATGTCGGGGTTGGCAGAATTTGAATCCAGGCTGTTATCCCAACGAATTCGCCACGGAAATAATTATTTTCGCCAGCAGTTAAAATATTGCGTTCCTCCCTTCGGATATACGAAAGACGAAAATCAGCGGTTAACCCCTAACCATAATATTCACCCCCAATCAGGGAAGACTTACTTTGAGCTAGCCAAGATAATTATCGACTTAACCCTGTCGATGCGATCGCTTAAGGATGTGTGCGATTATATTTACACCGAATATGAAATAGTTTTTAGTGTCGCTGGCTTGCGAGATTGGGTAAGAAACCCCGCACTACAAGGGCATACAGCTTATTTTTTCCGTAAAAAGAAAGGCGTTAATCGGGAACCAATTATTAATTTCAATACCCACGAAGCCTTAATTACCGCCGCCACAGTAGAAGCTATCCAACGCAAGCTGTCAGAAAATAAGAAGTATCGCAGTTCTGCAACATCAACCCGTGGCGACTATCCACTCGCTGGTTTAATTAAATGCGCCCACTGTGGCGGCAGTATGTATCGTAACCTTTCCCGCCACAAAACCAAAGTTGAGTACATCCGCTGCGTTAATTACAATAAACCGGGAAAATATCACTGCGAAAACTCCAAATGTACCCGACTGCGGGAAATCATCGCCCAGACGATCGCAACTTTATGTGAAAATGCACCCCATTTAATCGAACATCTAGAAACTCAGTCAACCACAATGCAGGTGACGAATACCAAAGAAATTGACAAATTCACCAATGAATTATCCGTATTGCGGGGACTTCGCAGTTCTAACCCCGATATCATGGAAGCGATCGCCAAAATCGAGGCGACAATTAACACCCTATCAACACCCACTAGAATTGTTGATAGGGATGCTTTTGAAAATGCCAAGCGAAAAATAGCGATCGCTTCTCAAGCTACATTCTGGGAATCGCTGGATGATTCAGAACTGCGATCGGCGTTGGCTGAGTTCGTAGAGAAAGTTGAGGTGGACTCTTCAGGAACTATCACTCCTACCTTTAAATTGCCATTAACCCTATCCTCAATGCGCCCATAGGTTTTAATGAACTCTTCTGGAGACATATTCCCAACCTCCAAGTCCCCGTAGTATCTTTCATAAGCTGCGAGTAACTTGTCATTGAGCATTTTTAGCACTTTTTGAGAATGTGTTGAACTCATAAAACATTCTGTAGCGATGTTTTTAGGTTATTTCTTGGGTGGAATTTTTCTGTTAGCAGTGAACGACTTTCACAACGCTAAGTTCAAGCACAGAGACGCTTGCAGCTAAAATTTTCACACTAGTACCGCTGCGCGGAATTCAAAATTCAAAATTCAAAATTCAAAATGAATACAGCGTTAGGTTTCCTTGATTTGGAATGGTCTATTTATTTCCGCCGTGCTGTACTAGTTACTCCACAAAAAATAGAAAATAATTTTGGAGGGGGTTTGGGGGACGCAACCGTCACCCAATCGGGGGTTTGGGGGATTCTCCCCCAATTCTTCTGGCTTTTTTAATAAGTGAAAAATCAATCACAAATGAACTTAACCCAAGCGTATTGGGCTATATTATTGATATTTTTTCAAAAATCAAATCAGATTCCTATAGTTTGATTTAAAAAATTACTAGTATCTAATAGTAAAATTTTATCAAATAATGGCTAATTTTCCACTTAGAATAATTTGTATTTTCAGGCTGAAATAGTCAGCCATTTATTTAGATGAACCTCTATCTTGCTTATAGTTAAAACTAACAAAGCCCCGAAATAAATTCAGGGCTTCGCTATATAAACCACTTATTAAATGCCAGCTATAAATCTTTGCCAGCGCTTTTATCTATGTAACTATCTTCGCTCAATTTTTTGCTGAAAGCTAGGGGAGATCTACCCAACTTTTACCTAATTTTGCTTAGGTAGCTCTTTAATAATTTTTTTAGCTTTGACAACACCCCACTTTTCTGTATTTCATCACAACACTCAGTATAATTAGCTAGAAGCTTAAGCAAGTAGAGAGTAATATAAATGAGCTAAAGTCTACAGATAACCAATTTTCAATCATCATCAAACCCTGAAATTGTAGGGTAAGTTAGCCTATGGCGTAACCCACCCTACTGAATTGATAGCCCCAATTTTGTCACACAACTTTTACTGCTGTTGTCTCAGTTGCTGTTGGAGTCTCAATGTTTCCATTTGCTGTCTTTGTTGATTTAGTTGAAATTGTTCAAAGGGTTGCTGTCTTAATTGATTTTGGAGTCTACGTTGTCCAAATGGTTGTTGTGGATTGAGTTGATTTTGCAATCTAAATTGTTCAAATCGTTGTTGCTGTCGGAGCATTTGTTCATCTTGCTGCTGCCTAAAGTTTTGCCATAGTTTTTGAGAAGATGATTGATTGGTTAAGTTTTGGCTTTGTTGTTGTAGCTGCGGTTGGTTTGGAAGTATCGTTTCATTTATATCAGCTCGTGCAGCAGAAGTAATCACAAACTCTGTTGCCAAGGCAACAAGTATTAACCCTGATTTAACTATCAATGAATAATTCATACAGTTTTCTCAAAAAGGCAGTTTTTTGTTGCTGTGGCTACGTTAAACAATAGTTTTGTTGATGATTTTGGCTAAATCTTCTACTTCATCACTCTTCAATACCTAAAATGCTGCCAATTAAATTGCAAATCGTAGCCCAATTAATTAGAATCCACCAGCCTCTCATAATTGCGACTAGGTAATTCTTGTTTCTCAATGGCTTTTAGATATTGACCATTGAGGCTATATTTTAATTTTATCGTAATTTAATTTGATTCGGAAAAAATCTAACTATATATATAGTGTGTGATTACTGAGATTACTGCATTGACAAGATTGCTAGGTGAGCTACTCCAAAGCCTTGATATGGCTATATTATAAGTAGTGCGATCGCTCACACCATAACCATAATTTTTCTTGACAACTTTAACGCATAATATACAATCTAAATGCGTAGAAGCTAATTATGGTTAGCATATTTCCCCAGTTACAAAAAATAATTTGTCGCTACACTCTAAAATTATCTTGATAGCAAGCGCATTGGTGAACGTAAGTGCCACAAGTCTTTACCTGCCCAGATTTTAGCTTCCTTACCGAATGGGCTAGAATCTAGCAATGCTTGCAGTTCTTTTTCAAATACATCGTTGGAGTTGTGAACCAAAATGTGAACAGGTTCAGCACCCAATTCCAGCATGAAGCTAACAACACTGTAAACCAAATCGGGATCGCCGTAGATAGCGAAGCGCTTACCGTGAACCCAAGCATGGGAGTCAGTCATTGCGTCAACTGCACGACCGCGTTCGATTTCTAGTTCTTCAGGAATGGGTTTACCAGTCAGTTCGCTGAGTTTCATCAGGAACTCATCAGTACCCTTGATACCCCAAGGACGAGAAACGACTACATCTTGCTTCCATTCTTTAGTGATGTAATCACGGGTCTTAGGAGTAGAGTGAGCTTGCAGAACAACTGTAGCTTTAGCATTAATTGCATCTGCTGCATCTTCCAACTTAGTACCACCTGGGTACATATTAAATTCACCATCATTGGGTGAATCTACATAGTCGCTGCTATCTGAGAGCAGGGTGTAGTCAAAGCCCATCACAGAAGCGATACGCTTGATTTCGCGGTAATTGCCTACATAGGTGTCAAAACCAGCGATAAAGTTGATTTTGCCGTTGCTGCTGGATTTCTTCTTACCTGCTGTTAAGGTAGTCAGAATCCCTTTCATCATGTTGTCATAGCCAGTGATGTGGGAACCCACAAAGCTAGGAGTATGAGCGTAAGGAACTGGGAAATCTTGAGGAACTGAACCAGCACTCTTAGCGTTGTTAATAAACGCTTGTAAGTCATCCCCGATAACCTCAGCCATACAGGTGGTGCAGACTGCAATCATTTTGGGCTTGTACAGAGTGTAAGAGTTTGCCAAGCCATCAATCATGTTTTGCAGACCACCAAACACGGCTGCGTCTTCAGTCATAGAAGAAGACACACCAGAGAATGGTTCTTTGTAGTGACGGGTTAAGTGGGTACGGAAGTAAGCCACGCAACCTTGAGAACCTTGAACAAAAGGTAGAGTACCTTCAAAGCCAGCAGCAGCGAACATAGCGCCTAAAGGTTGGCAACCTTTAGCTGGGTTAACTGTCAACGCTTCACGAGCGAAGTTCTTTTCACGATAATCCCAGCTTTTTGTCCATTCTGCAACCCGTTCTACTTCAGCGGGGTCATGACCGTTTTCAAACTCTTTCTTGTTTTGAAAAAGTTGTTTGTACTCGGGTTGGTGGAACAGTTGAACGTGATCTTGAATGTTATCTGGATTCTGAGGCATTTCTGGATCTCCAAGCTGACTGAATTCGTGACTGACTGGTCAAAGATGAGGATTTCGAGCGTGGGTAGGTGATGAGAGTTAAGGGTGGGAGTGGGAATATTATTCAAAATTCAAAATGCAAAACCAAAATTGACAATTTTGAATTTTTAATTTTGAATCTTGGATTCCCAAATCCCCCTGGGGTTTTAAGCCCCAGGCCCCTTCTAAACTCTCGATTCCATTTCCCTAAACGGCAGCTTTAGCTTTAGCGCCAGCTTTCTTGCTCCAAGGAGCGCCGATTAGACCCCAGGTTGGGCTGTTGAGTGCCAAATCCATATCACGGGCGAAGATAGCAAATCCGTCATAACCGTGATAAGGGCCGGAGTAATCCTTTTTATGGTTCAATTACTTTCAGTAGCCTAATGTTCGCTGTAATCAATGTCATTCCTAAACATTGTTCGCCCAGAACACATTTATTTTTAGGCTAAATCTAGGCTAAAAATACCGCGATGCATAACCAGGGTCAAGACAAATATCAACAAGCTTTCGCTGACTTAGAGCCTGTTTCATCTACCGATGGCAGTTTTTTCGGCTCTAGTCTGCAAGCACAGCAGCAAAGAGAACACATGAGAACAAAAGTCCTGCAAGATTTAGAGAAGGTAAATCTGCGTTTAAAGTCTGCAAAGACAAAGGTAACAATTCGCGAATCTAACGGAAGTTTGCAGTTACGGGCGACGTTACCCGTTAAACCAGGGGATACAGATAAAAACGGCACTGGTAGAAAACAATATAATATTAGCTTGAATATTCCCGCCAATTTAGATGGACTGAAGACGGCGGAAGAAGAAGCCTATGAGTTAGGCAAGTTAATTGCCCGTAAAACCTTTGAATGGAATGATAAATATTTAGGCACTGAGGCGATTAAAAAAGAATTTAAAACTATAGGGGAATTACTCGCCAAGTTTGAAGATGAGTATTTTAAAACTCATAAACGCACTACAAAAAGCGAACATACCTTTTTTTATTATTTCTCGAGAACACAGAGATTTACTAATTCTCAAGATATTGCCACAGCAGAAAATTTGATAAGTTATATTGACAAAATTGATAAAGAATGGTCTAAATATAATGCAGCAAGAGCTATAGCCGCATTCTGTCAAACATTCAAAATCGAAATTGATTTATCCAAATATTCCAAAATGCCCGATCGCAATTCTCGGAACATCCCCACAGATGGCGAAATAGCAGCGGGAATTGCCAAGTTTGAAGAATATTTGCATAGTCGAGGTAATCAAGTCAACCAAGATGTAAAAAATAGCTGGCAGCTATGGCGCTGGGCTTATGGAATGTTAGCAGTTTTTGGTTTACGTCCACGAGAATTATTTATTAATCCGGATATTGATTGGTGGTTAAGCCTAGAAAATGTAGATTTGACTTGGAAAGTCCATAAAGATTGTAAGACAGGGGAAAGACAAGCTTTACCTTTACATAAACAATGGATTGAAGAATTTGATTTAAGGAATCCCAAGTATTTAGAAATGCTGGCAACAGCGATTAGTAAAAAAGATAAAACAAATCATGCAGAAATTACAGCATTAACACAAAGAGTTAGTTGGTGGTTTCGGAAAATTGGTTTAGATTTTAAGCCCTACGATTTACGTCATGCTTGGGCAATTAGGGCGCATATTTTGGGAATACCAATTAAAGCAGCGGCGGATAATTTAGGGCATAGTGTGCAAGTGCATACGCAAACTTATCAACGTTGGTTCTCGCTGGATATGCGAAAGTTGGCGATTAATCAAGCTTTGAGTAAACGGGATGAAGTTGAGTTGATTAGAGAAGAGAATGCAAAGTTGCGGATGGAGAATGAAAAATTGAAGTTGGAGATTGAGAAGTTGAAAATGGAGTTGGTTTATAAGCGGAGTTAAATTATCTCAATAAATCATCTTTTTTCATGATATATTATGATTAATATTCAGAATAAAAAAATAATATAACATGGCAAAAATCATACTAAACCAAATAATTGAGCAGCTTAAAAGTTTAGAGATGGAAGAACTTGAGCAGCTGCATCAGACAGTTGAAAAATATATTGCCAATAGAGAAGAAACTGTGAAGCAAGCAGCTTTTCACAAAGCTTTAATCGATGGTGGCTTAGTGAAGCAAATAAAGCATCCTTTATATGAAGCAATAACGGAGAGAAGACTAATTCAGACTGAGGGTAAACCTATTTCGGAAACTATCATTGAGGAACGCCGTTAGATGGCAATTTACTTTATAGATAGTAGCGCATTAGTTAAACGTTATATTAGGGAAACTGGCTCAAGTTGGGTATTGAGTTTATTCGATCCATCTCTTAATAATGAAGTATTTATTGCGGCAATTACTGGTGTGGAAATTATCGCAGCCATTACCAGACGCTCACGCAGTGGCAGTATTAGCATTACAGATGCAGCCATCACACGTAATCAATTCAAAAGTGATTTACAAAAAGACTATCAAATTGTTGAAATTACAGACAATATTATTAATTCGGGAATGGTATTGTCTGAAACTTACGGCTTACGAGGTTATGACGCTGTTCAATTAGCAGCAGGTGGTGCAGTTAATAGGCTGTGTATTGCTAATGGATTACCTCCTATTACTTTTGTTTCCGCAGATAATGAGTTGAATACAGCAGTTTTAAGTGAAGGATTATTGATTGAAAATCCTAACAATTACCCATAGTAAAGACTCTGACTGGGTTGAAGCGGAGAATTAACAGATGTTAATGCGTTGCGCGACAACACACCCTACGTTAATTTGGAGAGGTGAGGCGATCGCTCTCCTTTTGCTGTCAAGGCTTCGATATCATAAGAGTATCGTGTTCTGGTGTGCAGATTGGGTTATGGAAAGCATTAAGCTGAGAACATATATTGGTGATGATGGAATTCTGCAAATCCAACTTCCGCCGGAAATTGCTAACCAAGAATTAGATGTAGTGATTGTCTTTCAACCTGTGATTACAGAATCCTCACCATCTGCAATCAAAACTCCCCAAGAACTAGGATACTCATACAGATTTGTGGAAGAAGTAGTAGGTAGTTGGGAAGGTGAACCGCTTGAACGTCCAGAACAACTACCCTTTGAGGAACGGGAGGAGATTCAATGGCCTACCTCCTAGATACAAATGCTTGTATCCAAGGGAAGGTGTACCTAAACATGATATTGCGATCGCATATCATACACCTCATGTGCGGCAGTATACAGAGTTTACTGTCGGATAAGTCTTAGGTGATATTGGGCGAATCAGTAAAGTGGGCGATCGCCTGACTATCTACTACTTTAACTTACTTACGACCAAAATCAGCAGGAATTTCACCCCATTCGGGTGTATTCCATTTCAAAATAGGATTTAAATATTCGTTATTATTGAGCCAAGTTAATGCTCTTTCTACTAAATTAAATATTTCTTTATTGGTTGTATCTGGTATTAATTTAGTTCGTACTTTCTTATTAATTACCCAAATAATAGCCGTTTCTGAATCGGAATATATAGGTAGATTGCTTTCTTGCTTTTTTAAATGAGCTAGAGCGTGAACTATTGCTAAAAATTCTCCTAAATTATTTGTACCGTTTGGCATGGGACGCTTATGAAAAATTACCTGACGTGTGGCTGTGTACATCCCTCTGTATTCAACATCGCCAGGATTGCCAATACATGAAGCATCAACACAAACACTATCCAGAATTAACTCATTTGCAGGGACAATTTTCTCTCTTTTTTGCTGCAATTTAGTTTCATCCTGATTAATTGGCAGAATTGATAGTTGTTCAATCATTCCTAATGCTGCTTCCGCTTCACCTCTGGTTTTAAATGACTTATATACCGCGCCGCTAAAACCTTTGATTTGCTTTTCACATTCTGCCCAACTGGTAAATATGCCTGTTTCTCTACCATGCAAGACGGCGTAATACTTCTGGGATGCCATATTATTTCACTGTAGACTACCAATAGTAGGATTCCCATTTTTAGTTTACGTCGCTAAAGGCGTTGCCCGCAGGGGTGGCTGTAGATATCGCATTTCTCCCAATACGGTTCGCTTAATAATTTTTCGTCGTGATTTTGGGGTTGTGGAGACGCGATTCATCGCGTCTCTACAGGATTTAAACGTCAATCGATTTGTCTTATCCGAACCTTATTGGCATTTCTCCCATTTGGTGCGTAGCTGGAAACATCAATTTTCCTATGGCAAATTCTGATTTACAACTCGTGAATCAGGTTCACGAACTCGTGCATCAAGTTTACAACTTGTGAATCAAGTTCACGAACTCGTGCATCAAGTTTACAACTTGTGAATCAAGTTCACGAACTCGTGCATCAAGTTCACGAACTCGTGCATCAAGTTTTCTATTCGTGCCGCAAGTTCACAATTCGTGAATCAAAATCAGCAGGTGTAAATCGAGGATAAGATGCTCAAAATTCGATATTGAAAGCAAATATAGCAAATTTAACCGCAATTCTGCTGTTCCCAAATGCGGAGGTTATCAAATTTCTGTAGCTTTACTCAGGCTGATGTGTCTACTGATTGCGTATTTTGATGATAGGTAGCGAACTCGGTATAAAGTACTATCAGGGTTCTCTATGTGAAATTCATCCGCATAGGAAAACTTATGAGGCAACAGAAACGAAATTCCAGGGCATTAACCAAAGCTGAACGTCGGATTGAAGGGTTACAGATGATTGACCCTGACCTAGATTTTGGTAATGAGTTTTCAATTTCTACTTATAACAATATGGTACAGCAGTTGCGAGAGAAGCTAGCTGCTTATAACCAAGCAAAAACGTTAGTAGACAAGACACAGACTGCATTAGTTGATGCTGAACGTGTCTTAAATAATTATTCTGAGCATATGCTGTTGAATGTTGCCTCTCGTTTTGGCAAGAATAGTGATGAGTATGGGATGGCTGGTGGAACGCGCAAGTCAGAACGACGAAAACCACGCCCAACCGCCAAGTCATCTGTGACACCTACGGAAGCTTAGGTTGAGGGGTAAAGGGAAAAAGGGGAATGGGAAAAGGGAAAGAAAAAACCTTTAACCTTTAACCTTTTTCCCAAAACCAATTTTGAGTTCTAAACGCTTAACTGATACCAATTTAAAAAAAGAATGCGACAGATGCGTAGGTTGGGGAGCCAGTGCGTTGCGGGGGTTCCCCCCGTTGTAGCAACTGGCGTTTGAACGGAGTGAAACCCAACATATACAAGGCTTTGAGGTGTTGGGTTTCGTCCCTCAACCCAACCTACATCTGTAGCGATCATTCTTCAAATTGGTATGAGTAGTATGGGGATGCGGTGTTGATTGCTGTAAGCATCGCATCCCTTACCCCATTATTAGTATTTGCTGAATTGTGTTTATATGCTTTGAGACTTAGAAATATTAAATACTTAACCTTGTGTAATCTTACGCAGCAGCCATTTACGATTTTGCTGGTTACAATTGTGTCGTCATTTGTAGCCCAAGAACGGAGGCGAGAATTATTACATGGCTCTTTCTGAAACAATTATTGAATTAGTTGTTGATAAAGTATTAATTGGTGGGATTGTTTTAGTTGCAGGTTACTGGCTGAATAAGAGATTTGAGATATTTAAGAATGAAACTAATGAAAAATATCATCAAAGACAACTAATTGCAGAGCTTGAGCATCAACAGCAGCAACAAATATCTGAGCTAGAAAATCAGATTACTATGGCTAGGCATAATGCAGAGCTTGAGTTTATCGAAAGACAAATATCTGAATTTTACTGGCCTATATACTTGCGGCTAGAAAAAGATAATGTCATGTGGAAGCGAATTAAATCCTTGAGTAATGAACAAAATGTTTTACCTGAAGCTGCAAGTATGGCGATAGAGAAAGAATTTATTCTCAAGAATCATCAAGAAATAGTTGATATTATCGAATCTAAAATTCATTTGGCGGAAAATGCAAATAATGGTAAAGATTTGACTAATGAGCTATTAAAATATATCAAGCACGTTGCAGTCTATAAAACAATCCGTTCTGTCAAAGAACTCGAAAGATTTAATCCTGTAGATATGAATGAACCATTCCCCGAAAAGCTTTTTCCTTTAATTGAAAGTAACTTTCGCAACTTACAGCATAAATATGAATACCTGAGAAATGTGAAATTTGGTGAACTTAGTAAAGAAATTTATTAATAATAATTTTGTATGAGGCTGGATGAAATTAGATCCCCCCAACCCCCCTTAAAAAGGGGGGCAAAAATCTCTGAAAGTCCCCCTTTTTAAGGGGGATTTAGGGGGATCGAGATATGTGTAACTTCACCTTCAATTTGTATAACAATAAAAAGCCTGCTTGCGATCGCGCTCCGCAAACAGACTTATTGGTTCTAGGGTTCTAATTAAGCTTGTTCCCAAAGTTCACGTACATGATCGGGAAGCCAGCTAGCAATTTCCTGAATCCGTTCTTGGGAGAGTTCGTCTTTAGTGGCAGAAAATACCGCTTTTACTGCTTGCTCTCTTTCAACTGTACGTGGCATTCCGCTTTCATTTGCAACTCGGAACAGAAAGCGATCGGAATCAATTTTGAAAATACCAGGGCCTTGCCAAGGTGGACGAACCCGGCTTAAAAATCCGACAATTGGATTGGTGTCTTTCCAAAGATCAGCTACTTCAAACTGGAGTGCTTTTTCATCTGTAGGTACAGCTTCTGTATGCAATTCTGACTCAACGCGATCGCTAGCTTCTGTTGTCATTAAGTCGCGCATGACGCGAAAGACAACTTCGGTAAAGTCTCTAGCATCATATAAATCGGCAAATCCGCTTCTTACCATAACTTTTTCTAGGAAAGAGCGATGTTCGTCTGCGATCGCAGTTCTAGAATCTTCAATCTCTGTGGGGTCAACTTCTGGTATGTTTTGTCTGAATGTTTGATCGGGCATGGTTTTTCTTTTAGTTCTGAATATTGAGTTTTTATGCTTACCTATGTAAGGTCGCACAAATCAAAAACCCTTGGTCTCATCCAGAAGTTCGAGATATCATCAAACCAAAAGTAAGAAATTCCATAGAGAAAAGGACTTACCCAAGTGTCGTATTTTTCCCGCAATGCTTGTCCAGAGTCAAAAGTCAAAAGTCCAATTTTTGACACTTGACTCTTGACTACCACCGTAGAAAATATTTGTGCCAGTTGTGTATCGACCCATCTATGTGAAAAAACAGTCAGAATAGATACATCCCCTACCTGTTTCAGGAAGCAATGAGAACAGTAGAGCAAAGGCTGAAAGTTATCGATTACCGTCAAGAGAAAGCATCAAATGCGTTTGTACCTCAACCTGCTGTTCTCTCAAGTTCGGGATGGGATGGTATACATTTTGAACTCCATCAACAGCCAAAGTTTGAGATAGCGGAACATCAACACACAATGCACGTAATTGCGGCGGGAATTTCTGAGTTATCAAAGGGTTACTCATCAGGCGAACGATGGTTAGATGGAAAGCTAGTAAAAGAAAGGCGCAATTCGGGCGACATTGCCATTATTCCTGAAGGTATTGCTCACCGTTGCAATTGGAATACCCCAGCACAGTTTATGATTTTGGCATTTGATGCGGCACTGCTCAAGCAAGTTGGGGAAGATTTAGTTAATTGCGATCGCATTCAACTTATCCCTCATTTTATGAGTAGGCAAGATGAATTAATCCAAGGTATTTTTTGGGCTTTAAAAGCAGAATTAGAATCAGGAAAGATGGGAGGTTATTTACTAATTGATAGCCTGAAAACCACATTAGCTATTCATTTATTACGCAACTATTGCACTACACAACCTAAATTTTCTAGTTATACTGATGGCTTATCTCAATTAACCTTGCAACAAGTAAAAGAGTATATTAAAGAACATTTACATCAAGATATAAAGCTGAGTGAGATAGCTGCGATCGCTCAGATGAGTCAATATCACTTTTTGCGTTTATTTAAGCAAAGTCTGGGTATCACACCTCACCAATATATTTTGCAATGTCGGATTAATCAAGCTAAATATTTATTGCAATACAGTCAACTGAGTATTGCAGACATAGCTGTGAGAGTCGGTTTTTGCGATCAAAGTCATTTGACTCGATATTTTAAGCGCGTTGTAGGCGTAACACCAAAACAATTTATTGAAAGCGGCGGGAAACTTCATCCCTTATAGGTGTAAAGCAATAGTCGCCCAGCCGCTTGGGGCATTGGGCAATGGGAACTTCTTCTCCATGCCCGATTTTTAAGCTAGTTATACCAATTTGAAAAAAGAATGTAACAGATTGTAGGGGCAAGGCACTGCCTTGCCCTCTAGAATATCTTGATGTATCGAAACATTATTTGAACTGGTATTATTCGTACCAGGCAAGGTTTTGGCACAACCAAGCATGAAAATTTTTCTTTCCCATGCCCAATGCCCAATGCCCCATGCCCTAATCGCAAAAATATACTATGACTCCGCAACTTTTTTCTAGAGTCATGGATAGCCAGCTTCTTAAGCTATCAGTAACAGAGAAAATTGCAGAGGCGGAGGTAATAATGCAAATCGAGCAGACAGAGGTGATGATTTCCACGCCTGACGGAAAAATGCCAGCTTGGTTATGTACATCTACTGGAGGTAAACGCCAGCCAGCAATCCTTTTGCTGATGGAAGCATTTGGTTTAACATCACATATTAAAGATGTCGCCGCCAGAATTGCTCAGGAAGGGTATGTGGTTCTGGCTCCAGATTTGTATTATCGTGAATTGCCAAACAATAAATTTGGATACGACGAAGTTGAGCAAGCAATGGCGATGATGTATCGCCTCGATTTTGGCAAACCGATGGAAGAAGATATTCGGGCAGCATTAGCTTATGTAAAATCACGAGCCGATGTGTATCCAAATCAAGTGGGCGTGACTGGCTTTTGCTTAGGTGGTGGGTTGAGTTTTTTCACCGCTTGCTATTTATCACCAGAGATTACGGCTGTGGCTCCTTTTTATGGAATGGTTCTGGATGAGTGGCTATTTGCCGTCAAAAACATTACAGTACCAGTTTACTTATTTTTTGGTGGTAAAGATCCATTTATTCCAGGCGATCGCATTAAACAAATCGACTCTCGCTTTCTAGAACTTGGCAAAGAATATACCTTGAAAGTTTATCCTGATGCCGATCATGGATTTTTCTGTAATGAACGTTCTACTTACAATCCCTCAGCAGCCGCAGATGCTTGGCAGGAACTGACACAATTTTTCCATAAGCATCTCCGGGAGTGAAACTGTGTAAACATTGGGTTTTCGCCAATGTGAATATACCCTGTTTTCAGAGACCATTTCATTTATTAAGTAGGGTGTGTTAGGCGCTGATTTCCAATATGAATTGTCACTAAATAACTATCCTCGCGCCTAACGCACCATCCACGCGGTGGTGCGTTACGGCTAAATTTCATTGTCTCTAAGTCCCAAATACTTTCATAGCCGTAACACACCCTACAGTAACTTTATAAAATAAATAACCTCTCAAAGTTCTTATATATCATAAACAAGCAAAAT
Organism: Nostoc carneum NIES-2107; assembly: GCA_002368155.1. GTDB lineage: Bacteria > Cyanobacteriota > Cyanobacteriia > Cyanobacteriales > Nostocaceae > Aulosira > Aulosira carnea. Next base: position 1,942,538 of record AP018180.1, read on the forward strand.
ATTTACTTTTTTACCCCAAATATTTTGTGACATAAAACTGTCGATAGACCAAAAACCTGAGTGCCTAAAACCGGATTTGTTATTAGTGAATTCTGATATTACTGCATATTTACAATAGTACCCTTGGGGGTACTACACGTTTGAAATTTTGTTAATTACAGTGTATTTAGATTACTCAATCACAAGAAAACTTATGGCACTCGTTTCTACATTTGAAGTATTATTAAAGCCACAATTACCACCCGTTAAAGGGCTAGAAAATCTTAGCCGTAAGGTAATTCAAGGCTATTTCTTGACCATTGCTAATGTGAACTTTTTCCCTGTTACACTATCTGTAGTATTTACAGTCAAATTTCCCAGCGATCCAAATAATGCAGGAGCGCTACCTAAAAATTTTGATGATTTTCTCGAAGCTGTAGATATTTCAGGAGTAAACATCATCTCAAATTCTTCACTGGTACCTGAAAAAGTTCCACAAAATAACAAAGCACGGCTGACTTTTACCATTCCTGAAAATGGGACTAGTTTACTGCTTTTGCAACCTGATATTACAAAATCTTCTGTAACTTCAGGAGCAAACTTTGAGGCTCGTGGGTATGTAGAAATTTTCTTGTCTTCACTTTCTGGTTCAGATTCAGCTACTTTACTTGTAACACCTGAACACCGTGGTACTTTCTTCAAAGATATAACAAGTAATAACCCAGATAAGATTTCGCTCGATCAAATAGCTTATGCTCTCCCAGTCAGCAATGGAGGAGTATTTAAGCTCTCTAATCAGTAAGTAATTTTTCATTAACTTGCTGTAATTAATTAGTTGGGGGATAGATTTAATCTATCCCCCAATATTGAGCTTTTATTAAAATCAAATTTTTGACAATTTTCATTTATCTCAAAAATTGATTGAGTAGCCGTCCAAATTCACCGGCTTTAAAATTACCCTCAGCAGGTTTTCGGTTTTGCTGTGCTGGTTCTAAATAAAGGTATTTACAAGAAACATTAGTAAATTGATTATGCTGTTGAATCACCCATTTAAAAATACAGGCTCCCGTTAACACAGCAAAAGAAAAATCTGTATTTTGCAACTCGGAATGGCTAAAATCAGCATCAGTTAAATTGGCTTTTCTAAAAGATGTTCCGGGATGGCTTTCGATAGATTGAATCAGCCATTGAAAAATTCGGAAGGTGACAATTGCAGAAAATATCATTAGCAGTAACAGAAAAAATCCCTGAATTGCTACTCCATCACCAAAGCTATAAAAACTCACTAAAGCCAAACAGATTGTGAACACTAGCATCACTGCAAACAATCCTGAAATTGCTCCAATGCCAAAAAAAGTTGTAACTTGGGGAAAATTCAAGCTGATACTATCTCTCAGAAAAATTTCCGCCAAAAAAGCTAATATCGGCAGTACACTAAATAAGAATTTGATAGCGCGATCGCTCAACAATAGATTTAACAGATAGGCGAAGATAATACAGGAGCCGAATAAAACTACAGGACTAACTATAGCGCTAACAATCAGCATCATAGCTTGGCGATCGCTCTGTCCAGTTTTGACTTGTTGTAAGTTTGCTCCTGTTAAAGTTGCACCAGAGAAATTACATCCCCGCAAATCTGAACCACTAAAATCTGCGCCAGCCAAATCTTGTCCTTTAAAAGAGCAATTTTGCAAGTTCTGGTTGCTATAGTTGAGATTAGCCATTGTTGGTTGATTTGATCCAGATAAATGGTGAGAGTGCGCTCGCTGTTCTTGTAGATGAACTCAATAATTACTAATTCGTAATTAAATGCAATATCTACTCGCTCAATCAAAGATTTATTAGCGTTCAACCATAGTTATGGCATAAGTTTTAGGATATGTTATGTCGATCATAGCGATCGCGCAATTCAGCAACTTCCGAAAAATGCACTTTCGACCAAGCGGCGATTTCTTGTAAAGGCTCCAGCAACGTCACCCCTAAGGATGTGAGAGAGTACTCTACATTTTTTCGCTCCACTAACCCATGTCTCTCGAGATTTCGCAATGTCTGCGTTAAAACTTTTTGAGAAATTCCCTCAATGCGGCGCTGAATCTGACTGTAGCGTTTAGATCCATAGGCAAGGCAATATATAACAATAACACTCCACTTATCTGCAATTACATCAAGAATCTGTTGCGTGGGACAGTCGAGGGTAAATAGTTCTGGTTCGGGAAAATTACGCACCATTTGGTTAGTTACAAACTGTTGATTTTTACTTGTGGGGAATCAAAAGTTTATTCTACCCTTGGGCGAGAGTCACTGATTTTTCTGACAGCTACATCATCTCAACAGAGGTACTATAGATGGATTTATTCTCGCCTGTGCAGCTTGGTGCTTTAACTTTACCCAACCGTATAGTTATGGCACCTATGACACGCTTGCGTGCAGTTGGCTCAATTCCCACAGCTTTAATGGCAACTTATTATGCACAAAGAGCGACTGCTGGCTTAATTATTACCGAATGTACGATGGTATCTCCTCTGAGTAACGGCTACATGAATTGTCCGGGAATTTACTCACCGGAACAGATAGCAGGATGGCAGCAAGTTACTCAAGCAGTACATGACAAAGGCGGCAAAATTTTCTTGCAACTATGGCATAGTGGACGCATCGCTCATCCTAGCTTATTAAATGGCGAAATGCCGATTGCGCCCAGTGCGATCGCAGCTACAGGCACATTACATACTCCCATTGGTAAAGTAAATTTAGACACACCACGCGCTTTAGAAACTGAGGAAATTCCCCAAATAGTCGAGCAGTTTCGCCAGGGTGCAATCAACGCCCAGCAAGCAGGTTTTGATGGCATTGAATTACATGGTGCTTTCGGCTACCTCATCGACCAATTTCTCCAGGATGGTTCCAATCAAAGAAGTGATAAATATGGTGGTTCAGTAGAAAATCGCGCACGGTTCCTACTAGAAATCGTAGCAGCAGTCAGCAGCGTTTTCGGAAGCGATCGCGTCGGCATTAAATTATCGCCTAGCAATACATTTTACGGAATGTACGACTCAAACCCACAAGCAACTTTTGGCTATGTAATAGGGGAACTGAATAAATTTAACCTCGCCTATGTACATTTAATGGAAGCAAACGAAGTTGATTTAAACACCCGCGAAGTTCTCAACCCTGTGCTGCCAATCTTCCGCCCATTATATCAAGGTACAATGATTACCAATGGCGGCTACGACAAATCGCAAGGCAATGCTGTTTTAGCAAAAGGTGATGCTGAATTAGTCTCTTTTGGTAAGTTATTCATCGCTAACCCCGACTTACCCCAACGCTTTGCAGTTGATGCTGACTTCAACACACCCAACCCCGCAACCTTTTACGGTATAGGCGACAAAGATTTAGAAACAGGCTACACAGATTACCCATTTCTAGATTCATAGTTTAAACCTTGTAGAGACGCGATTCATCGCGTCTATCAAAAATCGCGTCTATCAAAAATCGCAGAGACGCGATCAATCGCGTCTGTACAAGAGTTAATGTCTCCCTTTTTCCGTTATTACCCTTCCCCTTTTCCCTTTTCCCTTTTCCCCAATCCCCAATCCCCAGTCCCCAATCCCCATAAATTTGATATCATTGACCAAAAGCAGCGATTGCACCTTTTCCGCAGATTTGCAAAAACACCATGACAAAGCGTAAAAAAAGCAATCTCCAGTGGATTAAAGAAACGCTTGAACTAAAACCCGATCATCACTGGGAATCACCATCAGGTTACAAAATTTTTGTAGCTAATCGCGGGGCTGTTCGCTTCAATGTTCCGCAAAATTGGCATTTTGAACCACAAGAAAAATCATTTAAGTTCCTCGATAAAAAACCGCCCAATGATGATTGTTGCTTAGAAGTATCTTTTAATCATCTCCCTCCTAACGACTGGAGTATGTTTCCCCTCAAGTCCACATTGAAAAAAATTATGGACGACGACAGCCGTGATGTCATTGAGAGAGGAGAAATCATTACTGTCAAACGCCAAACCGCCAAGATTGTCTGGACACAGATTAAGTTTATCGACACCCAAGCAGAACCACGGGAAGCTTTTTCGCGTACTTGCATCGCTTTGGGGTCGAATATTCAGTGCTTGATTACCTTCGATTATTGGGCAGATCAGGCAGAAAAGCTCATACCCGTTTGGGATGAAGCCATCCGTAGTTTGACATTAGGATTATATATTCGTGACCCCAGGACTGGTTTAGCTTATCCTGACTAGTACAACAAGTAAAAAGTAAAAAGGCAAAAGTAAAAAGAAATAATGATGATTTTGTAAGCTTTTCGCTTATTTTAAATGGGTGGCTTATTTCCGCCGTGCTGTACTATAGCAATCCTAAATCATTTGTGAAAAATCACAGTTGTTGATATGGTGAACATTAGAAGTCATTGATAGGGTGCATGGCAGCACAAATGGAAGAGTTGATAGAGTTCATTCAGGCTACCTCAGACTCCAGAGAACTAAAACGGGCACTGGCAGTACAAATGGTGATGCAAAACTATAAACATTCAAAGATTGGAAATATTCTCGGAGTGTCTGTTGGTTTTGTAAACAAATGGAAATATATATTTATAGAACAGGGTATAACCGGATTGAGGCTAAAATACAAAGGGTCAAAAAGTTATCTTGACTCTGCACAAAGACAAGTAGTATTAAACTGGCTTCAACAGAAAAACTATTGGCATTTATCAGAATTAAAGGAGTACGTAGAAGATAATTTTGATGTTGTATTTGAGTCAAATCAAAGCTATTACGATCTCTTTAAAGACGCTAATATAAGTTGGAAAAAAACACAAAAAAAGAATCCTAAAAAAGACGCAGAACTAGTAGCTAAAAAAAAACTAGAAATAACCGCATGGCTGACGGCACATGAGCGTGAGATAGTATCTGGGGAACTCATAGTTTTTTTTGAAGATGAATGTCACCTATTATGGGGAGATATTTGTGGTTATATTTGGGGAAATACGAAAGAACGGATTGAAGTTCCAGTGATCAATGAACGACAAAGACAAACCTATTTTGGCGCTCTAAATTATTACACACAAGAGTTTCTAATTAAGCCTTGTAAAAAAGGTGATTCTAGCAACGCGATTGCTTTTGTACAATATTTAATTTCCCAGTATCCAAAAAGCCGTATTGCTTTAATTTGGGATGGAGCTAGTTATCATCGTTCTGCTGAATTTAAAGCTTACTTAGATAATCTGAATCAAGGATTAAGTGAAGATGAATGGAAAGTTACTTGTATGAGATTTGCACCCAATGACCCAACGCAAAATCCTGTAGAAGACATCTGGTTGTACGCTAAAAAATTTATTCGAGAGTTTTACCACTTATGTAAATCCTTTTCTCAGGTCAAGAGATTATTTGAACTCGTTACTAATCATCAAGTTTTTAATTTTCCCAAAATATTTATGTATGGTTCATTTTTTTCACAACTCATTTAGGATTGCTATATAGTACCGCTAATAATCTCCGTGGCTTTTAGCCTGGAGAGTTGTCATCCTTGGATTCCTTGATATAGAATCCCGACAATCTTACTTAATTCTTTAATATAATAGTTATTTAAATCAACAAATAAATTAATACCTTCTAGCTTCATAAATTTCCAAATATCTCCCGTAGTTACTGCTCCGTAAATAGTTTTTATTTCATTCTTCTCCTGTTCATTAAAAATTTGTGCAGCTAACATTGCCGCCATACATTGACCTAAGCCGCTTTTAATATTTTCATTTTTTGCCTCAACAATAATAATTACAGGTGCATTAATTGTTAGCTGTTCTTTAGAACGACTAATCACAAAATCACAATATCCGTTTAGTCCTTTCTCTGCATCAACATTAAAATCCGAGCCAGAAAACAGACTAATTTGATAGTTAGCCTTCCGCCTAATTTCTAATAAAATAGGTGTAATAATCATTTCAGACCTAGCTTTTTCTGTATTAATAGCTAATGCTAGCTCTGTAGTTTCTTCCAGAGTAGTTAAAAGTTGATTGCTTATTTCTCTAGGTTCAATATCAGCAAATAAATCAACTTCCTCATCAATATAAATATTGAAATCCTTTTTAAACTTATTCAGAGTAAAGTCGCTATAAGCCATTGGTATTAACCTTATACTATCGAAAGACTGAATTTAACTAATAACTTTTGATGATACAACCTCTGCCTAGAGCAAGATTTGGTTGATGAGCCATCTGAAGTAAAAATAGAATGCGAAAACTAATGGAGATTGTATTCTATGCAACTAAATTATTTCACAAAGGTGATTTCTACTGTAAAAAACTGGATGACTACAGCACTGCTGTGTGCTTTAGCAATGGCTTTTGCTTGGCAAGGTGCGTTTTTCGCCAACAACACAGCAATGGCTGATCAAGGAAGCTTAATTGCAACCATAGACAACAGCGATCAAGCAAAAAACAAAGTTAGCGAAGATACTGGACGCACAAAGAATTTTATCAGAAAAACCGCAGATAAAGTTGAGGAAGCTGCCAGCAGCAATGCATCGAAAGTTGAAGACGCAACCGATAACAATGGTAGCTTCGTTGAGCGCAAAGCTAAGAGAGATGCCGCTACAATTCATAAGAGAGCAGAAGAAGATGCAGCTCGCACTCAAAAAGCAGTAGACAACACTAAGAATGTTGTTGAAAAAGCTATTGACAACGTCAAAGATGCTTTTGGTAAATAGTGACTAGCTCATTTAAATAAAATTCTCGTAAGGACACAGCATTGCTGTGTCCTTATGCCGTGTTATAGTTACGAAAAACGCTATGACATTATTTGAAAATCAACTAGAAACAGTTTACGCCCAAGACCGTCAAGAATGGCGAGAATGGTTGCAGAAAAATCATCAAAATGCTATCGGTGTGTGGCTGATTTACTATAAAGTTAAAAGTGGTAAACCAAGCATTAAATATAGCGAAGCTGTAAAAGAAGCTTTATGTTTTGGCTGGATTGACAGCAAAGTCAAAACCATAGACACAGAACGCTATATGCAAATATTTACACCCCGCAAACCAAAAAGTGTCTGGTCAAAATTAAACAAGCAATATATTGAAGAACTCATTGCTAAAAACTTGATGACTGAAGCAGGATTACAAAAGATTGAAATTGCCAAACAAAATGGTTCTTGGATTAGCTTAGATGCGATTGAAACATTAACAATCCCAGCCGATTTACAACTAGCATTAGCAGCGAATGAAACCGCCAATAAATATTTTGTATCTTTGAGTAATTCATCTAAGAAAAATATCCTCAAGTGGATTGATAGTGCTAAACGTCCAGAGACAAGGTTGAAGAGAATTGAGCAAACCATCACTTCAGTAGCGCAAAATAAAAATCCCTTGCTGCGTTGAGATAAGGGACTTCCAAATAAAAAAATAATCAATCGCTTTGGCAAGCAGAGGAAGCAGAGAAGGAACAATACAATTATGGTCTTCGCTCCCAAAAATAGATAATACCAATTTGAAAAAAGAACGAGACAGATTGTAGGGGCAAGGCAGTGCCTTGCCCTCTAGAATATATTGATGTGTCGCCAACATTATTTGAATTGGTATAATTTAATTTCTGGAAGTCCCTAACTAAACATCTAACTGAAAATAATATTTTTTGAGGACACAATTTAGATTGGACTAAAGTTCCTCAATTATGCTCGAAGGTAGAGTATAGTCGATTATTTACAGTAAATTCTCCAAAGCGATGCGTAAAACAGTCCTCATTACCGGAACATCCAGTGGTATTGGTAAACTGGCTGCAATCTACTTTGCTCAACAAGGCTGGAACGTTGCTGCAACTATGCGTAACCCTAGCCAAGACAAAGATTTGTGCAACATCTCCAACATCAAATTATATTCCTTAGACGTAACAGACAATAACAGTATTCAAACTGCGATCGCATCTGCTATCCAAGATTTTGGTCAAATTGATGTCTTAGTTAACAACGCAGGTTTTGCTTTCGATGGCGTATTTGAAGCGATGACAGATGAAATTCTAGAACAGCAATTCAATACTAATGTGTTTGGATTAATGCGCGTCACCAGAGCCATCATTCCCTATATGCGCCAACAAGGTGGCGGTACAATTATTCAAATCGCCAGTATGGGAGGTCGAGTTACTTTCCCGTTATACAGCATTTATCACAGTTCTAAATGGGCAGTAGAAGGATTTAGTGAAGCCTTACATTATGAATTAGAACCCTTCAATATCAAAATTAAAATCATTGAACCAGGCGTAATTAAAACAGAATTTTATGGCAGCAGTCGCAAGTTTATCATGAGTGATGCTTTACCCATGTATAAACCTTTGGTAGATATCGTAGAAAAGGTTTCCCAAGAAGCTGGTAAAAATGGTGAGCCACCGGAATTAGTGGCTAAGGCAATTTTTCAAGCGGCGTGCGATCGCAGTCGCAAAATGCGTTATTCTGTAGGTCAACCTGCGCCAATTCTGCTGATGCTGCGTAAATTACTGCCTGATAGTTGGTATTTTTCGCTCATCAAAAGCGTCTATAAAATTTAATATCAGATTTTGAGAACAAGGCGATCGCTCTATAGTGCTTCTCATGTTCCAAACTCCGTAAACTGTGGTGGGGAAATCTGCGTTTCTTTGGGCACTCAAAGCACAAGAAAGTTGCCACCCTTGACTCTGACTCGTTATTCTTCAGATAGGCATTATGCTCTTAGGGAGAACCTCAAATGTCAACCAATACTTCTCTGGAAGAACGTCTTGCATCTGTAGAAGCAGCAGTGACAGAGTTACAAAAACAAGTAGCAGTTTCTTAACCAACAAATTGGCTGCAACAAATTACAGCTTCCTTCAAAGACGAACCTGCATTTGAAGAAGTGCTCGCTTATGGACGTGCAATTCGTCAAGGCGATGAATCAATCATCGATGTTCAGGATGAGCCATGAAATATTTGTTGGATACAGATCATCTGAGCATTATCCAGCGACAGACAGGTCAAGACTACGTCAATCTTTCGACTCGCATGGCTCAATATTCGTTATCAGATTTTGCAATTTCAATTGTGACATTTCATGAACAACTTCTGGGCAGTCATACTTTAGTATTAGTCGCGCCCGTAATCAGAGTGAGGTAGTGAAAGGTTATGAGATCATGGTACGCCTTGTAAATGATTTTAAGGTTCTACCGCTTGTGCCCTTTGATGCTATAGCGTTTCCCAGGCTACTGAAGTATACACAAACCTTTTATATCAAAACAAGTAGCTTTAAAAATGTACCTCACTAGATTGAGAAACGCTATAATGCAGCTACTACATTGAGTCAATTACAAGCTCAACGCATTCAAATTGCAAAAATGGATTCGCGGATCGCTGCGTAGGCGCAGCCCGTCGTAGACATCGCCTAGTTTATTGTCGACAGAGGGCGATCACAACAACTATCTACTTCTTGTACATCTCACACACAATCTCTAAATATGCAGTGGACTGTTGAGTTGGGGCGATTGACTACAGGGATGTTAGATGGAAAAATTCTGGATAACCACCCCAAATTAGGTAATTAGACGCAAACTTTCTATAGAATATTCAAATATGGGTATTCAAGGAGATTCCAGAGGTTAGCTCAAAGTAATGCCGAAATTCAGAACCATTGCGTTTATCGCTACTATTGCACTCACTTTAATTATTGTGATTGTCGTAATTTATTCTGCCATTCACAATCTTACACCTGATAAAAAAGCTGAACTTCTATTCACCTTTGTATCGAATATTTTTGGAACTATTATTGGTGCATTGCTGGCTTATTTTATTGCGCTAAGTCAATTCAAAGTGCAGTCGGATGCAGAAACAAAGAAGAATCAGGTTGATACAACATTCTCTTTTCATGAAGAGATGATTAATGTTGAAGTATCTCAGGCTCGAAGTGAAACTGCAAAAATCTTCACTGACCATATAAAAAGCAGCAATCTTAGTGAGTTTTACTCTGATTTGTCGCAGGATGAAAAACGCCCAATTCGTCTAGTTCTTTCCTTTTTTCGACGTTTACAATTGGCCATTGAGTATAATCGAATCGATGAAAAAATAGCTGTAGATTTATTGAGTGGAGAATTTATGGAATGGTATCACAAGTGGCTTGACCATATGGTGCCAGATAGATGGACAACCAGAGGTCAAATTGATAAGTTAAATGAATGGATGAAGCAAAATTTGTCAAAAGCTGAGTATGAACGAATGAAAAATGACGCACTTGAATCACGACATAGACTGTTAGCTAAGGCGGACAAAGATGTTGCTAATTACAAGCCTCAAAAAAACGATATTGCCAAGCACTAGTGAAAATCGCACCATTTAATCTAAAAAATGTCATTCAAATTAGTTTTTAATTTAACAATTTTAATTTAAAACTCATGCAGGTAATATCTCAAAACCAGACAGAGTAAGGGCTATATTGTCTTAGTTATCATTAGTCGATTATGCTGTAACTTGCATTTAGGCTAGAAATAGAAGCTTTTTTCTACAGCTGCTAAAAAACCTAGTATAATCTTGAGTTCTAAGAGCGATCGCTAGGTTCGGAGTAATCCCAAGAGTGCATTTGGCGGAAAGGAAGACCCATCTTTTGGAAAACGTACTTCTCTTTCACACCAGAAGCAATCAAATCTGGCTTGAGTGCTTTAACAAACTCTTCAAATTCGTAAGCGGTAACGTCGTCATAAACGATGGTGCCGTTGTCGATGTAGTGAGTGGTACGTTTGTAGTCGTCGTTATGAGCAAACTCATAACCAGTACCAATCATCTTCATACCTAAGTCGTAGAAAGCGGGTACAACGTGGCGAGGACGTAGACCACCAACCATCATAGCGACGGTCTTACCTTCCAAACGGGGGCGATACTTAGAAATGATCGCATCCATTGTAGGCTGGTACTTAGCAATGATCTTCTCAGCGTTTTCTTGGATCTTAGAGTCAAACTTAGAAGCGATTTCCCGTAAGGATTCAGCAATCTTAGTAGGCCCAAAGAAGTTGTATTCTAACCAGGGAATACCATACTTCTCTTCCATGTGACGGCTGATGTAGTTCATCGACCGGTAGCAGTGGATGAGGTTAATTTTTACGTTTGGTGTCAGCATCATTTCGTTGATGGTGCCATCACCAGACCTTGAGGGCGCGGTATGATTAACTAGACATAGACACTAACACTTTTCGCAATCGCTATGATTTACGGGTATGCCCGCGTTAGCACAGTGGAACAAAGTTTAGAATACGATGCGCTGAAACAGCAAGTGAATCGATTGGAGAATGCTGGTGCGGAAACGGTATTGATTGATGTAGAGAGCGGGCGTTCAGATAAGCGCAAAGAGTTCAACAAGCTTTTAAAGTTCGTACAAGAAGGAAAGGTCAGAGAAATTATTGTGACGCGCATTGATCGGCTTGGCAGAAGCGATATCGACGTAATAAAAAATATTCAAATGTTTAATGACTGTGGAGTCATACTGAGAATTCTTGATGCACCCATTGATGTTAGTTCATCGTTTGGTCGTTTCAGCGCGTCCCAAATGGCAGCGCTCGCGGACTTTGAATCTCGGCTGTTGAGCGAACGTACCAGGCATGGGATGAATTACTTTAGGTCACAAGGTAAGTTGCAAAAAGCCTGCTTTGGCTATCAGCTTAATAGCGATCGCAAACTGGAACCGCACCCGACTAACTTTCCGATAGCCAGAAAAATTATCGATCTGCTGTTGCAGGGATACAGCTATGGGGCAATTAGTAAGCTGCTTTTTGAGCAATACAGGATTGAATTCTCGCTGTCAGGATTGCGGCATTGGGTGAAGAATCCTGCAATCCTTGGTCATACTCGATACTTCACCGAGATGGAATATCGCAGAAACCCGAAAAATCCACGCCCGCCCCAAATTACCAGGAATACCCATCAGGCGATCGCAACCGAGGTGGAAATCAATACAATAAGACGCAATGCCAAAACCAAGCCGCGATTATCGGGCAAGAGAGAGAAGGATTATCCTCTTAAGGGATTGCTCCGGTGCGCCCACTGTGGCGGCGGGATGTATCGCGTTATTTCTAAATACAAATCTGGGGAAACACACTGGGTAAGATGCGCCCGCCACGCCCAAAATATCCATTTTTGCCCAAACAAAACCAATGCGAGGTTGACTACCTTAACTGAGCAGGTAATAGAACGAATTACCCAAAAAGCAGTGGAGATTACAGAGCAATCTAATGTGGGTGATCGCAATGAAGAGTCGGAAGCGCTCATTGACCTTAAACAGCAATTGGCAGGCTTAGTAGCGATGAACTCAAGTAACCCTGCCATCATTGCGGCGATGCGGGATATCCAAGCCCAGATCGATGCTGAGGAAATACGGCTAAAATCTGCCTCGAAGATTGACGCTGACAGGCTGAAACTAGCCTGGTCGTACAATCAGGCGACCTTTTGGGAATCATTGGATGATGGCGATTTACGGCTGGCATTTAGGTCGTTCGTTGAGGTGGTGTTTGTGGATTCCACTGGTAATGTTGCGTCCGTTGAGTTTGGGTGGTGAAGGTCGTAAAACTCAATTGCAAGTTTCCTTAGACGCTTTAAGAATTCTTCCTTAGTAGACATTTTTCTCTCCTGAAGCGATATTTCAAGGTTAATCAAAAATCAAAAAATTTCTGTATCAGCTAGATCGCGGATAGATCCCCAGCCTCGTAATGTTTGTCGCATTCATCTGTCCAGGAGACTGGAAACAGTTCATCTGATACCACTTTGCTGACTTCTCCTATTTGATTGAAGCGGACACTGTAGGGGTCGGATATCGTCACGCGATCGCCAACCTTAAAAGCAGCACCCAGTTCCTCAGCTTGAGGCTCAACACTGGGGATGGCTGCGGTTGATTCTAGGGGTATCTGTGGGGCGAATTCAGTTACAGATTCTCTGGATTCCACAGGTGTGGCTACAGGCAGTTCATTTTGACCATTGGGTGAACCATTGGGCTGCTGTGATGTAGACGGGGCGGCATCGGTAGCCGCAAATGGTTCCTCTTCAGTTCGCTTGACGATTTCAGGGGACTTTCGCGTTACGTTAACCGCGATCGCTAGAGGCGTTTTCTCGGAAATATTAGTGATATCTATTACTGGATATACTACGTGTTCTACGTGTTTGATGCCATTGTCAACGCTTTTGTCAACGCTTTTTACAGGCATTGTCAACGCTTTACTTTGAGAATAAATCCCCATTTTTAGCGCAACTCCGTAGCTATTTTGTTCATTGTCAACATTGTCAACGCTTTTTGACCCCCTATGAATTCCTGTAAAATTATTTGCGACTAATTTTACGCTTCTACCACTCCGTACAATCTTGCAGTAGCCCTCTGTTTCTGCTTTCTGAAATAGCTGCTCTGTGTACACTGCAATATCTACTCCCGATTCCTTAGCCAGTGGTTCTAGGCTCCTCCGCATGGCGCGGTAAGTGTCCCTTAGCGTAATTCCGGCTGGTGCTTGACGGGCGCGATCAATGATTTGCAGCAGAATGGTGCTTAACTCGTCGCTAGTGCTTACCTTTTCCTGTAGGAACTGGAAACTAGCGCGGTAATACTGACCAATGGTTAAAGCCCGTTCTAGGGTTTTTTCCCCCAGTGGGTGGGCTATGCCTGGGCAATTGGAGTAAAAGCTTTCGATGGCGTGAAGGATAAGAGCAATCCGCATAATATGCGTCGCCCACTTAGCCAGCCACGCTCTTTCGGATGCGTTGGTCGCTTTTGTATACTCAGCCTCAGCCAAATCTATGATTCGCCCGTAAAGAGCGTCAGCTTTGGGGGATAGCGTGACATTGGTTTGTGGCAGAGCCGCCAGCCAATCGTAAAGCAGGGGCAGCTTTTCACTTAGGGAGCAATAGCCCTTAGATTTTTTCTGGGGCAGGCGCTGAGGAACGGCGAACAAAAAACGCGCTTGCAATCCATTGCTGTCTTCAGGATCTTGAAATAGCTTGCGAAAAACCCCTGGTTGAATTCCTCCGCTCAAGCTTAAAGCTGAATCCTCTACAAAAAAGCTGTCGTTAATTGAAACGCGATCAGAGGAAATAACCCCACCATTCCAAACTTTCAATAAAATTTGCAAACCCTCATCAGATCCGCCTTTTGCAAACTGCCCTAATGATTTAAAAAGACCATCAAGTTCATCCCGTGCCCACACTGCGCCATTGTCGCCAACTTCAGAAAGGCGCTTTACTACAGCCTGGATAGTAGCTATATCAAAGATGAATTTCCGAAAAGTAGGCGCGGCAGGTTCATCGCCTTGGTGACCACCCTTTTCCCACTCTCGGTAATCAAACTGAAACTGCTTTTGTGCTTCCTGATATCGGGCATTTTCCCGTGCCTGCCTTTCCCTTAATGGATAAAAAATCAAGTCATCCCCTCTAGATTTACCGCCACCAGTCTCCAGGACGGTCGCAGTCCAGGTGATAGCTGGTATTTTGTGGGATTCGACATCTAGGTGACACCTTACACCTATAAGGCTAGCCACAGAGGGTAGCAAAGATTGCCACAAAACAACCGGATCAATATTCCTTATTTCAGCATCGCGGCACATATCACGCGCTAACGAGGCGGGCAGCACTTCACTCCAGTTAATCGTCGCACCGCCAGCGCTCAAAAGTGCTTCCAGCCGTTGCTTTTCGCTGCTAGCCAATTCTTGTGCCTTTAGAGTTTCGGTCGCAACTATGCGGTCGAAAACTTTTCTGTCGAATTTTTGTTTACCACTAATTTCTATGTACAATTCGTCTATTTTGCTACTCTTGTCCATTACAGAAAAGGTAGACCCCAAAATAGCGTTGACAGTGGTGACAATAGCCTCAAACGTATATTTGATACCATTTTTATGGTCAACACTAGGCGTTGACAATACCCCATTGTCAACGTTGACAATGGCACTTTGTACTGAATTTACATTTTTATTGAGTAATGGTTGTTGCTTCTTTAACCATGCTTCGTAGCAACCCCGCAGCTTCTCATCATCCAAAGATGGGTGTTTGGCGATCGCCTCAGCATTTTTCCACCACCCAAGAGCTTCGCCGCGAACATCAGATCCAAGAGGTGGGGTGCATCGGGAGCAAAAATCGTCGTATAGCTGTCGGGGTGTGCCGCTATAGGGGAGACTCAATTCGTCTAGCCGTCGGGCAGTGGCTACTAAATTCAGGCTAAGTTTCTGGGCTGCATCATTACGAGCGCCGTTGCCTGTTCCGCTTTCTACTAAACTGCGATCGTCTCTACCCAGGTATATCTCTAATGGTGGGCTTCCAACTGGGCTTCCAGTAATAGCCTGTGCTTGTGTTGGCGTGGGTGCAGCAAATCTGGGTGTATTCGCTGCTTGATGACGCTCAATCATTAGATCGAGTAACCACATCGGGCAGTTGGCAATTCCAATTTCTTGTGGCGATCTCACCCAATGATAACTACCCGTCTCTGGGTGTACTGATGGCGGTAGTACACTTTGCTGTCCGTCCCAGCGAAAATCGAGTTGTTCTTCTTTGCCGTCTTCCCCCTTGATTCCGGTAAGCAGTTTGAAAGCCTTTACTACACCCCAATATTGGGGTGGAACATAGTAAAGCATTTGTCTGCGCCCTGGTTTGCCAGAGCTAAAAGTTACTGTATCTGGCAGATCGCCATTGGAAAGCTTCATTAACATCGGTTCGGCACTTAGCCCATCAACGTCAATGGCTAAAATCCCTCCCGATATCTCACCTGTGCGGATGCCATAGCCTCTGGCTCTGCCTCGTAATTCGCGGGCGATCGCACCCCTAGACAATGGCTTTTCACTCTGCCAGTTGGATCGATACGGGCGCTTGCTGTCATTCACTGGGGTTAATGCCCAGCTTTCAGGAAGATGTCCCAACCCTAAAATCAGGTATTGCGATTTTTGGTAGGATTCACTATAATTTTTATGTGAATTCAAAATTACCCTCCTTAAGGAGAAAATAAGGAGAGGTTCACAAAAACTGCCAAAGCTGGGTTACAGATAGAGCTGGTGAAAGCTCAATGTTTCTGTAAAAATTGAATTGAAATGAATTTTTGTGGGCTTTGGCAGTAATGTGAAGCCCCTTTTTTTTTAGGTAATCGCGCTAACTGAAGCGTGTCTTTGTTAGTAGAAAACTGCGTTTAGGCTTTTAGCACCCACATTGGGTAAATTTAAAGTGTACTGCATTAACATTAGATAATACAACAAAAAATTGGATTTGTGGAAGTATTTTCATAATCCTGAAATCCTTGTAAAGTCTGGCTTTCTTTTACATTATGATGTGGTGAAAAACTCCCAATAATTGTTTTAAGAATTGCGAGATTAGAAAAATTTTTCTAAGGTTGAATTCAATACAGATTTAGATTCGATGCGGGGCGTTCCACAAGGTTGCCGGAGGCATCGCTAAAATTGCAACCCTGGAAAATTTTTTCTAGGGTTGAATTCAACGCAGATTTAGATTCGATGCGGAGCGATCGCGTAGCCATCTTTTTCGCTACCAACCAGATTTTCTGCTTGCACCAGGGCGGCTAAGGCTTCGCGCAGATAACGAACACTTGGCTTTTCTTTACCCCACTTCCGCGAGTTTCTGATTGCATCAAATGTGACAGGAAAGCTAACAGCACCCTTGATGATCGACATAATTTGCTCAAAATCCACAACCACCGCTTCCTGGGGTTCGATGTCTTCATGGGGTGTGAGGGAGAAAAAGCCCTCCAGTTGGTTAATCACCGAATTGGGCGTGGCTTTGTGCTGTTGTACCAACTCCGGGAATAAGCCTAGAAGCGATCGCGCTGGGTCTGGCTGACCATTTCCTGGGTGATTCTCAGTCTTCAACCATTCTGGCATCACCCCCAACTCCCCGCCGGCGACAGGCTCACCAAAGTTATTAGGATTAGCCTTGAAGTAAGCACCACTGGCAACATTAATCTTTCTCAGTCCTGAAACCTTCACGGATTGGGCTACACAGCCAATAAAGCTAACTGACTGCTTAAAAGTGTCAGCCAGTCCCGCTGTCGCTTTGCCTGCTATAGAGGATAGGTTAGAGGCGTGAAGGACAAGGATTAGCGTGCCCCCGCACTTAGCAAAGCGGTTGAGTAAATATTGAATCGCCCAAGTGCGATCGCCCTCCTCTAGGAGTGAAAGTAACCGCGTGGCTTCATCAATGACCAAAAGAAGGTTCTGATTGGTGTATGGTTCAGCCCCATCTAACTTCCTGAGAAACAGCAACAACTCATCAGTTACTGACTTATCAGCTGCGTCTGAGTCTCTGTTAGGGAAACTCAAAGCAGATGTGAGGTTGCAGGCAAACGGGTAAACATCAACGCCCGCCGTGAAATATTGAGTATCAAGGCTAGAATCTAGTGCTTTTGATAGTGTGGCTAGGATTGCGGCTAGAGTACCTTTACCGCCGCGCTGAGTACCACAAATAACCACAACCTGAGAGCCTAAGCACTCATCAATCTTGAATCCGCCCTCAATTAAGCGATTGACCACTGCTTTTGCTCTTTGGTCTAGGGGTAGTTCGCGGTTGATAGAAGCAGGCGATAGCGAAGCGCTGCCGCCTACGGCAGATCGCTCTTGCTGGATAGCTCTGTGTACCTCTGTAATCTCGGTTTTTGGCGGTTTTCCAGTGATTGCTGGCTGTTGAGTGACTGATTCAATCTGAATTACTCTCTCGCAGTCAATCTTGCTACTAACGTATTGCACCTGGGCAACATGGCTCTGTGTTGTCTCAAAGGCAGGAAATTTACCATGTAGGCTGTATTGCTCTTTCAGCCATCGGTAGGCGTAAAACCGCTTACCTGATTCAAGCTGGTTTAGACACTCTGTAATCGTTGTCATGCATTCTCGCAGCATGATGTATTCTTGCCTTTCCGCAGGGTGCAAATACAGCTTTAACTGCTCAAATTCGTCGTAACCATCAAGGAATTCTTTTCTTGCCTCAGAATTTCCCATACTGCCTACCACATTAAGCAGTCCGCCTCGGATAAATGGGAAAGGGTTAAAAGTCCCAGTACTGGATGTATCTTGGATTTGCGCCCAAATGTAACCTGTAGCACCCAATAACAAGCCAACTGGGGCAAGGGGTGATGTTGCGTGAAAGATTGCGCCAACGATTACAGTGGCAATCCCTGCGGTCTTAGCTAGGCTACTGCCTATTTTTTCTTCATGGGCGAGTTCGAGTAATTGGTCTTTTCTCTCAGCCAACCATTCTGCTGTGTGTCCGGCTTCTAAGAATTCAATTTCAGGATACTGGCTGATAATGGCTGCGGTTTCGCGTGTTATCAGTTTTACTGGGCGATTGTTATTATTATTTTGCATACGTTTTTTAAGGTAGTAGTCTGTCAGGGTTGAAATGAGGGACAGTAGTGTGAGCGTCTCGCTCACGCGGGCAAGATGCCCGCACTACCAAAAATTCCTCAAAACAAAATTGACAGACTAGTAGGTGGTTGTGGGGTGTGGTAGATGCGACCCGCGATCGCTATATTTGCCTTTTGAGTTCAACCTGAGAAAAATTTTTCTCAGGTTATGAACCGTGCTTTATTTGCCTGAGAGAACCTTTTCACCCCAGCGCCCTAGTTCCGCGCAGAAGATAGTGAAAACGTTAAACATAATGCATTGAAGGACAACGCCTGGGTCTTCAAATCCCCAAGGGTTACGAGAGGCGATCGTCAAAATAAAGTCAAACGTCCAGAGCGCGACGGCGATCGCACCGATTACCTTCTTGTCTGCGTTAGCGAACTTTGAGCCATTGAATGCTGCTGATTGAAAGCTTTGGATAACAAACGAAATCCCGACGCAGATGTAAAACAATGGGCTTGCGAGTAGTCCCGCGTGTGCCGAAATGCTGGGCGGAGTCAGGCTAAGAGCCATCCCAGGCAACCAGCCCCAACCAGTCCACTGGTTCTCATACCAGGGAAATAGGGGAGAGCCTTGGAATAGAATTTGCCAATAGCCATCAGATGAAAGCACTACAAGGAATATAAACATTAATTTTCCTAGAAATGTGCTGCCCGTCGCCCCAGGTGTAAGCATCTGATGGAAGATAATTGTCACCAGACTAAAAGGAAATAGTGCGACCTTGAGCGTCCAATCCACTAGCGTTTCTAAAAATGTCTTTCTACCTTTTGATGCTGACGGCGCTTGCTCTGACTCTGACTGTTTTGGTGATTCTGGTTTCTTAATTGCCATCGTTAGGTGCGTCCTGACAAGCTGTCTGTGATGTGTACTTCGAGATAAACCGCCCTTTAACAATCCGACCAATACAAAAGTCGGCGGCATCGTAAACCCATGCCTGCTTTGTGGCGTATCGGTTTAGTGTTGTTTTTTTGAGTCGTGGGAGCCTCACCGGGTCGTCTAGATAGTCGCTTAGGGTCAACGTCTCCCCAGTCCGTACTAACCCCGTCTGTGAGAGTTTGTCGCTGGTCTTTTTTCGTTCAGCTAGCTCTTGCCTTTTTCGTTCCTGCTGGCTCTGTAGCTCCTGAGATGCCATGTAAGCTGGCATCTTGTAGCCCAGATTGATGAATAGAGGGGATACCAAAAAAAGCATCCCCGCCCCGCCAGCAAGGAACGGAGCAATATATTTGTCCGTTCTGCTCACGTTAACTCCTATGCTTCTTGAATCAGCGCCCGAATCAGCGCTACTTTTTCCCAAGATTTAAGCTCGTGCAACCTATCCACTACCGCTTCTGCATTCTCGGTTATTGGTTCGTTAGAATCGCTGCCAAGCCAAAGTTCATGGGCAATACGACCAATTAACCAGAGGCAATCATTCTCAGCCATCCCGGATAAATCCTCGCCCCAAGTCTCAGTCATCTCTGCAATTAACTTGTTGTCCGCAGACAAACTAAAAAATCCAACTGGTTTAGACATTGTTAAAATCCTATATGTTGTGTATTTACGTGCGACGTAGATGCATCCTGTGGGTGTGATCGCAGTGATTGGAACCCAATGCGATCGCATACCCATCAAAAAAGCGACATCTGAACAGCCTTCTCACTAACTACCGATACCTGCGATGCCCTGTAACCAGGTACGTGGTAGCACTTGCGGAGGCTGTTCTTGTTGAGAATCAGTTCGCCCTTCCGTCGTTGCCCTGGCAGTGGGACAAACTTAAACCTGGGGTGGTCAATGCGGGCATAGGGGTCGCTGTACAAATATCGGTAAAGAACACCGTCTATCTGGTAGACCGCGCCGCCTTGCAGCCTTGTTGCTTCATAAATCTGCTCTAACTGTTGCATTACACACCTCTTAACCTGTCAGCCGCCCAATTCAACGCGCTTAACCCATCAGCGAGGGTGAAATCAGCGTCCTCTCTACCCTCTGTGCAGAGGTGTCGAAACACCTGCGGGTATTTGGTTTTAAAGTTTTGAAGCTGAGAAGCGATCGCCTCCAAGAACTTGAGTGCCTCATCCTTCGATGCCTGATCCAAATACAGCGCCCTATCAATTCCCATCTCGTTCTCCTAGTTGCAGTAACGTTACAGTGACTAGCTTCTGGCGTTGTTCTCGCACAGAAGCGCGGATAATTTCGCCCAACCATTTACTAGGTGGTGTACCATCGCGGTCTGCAAGCGCCCGAATAATTGGTACTAAATCACCAGGGACATGGTAAGAAATTCGTTCTGCTTTCATTGGTTTTCCTCCTTTAATCCAAGTAAGCTAATGGTTCCAGGGTTTGGTAATACAATCAGGCGATCGCTATTAGGGAACTGCGACTTAACAAAGTCCTCTATGGGCGGTATTTCAAAGCCTCCGCCGCAGCAGAAGACATAATCACCATCTAGCAAAACATCATCAACCTCTCTAAGTACTTTCCTGGTGGCTGGATGCTTGTCTTTCCAGTCCTGTAATGCGGTCGCAAGGTTAACACCCAAGTCGTTGCGAGAGCCTGCCACGATTGCTTGGTATTTATCTCCAACAACTTTGGAGCGTTCTAGGGCTTTGCGTAGCTGGTCAAGATAGATGGTTTCATGGTCACCCGTGTTGGCAGTTTCAGAGAACTTATCAACAATTGCAATCACGCCGCCGCCACTGCCAGAGCGTGGTATACCCGCTAATGGTTTACTGCCAAAGCAGTTATAGGGTGTCAGGGTGATTGTGCCGTTGCCAATGTCCAATATGTAAAACAGTCTGGCTTTTGGGTCTTTCTCCTTTATCAGTTTGTGGGCTGCGATCGCGCCGCCGTAACCTTCAGGGTGAGCTATAAAGTACCGCCATTGGGTCTGATAAGTGATGCCATCCTTTGAGAACTCTTTGACTTTCTGGAGATTGTTGAACAGTTCCTCACCACGAGCCAGAGCCAAGCAATCAATATCAATTGATAAGTGCTTACGTGTGCGATCTCCATTAACTCTTGTTGCTTCATCTAGAAAAGTTGGATGGGATGCGATCGCGCCCAGAACCATGTGAGGAAAGTATTTTACTTTCGCCCCAGGTGTTGTCCCAACTTCAATGCGCTGCTTTGAATTGTTGATAATCTCAGCGTCCGCACCAACCAGCCAACTTTTACCGTCCCAATCGAATGCCCCAAGCATACTCTGTGGACTAGAAACCTGCGAGATAACAGACCGGATAGCATCAAAGTAATCGTTCGCTAGAAATTTGATGCGACCATTGCCTGCATCAATCTTCAAGCGCGACACTTTGACCCGCTTCTGATTCTTACCTCTGGTACGCTTTTGTGGTGGCGCATCCTCAAGTACCGCCGCGTCGCCAACGTTTATCAAATCATCTATAGATTCAATCGTGGCTAGTCCATTAGACTCGCTCAAAATTACCTCCTTCGTTTACGTTATTTATCTGAATTAAGTACTTGCTTAATGCTTTTAAAGCGCCGTTTCACGCTTCATGTTTCACGCGCTTAATGGCGTTTCATTCTGTTTCACGACCCTGAAACACTGATACAACCGTTGAAACACGCAACATGAAACAGGTTATGAAACAAATCTGAAACAACTTGCTTTCGTTAAATTACGTAATTCAGTTTTCAAGGTTCAGGCACACAACACCACAGCGATCGCAGATGTGCGATCACTTAATGCAGATGTGCGTGGTTAGTGAATAACCTGTGGTGTAGGTAACAGCCCTTGCAACAACCCTCTTAAGGAAATCCGTCTTGGCGTTTTGCGTTGATTGACGTTGTTTACCTGACCTCTCTACTCTAGCTCACTAGTCCACTAATAGATTAGTAAGGAAGTAACAGATATCTTATAAGAGAAAGGCGTATTAATCGGATATACTGATGAGTTAATCTACTAGTGAGTTACTTTATTAATATACAAGCTTCAAGTATTGAAAATGAAGAACGATTTAACAGTGCATTGCAAAATCAAAGATTTAATGGATTCACAAGGAATCAGCCAGCTTCGACTTGCCGAAGAAACAGGGCTATCTCCTGGCACTATTGGCAGGTTGTACAGGAATCAGGTTTCTAGAATTGACAGTTCAACGCTGGTCGCTCTGGCAAAATACTTTGGGCTAAAGTCTGTCAGTCAAATCATTGAGTTTGAAATTGGATAGGAGGTATCAGACCAACGCAGGACAACCGCCCCGCATCGAATGTCAAAGCGTATGCTTTTTAAACTGTTTCGATGCTGAATCAATCGCCAAAATATTAGAAGCTGGAGGTTTGCCCAAATGACTCAAGCAATACAAAAACTAGTCACATTCGATGAATTTGTAGAATTTTTAAAAACACAACCAGAAAATATTCACTATGAATTGTATGATGGAGCAATTATTCAAATGCCACAACCAAAAGGAAAGCATGAAGAAATTATTGCTTTTTTAGTAATGATTATAATGGTCGAATGTCACAGTCTTAAGCTTAAGTATGGTATATCGAATAAGGCACTAGTACAGGCTGAGAATAAACAATCTGGATACTTCCCAGATATTCTTGTAATGAATCTATCCAATTTAGGAAACGAACCCCGCTGGCAAGAAGAGTCTATCTTAACTCAACCAGAATCAATACCATTAGTGGTTGAAGTAGTTAGTACTAACTGGCGTGATGATTATCACAAAAAGTTTGCCGATTATGAAGAAATGGGTATTAAAGAATATTGGATTGTGGATTATTTAGCTTTGGGTAGTAAGGTGTTAATAGGCAACCCCAAACAGCCAACAATCACAATTTACTCTTTAAGTGATGAGGGTGAATATCAAGGCAAGCAATTTAGAGGTACAGACCGCATAGAATCACCTACATTTCCAGCGTTGAATTTAACTGCTCAACAGATTTTTTCAGCAAATAATGAGTAAAACACTACAACTCACACAGGTTGACCCTCAGAACTAGGGACGATACCTGCGGCACGCGAGTACGCGATCGCACAGGTAGGCTTAACAGTACGGGCGATACCTGCGGCACGCGAGTACACGATCGCACAGTTAAGCTGACAGCACTGAGGGGCAATCGTCTGACCCTAGAAAAATTTTTCTAAGGTTCATGTCCACATACTAGCGATCAGATGGCGACGACGGAAGCCGAGAATGACGGCATCACCACAGTTAGGCGATCGCCCCGCATCGAATGTAACGGTGCTTTGACTATTTTTGCAATTCCTCAATAAGTATATCTGCGAAGGCTTTATACAAATCCCTGGATTCCGGTCTAGGACGCACCCTAACACGCTTGAGGGCACGTTCCACTGCTGCCTGATCGTCTGCCGGGGTCAGGCTAGAAGTCAGGCTATCAACTTTCCCTCAAGGATGTTTAACCGTTGTTTTACGCCGTTCAACTCTGCCTTAAGTTGTTCCGTTTCATTATCTATCGGGAGACTAAAGCCTCGCCGCATCGCCTCAACAATTACGGTGGTACGGTCTTTACCTGTAACTTCGATTTCTTTTTGGATCGCGTCAATCAAATCGTCAGGGCATCTAATAGCGATATGCTGAGTTTTTGGCTGAGATTCCTTATTTAATTCTGGCTCTAGTTCCTCAATCAAACTACACTCAAATGCTGCTAAGTTTTCAGCATCGGCAAGTAGCCAAGAAATTCTTGTATTTTCTCCAGCTAGGACAAAGTTAGCAAGCCTGTGATGATTCATGAACCGTTTACAAAGGCTTGCTGTCTTACCTATGTATAACAGTCGTCTGTCATTCCAAACAAAATAAATAGCAGGCTCATTGGGCAAACGTCCTTTTTCGCTTACCAACAATGACGGCATCGAAGCCCGAAGCATATCAACAATCACTGCTGTTTTTTCTTGCCCAGTATCAGCTACTTTCTGTTTAATAATTGCAGCGATATCATCTGGACACCTTATTGCAATTCGTTCGCTCATGGTCTGACCTCTGTATGACGCTAAAAATAAAGCTTATCACACTGTCAGTCAACCGTCAGTCAAGTGTGCTACACAGGAAAGTGCTACATTTGTCAGTCAAATGTCAAACAAATGTCATACAGTAGTAAACATGATAGGCGATCGCCTGCCTGAGAAACAACGCGATCGCCCATTCACCAAACTTAGAGGTCATGATGAATACCCAAAATTGTAAGGCTTGCCCATATTTCAAGCAATCTGCCAATATCCGCAACGCTGGAACCTGCCAGCTATTTGGCGGAGTTGTGAGAGCAAGCGATACCTGTGGCAGTGGGTCTGTACTAGGGCGATCGCCCTACCCCTAAACCAAAACAAGAAATAGGAGCATTCACCTTAGAAAATATTTTCCAAGGTTTTGTGGTTCCAAATTGGTAGAAGATGTAAAAAAAGCAACTTACCCCTTCCATATCCGAAAAAAAGTCAGCTTTTGTCAACAATGGAAACGCGGGTACAGGTTTTTTGACACTTGATATCGACTTCGCTGCGTAGCCAAAAGTGTGATTTGAACGATATTTTGGTTCTTGTCAGATTTTGGTGATGATGAAAGGTTACGCACTTTAAGGCAGAAGGCAGGAGGCAGATGGCAGAAGGTTTTAAAACGTTTTCTTATCCGGGCGTGGGATTTGTGACTTCAAGGGGCGATCTCAAGAAGGCTTTCTTGTAATGCAGATGTTCTGTAATCCAAGCAAAGCTTTAATTGTGGAAATTTTTTCTTCCTCTTCCTTCTGCCCTCTGCCGTCTGCCCTCTGCCTTACCCCAACCAAGATCACCAAAAGTTGCCAAGAACCGATATTTTTGCCAAACGGTGACGAAATGCTTCAAAACTCATTAAGACAAGATATACTTCATACTTGAGACATGAGTTGTAAGAATGATAATCGTATAGTTTGGGGAAGACAGGGGTGACAAAAGCAATTATTGGAAAGCTTACCCATCTTAGTTTCGGTCTTAACGTACAAATTTCCCGTTTTTGTACCGTGACCCCTATGATAAATTTTCTATATATTAGAAGATAAAACTTTCATCTCTAGCGTAAAAATACTACCCTTTCCCACCTGACTTTCAACTGTGAGATGCGCTTGATGTTTTTGGGCGATCGCCACAGCTATCGCTAACCCCAACCCTGTACCGCCAGTTTTACGAGAGCGATCGCTATCCACACGATAAAAGCGCTCAAAAATTCGCTGCTGTTGAGTAGGCTCAATGCCAATTCCTGTATCTTTCACTGCAATCACAGCAGTGCGATCGTTCTTGACTAGGCTGACAGTCACATAGCCGCCACTGGATGTATAATGAATGGCATTGGCAATCAAGTTTGACACTAAGCGGTAAAGTTGTGATTCATTGCCTAAAGTGTAAACTTCGCTACTAGGAATTTGGCAAGTTAAGTGAATATCCGCAGTGGTAGCCAGTTCTAAAAATTCCTCGGTTAAATCCGTCACTAAATCATTTAAGCAACAGGGCTGAAAGGGTTTTGGTGATGAATTTTGCTCCAGACTAGTCAACAAAAGTAAATCTGCTATCAAATGGCTCAACCGTCGCCCTTGACGTTCAACAGTCTGGAGCATCATTTGTATATCTTGTTGATTTGATTGTGGGATGCGGAGGACAGCTTCCACAGTCGCTAAGAGGCTGGCCAGGGGCGATCGCAGTTCGTGGGCAGCATTAGCAGTAAACTGTTGCTGTTGCTGATAGGACTGGTAAATCGGTTGCATTGCTAATCCAGAAAGCCACCAACTAGATATGGCTACAAAAATCAGGGTAATAGGCAATCCAATTGCCATAATCCATTGAATTCGCCGATTTTCAGCGTAGAAAGGCTCTAAATTCCGCCCAATTTGCAAATAGCCCCAGGATGAACGGTCATTAGCACCATGCAATATCGTTGTGAATTGGAGATAACGAATGCCGTTAGGCGTGTGAAAGGTTTGCCATGTAGCACGATTGAGACTTTGAGGCAGAGATGATGGTTGGTTGGGTGAAAAAGCTAGAAATTTACCTTTTTGATTAAATAGCCGAATATAGTACGTAGTGCGATCGCTGATGCCAATGGTATGCCGTTGAATTAGTGCTGGGGTAGCTTCGCAGGGTTGTCCACTCAAACATAAATCTGGAAAAATTTGTTGCAGCACAGCAGTTGGTTCTTCCGCAGCAGGCAGCAGTGGTTCTACACTATCGTGGAGAGTGCCTGCGATTGACTCAATTTCGCGCTCCATTGCTGCCCAGTTTGCTTCCACCATTGCGCGATACATCCCCAAGCAAGAAACACTCAAAATCAAGGCCATGACTCCGGCATACCAGAGGGCTAACCGTAGACGACTGCGCCGAAACAGTGAGTAGCTATTCATGGCTGAGAATTAAGTAGGGAGTTAAAACGATAGCCTGCGCCAGGAACGGTTTCAATGGGGCAGGGGCAGTGATGATTTGCTAACTTCCGACGTAGTAGGCGCATTTGAGCGGCAACCACATTGCTAATTGGCTCCTCGTCCATGTCCCAAAGTTGTTGACGCAATTTACTTCCGGGAATAATGCGATTGGGATTCTGCATTAAATACATCAGCAGTTGGAATTCTTTGGTGGTTAAAGGAATGGAGAGAGGGGCGAATTGGTCTAAATTTACTTGTAGCAGATTGTTCGCTACATCCAAGGTAAAGCCTGCGACAGTCAAAGTAGGGGGTTGCAGTTGAGGCGATCGCCTCTGTAGCGCCCGCAACCGCGCCAGCAATTCTTCCATGACAAACGGTTTGACTAAATAGTCATCGGCTCCCGCATCCAACCCTGCCACACGATTTTCTGGCTGCCCCAACGCAGTCAGCATGAGTACTGGTAAAGGATTTTTGTGTAATCTGAGCTTTTGGCATAACTCCAGCCCCGACATTCCCGGAAGCAGCCAATCGACAATAGCGACGGTGTAATCTGTCCATTGGTTTTCCAGGCACAGCCAAGCCTGAGAGCCATCTGGTACCCAATCCACGATATATCTCTCACTAATTAAGACTTGCTTGATTGCCTGTCCTAAATCCACTTCATCTTCCACTAGTAAAATTCGCATCGCTCCCAGCAAATCAACCATGAGCTTGATTTTACCGAAACATCTGCAATTTCACCTGGATTTCATCTACGGCGTTGCATAAATGCGGGATGAATTAGCTAAATACGGGTATTTCTCCATACTTCAGGTAATGTAGTAACAATTTAATTGATAGCTTAAGCATATCTACAGATTTGGAGTAACATAATGTTTTGCGATGTAGACGTGCCAGATAATGGCGTAAACGTGTATTTTCTCCTTCTACTCGTGTCATATATGTTTTGCTAATAATATGGTCTCCTGGGTTAATGAAACTAGCGTAAACAGGCCATCCATCTGTGACGTAAAAATAGCATCCCCAGAGGCTAACAATATTCCATAAAGGTTTAAAGGTTTCTGCACTATGGTCTCCTACAACCCAAGCCAAAATTCCCCTATTAAAGTGGTCTAACGCCGTCCATATCCAAATTTTGTTTTTTTTGACCGCACAAAAGTTTCTAGTTCATCTAATTCCCCAACGGATGGTATTTTATCTGTTGGCGGTGCCTCCGGCAACTTTTCGCCGATTTGTTTTACCCAGTTAATTATCGTCGTGTGATGAATCCCTGTTTGACGTTCAATTGCTCTAAAGCCTGCACCATTAACGTATGCTTTTAAGCATTCTACTTTCTTCTCATCTGAGTATCCTTTTGGTGGGCTGTAGATATCAATGAATTGGCGATCGCAATTAGTACAGATGTGATTCTGTTTACCTCGTCGCCAGCCATTTTTCCTAATCTCAGTAGAGCCGCAGTATGGACAATTCACAGTAGCGCACCTAAATTCATCCCTCTATTATGCAACGCCTCATCTACCCTCAATTTTTAGCAGACTGCAAGGAGTATAGTACTTCGCGATAACAGACAAACCAAAAATAAAGCGCGATATTCAGCCCACTCAACAATTTAGGAATACCTTCTAATAAGCTAGGAGTTCCATCACCCTCTAAATGCAGAGAATCTACTGTAATAGCAATAAATAATAAGACTAAACTAGCGATAAGGAGAATGTAAGGTGTTGATTTGATTTGTCGTCTACAAGCTAACCCATACAAGATAGCAATAATTGTGTAGCAGAAAATAGTTACTAGCTTGGGAATGCCAAATTGCAGAAAAATTATATGGAGTCGATAAATTCCATTAACTAAATAACCTGCTGTTAAAATTGCGGAGTAAAGAAAAAATTGATTATACCTATTATTAGGTTTAATAGTTTTTAGTAAAGCAAAACTAAAAGCACAAACTATAGGTGGTATAGAACATAGTATTTGGAATCCATGTGTAAACAATCCTGCACCTGGATATAATGGGGTAGGAGGTGGTAAGAACAACCCTCCAACTGATACATCAAATATTTTATTATAAATAATAAAGAAAATAATTAATAATAAACATAAACTATTAAACCAAAAAATATTTTTATGATTTAGCATATAGGAGTTAAAAAATATTTACCTAATTTTAATTTAGAGAAATTGATTTTTTGGTAATTAAATTAAAAACATTCTTGAAAATTGTCATTTCTCCTAATGATTGCTTTTTTAGAAGAAATTCCCACTGCGTGAACAGTGGGATAACACAATCTATTTCGATTTAATTCTGAAATTAACACGCTGTATATGAAATCTGGATGAAATCCGGGAGAGGATGTTTAGAAATCTGTGGAGTTCCTCTCGCCATCCGCCGTTTTGGGCATAGGGCATTGGATTTCTTCCCCATGCCCTATGCCCGCGAAATCTCTCGCCTTGAGAGCTTAACTTTCTGATTGCTGGCTCTTATACCTGGAGTGATGGCTATCATCTGAATAGGGGTGAGAATGACGCATTAATCTGTGTTGATGAGGATGGGTATGTGGTTCGGATTCTAGTATCCCCTGGTGATGATCGTGCTGATGATGTTCATCGTGGATATGTAAGTGTTCGTGCCAAATGTTTTCATGGACGTGTTCATTTTCATCCACTGGGGGTTTCAGGGTAAGTTGGACTACAACTAACAGTGCCAAACCAACAAAGCTGCCATAGAGGAATTCACCTTCCGGAAATTTGCCTCCTAGCCACCCAGCGAGAGGATAAGAAATTGCCCACCACAAGTGACTCCAAGCAAAATGTGCGCCGTATACACGTCCTTGGGCATCATGGCTAATGCGCTCTGCAATCAAAGTTTGGGTGGGTAAATTCACACAATTTTGTCCAAAACCAGCCAGTAACCACAAAATCATCAATAAATTTAAAGAAGCATAATTAGCAGGTAGTAAAGGCAAAGTTATCAAAAACGCACCGAACAACACCAAGCTTTTTTTATTAATACGTTGACTGATTGCACCAAAAGCTACTGCGGAAAGCGTTGCACCAATACCAAAAGCAGCCATTACCCAGCCGTACTGCACATTTCCTAGTTTGAGAGTCCCCTGGACATAGCCAACGGTATTCACCAAAATCTCTGCTCCAGCAATAGATGCAACTAACTGCATGAAGAGTGCGTATCGAATAGGTGCATCACTAAAAAGGCGGCTTGTACCGTCTTTTATATCTTGCCAGGTTCTACCACTTGTAGTTGATGAATGTTGACTTGGTTCTACTTTTAAATGACCAGGTAGAGTAAAAATCAATACTGCCGCCACAAGGAAAGTTACAGCATCCAAAAAGAAAACTTGTCTGGCACCGATGAAAGCGGCGACACTGCCAGCAATACCAGGGCCAAGTACACCCAGTAATTGATAAGTAGCACTAGAAAGAGCGATCGCACCTGCATAATCATTCTTACCAGTTACTAGCGGAATAGTGGCTTGGTAAGTTGGCGTAAAAAAGGCATTGAAGACGTTAAGCGCAAATATTAGGGCATAGACTTGCCAAACTTGTGTCACAAAAGGCAACAGGCTAACAATTACCATCCGTACACAATGTGTTCCTACCAGTACCAATTTGCGGTCAACACGGTCAGCCAAAGCCCCAGCTAAGGGAGATAGTAAGACAAATGCAGTAATTCGCAACGTCAACGCCAAGGCAAGTACAACTGCGCTACTATCTCCAGCTAACTCAAAAGCTAGCAGAGCCAAACCTACCCAAGTCAGCCCATCTCCTAACAAATTAATGGTTTGAGCTGCGTAAAGTCTCGCAAAAACAGGGTTTCTCAAACTGGCAAAGAAATGAAACCTCGTAATCATGGTCTGTCGATGTTTATTAAAGCTAATTTATCCCTGTTTGTCAGAGGGATAGGTTTTAAAAGTTTGCTATCAAATAATTTCCAGCATAACCCTTAGGGGGGTATCTAATAATTACCACTTTTGGAATGCCCAATCCACGATATAACGCTCACTAATCAGACTTGCTTGATTGCCAGCCCTAATCCGCTTTGTCTTCCACTAATTTGGCAAATCAAGCATGAGCTTGATATTAACTAAAACATTTACTATTTCACCTGGATTTCATCTGCTCTTTGGCAGACTAGGAAGAACTTTTGTGTAACCAAATATCGATTGTGAGGAGTGAGCATGAAATTATGTGGGCTAGTAGGTTCCATTCTGGCAGCGAGTTTAACCATCAGTGCGCCTACAGTTGTATTTGCTCACGCTGGGCATGGTGATGAATTTCAGGCAACAGGTGGTATTAATCGCGTGAAAGTCAATGCTCAAACCGATCAACTGTTAGGCATTGTGGTCACGCCGATCGCCTCCTCTGCCAAATCTGGATCTGCTGTCATGATTCCGGTGACAGCACTGGTTGATGCCAATGGGAAACAGATAGTCTTTGTGCAGTATGAAAATTTCTATGAACCCGTTGAAGTCACAACTGGCGCAACTAAGGGTGAACTAATTGAAGTCACCAAAGGATTATCAGTTGGGGAAAAGCTGGTTACTCAGGGTAGTTTGTCACTCTATGCCGAATCTCGCAAAACCCAAACTGCGATCGCCACTCCCCAAACCGACGCGGAACACGCTAAAGCACACTCTGACGGTACTGCTCACAGCCATGACACCCCAAAAGCCAGTGGAGTATCAAAGGGTATTTTAGCCTCCGTCGGTGGTGGAGCAGTCCTAGTGGCAGGAGCGATCGCTGTTATAGTTAGCAATCGCAAAAAGAAAAGCGACTTTTCTGATAAGAAGGGAGACATTTAATTGAAATGTTGAACTCCATTCTCAATCAGATTCTCAAAACCTCAATTGTCCAGCGTTGGTTCATAGTTATCTCTGCGATTTTAGTGACGCTGTGGGGAGTATTTACTATTACTCAGATGCCACTGGACGTGTTTCCTGAATTTGCGCCCCCCCAAGTCGATATTCACACCGAAGCGACTGGACTGGCTCCAGAGGAAGTGGAATCACAAATTACTGTACCCATTGAAAGCGCGGTGAATGGTTTGCCTGGCGTGACAACAGTGCGATCATCCTCCAAAGTCGGGCTATCGATGGTGCAGGTGGTATTTGACGAGGATGCCGACATTTATAAAGCGCGGCAATCAGTGACAGAACGACTCCAGCAGGTGACAAATCAGTTACCTGAAGGGGTGCATCCACCGGAAATTTCACCGTTAGCATCGCCATTAGGCACGATTTTACAGTATGCCTTTACTGTGAATGGGCAGGGTAAAACCTCGTTGATGGATTTGCGCCGTCTGGTAGATAGCACCCTGAGCAACCAAATTTTATCTGTGCCGGGAGTCACCCAAGTCACCGTTTACGGCGGGGATGAACGACAAGAACAGGTGTTAGTCGATCCAGAAAAATTGCGATCGCTTAATGTTTCGCTGACCGAAGTTACCAATGCTGCCAAAGGCGCAAATTCTAACGCCCCTGGTGGATTTTTAATTGGTGGTGGTCAAGAACTTTTGGTACGCGGTATTGGGCAGGTAAAATCAATTACAGATTTGCAGCAATCTGTGGTGAAGGTTAAAGATGGGAAACCGATTTTACTCAAAGATTTAGCGGAGGTACAAACGGGTGCAGCACTGAAGCGGGGGGATGCTAGCTTTAATGGGCAACCGGCTGTGGTGATGATGATTAACAAACAGCCTGATATCGATACCCCCACGGTGACAAAAGCGGTAGAAGCGGTGCTGCAATCTTTGCAACCTACTTTTCCCCCTGATGTGCAAGTGAAACAAACATTCCGACAGTCCAATTTTATTGATACTGCCATTCGGAATGTTAGCAGTTCCTTAATCGAAGGCATCGTGATCGTGTCGGTGATTATGCTGCTGTTTCTGATGAATTGGCGCACTGCCTTAATTACTTTGAGTGCGATTCCCTTGTCGTTGTTGATTGGCGTAATGTTGATGAAAGCCTTTGGCTTGGGAATCAATACCATGACTCTAGGTGGATTGGTGGTTGCCCTGGGCGGCTTTGTCGATGACTCGATCGTCTACATGGAGAACTGCTATCGCAAACTCCGAGAAAATCAGGCGCAAGGTCATCCCATCCCTGCTTTTAAGGTAGTGTTTGACGCATTTGTCGAAGTGCGATTAGCAGTTGTCTTTTCCACAGTGATTATCATTGTGGTATTTGCACCAATTTTTAGTTTGACAGGTGTAGAAGGTAACATCTTTGCACCAATGGGTTGGGCATATCTGCTTTCCATCGCGGCTTCTTTATTTGTCGCCATGACCCTCACCCCTGCACTGTGTGCCATTTTACTGGCGAATCAAACCTTGCCTCAAGAAAATACCTTTGTTTCTCGCTTGGCACAGCGTCTTTATCGTCCACTGCTCAACATCTCACTAAAATCGCCACAAATCATTCTGGCTGTAGCACTTGCAGCATTGGTTGCTGCTTTTGCGACTGTTCCCGCTTTAGGACGGGTGTTTCTGCCCGAATTTCAAGAAAAATCGATGGTCAACTCAATGGTCTTATTTCCCGGCGTGTCGCTGGATATGACCAATCGCGCAGGTATGGCACTGTACACCTCACTCAAGGATAATCCTCTGTATGATTGGGTGCAAGTCCGATCTGGGCGCGCTCCTGGTGATGCTGATGGGGCAGGAGTGAGCATGGCCCATGTGGATGTAGAATTGAGTGACCGGGCGATGGAAGACCGGGAAGCCAGCATTAAACAACTGCGCGAAGCGTTCAACAAATTGCCCGGTGTCGCATCAAATATTGGCGGATTTATCTCCCACCGCATGGATGAAGTGTTGTCTGGGGTAAGAAGTGCGATCGCTGTGAAAATCTTTGGCCCGGATTTAATTGAACTGCGAAAGATTGGGGAACAAGTGCGAGATGTGATTCAACCTATTGCTGGCGTTGTAGACTTGCAACTAGAACCTCAACTACCCATTCGTCAGGTACAAATCCACTATGATCGGGCGGCGGCTGCAACTTATGGATTGAGTATGGAGCAGTTGTCAAACGTGGTGGAAACTGCCTTGAATGGTCGTGTGGTATCGCAAGTAGCAGAAAATCAGCAGCTTATTGATATTTCTATCTCCTTGACGGAGAAAGCCCGCAATAGTTTAGATGCCATTCGCGCTATTCCTCTGATTACCCCAACTGGGCAAACCATCCAACTGAGCGCGGTTGCGAAAGTAGACTACGGTATGGGAGCGAATGTTGTGAATCGGGAAGACGTATCACGGCTGATAGTTGTTTCGGCAAACGTCGCCGATCGCGATTTGGGCAGTGTCGTTGGCGATATTCAATCCCAAATTCAACAAAAAATCAAACTACCCAATGGCTATTTCATCCAATACGGCGGACAGTTTGAATCAGAGCAGCGTGCTACCAATAACATACTAGTGTTTAGCATCTTGGCAGCGATCATCATTGCCGTATTGATGTTCTTCTCCGTTAAATCGCTCTCTGCGACAATCGCCATCATGCTCAATCTGCCCTTGGCGTTGGTGGGTGGTATTGTTTCAATCTTGTTAAGTGGTGGTGTCATCTCTGTCGCTTCTCTTGTTGGTTTCATTACCTTATTTGGCGTTGCTGTTCGCAATGGCTTGTTGTTGGTAGACAACTACAACAACAAGTTTGCCCAGGGAATGCTCCTTAAAGATGTGATTGTTAAAGGTTCCCTGGAAAGAATTGATGCCATTTTGATGACAGCACTTACCTCAGCTTTGGGAACACTCCCGCTAGTGCTGGCGAGTGGTTCTGGCAATGAAATTCTGCAACCGTTGGCGATCGTGATTTTGGGCGGTTTATTTACTTCTACAGCTTTGACTTTATTAGTCATTCCGGCTCTCTACGCCAAATTTGGCAAACAGTTAATGCCTCAACAGAAACCTGTTTTAATTAACCAAACATGGTCAAACTAATAACGATGATGTTGTGATTGGTACTTTCAGAACCACTTTCACTTTCTAAGGTTGACAATCCTTACGGGACTTTTCGGTTGGATCTGAATGAGCGATTAGAACTTGATGCTGCCTCTTGAGTCAAAAATTTTGATAGAATCAAGTCCTAATCAGGATTTCAGCCTTCATGTGGCGGCTGGTGACAGCTTCGCTGATACTGTTGGCGAAAGTGTTACAAACGGATAAACAAAGGTGTTACAACTAAAAGCCGCAACCACAGATTGAAGGTTTGAGCTTTGACATCAGTGAACTACCTTAGAAAAATTTTTCTAAGGTACGTCCTTTTTTGCTTGACACTCCCCAGCTATCAAGGCGAGGGGAGTGTCATCGGTGGCGATTCCGTTAATCATAATGCGTCATCACCAGACCACTGAGCAACTACACGTAAGCCTAATTCTTCTAATAGAATCCGGCTAGCCCAAGCATCACCACCGATGTTGTAGTCACCAATAATAGCTACGTCATAAGGAGTAGAGTCGAAAGGCAGTGTACCGTCTTTCTTAGCTTGGTCGGCTCTGGGGAATACCCAGTCACGAATTTGGTCGTTAGCAATGTGGTGACCCAAGGACTGAGAAACACCACGGAAGCCTTCGCAACGTACAGGAATAACAGGCTTGTTAATTTCTTTAGCTGCTTTCTTAGCTACTGCTTCGATGTCATCCCCAATCAAACCAATGGGACATTCAGATTGAATAGAAACACCACGGCTGAGGGGGAACAGTACTTCGAGTTCTTGAATCAGCTTTAAGAGTTTTTTGTCACCACCGAAAACGATGTCTCTTTCTTGGAAGTCGGAGGTGAAGTGCATGGTACCAAAGGTATCAACACCAGTTGTACCAATGTAGTAGTTACGACGACCAGACCAAGACCAGTAACCGCAACCTACAGGCCCGTGGCTGATGTGGATCATGTCCTTAATAGGGCCCCAAACCACACCTTTTGAACCTGCATAAGCACAACCACGAGCGGTCATTACACCAGGTAGAGATTTGATGTTAGACTTAACGCCGCAGTCAGACTTGCCTTCTTCGTATACATTTAAGTGCTTTTCCCGTTTTTTAGCTGCTTTTTCGGGATAGGCTTGGAGAACTTCTTTAATTAGTTCTTTTCTTTCGTCAACGATATTCTTGTTTTCTGGAGGAGTCATTTCTAGTCTCTCTTGCTCCTAAGGAACCGGGATATTTAGGGTAGGGGATTTCCCCTATGGGGTTGGGGACTCTGCGTCCCCGTGGGGGATAAAAATTAGATCAAAGGTAAAAGGGAATTGATGTAGATGTTCCCTTTTCCTAAAACTTTGCTTACTTAGCGGAAGCTTCTGCAGGCTTACCGATGATATCTGCGTGCTTAGAATCGTCGTCGAGAATACCGTATTCGATCAACAATGCTTCTAATTCATCCATTTCGATTGGTGTTGGAATGGTGAGTTTGTCGTTGTTGATGATCTTCTTAGCTAATGCGCGGTATTCTTGAGACTGGTTGCTGTCAGGTGCGTACTCGTTAACAGTCATCCGACGCAATTCTGCGTGTTGAACGATGTTGTCGCGAGGTACGAAGTGAATCATTTGGGTGTTCAACCGTTTTGCCAAGGTTTCGATGAGTTCGTGTTCCCGGTCTGTCTTACGACTGTTACAAATCAAACCACCTAAACGCACACCACCGGAGTGAGCATATTTCAAAATACCACGAGCGATGTTGTTAGCAGCGTACATCGCCATCATTTCACCAGAGGTAACGATGTAGATTTCTTGTGCTTTACCTTCACGGATAGGCATAGCAAAACCACCGCATACAACGTCACCTAATACGTCGTAAGATACGAAGTCTAGGTCTTGGTAAGCACCGTTTTCTTCCAAGAAGTTAATAGCGGTGATGATACCACGACCGGCACAACCTACACCGGGTTCTGGACCACCAGATTCTACGCACTTAACGCCGCGGAAACCGGTCAGCATTACTTCTTCGAGTTCCAAGTCTTCTACTGCACCGCGTTCAGCAGCCAAGTGAAGAACTGTGGTTTGAGCTTTAGCATGGAGCATCAAACGGGTGGTGTATGATTAACAAAGTGGTCAGTAAATAAATGGGGAGTTATGCGGGTAGGTTACGTCCGAGTATCCACAAGAGAACAGGCAGATACAGACGCACTCGAACAGCAAACAGCCCGGATTGAAAAGGCTGGGGCTGTTTTGATTTTTTCAGATGTTGAGTCTGGAAGGTCAGATAAACGCACAGAATTTAATAAAATGCTGACCATGTGCAAGCAAGGGAAAATAACAGAAATTGTGATTACTCGCATAGACCGTTTAGCACGGAGTGTAATCACGATCCATCGCACCCTTGTAGCATTGGAAGAGTATGGAGTTAAGTTAGTAGTTCTTGATGCCCCAGTTGACCCATCATCGCCTTTTGGATGGTTCTCTGTGAATCAAATGGCAGGCTTGGCTGAATTTGAATCGAGATTACTTTCAGATCGAATTCGGCATGGATTAAATTACTTCCGAGAACAGAAGAAAGCCAGTCCCCGTCCGCCATTCGGGTATCAGAGACTAAATGAGAAATATGCACCAGATATGACATTGCATGAATCAGGTAAATCTAAATGGGCGATCGCATCTGATATCATTGATTATTTCTTATCTGACAACGCCACATTAAGAAGTACCGCAGTTTATATACTAAATACTTACGGAATTTCATGGACAGCAGCTGGATTGAAGTATTGGCTAACTAGCCCAGTATTAAGAGGGCATACTGCTTACAACATGCGAGGTAATCTCAACAAACCTGAAAAGTGGGAGGTATATCAAGACACTCATGAGCCGCTACTTTCTCATGAGAAATTTAAACATATAGAGAAAAAATTGGCAGAGAACCGACATAAGTATAGTTACGGCAACAACAAAAATAGTACTCAAGAGGAATTACCCTTATT
This sequence comes from Nostoc carneum NIES-2107, assembly GCA_002368155.1. Classification (GTDB taxonomy): domain Bacteria; phylum Cyanobacteriota; class Cyanobacteriia; order Cyanobacteriales; family Nostocaceae; genus Aulosira; species Aulosira carnea. The sequence goes on from AP018180.1 coordinate 1,980,119, forward strand.
AGGACAAATCATTTGTGGTGACTGTGGTTATCAATGCTTTTGTAAAAAAACAAAGTGGTCAACTCATAGAGTTAGATGCAAAAAACATGAAAATCTAGGAGATGCTTTCTGTAAGAATAAAACTAGTACGTACCTGCCAGATATTATTTCAGTTGTAGATACTGCTTTAGCTGCTCGGTATGAAGAAGTTAAGAACTACACTCTTGAGAGTATTGAAGTTCCGGCAGATAGTCCAGAACTCACTACCAGATACGAACAATTGAAAATGCTACGGCAGATGCCCCAAAACCCGATTATTCAATCAGCTATTGACCAAACGTTGCTGGAGATTCAAACAATCAAACAAAGAGAAGTTGCTACTATCCAAATCAATGTTGCATTGGTACGTACTTTGTCCACCTGCTTTGGTAACAGGAAATATTGGGAAAGCTTGAGCAGCAAGGATAAGAGAGCAATTTACCAAGAATTAGTTGAAAATGTCACTGTTTTGAATGGGGAAGTACTAGGGGTGAAGCTGCTGGTATAAGTCCTTGGGATTCCATCCTAGAGAATTCAATCTCAAACTCTTCTTCGCTTAAAGCCATGAGACGTTTAATCTCTGGCATTTCTAAATCGCGAATTTTGTGGAATCTCAAAGCAGTGCGGAGTAGTATCTGTGCGGCGGTTTCTTTCATGAGTACGAGTGAAGCGCTAATTTTAAGTTAATCGAAGCCGCAGAGATTTCTGTTAGTGGCAAGCATTTGAGGTCAAACACGCTCAAGAATCCAATCTGGGTTACCGCCTGGGATGCGATGCCTAAGGCAACCCCTGCGGGGAACGCACTTCAATTCTTTGATCCTATCTTTGTACTCAACTGTGCAACCATTAAAATAACCTGAGTTCAAGATAAGCTGAAACCCTGATTACGCCGTTGCTTAATTCTAGGATCTGTCAACGTACTTGCGTTGATTCAAACATTTGAGCTTGAATCAACCTCCTTAACCCGAACTGACGTTACTTAGAGAATTGGACAAATACAAGGCTTGATGTAATATACTGAGAAATTTAATTAACCTCAGTATGAAACTAAACCAAGCGATCGCAGTTATTCAAACTATTAAAGAAGATTCTCGCAAGCGTCGGACAGAGATTTACCAAAAAGCGCAGAAAGAAGGGTTGTTTGCTGGATTGTCGAGAACCTACCAGCCAAGGGAGGATGACGGATTTGTTTACCCTTCAGAATCTCAGACATTGCAATTTAAGGCTGAAGACTTATTAAGAGAGTACGAACAAGCAGCCAAGGACTTGTTTAACTTTGCAGCTACTCAAGACTGGGGGAACGTCACAGCTAAGGCTGATGTTGTTGTGGGAGAGACAACAATTGTGCGGGATGTTCCAGTAACTTATCTATTGTTCTTGGAGAAACAGATAGAAGACTTGCGATCGCTAATATCCAAGCTTCCTACCCTTGATATCTCAGAAGAATGGCAATTTGATGCACAAAGAGACTGCTGGGTGACTTTACCTAAATCGACAACCAAAACCAAGCAAGTGGTTAAGCCTGTGGTATTCTACGAAGCAACAAAGGAACACCCGGCACAAGTAAAGGAAGTGTCAGAGCAGGTTCCAGAAGGGACTTGGACAACAATTAAGCTATCAGGTGCATTGCCAGCGTCCAGAGTTAAGCAACTCAAGGAAAGGCTGGATGCACTAGAGCGAGCAATTATCTTTGCTAGAGAACAGGCTAATTCCATAGATGTTACAAAACAAAATGTTAGCGATCCGATTTTTGGTTATTTGTTTGCACCTTAAGTCATAATGAAACTGGAGTACAGTTTTAGATTTAAATAAGGATGCTTCTGTAGGTGCAAATCCTACCCCTCGGACGTAACCGAGGGTAGCCAAATAGTAAAGGCCATCCTCTAAAGCTCAAAATCAGGCTTAGATTATTACTCCAGTTTTCATGTAAGCCACGTCTGCCAGTATCACTCGTTTTGGTCAGTGCTATTGCAACACGGGTTCAAATCCCGTCTCCCGCTCCAAAACTTGCGGGAGTAGTCTAGCGGAAAGGCGGCAAAGCGTAAGGTTGAACCATTGCGAACGGAAATCAAAAGACTGTGTGGGGCGGAAAATACATAACCTGACCCCGGAGTAAGGATATCGCTCTGGGGTTTTAAAATTTTTACTTCGTCGCTTGGCTTTGTTGCATAAAAGAAAAAAGACACACCAATCCGCTATTGGAATTGAAATTAGCCATCCACTTTACAAGTGTCCGGCTTGCTTAACTGGATCATGCGATCAAGTGCCGCACATTGGAGGAATAACTCGACGGCTTGATTGTCAAAAAAGTGTCGTCGTAACTTGCCGCCAAAAATGATCTTGAGCCGAAACATAGCAATTTCGGACAAAGAACGCCAAGCTTACGTCCCAATTGGTTGATTTGTCGCAGATTCTCATTTCTAGGATGCGGTTGAGCAAGGATTGTGTGGGTGTTGTTGAAATTTGGCATTGCTACTAGGAACAAAGCGTAGACTAAGAGTTAGCAAAACTGAATGCTCAATTAATAGATTTATAGGCAGAGAGCGATTACTCTCTGCAATCCTATTCATACTTTGGTAGTGCTTGCTACTTGTTATTGAGACAACAAAAAGCAACACTAATCAAGTGAAATCTGCAAAGACTCTCAAGAATGGTGATTTTCGACATAGTAACAGTTTAATACTCTACTTAACCGCAGTGGGCGATGTTAATGCGGTGATAGAGAATAGCGTAGTTTAGTGCCGCAAGCAGAATAAACAGAAGCTTGTAAGAATGGAAATAGACTACTGAGGCTGTTATCTATCACGCGAAAGCAGAAAAAAATGGCTTTTTATCATGAATTTCAGCGTTATCGGAGCTTGCACCCAGCACAGATGCTCCAAGGTCTGGTTGGTTCCATTTTGCTGCACTCTATTTTATTGATGGGGAGCATATATTGGCTCAGAGCTTTTGTGCCTAAGCCTCAGCAAGAGATTCCAATTGAGGTAGTTGAAGTTTCTCCCAATGAAACAACCATCCCTCCAAAAACCTCATTTCGGGCCACTAAAAATTCAATTGCGGGTGGTAAAGCTTCACCAAAAAGACCTATTTCTGCTGTGAAGTCATCTAATAGAGTGGCACATCAAACTTCTGTTCATAGTCCAAAGGAGTTAACAGCCTTATCTCCCCTCAAAGTATTCCAACCAGCACCAAAGCAGCAGCAACGCCAATCACCAAATCTATCTCCTCAACAACCCAAAGCGCGAACAACAAAGTTCGCATCTCCAACTATACCAGTAGCACCCAAGCCTCAAAAAATCGCAGTCGCGCCGATTACACCAGCAGCGCCCAAAGTTGAGCCAACAGTCCTCAAAAGTGCAACCATACCAGTAGCACCCAAGCCTAAAAAAATTGCATTAGCACCGACTACACAACAGCCAGTCTTAACCAGAAAAACAGCGCTTCCAAATGCCATTACATCACCAGTACCCAATCCTCAGAACTTAGGACTGTCGGGAACTAGATTAAGTGGGCGAACACCATCTCAAGGGATGCCTTCTCATTACACAGGTGCAGCAAGCTTGCTGGGTGGTACTTTGAGTGTATCTAGTCGAAATTTTAGCGGTAATAATCTGGCAGCCTTACCTAATTCTAACCGCGATCGCCTTGCTCCTTCTGGTATTGATGCCCAAAGTCAAGACATAGATATTACCTCTTACTTAAACCAATTACAGCAACAAGTGAAGCAGCAGTGGCTACCAGGACTAAGCCAGTCTTCCCGGCGAACGGTAATTAACTTCAGTATTAACCGTTCCGGTCAACTGAGCAATCTCCAGCTTGCACAAACTTCTGGATTTAGCGTCACTGATCAAGCAGCGCTCAATGCTATACAGCGAGCAGCGCCCTTTGCACCTTTGCCTACAGGATATCCCAACAAATATATCCATATTCAATTTACATTTGATATTACTGTTGATGGGGAACTAAATTTATCGGGGGATGGTGGTTAACAACAGTTATACCTAATAGATGAAGTTCATCGAAAATAAAAGTCCAGCAGCTAAAGTAGATGGGGTTTAGGGAAAACTCATCCTACCTGCAAAATCATAGAATGAAAAAGAAACTGAGAAGAATTCTTATCAATGGAAACATCTACTTGTGGAGATTTTCTACAAGATATATAAAAACCAATGATATTATAAATCCATACCAATGTTACGATACATTTACTGCTTATTTAGAAGGATATAAATCAACTCCTTTAAGAATTAATTTTGTGACTTATGAAGATCCCTGGTTTGGTGGGCCACTTCGATGTGGAGAAACAAATCTTCATAGACCAAAATTCGCTTGTGTGTTTATAAAGGAAGCCTTAAAGTATGGTTGGAATCCAGCCAAAGATTGCAAACCCTTGATCATCGAAAAAGGCAATGAGTTCTTTACTAAAATGGGATATCAAATTAAGTGATTATCGCATTCTCAGTAACTTTCACCTTTGAGATTGAACAAGCTTGTGCGATCGCTCGTGATCGACAAATTGTAGGTTACCCATTCGATAGTTGTACTCTACTTACACTTTGTACAGAAAAACAACTGGAGTTTGGGAGAAAATGATTTTTTAAACAACCATTGTAAGGTTAGACTATGTCAGACTTCAGTAGTGAACCGATACCTGAATTAAAAAATCCTCAAGAAATTTTTCAAAGTGGTGACTTAACCTTGAGAATTGAGGGAGAAATAGTGCCTATAGTTGATGTCCATCTAGAGCAACAACAATCGATTTACTTTGAACACCATATTTTGCTATGGAAGCACCCTCATGTTCGCCTTGGTGTTAAAGGTCTTAAAGGCGCAGCGAAGCGTTTTTTTGCGGGACTGCAAATATTCATCAGTGAAGCACATGGGCCGGGAAACATCGCGTTCTCTCGTGAAGCACCAGGACAGATTGTAGTGTTGCGATTAGAACCAGGACAGACAGTGGACGTGCGCGAACATCAGTTTCTGCTGGCTACTAGTAATATTGAGTACGTGTTGTACTAGTTCCAAATTTGAAAGCGGTGCTTGGTTATGTTATCGCCATGATATGAGATTTAGGTCGTCGCTCCTCCTGAGAGTTATTTACCATTGGCAGGTCTGCTGATTGCGTTAATTGAATTGCCAGATATGGATAACGCTGTCCTCATTGCTACTAACAAGAAGCTTTCCATCCGGGCTAATAGCAACTCTTAAAACAGAACTAGAACCATCTTCAAAGGTGCCTAGCAATTTTAGAGTGTCTAGGCTCCATAGTTTAATAGTGCCATCATCATTACCGCACACAAGAATTTTTCCGTCTGGGCTAATGGTCAGGGATTGAACTGAACTAAAATTGTCAGAAAAATCATGCAAAAGTTTCCCAGTTTGAAGATTCCATAATTTTAGGGTACTAATTGAACGATTTCGAGAAACTAGCTGACCAAAACTGCCACTAACGAGCTTTTTACTATCTTTCGTAATGGCAATAGCATCAACTGGGGTCTTGTGTCCTTGAAGGGTATAGCGTATTTTGCGATTTTTTAAATCAATCAGCTTAATTGTGTTGTCATCACTGCCACTACTACTAACAAGGGTTTGCATATCGGGACTAATTGCCACATTACTCACATAAGCTGAATGTGCAGCAATAGTATTAAGTTGCTTTCGAGTATGTAAATCCCAAAGCTTGATTGTATGATCATCGCTGCCACTGGCAATCAATCTGCCATCAGGACTAATAGCAACGGTTTCTACTGGTAATGTATGTCCGCCGTCAACGCGAAGCATCTTCAAGGTGCGTAAATCCCAAATCTTCATTGTTGGGCTGGTTATTCCACCACTAACAACAAGCTTTCCATCTGGACTAATGGCAATTGAGGTAACGCCGTCTGACTGAGCATTTATACTACGCAGCAACTTTCCTGTATGTATATTCCAGAATTTAATAGTATCGTCCCTACCCCCACTAATCAGGGTTTGTCCATCTGGACTAATCACAATTGCTGGCACCCCAAAAGTTACTTTTTGATGACCAGTCAGCGTGTGAAGTAGTTGAAGATGGGGTTCTTTAATGGGGGAATTTGAACTAGAAGGATGTACATAAATGATAGTGAGAGTAAGTGTTAATACAATAGCTAAGGCTTTATTTACTTTTTTTCGATTTAATAAAATTTTTGGGTATTTACTAGATAACAGTTTTTGTATAAATTGAGTTTTTATCATAGATGCATTACCAAGAATATCCAGTGCAAGATATTCAATGATACTCTTTGAGATGCAATTGTTTGAGCGTATCATTCAATGCACGATTGCACTTTTTTCCTCTAAGAATTTTAGAGGCGATGCCTGTGGCGGTAAACTACGCTCTATTCCCCATCCTTAAAAATCTGTATTGATGGATATTCCTCCATTATCCGCCAGTAATAGCTTTTGGGCAGTGACTGCACTTTACCACCGCAACGATAAATAAAGAGAGTGATAGCGTTCCTCGCACTGGGGAAGGCGATCGCATTTTTACCTCAGCCAACAAAATAGTAACCAAAATCTGTATATGTACTAAGATGCTCTCGGGAGCTATTTATCCTTTCTTCAGCAGAATTATTGCCAAATTTCACTATGACAAATAATTGGTTTAATACAGCTCGATTAGGGATGTTTATTCATTGGGGACATAGTTCTCAGCAAGGATGTGAGTTATCTTGGCCGTTAGCTGGGGGTGTATTCAGCCTGCCTTTTTGCAAAGATATGCCCGTTGAGAAATATCACTCCACAGCTAACACTTTCAATCCGCAGGAATACAATCCTCAAGAATGGGCAGATTTAGCAAAAAGTTTAGGAATGCAGTATGCCATATTAACAGCCAAGCATCATGATGGTTTTGCCCTATTCCATACCCAACAATCAGACTTTTCAATTGCATCTACACCTTATAAAAAAGATATTGTACGCGAATTTATCGCAGCGATGCGTTCTGTGGGATTGCGTATTGGTCTTTATTTTTCACTCTCAGACTGGCATCATCCTGACTATCCAGCTTGGAGAGAGGTAGATAAACCTTATCGCTTTGACCAACTACCTCAACCTACACCACAACAGTGGGAGCGATATATTCAGTTTTTGTTCAATCAGATACGCGAATTGTTGACTAACTACGGTCAAATTGACATCATTTGGTTTGATGGCAGTTGGGAACGCACTCCAGAGCAATGGCAAGCTCAAAAATTAGCAAACATGATTCGTGATTTACAACCTAATATTCTCATCAACGATCGCCTACCTAATTGTGGAGACTTTGAAACTCCTGAGCAGTTTATTCCGCCTCAACCACCTGCTCATCCTTGGGAAACCTGTCTGAATATTAACGAGAGTTGGGGATATAACAGAGATGATCGCAACTTCAAATCTTCTCGTCAATTAATTCATACAATATGCGAAGTAGCAGGCAAAGGAGGCAATCTTTTGCTTAATGTTAGTCCAATGGGTGATGGAAACATCCCTCCTGAGCAGTTAGAACGTCTCAAAGATATAGCAGATTGGATGTCTAGCCACGATGAAAGTATACTTGACACAACCCCAGGATTAGAACCGTGGCAATTTTATGGCCCCTCAACTCGTAAGGACAATCGCATTTATCTACACCTATTAATGAAACCTTACGAAACAATATCAGTTAGGGGTATACCAATCAAACGAGTAAAATCGGTGTTTGTGCTTGCTGATGGCACAGCACTAACCTACACAAGTCGTTGTGCAATTATCGATTCTATATTCAATTCTAATCCTTTAGGAGAATTAACAATTGATGTACCTGAATCAGTAATTAATCAATACGTTACAGTGATTTGTATTGATATTGATTCCCAGATTAATTAATATAACTTAACTAACATTAGTTGGTTGAGGACTTATTCAATAGATGCGTCGCCTTTGTTCGTACACTGCACTTTTTTCCTCTAAGAATTTTTTAGGAGCGATCGCCTATGACAAAACAAAAACCCCACAGGTTAAGTGGGGTTAGTTGGGGTACGAGAATGATTAAATGCTGTTGGCGTAGTCGTATTTACCACCACGTTCCAGGGCGCGTTTGTAAGCAGGGCGCGCCTGAATGCGTTCAATAAATTGCTTAATCTTTGGTCGGTTCTCAATTTGTTCAGGAAGCGTAGCGACAATTTCCAAAGGAAAGCTCATTTGGATATCGGCTGCGGTAAATTCTTCGCCTACAAACCACGTACTCTTACCAAGTTCAGCTTCTATATAGTCAAAGTGAAGCTTGATTTGGGGCGCGATAAATGCATCTTTGGCGCTGCTATCCCCTGTCCCAAAAAGCTGGAAAACGAGGTTCATTACCAGAGGTGGCATTGCCGATCCTTCGGCATAATGCAACCAATAGGTGTAACGCAGACGTTCTGGTGTACCGGATTCTGGAATTAGCCGACCATTGCCGTAGCGCTCTACTATGTATTCGATAATAGCTCCTGACTCAGCAACAGTCAGTCCGGCATCTGTAATTACTGGTGACTTACCAAGTGGATGAACTTGCCGTAGAGATGCTGGTGCGAGCATCGTCTTGGGGTCGCGTTCGTAGTACTTGATTTCGTATTCGATACCTAATTCTTCAAGGAGCCAGAGCACGCGCTGCGATCGCGAGTTGTTGAGATGATGGACAATAATCGTCATAGCTAGTTTCTACCTCGCTGTTGCATTTCTTGTTGGCGCATGGGCATAGCGTCTATTTGCTCAAAAATTGCTGTGGCTGCGACTGGTGTAGCTTCCTGGCGCTTAACACCACCATCTTTACCTACCAAAATGACGCGGAAATTATCTTGATCAACGCCAAAGCGCGATCGCAAATTAGCCGCAGAAGATTCATCTATTAATTGTCCATTGGCATAGCTTTTATCTGTTGCCAAAACCTGAACCAGAACTAAATCCCTATCTGTAAAACCGTTTTGTTGCTGGTCAAATAACTGCATCTGGTGCTGATAGCTATGGTTATCAACGGAAGGCGAAAAGATTATTAGTACGCGGTTTTGCCATTTTTGGGAATTGAGGTTAAATAAAGACATTTTGATAGCTTGATTGCTTGAAAGCAGGGTATTACCAGCAATGCTGACTGGCAACAGAATAGACCATGCGGTGAGAGTAAGGGCAATTAATACTGACTTATTCACGATGGAATTGTTATCTTATACCATCATCTCAAGTTATCATCAGTTTCCTTATGATTCCTCTATCTGGCGGTTTGTTTTGGGTATTAGTTGAGGTAAGTTAATTACATCAACGAGGTGATGTAATGTGAAAAAATTGATACTTTTTTCAACTGTGCAAAAGGCTTATCGTCAAATAAAATTCTCACAAAATCGATTTCTCAAAATAATATTAGCGCCTACCTAAATACAGGCAAGCGCTATTTTTTATATTTAAATTCAGGGAAAATATAGTAAGATGAACTCCCTGATGTTTACTATTAATTGATTAATATTTAATTTCTTACATAGCACTGCGGCGATTTAGCAAGTTCCACAAAAAAATGGCGACGATTGCACCCAGAACTGCTACAAACATACCGGGAATGCTAAGAGTTGAAGCCGCTAAAGTAAAGGTTCCTGTATTGAAGAATACACCCAAACTGCCACCTACAAAAGCACCAATGATTCCTAGAACAATTGTTCCTAAGATGCCACCACCTTGATGACCGGGATAGATAGCCTTGGCAATAGCACCAGCAATTAGACCTAAAACAACCCAAGCAACAATATTCATGGTTTTAATTTGAGCAACGTTTTTTACTGACAAATATACAATAGCAATCCCAGTAATCATATTTGCTCTACCAACAGAACCAATTATTAATAGCCTTAAGAATGAATTGCTATTACTTCTTGTGATATAGTTCTCAATTAAATCAAGAAAAAAACTCCTATTAGGTCTAAAAATAGGAGCCTGTAAATATTGCTTGTAATTGCAGGATACTCATTTCTGATTCTTTTTATCAGTCTACTTGAAGATTAAGCTAAAGTTAGAAAGCTCAATATTAATTTGATAAGGTAAAGAAGTAAATAGCTTGTAGCTGCTGCGACCAATGTTTAAGATTTCATCAATTGCTGGCTTGCTTCCATTCGCCACCGTTACAACTACCTTGGCACTGGCAACAATTATTTTCTCTCCATCAAAAACTCTATCACAAACACCAAGCGACGGACGCAACACAGTTCCCCAGCCTGGTTGCTTATCTGGGTATCCTGATGGCACATATCAAGGTTCGCGCCCAGTTACACGCTATGAATTTGCTGCTGGTTTGAATGCGTGCTTAAATCAACTAAATCAACTTATTCCCGCTAATAGAGCAGATTTAGCAACGAAAGAAGATTTAGAAATTGTGCTCAAACGACAAAGAGAATTAAATCAACAACTTCGAGAACTCAACGAGCGAGTTAATACCCCAAGAGATACAAAATAAGAAAGTATTTGATAGCAGTTAGTGTATGCGATCGCTCTATCGCTCCCGTTAGTAAGTTTGTGTTAATTGTTCTATCAGTTGCAGTAGGTTTTTCTCAATTTGTAAGAGAGCTTCCGAGGGAGAAGTTTTATCTATATCATGAACAAGCCAATATTCAATAGCATCTACCCATTGCGGAAAACGCTCATTCATCAGTGGTCGGTGTTCAAATTCATCTAGGGCAATGATTTTGGTAGCTGATTGAAAATCAAGCTCACTGGCTGCTAGTGGAAACCGTTCATTGTCAGGTAGGTTCACTAAGCGCACAGCTAAAGCATCAAGCGCATATCGAGAAATTGTCCCTACATTTTCTACACCCCGCTCAAGTGCTAAACCTCGTGAATCAGCCTCCCAATCTAACCCCTGTTTGGTGGCAAACCAATTAAAAAGATGTTCAGCAAAGCGGCTGCGGTAATAATTACCAGTACAAAGAAACAAAATTTTATTCATTAAGTTGATTCAGTGATTTTAATTAAGCCTGTGGGCTTTTTACTAGTAAATTGGCTGATTTGCAAGCTATATGGGCTACTTTTGCTAGATTATGGGGTACGCTTTCTGTATCAGAGCTTCATTGAAAAAACTGCTTGATGTAGTTGAGATATCCTTGTCGCCCACCTTTGTTAGTCCACAGTTTAATTGAAGATTGAATTCGTTTTAGACAGTCTACGATTTCTGTTAAAGTTTTGGGTGTCATATTTTGGTCAAGCGGTTGGTTAGTTTCATCTTCAATGGATGTTCGTCCTAACCGTAATTCGCAAATCGCTTTTACTTGTTCGGCTACTTGGGCAGATATTCCTCTAATTGGACGTGATGGTGCTGAACGACCTTGAGCTTCGGCACTATAAAGACGGGTTAATGATTCAATTGCTGTCATTACCTCAGCATCAATCAAATCAGGTCTATCAAGATAGACTTGTATAATTGCAAACTCTATATTTTGTAGAACATCTAAATGTTTATCTTCAACGCTCATAATTAACGCTCTGCCCGTATTTTTAACTATTGTTGGGTATTTCTCATTTTATGCTTGTATGCTCGTTTGAAGTGAAAGCATTTGCTGAAGCGCTGAAAGTGAAATAATAAACTAATATGCTCTGCTGCTTGGAGATACAGCGATGACCTACACCATGCATGAAGCTCAAGAAGTAGCAAAGCTGGCTGCTAGTGACATCGAGGCTTGGCTGCGTTCCAGACCAGAAACCATTGACGTTGTTAACGTTGAGGATGACCCCAACTACCAACGCAGAGATGTTGACCTCATCTGGACAACGCAAACAGGGGAATTGTTAATTGAGGTGAAGGGCGATAGGTGGAATAAAACTCGTAACTTTTTCTTTGAAATCCACAGCAACCTGGAGAAGGCAACCCCCGGCTGCTTCATGTACACCGAGGCAGATTGGCTATTTTATTACTTTGTCAACACCCGCCAACTGTACCGCTTACCCATGCCAAAAACGCGAGAGTGGTTTCACATCACCATGCGGCGGTTTCGGGAGCGCTCGACTACAACGCCAGTAGGGAGTAAGCTATTACACAACTGTGGGGCGATTAGTGACAATTACTACGGTGATGTTGGAAGTCCCAGGGGTGAAGATGGAGCAGCTGTAGGGGGTGATGGGGCGATCGCACACAGTAAGTCGGTGTCTGCAGTCATGATATGAGTGTTATAGCTAAGAAGGGGCATTGCTGAACATGGGATGATGCCCAATTCATCCCGCATTTATAAATTTTCGGACAGGTCTACTGAAAACTTTCTCCATATCCTTTTATATTCTTTTTTGATTTCATCAGCCAGCAATTGGGGACTTAAAATTTGAACATTTTCTCCATATTTCAATATACGTTGTCGAAACCAAAACCAATAATCTATAGTCGCTTCTATTTCACGAAATTTTTCTTCCGGGTCGCTATCAATAACAACTTCATCTTTGCGTCGAGGCTTGTAGTTAGCTAATTGTCCGCTAGTGCGGTAGCGTACTTTTAATGTAGGAAAATCACAAGATACCCAACGAGTTTCAGATGCAGCACCCACACTGACAATTTTATCGAGTCGAAAGATATGGTTTTGGTCGATGTTATGCCAATAGTCAAACCGCCAAGAACGCCAATCAGGAATAAAAGCAAATAGATAAAGAAGACCGTCATGCATACGCAGTTCAGAACGGTCAATATCCCAAATTCGTCCTTGTGTTCCTGGTTTGCTCTGATAGCGGATAGTATAACGGCATTGTTGCACAAAGCGTTCTTGAAGTTGGCGGACGATCGCATCTAAATTGCGATCGCTATAATCAACAGGAGGACTAAAATCGACTTTCACAAATGATGGAATATCTGATTCTGTCAGGTTACCAATGCGTTGAATTTGGCTGGCTTGTGCCGAAAAGCCCATATCAGATAAGAAATATGCGGCTACTGCAAGGGCTTCTCTCTGTTCTGTCGAGAGAAGCACAGGAAATTTTGACTCGACTAGTTCATAAGGGCTGTGAGTACTGCTTTTAATTTCAATACCGCAGTCTCTCAGTTTGCGAATTGTGCGGGTAATTTTTTGCTTGATATCAGCACTATCGGCTGATTTACCATGTTGTTCTAAAAAGGTTAAAAGTAAATCTTCTAAATCTTTGCGTCGTCGCGGTTTTTCAGCTAGAAGTCTCAGGATTTCTAGAGCAAAGGCGATTTGGTTGTAATTGCCGTCATTTTTGGCGGGCATACTTGAGGAAAATATTCCTACAGATGGCAAAGAATCATTAACTTGAGAGTTTAGCAGAAAATTTTGGCTTGTTTCATTAATTTGAAAGTTTAATGCAACCTGAGACGCTAGCAGTAGGCGCAGACATTTTCAATCCCTTCGCCGGGTTTCATTAATTTGAAAGCTATTATGATGGCGTGTGCTTTGTAGCGAACGGCAAGTTTCAATCCCGTTGCCGGGTTTCATTAATTTGAAAGCAGTCCAACGTCACGTTAACACACTGGAGGTAAAAGTTTCAATCCCGCGAACGGGTTTCATTAATTTGAAAGTAACTTTTCGTCATCTGACAGATCCTTGTCCTTCTCGTTTCAATCCCGCGAACGGGTTTCATTAATTTGAAAGCCTTATTGCTTGCAAAGTATCCATCTTTTACTCCATGTTTCAATCCCGCGAACGGGTTTCATTAATTTGAAAGTGAAATAGTTAAAATCGTAATTAACTGCTTGGTAAGTTGGTTTCAATCCCGCGAACGGGTTTCATTAATTTGAAAGCAAATACGCGACCGTCACACGATATGAGACATACTATGTTTCAATCCCGCGAACGGGTTTCATTAATTTGAAAGACGATAAGGAACGGGTAGATGTCATTGGTAGTAGTAAGTTTCAATCCCGCGAACGGGTTTCATTAATTTGAAAGTTGACGTAATCAATGGACACACAGCTAGCGTTAAACAGGTTTCAATCCCGCGAACGGGTTTCATTAATTTGAAAGCTCCTAACATCTCCACAGTAGGTGCGACAGCAAACACGTTTCAATCCCGCGAACGGGTTTCATTAATTTGAAAGCTGCCTTCGCTAGGATGATGAATTGCTACTGCTGAGTTTCAATCCCGCGAACGGGTTTCATTAATTTGAAAGATAGTAGCTGTAAATTACGCCATTTGCTACAACTCCCGTTTCAATCCCGCGAACGGGTTTCATTAATTTGAAAGGTGACTGGACGGGTAGGGTCAATTGCCATTACTTGTTTCAATCCCGCGAACGGGTTTCATTAATTTGAAAGGGCGTATATACATCAGTACTTACACCCTTTTAGAAGTTTCAATCCCGCGAACGGGTTTCATTAATTTGAAAGGTTCTCCCTAGCGGCGCAGATTCATCAAAATTCTTGTTTCAATCCCGCGAACGGGTTTCATTAATTTGAAAGTAGTTCCATGAGGTGGCACGGCAACCGTGACCAGTTTCAATCCCGCGAACGGGTTTCATTAATTTGAAAGGGGCGGGCTTGGGTTCTGTTGGCGATCGCTTATGTTTCAATCCCGCGAACGGGTTTCATTAATTTGAAAGTTCAGTTAATCCCCGTAGTACAAGTCAATGAAGCGTTTCAATCCCGCGAACGGGTTTCATTAATTTGAAAGACTGATTCCCATCTATCCAACTAATTCGATTCCGGTTTCAATCCCGCGAACGGGTTTCATTAATTTGAAAGATGGCGGCAGCGTTACCGTTAACGGCTATCTCAGTTTCAATCCCGCGAACGGGTTTCATTAATTTGAAAGCAAACAAGAAGACTTAGAGCGAGAATATTTACGCTTGATGTTTCAATCCCGCGAACGGGTTTCATTAATTTGAAAGTTGCTGTCGCACCTACTGTAGAGATGTTAGGTGAGGGTTTCAATCCCGCGAACGGGTTTCATTAATTTGAAAGGATAAAACTACTCAGCCTGTTGTGTACGACAGCGAAGTTTCAATCCCGCGAACGGGTTTCATTAATTTGAAAGTGGGCGTGTCTGAGTGGGAGAAAGCAGTGCATTACTATGTTTCAATCCCGCGAACGGGTTTCATTAATTTGAAAGCTTCCGCTGGTGTTGTAACATTAAGTTCCCAAGATTGTTTCAATCCCGCGAACGGGTTTCATTAATTTGAAAGTCCTGAATCCTTCGCGGTGTTCTCGATTCCCGATCCAAGTTTCAATCCCGCGAACGGGTTTCATTAATTTGAAAGTTGCTTTGTGACGATGATTTTAAATCTGATGTAGGGGGTTTCAATCCCGCGAACGGGTTTCATTAATTTGAAAGATTATCGGCACGATATTCTCTCTCGATACGCGAGTTTCAATCCCGCGAACGGGTTTCATTAATTTGAAAGCATAGCTGATGACTTCTATCTCTTTCTCCTGCAAAAATTGTTTCAATCCCGCGAACGGGTTTCATTAATTTGAAAGAAGAAATGTTTGAGCAGTAGGCGTGCCACTTACTTGGGGTTTCAATCCCGCGAACGGGTTTCATTAATTTGAAAGTTGCGCGGTGTCAAAAGTTTGCGTGGCTAAATTTTTGTTTCAATCCCGCGAACGGGTTTCATTAATTTGAAAGCAAAGAAACAGGTATTTTGGCTGGTTCCAAAAGTCTCTGTTTCAATCCCGCGAACGGGTTTCATTAATTTGAAAGACAATACTAAAAGCTGACTTAGTTAGTACTGGCTTGTTTCAATCCCGCGAACGGGTTTCATTAATTTGAAAGCTAGCTGTCGCGGAATTCGAGAGCGCCGTCAAAGACGTTTCAATCCCGCGAACGGGTTTCATTAATTTGAAAGTTGGGGTATGTGAAATCTAGTGGGGTATGATTCCAGTTGGTTTCAATCCCGCGAACGGGTTTCATTAATTTGAAAGATTAGAGACGCTGTTAACGCTGCAACACCTAATAGTTTCAATCCCGCGAACGGGTTTCATTAATTTGAAAGGATGTTGTTATCGATAACAGTAATCCAGAAATGTAGTTTCAATCCCGCGAACGGGTTTCATTAATTTGAAAGTTAATAGGTTGGCTTTATAAGGGTATAGGCATTTTCTAGTTTCAATCCCGCGAACGGGTTTCATTAATTTGAAAGTAAGGGACTTTCCCCTCATTTGCTAGCGTTCTCACTAGTTTCAATCCCGCGAACGGGTTTCATTAATTTGAAAGTTTACTGGGACTGTTTTCCGGAATGGGACGACTGTTTCAATCCCGCGAACGGGTTTCATTAATTTGAAAGAAGGGACTTTCCCCTCATTTGCTAGCGTTCTCACTAGTTTCAATCCCGCGAACGGGTTTCATTAATTTGAAAGTTCTGAAGACCAGAGAGTTTACTACATTTATTACTGCAGTTTCAATCCCGCGAACGGGTTTCATTAATTTGAAAGTCCGCCAGCCACAACCGAGTTATAGAGCGAGTTCCATAAGCAATTTTGGCGGGACTGTTTTAAAAGTCCATTTCAGCCGTTAGAAACAGCGAGCCAAAGATTACTCAAAACTCTGAAACTATTTAATTGTCTAGGTTCTGGCGATTTGGCGGGAGGTGGGGGGTTTTTGCCCGTGCTTTCCCCTGCCAAAAACTCAGCGGTATTTGCAGATTATAAGCTGATTTTTTTACGGATACAAAGGATAACTTTACAAAAATTATACAGTGTCATGTCAAGAAAAGAACATTGATATCAAATTTTGATAGCAACATTTCCGAAACCAGTATTAGACTGAGTGCAAATCACACAGGGTAAGTAAGGTGAAACTTTCTTTACAACCTCTTTACTCTCAACTCAACCCAGGAATTGAGAACTGTCCCCTTGGCTGTAAGTCTCAATGCCTTGTCACACAAAGAGCTAGCGACCTTCAACCACCCACTGGATGTGTCTGTCCACTTTCATCACACCAGGCAAACACTTATCACGAAATTATACATAGTGATGCAGATATTATCTGTAATCAAGCCGCAACTGGAGATGGTAAAACCTTGGGTGCAAATTTACCCAGCCTAATTAATCCTGATTTTCGCATCATGGGGTTATATCCCACAATTGAACTTGTGGAAGACCAAGCGCAACAGCAATACAAGTATCATGCACTGTTTGGGTTAGATGCTGCTCAACGAGTAGACCGTTTATTTGGTGCGGAATTAAGCAGAAGGGTAAAGCAAGCAACTAAAAGTAATAAATTTCAAGAGTTACTGCTGGCGATTGAACAAAAGCCAATTTTGCTCACTAACCCCGATATCTTCCATTACATCACTCATTTTCAATACCGTGACCCGGCTTATGGTAGCGATCAACTACCATTAGTATTGGCAGAATGGCCTGACTTGTGGGTATTTGATGAATTTCATATTTTTGGGAGTCATCAAGAAACAGCGGCGTTAAATAGTTTGGCTTTTATTCGTCGCAGCCAAGAAAATCAACTCCGTCCCCGGCGATTTTTGTTTACTTCCGCCACGCCAAAACCAGATTTTATCCAACAGCTACGCACAGCTGGGTTTAAGGTAGCTGAGGTAAAGGGAGTTTATGCAAGTGAAGCCAAGCCAGGATTTCGCCAAATTCTACAAGCTGTGGAATTAGAATTAGTGGAATTAGCCAAGGATGCAGATATGCAAACATGGTTAAGGGAGATGATTCCCACTATTGAGCAAATTTTAAATGCAGAGTCTCAAGCCAGGGGATTAATTATAGTTAATTCTGTAGCAAAAGCTGGTCAAGTAACTCGGTTGTTAAATGCATTATTACCAGGGGTAATTGTTAGCGAAATTAGCGGACGCATCGACAGACAACAAAGATTGCAGGTACAAAGCGACTTGAAAGATGCACAACAGCCAGTGTTAGTGGTGGGTACATCTGCGGTTGATGTTGGTGTTGACTTCAAAATTCACCTGTTGATTTTTGAAAGTAGCGACTCTGCAACAGTAACGCAGCGTTTGGGAAGATTGGGGAGACATCCAGGTTTTAATAGTTACAAAGCATTTATTTTGATTCCCGGTCATACTCCTTGGGTAATGGCGAGACTGCAAGAAAAACTCAGTGAGTATCAGACTCTCACCAGAGAGATTTTAGCAGATGCGATCGCCTACGCCTTTGACCCACCCAAAGAATTTGCACAATATCGTCAACGTTGGGGTGCATTACAAGCACAGGGAATGTTTTGGCGGATGACGCAAGAGAATGCAAAGGTGAGTCAATCTGTGCGCGATCGCATGAGTGAAGATTTGCAGCGTGTATATTCCCAAAGTATTGAGTCAGCACGAGGTTACTGGTATAAAAAGCAGAAAACTGATGTAGAAAAAGCTACTCAAAAACAACTTTTAAGCTTCAGAGGCGGTTCAACACTGCAAACTGCTGTTTGGGATAGCAACAATTTTTACACTTACGATTTGCTACGACTTTTACCTTATGCGCGAGTAGAAATCATCAACCGCGAGACATTTTTAAATGCAGCTAATAACTCCGGACGAGGTGAAGAAGAATTTCCCGATGATTTTATCAATGTTTATCTTCGCATTCAATCATGGGTTGAACAGCGAATTGAGCATCTAAGTTTACATACAAATCATCTCAGTAGCGAATTACCAACTGGCGAACTTTACTTACTAGATAAATTAACCCTCATCGGACATCCACAAGCTGATGTCATTAACTGTTTGCAAAAAAAGAAACTCTTAACTTTCTTAGTTCCAGTCAACAAAAACAAACAAAGTAGCCATTGGGAAGTCAGCCGTACCCTTAACCTCAGTCCTTTATTTGGTTTATATCGCTTAGTTGACGCTAGTGAACAAACTTACGCCTGTGCATTCAATCAAGATGCATTACTTCTCGAAGCTTTAAAGTGGCGCTTAAAAAAATTCACCACCAACCGCTTTGAATCTTCCATTTTTTAATTGTTGATTGTTGACTGTTGACTATTAAATCTAGAATTTTTACTTTTTACTTTTGACTTTTGACTTTTGACTTAATTATGTCTACCCTCCTACAAACTCTCCTCATCGAAACTCTTCCAGAAGATACAGACCCAATTTTACATGGCTATATTGAGAAATTACTGCCATATCTCGAACAAGAATTTGCTGCAATTTCTGCTTTAGGCGGGACTTATGAGGCGCATTATCAAATATTGTCTCAATTAGGAAACAAATTTGCTCAAGAAAAAGCTCAAAATTGGTCAAATCGTGCGGATCAAAATTTACTAGTTCATGTTCTCAATGGCTTACTCACAGCTTGGAACATCAGCAAATATTTACCGCAACCTTTATCGGAAACTGAAAAATATCTCCTTTGTTTAGGTTTAACTCTGCACGATTACAATAAATATTGCAACGGACAGGGAGAAGAAACACCGAAAAATTCCCAAGTCGCAGAAATTCTCAATATCTGTCGCGATTTAGGCGAAAAACTCAACTTTCAATTATTTTGGTCAGAATGGCAAGAATATTTACCTGAAATTGCTTACTTAGCACAAAATACCCAAAATAAAGCCAGCACAAATATTTACCCCGCTAACTGGCCTGTACCAAAAATTAAAGACCGTCGTCGTTTAGAAAATCCCCTGCGTCGGTTGCTAGCTTTTGGTGATATTGCAGTCCATTTCACTGACCCCGGCGATATCGATACTCAAACCGGAGGCGATAGACTGCGGGAACAATTGCGATTTTTGAATATTAACAAAAGCTTGGTTTATCATCGCTTACGAGATACCATCGGGATTTTAAGTAATGGTATTCATAACGCCACAATTCTTTTTGCTAAACAACTCGATTGGGAACCGATTTTATTTTTTGCTCAAGGTGTAATTTACCTAGCACCACCAAATAGCGAAACTCCAGATATTCACGAACTCCAAGAATTTATTTGGCAGCAAATCAGTGGAGTTTTAGCAGATAAAATGATGGGTGGCGATATTGGCTTTAAGCGAGAAGGTAAAGGCTTAAAAGTTGCACCTCAAACCATAGAATTATTTGCACCAGAAGAACTAATTCCCAAATTACCAAGGGTAATTGAGGTGAAAGTAGCAAATATTAAAGACCCTGCTACACCTAAACGTTTAGAAAAATTAGATTTAACTGTAAGTGAGCGAGAATTTCTCAATCAAGGTGCAGATATTCGTGCTGATAGAATCGCTGAGTTTATTTTTCTTGCTGAAAAAGAGTTTTTCGGAAATTCGCCAGCATACATCAGTTGGATGCTAAATAAATTAGGAGTACAAGACAAAATCACACCCGAACAAACACAAATCCAATCGGGAGGCGTAAAATATGGCTGGTATCATGCATCTGCTTATTATGTTGCTACTCATGCAACTTTAAAACCCGAAGAAATCTTAGAACAAATGGAAATTTGGGCAGAAGATTTAGCAAATTGGGCAAGTGATAACAACTTACTTCCCTCACATTCTAGTCCTACTCGTGAAATTTTCTCTCAATACTTAACGCAATATTTAGAAGTTAAAGGCTGGTCAAGCAATTATCCCTCATTCAGTGCGGAATTTACAGCTTATGCTGATGCGAAAACTAAAGTCGCTAAACAACCTATTTGTTCCTTAAGTTCTGGGGAATTTGCATCAGAAGACCAAATGGATTCTGTAGTGTTATTTAAACCACAGCAATATAGTAATAAAAATGCTTTGGGTGGGAGACAAATTAAACGCGGAATTTCTAAAATTTATGCTTTAGAAATGTTAATGCGTCAAGCTTTCTGGTCTGTCCCTGCTGGCAAGTTAGAAGAACAACAACCAGTATTTTTATATATCTTCCCCGCTTATGTTTATTCTCCCCAAACAGCAGCAGCTATCAAATTGTTAGTTAATAATATGAAGCAGATTAATCTTTGGGATGTTCGCAAACAATGGTTAGAACAAAAAATGAATATCAATGCTTTGCAATCAGTTCCTTGGTTAACAGAATCAGCTACATCTGGACGCTTTCACAATGAAAAATACAATAAAGAAGATTTGCCTTTTATGGCAATGAATTACACAACTACCAGAGGTAAAACCCTGACCGATGCATGGGTACAGCCTGCTTTCTTGGCTTTATCGCTACCAATTTTACTCGGAGTAAAAGTTATAGCCACTAGTAGTTCAGTTCCTTTATATAATAGCGATCGCGATTTTAGAGAATCTGTAATTCTCGATGCGCCTGCATCATTTTGGAACTTGCTGGGATTGTCTAATTCTCTGCGAATCCAAGATTTTCAAAATGCTATGCAACGGCTGTTATTTGCCTATAGTCTTCATTTAGATACTCGTAGTTCTCCCCCTGATGCTAAATGGCGAGATTTGATTAAAACAGTGCGCGAGGTGACAACAAATGTACTCAATATTTTTGCTTTAGCTACAGAAGGATTGCGACGTGATAAACGCGATATACCCAGCCAAGAAGAAGTTAAACGTTATTGGCAATATGCCCAAGCCTGGGTAAAACAAGATAATTCAGCCACAAATCAAGGAGCATATATTATGAAGATTACGGAAAAACTTGTGCAGCAATACCGAGTATTTTATCAAGCAAATCTTAGTGAATCGAGCCACACAATTTTACTGCCACTATCAAAAGCATTGGAAATGATTTTATCAGTTCCTCAACAAGTTGATGTTGACGATTTAATATTGCAAGCTTCTGGACAAATTCAAGATGCTTTAGAACGTCAAGAAGTCTATAAACGCCCTTTAATGATGGATAAATCAGTTGATAAAGCCACAAGACTAGAACGCGAATTAACAGCGATTCATACATTTATGACAACCTGTGTGCGGGAATTATTTCTCGAACTTTATAAAGGCGATCGCGCTTTATTACAAGAAAACCGCAACCGCATTAAATCGGGGGCAGAATTTGCCTACCGGTGGTTAGCTTTGCAAGAAAAGTCTGCTAAAGCATCCTAATTTTCTGTCATTCTCTCTGCATCTTTACGCGCTCAAAATCATCAACGAATAGGAACAAAATCATGAGCATTCTTAAAGCATTACAACCCGAATTTCAATCTGTATTTCCTCGTTTAGCATCTGGGAAGTATATCCACTTCATCATGCTACGTCATAGCCAATCATTCCCCGTATTTCAAACAGATGGAATTCTCAACACTGCACGCACCCAAGCTGGTTTAGGAACTACAGATGAAAGCAAAAAACAAATCAGCCGTTTGGTAATGTTTAAACGTAAACAAACCACCCCCGAACGACTTGCTGGACGCGAATTACTTCGCAGTTTGAATCTGACTAGCGCCGATGAAACCAATAAAGATAAATACTGTGAATATAACGGCGAAAAATCTTGTAAAAAATGTCCTGATTGTATTATTTATGGATTTGCGATCGGTGATAGCGGCTCGGAACGTTCTAAAGTATATTCAGACTCAGCTTTTTCTCTAAGTTCTTATGAAGAATCACACCGCAGCTTTACCTTTAATGCTCCCTTTGAAGGTGGAACAATGAGTGAAGCAGGAGAAATGCGTAGCAGTATCAATGAATTAGACCATGTAATTCCAGAAGTAACATTCCCCACAGTTGAAACTCTGCGTGACCCTACCTACGAGGGTTTTATCTATGTTCTAGGTAACTTGCTACGTACTAAACGTTATGGCGCACAGGAATCACGCACCGGGACAATGAAAAACTATATTGCAGGAATTGTATTTTGCGATGGTGAAATCTTTAGCAACTTGCATTACACTCAAGCACTTTATGATGCTTTGAAAGGTGATGCTCCAATTGCTGATATTTTGCAGAAGGTAGAAGAAGTGACAGATAATTTACT
Organism: Nostoc carneum NIES-2107; assembly: GCA_002368155.1. Taxonomy (GTDB): domain Bacteria; phylum Cyanobacteriota; class Cyanobacteriia; order Cyanobacteriales; family Nostocaceae; genus Aulosira; species Aulosira carnea. The sequence goes on from AP018180.1 coordinate 2,002,860, forward strand.
GAGTGATGAACCTGTACGTACAACAAAGCGGCTGTTTGGTTCGCAATTAGAAGAATTGCTAAATGAAGTCAGTGCATTGTATCAAGATGAAACTCGTTTAACAGAAACAATAAATGCACTCTATGGACAAACCAAAGCCTATGCAGAATCATTTGGAGCATTGAAAAAGAAAGGTAAAAATAATTCGTAACTTATCTGTTTGTTTTCTCTAGAAAATTAAATTGTAGGGTGTGTTATCGCTTTAGCGTAACGCACCGTCAACACCATCAAATCAAGGTGCGTTAGCCTATGGCATAACACACCCTACCTTTTTCAAATACTTCTACAAAAACAAATGGCACTCTATCATTGCACTTTGACGCTACACGATAATGTTTTTTTTGCGACGCGGGAGATGGGTATTCTTTATGAAACAGAAAAATATTTACATAACTGGGGACTAAGCTTCGCGCTGTTTGCAATTAATTACATTCCCCAACCATATCGACTACAGGGAGAATTGGCACAAAAGCCAACATATTTAGATGCTAGTGCTGAACAAAATCTCCTGCATTTAAATCAAGCGAGAATTTATGTATTTCCTGCTCAACCTATCAATTGGTCATATCAAATCAATACTTTTAAAGCTGCTCAAGTTACCTATTATGGCAAATCAAAACAGTTCGGTGATAAAGGTGCAGATAAAAATTATCCAATTAATTATGGACGGGCTAAAGAAATAGCTGTTGGAAGCGTATATCGTACCTATATTATTGCCCCAGAAACTATTAAAATACCCCGGTGGATACGTTTGGGTAAATGGGCTGCAAAAGTTAGAGTAGAAGCTGTAAAAATACCAGAGCAAGTTATACAAAATAAATCTGGCGATTACACCTGTTTACATCCTTTAAACCCGTTGGATTTATCAAGTAATACGCGAATATTACTCTATAACCGAATTGTCATGCCTCCAGCAAGTTTGGTAAGTCAGTCACAGTTACGCGGTGAATATATCGCCACGAAAAAGGCTGATTGGCAAGACTTCAAATCAACATTAACTGGGCAGCAATCTCAACAACTACCAGATGAAATTTCTTTACCTACAGGAGTATTTTATGGAGCCGGAAACATTGCTGCAACAGCATAAATCTTCAACATTACATTCCATAGTTGTGGAATTAGCCGCAGCAGATGTAGGAGAAATCCCACCTACTTTATCTCGCGCACTGCACGCCCTTGTACTTAAATGGTTTGCTATGGGTAACCCATCTGTTGCGGAAACTATCCACGCTAGCCAAAATTCACCATTAACAATTTCGGGTTTATTGGGAAACCGTCGCCATAATGGAGTGCGTGTAGGAGATCATTTTTATTTCCGGATTGGTTTACTAGACGGTAGTTTAGTTGAACCTTTAATGCGCGGGTTTGAACAGTCAGAAACTCAATCTATAGTACTAGGTGATTTTCCCTTTGTATTACGCCATATCTATGCATTACCAGGAACTCACCAATTAGCAGGTGCAGCTGATTATGGATTACTGTCACACCCAACGCAAGTTTTGAGTGAAATTGAAATGCATTTCCTTTCTCCTACTAGTTTCAAGCAAAATCAAGGAGTGCAAACTTTTCCATTACCCGAATTAGTGTTTAACTCGTTGCATCGAAGATGGAATATTTTTGCACCAGAACAATATCATCTCCCTAGTTGCGAATGGAATGCTTTGGTTTCAGCCTACGACCTGAAAACCTACGCACTCAAAATGGAAGGAGGTACGGAAGTTGGGGCGCAGGGTTGGGTGCGCTACCGATTTAGTAGTCCCCAAACGGCTCGGATTGCTACTATTTTGGCAAATTTTGCTTTTTTTGCTGGGGTAGGGCGTAAAACTGCAATGGGGATGGGTCAGACACAACTAAACAATTCAAAATTCAAAATTCAAAATTCAAATATTCAGAATAGGGAAAAACCTGGTCGCAGGAGTTTTGAGGCTCACAGCAAATGAACGAACAATACTATCTCCCCCTAGCTTATTTAAATGCTTGGGAATATTGCCCTCGTCGTTTCTTTTTGGAATACGAGCTTGGGGAAAATGCAGACAATGAACACATTATCATTGGTCGTCATCTGCACCGCAATGTTGATGACGAAGGCAAGAATATTGAAGGTGACAAAGTAGTTTACCGACATCAATGGGTGTGGAGCGATCGCCTTTTGGTTAACGGCATTATCGATGCGGTGGAAGAAAGAGATAACCAATTAATCCCTTTGGAGTTTAAAAAGGGACGTATGGCCAACCACAAAAGCGATCACTTTCAGTTGTGCGGTGCGGCTCTGTGCCTAGAAGAGCGTACAGGAAGCTCTATTCCTTACGGCGAAATTTTTTACTATGCCAACCGCCGCCGTGAACGTGTAGATTTTACATCTGCATTGCGACAAGCTACAGAACAAGCAATTTCAGCAGCGCGGGCTGCCATAGGTGGCATAATGCCTTCACCTATTGACCATCCTAAAAAGTGCCAAGATTGCAGCTTACAGAAAATTTGCTTGCCGAAAGAAATCAAAAAACTACGCCTTGAGGTCTAAACGATGTCTATTCTTTACGTAACTCAACCTGATGCAGTACTTAGTAAAGCTGCCGAAGCTTTTAAAGTTGCCTTAAAACAGGAAGATGGTGGTTGGGAGAAAAAATCAGTTCCCGCCCAAACTGTCGAACAAGTTGTATTGATGGGAAATCCGCAGATTACTGGTGATGCTCTGGTGTACGCTTTGGAACTGGGTATGCCTGTTCATTATCTTTCTGGCTTTGGTAAATATTTGGGGTCTGCTCTTCCAGGGTACTCTCGTAACGGCCAATTACGGCTGGCGCAGTATGCTGCTTATTATGACAAAGCCCATCGTTTGGAGATTGTCAAAACCATTGTTATTGGCAAGATTCAAAATCAACATAGTGTTTTATACCGCCATGACCAGAAAGATAATCCTCTCAAATCTCGCAAACAGCTAGTTAAAGAACAGATAACTCTTGACGAAGTACGTGGTGTTGAAGGATTAGCTGCACGAGAATATTTTGCTGCTTGGTCAGCAATGCTTGAGGAACAATGGTCATTTAACGGGAGAAATCGTCGTCCCCCAACAGATGCAATCAATGCTTTACTGGGATTTGCTTATGGTCTTTTGCAAGTACAAGTAACTGCTGCTGTACACATGGCTGGTTTAGACCCTTATGTTGGTTATCTGCACGAAGCTACTAGAGGACAGCCTGCAATGGTTCTTGATTTGATGGAAGAATTTCGTCCTCTCGTTGCTGACAACTTAATACTTTCGGTCATCAGCCATAAAGAAATTAAGCCTGACGATTTTACCGATCATCTTGGTGCCTATCGACTTTCGGAAAGCGGACGCAAACAGTTTTTACAAGCATGGGAGCGAAAAATGAACGACGAGTTTAAACATCCCACTTTTGGCTATCGTTGTAGCTATCGTCGAGCAATTGAATTGCAAGCACGTTTATTAAGCCGACATTTACAAGAAGGGGTTCCCTACAAAGCCCTAACACTACGATGACTACTTTGTTCTACCTCATAATTTATGATTTGCCTGATAATAAAAAGGCGAATAAGCGGCGCACAAAACTACATAAAATGCTCTCTGGGTATGGAACTTGGACGCAGTACAGTGTGTTTGAATGTTTTTTAAACGCTGTGCAGTTTGCTAAATTGAAGGTGCAAGTTGAAAGCTTGATTAAACCCACTGAAGATTCAGTACGTATCTATGTCTTGGATGCTGGAGCAGTACGTAAAACTATTACCTACGGTTCTGAACAACCTCGACAGCAAGAGACGATCATATTATGATGCTACTAGTCAGATTTTTGGCAGGGGAAAGCACGGGCGAAAACCCCCCACCTCCCGCCAAATGGCCAGAACCTTGATAATTCAATAGTTTCAGCTTTTTAAGTATGAATGTAGAGCCTGTTAATGAATGCCGGAAACGGACTTTTAAACTCGACTTGCCAAAATCGCTGGTAGAAATGGCTCTATAATTAGCTTCTGGCTGGCGGACTTTCAAATTAATGAAACCCGTTCGCGGGATTGAAACATAACTCTGGAAAAGGAAGCTGAGAATAAAGTTAGCTTTCAAATTAATGAAACCCGTTCGCGGGATTGAAACGTGCAATGTGTGAAAGTGCCCAAGGTGGTTGCCTTGGCTTTCAAATTAATGAAACCCGTTCGCGGGATTGAAACAAAATGTACTTCCTTGAGTAACAAGCACAAGCTTATACTTTCAAATTAATGAAACCCGTTCGCGGGATTGAAACCTTTCGGCGGGGGATATCCCAATGTTCGCGGCTTCGACTTTCAAATTAATGAAACCCGTTCGCGGGATTGAAACTTTACGTCTTTCCTCTAAAAGCGCAAGCACCTGAGCTTTCAAATTAATGAAACCCGTTCGCGGGATTGAAACAAAAGTTTCCTTTATCGTCTCTTTTACGGGCAGTCATCTTTCAAATTAATGAAACCCGTTCGCGGGATTGAAACCTCAGGGCTTGTTGTGCTGCAATAGGAAGAATACTTTCAAATTAATGAAACCCGTTCGCGGGATTGAAACAAACTCTAACAGCAGAGCTTTCTGCTTACAACTCTACCAATTTTTGAGAGCAGCGATAAAAGCGGACTGCGATCGCCCTAATCAAGCGAGGAAAACTGATGAGCGATACCAGCCAGGTTACTTGGGAAAGTCGCCCCCTCAGCGCTACATCATCAAAAATCAGGCATAAAACGATTTGAAGGGGCTATTTGCCTTTATGCTGAAGCGGAAGGGAGAAAAAACATTTATGAGACAAAATCCCACCTACCACCTTAGCTTACTGAAAGCCCTGACTCTAGCTTTCTTTGTATTGGCATCCGTAATGCCCCCAACTGTTTTAGCCAACGAAAGCGAAAAAGCGACATTCAACAGTACAACCACGCTCCAAACTATACTGAAGAGCAGTCATCGCTCAGAGCAGAATCGCCTCCGAGACAAGTACCGCCACCCCGCCGACACTCTCGAATTCTTCGGTCTGCGCTCCAATATGACCGTAGTTGAATTATGGCCGGGGGGTGGGTGGTATACTGAGATATTAGCCCCATTTCTAGCACCCAAGGGACAACTCATAGTTACTAACTTGACTCCCAGCACGAGTAAACCCGCTTTGGCTTTCCAAAAGAAACTAGCAGCTAATCCAGAGATTTTTGGTAAGGTCAAAGTAGCCCAAATCAATCCCCCAAATGAACTTACCCTAGCCCCAGACAACTCTGTGGACATGGTTGTTACCTTCCGCAATATTCACAACTGGGTCAAAGCTGGCTATGACGGGCAGGTTTATGCAGCAGCTTACAAAGCACTCAAGCCAGGAGGCATCTTAGGGGTGGAAGAACACCGCGCCAAAGTGGGCACTTCTTTAGCTGAGAGTATAAAAACTGGCTATATGTCTGAAGACGGGGTAATTGCTGCTGTACAGAAAGCAGGCTTCAAATTGGTGGGCAAATCAGAAATTAATGCTAACCCAAAAGATACCAAAGACTATGAAGGTGGAGTGTGGACACTACCTCCAACCTTGAGCCAAGGGCAAAAGGATAAGCAACGCTTCCTTTTGATTGGAGAGAGCGATCGCATGACTCTTAAGTTCGTCAAACCAAACTGATGATTGCAATAGATGCGTACGTAGCAACGATGACCATCGCATCTGCACGGAAATAACTGTTGGTGTGCGCCCTTCTTAGAGGATGCATAGCGATCGCTCCTCCGAATTTACCAGCAGTTTGAAGGCAGTATTACAGCATAATTCTTAGAGGAAACCCAAGCGATCGCCTATTGGCATTATTTCTTTATATTTATATCCACACAGCAGCATTTTAACTGCCATTGCTCGTGTAATTTCACGTTTATTCCAGCTTTGTTTGATAAAATCATCTGATGATTGCTCTATTGTTTTCTCACGTATCCAATAGGATTGCTATAAGGTGAATAAATTGTTGACCGGAAAGCTGCATTCAAGACTGGGCAAAGAAGTTCTACAAGATTGTAATCTTAGAGATATTACAGACCAACAAGTCCAGCAATTGAAGCAATCTCTCTGGGAACATGGGGTTATTGTTGTCAGAAAGCAAAAACTGACGGCATCCCAGTTGAAGGACTTTGCCATCCAGACATTCGGTGACTCAACCCTCGGCCGTCGCCCTAAGCCTCTAGATCCAGAAATCGCAAGAGACTTACAAAGTCCTGGAGTCGCCATTTTAGGTAATCCCAAGGGGCATAGGGGTGAGGTCGTGGAGAAAATTGCTTGGCAATGGCATCACGACAAAGACCATCTCCCCAAAACAGAGGGACTGGATATGAATAGCCTCTATGTCGTAATGCTTTATGGCGTGGAAATCCCAGAACAAGGAATAGATGGACAGCCTCACACCACTGAATTTCTCGACATGGTGGCAGCCTATAACAATCTTGATCATCAACATCGGCAGCAATTAGAGCAACTGTGGATGTATCACCTGTCACCTATCCCCCCACAACCAGGGGTGGAGATTCCAAGAAAATTACATCCAATTGTCTCAACTCACAAAGTAACTGGGCGCAAAGGATTATATTTGGGTTCAGACACTTCAATTCTCAAGGGGCTAGAAGACCAACCAGAAGTGGCCAAACAGTATTGGCAGGAATTGTTTGCGGCAATTGTTTCCTGTACGCCAGTTTATGCCCATATTTGGCAAAAAGGAGATATTGTGTTTTGGGATAACTCCCAAGTTATGCACACAGGTATGCCCTACGATGCAAATAAGTATCAGAGGATTGCCCTGCGTGTTGGTGTTGTAAATAGCTAAAAACGGTTAAAGATTAGACTAGTACAACAAGGCAAAAGTAAAAAGGCAAAAGTAAAAAGAAAGAATGATGATTTTGTAAGCTTTTCGCTTGTTTTAAATGGGTGGCTTACTTCCGCCGTATTGTACTAGGCTTGCTCTGGCGGTGATTAAATGCCCGTTGGTAGTTCGGTAGACGGGGTAAATTGCGGACTAGGCTGGGATGATTTATCTAAAAGCAATAGCCCAAAAGCATATACAGTAATAGTTTCAGGCTATCTTGACTTTGGTGTCAGCGCTCACTAGATTTACCCCAAAAAGGCGATCGCTCCCTCAAATTCTTAGAGGAAAACCAAGCGTAAGCGATCGCTTTAACTCTCAAAACGCTGATGTCCAATATGAACCTGCCACTCCACAATTCTAGCAGAGTCCGCTAACATCCCATCTCGCACACGGGGGCTACTGTTGACAATGGCTTGAGCTGCTTCTAAATTCTCCCCCTGAATTACCCACAGTCCCGTTCCATCGTGGGGAAAAAACGGGCCGCAGCACAGTAATATTCCTTTCTCTTGCTGCTCACGAAACCAAGCCAGTTGGTCTTGGTCATGTTCTGGATGAGTCTTTTTATACTCGTAATACTCTGGAACAGTTGCTACGACAACGGCAAACAGTTTAGACATATTTTCTTGTTGACTGATTTATACCTTTTGTAATGGTATTTTTAGGGCGCAGTCCATTGCAACCATTCAAATGGGAATCCTGGTAATAGTTGCGTTTCTGTACAGTTGTGGTGGTAGGGTATAACCTCTGCTTACTGGGTATTACTGGCGGATGATGGACAAACGGGCATCGATGCAGATTTATCAGTTAGAGGTTAAACAGTGATTACCAAGGCGATCGCAATTCTAAATCCTCTGAACGGTTACAAGTTGTTTGGGTGATATATTTTAAAAAATATCATCCAAAAACAATGAAATATGATCAGGCTAGTCAAAAAAGAGAAATTACTATTGATAGCAGTCTAGGTGCAGCTATTTACAGTAAATCTCTTCTGATGATTTATGACTTTTTCGTCCTAGGTTTATCAAACACATTTTTCTGGAAATGCCCAACTAAATTAATTCTTGAATTTTACAACCAACACATCTCTGCTAAACATTTAGATGTAGGAGTAGGAACTGGCTACTTTTTAGATAAGTGTAAGTTTCCCAACCCTAATTCTATTATTTCCTTAGTAGATTTAAATCCTAACAGTCTTGAAATTACATCGCAGCGTATACATCGATATAAGCCTAAATCTTTTCTTGCTGATGTTTTCCAACCATTGCCCCTAGAACCAACAAGTTTTGATTCGATTGGAATCAACTACTTATTGCATTGTCTTCCTGGTAATAATATTTTGAGCAAAGAGATTGTTTTTAAAAATCTCAAAACATTGCTTAAGGATGATGGTGTGATATTTGGAACAACCATTCTTGGCAAAGGAGTATCGCACAACTTATTTGCTAGACAATTAATGCGTACATACAATGCTAAAGGAATATTTGGCAATATAAATGATTCTTGCGAAGATTTAGCAAAGATTCTCAAAAAACACTTTCGTACTTATGAAATCCGTATTGTAGGTTGTGTAGCTTTTTTTGTAGGTCGTAAGTAAATCAAATTTTTAATTATGGGTAAGAAAGAGCCTTCACCTGCTTTCAGCTATCGCTCAGATGGCACTATTTTATCGTTACCCGTTGATATAACGAAGTGTGTAAGCTCTCATTTAACTGGTATCCTTAATTAGGAACTTGCATTCTGGCAACAAAGCCGTTTCGGACAGATATTTTCAACCCAATAACCACAGGGATCGCAGGTATGACAAAACTAGAGGGGAAAGTCGCAGTTGTTACAGGTGCGTCTAAAGGCATCGGTGCGTCGATTGCCAAACATCTGGCTGCCGAAGGTGCAGCAGTGGTTGTCAATTACGCCTCTAGCAAAGAGGGGGCTGATCGCGTAGTGGATGAGATTATTAGCGCCGGTGGAAAGGCGATCGCAGTTCAGGCAAATGTTGCCAAAAAAGCAGAGATTGAACATCTGTTTACAGAAACACAGCAAGCATTCGGCAGGGTTGATATTTTGGTCAACAATGCGGGAATTTATGAATTTTCCCCACTTGAAGACATCACAGAAGCGCACTTCCATAAGCAATTCGATATCAATGTTCTGGGATTGATCCTCACCTCGCAACAAGCCGTAAAACACTTCGACTCTACAGGCGGTAGCATTATCAATATCAGTTCCATCGTCAGCACCCTCCCCTCCCCAAATGCTTCCATCTATAGCGCTACCAAAGCGGCTGTTGATGCCATCACGAAGTCGCTAGCTAAAGAGTTAGGCCCCCGCCGCATCCGTGTCAACTCCATCAATCCTGGCATGGTGGAAACAGAAGGTACGCACACAGCAGGAATTACCGAAAGCGAAGGTCGCCAACAAATTGAAGCGCAAACACCACTAGGTCGCATTGGACAGCCACAGGACATCGCCCCTGCCGTTGTCTTCCTTGCTTCCGCTGATTCCGCCTGGATTACTGGCGAAACGCTGTACATCACGGGTGGGCTTCGCTAGCTTTAGATGCCATAACTCAATTCCAACCCTACCTCAATAGGCAGAGAGTTTTTAACTCTAAGTATGAGATTGTGATGAAAGCAAACTATCTCCAAGGAGAAGAGCGCTGATGGAAACAGCAGATGTCATTGTGATTGGCAGTGGTCAAGGAGGCATTCCACTGGCGGCTGATTTTGCCAATGAGGGACGTAGGGTTGTCTTGTTTGAGCGAGATGCTTTAGGCGGCAGTTGTATCAACTATGGCTGCACTCCGTCCAAAGCATTCTTAGCAGCGGCTCATGCAGCAGGGCGATCGCGCCAGTCTAAGAAGTTAGGCATCTACACACAGGTTGAAGTCGATTTTCCCGCTGTTATGGAGCGAGTTCGAGGAATCCGCAGCAGCTTTAATCAGGGGATTCGCCAACGATTGGAGACTGCGGGTGTCAAAGTCATTTGTGCTGAAGCTGCTTTTGTGGGTGAACGAACGGTTAAAGGTGGAGATGTTACCCTTCAGGCTCCTTTGGTAATCATTAACACAGGCACATCATCGCTGATTCCTGAGATTCCCGGACTTGCTGGTACTCCCTATTTAACCAACCGCAACTTCTTTGACTTGAACAGCTTACCAGCTCGTTTATTGGTAATTGGCGGCGGCTATATTGGCTTGGAATTGGGACAAGGACTAGCGCGTTTGGGGAGTCAAAGCCACTTAATTGTGCGAGGCGATCGCGTACTTGGGCAGGAAGAATCTGATGTCAGCGAAGTCTTAGCAGAAGCATTCAAGCAGGATGGGATTGAGCTGCACTTTGGAGTCAATGTGAATCACGTCGCCCACGAGAATAATCTGTTTAGTTTAACCCTGAGCAATGGCGAACAACTCCAAGGAGAAGCATTGTTGGTTGCGATTGGACGAAAACCCAATACAAATGCATTAAATGCCGCCGCCAGCGGCATTGAGCTAGACGATCGCGGGTTTATTAAAATTGATGACCAGTTCCATACCACCTGTTCTGGAGTCTATGCCATTGGGGATGCTGCCAAACAACCTGCATTTACCCATGTGTCCTGGGAGGACTATCGCCGCTTAAAAGCAATTTTATGTGGAGAAAACCGGACAAAGAGCGATCGCGTCCTTGGTTATGCGGTTTACACAGAACCCCAGGTGGGGCGAGTGGGTATGACCCTAGAACAGGCTCAAAAACAAGGCATCAACGCCCGTGCTGTCACCTTACCCATGAGCCAAATTGCCCGTGCCATCGAGTGGGGGCATGATCTGGGATTTTACCGTATGGTAATCGACAACGACACAGACAAAATCCTGGGAGCAACCCTGGTGGGGTACGAAACTGCTGAACTAGTCCATGTATTTTTATCCCTCATGGAAGCAGGCGCAACTTGGCAGTTGTTAGAGCGATCGGTTCACATCCATCCTACATATGGTGAAGCTTTACCCAGTCTGGCACGGTTATTGCTTGGAGATAATATGCCTGGATGTCCGAATATGTAATAGAAGTGCGATCGCACCAATCACAGTATCGTTTTGATTTCACTTTTTTGGACGAGGTGCATGTGCTCGCTGCCTTTGAGAGCGAACCTTTTGAATATTGGAAAATGAAAACCAGACTTTGCACATTGCTGCTTTATGGAGGAATAGACGGGCTTAGTCTTCAGGCTGATGACTAAATTCAGTATGTAACCCAATTCAAAGGTTTAGTAACCCAATTTACACTTACTATGAACCCATATAATCCTTATATAGCAATGGTTTTAACCCAAGTAACCCATTTTTTAATATCAAATCCCCACTAGTACAATAAGGCAAAAGTAAAAAGTGAGCCAGTGCGGTGGACGGGTTCCCAAGGCACTCCGTTGGGCGGCTTTGCCGACTTGAAGGAAGTGCCGTCGGCATAAAGCAACTGGCGAACTCCAAAGGAGTCAAAAGTAAAAAGAAAGAATACTCATACCACAAGACTTTTAGCAATTACAGATGGTCTATTTATTTACGCCGACTTGTACTAGTCAGTTAGTACCCATGCAAAGGGCCAGGATAGGCAAGAACTTTAATGACTCAGTCTTTAAGTCTTATGCTGGTTGTACAGGTATTTGCGATCGCTGCATCAGCCAGGGCATTCATAATAGTTCTTACTTGGTAACTTTAGATAGGTGCGATCGCGCTTCCTCATCAAGCGATCGTAAATAGGACTCCTATAGTTATCAAACTCTTTCTTTTACCTTTTAACTTTTTACTTTTGCCTTGTTCAGTCATATTATTGAACTGACTATATATAATCAGTTAGCCTAAATTTAGGCATTTGTGATTTATCTCCCTTACCTTCCTTGTCCCCCGTCAATCCCCAAATCCCTGTAAATTGGGGTAGTTTAGGCTGTGACCATTATGTAAAAACCACAGGAGTCAGCTTTAGGGTCGCAACCTACAATCATGATGCGCTGACCCATTTCTGCCATAGCTGCTAGGGTGTTTTGAGAGGTGGTAGACTTACCGATACCGCCTTTACCGTAGAAAGCTATCTGTCTAATGTTTTCGTCAGTCATGGTTCGTGTTTCCTGCAATTGGTTGGTTGGTGGGTCTTTTGCTTTTTTGCTTTGGGTCTCACACCTGTTGATGCTCAGAGTGAGTTTGTGTAGAACGTCGCCAGAGACGTTGGTATTGATTACCAGCCGGGGGCGATCGCTCCACAGCAAAAACTATCGGTAGTACAGACATTTATCGTTCCTCGGTCAAATTAAATTTTTTTTCTTTTATTCTTTGTTAATAGCCATGAAAAATGACTATTAACAAAGGTAATTACGCACTTTTCAAATACTTGTGAGTCAGAGATAAACACCTGGTAGGACTGGACTGTGAAGGATGAAGGTTAAAGGATCAAGGTTAAGATTTCATACTTCAGACTTCATGCTTCATTTGATGTCTTCGTCAACAATTAATCTGGGAGTCCAATTACTTGTTTAAAATAGCGGCTTTGACATTTGAAACACGAGCCATTGCAGCGCTAATATCATCAGCAGATACTCCATTTGCAGCCATTGCATCGCTGAGGTGTTTAGCAATAGTATCAAAGTGTTGGGGCTGGATATTCATACCTGTGTGGGTTTTATCCATTGGACGACCTGCATATTGCTTTGGCCCTTCCAGTAACTGAGCTACGAAAGCAACAAAGTGACCACGTTGCTTCGCCATATCTGTCTTAGCGAAGAATGTATTCACACTGCTGTCTGCTTGGATGCGTTTGTGTAAATCTGCAACTACTTTATCGAGAGTTGCTTGTCCGCCAATCTTTTCGTACAGTGCGCTCATATCCTTATTCCTTTGAAGCGAGTTGGATTATGGAATTCGCAATTAGGCGTTGTATACTTGCCTATGTGCTTTAGCTGTCTGTTGTCGGTAGGACTGAATTCATTGATGCGAAGCGAATTGTCTGGGTCAAATCCTACTTTCTGTGTCTTAGCTGATGCACAATAGGTGTATTTGAGCAGTGCGTAAAGTCTTAGAGGAATGGCTCGACCGCTTCAACTATCAGGTTCTTGCTGACACGATCCTGCAATCTGGCTTCTATAGCAATCTTGAGAGTTGCTGTACTGCTAGAACAAGAACCACAAGCTCCTTGAAGCAGAACCTTGACGCGAAGTACGTCCCGTCCCGCTTCGCTAACGCCATCTACATCATAAAGTTCAACATCTCCGCCATCCGCAATCAGAACTGGTCTGACTTCTTCATCTAAGACTTTTTGAATCAGTGCAATTTTCTGCACATTTGTGAGTCCGAGTTGTGATTGTTTACCAGTAGCAATATCGGTTGCAATTTTCACGCCGTAGTTGTTGATTGCAGGTGTTGCGGCTTCTTGCTGAACTTCTTTAATAATATCATCAATATTCGCTAAACAGGAACCGCATCCGCCACCAGCTTTTACATAATTTGTTACTTGTTCCGCATCAGTGAGGTTATTTTCCCGAATCACGCGCCGAATCTTGGATTCGCTGATGCCAAAGCAGCTACAAATTAACGCTCCTTCATCATCGTCATCATGAACATCTCGAACAATGCCGCGATAATTATAAATAGCGGCTTCTAGTGCTTCTTGCCCCATCACAGAGCAATGCATCTTTGCCTCTGGCAATCCACCCAAGTAATCTGCAATATCTTTATTGGAGACATTTAAGGCTTCATCTAAAGTTAAGCCCTTAATCATTTCGGTTAAAGCACTGGAAGATGCGATCGCACTCGTGCAGCCAAAAGTTTGAAAGCGGGCATCAAGAATCTTATCGCTGGCGACTTCAACTTTTAGGTGTAGTCTCAAAGCATCACCACAAGCAATGCTACCTACTTCCCCAGTCGCTACCTTTACTCCAGCTTGCTCAGCTTCTTCAATAACTCCCTGATTTTTGGGATTGTAAAACAATTCTAATACTTTATCTGTGTAGTCCCACATAGCCGATTTTAGATTTGCGAATTTGGATTGGGTATTGGGTATTGGGTATTGGGGAATGGTAATCGGGGGTATTGGGTACTGGGTATCGGGGATTGGGTATTGGGTACTAGGAAAATTCTTCCTAATCCCCAGTCCCTAGTCCCCAGTCCCTAGTCCCTTATCCCTAACGATGAGCCAGTGTTTGTTCCTGCGCTTGCAACCAACCCGCTTCATCATTTTTGAAGGGTGAAAGGGCGCGCAAACGTTCGACAATTTCTGGCATAACCGCAATTACTTGATCGATTTCGGCTTCTGTGGTGTAGCGGCAAAGGCTAAAGCGGATGGAACCATGCAAAGTGGTGTAGGGTAAGCCCATTGCCCGCAATACGTGGGAAGGTTCCAAAGAGCCAGAAGTACAAGCTGAACCGGATGAGGCACAGATACCGTATTTGTTGAGCAGTAGCAGAATGGCTTCTCCTTCAATATATTTGAAGCCGATGTTCGTTGTGTTGGGCAATCTCTGCGTTGTATCGCCGTTAACTTCACAATCAGGAATTTTGGCGAGTAAGGTTTGTTCTAGGCGATCGCGCAGCCTTCTTTCTCTTTTTGTCGCCTCTTCTAAATGTAACAGTTCCAGTTCGGCAGCTTTGCCGAGAGCAATAATTCCTGGAACGTTTTCTGTTCCTGCACGCCGTCCCCGTTCTTGGTGTCCACCAAGTAAGAAGGGACGGAATCTCACGCCACGGCGTACATACAAAGCGCCAATACCTTTGGGAGCGTGGATTTTGTGACCGGATAAAGTAAGCATATCTACGGTGCTTTTCTTCATATTCAGAGGGATTTTCCCTACTGCTTGCACCGCATCGACGTGGAATAAAGCACCATGCTCTTTCGCTCGCAATCCAATCTGCTCGATTGGGAAAACCACGCCAGTTTCGTTGTTGGCATACATCGTTGTCACCAAGGCGGTGTTACCTGTCAAGGAAGCTTCTAGCTCATTGAGATCCAATTGTCCCTGACGATTTACTGAAAGATAAGTAACACTATAACCTTGAGTTTCTAATTGTTTGCAGACATTCAGTACTGCTGGGTGTTCAACTTGAGTAGTAATAATGTGGCGTTTGTCAGGTTGTGCCAACAGTGCAGCGCGAATAGCTGCATTATCACCTTCAGTACCGCAACTAGTGTAAACAATTTCCGATTCATCTGCTCCCAGAAGGGCTGCAAGTTGCTCTCTTGCTGTTTTCACTGCTTTGGCAAGTTGTCCGCCAAAGGTATGCATACTAGAGGGATTGCCGTAATATTCCGTTAAGTAGGGCAACATCACCTCTACAACTTCTGGGTCTACCTTCGTGGTGGCATTATTATCGAGATAGATGCAGTTGTTTTGCATTGGTTTTAAATTTAGGAATTATGAATTATCAAGGATGAAGGGTGAAGGGTGATTACTTTATCCTTCATACTTCATCTGAGGTTGACGCTTTTGCAACTGCTCAGAGAACTTCTGAGAATAGAAGTATTCACTATCAAATATAATAAAGGTTGTGTCTATGCGCTTTTATGGAAAGTTGGGGTTACGCAAGGGTTAGCGGTGAGGAGCAGCAAACAGATAAAGGTGCGTTGCGTAAACAAATAGAACGCTTGCAAAATGCTGGATGTTCAAAAGTATACTGGGATATTCAGTCACGGACAACCGAAGTTAGGGAAGGGCTACAACAATTAATTAATGACTTGAAGACATCTGCAAAGGGTAAAGTAGTATCTCTGCAATTTACCCGGATTGATCGGATCGGTTCATCATCAAGGTTGTTTTATTCATTGTTGGAAGTATTGCGTTCCAAGGGGATTAAACTCATAGCTTTAGATCAAGGAGTTGATCCAGACAGTCTGGGTGGAGAATTAACGATTGATATGTTGCTTGCTGCTGCCAAATTTGAGGTGAGAATGGTAACTGAGAGGTTAAAGAGCGAACGCCGTCATCGCGTCACCCAAGGGAAAAGTCACCGAGTTGCGCCATTGGGTTACCGCATCCACAATGATAAATATGTACGCGATCGCTCTCCATGTGTTTGCTTGTTAGAAGGGCGACGAGAATTAACTGTATCTGACGTAGCTAGATATATTTTTAATACTTTTTTTGAATGCGGTTCTGTTGCGGCTACCGTTCGTAAGTTACACTCAGATTTTGGCATAGAAACAAAAGCTTTTGATTGGCATAAACCAGAGAAATCTTCAAGAATTATCAGCGATAACGACTTAGATACAATTGTCTTTACACCAGCTAAAGCTAACCACCCCTTGCGTTATCCTTGGTCTGGATTGAGATGGTCAATTCCTGGTTTAAAAGCATTATTAGTTAACCCTGTTTATGCAGGAGGTTTACCTTTTGATACTTATGTGAAATCAAAAGGTAAGCGCAAACATTTTGACGAGTGGAAGGTGAAATGGGGAACCCACGACGATGAAGCCATCATTACCTGCGCCGAACATGAACAAATCAAACAGATGATCCGCAGTAATCGCCATAACCGATGGGCTTCCAGAGAAGATAACGAAATAAACCCATTTTCTAATTTAATTAAATGTGCTAATTGTGGAGGCTCAATGACTCGCCATGCCAAACGAGTAGATAAGCAGGGACAAGCTATCTATTATTTTCAGTGCCGTTTGTATAAAGCTGGCAATTGTAGTAATAAAACTATGATTTCATCAAAAATATTAGACATTCAAGTTGTGGATTTATTGGCACAGGAAGCCGAACGTTTAGCAAACTTAGTAGAAACAGATGAGCCAATTATTATAGAGGAACCCCCAGAAGTGAAAACTCTGCGTGCATCGTTGAATAATCTGGAAACCTTACCACCAAGTTCAGCCATCGAACAAATCAAAAATGACCTCAAAGAACAAATTGCGATCGCACTCGGAGCAAGAAATAACGCATCCAGAGAATCCTTGATTGCGAAAGAACGCATTATCCGGGCTTTTGCTAATAAAAGTTACTGGCAAGGACTGAATGCTCAAGATAAAAGAGCAATCCTCAATGGTTGCGTTAAAAAAATCTCCGTAGATGGTAACTTTGTCACAGCCATTGAGTATCAGTACTAGTACCGTCGTGAATTCAAAATTCGTCTTGAAAAGTTTGCTCAACGGGGGGCACCCCCGCACGCAACTTTCCGCAAAATTCAAAATTAATTTTCTAGCTTGAAGGACGGCAAATCATCACCCCTTCTTTCTGTGTTTGGGCTTTGGGATTACTGCCCATTGCGCGAACAGTTATCGTTGGCTCATAACCAGGGTAACAACGCACTAAAACTGTATCTTGCGATCGGGTTACATACAGAACATAAACTTGTTTACCTCCAAGTACGGCAGGTACAAGGCTAGGGGGAAGTGCGGCGGTTGCAACAACTGTTGACTGCTTAAGAGACTGTACATCTGACTGTTCAGATAGAACAGAGTTGTTCCCAAAGAACTGCAAACATATCAGTACTAGCGCCGTAATCGTGACAAGTACGGCAGAAAATTTCGGGGTGAGTTTGAACATAGTTTATTTAACCTTTTGGGTAAGAGTTCCCTAATTAGCTTTACTAAGCTTCGCTGAGTATATATGCCATTGACGCTGCTCTGGAGTTGAGCCAGGAACATTATTCACTCGCCGTAACACATAGCTACCGCGAAATCGCTGCGGTGTTCCATCAGCAGTAACGGCAGTAACAGTAACTGGAATCTTAATGTACAGTGAACCTGCTGCCCCTTCTAATTTACCTGGTTCTCCAACTTCTACAGCAACAGATGCAGTGTTAGCAAAACCCTGCTGAAACTGCTCAAATGATTGTTGACTAGCAGCGCCATCTCCTGACCAAGTTGAGTACGCTTGTTTATAGTCGCGAATAGCGATCGCACTATAATAGTCACGAATTACTTGGACTGCTTCTTGCTCCATCTGGCTATCAGCAGTGTTTGGTGTGGGAGAGATTGGTGAGGAAGTTGGACTAGATGTGTCTGAGATATTGGCAACCGATGGGCTATTCACAGAAGATAGTTGTGATGTGCCAGAGTGATTACAGCCTGTAATGGCGATCGCCAGTAGCATACCACCAACGACTCTACGGTGCTGTTTTAACCACATAGATAAAGGAAAGTTGGTCTTTGTCAAACATACCTCCTAGCAAATCTGCTGAGTGCTTTTCTAGATCCAGCATATCGAAAATGCACAGGATACTGCCATTGACAATTTAATATAAATATGCATCAAAATTATCTTTAACGACCAACATAGCGGGTAATTTCAGTAAATCGCCCAGCGATCGCACCGTAATTTACAAAATCCATAGCGTCAAAAGCATCGAAAGTAAAGCAGTTTGTGCTTGTCTTCCTAAGCTCCAAGCTAAAATCAAAACAAACTGGAAAAATCTTGCTATGGTAGCCTCCCAACAACCGCAAAAAATGACCGTCGAAGAATATCTTGCATGGGAACCTCTGCAAGACCTTCGCTACGAATATTTCAACGGCGAAGTTTTTGCGATGACAGGTGGTACAATTCCCCACAATGACATTGCACTGAATTTTTACAGAGCCTTATATCCACATTTAAGTGCTAGAGGTTGCCGAGTGAATGTGTCTGACGTAAAAGTGCAACTTACACCTACAAGTACTTACTATTATCCTGATGTTGTTGTCAGTTGCGATCCTCAAGACCTCAATGCTAGGAAATTTATTCAAAACCCAAAAATCATTGCCGAAGTTCTCTCTCCTGGTACTAGCAGCAAAGATAGGGGAGAGAAATTCACTAATTATCTGCAAATGCCTTCTTTGCAAGAATATTTATTAGACATCTCCGAAAACTCTCAAAGCTTCTTCGTGACTAAGTTCTAAGCTGTAAAGACAGGCAAAGCAGATTAACTAGTTGATACGATACAATAAGACTTTGAGATATTTATTGATGTTAACAGCCCCAAAAGATATAGTAAGATGCATTTCTTTTAAAAGAGTGAAATAGCAGGTCTTTTCTCTGGTAAAATTAGGGCTTTTATTCGTAATCTTACTAATCCGCAAATAGTCAGAATTACTTGCTCATACTTTTTTGAATTTAACCTAAATCTTTCTTGGACGACTCGAAATATTTTTACGGAACGGATTCGATGTTCAACAAATATCCGTTTGGCTGAAAACTTTTTGTTTGATGATTTTTGTTCAATGGTTAACTCTCTATTTCTTGGTTTCTTTATAGGAGTTTCAATTAAATCTTCTCCTATATAAGCCAAGTCTCCTTTAAATTTTTGTTTTGGGTCAAAGCGGTCGCGATTCTCCCGAAACAAAGTTATATCACTCTTTGGTCCTGGTTCACCTGCAACAACATCAACAATGTCTTGACCATCAGGCAATACGATCATTTGACTTTTAAATGTATGATGACTCTTCTTTCCTGAGAAATACTTTTCTTGTTCCTCATTATCTATAGGTCTTTCTCTTACTTGTTCGTAGCTATCAACAGTTAGTTCATATTCTGTCAAAACTTCTTTAACAACTTCATAATCTAGTTTGTTTTTTTTTACTTGTTCAATTAGGCTAGATGGTAGTAATTCTCGTAATATTGGTAACCAATAATTAAATGTGTCATTTGCTGTCGATTCACTCACTCCAAACTGGATGCCAAGAAGTTGAAATGTCATCAAGTGTCGAAGATAGACCAATGTTAAAATTATCTGTTCAGTGATAGATAGTTTGGGTTTGCGACCACCACCACCCGATATAATTCTGATTTTCTGTGACTCTAACAGAGCTTGTTTTTCATAGTGTAATTGCTCCGCATTTTGAAGTAATATTTGTAGCTCCGGATACCCTAGACCAATTAACCGTTGTGTTTCTTGAGGATTCGCTTCGATATGATCTAGCACAGAACTCATAAGCTTGGTGTAAAAAACCTTTTATTATATTCTTTACCACACAACGTTACTATTTCGGAGATGTCTATTGATAGATTCCGAAAAAATCTCTGTCGAACGCTACTGTCGGGGAGAGGGAAGAATGTGGCTTTACTATCCCTACACTGAGGGAGATATAGTTACCCTATCCAGCATTGAATTTGAAATTGCGATCGCACTACTATATGAAGATGTTGCATTGAGCGCAGAAGCAGAATAGAGTTTTTGACATCAAAGAACAGATTGCTATTTCACCAGCGCCTGTTGAAAAGTCTTAATCGCATCCACATGATTCACCATATTAATGCAGCGTAATAACAAATCTAGATCAATCCCTTGCAATTCCTCACTATTGGTAACTCTTTCATAGTGAAGCACATTGCCCTCATCGCGCAGATGATAGACTTCTAACACACCATCTTCCCACAACCATACCTCCGGAATCTTTAACCGCTTATATGCTTCTAGCTTGTCGATTCCACCACTGGTAAACACCACTTCAATTACTAAATCAGGACGCACTCGACCTGGAGCCAGTTTATAAGATTCATCTGCCTCACGCTTGACAGCACCGGCTTCACTTTCCAAAGTCATTGAGCCAGTTGGAGTAAAATCAAATCCCGCCATCAGCAAATACAGTTCCACCAATGCCGCAATTCTTTTTTTAACAGTTTCTTGAGGTTCTCCAGGCATTCTGCGTATCTCCAAAACACCATCCAGGAAAGACAACCGATATCCTGGACGGTCTAACAATTGCTCAACGGCTTTAAATTCTCTCCAGGTCAGTCCCTCAAACAACAGGGGTGATTCTTTTATAGGTGTTGCGATCGTTGCTGTGGTCATAAAAGTCTCCAGTCTGTTTCCAGATGAGAACTAATCAGCTTTGTTGGAAAATCATCTGATTGTAACTTCTTTTGAGAAGAGCTAGCCAGAAGGATTCAGTTGGCTGGCGATCGCAATCAGCAATTATTCTTCCTTTGAGAGTTTTTTAGTTACTGTAGTCATAGCGATTCCCCACTGTGATGAGGAGGGTCTTATCAAGACTACTATGGATGAACTACAGATAGCATTAGCTCAACTACGAAATTCTAACCCAGATATTAAAGAGGCAGGGCTAGATAAAATAGGAAATATTCAACCTGATAATGCCTTTGAAATTATATTACCTTTTCTATCAGACTCTAATCCAGAAATACGCTCAACAGCAGCTTGTAACTTAGGAGAGATTGATGATAGCCGTAGCGTAACATATCTAATTGATTTAGCCAAAAATGACCCAGAAGAAAAAGTTCGTAGTGAAGCTCTATCTGCATTAGATAATTTTAGAATTCCGGAAATATTAATATGTTTAATTAATGAAGTTCATCGAGTAAAAAAATCACGAAGACCAAGACAAATAATTGCACAGCAACTTCAGCATTATGATGATGAGAGGTCAGTTGATGCCTTGAGTCTTTTGCTACTTGAAGATGAAGATGTTTACGTGCGTATATTTGCGGCTGATTCTCTTTTGACACTAAATCGTTCTAGACTACTTAATGTTTGGCAAAAAGCTTTAGATGACGAAAACACGTATGTTATTGAAGTAGCAAAGAAAGCAATTGAGAATTTACAAAACTCCGAAGAATTGCTAGAAGCTGGCTAAATTATTAACTGAATGTAAAATAGGGGATGAAACGTGCGATCGCAATTACGATGGAGTTAAAATGCGATTACCCTGAGGTTTACTGCAATATCAAAACCATTTGATCAAATGTGCGATCGCAACGTGGATGTACCCATCGTTACTAGGCAGTTTTGTTTTTGGACTTTGTTTTTTCTGGTTCTGGAATATCCGAGTTAGATTTTAGCTCGGCTTTACGTTTTTCCCATTCCAGAACTGTGCGAATTACCACTTGTGACCAAGATTCGTAAGCCATAAGCACCGTTATTTGTTAATTTGAGGATAGCGAAAGTTGAATTTTTTTTTGTTCATCGCAAGCAATTGCTTGCGAGTAGAATGTTTGCAAAGAACAAAATGTTAGAAGTAGCTGAGATTGGGGAACTGAAGAGATAAGGACAGGACTACAGCACTTGAGATAGGGTAATGTGCAGTTTAATGGTAGAGGTAGTAGCGTTGCAGAAATTTTCTTTGGAGATGCAACCCTGTTAAAGAGTTAGGTGTTATGTAGCGACTTCAAACAATTTGGTTATGAATTGTACTTGAGTAATTATATTAATCAAGCGTTTCAGCCACAGTATAAGAAGACTTGAGGTTTTCTAACTCTTGAAAGCTCAAAGAACGCAATTCATCTGTTTGCTGCTTGACTATACCTAAAAATTCCTTAAACTGAGGACATGATTGGCACTTTACCTGAGTTCCTGGGATTAAACATTCACACACAAACTTTGGTCTTTCTTTAAAAGTGCGATCGCAGTCACTACATGCATATTTTTGTAGGCCATCCACTCTACCAATTTTCACAAGCTGAGTGGAATTGCACCTAGGACATCCAATCCCATAAGTTTTAGGTTGTGGTTGCCATTTCTTTAGAGCTTGTTGCATAGCAACTTCGCATCTAAGTTTATTGAAATCGAAAATTTTTTGGGTATTCATAATCAAAAAGTAGAGTAAACTTCAAATCTTGAGAATAACTTCATTAACTTCTTTGTTTTGAACAGTGATCCTATGGACAATCTGCTGAAAAATTTTGACCTTATCATCAGGAGAAAGTGTGTGCCAGATTGCCAAATTATTCCCTGCACGAATAATTTCCTCTGTACTTTTATTCAAAATAGAGTCAGAGATAAAAGGATTAATTTCCTCGTCAATTTGCTGACGAACCTTAGTCTTAAGGTTTTCTAAATCTGGATCAAAACCTGGAATTCTGTTGAGAGCATCTAGCCTAGACTCCAATTCCTTTAGCTTCTCTGACTTTTCCTGTGTTATGGGAGATTGCTCTGACTCATTTGCGAGAGTCTGAGAACGTTGCACTAAAGTCTGAATCAGAGCATCCTCAATATTTTGTTTCCGAGTAGATATGAGATTTTTACATCCCATCCCTGCGTATCTACAGGCAAAGTAGTAATATTTTCCTCCCTCTCTACGTTTAGCACTTTTAGTAATGCATTTAGAACCACATTCAGCACAAAAAACAAGCCCACTTTGATACGCATATTCTCTATATGAGTTAGTGCCATCAATTTCTGGATTTGCGATTGGCCCTTTCTTGTTATTAAACTTGAGTATGCGCTGAATTTCTAAGTATTCTTCATCAGTAATGAGTCTGTGTTCGGGATGCGTATTATAGATAAATTCCCAGTTTTCGCGTTGATTCTTCTTTCTTTTACCTTTTCCTAGATTGATTCGTTGCATATAGGCAGTATGTCCACATAACACAGGATTACTTAACCACCAAATAAACCCTGTAACTGTCCAATGAAATTTACCATCGCTACCATTTCTCTTGTAGTTAATCTTAGCCAAGCCATATTTTTGAAATATGACTTTTAAAGCTCTAGTAGCTCCTTGAGCATTGAAAAAAATATCAATGCAATCTCTGGCAATTTCCTTAACTGTTAAAGCATTTAGTTTTGTTATGTCTGTTTCATGGTAGAGTTCCCGATAATTAGATGGTCTGTTAGATATGAGGCAGAGAAATGGAGCCTCATTCAGTTGATAGCGATCGTTAATAGTTTTATAAGCCCAAGGGTAAGATTCACTAGCTGCTTTTTGATCGCGACGGTATTTTTTACCATGACGTACTCGCTCTGATAAAAGGTCAGTTTCCCATTCAGCAACAGAGCCTAATAAATTAAGCATTAATTTACCTTGGGATGTCGTCAAATCAATTTCTTGGTCTAAAACTCGGAAATTTATGGCAGAATTGACACAAATTTCCATACATTCTCGCAGCTTCGGTACGGAACGTGCAATTCTGTCTATTCTAGTGATGATTAGTCCATCTATCTTCCCTTCGGCCATTAATTTCATCAATTCTTTCAAAGCCGGTCTGTTATCCTTACTACCAGATTGAATATCTTGAAAAATTTCTATCGCTCCGGCCGCTTTGAGTCTTGCTATTTGTTGTTCCAACGCATGAGAATCAACAGCTTGTTCACGAGAAGAAACTCTAGCATAACCAACTATTCTTTTGGTTTTTTCTAATTCAATAATCATTTTTCTCCTTTCTAATTGAGTAAAGTTTATTTCGCTCGCTATTCATATTGATGTTTAATTAATATGAAAATATTAGCAGACTTTTGTGCATATCTACTTCCTGCGGGGTATGCACAAAAGCTAGTCAAATCAAGAAATTTTGGCATATTTAAACTACTCCCTTGCAATCAATTCTGCCTGTCAATTCCAAATATAAATTAGAAAACAAAAGCTATTATTTACTCGTTTATTTCACCTCCTAAAAAAATCTGCTCTGAAACTAGCTTGTCAGAGCAGATTTTAAATTTCATCTTTTGTGCAGCTTTTTTGTTACTTGTTACATTTGTTTACAAAACCCTTTATGATGTTTTGTGGGTTTTTGACTTTTCCCTCGCTTACCATTTCCACCGACAGATAGGGAACCATTTTGTTCTAAAGCAGCAAACTGTAGATTGGGATTATTACGAACGCTTCTTAGAGCCTGTTTCCGAATCTTGATGTATTTGGAGTAGATAACACTAAACTGAATGTCCTGTTGTGCAATTTTTTCAGCGTGTACTCTGATAGCTTCTTCTGTAGAGTCCCAACTTTGAATTTGATGTGCCTGAAAATCACAAGCTTCTGCAAATCTTCGTGAAAGAAGAGAATTAAAGTTATCATCTATTCGTTTTGACATTGCATCACACTCAGAATGTTTTCCTCTCCAAGAACTTGTTCCTAAAATTCCTATTGTTTTAAAAGTATTCTCCAATCGCTCAAATTCGCAGCTAAACCAAAGTTGAGCAGCAGAAAGATGTTTAATTGACTCTTTCCATCCAAATTGGTCGCGTTTGAGAATTTCTCTACAGAGATTTAGCAAAGCCCAAGATTGTTCACCATGAGGTTTATAATCTAACTCCCAATCAGAAGGCAGTTTTGGTGGGTCAAAAAGAAAGCTATTATTCTCAGTGCTATCAAAGTGAACTAACCACTTATGTATAGCCTTAAAAGCATCTCGATGAGACGAAATTAATACGCCTAAATCCCTTTCTTTTTGCTCAGAGATTAAAATTCCATTAGCTTGTATAACAAAATCTGGTAAAAGCTTAAACGCTTGAATATAGTCGTTTCGGCTAGACTTTTCTTTGCCTTTTAGATCTAAGGTCTGGATGATTAGATTGTATGTACCTAGGCTCACTTTCTGTGCCTGTAAGGGATGCATTTTGTGATTCATTTTAATTCATGCTCCTAAGTATTTAAATTTTTACCTTTCAATTTGTTGCCAATTCAAAACTTAAAAAACTTTGGGTTGAATTCCAAATAAGTATATTTAACTTATTCAAGTATCATAAATATTAGTGACTAATATTTATGATATTAAAATCCCTCATGAATATGACATTTATTGGGATTTTAGTTAAATTACTAAAAAAGCCGGAGATTTACATCCCCGGCTTAGGTTGATTTATTTAATTTTGGTTTTTTAAGTTTTAATTGTCATCCACAATTATATCTGCACAATAACTCGATATGTCAAGGCTGAATTCAGAAAAAAGTATAAAATATCCTTCAAGTGGTTAAGGCTAATATTGAAAGACGCTGACGCTGATGGCGTTCCTAATTTTTGGGAAAAGGCGATTAATGGTGAATTGTTTCGCATCTAAGAAGAATTAGATGTGATATATGCTTCGAGGCGATCGCTAAATAGATGAAGATGAAAGTTTATAATACTCAGCGTGGCATACACTGGTAAATGATGAGTGTTAATTGCCTACAGATGTATTCTAGCGGCTTTCCTATGGTGATGTGGTGGAGCAATGGAGATAGAGCGATTGTAAAGCCTGAGTAAAATTTTCTGCGTATACTGAGACAATAGACAACCTAGAGCGATAAAATATTGGTAACATTATAGACACATAGATTTACTTAGAAATAAATCTATATTTTGTAATCATAACTTGCTATAAACTATATTTACTAAGCTTTTCAGGCTATTTTGTTACTCGCCAGATGATTTCACTGCCAGATGTCACAATTGTCAGCCAAATTTACGAAAGTGCTAATTCATTCGTATATCGAGGTATCTTTAATACCAATCGGCAACCCGTGATTTTAAAACTCCTCAAGGAGGATTATCCTACACCTGCCGAACTCTACCGCTATCAGCAGGAATATGAAATCACTCGTAGTCTTAACTTAGAAGAAATAATTAAAGCTTACGAGTTGAGAAAATACCAGAATACTCTCCTCATGTTATTGGAGGATTTTGGTGGAGAGTCTTTAAAAATTCTGTTGCAAAAAATTTCCTTTTCTGTGCCAGGGTTCCTTAACCTCGCCATCCAAATTACAGATATTTTAGGCAGAGTTCATCAACACAATATTATTCATAAAGATATCAATCCATCTAACATTGTCTTCAATCCTCAAACAGGACAATTAAAAATTATCGATTTTGGTTTATCTACTCTTTTATCCCAAGAAAATCTTGCCCTCCAAAGTCCGAATGTTCTAGAAGGGACATTAGCGTATATTTCTCCAGAACAAACAGGACGCATAAATCGTGCGCTTGATTACCGCACCGATTTTTATTCTCTTGGTGTCACTTTCTACGAATTGCTAACCAAACAACTTCCCTTTGGCTATGACGATGCACTTGAATTAGTCCATTGTCATGTTGCTAAACAACCCCTAAGTCCTCATGAAATCAACCCAGAAATTCCCATAAATCTCTCGGATATTATCATGAAGTTAATGGCAAAAATGCCCGAAGAAAGATATCAGAGTACTTGGGGAATTAAGGCGGATTTAGAAACTTGTCTGACTCAATGTCAAAACGGTGCTATCCTAAGATTTACTTTAGGATGTCAAGATATTTGCCATCAATTACAAATTCCGGAAAAACTTTACGGAAGAGAATCGCAAATTGAGAGTTTATTGACTGCTTTTGAGCGCACAAGTCTTGGTAAAACTGAACTCATGCTCATTTCTGGATACTCTGGTATCGGGAAATCAGCTTTAGTTCACGAACTCTATAAGCTAATTACTGAAAAACGCGGATACTTTATTAGCGGAAAATTTGATCAACTTCACCGCGATATTCCCTATCAAGCTTTAGTTGCTGCGTTTCAAGAATTAGTGCGTCAATTACTTACCGAAAATGAATTGCAATTACAACAGTGGCGAGAGAAAATTTTAGCTGCATTGGGAGCTAACGGACAAATTATTATTGATGTTATTCCCGAAGTTGAACTGATTATTGGTAAACAACCTGCTGTCCCAGAATTACCTTTTACAGAAGCACAAAATCGGTTTAATTTAGTTTTTCAAAACTTTATTCAAGTATTTTGTCAAAAAGAACATCCCCTAGTTATATTCCTAGACGATCTGCAGTGGACAGACAGTGCTACATTGCAATTGCTCCAGTTAATAATGACTCATACTAATAGTCAATATTTGTTTTTGATTGGAGCTTATCGAGATAACGAAGTCAGTGCAACTCATCCTGCTATGCTAACTGTAGCAGAAATGAATCAGCAGGGGTTAGTTGTTAATCATCTCTCCCTTTCACCCCTAAATTTCAATCAAATTAATGAATTTATCGCAGATACACTGAAGACTAATTGTATCGATACACAAAAATTCGCTCAGTTAGTTTGGGAGAAAACACAGGGTAATCCTTTTTTTATCAAGGAATTTATCAAGTCGCTTTATGCAGATAAATTGCTGAAATTTGATACTAACGCTGGCTCTTGGTCTTGGGATTTAGAACAGATTATCAATAGCAGCATAACAGATAATGTTGTTGAATTAATGACAGAAAAGATTCAACGCTTATCAGAGTCAGCACAAAAAGTTTTACAATTAGCTGCTTGTATTGGTAACTCTTTTGATTTAAAAACCCTAGCAGTTATCAATGAAAAAAATCAAAAAGAAACTGCTAAAGAATTATGGGATGCTATGCAAGCCGGACTGATATTACCTATCGGCGATGACTACAAATTTATGCAAACAGACCGAGAATTGCATGAATTAAAAATTACTTATAAATTTTCTCACGATCGCATTCAGCAAGCCGCCTATTTCTTAATACCCGTCGAGGAAAAGCAAGCTGTTCACTGGAGAGTTGGACAACTATTATTACAAAATACTCCGCCACAGTTACGACAACAAAAGATTTTTGATATTGTCAATCAACTAAATTTAGGTATTGAAACAGTTAATGTTCAAGAAGAACGAGATAAAATCGTCCAATTAAATCTCATTGCTGGTAAAAAAGCGAAAGCCTCAGCCGCCTGGAAAACTGCTGGTAATTACTTCAGAATAGGCAGAAATTTCTTAAGTGCCGATAGCTGGCAAAGTCAGTATGATTTAACTTTAGTATTATATGTAGAAGCTGCCGAGGTAGCAAGTTCCTGTGGCAACTTTGAGGAGATGGAGAAATTAGTTGGCATAGTCCTACAGAAAGCTAATTCGTTACTAGATAAAGTAGAAGTTTATCAAATTAAAATTCAAGCTTATACATCACAAAATAATCCTCCAGAAGCAATTGATACCGCACTGTCAGTATTAAAAATGTTGGGAATTCACTTTCCCAATAAACCTAATAAAATAGATATTTTACTCAAGCTTATAAAGACAAAGTTAAGTTTAACAGGCAAAGAAATTGAGGCATTAATCGAATTGCCAGAAATGACAGATCCTTACAAGTTAGCAGCGATGCGGATTTTGTCGGATGTGGTAGCACCTGCTTATTTTGCAATACCAGAACTCTTTGCTTTAATTGTGTTTGCACAAGTAAATTTATCTCTCAAATATGGGAATACAGCTACTTCTTGCTATGCTTATGCAACTTACGGATTAATTCTCTCTGGGGAAGTTATCGGAGATATAGAATCAGGCTATCAATTCGGTCAACTTGCTCTGAAATTGCTGGATAAATTCAATGCCAAAGAACTTAAACCCAGAATATTTTTTGTTGTTAATTTCTTTATTAAACATTGGAAAGAGCATATTAAAGAAACCTTAGCACCTTTGCGGGATGCTTATGTAATTGGATTGGAAACCGGGGATGTAGAATACGCTGCTTATGCGGCAACTTCATACACCCATCATGCATATATTCTGGGACAGGAATTAGCAAAATTGGAACCAGAAATGGCAATGTATGCTAATGCCCTCAAACAACTGGGACAAGAAACAGGTTATTATTATATCCAAATCAATCGGCAGCTAATCTTAAATTTAATGGGGCAGTCTGAAGATAAGTGTCGTTTAATCGGTGAAAGCTATGACGAAGATAAAATGCTACCGATTCATCTGGAAGCCAATGCCCAAAATATTTGCCACTATCTCTATTTTTATAAAATATTTCTCGGCTATTTATTTCAAGATTATCAGCAAGCTCTGAAATATACTCGTTTAGTAGAAGCATCTCAAGACAGTGCTGTTGGTAGTATTCCCCTGGCGGATTTTTACATATCTTTAATTTACTTAGCTATCTATGCTGATGTTTCTAAATCCGAACAAAAACGCATCCAAAAGCAGGTAAAAGCCAAGCTAAAAAATCTTAAAAAATGGGCGCATTTTGCACCAATGACTCATTTACAAAAATTCTCTCTAGTGCAGGCAGAATTGCATCGAGTTTTGGGCGAACATACTCAAGCGATTGATTGCTACGATCGCGCCATTGCCTTAGCCAAAGAAAATGACTATCTAAATGAAGAAGCTTTGGCTAATGAACTAACTGCTAAATTCTACCTCAATTGGGGAAAAGCGCAAGTTGCCCAAGGTTATCTGATTAATGCTTATCACTGCTATCTGCGTTGGGGTGCGATCGCAAAAGTTAAGGATTTAGAACAGCAATATCCGCAACTTTTGCAGCGCTTTACCAAAACTAATACCTCTCTAGATTCACGTCACAGCATACCTAGTACTTCTGGTAGTACCGCCGGTGAAGTTCTAGATTTAGCCGCACTGATGAAAGCTGCTGTCGCAATTGCTAGTGAAATTGAACTAGATAAACTCCTTGCAACTTTAATGCGAATTCTGCTATCCAGCGCTGGCGCACAAACTGGCTATCTCATTTTAGAATCTCTGGGAGAATTACGAGTTGAAGCATCTGGTGAGGCGAACTCTGAGCAAATTCTCGTATTGCAATCGACTCCCATCGAAACTTGTCTACCTGCATCAATTATTTACTATGTTGCCAGAACTCAGGAAGGATTAATTGAAAGTAATGTTGCCCGTGAGGGTAGATTTACTCAGGATAAATATATTAAAAAATACCAACCGAAATCAATACTTTGTGCGCCACTGCTGAATCAAGGGCAATTGATTGGGATTGTCTACTTAGAGAATAATCTTGCAGATGATGTTTTTACACCCGATCGCCTGAAAGTAATACAAATGCTTTCGACACAAGCAGTAATCGCACTCACCAATGCCAGACTTTATGCTCAAGTCCAATCAACTCAAAACCGATTGAATAAATTCCTCAACGCCATTCCTCTAGGTATATCCGTTCACGATGCCAAAGGCAAGCTGGTTTACGCCAATCAAGTTTCACAGCAGTTACTAAAGATTCAAGAGTTACCAAAAGCGGAAGTTGAACAACTCTCCCAAGCCTATCGCATATATCGGGCGGAAACCGGACAAATGTATCCAGTAGAACAGCTTCCCGTCGTGCGATCGCTGGGTGGTGAAAAAACAAGGGCAGATGATTTGGAACTACACTATAGTGAGCGAATTGTCCCCTTAGAAGTCACCAGCACGCCAATTTTTGATGAAACTGGTAATGTAGAATATGCGATCGCCGCCTTTCAAGATATTAGCGATCGCAAACAAGCCGAGAAAACCCTGATTGAAAATGTGCGGTTAGAACAGGAAATTAGCGAACGCAAAAAAATAGAAGCAGAACTCGAACAAGCTAAAGACGCAGCCGAAACTGCTAACAGCGCTAAAAGTACATTCCTGGCTAACATGAGTCATGAATTGCGAACTCCGCTAAATGCGATTCTTGGCTTTTCCCAACTGATGAACCAGGATGCAAATCTCTCCACTGGACAAAAAGAGAATCTGGAAATTATTCATCGCAGTGGAGAACATTTGTTGGCGCTAATTAACCAAGTGCTTGACTTGTCGAAAGTGGAAGCCGGACGCATGGTTTTATCCACAACTAACTTCGATTTGTATTACTTACTAGCCGATATCGAAGATATGTTTGCATTAAAAGCCAAAGATAAAAACTTGCAGTTGCAATTTGACTATGCCCTGAACGTCCCCCAATATATCTGCACAGATGAGATTAAATTGCGGCAAGTACTGATTAATTTAATAAGTAATGCGATTAAATTTACCTCTTTTGGCAGCGTGTCAGTTAAAGTGGCAATCAATGCAGATATGCAGACAGACAGGGGAGAAACAACAATTAGCTTTGAAGTTACAGATACAGGAGTTGGCATTGCAGCAGAAGAACTAGAGAATTTATTTCAGCCCTTCGTGCAAACCTCATCAGGGCAACAATTACAGCAAGGAACGGGATTAGGATTAACAATTAGTCGTGAATTTGTGCGCTTGATGGGGGGTGAAATTACTGTCATTAGTAGTCAGGCTTTTTGCTCCCCTACTTGCGAAACTCCCTCTGGCACGACTTTTAAATTTGACATACCAGTAAGCATTGCTGATGAATGCGAAATTGAGAATCCATCGAAAAGCGATCGCATTATTGCTTTAGCTCCTAACCAACCTCAATATCGCATCTTGGTAGTGGATGATAAAGATTATAATCGCCAATTGTTAGTTAAACTTCTCAAACCCCTGGGTTTTGCTGTGCAAGCAGCTAATAATGGTGAAGATGCAATTAAAATTTGGGATGAGTACTCACCGCATCTAATTTGGATGGATATGCGAATGCCAGTGATGGATGGTTATGAAGCCACCAAACGCATTAAAAGCACAACTAAAGGACAAGCTACTGCAATTATTGCTTTGACTGCCAGTGCATGGGAAGAAGAAAAAACCGTAATTTTATCCGCTGGCTGCGATGATTTTGTCCGCAAACCTTTTTACACAGAAACCATATTTGAGATGATGGCTAAACATTTGGGAGTTCGTTATATTTATCAAGAAAAAGAGCCACCGTCTCATCGTGCTAATGTGACTGTAGAACCGTTAAATTTAACGGATTTATTCGCAGAAATGCCAAAATCATGGATTATAAATCTGCATGAAGCTGCCCTCGACGCAGATGCAGAATTAGTCTTGCAAATCCTAGAGTCAGTTCCTGAATCTCATGCTTTAGTTGGTCAGACTTGCAAAGATTGGGTGAAGAGATTTCAATTTGAAAAGATTTTGGATTTAACTGAACCATTGATTGGTGAACATTAACCAACAAGGATAGATAGATAGATATTTTTTTACCCTATTTACCTCTGATAATTTAGTTGAGCATTCTTCCATATTCCCTCCTCTCCCAAATCCATATAATCTTTAATCTCGCGTATAGTCATCGAAAAGCCATCACCCAACTTCACCGCTATCAATTCATAGCCTTTTTTTTGCAGGTTGGTTTCCCAAAAAAATTCTTGCTCCAGGGATTCTCCTGTTTCAACTACCTGTACTAACTGCTTAAAAAATCCGGGAATGAGTTGGTTTAAGAGTTGCTTCTGCCCTAAGTTTTTAGTCAATTCTTCTCGTTTTTTACCCAAGATTTTAGCAAATACAGGATTAACTAATAAATAGCGAAAATCTTCAATTTCTCCAGTTACCATATCCCTCACCGCTTGCATAGCAGCAATTCCATCTCTGGAACTATTCAACAAACTGGCGAGAAGGGCGCGAGATTGGTAGAGAATTTCTGCGGTTTGTTGATGTTTCTCAATTTCTTGTCGCAGTTGGGCTTTTTGCTTTTGCAGAGTTAGGTGAGTTTGTATACGAGCGATGACTTCTTCAGTTTGAAATGGTTTGGTAATATAATCTACTCCCCCAACTTCAAAAGCTTTGACTTTATCAAAAACTTCGTTTAATGCACTGAGAAAAATAATTGGAATATCTGAAACTTCTTCCTCAGCTTTCAGAATTGAGCAGACTTGATAGCCATCGATATCTGGCATTTTGATATCAAGTAAAATTACATCCGGGGGATTGTTGCGAATAGTTCGTAATGCCATATTACCGTTAGTGACACTGCGAACTTTGTACCCCTGTTTGCTTAATATATCGTTTAAAAAATGCAGGTTTTCGATAAGGTCATCAACGATTAAAATATTGCCTTTGGGATCTTCAGTTTGATAGGTGTCACTTTTTACGATGTTGAGAGAGGATTGAGTAGAGGTAGCACTTTGTTGTAAAAGTAAATGGCGAAAGTTATTTTTAGTTACTTTTTCGTCTAGTAAATCTGAAAGACGTTTCCATAATAATGAGGCTAAATCTTTAATATGCCCTACACTCATATATAAACTATCTGCAACAGCGTTGTAGGGTTCGTTTTCCCAAGCAGCTTTGAGGATTTCTTTCTCCGGGATGCTTAGTTTTTTACCTGTTTTGGATTCTAGGGTCGAGTCTACCCATTTGATTGCTTCTTCAAGATTCATGGATGCTTAGATGTCATTGTTGAGGGTTTTTGGTGATGAGACAATGTATTTTATTTTATACGTAGTGTGGCAATTGGCGATCGCTACTGCCTTCGATAAGTGTTTCAGTATATAAATACTATTTACTTTTATGGTTGTAAATTAACCGTATTTTCTCGGAAATTCTTCCAAAAGAGAATAGATTTACTATAGTGTTTATTTATCATTACCCTTAAGTATTTGTATTATATATTTCTCTCATTAGACGCTTTACCACTTGCTTTTGTGAATTCTGTTGAGAGCTTGCCTCAATATAAATACTTGATATTAAACAAGATTTTAAGCAAAATCCGACTCATCCGACCGAAATACCCGACTTTTCCGACTAGTGCACAGCAGAGAATAGTAGTAACTTTACATACGAGCAGCAAATACCACGCTAGTAAATTGTCAAAAATTTACCACAATTATTCGTGATTCAGCATTTATATATACATATAAGTATATATAAACACTTAATGAGCAAGAAATAAGAGATTGCTCTGACTTTTCCAAAATTTACCAAATATATACCTTTATTGGTTTATTTACCCAAAAGCACTGTAAATCGTCTAAATACAATGCTTCAGCCTAGTTGTGGTGAATAAGTGAGTAACTTTTTATACGTTAGCCTTTTGAAATCGAATTGCAATTAAATTAATTAGATTGTTGAGTGATCACATTATGGTAGTTTCTCCAGCAGTTTTCTCCTCATCAGAGCGTAGTGGTTCTGATGATTTCAGTATGACTTTTTGGCAGCAATGGCAACAGTATCGAGATTATCTTTATCGTTGCTGCGTCAAGTGGATGGGTGGAAACCCAACGGATGCTGAAGATGCGCTCAGTCGGGCTATGCTGAAAGCTTGGAAGAAGGCGCAAAAGTATGCGGAGGAAATTTCTAATTTTAAGGCTTGGCTCGTGACGCTGACTCGTAATCTTTGCGTGGATATTCTTCGAGAACGCAGCCGGGGGGCGAATCGAGTTGAAAATATAGAAATTTACGCCTCTGGTGAGGAGCAAGGACTGGTTGCGTTTGAGAATACGCCAGAAAGCGTGATGGAGGCTGACGAGAGAAAGATGGTGATTCGTCGCGCTATTGATAACTTACCGACGAGGCTGCGCGAGACATTTATTCTGCACTTTTATCAAGAACTTTCTTATCCAGAGATTGCCCAACAACAAGATATTTCCTATCAAAATGTCTGCAAGCGGATTTCCCAATCGCGGAAGATTTTGCAACAGGAGTTGAGGGGATATTTTATCGGGGAGGGCGGAACGGATAGGGATAAATCTGTGACACCGACTGCAACAAAATCGGAAATAGGGGAAATATCCCTTGGGAATGAGGGAGTTGAAGCCAGAGCAGAAGAGACAGTACTTGAAGTTGTGATAGAGGTAGTGGAGAATGCTGTGGGTGAGGAGTCGCTGGAGGTAGTGTGTGATGTGCAGCAGTCTAAGCTAGTGATCGTTGCAGCGACTTCTGAGGGGAAGTTAGAGGTAAGGAGTAATGGTTGTTGGTGTGTTGAGGTAGTACCGTGGAGACAACAACGACATCAGGTGGGGAAAGTTGCGGGAGAATTTATGCTTGTGCTTGTGCGATCGTCCAGATCTCCTCCTTTGTATCGTCTTCCCGACTTTCAAATCTAAATTTACGAATCAGTTGGAGAGTAAAACGGAAAAAAAGATTAGAGACAAAATTCAGAAACTAAAGACTGAAATCGTCTTTCAAGTGTACGACCAATTGATACCCATTATTGAACAGTTTAGGAAGTTATTTGTTAACTCAAGTGAATGACTGAGGAAAGAAAGATGAAACATTTGATGAAGAACCTAGGCCAAATGACAGATCAACCGCAGCACCTCATTGTTCGCCTTGCATTGGTAGCAACGTTAATCCTGATTATTTCTCTTGCACCGAACGCCGCGTTCGCCTCTCCCCCAGCCACCGTCGCCTCGTGCGAGGGAATCCAGGAAGCATATCCCGTTCTCGGAACGCAATGCGAGAAGGAATACAACAGAATCAACCACGAACCGGGCAATGCAAAGGATCGCTTGACAACCTTCAAGGCTAGAGTCGCCGTGTTGGAGATATTCAAGAAAGCATCGCTCTGCAATGGAATATAGCGGTTCTCAGTTGGGTGCAATATAGTAACAGCAGTGGGTAAACCATCCAATAATGTCTTTTTTAGTTACTGCATTTAGAGCATTTGTAATGGCCTCGTCTAACTGTTGATATGTTCTAGCAGCTTGCGATCGCAAAAACTCTTTCACCTTTGACCAACAGTTTTCAATCGGTGAAAAATCAGGAGAATAAGGAGATAAGTACACCAGCCTTGCCCCAACGGCTTCAATGGCTTCCTTGATACCTGCGACTTTGTGAGAACTGAAATTATCCATGACTACACAAGCGCCTGGCCAAAGATTTGGAACCAAAACCTGAGTGACATAAGTTTCAAATGCTGATGCATTAGTACCGCCAGTAAAAGTCATGGCAGCAATGATGCCTTCCATTGACATCGC
Organism: Nostoc carneum NIES-2107; assembly: GCA_002368155.1. Lineage (GTDB taxonomy): Bacteria > Cyanobacteriota > Cyanobacteriia > Cyanobacteriales > Nostocaceae > Aulosira > Aulosira carnea. The sequence continues at coordinate 2,038,864 of AP018180.1, forward strand.
TCCAATCATCGTCACATTTTTTCCCCGACCGTCAGGACAATCACCATAAGCGCGACTACCTTGAGGCGAACGAGCGAAGCGTCTAGTCATTGCAATATTTACTCCCGCCTCATCGATAAATACTAAGTCTGCTAAGTTTACTTCTCCAATGATTGTCCAATACTCTGCCCTCAGTTTTTGCACCCGTTCTGTATACTTTTCGCTTGCGTGTAATGTTTTTTTTTGCGTGTCAGCTTCAGCTTTTGGGTGATTCTGCCCATTGAGGAACGACTTATTTTGACTTGAGTCTGTTGTTCTAAGCGATCACACAATTCCACCAAAGTAGCATCATTATTGGACTCTACTAATAACCCTACCAATGCCAGTTGCTCATTGTTGAGCTTTGGTATTTGACCTCCACCATGAGGCTTTGGCTCAATTGTCCCACTAGTACGATATCGTCTGAGTAAACTTTGAACAAAACTCAAGCTGACACTAAATCTTTTTGCCAGTTGTCGTTGAGAGCCTTCTGTGTTGTTATGTGCATTAATCACTTTCTGGCGCAGATCACAGGAGTAAGGTTTCATTCCACAGACACTTAGACGTTAATATACTCCATCATCCCATACTGTATTGTACTCAAGCAGGAACCGCTATATATGGCGCAGACACAACAGCACAGAATCAATTCAATCGTGGAGTGAATGGTCACTTGACGGCCCTCCAGAATCTTCATCAGGCAATGATTAGTAACAAAGACTCGAAGATTCCTAGTGCCTACAAGAAAGATGATTTGAACTCGATCACGATTAGGAAGTCGCAGTGCGTGTGATTGCTTCTCTTTTTCGCGAAAGGTTAGCGCAGTTGGTAGAGTTTAGGGATGATATGTCATCCCTGATCTCTTTTGTGGAAAGCAATCTCTTTTGAATTGAGCTTAGGACGAAGGGGGGTGATCGCTTTTCTGATTTATGGAAGGCGATCGCTTTTTGCTTGAGATGGAGATGTAGGGGTGCGATAGCCGAAGGCTTAAGCTTTGCTTATCGCGGTTTGTAGAGTTTGAGGATGAAGAAGCGATCGCGTGAGAAAAAAACTTCTCGAAAAATTCAACAATGACTCGGTTTAATCGTCTCATTTTTATCTTTAAACAATTGGACTGTCAAGGCATAAGTCTGAGAATCAGGAGGATATGACGTGGCAACAATAATTTTAGTAGCTCATGGTAGCCAGAGATCTGGCTCTTTCTCAAATTCAAAAGTAAAGATCATCACCAAGGCAGGAACAGCTTTATCATTTCAAGAAGCCAAAGATTACATGAATGGTTCTGCTTTCCCAGAATATACTTCTTCATCACTGGGTGACTTTGGTGGACTGAGTGATACAGACTGTACGGCATTGTTCGGCAGTGTACCTGGGGCGGGATCTGGATATATAAACACAGGCAAGCGCAAAGGAGGTGACATGATGGGTTACCAGATATTTGCTTTGCGCGGGCAGAACGTTTCTTTCGCTGAGATCGGGATATTTGCACAAAACTATGAAAAAGTTATCTTATTGGCATGTCGCACTTGATCGAAGACTAAAGATGGACAAAAGAGGAAGTTACCTCTTTGATAAGAGGGGCAAAACTTTGGCCAGTGCCAATTTGCTGGGTGGCTGAAAGGAGAAGATTACTGATGATTTAGCCCTGCTTACCCCTTTTGGGGATGAGAGAGTGATCGCCTCCACAAATCTGAAAAGCGATCGCTTTTTGTTTGAGATAGAGATGAAGGGGTGCATTGCAGTTAGTAGAGTACAAAGAGGATGGACGTAATCGTTTCTTTACTGTTTCTTCTCATTGTTTTATAAGGTGCATCAAACCAAGAAAAAACTCTAGTTCAAACAATTCAGAAATTGCTTTCAGGAATCGTCATTAAGATGTAGAAACAAAAAGCAAAAATCACATTTTGCCTCAGTTTTTTATCCTGACTATAGGAGAAAAGAGTAGGTCATGTCTATAGAAGTCAAAGTTTCAGTTGTCGAAGGAAAATCCAGACTCTTTCAGGTTGATAATGAAGAGTTAATGCTTGCAGATCTCCGGAAAAAAATAATACAAAGAAAGTGGGAAGCGGTAGGTAGTAACTTCTTATTCCTCAAAAACGGATCTGAAATCGATCCAGAGGACGAATCTGAATATCAACTCTCAAAGTTTCAAAAGGACGATGGTGTAGAGGTAGTAGTTAGTCCACAGCAACAGCCTGAACAAAACAAAACAACAGCCAAAGAGCAAAAATCAGCAGCAAAAGAGGCTAAGGAAATAGCTAAAACTGAGGAGGAAGCCACAGATGAGCAGTCTTCTAATGACGATGAAGAAACAATAGAACAAGAGCGAAAGTCGCCAGTAAAAGAAGCTAAGGAAACAGCTAAAACTGAGGAGGAAGTCACAGATGAGCAGTCTTCTGCTGACGATAAAGAAACAATAGAACAAGAGCGAAAGTCGCCAGTACAAGAAGTTAAAGAAGCAGCCCAAAAGAATTTAACTGACTTGAAGGTACTCAATGCACAGCTAGATCCAAATGAAAAGCCAAGCTGGGGGAAAGCACCTGATAACAATTTGATCAAGGATGAAGGTATCTCTAAAACTGACGACAAGGGAATTTATTTCAGGCAAGGTTGGAAGGAGTTACAACCACTGCTTGATAGTTTTAAGTTTCCTAAATCTTTGAAGGTTACTTCACAAGGGCTAGAGCCTGTTAATCGACCAGGGGTTAAACTAAGTCAGTCCATATCAAGTTCCGATGTGGTCAACGAATCTCAATTTAGCGATCACAGGGAGGCTTACTACACGGAATGGGAAAAACAAGCTTATAAGATGCTTGCTAAGAGTGTTAGTGGATCTATTGGAATTCCTATTCCCCAATTGAGCGCAACGCTTGGTTTAAGTGTTAGTTACCAAACTAGCTCAGAATCGCTTACGCAAAGTAAACAAACTAACTTGTTTATGGTAGCACAGCGCCTCGTACAGAAGACGAAAGTGATTCTAAAAGAGGAGACTATACAGTTAACTGACGAGTTTAAACAGAGTGTTGAACGCGCTCAAGACATTACCGAACTAAGGCAAGTATTTCAAAAATACGGCTACTTTGTTCCAACGACGTATATCATCGGCGGTAAAATCATAGCTGAAAAGACAGAAACCTTTTCAGGGCAGGTTGATAAAACTGCTGAGGTTAATAAATTCGGAGTAGGCATTAGTGCAGAGTTGGATAAGGCAGGATTTAGTGCCAGTGCAAGTGGCGCTTACAAAAGTGAGGATCAACAGAAAACTTCACAGAGTAGTATTCAAACCGCCAGCCGAGCCATAATGACTTTAACAGGGGGAGATGAAGGGCTAATTAACGATGGTACACAATGGATAAGCTCTTTAACACTCGATAAATGGCAAATAGTTGGGTATGAAGACCTAAGACCAATTACCGACTTTCTGGACGCGGAACTGAAGCGGAAATGCGAGACTATCCTTTCTACTGGTACTCCCTGGCTTGAAGTCCAGTATGTACGCTCTGGGTCTTTAGTGAAACAAGGTGACGACACTGGTAGTGGTGCAAAGAGGGATTTGACAGTTTACAAACCAAGTATTGATTCTGGGTGGTATTGGGTTGGTCAATATGCTCAAGGAGATCATAATCCACCTACCGGACAAACAATTATCGTTAAACCTCTTAACCCTGATGCAGTAAAACCGCCCATTCGATTTGAGCAGGTTTGGAATGACAAAGGTTCTGTTAACAGCAAGGATTACTCCTGCTGGAAACCCATTCCTCCGACAGGTTATGTTGCATTGGGTCACATCATGCGTTTGCGAACTGCTGACTATAATCCTCCTTCTGGAGAAGAAATTAGCGGGTTGGTATGCATCCATAAAGACTTGGTTTCTTCTGCGGCACTCGCAGGATACTCAATCTGGGATGATAAAGGAACCTGGGCATCGCAGGATTGTACTCTTTGGCCTATTAAGCCAAGGAATATCAATTCAGCTATACATGCGGAAACATTCTACGGTGAACGTGCTAACAGCGATCATCGGCCTCAGAATCCAGACATCTACTGTCTCAAAAAAAATGTTGTAATCATTAGCCAAGAGAGTGGAACAAAAGACTATTTATTGCCTGGTGAGTCTTTAAACCCTGGTGAAAAGCTGATATCAACCAACGGGATTTTTCGGCTGGAATATCAGAAAGATGGTAACTTAGTTGTTTACAAATATGAAAGTCTTTTATGGGCATCAGGCACAAATGGTAAACCTCTAGGACAAACTCGCTTTCAAGATGATGGCAATTTGGTAATCTATGACCGGAACGACCATCCTATCTGGTCAATAAATAAGTACGGATCTGAATACCAAGAAAGTAAACTCATCATGCAAGATGATGGCAACCTAGTAGCTTACGATAGTCAAGGAAATTCTTACTGGTCAAGTGGAACCAATCAGTGGAGTTTTTGATGTCACAGCAATAGCGCTCTTATAGAGCGAAGCAGTTGCCAATTAAGGCAACTGCTAGCTATGGAGATTTGATTCAACAAAAAAGAATCTATCCCACACTTTGGCAACACGGACATCGCTCTCATAATGATCCGAAAATCTCAAGTTAGTTTATTTGTCGAGGTAAAAATGTATCCAGTACGAATCTTATCTATTGATGGTGGTGGAATTCGAGGCATTATTCCACTAAAGGTTTTAGACTATATTGAAAAGAATACGGGGAAATCAATTCACCAACTGTTTAACATATTCGGTGGTACATCGACGGGTGGCATCATTGCACTTGGTTTAAACACTCTTAACCCCGACACTAAAAAAGTATACACAGCCGAAGAATTGATAAGATTTTATACCGTTGACGCAGATAAGATATTTTACTCTTGGAATCATGGAAGCGGTTTTGGCTGGTTTTCATCGCAGTATTCTCCGGACAATATTGAGACTTATCTCAAGAAGAAATTTGGTGAGACTACCTTGCTGAGAGAGTTACCAACAACAGAAGATTGTGATGTAACTGTGTATAGTTATGATCTCCTAAGCAATCAACCATTCTATTTCAACAACCGTGATAAAGTTAGTGCCTCCTTTTTAGTTTGGGAAGCAGCTAGAGCCACGTCAGCAGCGCCAGCTTTTTTCCCGGCTTTCAAGTTAAAGCGCGACGGAATGAACCCAATGTTGTTAACTGATGGAGGGGTTTATATTAATAACCCAGCACTGAATCTTCTCACTAAAGCAAGAAGGCAGTTTCCCCACATTAAGAAACAGAGTCAACTTATGGTTTCTATTGGGACGGGTCAATTTAGCCGTTCTAGAGAAGATTTAGAAAATGCTGGTGCACTGAATGGATGGGTTAAAGCTATTTATGATATTGCTTCAACGGGAACTTCGGCTGAATCTGAGAACCAAATATTTGAACTGCTAGAATACTTAGACCCTCAGATATTCCGCGATGAAAAAGAGTATGAGCAACGATATTACCGTTTTCAGAATAATTTTAATAAAGATGTACCGATGGATGGCAAGACAAAGGAGCAAATTGAGCATCTAGTGCAGTTAGGAGATGAACTCGTCAGAGAAAGAAAAAGTGAACTAAATAAGTTATGTGCAACCCTAGTCACACCTATGGACATTAATGACTCAGATGTTGAGTAGTTGAGCAATTTTCAAGAAGCGATCGCACTACTTAGTCTATCAAGCGATCACTTTATCTTCTGGGGTGTGTTAGCCAAAGTGTAACGCACCTTTTTAATTATCAGTTAAATGTCTTCGATGCCATAAGCCAGAAAGCGATCGCTCTTTGGGAAAAGTAGAGCGATCACTTATTATCTTGAATCAAACCCATTTTAACTGGAGGGCGATCACCATACCTGTCTATCAAGCGATCGCATAACCTCCGAATTATATCGTGTTTATCGGTGAAGAAGGAAGAGGAATGAGGATAGATAAAGATGTTAAGCGAGAAAACTCGATAGTAAAATGAGGTTTAACAAACCTTCTGCTGCTGCGCTTATTCACGCTATAGATGCAGAAAACAGAGGTTTAAACGAAGATACGAGAATTCGTTTTAGCTTACTAAATCATTACCAAAATAACAGCAGCTAAATGCGTTTAAAAATAGATTTAATTAAATTTCTATCTCATTAATAAAAACAATAAGCACATTACCGCAGAGCATTAAAATATTTTCAGCAGGATTACAGAGGTCTTTTAGGGCGTAATATTGTAATCTCTAAGTAATGTATAAATTAGGTAATATTCCGACTTTTCCGACTTCTAATTGCTGACTTTTCCGACTTATAGGGGTGGGCGAAAGGAAGCATAATAGGGGCAAATATGGACTTTAATTCACATAAAACATCATCAATATGAATGATTAGATTGACAACAAATGGGATGTTAGTCAGAATGAAAGCGAAACATACAACCTAGATATTCTTCACTGCCTACAGAAGACAAAGAATAATATTTACCCAAAGAATATAATTTCTTATATCCTTCATCTAGGAAAACGTCCCAGTTTATTCTAAGAAACAAGCAAAGGAATTTTATCCTGTAATATCAGGTATTGGCGTAATCTATCGAGAAAGAAAACCCAATAAATGAAATTTTTCTAAGCGAGGAGCAAAGCTAAATGTTTCCTTATCCTTCATCCTCTTTTGATTCAGAAAAGATAATTATGCTCGCTCCACAACCTGATTAAATTTGCACATCAGAAGGGCGATTTCCCTAATTAAAAACCAAATTTGATTTACGGACATAAAAATACCATGCTATATATCAGATTAGCTCAAACTTCTGAAGAAAAAGAAAAAGTTTTTAAATTACGGTATCAAATCTATTTAGAAGAAATGGGATATTTCCAAAAATATGCCAACCACAAACAGCAGACAATAGAAGAACCATTAGATAAATCAGGTAACATATTTGTAGCTTTTAAGGATGGAGAATTAGTTGGCACTTGTCGCAATAATTATGCTAAAAATTCAAATTTGGAATACTATACCGAGCTTTATAAAATGAGTGATATTGCCGGAAATGCACATCCCTTGTATACGTCAATTGGCACGAAATTTATGATTATACACCATCTTAGAGGAAGCAGAATAACTTTGGGTATACTACAAGCTTATTACAATCAATTGCTACTAGATCAAATAAAGTTTGATTTTATAGACTGTGAACCGCATATGATTCCTTTCTTTCAAAAACTAGGCTATCAACCCATTGATATGATAAACCACCCTGAATATGGCAGTGGTCTTGCCATGATGTTAGATGTATTTAATTTTCAACATTTAGAGCAAGTTAAATCACCTTTTTTACGCTTGGCTATAAAATTTTTAGAGATTCATGATTTTCAGCCTGGCATTTAACAAATAAGAAATTTTTATCACCTAAAAATAAGGTCTAATTTTCTCTAGTTCAGCCATCCTGTTATCCCCATCTAAAAAATGAAATTAATTCAATACATCAAAAATTTACCAATCTCAGACAAAGAAATACTGGTTTGGGCTTTCATTCCTTGTTTATCTGTAGAGCAAGATTTCTCTAACGAAGAATTCAATCCGTTATATTTTCAACAAGAACTAGCAGATGTTTTTGCCGAACTGGATGTGGCATGGAAGTTTAAGCTAATCACCTTAGAAAATATGAAAGCAGTGATTGAAGAAGTGGCTGCTTCCCAAACCAAATATTTCCCAGTTGTACTGAACTACTGTGCGGGATTAGATGAAGTTGATGGATATCCGGGTGCTTCTGTTGTCAAATTATTGGAAGCTAAGGGTATTCCCTTTACGGGGGCAGATTCTCAGTTTTTTAGAATGGGGAACTCCAAAATTTTGATGAAGCAGGCTTTTGTTGAGGCAGGAGTTTCAACTGCACCCTATGAAGCGATTAAGGATGTGAATAGCATTCGGGGATTGTGCGATCGCCTTGTACCTCCACTAATTGTCAAGCCCTCAACTTCGTTTGGCACAAGAGGCATTTCCTTGCAATCCGTTGTCCACACTGATGAAGAAGCGATCACTCGATTTGAGCATTTACAGCAAGGACAACATGATATCCAGATTCCGGCAGACAGTATTTTTGTAGAACGGTTTATCAAAGGTCGAGAATTTACAGTTTTCCTCATATGGGCTGCTCATCACCCAGATCGAATCAAAATTTATCCACCTCTAGAAGCTGTTTTTCACTCTGGTCTACCTGAAACTGAACAATTCTTTACTCGTGAGTCACGGACAGGAGAAGCAGAACCACGAACCCCCCTACTCCATCAGGAACCGTTATGCAGTTTTCAATTAGCACCAACTGAATTGCATGATCGACTTTGCGATCTAGCTAAACGTGCTTACTGTGCAGTGGGTGGTACTGGATATGGACGGGTAGATATTCGTTTTGATGAGACTACTCAAGACATGTTTGTTTTGGAAGTAAACCCTAATCCTGCTGTCACCTCCAAGTCTGTCACTATGGGCATTGATCAGCCAAATACATCTAGAGTTGGTACTATTTTATACCTAGGAGATATTCCCTTTGTAGAACTAATGTCAGAAATAATTGCAGAGACTTTAGCTAGATTTATGACAAAAAAAGGAGATTATTTCTATGTTGCAAATTAATAATGTGCAAAATGAAGCTCAAGTTAGTAACCTCACCAGTTCGACTGATGAGCTAAATTATCAATTAATAAGACTCTCTGAAGTTATCAATGAAGTTGAAAAATCTATCAATTGTTTACAAGAAAATTTTTCAAAATTTCCTTGGGACAATCGAGCGTGTTATGCTGAATGGCTAGCTCAAATCTATTATCAAACTTCCTACACTCCCCGTCTTGAAGCTCTAGCAGCTTCTCGATGCAACACTAATAGTAGTTTGTTCTCTTTATTCCTAGAAGGTCTTAAAGGGGAGCTAGGACATGAAAACTTAGCACTCAAAGACTTAAAGTCATTAGGCTACTCTATTGAATCATTTCCAGAACTGCCAGCTACATCCAGTTTTTACCACAGTCTTTTCTACTTGATGGATTACGAAAGCCCTTTATCTATTTTAGGATACAAAATTCCTTTAGAAGGTTTCGCTTGCCATTCTAGTCAGAAGCTTTTCTACAAGAAAATGCTAGGCTTATATGGTGAATCGTCAACATTCTTCCTTAAAGTCCATGATTCAGAAGATCTTGCTCACTACAAGCAAGGTTTAAAAATGCTTGAGATGTGTGAAAACAAAGACCTCATCGCTATTTGTAAAGCTTGTCAACAACTTTCTTATGTTTCTGGAGCAATGTTAGAAGCAATTGCCAAGAAACATCTTATCAATTAACTACCTAAAAGTAGCTTAAAAACTACTTCCAAGTGACGCTAAGTAGGTAGGCAGAAGAATTTACAGGTATGTCATTACGAGCGTAACGGAGTGAAGCGAAGTAATCGCAAGGGTTATAAGGCTTTTACATTCTGTTACATAGTTGACTTTATTTGTGCCTACCTACTTAAATCATAGAATATAACATCTCAGCTAGTAGAATATTTACTGGCTGAGATGACTACTGTTTTCTTCTATACTGGCAATGCCAGATTAATGAGTTTAATAACCCCTGTGTATTGGAGCGAGTCATCTTTTAATTTAAAAATCAATGAATCTAATTTGGTTTCTCAAAGAAATTAATAAATACATTTTTCCCTATCGATGGTTAGCTATTCTTCTCATCACTCGTGGTCTTTATGAGGCTGCTTTTGAAGCCTCAATTAGAATAAGCTTAAAATTTATTATTGATGGGGCTATCATTCCTCAAAATTACAATCTTTTAATTTTAATTCTGTTATTATTAGGATTGGGATCAATTTTATTTGTTTTTATCGGTTTAATCGGCGATTTTTGGGCAACAAAATTTAATATTTCTATAATTAATAATATCCGATCTGCTATGTTTTACCGCCTCCAAAATCTATCTATGGAATTTTTTGGGCGACGTTCCCCAGGGGATATTGTTAACTGTTTTGTTACTGATACGGAAAAGGTAGAAAATAGTTTACAGTTCGGGTTAATTATGATTTTAGAACTGGGTAGCATCCTATTTTCTGCTATTTTTATGTTTTCCCTCAATTGGCAATTAGGTATAATTAGTTTGATTGGTTTAACTTTTTGTGTTCTTGCACCTACAAAAATTGGCGCTATCGCCACTAATCAAACTTATGAATTAAGAGATACTCAAGGTCAAATTGCTAATACAATTCAAGAAAATATTATCTCTCAAACTGTTATTAAATTATTTGGTCTACAACAACGTAATATTCATGATTTTTCTCAGCAATTACAAGATTTAAAAAAGGTTTATACAAAAGCTAAATTTTCCTCTTATTTAGTACAAAGGATTCCTACTTTAGTATTTGTATTTGTCCAAATTGCTATTATTGCTATAGGGGCAATAATGACCTACAAAAACATAATCACCGTGGGAACACTTGCCTCTTTCCAAGTTTTATTAGTAGGTTTAAATCTGAATATCCTCAGTCTCACCTTTTCCCTCCCCTACCTCATAGAAGGAATAGCTGGGATGCAACGCATTAATATTTTATTAACTGAAGTTCCCCAAGTTCAAGATGCACCAAATGCCATTGAACTACCTCATTTTTCTCAGACAATTAAATTTAATAATGTTACTTTTAATTATTCATCAGAGAGAAGAGGAATCAACAATCTATCTCTAACTATTAACAAAAATGATTTTATAGTATTTGTAGGACATTCCGGCGCTGGTAAAAGTACCATTGTTAATCTCTTAACCCGACTTTACGACCCAGAACAAGGTAATATTTTTGTTGATAATATTAACTTAAATTCCTGCACTCAAAAATCTTTACGGGAACAAATCGGACTCGTTTCTCAAGAGGTAATTTTATTTAACACTTCCATCCGAGAAAATATTAGAATGGGCTATTTAGAAGCCACTGATGAGGAAGTAGAAACCGCCGCCAAAGATGCGGAAATTCATGATTTTATCCTCTCTTTACCCCAAGGTTATTATACCCCAGTAGGTGACAGAGGCGGGCAATTATCAGGAGGTCAACGCCAAAGAATTGCTTTAGCGAGAGCATTAGTCAGAAAACCTGCTATTTTGATATTAGATGAAGCTACATCTGCGCTAGACTTAGCCACAGAAGCAGATATCCTTAACACAATAGATAAGATAGCTAAAAAATGTACAGTGATTATGATTACCCACCGTATTACCCATGCTTTACGTGCCAATCATATTTTTGTATTAGAAAATGGTAGCATTGTCGCATCCGGTAGCCATACAGATTTATTGAAACAAGGTGGAGTTTATGCAAAACTGTGGCAACAAAGTCATCAACCCCATATTGAAAACCTAACTTGTTAGTTATAACTACAAGCTTTTTTGATGCCCGTTTTTTCAGGAATCGAAAAAAAATAATCCACAAGATAGCATCGAACTGCGTTCTCAATTCAGCTTTGGATTTAATTCTTTTAGTTCCACAAGCAACGAACCGCTAGCCCTAGTGAATTCAGTACCAGCAACATTTGTTTCTTGGCAAGGTCAAGCGCAGTGGACGAGGATTTTAGCTAAGGATACATTGCTGTTGGTACGTGCCAATGCTCAACTAGCATACCAGACCTTAGTACCTTCAGAACAGTTCATTTTGGGTGGAAAAGGCGGTTACCTACAAGATTCTCTGCTCACCGACAATGGAATTTTCGCTTCAGCCGAAGTTCAACTCCCTGTGATGGCGGTTTTCCGGGGAAAGGGACTGATCCAAGTGATTCCCTTTGTTGATTTTGGCACAGGTTGGAATAGTTCGTGTCAAACCAATCCCAGCCCCAATACTATGGCTTCTGTGGGTTTGGGTTTACAGTGGCAACAGGATCGTGTTACAGCTCGTCTTGACTGGGGAATTCCTTTAATCTCAGTAAATTCACAGTATGGTACAGGGCTAGAAAATGCTCTGTATTTCTCTGTACAATACAACCCTTAAAATTACTAGTTTTTAATCTAGATCAAAGCGATCGCTTGCTCTTCTGGGGTGCGTTACGCTTTGGCTAACACACCTTTTCAATTGTCGGTGAAATGCCCACGATGCCGTAAGCCAGAGACAGTGCCGTAGGCGATCGCTTTTTTGTGGGGAGAAGAGCGTAGGCGTAGCCCGTCGTAGACATCGCTTTATGGTATGAGTATTGGTAAAATAGATTTAATTGATGTATGCCAGCTAAAGATATATTTCATAATACAGTTAAAACAGCCCTCGAAAAAGATAAATGGACAATTACTGACGAGCATCTATTTATTCAAGTTGAGGATATTGATTTTTACATAGACTTAACAGCAGAGAGAATTTTAGCTGCTGAAAAAACTGGTAAAAAAATAGCAGTAGAGATAAAATCCTTTTTAGGAGCTTCAGACGTAACTGAATTTCACCTAGCTCTTGGTCAATGTCTCAACTACCGTTCAGCATTGAGGTTGACAGAACCTGAACGGATTTTGTATTTAGCTATTCCAGTAGATGTTTATAACGAGTTTTTTAGCCGGAAGTTTATTCAAAGAATTATTGGTGAATATCAGCTAAAATTACTAATTTTTAATCCAGAGCAAGAGGAGATTGTTATATGGAGAGACTAAATTATCAAGAAATAGTCCAAAAAATTTTGGAAAGTCATGCCAAAAACCGCTCAAATAGTCAGACAGAAGTCAAATTATTATTTGATACTGAGCGCGATCGCTATCAAGTTATGAATATTGGTTGGCAAGAACTAACGCGAATATTTGGTTGTATTATTTATGTAGAAATTAAAGATGGCAAAATTTGGATCGAACGCGATGGAACGGAAATCGGAGTCGCTAATGAATTAGTAGAAGCTGGAGTTCCTAAACAAGATATAGTTTTGGCTTTTAAAGCCCCATACAAACGGAAATTTACTGAGTTTGCTGCTAGTTGAAACTTATCTATCAAGTGATCGCTTATCTTTTATCAAAGCCATATTACCAAAGAGCGATAAGCGAAGCTTAAGCCTTCTCCTAAAGGAGACGCTACGCGTAGCTTGCTTCCCCGTAGGGGTACGGCTATCGCACTACCTTTCCATCAAGCGATGTCTACGATGGGCTACGCCTACGCTCTTCTCCCCAGACAAAAGCGATCGCTTAAAAAGACCAAGGATTAATAATTACAACACTCGTCTCGGCAAAGTCTTTTTCATTGCGAGTGACAAGTTATAGAGAGTTATGAATTGCGATAGCTGCGCTCGCCGAAGGCATCGCTGCAATCAGAGAATCTATAGCAGGTAGAGGTCGCTCGTTCTGTTCTAATTGTCCTACTAAGTTTACCCACAATACTATTGTTGAAAAATCTATCCCTAAGATTCTATCTTTAAAACGACTCGGTAGAGTTTCATTTAGCCATTTCATTAACGATTCTTTTCGCTTAGACGCGGTAATTTTACTGATGCCTTTAGCAATTTCGCCAATTGTAATAATGCTGATGTAAAGAGTGTCTGGCACTTGGACATCTAGCCAATCTACAACTTTTTGATTTGGGTGTTTGGCAACAAGTTCAGAAATCAGCAGGTATCAAGGAGAAAAATCATAGCGTGAAGTCATCGCGGGGTAAACTGCGATCGCAGCTAAAGTCCAATTCTTCGCTGACTTCACCCCCGAAATCAACGCTCCTATACCTCCCTGCTCTCGAAAGGCAGGGTTTCTTGGAGAATTCTGATGAACGCAAAATATTATGAATGATTCTGCCGCTAATAGCTCTATTCAAAGTCAAAAACTACCATTTAAAACTAAACTGGCTTATGGTGCAGGCGAATTAGGCCCAGCGATTACGGCAAATATTTCCATATTTTTCCTATTGGTCTTCTTGACGAATGTTGCTGGTATTCCGGCGGGTTTAGCAGGTAGCATTTTGATGATTGGCAAAATTGGGGAAGCAATCAACGATCCATTTGTCGGTTTTTTGACTGATAAAACGAAATCTCGTCGTTGGGGTCGTCGTCTACCTTGGCTATTATATGGGGCAACTCCTTTTGGCATTTTCTTTTTCTTGCAGTGGATTGTACCGCCATTGAGTGTTTGGAGTTTGTTTTGGTATTACGTAGCGATTGGAGTCATATCTCAAGTATTTTACACCGTTGTCCATTTGCCTTATACAGCAATGACTCCAGAACTCACACAAGATTATGACGAACGTACCAGCCTCAACAGTTTTCGCTTTACATTTTCCATTGGTGGCAGTATTTTATCGTTGATTTTGTCAAAAATCGTCTTTTCTGTAATTAGCGATCGCCAGCAACAATATCTAGTCTTAGCCGCAGTCTGTACTGTAATATCGATACTAGCGTTGTATGGGTGCGTTTACGGTACGCGCGATCGCGTTTTAGCATTTGAAGCCAAACGCATTCATCTAGAAGAACTCCCATCTATTCCCTTTACCGAACAACTCAAAATTGTCTTTACCAACCGACCTTTTTTGTTTGTTATCGGTATATATCTTTGTACTTGGTTAGCCGTACAGATTACAGCCAGCATTATTCCTTATTTTGTAGTTTACTGTATGCATCTGCAAGAAGCGGATGTACCAACAGTGATGATTGCTGTCCAAGGAACAGCGCTGTTAATGCTATTTTTCTGGAGTAGTTTAAGTAAAAGAGTTGGCAAGAGAGTTGTGTATTTTCTAGGAATTAGTTTATGGATTATCGCCGCCATCGGACTCTATTTCTTGCAACCTGGGCAACTGAATTTATTGTATTTAATGGCAGTTATGGCAGGTTTTGGCGTGTCTACAGCTTATTTAATTCCTTGGTCAATGATTCCAGATGTGATTGAATTAGACGAACTCCAAACTGGACAACGCCGGGAAGGAGTTTTTTATGGCTTTATGGTGTTGCTGCAAAAATTTGGTTTAGCTTTTGGTTTATTTTTAGTAGGAAATGCTTTGCAAGCATACGGTTTTAAAGAAGCTGTAGCTGGACAAACTGAACTACCTACACAGCCTGATTTGGCATTACTTGCTATTCGCCTTGCAATTAGCCCCTTACCTATAATTTGTTTAATTGCTGGTTTAGTTTTAACCTATTTTTATCCAATTACTCGTGAAATGCACGCCGAAATCATGCTGAAACTCAAACAACGGCAATAGAAGGTTGAGTAATTGATGAAATGATCAATCCTTTTACTCCTCAACCGGATACCGCCGCATCATCTCCCCAACTTCCACCGCATCCCCATCCGATGTATAAACCACCTCACCCGACATCGCCAGCACAATCCTCTGCTTCCTAGCCCACTCAAACCAAGCACTCACATCCGATGTCACTGTATTTTTCGCCTTAGCCCCACTCTTGCACGAATTGATAAATAATCCAGTGGGATTATCGCACCATTCCTCGTGAATTGCTTCTTTCACACGAGCGATCGCACCTTGCACATTCGCCCAATATTTCTTCACCACCCCCAAACAAGGTTCAGGGTTAATCCGCAGTCGCCGCAAATCAGTGCATATCTCTGCAATCTCGCGTTTGCTGGGCTTATCCATACTTGAATCGACTTTAACTTCCGCAGCGGAAAATATGTCTTCATCAGGATCTATCTCGTCAGTTGAGTCATCAGGTTCTGATTCATCAGCAAAGTGAGTAATCTGGGTTTGCTCTGGTTGTGCAGCGTGGCAAACTGACTCCTGGACGTAATCACAAATATCGGTTTGGGGTGATAGAACCTCTTCTTCCTCGTCTTCACGCTTTTTTTCCTCAACAGCATGTTGTTGTGGTTTAGAAGTTTCAGGATCTGATCTCAGATGTGATTCTACAATGAATTTGGAAGGTTCAGTTTTGCCCTTGCGATGTTCCAATAGCTCATTGAGTACTTCATGGTGTAATTTATACTGCCAAGTTTTATCCTGCCCATTACCTGGATTTTTCTGCTTTTCGATAATACCCATCTCCTCCAGTAAGGCGATCGCACTCCTGATAACGTGCAAACTATGTTCACCCATGAGGTCAGCATAGATTTTCTTGAGTGGTTGATATACCCAAGGAGTGCGATGATTTTTCAGCTTCCACTTTGTCCAATGCCTGAAATACTCAATCAACTTAGCAGCACAAAAGTTACCAGTAATTTCCAGATACTCTCGGCGCAATATGACCAGCACAGATGTTTTGTTCGATGAGACAATAGCACTCATCCTTGACCTCCCTGCCAACGTGAAACTTCGTTGACGCAATATCACTTTTGAAAAAATGCATGTAGGAGTGAGCAGCAATTTCTATTACTGCTCACAGTTACTTTGAGACTGTTACCAATTACCGAACTTGCGCCTCATCCGAAAGAAGCGATCGCTATTCTCTAGGGGTAAGAGTTCAAGTATTGCAGAGATGTATCAGTCATAGACGAAAAGTTGCTATTTGATAGCAAATGTTTTTCTAGGTCTAACTACTCTTGTAATGGAAGTTTACCTTCCTGGTACAGTTGTTTAATGTAACTGTGACATCTGGCTGGGCTAATATCTCGAAAAATCTCTTTAGCGTTAATTATTACCCGCCAGTATAGATTTTCGTAATTTCCATAGTCGTAGCTAATCCTAGCTATTATTTGCTCACCAACAAATGCTTCTTGCTCGTAAAAAGAAATTTTCATAATTATTGGGACTTCTGGGACTTCAGCCAGTTCAACTTGGTTTGATGGGTTGAGTGTGCCGTCATGGTAATGCCATTGAATGTAGCGCAAGCATTTGGCAGATGTAGTGGCGCGGAACATCTCTTTGCCGTTAACCATAACCAACCAAGGTTGCATAACAAATTCGTCATTATCGTAGACCATGTAAGCTATGAGTTTGTTACCCACGTAGACTTCATGGTGGTAGAAGTTGATTGCTACTGTTATCAGTTGCGAGGCAATAGCTTCGGCTGTGGGTTGTTCGTCAAGGGTAGTGTCAACCACTGTCTGAACCCTGCTGACTTGATACTCAGCTATGGCATTAATCCAAGCATCCTTGCACCGCTTGTCAAGTACCTCAACGGTGCAGATGATGTCATTGTAGATTTGCTTGAGTCGAGCTATGGATTTGTATTGCAGCTGTTGATAGCTATAGATGGTTTGAGTCATAATGGTATTTTCTGTTAAAGGATTAAAAGGCGATCGCACTAAGTTTTCCAGGCAAAGGCGGTCGTCTTTTGTTTGTCTCTGTGGTTATTATATTAGTCGCTACGACTAATATAATCAAGATATAGGCTAATATATTTTTTGCTACGACTTATGCTATAGTCGCAGCTACTAAAGGGCAAACTCAAGGAAGTGTAATGTAAAAGATGCCGACATTTATAGAAAAATCAATGCCGATTAAGTGGCGCTTGGCTGTATTGATGGCTGATAGAGAAATTGATTACAAAGAGCTTGCCGAAATGACAGGTATGCACCCTGTGACTATCAGCAAGCATAAAAATATTCGGGTGATGCCAGAAAGGTTAGAAAGAGAGACATTAGAAAAATACTGCAAAGCTCTTAATTGTCAACCAGGTGACTTATTAACTTACGTACCCGATGAGTCTAAAGGATAAATATCGTAGCGTCTAGCTTTTGACAAATATCTACTAGCTGATAAGTCAAAAGCATTTTTTCATCTGAAGCTTTATCTATAGAAATTAAATTATTCAGTTTTCACGGTGAAGACCATGATCGTGGTCTTCCTCCTCTGCTTAGACAGTCATAAGATATTTTTTATTTGGAAGTTTCCAAGCTTATGTCCTCAACGCATCTTTTTGATTTGATAGTGTAAACTGTTGAGAATAACAGTTAAACCAACGTTCCCAATAATCTTCTTTATTAGTTAACTTCGCTAAAACGCGGTTGTAATTGGCAAACCACCCTTCCCAATAATCTGTGGGTTGTTTAACGCAACCATCACAAGTAGGGCAACCGGCTTGACATTGAGGTACTGTATGAATACTACCGACGCAGTTTGTGCAAAGTTCGGGGTCTATCCAGCGATTACCATCAACTATTTTGATTGCACCAGTAGGGCATACGGACAGACATAAATCACAGGAAATACATTGGCCAGTAATTTTGTAAGCCATGACTATTCTCCTTATAGGGGATTGGGTACTGGGGATTGGGTACTAGGTATTGGGTACTGGGTATTGGTGATTGGGTATTGGGTACTGGGTATTGGGTAAACTCATCCCAGTCCCTAATCCCTAATCCCTAGTCCCTAGTCCCCAGTCCCTAGTCCCTAGTCTCTAACCCTTCGACATATTGCTCGTAATATTCCAAAGCAACTTTCTCGATTACGTCGTAAGCTTCAACAGTCTGTATGCCAGCTTTGTGCAATTCTTCTTTGGGACAGTTCCCAATCTTGGAGACTAAAACCGCTTTGCAATCTGCGATCGCTTTAATAATGTAGTCTAGAGTGGCTTCTTCTCCAAATCCACCTTGACAATAGTGGTCAATTTTACGATGACTGATAAAGCGTACTTCACTACCATCCACTTCGTAAATCTGGAATTCCTTCGCATGACCGAAGTGTTGGTTAACTAATCCACTTCCTTTGGTTGCTACTGCAACTAAGATTTTCGGTTTGTTAGCAAAATTCTTGCCAACTAGCGCCTTTTCTTTGGCGGCTTTGATTTCTTGTTTAAATTTCTCAATACCTTCGTGAACTTCTTGGCGTTGTTCCAAATTATATTCGGGAGCCATTTCCAGGAATTTATCTTTGGTAAATTCTTGGCTGCGGTCTTCTCCTAATAATCCTACAGCATCGGCTCGGCATTGACGACAGTGGCGCATCATTTTCATGTTACCAGCACACTGATCTTGAACTTCTTTGAGTTCTTTGGTACTGGGGCCGCGCTGACCGGTTAAACCGAAGTGTGTGCCGTGTTCTGGTGCAGAAATCAACGGCATGATGTTGTGGAGGAAAGCACCGTTTTCACGAATGAATTTATTTACTTCTATCAAGTGCTGGTCATTAATTCCGGGAATCATTACCGAGTTGACTTTGCACAAGATATCGGCTTCTTTGAGGGCTTGCAATCCTTCCATCTGCTTTTCTAGCAGAATTCTAGCTCCCTCAACACCTCTATAACGCTTACGCTTGTAGTGAACCCAAGAATAAATCTGTGCGCCGATTTCTGGGTCAATAGTGTTAAGGGTAATAGTAACGTGATCTATATTGAGTTGTTTAATGCGATCGACATATTCGGTCAACATCAAACCATTAGTTGATAAGCACAGTTTGATATCTGGTGCTTTATCTGCAATTAGCTCAAAAGTACGGAAAGTTTTTTCGGGATTCGCCAATGGATCACCAGGGCCAGCAATTCCCAAGACTGTCATTTGGGGAATCTTACCTGCAATCACCAATACTTTATGTGCTGCTTCTTCTGGGGTAAGTAACTCGCTAACTACACCAGGACGGCTTTCGTTAGCACAGTCATATTTCCGGTTGCAATAGTTGCATTGAATGTTACAGGCTGGGGCGACTGCAACGTGCATTCTTGCGTAATGGTGGTGTGCGTCTTCGCTATAGCAGGGATGCTTGGCAATGCGTTCTTTGAGCTTTTCGTCTATCTCTACGGTAGAGTTGCTTTTGCTGTCGCATCCGCAACCACCTGATTTGGCTTGGGTAGTGGTAGGTTCCTGATTGGAGGAGGTGAGGAGTCCTGTAGACGGTGGTGTCATTGAATTTCGCAAGGGTCGGTGGACTGGCTGCCACTGTGAGAGATGCCGTTGCTACTCTTTATTGCCTAGGA
Source organism: Nostoc carneum NIES-2107 (assembly GCA_002368155.1). Taxonomy (GTDB): domain Bacteria; phylum Cyanobacteriota; class Cyanobacteriia; order Cyanobacteriales; family Nostocaceae; genus Aulosira; species Aulosira carnea. Next base: position 2,058,611 of record AP018180.1, read on the forward strand.
ATCGAAGTCGCGGCTTCTACTCGTGATTCGCAAGAATTTACTCTTTTGCGAAGCGATACTGATGAGAACATCAAATATGAGAGTAAAGCAGGCATACAATCCTTGATTTTCGGCTGGTGTGTCAACGTTTGGGTCGTGGGTAGAATTTGTGCGTACAGCCCTTACAGCCGCGACTTCTATTCACAGAGGCATGGTGCTATCTCATCCCTCCACTCACTCTTCGCTTTTGTTTAGAAGCGTTAAGTGATTGGCGATATATGATTTATAGCAGCCATTTTTCCAGTCGGCTGGCTAGTATCTAGGATAGAATTTATTGGATTTATTAAATTTGTACTCAAATTTTTTCAGCCCGATTTATCAGGCGTTACAAGAATTAATAAATTTTTTTCGGGTAGAGGTTCTAGTATTTTTAGATTGGGGTACAAGTATTTATAGAGTGGGGTACAGGATTTCTTTGTACTCAGCCAAAACCTAGCACCCACAAAGGTTAGAACTTGATTTTAGATTGTTTTCAGACATTTATGTCTGTACTCAACTATCTCCCAAACCTCGCCCAAAGCTAGTAGTGATAGGGGATTGAGGGGGAAAAACTGGAGTAGTATACGTCGTTCTACTCCAGATACGTGCGAAATTCAATTCTGTATCCAACATATCATTTTTTTTTTGGTAAAAATGTAATTCATATTGTTTTAATCTTTCATTAAAAATAATATGCAATAACGTCAATAATCCTTGCTATATAAAGCTTATATAAAGGTCTATGTATCTACATTAATGCATATAATTGTCAAAAACTTAATTTTTTATCCTAAATTTTTCTTTTTCTAAAGAAGTCAAAACAGGCATTTTTACTCGATTGGTAATGGGTAATTGGTAATTGGTAATTGGTAATTGGTAATTGGTGTTTGTCTCCCTCATCCCCAGTCCCCAATCCCCAATCCCCAATCCCTAATCCCCAATCCCCACTACACTGTATTCATAGGCAAAAACAGGGTAGCAGGAGGAATGGGATGAAAGCTGTTGTTATCCGCCGCTATGGGTCTGCTGAGGTGTTGCAGTATGAGGATGTGGAGCAACCGACGATTAAGCCTGACCAATTACTCGTGAAGATTCACGCTAGTAGTGTTAATCCTGTTGATTGGAAAATTCGCCAGGGAATGTTGCGATCGCTCATTTGGAAAAAATTCCCGATGATTTTAGGCTTTGATTTGGCTGGGGAAGTTGTAGAAATTGGTTCTGCGGTTAAAGGTTTTCAGCCTGGAGATGCTATCTATGGGAGTACGGCTTTACCTGGAGGAGCTTATGCAGAGTTTACGGCTGTCTCTGCAAATTTAGTGGCTCCCAAACCGACGAACTTGAGCTATGAACAAGCAGCCGTTGTTCCTTTAGCCGCGCTCACAGCTTTGCAAGCGCTACGAGACCAGGGTAATATTCAGCCAGGACAAAGTGTTTTGATTAATGGCGCTGCTGGTGGTGTAGGGATTTTTGCAGTGCAAATCGCCAAGACTTTTGGTACTGAGGTAACGGGAGTTTGCAGTACGAAGAACTTGGATATGGTGAAATCTTTGGGAGCAGATAAAGTCATTGACTATACACAACAGGACTTTACCAAAGACACAAGCTCCTATGACATTATTTTCGATGTCGTGGGTAAGCGATCGCCAACTGATTGCAAACGAGTTCTTAAACCCAATGGTGTGTATATCACAACCCTACCCAGCGCTGAAAGTTTTGTGCAGAGTATTGTCACAACCTTCTTACCTGGTAAAAAGGTCAAATTTATCATAGAAAAACCCAATACTAAAGACTTACTTTACTTAAAAGATTTGATTGAAGCGGGTAAAATTCGTATTGTCATTCACCGCACATATCAGTTACAAGAGTTAGCAGCGGCGCATACAGAAAGTGAAACAGAACGCGCTGTGGGGAAAATAGCTATTACAGTTACTATTTGAACCAGATTTACTTATTTGATACATATCTTTTCTGAGATAGTAGTCAAGAGTCTCAAGCCTAAATTCGTTAACTCACATTACAAATAAATCTAGAAGATTTAAACTTCTTACACCGTTTCCAAAAAATTTTGATACAATTCACTCTTCCATCTTCTTTATCCCAGTTTGCAAAATGTATCAATTTTACAAGAAAACGGTATTTAACCCCTGCATACTCATACCCCACACCACTGATTAATCAATCATTTTGTTGATTTTTACTGATAATTCGGCAATCAATAGAGAAATTGCTATATTATAGCAATATAGTGTATATACTTATATTAAAATATCTAATAATACTAATCCTATGCTGAACTGGTTAACTGTTTGGGGAGCAATTCAGGCTGTCGGGTTGATTTTTAAGGTAATTTTGGAAGATCTTGCCAAAGAAGTTGCTACAGATGGTACAAAGAATCTATTGCATGGAATCCCGAATAAAGTTTTAAATCAATTACCAAAAGAAGAGCTAGGAATTACTGCTGGTAAGGCATTAAAAGAATTTTTACAGCTACTACAGCAGCAGTTGAAAGTGCGGTGCAAACTTTCTGATGATGAAATAAAAAGCTATATCGAAGATGTCAGGAAATTTATTAAAGATAAGTCTGTCAGAGAAGTTCTAGGTCAGGCTTTTGATATTCATTGTGAACATTTAAATGCTAAATCATTAGAAGAAGCCTGGCAAAGACTACACCTACAATCTCTACCTTATAGATTTAACTGGCAAATTTTAATAGATCAGTATCTGATACAAGTTCAAGAATTGTTGTTGGAGTCAGATACATTACGCTTTTTTTTAACATCAGAACAATCAGCGCATCTGGCTGAAAATGCTGGGGTAATTATCGATCAGATTGTGAACTTTAACCTGGCTAAATATCAAGAATCTATTCGGGAAATCTACGGTGATGTCAAGCTAGATAGTTTAGATACCAGCGGTTATGCTTACAGAAATCTGAAGTTATGGCGAATGTTTATCCCTCAAAATGTGCGAGAAACGCATCAATTTTTACCACAACTTCACGAACTCCCAAAAGAATATTTTAGACAGCTACGAGACAGTGATGAATTAGCATTAGAAATTTCCCATGAAGAATTGGCGGGACAGAAAAGTCTTTATTTGGAACAGCCAATTCGCTCAGTATTAGACGTAATTCACGAGCAGCATATTTACAAATATATTGTAATTTTGGGATATCCTGGTTCGGGTAAATCTACATTGTTGCAATATTTAGCCTTAAACTGGGCAGAATCTTCTCAAGAGAATTTAATGTTATTCCCAATTCCCTTGCTAATTGAATTACGTAATTATATGCGGCTTCGGGAAAATGGAGAATGTGAAAATTTTTTAGATTTCTTTTCTCAATGTAGAAATACAATTGCCCAACTAAATCAAGTTAAGTTACAGGAGCAATTAAAAGCTGGTAATGCGTTGGTAATGTTTGATGGTTTAGATGAAGTATTTGACCTGAGGCTACGCGATGAGATAATTAATGATATTCATAGCTTTATTAATGATTATCCTTATGTGCAGGTGATTGTTACTTCTCGGATTATTGGCTATGAACCACAACGATTCAGTCATGCTAATTTTCATCACTTTATTTTACAAGACTTAGAACCGGAACAGATTCAGGATTTTATTTATCGTTGGCATGAGCTAACTTTTACTGATGCAGCAGATAAAGCAAGAAAAAGAGAACGTCTGCAAGAAGCAATTAATACAGTCAAATCTATTGCAGAATTAGCAGGAAATCCCTTGCTATTAACCATGATGGCAATTCTCAATCGTAATCAGGAACTGCCACGAGATAGAAACGAACTTTATAATCAAGCATCCAAGGTATTATTACATCAATGGGATGTAGAACGCGCGCTGGTAGAAGGTAAAAGTTCAGATAAAAAGACTATTGATTATAAAGATAAACAAGCAATACTGCGTCAAGTTGCTTATTATATGCAAAATAGCCACCCTGGATTGGCAGGTAATTTAATTAGAGAAAATCAGTTAGAAAGGATTTTAATTGATTATTTAACAGCAAGAGAATTTGAGCAACCTAGAGAAGTAGCGCAGGTGATGATTAATCAAATGCGAACTCGGAACTTTATGTTATCTTTTTTAGGTGCAGAGTATTATGCTTTTGTACATCGGACATTTTTAGAATACTTCTGTGCTTGGGAGTTTGTGTGGCAGTTTAAAGAAACACAAACTCTGACTATAGAGCAAATGAAATATGAAGTTTTTGGTCAACATTGGCAAGATGAAATTTGGCATGAAGTTTTGCTGCTGATATCGGGAATGATTGAGCCAAAATTCGTAGGGGAAATTTTAGTTTATTTAATGGCACAGAATGGTGAAGAGTTTGAATTTAGAAACTTATTCTTAGCAGCTAAATGTCTAGCAGAAATCAGAAATCGTTCAGGGATTATCTCAATAGCTAATCAATTATTTGAGCGTTTAAATGCCTTAACTAAATATGACCTCTCATACGATTACGTACCTTATCGAGATGAAGAAGAAACTAAGTTAGTTCATGAAATTCGCACTCAAGCAGTTGCAGCAATTGCTATGACTTGGGCAGAATCTTCTGATACTAAAATCTGGCTGCAACAACATGCTGCTAGTGATGATGATAGTGATGTGCGCTGTGCAGCAGTGGAAGGATTCGCTCACAGTTTCAAAGATGATCCCAATACTAAAACCTGGCTACAAGAACGTGCCATTAATGATGCTCATTGGGCTGTGAGACGCGCAGCGGTGCAAGAATTCGCTCGTGGGTTTAAAGATGATCCCGACAACAAAACTTGGCTACAACAACGGGCTGTTCACGATGATCACTGGGCTGTGAGAGTTGTCGCAGTGCAAGAATTCGCCCGTGGGTTTAAAGATGATCCCGACAACAAAACTTGGCTACAACAACGGGCTGTTCATGATGATCACTGGGCTGTGCGTGTTGTCGCAGTGCAAGAATTCGTCCGCAGTTTCCCCAATGATCCCAATACTAAAACTTGGCTGCAACAACAGGCTATCAATGATGATCATAGTGATATGCGAGTTGTAGCATTGTCAGAATTCGCTCGTAGTTTCCCCTGCGATCGCAACGTTACCAATGATGATAATAGTGATGTGCGACGTGCAGCACTCGAAGGGTTAGCCCGCAGCTTTCAATACGATCCCGACACCAAAATTTGGTTGCAACAACGGGCTAATCAAGATCATCATTGGGCTGTGCGAGTTGTAGCAGTGCAAGAATTAGCTCGCAGTTTCCCAGAGCAATCGGATACTAAAAATTGGTTACAACAACGCGCTATCAATGATGATGATAGTGATGTGCGACGTGCTGCACTGGAAGGATTAGCTCGCTGCTTTCCCAAGGATCATGAGATTAAGTTAATCCTTAAACAAAGTGCTATGCATGATGGTGATAGTGATGTGCGAATTGTAGCAGTACAAGAATTAGCTCATAGTTTTATAGCTGACCCAGATATTAAAGTGTGGCTGCAAGAACGCACTATGCATGATGAAAGTGCAGGTGTAAGATGTGCAGCTATGGAAGAATTAGTCCGAAGTTTTAAAGATGATCCCGACATAAAATCTATTCCCAAGCAACGGGCGATTCAAGATGATAATGAATATGTGCGACGTGTAGCAGTAGAAGAATTAGTCCGGAGTTTCAAAGATGATCCCGATACGAAATCTATCCTTAAACAACAAGCTACTCAAGATAATAGTGCAAGTGTGCGTAGCGCAGCCATAGAAGAATTAGCCCGTAGTTTTCCAGATGATCGGGAGTTGTTTGAAATTTACTACAACTGTGCTGTCAATGATGCTTTTGAAATTCAACCAGACTATGAAGGTAATCCTCGACGAATAGCACTGCAGATTATAGTCAAACATTTTCCGCAGCATCCCTACACCTTACTATTACTACGTGAGAGAGCAGAAAGTGACCCAGATGAGCAACTTAGGAACTTTGCTCAGCATCAGTTGCAGCAATGGCAGGAATAGAATTTATCCCTATAATTTGGATGCGATCGCAGTAACCGCAATTACAAATTCTCTGTATCAATTCCCTCGGCTTGGAGTTTAGCTAACAACTCTTGATAGCGATCGCGCTCTTGTTGTAATTCTTGTAAAGCTGCTTCCTTGGCTTGACATTCCTGTTCAGCACGTTGACGTTCCTGTTCAGCACGTTGATGTTCCTGTTCAGCACGTTGATGTTCCTGTTCCCGCAGCTGGTCAATTTCTACAGGTGACAAAAACTTTTGACCAGAGGTAGAAAAAATTTCTAGGGTTTCTGCTGTTAGTTGAAACTGGATTCCCAAACGCGGACTTACCCAGCCGTTCATCTCTTCAATGACTTCAAAACTATCGCCAGAACGGAGTAAGCCATTTAAATCGTTCTTAGCTGGATCGTAAATGTAATATTCTTCCACGCCGTAACGCTGGTAAAACTGCAATTTTTTGGTCATTTCTTTGAGGGTGTTACCAGGCGAGAGAATCTCAAATACTACTTGTGGCGGAATATTATCTTCTTCCCACTGTAAATAGGAACCCCGTTTTCCCTTGGGTCTACCAAAGACTACCATCGTATCTGGCGCTTGTTTAATATTTGGGTTGCCTTGAACTGGATACCAAAATAAATCTCCAGCGATAAATACATCAGCTGACGATGCAAATAAGATTTCTAAATTTTCTTTAATTTTGACAATCCAGGTAAATTGTTCTGTATTATCTGCCATTGGCTGTCCGTCGCTTTGGGGGTAGATAACTTCGATGGTGGGTTCTGGTGTGATTTGTTGTACCACTGCTGCACCTCCAAGTATGGGGTTTTGCTCAATACTGCTCGTTTAATGATTTTAAACTGGGAGTTTGGTTTGGGGAAAAGGTGAAAGGGTAAAGGTTAAAGGTTTTTTTGCCCCTTTTCCCCTTCCCCTTTTACCCTTAACCGATATTTATATATTGACTAATTTGTCGAACAGCTAGCTGCATTAATTCCAGAACTATGAGGCGTGATGACTGTGGCTTGTGCTGTTAATAATATTTCTCCTTGAGGAGTAATGAGCAGTCCCTGAGCTTCTACAATCTCATTAGCGGTTTGGGATGGTAGATTTATCGAACTAGCAGTTACCAAAGAGCGATCGCTGTTTGTAAGAATCGGAACTGTTTGCATATCTTCTAAAACTGTGTCGCTCCCCAAAACTACATCTGGATTTTCGGGTAAACCACCTCGTCCAGTGACAATAAAGTGGTTAGATTCACTAGGTTGATTTTGTCCACAACCTTGAGTAATTAATGATGATGCATCTTTTGGCTGTACGGGTAATGCCACAATTCCTTTGCTAGGATCAACTGCTAGAGTTTTAATTTCTACAGCACCATTTAGCCCAAACTGAGAACTCGCTGTAATATCGCTTTTAGCAGTTAATTGCGAACTGAATTCGAGACCAAAGATACCTTGAGTGGTAATTTGAACTTTCCCACCTTGACCTTGAACTGCATTGGCGATGATGTCGCTGTTTTCTAAACCAACAATCACCGATGCATTAATTGAGAGATTACCACCATTACCTTTACCCGCAGCAGTGGCGGTAATGAGGCTATCGTGACGCATGAGCAAATCATCTTGCACGTTTAATTTGACATTCCCCCCATTGCCAGAGATGGTTGATGCGGTGATGGTACCTTGGTTGTCGAGAAAAATAGAGTTGGCATTAATCTGCAAATCTCCTGCACTACCAGGCCCATCGTTTTTTACGGTCACAAACGCCCCATTTGTAATGCGTAATGAAGGTGTATTAATCGTGAGCGAACCTGCATTACCGCTAGGAATGGGAGGCAGTCCATAAACTGCTTGAGTGACTTGATCGACAATCTCAGCAGTTGAAGTGATGCGGCTAGGTGTAATCGAACCAATGCCTTTACCATTGATATCTACAGACTCTGACGCATTAATGATCACACTACCAGATGAACCGATAGCCAAGCTGCTAGACCCTAGAGCTCCACCGTCTCGAATTACTAATCTCGATGTGTTGACGAAAGTGTTATTGGCATTTCCAGAACTGAGAGTTGTTGAACTCATTACACTCGGTAACAATGTAATTGAGTTGTTACCAGCAATTTCAATTAAGTCTTTGGCATTAACCCTTAACGTTCCAGCCTGTCCAGCGGCTAAGGTTGTAGAGAAAAAAGCAGCACCATTGAGCAGCCTCAGGTTGGTAGTTGAGACTGTAATATTGCCTGCATTGCTGAAGTTACCTGTACCTGTGATGAGGGCGGACAACTGCGTGGGATTGCTAGGGGCAAAACCACTGATATCGATGGACTTTGCAACATTAGCTGTAATATTGCCGCCAGATCCTTGGGTAAACAGCCCAGTTTTAATTATTCCACCATCTTGGATAGATAGCTGCCTAGCAGAGATGGTAATATCACCTGCTTGACCAGTTCCTAAATTATCAATTTGAATGGAACTTCCAATACTGCCATCAGGTGAATTCCCTGTGAGGTTAAGGGACTCGGTGGCATTGATTGTAATTCCTTTTGACAATTGTGCTCCCAGGTTTTGCATGAGAACAGCTGAACCTGCGGTCAAATTGATATTCCGTCCTTGTATTTGGATTGAGCCACTAGTGCCACTGGCATCGAGTAGCGATCGCTCATCGAGATTGATATCCTTGAATTGCTGCACCTTTGAGTAATCGCCCACCCAATTTTGTCCAGTGCTATTGAGTGCAACCTGCCCATCGCTGACACTGCCTATTTCTATATGTCCCCCCCCATTAACGGTTGCAATCCCACCGACGAACTTCACATCACTGCCAATCAATGCCAATGTATTACCTGCCTTGACCTGTAAGCCAATGGGATTCTGGCTACGATCTGTAGGGATGTATAATCCGCTAATCAGGCGATGTCCATTTCCTTGCACAGTAATTCCTCGGGAATTTGGCCCCAACTGTAAGCCGATGGGCAGAGTTATTGTCAACAAGGGCGGCGCAGCAGGATTAACTGCACTAAATTCCACGCCATCAGCAAACTTAATACTATTCGCTGTGGTTCCTACAAACGAGCCACCAATATTCAACGAGGCATTTTGGCCAAACACAATCCCCGCAGGATTCATCAACAACAAACTCACAGGATGATTACCGTTGAGAGTTTGAATTAACCCGTTAATATCGGAAATCTTTCCACCTGTAACTCGACTAAATATAGTTTTAATATTTGGTGTATGAATTAAATCAAATGTCGCTGAACCATTCTGAGGAATAGAGAAGTTACTAAAACTGTGAAATAAATTATTACCTTTTTCACTACCATTAAGAATATTAAAATTATTCTCACTTTGCTTGACTATGGTGTCAGTAGTTCCGTCAGATATCACCTGAGCGATCGCGCAGCGACTCCAAAGGAGTATCACTGATAGGATGCTCCCTAGAGCGAATAACTCACTTGTGAATTTCAACAGAAACAGTACTACTTTCATCACCCATGACTTCCTCGTCCTGATTTAAAGCTAGTGTTCCCTTTATAGGCACAATTCTCTAGCTGCTTTATAAACTCTTGTTTGTTTCAATTTACTTAAACGAAAAAAATGTGACACTTGCGGAAGTCCTATTAAGGTATTTCCGAGAAATAAATTATTCCATCTTGTGGGGCGGGCATCTTGCCTGCCACATCAACTGGGCGGACAAGATGTCCACCCCACAATAAATACTGGGATATTTTTTTATAATGTGCTTGAAAAACAGCATTAACTTACTATTGATTTGGGGGTGTTTGCTGTGCTATTTGCTGGACTTGTGCAATGTCCAAATCCAACGCCTGTGCTATTTGTTCCACAGTTAAACCCAGCGCTAAAAACTTAGGTACAGCTTCTAATTTTGCTTCTAAACGTCCTTCCTGTTTACCTATTTGTTCACCTTCTTCTTTAGCTTCTTGATAAACTCGTGTTTGCTTCAATTCACTTAAACCAAACATTGCTTCTATCTCCTCTCGACTCATTTGCGGAAATTTATAAACTAGGATTGTCTCGATTAATTCTAGTAATTGCTTTTGTGGGAGTTGCAAATTAATGGCTTGCTGGGTGCGGTTGATTAATTCCCTGGCGGTGTTAATTGCTGTATCTTCCCCTTCAATTACTAATTTTATCGTAGCAATACCTATGGGTAAGGATGCAGATTCGCCTAATTCATCTAAATAAATTAGACTAATACGCTGGCTTTGAAATAATTCTAAAAAATGTTCTTTATCCCCAATATCTATATCTCTGCTGGGATAAATCACCACTCCTCGCCAAGGATTTTTGGGTTTATTTTGGCGTAAGTATAAAGCGACTTCTGATATTAGGCGTAAGTAAATATCTGAGTCTGGTTGGAATTGAACTTCGACAAAATAAATCGGGTTTGCTTCGTCTTGGGTGGGGAGAAATACACCATCAATTCTAAAGGCTGTTTGTTTGATTTCAACAGATGCAAATTGATAGGCATTGGCAATTTCGGGAGGATTGCCAATTAGTTCAAAGAAGATAGCAGGGAGTTCTTGGAATAGGCGATAAAATATGCTGTCGGTTTTCACACTTATTTTTGATTAATTAAAGTCCATATCACCAAAGTCTTGTAATCGAATAAGCATCCAATTCTGTATCTGCGCTAATAATTGGAATATTCTCTACCATTACTTGGGCAATTAAAATTATATCAAAATGGTCACGATGTTGTAAGGGTAAAGTAGTAATTACATCAATATGGTCAAGATTTATATTGAGTCAATTAAAATCATTATATATGCCAAATTGGCAATGCTATAATTAGCGGTAAATAAATCTGGTTTTTAATAGGAAGATTAAAATGAGCAATTTACCCGTGAAGACGTTATTAAAAGAAATTGATAATTTAAGCAGAGAAGAAAAGATACAATTAATCCATTATTTGACTAGACAAATAGAAAAGAAAGACACCAAAACCGAATCAGAAAATTTAGTTGAATTATTTCAAAGCTCTCCTCTAGTTGGTGTGGATATAGATTTAGAACGTCAAAGAGACCTTGACAACCGCCAACTAGAATTATGAATTATATTTTAGATACAAATATTATTTCTGAATTGATATCTACCCAGCCTAATCAAAAGGTAATCGGGTGGCTGAAAGGTGTAGATGCAAAACAAACTTTTCTAAGTGTGATCACCATTGGTGAAATTAGAAAGGGAATTGAAAAGCTACGTGAATCATTGCGAAAAAAGAATATTCAAGATTGGTTTGAGAATGAATTACTTGTGCAGTTCGAGGGAAGAATTTTAACCTTAGATTTATCTGTAATATTGTTATGGGGTGAGTTGGTAGGAGAGTTAGAGAAAAAGGGGCGAAAGTTACCTCCTTTAGATTCTCTTATTGCTGCTACAACAAAATATTACAACTATACTTTGGTTACTCGTAATAAAAAAGATTTTGATGGGATAGAGATTGTGGTTTTTAATCCTTTTGAAGAAACATAAAATTAAAACATTGTCAATTGCTAATCGCTACATCGTGCAGGAGTCTCTAAAATGTAATTTTCTTCAGCACAGAGTTAACGTAATTCTGCAAAAGCATCTGCCAGGGGAGAGACTTTTTGTTGCTGATGCCAAGCAAGGAACTCTTGAAAAAGTTTTGGTTCTACAATTGCAGCAACTAATTTGTCCTGCTTGAAGATTAATTGAGGTTCTGACGCAATAGCATCAATCACCTCTGGCAGTTTTTGTTGTGCTTCGTCAAGTTTCCAGTTCATTTGTTTTAAATGTTGGACTGCTGATTATAACTTAACGTAACTTTAGACATCGCTTGGCATAGACCCAGATCATCTTGATTAAGCTAATTATTCAGATTCTATTAGTCCAGTAATTTGGCTGACGCTGAAGGTGCATGATTGCAACTATTAAAATTTGCTGCTCTTTGATGGCATAAATTATTCCATAGGGAAAACTGGCTATGCGGCAGCGTCTTGTATTCTTTGATAATTGAGTCCATGCTTCTGGGAACTGTTCAATACGATTGAGAGTGCGTTCAACTTCGGCAATAAATGCGTCTCCCATGTCGCGGCTGATATTGTCATAGTAAGCAACAGCATCATCTAATTCCTGTTTGGCATCAGGATGAAAATTATACGCCATTACTTACTCCTAGAACGTAGCTCTCGTAATACTTGTTCACCAGGAATTAAATTAACTTCGCCTGTTTCAACAGCCTGAAACCTGTTCTCTGCTTCTTCTGCCCAAATAGCATCTATTTCTGCTTGATTTTCAGCATCCAGACTTTTAAATAAATGTTCAGCCAGCATTGCTCTTAACCCTGGAGGTAAGGACAATGCAGTATTGAAAATGTCGTCATAGGTGTTAACCATAGTTTTTTCCAAATTCTAAGAGCAAGTTATTTTGATTTTAGTTTAGGTTAATTCTTCTGTATCTAGCTAAATACTCAAAACAGCATCGCAGCACTCACTACTTTAGCCGCCAAATTTTGATGGTATTGTCACCACTATTACTGACAACGGTTTTGCCGTCTGGGCTAAAAGCGACAGAAATAACCGAGCCAGAATTCCTTGTAAGGGTGCGGTTTTCTTCTCCAGTTGCGAGATTCCAGAGTTTAATGGTGAGGTCATCACTACTACTAGCAAGGGTTTTGCCATCTGGACTGATGGCGACGGAAAAAACATAGCCAGAATGCCCTGTGAAAGTGCGGATTTGTTCTCCGGTTGCGAGATTCCACAATTTGATGGTTTTGTCCCAACTACCACTGACAAGGGTTTTACCATCTGGGCTGATGGCGACGGAAGTAACCCGGTTAGAATGCCCTGAGAGAGTGCGGATTTGTTCTCCCGTTGCCAAATTCCACAGTTTGATGGTTGTGTCCTCACTACCACTAGCAAGGGTTTTGCCATCTTGGCTGATGGCGACGGAATGAATCCAGCCAGAATGCCCTGTGAGAGTGCGGATTTGTTTTCCCGTTGCAAGATTCCACAGTTTGATGGTTGTGTCCTCACTACCACTGGCAAGGGTTTTGCCATCTCGGCTAAAGGCGACGGAATTAACCCAGTTAGAATGCCCGGTGAGAGTGCCGATTTGCTCTCCGGTTACGAGATTCCACAGTTTGATGGTCTTGTCTTCACTACCACTGGCAAGGATATTGCCATCTCGGCTAAAGGCGACGGAATGAATCCAGCCAGAATGCCCTGTGAGAGTGCGAATTAGCTTTCCTGTTGCTAGATTCCAGAGTTTGATGGTCTTGTCATGACTACCACTGGCAAGGGTTTTACCATCTGGGCTGATGGCGACGGAAGTAACCCAGTTAGAATGCCCTGTGAGGGTTTTTTGTAAGAAAACATCGCTATCTTTGCTAGCAATTACAGATATGGGATTAGTCGGAAATAAGCCATAGCGAACATAACCATATATTTGAGTTCCAACTATTGTAATAGCAGCACCTACCAGGAATCTTGTTCTCCAATTAGTCTTTTGTCTAGATGCCTTTTGTAGAGCTACTTTTGGCTTTACTGGTGCTGGTGATGTTCCCGGTTGAGGCTGATGGGGTAATGTCGCAGGGAATGATGAGGGTGGTTGAGTTACAACTACTGCCTGAGTTGGTTGTACTGGTGAAAGTGATGGTAACGGTGAACTAAAATCCTGTAAAACTTCCTCAGCAGATTGGTAACGTTGCTGATAATCTTTTTGCAGTAACTTATCAAGAATCTTCTCTAATTCGCTGCTTTGTGGTTCTTGCAAATGCTCCCGCCAAGAAGAAACCCACCCATAACCTTGTTGTTCCCACATTATCCAAGGGTGAATTCCACTCAGTAAGTGAAAGCAAGTTGCACCAACACTATATAAATCACTTGCTGCATAAGCTTTACCATCCTGCATTTGTTCTAATGGCGCATAACCTGGGGAACCAATTATTGTTCCTGGGTTAGTGATAACTGTCATGGTGAGTTGCTTGGAAATCCCAAAATCTATCAAGACTAACTTGTTGTCAGTGCTGCGACGAATGATATTTTCTGGTTTGATATCGCGGTGAATAACTTGGTGCTGATGAACCGTTTTCAGGATATTTAATAAATCAAGCAAAACTTCCCTGATTTTTTCTGCGTTGAAAGTTCCCTGTTGTTTTAATTCAGCTAATAAATTCTGCCCGTTGATAAACTGCTGCACTAAATAAAGATTATTTTCTGCTTCAAAATACGCCAATAGCGTGGGAATCTGCGGATGTTCTCCTAGTTGTTGCAGTCGCCTTGCTTCTTGCTCAAATAGTTCTGTAGCTTTGTTGATTGCCGCAGTTCCCTGTACTCGCGGCGCAAATTGCTTGATTACACAATATTCATTCAGCTTGTCTAAATCTTCTGCTAAATAGGTTTTCCCGAATCCCCCATTTCCTAGTAATTGAACTGGACGATAGCGATTTCTCAGCACTACCAAAGGAAATCGGCAGTTAGAGCAATAGGTTGTGGATTCAGAATGGGGTGGGTTGTGGCAAGCTGGATTTAGGCAGCAAGTCATGACTGTGCTTTTATGGGCAAATGCATTTATTATCCCTTAACCACAATCTACTCTTGTTAAAATCCGCAAAATCATCGATAAATTTAGTTTTTTACAACATGGGGTTCTAAGCAGTGAACCTCTGGGGCTGATTATATCTATGTCAAGTTTAAATGTAGGGTGTGTTGTCGCGGAGCGCAACGCACCGAGATGCAATTAACAATTGAAGGTGCGTTAGCCTACGGCGTAACACACCCTACGAATTCAGGAATTTTATGATTGTAACTTGGTATAGTACTAAATCAAATAATGTTTGCGACACATCCATAATATTTTAGAGGGCAAGGCAGTGCCTTGCCCCTACAATCTGTCGCATTCTTTTTTCAAATTGGTGGAATTTTGTGCGATCGCATCCTTTACTGGGCATTCTATACTTAGCAACCATTGCTACCTAAACATAGAAGTATCCTGGTAATAATACGATGGCTTATCAAAACATCACAGGCTCGCTGTCACCACAAGATATCCAAGAAATTAAAGCTGCGCTACAGACTATCCAAAAAAAGCTACCCTTTTTAATCACTCTCAGCAACGATGAACGGCGTACCCTAGTAAAAATGGGTGATAAAAGTCTGGCGTTTGTGAATAATAGCGTTACTGCTGCTCAGTCGAACCGTGAGATTCTCCCAGCCAGCTTTGATGTTGAGGAACTTGTTCGAGATTATCAATTAGCCACTGCACTGACTGAAGTTTTAACTTCAATACGCCAAATTACTGAACAAGTAGATGATACTCTACTGGCAGTTGGTAGTGAAGCTATGAGTAGTAGTTTGACTGTTTATGACTATGTCAAGACAGCTGCGAAAAAAACTCCTGGCTTAAAAACTGTGGCTGAACAATTAGGCGAACGCTTCAAAGCTCTTAAAAGTAAATCGGCTAAAGTTGCATCTACTTCATGAGTAATTAAACCTCATTACAGTGATTTTCTGGTGGAATAACTAGATTTTTTTATCTCACGCAAAGGCGCAAAAGCGCAAAGCGGAAGGTGTCATTGCGGTTTGCAAGGGTAAAGAATGCTGTAATGAGGCTTTTTGCTCCGTGAACGAGGCTTTTTACTCCGTTGACGAGGCTTTTTGCTCCGTGAACGAGGCTTTTTACTCCGTTGATGAGGCTTTTTGCTCCGTTGATGAGGCTTTTTGCTCCGTTGACGAGGCTTTTTGCTCCGTTGATGAGGCTTTTTGCTCCGTTGATGAGGCTTTTTGCTCCGTTGACGAGGCTTTTTGCTCCGTTGACAAGGCTTTTGACTCCGTTAACGAGGCTTTTTGCTCCGTTATGCAATCAAGGGGTGAGTTGATTGTGGCGATAAGTGCGATCGCTGAGGAATTTACAATTAAAAAAATACCGCAATGCTGGGGGTACGGCATTCAAAAGCTTTCAGTTAAAGAGATTTCTGATCTACGCTATGCCCGTACTGTGTATTAGATGCAAATATGAATTAATTGCAAAAGTATATAGATTTACAGACAGCAATTACTAAAAGAAAATTAAGAAATTAGGTTTTTGCCCTAGCAAAAGAATAAAATAAGAATCGTAACTGGGTATACAGATATAACATTTGTTGTCCCATGTACCCCATCTTTAATAACTTTTGAGTACAACTTAATATATTGCAAAATACGTTAGATAAAGCGTTGTAAAGTGTTACGGATAAAGGGTTTTGTGGCGAGTACAAAAATTCTCAAACCCCTACCCGATAAATACTAGTACCCCCAATAGAAAAAGCCAGTACCCCTACTCCAAAACAAATTTGCAATATAGTTGCAATGGGAATTACGGGTTGTGAGTACAACATTAATCAATCCAATAATTCCAATAGGCATGGGTTAGACTGTCCTATTTGAAGCTGCCTGATATAAGCAGAAAAATAGCACATGGCTCTTTTAACCAGACAGTACCGATGCAACAGACATTAAATAGTATCAGAAATTCTAAGACTGCTACTAAACCGGAT
Source organism: Nostoc carneum NIES-2107 (assembly GCA_002368155.1). Lineage (GTDB taxonomy): Bacteria > Cyanobacteriota > Cyanobacteriia > Cyanobacteriales > Nostocaceae > Aulosira > Aulosira carnea. The sequence continues at coordinate 2,075,128 of AP018180.1, forward strand.
TCTGCAAAGACCTCCCTGCTCGCTAATCTACTCTCTGGCAAATTTTTTGAGCCATTGTTGAGTGATTTCCGCATCATTTTTGAGCGCGATCCAGCGGCGCGTAACTGGCTAGAGGTAGTCTTCTGCTACCCTGGGTTGCACGCTATCTGTTTGCATCGTCTTGCTCACTGGTTACACGGTCGCAAAGTAATTTTCATTCCCCGGTTCATTTCCCATCTGGGAAGATTCTTAACGGGTATTGAAATTCATCCTGGCGCACAGATTGGCAAAGGTGTGTTTATCGATCATGGTATGGGTGTCGTCATTGGTGAAACTGCGATTGTCGGCGACTATACGCTAATTTATCAAGGCGTTACCCTTGGCGGTACAGGTAAAGAAAGCGGTAAGCGCCATCCTACAGTCGGCGAACACGTCGTTGTTGGTGCAGGTGCAAAAGTTTTAGGTAATATTCAAATTGGCGATCGCGTCCGGGTTGGCGCAGGTTCAGTAGTCTTGCGCGATGTCCCTTCCGATTCCACTGTCGTCGGGATTCCAGGTCGGATTATTTCTCGCAAGCAAGGCGAACCCCTAGAACATGGTAAGCTACCCGATGTCGAAGCTAGCGTTATGCGTTCATTACTCTCTCGCATCGAGCAACTAGAACAACAACTGCAAGAATTAAAAGTTGTAGAGACGCGATTAATCGCGTCTGTACCCAACAGTCCAGAGTCAACAGTCAATCACAAATAACCAATGACCAATGACAAATGACAAGTGACAAAGCGCAAAGTCGGAGCGCCGGTTTCCGGCGATCAGAACTTTGTAAGAGAGGACAAACGACAATGTTGCCATCTAGTAGTTATAATTTCCCAGCCGAACAAATACTGCACATTCCCCTAAGCGATCGCTGGCTCATCTACCACCGCTTGCAAGACTTAATGATTGACTGTTCCTGTTTAGCGGATGGTTCTTTAAGGGTGCAAGTCAACAATCGGCGAGAAGCGCTGCTCATCCGTAGCACCGTCATGCAATTTCTCGCCTCTCGCCAAGAATTAGTAGACTGGTTAGAGCGTTGCTGGCCTGATAGTGCTGAATTGTAAGGAATCGGTCAAGATTTATATTGTCACATGGGCTGGTAATTGGTAATTGGTGATTGGTAATAGGAAAGAACTATGACCAAATTTCAGAACACTCATCTCCAGCCACAACGGATTAAGGTTGTCATCAATCCAAAATCCGAAATCCAAAATCCAAAATTGAATACGCCAAGATAATTGAGAATCTTTGCAAGTATGCGTAATTATCTCATATAGTACTTCCGAATCATTTGTGGGAAATGACAAATGAGAAAGGTCATAATTTCCGTAAAATCTCACAATTTAAAGCGGATCGCTAAAGATTTGGATGTAGAAGTTACTGTTCATTAGGAAATTTTATTGCAGACTGATGGGGTAACGCTTCATGTGAGTTTCCTCCCAGCTGCTACCTCTGAAATTTTCTTGATATATCTTGGCAATTAAAGATGTGAAGTTACCAAGTAAAGCTAGGAATTTCACATTTTTAATTCATACCGCCATCTAGAAATTAAAAGTCCGATTATGGTTGTCCGTAACAGCGATATAGAATTTTTGAATTTTTTGCATCAAGACTTGGAACTGTCCACAGCAGATATTTCTGTGGCACTAAGACACCGCGAATTCGATAACGGCCCGTTACCTATGCTGCTGTGGCAGTACGGTTTAGTGAATTTAGAACAGCTTGAGCGCATCTTCGATTGGCTCGATGAGCAAATTTAATTGTCATTGTCATTAGTCATTTGTCATTGGTTATTTGTCATTGGTCATTTGTCCTTCTTGATCCCTAATATATACTCATCATTTGCTCAGGAAAAACATACTTATTGCTACTTGGAAAACTACTGACTTTCAATGGTAAAAACAATTTGTAAATGATACTAAATTTTGGTTCGCTGTCATACAGATATGTCAAGGGGATTGCCACATAATGAAGAGTCATGAATCGTGTCTATAAGATTCTTCAGCATTTACCGTTCATCCATTAGAAATTCTATCGGCGTTTACCATTACTAGCGATTGCAGAGAACCAGGCTAGCAATCAAGAAACAATATTAAGAGTAATTCCCATAGTGAGATGATTGAAAATGTTTGAGATGAATCAACTCCAAATTAATGACACTACACTACGTGATGGCGAACAAGCAGCAGGTGTTGCTTTTAACTTAGAAGAAAAAGTTGCGATCGCTAAGTTTCTAGATGCCATCGGTGTTCATGAGTTAGAAGTCGGTATTCCGGCAATGGGTGAGGAAGAAACACGCGCAATTTCAGCTATTTCTCACTTGGGTTTACAAGCTAAACTACTTGGCTGGAACCGCGCTGTGATGTCAGATTTAAAAGCTTCTCTAGTTTGCGGTTTACAGCGAGTACATATCGCTATTCCTGTTTCTGGTATTCAAATTGCCGCTAAATTTCATGGACAGTGGCGGGTAAGTCTGCAAAAACTTAAAGATTGTATTAGCTTTGCTGTTGATAATGGTCTTTGGGTAGCAGTCGGCGGCGAAGATTCTTCTAGAGCTGATGATAACTTCCTTTTAGACGTAGCGCTTTATGCTCAAGAATGGGGTGCATCGCGGTTTCGCTTTTGTGACACTGTCGGAGTTCTTGACCCATTTACTACTTATAATAAAGTGAAGCGGCTAGCCTCAGCTTTGATGATTCCGCTAGAAATTCACACCCACAATGATTTTGGTTTAGCTACAGCCAACGCACTAGCGGGGATTAAAGCTGGAGCATCTTCAGTTAATACCACCGTCAACGGTTTGGGTGAAAGAGCAGGAAACGCCGCATTAGAAGAAGTTGTGATGGCTGTTAAACGTATTTACGGCCATGATTTAGGTATTGACACTCCCAGATTATTAGAACTATCTCAACTAGTTGCATCTGCATCCGGTAGCAGTGTTCCACCTTGGAAAGCAATTGTTGGTGAAAATACCTTCGCACATGAATCTGGAATTCATGCTCATGGCGTATTGCAAAACCCCGATACCTACGAACCATTTTCACCGGAAGAAGTAGGTTGGGAACGCCGTTTAGTAGTTGGTAAACATTCTGGTCGGCACTTAATATCTAGCGTTTTAGAACAGCACGGTATCTTTCTCAACTCACAAGAAACCCAAACTGTTTTAGATGCAGTACGCCAACAATCAATCCAGAAAAAACGTAGTTTAACTACAGAAGAAGTGTTGAATTTAGCTAGAGAACAGAGGTATTCTCATGCCACCCGATGAAATTGAACTTGACGCACCACCTGCTTTTGAAATCGGCCAAAAAGTCAGATTGCGTAAGCTGATCAAAAACGATGGTACATTTCCCGGTCAAGAAATTGGGGTAGTTTTAGCTAAAAAAGGAGAAGTCGGCTACGTCGCGAGTATCGGCACATATTTGCAGAGATCGTATATCTATGCCGTGCATTTCTTAGAAAAAGGGTTCGTTATCGGTTGTCTCACAAAAGAACTAGAATCTGTCGAGGAAATTAATGAAAGTAATGCTACGGGTGAATGATGCTGGTCATTTGGTTGTCTACGTTGCTAAAAAAGATTTAGAAGAAATCGTAGTCAAACAAACAGACGGCGCAGAGGGGAAAATTCTCACTTTAGCTAATGGTTGGGAATTAGAATTTCGCGATATGCCAGACGAAAAGAGTTTACCTCTAACAGTAGAAGCTAAACGACTTTCCTAAAATAAATTATGGGGGAGATAGTAATTGGGGAAGCATCTATCTCTTAATATCATGTTCAACTAATTACTTGATTGTCATTAGGAATTACGCAAGTGTCACATTGTTTTCGTTTAGGCTGTCAAGGGTCAAAAGTCAAAAGTCCAAAAAAACTAAATTTTTGACCCTTGACCCTTGACTCTTGACTCTTAAACCAGAAGATGAGTGTACCAGTTGCGTAAGTCCTGGCTATTTGTCACTTGCCGTTGATAATCAAGAATTAGCGAATATCATGTACATTTAAATATACATAATTTAGACTTTTGAGGCAACGCCAAAAGTTTATATTATTGTTAATTTTCAGGACATGATACAAGTATTTGATTGGACATGATAGCACCCGGTTAGATTCAGTTTGAACTACGTTTAATTTTGAATTGTGAGTTGCTGAACATGGGTGAAAAATATCAAACATTATCGGAATTAAACCTTGAAGGTAAATTCCTGGGTTTTGTTGGTGATGAAGTAAAATTTAAATACTTGCGTTTAGCAATTCCCGCCGGGAATTTGCAAGTAAAAGTTCCTAAAGATTTACGCAGTGCTTTGCGTTCATCTTTAATCCCTGGCGAACAAATTCGCGTTGATGGTATTAGCCAATTAAATCAACGCACAGGTAAAATAAAATTTAAAGCATTTCGGGTAAAATCAACTGGTGTTTGCCCAATCGAAAATCTCCCATCTCAAACCAAAGCCAAAATCATGGTTTGCCAGAAATCTGGCTGTATGAAGCGGGGTGGTAAAGGTTTAGTATCAGAATTAGAAAAAACTTTGTGCGATCGCGGTTTAATCGACAAAGTCACAATTGAACATACAGGCTGTCAAAAACGCTGTAGCAGCGCGCCTAACTGCGTAGTCCGCATTGGTAAAAAGCAATACAAGAAACTCCATCCAGAAGCGATCGCATCTCTCTTAGAGAATCACTTAACTTAATTTACAAACATATCGAGTAATGAAATTTTACAGGTGGAAAGGGTAGACTCCCAGTCCGCCTATTTCCCATATAAAAGTGTAATACCAATTTGAAAAAAGAATGCGACAGATTGTAGGGGCAAGGCACTGCCTTGCCCTCTAGAATATATTGATGTGTCGCAAACATTATTTGATTTGGTATAAGATGCAAATAACTCTGCATTCCCGAATATGTTATGAGTCTCAGCACCGCTAAACGCTTTACCCTAGCTGAATATCACCGTCTAGCAGAACTCGGCTTTTTTAAGGAAGGTGAACGAGTTGAGCTAATTAAAGGTGAAATAATTAATATGGCAGCAAAAGGTAAACCACATTCTGTATGTCTTACTCGTTTATCTAGAGAGTTATTCCAACTTGTCAAAGAACAAGGAACTATTAGAACCCAAGATCCAATTACTATTGCTGACAACAGCGAACCAGAAGCAGATTTAGTGATTGTACAAAATCGTGCTGACGACTATTTAGCAAATCATCCCAATCCATCAGACATTTTACTTTTAATTGAGATTGCTGATTCTTCTTTAAAATACGACCAAGAAGTAAAGTTACCCCTTTATGCAGAAGCAGGTATTTCCGATTACTGGATATTTAATTTAGTAGATAATTATTTAGAATGCTACAGCGAACCTTATCAAGCTGCACAAGGTAAATTTGGTTATCGTCGCAAGCTAATATTTTTGCCTAATGAGTCAGTTAATTTACCAAGTTTCACTGATTTAGTCTTGGAATTATCCAAAGTATTTCCTGGTTAATCAAGCTGCGATCGCATTTCTCTTGGAAAATCATTTAACTTAAGTCTAAGCTTGTTTTTAAATATATACATTTCTTGTTAAAGGGTAAAGCTTTTACCCTTTATTTGTTGTGGGTATATCACCACTCTTGTCAATACGCGATCGCCTGAGTTAAAACTGTTGCAATCTAAATAATCGTCAGGTGTGTTATTCAAGCATAACGCACCTTCAATGCTAATTTTTATTTCTAAAATTTAGAATATTACTCTCATTCATCTTATTTAAAATGTCTTTATTTAAAAATTTACTCAATCTGCATTCAGCCACTAAACCACTTGAAGACTTTTTTACTGAGATAGTGGCTTATTTTTTCTCACTCAATAAAGATATTTTAATTGCTTGGCTAAAACAGAATTCAATTATTACTGATGAGAATTATACCAACATTAAGATTTCAACCCAACAAGAATACAAACGACTGCAAAATCATACACAAGACAGTAGACCAGATATTGTAGTTGAACTATCCAATAGTTTAGACACTCATATAATTTTTATTGAATCAAAGATTGGATCTGTGGAAGCAGAAGACCAACTCAAAAGATACGCTGAAATCCTTGATTCTTTACAAATAAAAACCCTGACACAGAGAAGTTTAATTTATATTACCCGTGACTACGACAAAAAAGATTCTGCCGACATTTTACATTCTTCCGATACAAAATCATTTAATGTACCATTGAATGTGAAATTTCATCAATTGAGATGGTATCAGTTTTATAGTTTCTTAAAAAACTGTATCACTGATACGCTTGTGAAAGAAATATTAATGTTTATGGAGGTTAACAGAATGGCTCATACTAATCAGCTTTCATCCCTTGACATATTAACAATGATAAATTTTAATAAAACGCTTAATTTTATGGAATCAACCCTCAGGGATGAAGTAAGCGATAAATTTGAGAAAGTTTTTGGCAGTGTTCCTAAGGGGTCAGCAAGCTTAACGCAATATGCAGATAAGAGCAGATATATTATATATAAACATTTTTCTAGTTGGAATTTCTGGTGCGGTCTTGGATATTTTGAGTTAAATCCAGACAGCTTGTCTAAATATCCTTATCTAGGTATATGCTTGGAAGTTTCTCCCACATATGTAAAACGTCCAGAAATTATTGAAGCTATGAAAAAAATAGTCGATGAAAATTCTGCAGAGTGGACTCCTCGCAATCTAAATCTTACTAAAGATTGGTCAAGTATTTTTTATCGCAAAAGCTTGCAAGAGTTTTTATCTGAAGAAAATCATGTGTCTTTTATTAAAAATTATTTTTGTGAATCAATCGAAGCGCTAGAAGCAGTTAAACAAAATTATAAAGCTCTACCTTGGTAGTTCTTATAAAATGACTATTTTAGCCAATCAATATTATAGTAGATAATCTACTCATCTCGATAAATATCTCTTCGATGCCCTACTCTGACAACTTTAACTATCAGTACATCATCCTCAATTTCATACAAAACACGATAATTACCAACACGAATACGATATTTATCATCGGTATTTTCTAGTTTGACAACGCCACTAGGACGGGGATTTTCAGCCAGTTCTAAAATTTTGTGGTTAATTTTCTCTCGAATCTCGCTAGATAATTTCTTTAATTGTTTTGCAGCCCTGGCTGAAATTTCTATTTGATAAGTCACGATTCTATTTCTTTTTTGTACTGTTCCCAAGTAAGAGTAGGTTCATTTTTAGCTTCTTCAAAAGCTTTAATATCCTCTTCATCCTCTGCTTTTCTAATATCTAACAGTTCTAAAACATCTTCTAAAGTATCTTCATAAGCTTGTTCAAGTCTTTCATGGATTGCTTTTAATAATTCTTGTCTTTTAGTTGTAGTTTCCATCATCTAACCTCTGTAACCATTAATTGCTATTCATTCGGTAGTGTTTGCTGTGCTATTTGCTGCACTTGTGCAACATCTAAGTCTAGCGCCTGTGCTATTTGTTCAACAGTTAACCCTAATGCTAAAAGTCTAGGTACAGCTTCTAATTTGGCTTTACGTTTACCAGCTTGTTCTCCCTCTTCTATGGCTTCTTGATAAACTCGCGTTTGTTTCAATTCATTTAAGCCAAACATTGCTTCTATCTCCTCTCGACTCATTTGCGGAAATTTATAAACCAAGATTGTTTCTATTAGTTCTAATAACTGCTGCTGGGGCAATTGTAAACCTACAGCTTGTTTAGTACGGTTAATTAACTCTCTGGCAGTGGTAATTGCTGTATCTTCATTCTCAATGATTAATTTTATCGTAGCAATACCGATGGGTAGTGAGGCTACATGACCTAATTCATCGAGATAAATTCTTGTTACACGCTGACTGGTAAAAAATTCGTGACAATCTTTGATATCTCCTATATCAATACTTCTGCTGGCATAAATAATTACGCCAAGTATGTTGAGGTTTATTCTGCCGCAAATATAGAAAGATTTCGGAAATTAGACGTGAGTAAATATCTGCGTCTGGTTGGAATTGGACTTCGACAAAATAAATGGGATTGTTTGTATCTTGAGTAGGAAGAAATACACCATCAATTCTAAAAGCTGTTTGCTTGACTTCAACTGAAGAAAATTGATAGATATTAGCAGTCTCAGGTGGGTTACCAATCAGTTCAAAGAAAATACTGGGAACCTCTTGAAATAGTCGATAAAAGATGCTGTCGGTTTTCACTCTGAGTTGATATGCACAATTTTTAGAATGTAATGATGTAGTTTATCCTTATCCTTCCTGGGCAATCAAACTTTCCATTGCTTTTTGTAAATCATTAGTAAAATCTGTGACAGCTTGCTTTGCACCCACACGATTAGCTTTATACGTTGGATATCTCTCAGAGATAGATATGGGTTCACCTATAGTAATTTTGACTTTTTGTTTACCCAATTGTGGACGACGCATGGGGTTATTAGTACCTTGAATTTTCTTCACCATATCTCTTAACAATAAGGTGGTTTCAGCAAACCTTTCTACTGAAGGTTTGTCTTTGATATAGCTACCAGAAACAGCCACAAAACTTTCCACTAATCGCATGTGCCACATTCTGCGATTTGCTTCTTCGGCAACGCGATCGCCTAAGGCGCGTTCTATGGGAGATAATGATTTCAAATCTTTAAAGTCTTCTCTAAAGATATAATTCCAGCCAGCTTGCTCTAAGCGCCGACAACGATCATTCCAAGCACCTTTAGGCGGTAAGTCAAAATACTGCTCTGATATTTGTAACGCTACGTGCATCAATGCTTCTAACCTAGCTTTTAAAGCTTCATTGCGATCGCCTCCTTCATGAGATGCAATCATCGCTTCTGGGAGCTTTTGGTGATAAAAGCGCTTATAGAAGTCTTCCATCAGCGTTAATAAATGTTCTGCCAAAGTCAACAAGCGGGGGTAAAGGGACTCAATTGTGGCACTATTGCCATTTTCTGAGGGATTTATCGGTAAACCGCTAGCGGCTTCTAATTCGCTGAGAAGTTGTGCGATCGCACTCCAAGGCGCATCAACGTAACTATATTTAAGCCCAACTGGTACAATGTAAACCTGCTCAGAGCGTCCAGCTTTGTGCAAATCTTCAGCACACCAAAAGCCTAATTGAGCAATACCTGGTTCTAAGGGACTCATAATCTCCGATAAACCATTAGTTGCTCCTTCTGGCGCAGCCGCCATTGGTAATTTGCCATTGGCGAATAAATCCCGTGCCGAACGTAAACCATTCCAGTCGGCTTTACCCCGTTGGATGGGAGTACCGCCTAAATGAGACGCGAGCCAGCCAATGTGTTCACCTGCCCACAGAGGAATGCCGCGATCATAGATAAAATGAGCATGAATTGGAGTTTGGATTTTTATATCTTTTTCTCGTGCTATTTTCGGCACAAGTTGCGAAAGTAAGTAGCCTAAACAAAGCGGATCTTCTGTTTTTGGGTGGCGAAATGCTAACAAAAACCGAATCTTACCTTCCTGAAACTGACGATAGAGATCAGCTAAAATTTCTACGTTGTCTGCTTCAATGTGGGTAATCGCTGTTTTCCAGCTAATTATGCTGGGTAATAACAGATGCGCCGCTTGCAGAAGTAAAGGGTTGAGTTTCGGCGGGATAAATTCTAAAGGTGGTTGTGCTTGGTAAATTCCGGTAGTCAAGATATTTTTCTCCTAAATATGGGGGACTGGGGATTGGGGATTAGGGACTGGGGATTGGGATTTTGACTCTTGTACAGACGCGATTCATCGCGTCTCTCCTGATTCATCGCGTCTCTCCTGATTTATCGCGTCTCTCCTGATTCATCGCGTCTCTCCCGATTAATTGCGTCTCGCCAACTCAGCACTCACAAAGATAAAGCATGAAACTTGATACTTTATACTTCATACCTAATGAAGTGAGTGAAAAAATTGTAGTAATTGCAGCTTTATATTTCATACTTCATACTTCATCCTTCATAATTCATTAAGTATTTTGGGAAAGGGAATAAACGATGCGACTGTCACAAATGTTATTCGTTACACTGCGGGATGATCCAGCTGATGCGGAAATTCCCAGTCATAAATTATTACTACGTGCAGGTTATATTCGTCGCATCGGTAGCGGAGTTTATGCTTATTTACCACTGATGTGGCGGGTATTGCAAAAGGTTTCCCAGATTGTGCGCGAAGAAATGAACGCCACAGGCGCACAAGAATGTTTGTTACCACAATTACAACCTGCTGAGTTGTGGAAAGAATCAGGACGCTGGGATACTTATACCAAAGCTGAGGGAATTATGTTTTCCCTCATTGACCGTCGAGAGCAACAATTGGGATTAGGCCCCACTCATGAAGAAGTAATCACGACGATCGCACGTGATATGATTCGCTCTTACCGTCAGCTACCCCAGCATCTCTACCAAATTCAAACGAAATTCCGCGATGAAATTCGTCCCCGCTTCGGTTTGATGCGCGGACGGGAATTTATCATGAAGGACGGCTATTCTTTCCATGTGGATGAAGATAGCCTCAAAGCCACTTACCAGGATATGTACCAGGCTTACAGCAATATGCTACGCCGTTCTGGTTTGGCTTTCCGTGCAGTGGAAGCTGACTCTGGCGCAATTGGTGGTTCTGGTTCTACAGAATTTATGGTGCTGGCGGATGCGGGAGAAGATGAGGTTCTCTACACCGAAGATGGCAAATACGCCGCTAATGTGGAAAAAGCTGTTTCTTTAAGCGCCGATGCTGTCACCTCAAAGTTTACAGCCTATGAGAAACGCGAGACACCAGGAACAGATACGATTGAAACTGTTTGTAAATTCCTCAACTGTTCTCCTACTCAAGTAGTGAAGAATGTTCTTTACCAAACAGTTTATGACAATGGCAAAACAGTTTTAGTTTTAGTTAGCATTAGAGGCGATCAAGAAGTTAACGAAGTGAAGTTGCTAAATGAATTAACTAAGTTAGCTGCTAATTATGATGCTAAAACGATTATTGCTTTAACCGTACCCAGCGCTGAAACCCAACAAACATGGGCAGCAAAATCTCTACCTTTAGGCTATATTGCCCCTGATATTGCTGATGATTATATTCAGGGTAATCAACAAGTAAATTCCAAGTTTTTACGCTTTGTCGATAAAACAGCCGTTGATTTAAAAAACTTTGTCACAGGAGCCAACGAGACTGGCTATCACGTAGTTGGCGCGAATTGGGGTGAGCAATTTAAGTTACCAGAATTAGTGGTAGATATTCGTAAAGCCAGACCAGGCGATCGCGCTCTTCATAACCCAGAGCAAACCCTACAAAGCGCTAGAGGAATTGAGGTAGGACATATCTTCCAATTGGGTACGAAGTACTCTGTAGCGATGGGTGCAACTTATACCAACGAACAAGGGGAAGAAAAACCTTTAGTCATGGGTTGTTATGGCGTAGGTGTATCGCGATTAGCACAATCAGCCGTCGAGCAATCCTACGATAAAGATGGAATTATTTGGCCAGTAGCGATCGCACCCTATCATGCCATTGTCACAATTCCTAACATTAAAGATGCTCAACAAATAGAAATCGCCGAAAAACTCTACAAAGAACTAAATCAAGCCGGAATTGAAACCTTACTTGATGACCGCGATGAAAGGGCAGGAGTAAAATTCAAAGATGCTGATTTAATCGGTATACCTTACAGAATAGTCACAGGCAGAGCGATCGCCAACGGCAAAGTAGAAGTTGTAGAAAGAGCTACTCGTAAATCTCAAGAAATTGACATTAACGAAGTGATCGGTACAATCAAACAGTGGATTACCGAGGCTATAAGCTAGGGACTGGGGACTGGGGACTGGGGACTGGGGACTAGGGACTGGGGACTAGGGACTGGGGACTAGGGACTGGGTTCAAAAAACTTCTTCCAATTACCAATTACCAATTACCAAGTACCAATTAAAAATTACCCAATCCCCAATCCCCAATCCCCAATCCCCAATCCCCAACCCCCAGATAGGTGACGTAATAAAACTACGAATCTAAAATTAAGGTAGTTACTGCGGAAAGAGACATGGCGGCATTGTTGATATAAATAGCCATACTCTGAGTGTTTGGAAACTCCCCAATTAAGTACCAACTTTAATCAGGCTGCTCTTCCCACACAAACCATCTCAGCCCTCAGTCAAGCAGGTTTTGAATATGAAAGACCAATCTAATCGTAATTCTTCCGGTGTAATAGCTGCTGTGTCCGCAGCTGTGGTAGCAGTCAGTGGCGGCGTTGCTTGGCTTACTTTACACTCCCAAAATCCGCCCACACCTTCCCCAGCTTCACAATCATTAACCCAGCCAGGAAAGCCCTCAACTGTACAGCCTGGGCAAGAGCAAAGTGCTAATGTCTATTGGCTGAAAGATAATGGCAAAAATTTAGAATTAGCTCCCCAACCAGTCACAATAGCTGCTACTCAACCCAACCAAGTTGTAGAAAAGGCTATGCAAAACTTATTAGCAGGCCCAACTGAAGGAGCAGAATCTACCACAATTCCCAAAGGCACCAAATTACTAGGTGTGAAAGTTAACAATGATGAAGTTCATGTTAATTTATCTGAAGAATTTACCAGTGGTGGTGGTAGCAGCTCGATGATGGGGCGTGTAGGACAAGTTGTCTACACTGCAACCACAGCAAATCCCACCGCCAAGGTTTACATTGAAGTCAATGGCAAAGAGTTGGATGTGCTAGGTGGTGAAGGCGTAGAGTTACAACAGCCACTCACACGTGACCAATTTAAAAACAATTATCCACTTTAGTCAAGAGTCCAGGGTCAAAGGTCAAAATATTAGTATCGGCTGGAAATATGTTGGTTAAACCCGCCTATACAAGAGTCAAGAACATGGATGTAGAGCTTTTGACTTTTGACTTTTGACTTTTGACTTATCGCTTACCATTCAATAAACGAAAATTATGGGCTTGCTGTTCTAACCTAGTAGCTAGGCGATCGCAAACCCGATTACATAATTCAAAAATCATTTCGTCTTCCACCCGGTAGTAGGCGCAAGTTCCTTCACTGCGGCGGCTAAGAATACCTGCTTGCCACATTACCTTCAGGTGTTTTGAGACGTTGGCCTGCGAAGTCTGTGTTGCCTCTACCAACTCTTGCACGCATTTTTCTTCATCCCGTAATAAGTGCAACAGCCGAAGGCGCATCGGTTCACTTAACAGACTGAAGTATTCCGCTACTTGTTGCATCACTTCTGGTGGTACAGGCAACACTTGTTTCATCAGGATTAACCCGCAAGGACTGAAAATGAGAAAAAAATGACTTGCGTCATAATATAGATTAATACTTAATCAGGGTTAATTCTCATTAAAGGTTGACCATATTCTACAGGTTCACCATTTTGCACCAAAATTTCCATGACCTGACCTGATACTTCAGCCTCAATTTCGTTCATCAGCTTCATGGCTTCGATGATGCAGACTGTTTGACCACTGCGGACGCGATCGCCCACTTCCACAAATGGGGCTTCACCTGGTGCAGGCGCACGGTAAAATGTTCCTACCATTGGCGAAGGAACTTCTACTAATCTTTTATCAATTGCTGAGGGAGAATTGCCAGACAACTGCACACCAGAACCAGTGGCATTATTATCCAAGACGCGATTTGTAGCCGTCTCCACTGTCGATACAGTCTGGGGTGCAGCCACTGATGTTAATCCCAAACCAACCACACCGCCTGATGCTGCTTGGCTGACTGACACCATTTGATTGCTAAAACTTACAGCTTTACGCACTGTCAGCTCAAAGTCTTCGCTTTTGAGCGTGACTTCGGCAATATCTGTTTGTGCAATAGTTGCTAGCAGTTGGCGAATTTCATTAAAGTCCAATGGCACAGTTTTTATTACCTCGACCTGTACGTAAAGAATAATGTTAAGTGTGGCAGGGATTTAATCCCTAAAATAGGGATTGAAATCGGGATTACTCTCAAAAGAGATAATAATTATTCCCTGCCTAAATATTTATCATCACGGGTATCTATCTTGATGCGTTCACCTTGAGCAATAAACAAGGGAACCATGATAGTTGCTCCGGTTTCTAAAGTTGCGGGCTTTGTACCACCTGTAGCAGTGTCACCTTTAACGCCTGGATCTGTTTGCACAATTTCTAAAACCACAGAGTTAGGCAATTCCACTTCTAGAACTTGCTCACCCCAGCGAATGACGTTAACTTCCATACCTTCTTTGAGGTATTTTACGCGATCGCCAATTTGCGTTGCGGTTAATCTGCCTTCTTCGTAGCTTTCCATATCCATAAAGACGAATTCATCACCTTCTTTATAGGTATGTTGCATTGTGACTTTTTCTAGAGTTGCTTGCGGTACAGTTTCCCCCGCACGGAAAGTTCTTTCTAGAACTTTGCCGCTTTGGACATTTTTCAGCGTTGTCCGCACAAACGCCGAACCTTTACCTGGCTTAACGTGGAGGAAATCAATTACCCGCCATACAGACCCATCTAAAACAATTGAGACACCGGGTCGAAAGTCGTTACTGGAGATCATGAAGCTTTCAAATTTTGGAAGACAATCGGCATTTATTGTACCCCTCTAGGGTCGTCATTGGTTATTAGTCATGGGAATTGGGCATTGAGTAATGGGTAATGAGTAATGAGTAATGAGTAATGGGTAATTGGTAATTGGGGTTGGGTGTTTGGTGTTTGGTAATTTCCCCTTGTCTCCCACCCTACGGGAAGCCGCTATCGCGTCTACATCTCCCAGTCCCCAGTCCCTAATCCCCAATCCCTAATCCCTAATCCCCAATCCCTAATCCGTAGTCCCTAATACTGTGGGAAGATAATTTATGGGTTATGTCCAGTCAACAATTTGATGCTGCATTTAAGCCATACCATGTTTAACTTATTAAAATCCTGGCTGAAGAACAGCCTCATGGCAATACTGCTGGTAACAATATTTTTAGGCATAAGTACAGCTGCGTGGACTCCCTCCAGTAGCGCCGCCCTACCAGCTGGGAATGCAATCACTGACGGCAGATCTCTGTTGCGGTATGCACTCCCGATAGATAATGAGCCTGTGCGGCAACTGCAAGCCAGTTTAGAAGATATCTCCAACCAACTGCGGGCAAATCGGCGGTGGGGAAATATTTCCAAAGACTTAAGCAAGGCATCACGGTCTCTCGATCAATCCTCCAAAATCCTAGCAAGCGTTCCCGAAGAACGCCAACCCCAAGCCCAAGCTTGGATTAAGGATTTACAGTCTGGCGTGAATAATTTGCAGGAATTAGCCAAAGTCAAAGATAAAGAAAAAATCCAAATAGAACGCGATCGCCTCCTGAACATTGTGAATCTTCTCGAAGAGTCAATGGTCAAGGAATTTCCTTTTGAAGTTCCTCAGGAGTACAGTAACCTACCTCAACTTAAAGGTAGAGCAACTATAGATATCAAAACCAATAAAGGCAACCTTACCGTTGTGGTAGATGGTTATAGCGCTCCCGTAACTGCTGGTAACTTTGTGGATTTGGTACAACGTGGTTTTTATAATGGTTTAGAATTCACCCGTTCTGAAGAATCTTACTTTTTGCAAACTGGCGATCCTCCAGGAAAAGAAGTAGGTTTTCTCGATCCCAAAACTGGTAAATATCGTGCTATTCCTTTAGAAGTCTTGGTACAAGGCGATAAAGCTCCCACATACGGCATCACTCTAGAAGATGCCGGACGTTACCTTGATATGCCAGTTCTGCCATTTTCTTCTTTTGGTGCAGTAGTCATGGCCCGTCCGGAAACTCAGGTAAATGGCGCTTCCTCGCAATTTTTCTTCTTCCTGTTTGAACCAGAACTTACCCCAGCCGGACGTAACCTATTAGATGGTCGTTACTCCGTTTTTGGTTATTTAACTGAGGGTAAAGAAGTTTTGGACACACTCAAGGCAGGTGACAAAATTGAGTCTGCTACCGTCGTTCAAGGGATAGAAAATTTAGTGCAGCCACAAGCAGCATAAAAGGATGAAGTATGAAGGATGAAGTGTGAAGTCTTGCATTTCATCTTTCAACTGAGATTTCCAGAATTCAAAACTAGATCAACTGCGATCGCTAATTCGGGAAAAGTCTGCGATACAATCTGCTGAGAGCCAGTAAATACAGTTTCTTCGTAAAGTCCTTCTTCCAGTAATAAAACCGTAATTTTCGCCATTAAGGGGTCTACAATCCAATACTCTGGTACTTCCAAAGCAGCGTATTCAGAGCGTTTATAGCGATAGTCTCGTTTCACTGAATCTGGACTAACTACCTCTACAATCAACAATGGCGGTGACTGAAATACTAATGACACATTCATCAATTCTTTTGCTTGCTCCAGCGTCACCACAGATAAATCAGTCAATCTAGATTTATTTCTGCCTGTTCTCACGCCGCTTTCCCGAAAACACAGCCAAGGCAAATTCAACCTTTTGATTTGTGATTTCAACAAAGTATCCAAGAAATCCACAATCAAGAAATGTTCAATTGTTGGTGGGTTCATTAGCTCTAACCTGCCATCCACCAGTTCATAATGAAAACCTGTACCATCATCATAGGTTAAGTACTCTTCAAAAGTGATACTGGTTACTGGTGTAGTGACCATCTCCACTAACTCCTAGACAATACCCTTATCGTAACTATAAGTAGCCATCATTCCCGGCGTAAAGCAGGATAGATAAAACTTTTGTCGTGATGTCAAGGGTCAAGAGTCAAGGGTCAAAAGTCAAAAGTTATTTTTACTCTTCCTTCTGGTGTCTCATTACCCATTACCCAATCCCTAATCCCCATTACCCCTTATCCCCAGAGGGGGCCCCGAGTTCCCCAACCCCCACCGTGAACAATGAGTCATCTTCCTTGCAAGTAAAAGATATTGGCGAACAAGGTCTGTTAGCCATATTGCAGCGCTTTTGCCCTCAAGAAATTATTGGCGATGATGCAGCTGTGCTTGTCACTACACCAGAACAATCTTTGGTAGTGACAACCGATGTCTTAGTTGATAATGTGCATTTTAGTCATGTCACGACCTCCCCAGAAGATGCTGGCTGGCGGGCGGTGGCAGCTAATTTATCAGACTTGGCGGCGATGGGCGCTACACCTCTGGGGATCACTGTGGGATTAGGGCTTCCAGGGGATATAAGTGTCAATTGGGTTGAGCGCTTGTACCAAGGAATGACAGAATGCTTGCAAAAGTACAATACGCCAATTGTAGGTGGTGATATTGTGCGATCGCCTGTGACGACTTTATCAATTACCGCTTTTGGTCAAGCCTACCCCCATCAAATTATCCGGCGCTCTGCGGCAAAAGTAGGAGATGCGATCGCAATTACAGGTGTACATGGAGCCTCCCGTGCAGGCTTGGAACTGCTCTTAAATCCGGAAATAGGACAAAACCTCAAAGATCCAGACAAGGCGGCTTTAATCACCGCACACCAGCGTCCCCAGCCACGATTAGATATATTACCCATCCTCTGGAATATCTTCAATTCCCAATCCCAAATCCCAAATCTAAAATCTAAAATTGCTGTTGCGGGGATGGATAGCAGCGATGGTTTGGCTGATGCAGTTTTACAAATCTGCCGTGCTAGTCATGTTGGCGCTATTCTGGAAGCCAAGCACATTCCTTTACCACCAGCATTTACTAACTGGCTCACCCCAGAACAAGCTATAAATTACGCCTTATACGGCGGCGAAGATTTTGAATTAGTGCTGTGTTTACCACCAGATGTTGCATCAGCCTTAGTCGCACAAATAGGTCAAGATGCAGCAATTATTGGCACGATTACATCAGAAACAAAAGTACTATTACACCATGAAAATACAGAAATCCCTGACCAAACTTTAAATCTGAATCAGGGATTTCAACATTTTTAGTCATTAGTCATTGGTATTGCAACAAATGACTAATGACAAATAACTAATGACAAATTACTGCCATTTTTCAGCTACGAGTTCAGCCAAATCGAGAACTCGTTGGCTGTAACCCCACTCGTTATCGTACCAAGCCATGACTTTTACTAAGTCATTACCCATAACCAGGGTCAAGCTAGCATCAACAATTGAAGAAGCATCGGTACCTTGGTAATCCGATGAAACTAGTTGTAGTTCGCTGTAATCCAAAATTCCTTTAAGTGGCCCTTCGGCAGCATCTTTGAGGGCTTGGTTAACTTCTTCAGTAATAGTACGCTTCTCAACCTGAACTACGAAATCTACCATTGAGACGTTTGGGGTAGGTACACGTAAGGCAACACCATTTAGCTTGCCTTTCAGGTCTGGGATCACTAGTGCTACTGCCTTTGCGGCACCAGTAGAGGTCGGTACAATGTTGATGGCTGCTGCCCTAGCACGGCGGACATCACGGTGAGAAGCGTCTAGCAAGCGCTGGTCACCTGTGTAGCTGTGAGTGGTAGTCATCGTACCTTTGATGATGCCAAATTTTTCATTTAAAACTTTGGCGATCGGAGCCAAGCAATTTGTGGTACAGCTAGCATTACTGATGATGTGGTGTTTGTTGTGGTCATAATCATGATGATTCACACCAATCACAAAGGTGCCATCTTCATTTTTGCCAGGAGCAGTAATCAAAACTTTTTTGGCTCCAGCATTGACATGCTTGAGCGCTCCTTCTTTGCTGGTGAAAACACCAGTTGCTTCGATAATTAGGTCAATTCCCCAATCTCTCCAGGGCAAGTTTTCTGGATTGCGATCAGATACACATTTAATTGTTTTGCCGTTAACGATGATAGAGTTATCATCTGCTGAAATGTCAACATCCTTTAACTTTCCTAACATCGAGTCATACTTCAGCAGGTGAGCGTTAGTTCTAGGATCGGATGTGTCATTGATAGCCACAAGGTCGATGTTGCTATTCTTTCTACCCACCCAACAGCGTGCAAAGTTCCGCCCAATTCGCCCGAAACCGTTGATTGCGACTCTAATCACAGTGTCTTGCCCTCTGTATTTATGCCTATAAGTTTATATCGTTGACCCCAATCATATCGCAAAGGGGGGGAGCATTTATAACCACAAAGTGTTAGATCCAGAAAAAAAACACATAATTTATTCAGATTTATTTTGCGTAAAGGTTGTGAGCGGCAATGTACAACCGCACCGGCTCTGCAACTAAATATCTAATAGATTGGCGTTCGCGAATTAATTGGCGAATGAGGCTTGACGAAACTCCTACTAAAGGTATATGCAATAGTTGCCAGTCAATGGTGATTGACTGATTTCTCAGTTGGTGTTCGACTTGCTTGCAGATTAACTCACTTTGAGCTATATTCTCACCACCAAGGAGTCTAGGTGCGATCAACCAATCACACATTTGTGTGAGTTCATGTCTACGGTGCCAGCGGGGTAAGGTTTGGAAAGTATCCAAACCTACAATCCAGTACCAGTGAGTATTGGGATAATCAGCAGCTAAATCAATCAGGGTGTTGATGGCGTAGGATGTTTCAGGGGTATTTACTTCAATTAGTGAAACCGTAAAAGCTGGGTTGTCTTTTGTAGCTAGCTTTAGCATTTCTAAGCGATGCTGAAACGCAACCGCTTGTTTATGGGGAGGATTTAGTGACGGTACCCAAATTATCTGTTCGACAGGGACTTGATGCAAAGCTGTTTCGGCTATGAGTAAGTGTCCCCAATGAACAGGATCAAATGTGCCACCAAAAATTGCTAGTTGCTGCATCCACTTAAGTTGGGAATTCTATTCAATTTCAGAAAAGTTTCATTATCAATGTACTATTGTAGTCAACTCAAGCCTAAGGTTTATGTCATTTAAAAGCGACTTAACCAAAAATGTACTATTGTAGCCAATTCTAGTAAGGACAAGAAAAATATGTATTTCTCATTACAAGAATTTCTTTCCCGATGTGGCGGAAATTTTCCGAATAATCATAAGATAAACTTCAGAAATTACAAAAACCTCTAACGAAGGTAAAATCATTCTCAACAAAAAAAAGCAGAGGGGAAAAATTTACGAAACCTCAAAAATTAAATACATACAGGAGTAGTTACAGTAAAAATCAAATTCCTGTTATGATACGCGTGTCATTTGTGATTATGGTGTGGTGTGGTGTAAGAGGAGTAATCAATGAGTAATAATTCTGTAGATTTTAGCGGTAGACCATTTCATTTCATTGGGATCGGCGGTATTGGAATGTCGGCTCTGGCATACGTTCTTGCTAAACGTCAATTACCAGTATCAGGTTCAGATTTACGCCCGAACCATATAACAAGAAAATTAGAATCTATCGGCACACATATTTTTAGTAGACAAGAGGCAAGTAATCTCGAATTCTTTCGACCTCTAGTATCTTCAGGAGTAGGATTAAACTCACGCTTAGAATCAAATAGCAGTAACAACACAACACTGCCGCAAGTAATTTGTTCAACAGCAATTAACACTACTAATTTAGAATACAAAGCAGCGCTGGAATTGGGATGCCCAATATTACATCGTTCAGATGTACTAGCTGCTTTAATTGCTGATTACCACAGTATTGCTGTGGCTGGTACCCACGGGAAAACTACAACTAGCAGTATGATTGGCTATATGCTGCTCCAAGCTGGTTTAGATCCAACTATTTTGGTGGGTGGCGAAGTCAATGCTTGGGAAGGCAATGCCAGATTGGGAGAAAGTCGGTATTTAGTTGCAGAGGCAGATGAATCAGATGGTTCTTTGGTAAAACACGCTCCAGCAATTGGTGTGATTACTAATATTGAACTAGATCATCCCGACCATTATGAAACATTAGAAGAAGTTGTTAATATCTTCCAAGAGTTTGCTCAAGGATGCCAAACTTTAGTAGGTAGCATTGATTGTGCAACAGTGCGCGATCGCCTAAAACCCACAATCAGCTACAGCCTACACCCCGATAGCAACGCTGACTATACTGTGACTAACATTGACTATCGTGCTGATGGTACTACTGCCTTAGTTTGGGAACGCGGCAAAGCTTTAGGAATGTTGAATTTGCGACTGCTCGGTCGGCACAACCTCAGCAACGCTCTCGCATCTGTAGCTGTCGGTCGATTTGTAGGCCTAGAATTTGGGGAAATTGCTAAAGGTATTGCCACCTTTGAAGGCGCAAGACGGCGCTTTGAGTTTCGCGGTGAAGTTGATGGTATCACCTTTATCGATGACTACGCTCATCACCCCAGCGAAATTCGTGCGACTCTCGCTGCGGCCCGCCTGCAAGCAAGACCTGGACAAAGAGTTGTGGCGATTTTTCAACCCCATCGCTATAGTCGCACACTGACCTTTTTAGCAGAATTTGCAGAATCCTTTACTCATGCTGATTTGGTAGTGCTAACTGATATTTACAGTGCTGGAGAACCTAATTTAGGGCAAGTCAGCGGTGAAATGTTAGCAGCAGCAATTGCGACGCAGCATCCACAGGTTGTCTATCAACCTACCTTGAGTGCAGTTGGCGAATATCTACTCAAAGCTTTGCGTCCAGGGGATTTAGCACTGTTTCTCGGTGCTGGAAACTTGAATCAGACAATTCCTGATGTGATTGCGACACTGCGCGAACCAGCCACAGCCACATCGTAATTTTTGACAATGACTAGGTTTCATTTGGGAAACAAGTATCCTTGTTACCCGGTAATCTTTTCGCAAAATTTTATAGTTAAGCCGTATTGTTACGGCGGAAAAATGTAAAAATTTTACTCAATCGACCGAAAGATGACAATCTCCCAGGCAGCTGGCAGCGTCTGCACAGTTTCTACTTTAACTTCAGAGAAACAGGAAACAGCTAATTCCGTCACTAGTCAGGTAATTTGCTTGCCTGATACTGATTGTGCAATCAAATCCCAAGCTTCCTTGTCAGCGTTTACTTCCTATAGAGTGGGTGGAGCTGCTGAATTGTATGTAGCCCCCCGCAACGTAGAAGCACTGCAAGCAAGCATGAAGTATGCAAAAGAACATGAGATTCCAGTGACGATACTGGGTGCAGGTTCTAATTTATTAGTGAGCGATCGCGGTTTACCAGGCTTAGTGATTGCCACTCGTCATTTACGATATAGCCACTTTGACCCCCAAACAGGGCAATTAACCGTCGCTGCGGGCGAATCAATTCCCAGCTTGGCATGGCAAGCCGCAGATTTAGGTTGGGAAGGCCTAGAATGGGCGGTTGGTATTCCGGGAACCGTGGGCGGCGCAGTGGTGATGAATGCTGGGGCGCACCATAGCTGTACCGCAGATATGTTAATCAGCGCTCAGGTATTGTCACCGGATGGCACAATCGAAACTTTGACTCCAGAGCAGTTAGGTTATGCCTACCGCACTTCATTATTACAAGGTAGCGATCGCATAGTCACCCAAGCAACCTTTCAACTGCGTCCTGGCGCTGACCCAGCAAAAGTAATTGCAGTCACCAAGGAGCATAAACAACACCGACTGAGCACCCAACCCTACAACTACCCTAGTTGTGGTAGCGTCTTCCGCAATCCCAAACCTTACTCTGCAGGTTGGTTAATTGAACAAACAGGGTTAAAAGGTTTCCAAATTGGGGGAGCGCAAGTTGCACAACTCCACGCTAATTTTATCGTTAACCGTGGCGGGGCAAAAGCTAGCGATATCTTCTCCCTGATCCGTCATATTCAGCACCAAGTGCAAGACCAGTGGTCAATTTGGTTAGAGCCAGAAGTCAAAATGCTGGGAGACTTTCAATTAGCTTGTTGATCGGGAGATATCAAGACTAGAGGCTAGTCAAGCTCTGCGGCAGTCAACGCTTTTTGCTGGTTTGTGAGCCAGGATCATCTTTAATCACTAGCCCCTAGCCCCTTATCCTCATCCGTAGCATTAATTATCAGTAAAAAAATAGGCAATTTGCCTACCGCATCTATAATTGAATTTGATTTGTTATTGAACGCACACGCGGACTATTTATTATGACAGGAAAAGGACAGGGTTTCGGCTTTGGCTTGGGAAAAATGAAAGAACTGGCCGAAGCTTTCAAAAAAGCGCAGCAAGTTCAAGAAGGCGCAAAGCGGCTCCAAGAAGAGTTGGAGCAAATGGAGATTCAAGGAGAGTCTGGCGGTGGTCTGATCAAGGTAATTGTCAGTGGCAACCAAGAACCCAAGCGCGTGGAAATTTCTCCAGAAGCTTTGGCAGAAGGTGCAGAAGTACTGTCCGATTTGGTAACAGTAGCCATGAAAGATGCTTACAACAAGTCCACAGCTACCATGCGGGAACGTATGGAAGATTTGACCAGTGGACTAGAACTGCCGGGATTTTAGTCATTAGTCGTTAGTCATTCGTCATTAGTCCTAAATCATAATAGTTGTGGACAAATGACAAATGACTAAGGACAAAGGACACAAGATATTTATGCCCTACAAGCTACTATTTGTCTGCCTGGGTAATATCTGTCGCTCGCCATCGGCAGAAAATATTATGAATCATCTCATCGAACAGGCAGACTTGAGCGATGAGATTATTTGCGATTCTGCTGGTACCTCCAGCTATCACATTGGGAGCCCGCCTGACCGTCGCATGAGTGCTGCGGCTGCTAAAAAATTAGGGATTAAATTGCGCGGTCATGCGCGCCAGTTCCAGAAAACTGACTTTCAAGATTTTGACTTAATTTTGGCGATGGATCGGGAAAATTACGACAATATCTTGGCTTTGGCTGCAACACAGCAAGACCGCGATCGCGTCCATTTAATGTGTGAGTTTTGTGCTCGCTATACCTTAAAAGAAGTACCTGACCCTTATTACGGTGGTAGTGACGGCTTCGAGCAAGTAATTGATTTGCTGGTCGATGCTTGTGAAGGTCTGCTTAAATATGTTTTAAGTCAGCAAGCGCGCACTTAAACTGTGGATGCGAAATCAGAGTATTAATTCACAGCAATTTTTCTGATGCTTTAGAAGGTAAAAATATATATTCTTACTGATGACTGAAGTCAGAGACCTGGGACATTGATTTACAGAGTGTAATATTGGTCTATCTGACTCAGCACTTCTTCAGTAATCTACACAATCTTTTATTCTACTAGACCATGCTTCATGGCAAACCGTACCAGTTCGGCGCGGTTACTTGTTGCCGTTTTCCTCAATAAATTACTCACGTACTTTTCTACAGTCCGCGCACTCAGATGTAACTGATGACCCATTTCGGCATTTGAAAGCCCATGAGTTAAAAGTTCTAACACTTCTTGTTCTCTAGATGTGAGATCTGAGATCATTGGCGATTTATGAACTTGAGTCATTTGAGATGGCTGGGCTGTCATGGGTTTTGTTGACTGAGAATTGCCCAAATTTTCTTGTTCAGAAAAACGGTACTCTGATTGAATAATTTGCGATCGCTCTAACAAATTACGAATAGCAGCGGCTAACTCTTCCAACTCAAAAGGTTTGGGTAAGTACAAATCACACCCCGACTGATATCCCAGAATCCTTTCCTGAGTCTTTGTCCGCGCTGTTAATAAAATTACAGGTAATAAACGGAATTTTGGTTGTTGACGTACTCGGCGCACCAATTCATAGCCATTCATTCGTGGCATGACAATATCGGTGACAATTAGATCGGGATGATACTCTTCCACCATCAACAAAGCCTCTTGACCGTCATTAGCGGTGATTACTGAATAGCCAGAGAGTTCAAGATAATCACTAATAGACAGACGAGTGCCCAGATCATCATCCACTACAAGGATCATCAAGGGCATGGACAGTACACCCCTAGCATTGGTTTGACTTGGCAATTGACTTTTAGGAGCACTATTAGTGAACACAGGCGATAATAGTGTGTTCTTATGTTTCATACTATGACAGGTTTAACAATTAATTACTGCCTCAGGACTGATTTATTAAGAAAAACTTAAATCTTTAGAAATTGTTAAAGAAATGTAACGCGCCCTGAAATTTTATTAATGGAAAACTGTAGAAAATTTTGTACTTCATCACAAATAACCAATACGTTAGAGTAATCTTTTACCTTACTGTAAATTACAATTTACTAAATCAACAGTCTGGTTGAGGTAAAAGTTGGCAGAAAATTCTAGCTTCAAAATAGCGTTGACTGTTGACTGTTGACTGGGAAGAGAGGTTTTCATGTTTAGTTGTGGTTTTTTCCACTGAAGGGCTAGTTTGAGAAGTAAAAAAAGCTAAATTAATAGGATGAGTCTGATATCCATAGTCACCAGATATAGTGGTTTAATATAGCCCTGATAAATTTCTCAGCTAGTTCAAACGATTATTTAGATAAATTTTACTACCGTATAATTTTCAATGAGCGACAAGAGCGAAGGTTACAAAGTAATTAGCGACAATCGTCAAGCCCGTTATTTGTATGAAA
The DNA here is from genome assembly GCA_002368155.1 of Nostoc carneum NIES-2107. Lineage (GTDB taxonomy): Bacteria > Cyanobacteriota > Cyanobacteriia > Cyanobacteriales > Nostocaceae > Aulosira > Aulosira carnea. The sequence continues at coordinate 2,100,400 of AP018180.1, forward strand.
TCCTAGAAACTTACGAAGCTGGAATTCAGTTAACGGGAACCGAAGTTAAGTCCATTCGCGCAGGTAAGGTGAATCTCCAAGATGGCTATGCTTTAATTCGCAATGGCGAAGCATGGTTAATCAACGTGCATATTTCTCCTTATGTTGCTAGTGGGCAGTATTTTAATCATGAACCACGCCGTACAAGAAAACTATTACTACATCGTCAAGAACTCCGCAAGCTAATTGGCAAAGTCGAACAGCAAGGTTTAACTTTAGTTCCCTTAAAAATGTACTTCAAACGCGGTTGGGTAAAAGTTAGTATAGCCCTTGGCAAAGGTAAAAAACTCCATGACAAGCGCGACGACCTCAAACGGCGACAAGACCAACGCGACATTCAACGCGCAATCAAAAATTATTAACAAGATTAAGAAGGTAGGAGGAACCGAAAAAATTAGATAAAGGACTCCAAAGAAAAAATATCCCATTGCTTTGTAAACAGGGATATAAAGCATAGACGCGATTAATCGCGTCTCAACGTGCATAAAGAGTAAAATTCCTATTAAATCTAGGAATTAGAATAATTTATTTTTGAGATTTCCAGAAGAAAAATCAGGGAGTCAGTTGTATAGGTGGGTTAGCTACCTTGAATTACTAGGAATCTAGGAACGTTAGCGGCTTGGATTTGTACCAGGTCGCATTTTTTTCTCTGCAAGATGTGACACGAAGGTAGTATGTGTTCCATTAAAAATATTTTGATTTTCTTATAAGTAAATTTAATTGTACTTTTCTCAATATTCAGGAGAGATTTCAAACTTCTTTCCTGCTTTTATATATCTCGAGTGTGAGTTAAACAACTTCTGAGGTTATCGCCGCAGATTGATTTTCTTCATGTTGAGACTCGATACAGTGGTGAGTAACTTTGGAAGGGATGAGGAACTTACAACATGACACGGAATTTAACTAAAGTACTTGGTACTGGTGTTCTGACATTAAGTATGGGCATTTTAACATTAACTTCACCTGTAAAAGCCCAAACCACTAGCGACCCTGGAACTAGCACCGGAACCACCACCACAGCACCAACTACAACAACTTATGATCGCAATGATTTTGATTGGGGTTGGTTGGGTTTACTGGGTCTGTTAGGTTTAGCTGGTTTGACAGGTAAAAGACGTGATGATGAACCAACCCGTTATCGCGATCCCAGTACTCCAGGTGCTAGTACCTACAGAGAGTAAACAATCGATTTTTGGGGTTGAAATATGGTTCGGTTAAGGGGAAAAAAATAAAGGGTGAATTCAAAAATGCACCCTTTTTCCCAAATTACAAGCAATATGAAAAATAATTAACCGAACCTGAGTGTTAGTAGCTTGCCTGACAATTTGGTATGTTCAGCTGGCGGAAGGTTCAGAGTTAGTTGAATTCAACTCAGAAGTCCTATTTTTAGCTAAAGGTGTCCAGTAGCTAGCAACCAAGCCTACCAATAGCCACCAAATACTGTTCACTTCCGGACGGAACCAGACTGTATCAAAAGTACCATGAGCCAGCATACCGAGCATGGAAGCGATCGCCCCAATTAACCAAAATCCCTCGATGTTGCCTAGCTGTCGCAATCGTTTGATTTGTAAGTAGCCGGCATTGAAGGTGACAATTAGTAGCCACACAAAACAGCCTAAACCAATAAAGCCGGTTTCTACAGCAATTTCTAGCAAAATTGAATAAGCACTTAAAGCGCTATAACGGGGCTGTTGGTAAAGAGGATAGATTTTATTAAAAGCATTATGACCAGGGCCAATACCTAAAACTGGGCGATCGCCAATCATCTTGAAGACAGCATCCCAAACATTGCGCCGGAAGTTATTACTGCTATCTTGACGGTCAGCAAAAATACTGAAAATCCGCAGGCGTAATGGCTCAATAAATATTACTCCTAGCAGCAATATTCCTAATAAACCGCCAATCAGAATCGGCAGCGACCAAGTTCGCCAAAAAGGAGGCATTTGCAAACTTCGCCAATAAATTAGCAATGCCAATGTAGTTAATACTGCAACTACTAAACCAATCCAACCACCACGGCTAAAAGTTAGTACTAGACAGGAAGCGTTAACAATTAACGCTGTTACGGCTAAAGCCTTCTTATACCAGCTTTGCCATGCAAAAATTGCCACCAAACTAAAAATGACTGCGGGAAGAAGATATCCAGCCAATAAATTGGGATTGCCTAAATAACTGTAGACCCTGGTAGTTTTCGACAAAGGCGATTCTGGATCTGTCCAAGTTGCTAATGCAGGTGCGCCAAAAAACCATTGCCGCATTCCATAGACGCTCACAATTAGCGACACGTGCAGATACAAGGCGATCAACCAAGAACGCAGACGAGATGACCTCATTACCCTAGCACAAAGCGCAAATAGCACTAAATACAGTGTTAGAGTAACGAAATCGTTTAAGGCCGCTTTTTTGACTGGTGAAAATGCTGTCGCTATTGCCGCAATTGCCCAGTAAAGCAATACCAACAGATGGATGGGTGTCAATGATGAGGAATTTGTTGGTGTTGCTTCATCCGATAAAGTTAGCAATAGCCAAAATACTCCACAAGCTGCTAACAACAAACCGAGTAAGGTAGTAGAAACAAAGGGAGCTAGGCAATATATGATGCTCAGTAAGGCAGCGGCGATTGTGTCTCCCCACTGTAGCAAGATACTACTTTGCCGCCACGAAGATAACAGACCTACTATAGATCTATAGAGGTAGCTAGTAGCAAAATATTCTTTGACCGTCAAAGACGATAGAGTGAATTGTTGCCAGACTAAATTCATAAAAAACGCTGTGAGCAATTAGCACGCCCGCTTAAGACTTGGACTTAATCATAATGCGGGTAGAAATAAAATGGTAATCAAGCAAATTGTCAATGGAGAATTTGATTAACAGTCCATCATCATTATTCAGTACGATGACTTGTAACCAGGGACTATTGCCCATAATCTGACAAATTTACTTGCGTGCTAGCTTTCACAGCTATTTAGTTATTGAGAAAATACAGTGCTGATGTTTGAATAAAAGAAAATTTATGTTCATTCCCGATATTTTAGATACCAGCTTCTTGGTGGAGGAGCTATGCGATCGCCTGCGCGGGTCTAAATTAAAAATAGGGGCGAGGGAATAAAGATTTTCATATTTGGTTGTTGCTTGTTCCTATTACGAGTTTGGGAAAAGGATGTAAGGATTTAGGGAATATTCCTTTTTTATGCTGATTTATGACATTTTTTTGGCATTGCTGATTGGAAAAAGTGCGATATTACTGAACTATAAATTTTAGTCTCTAGTACCGCTACGTTGAATGCGTAATGACATCATTTACAAGGGTTGCAGTTGTTGGGAAGCCTTTATTTGTTTACGCCCTGCTGTACTAGTCCCTTTTTCATAATTCCAGATATAAACAGTTTGTGACGTTTACTTACATATCATTAACTGTCTCTGCGGATGTCACCGCTTGTAATGGCAAAGAAAGCACATAGCGGTATCCTGATTCTGGTGAACCTTGAATAGAAATTTGTCCCCCATGTAATTCTGCTAGCTGACAGCTAAGTAATAAGCCTAAGCTTTCCCGAGACAAACCATTTTGACGTTGAGCCACATCTACACCTGAATTCATAGTCAGGACATCAGAGTGGGCATCCAAGTTTTTGGCATCCATGATTAATGGTAAGTTTCCAACTGGCTCATGATTGTCTAGATGCAGATTGTAGGGTGATGACTCACCAGTCAGTTCCAGCAGAGTTAAGGGGCTAAGACGAAAATAGGGATCGACTTCAGTGATTCCATCTCCCAACCAGGGATGGGAAACCCAAACTGTAATGTTCAACATGTTTTCTTTATAGGAAACATGAATCCGCACCACACTACCGGTAGCAGACATTTGAATCACGCTAAAAATTAGGTGATACAACATTTGTCTGACTTTATCTTTATCTAAAGGACAAATGCGGCTATGTCCAGGTTCTATAGATAAACGAATATCTTGCTCGCGGCGGTTAGCAGCTTCTTCTAGAGTATTGATGGCTTGTTGACATACCATTTCAATATCTACAGGCGCTAGATTCAAATCGCTAGAGCTTTCATTCATTGCTCCTAGTTCAGTAATTTCATTGACCAAGGACAGTAAATATCGACCGCTATGTTGAATAATATCGAGATATTCTCTTTGCTTGGTTGTTAACGGCCCGTAAATCTCCCGCCCTAGCACACTAGCCATACCTAGTACAGATGTCAGCGGTGTCCGTAACTCCTGAGTTAGCTGTCCTAACAGTTCTAATTTGAGTTCTTTTGTCGAAAAAGAGCCTTTTTCTAAAGTAGAAGGGTTGAGTTTGATCTCACTGTTACTATCATTATTAAATGCCAAACTCAGAGGTGCTTTAGCAGAACTAATTTCTGATTTACTCTGTAACAGCCGATTGCGCTCAAACTCACTCATGCTCCAACGAGCAATGATTTCTAAAAACTCAATATCTCGCGCTGTAAAGTTGCGCGGTACTAAATCCATTACTTCCAATGCACCCAGACAATGACCGGAAGCATCAATTAGTGGTACTCCCAAGTAAGCCCGAATGCCATATTCCTGGATCAACTTACTGTTGGCAAGTACTGGGTCAGTAATTTTATGTGTATCTTTAAACTCTAAAAATTGAAAGCTATCAACAACTTGGCTAGCAAAAGATTCCTGACGTAAGAGTTGACGGCTTTGTGCTAAATGATTCATCGGTCGTCCTAGCCGGAATAGACCGACTGCTGACTTAAACCAATGACGTTCTTGATCGACAAATCCCAAAATGGAAATAGGTGCTTCCAAAAAATGAGCAGCAGTTTGAGTAGCTTCTTCAAATACGGGAATTGTTTCTGACTGCCGCAAACCCAAGTCGGACAATGCTTCTAGGCGTTGTTTTTCTTTTGGTTCTTGGGAAGCCCAACCATCCTTTAAGGCTAATAATTTATTTTCCGGCTCTACCATTAGCATCACTACCTTGATAATTGCTCGATACTGTAGTTTATATAACCACTGTTTGTGGATTATTATTTGCTATTTTTAAGCATTCCCCAATTTAACCTCTGATCAACAATCTCAGGACAAAAATTTTCCCTGATGACATTAACCAACAAAGCAATCGTCTCTGACTTAGTAATTACCGATAGTCAAAATTCTCTTCAAAGTTGTGGCAATCATATTGCTTTATCTTTTACTGCTAGACAGCGTTAGTTAGACTTTTGGACTGGGTAATATAACACTAAGCAAGGATGGGACATAAAATTTGTACCATTCTTACATATATTAGGTAAATTTCTAGTGTTTAAACTGAATTTCTTTTTACCTACAATAGCTGGATGCTAGATTTTCCAAGTGTAATCTCTGGAAGAGTGGATAGTAATGTGCAAAAATTCTGCCTTATTTACTCAGCCTAATATTAGATATGTCAAAGCTGTTGATGATTGTAGACGACATATAGTTGAAGCAATGATATCTGCTTTGGCAAAAATTATCATTACAGCCAGATTTAGGCATATTTATGATTAAAATATCGCAATTTTTCCTAATAATGAATTTTTAGCAAAAAAACGCTAATAACTGCGCCTAAGCTTGTGTAATCATTCATCAGTCACATAAATAAAACCTGAGTATTCAAATTAAAGTAATATGCCAATAAATTCAACTAGTAATAAAATTCCTTTTGTAGAGCTTAAGTTACAACATCAACCGATTCAACGTCAACTAGAAGAAGCAATTGAGGCTGTATTAACCCAAGGAGATTTTGTTTTAGGAAAAGCACTTGCGGATTTTGAGACCGCATTTGCCACAGCATCTGGGACAAAATATGGTGTGGGTGTAGCATCTGGAACCGATGCGATCGCTCTGGGCTTGCAAGCTTGTAATATTGGTAACGGCGATGAAGTTTTGTTACCAGTAAATACTTTTGTCGCCACCCTGATTGGAGTGTTACGTGCTGGGGCGAAGCCAATTTTTGTAGATTGCGATCCCCACACCGCTTTAATTGACTTAGAAGCAGCTGCTAAGGTAATTACGCCTCAAACTAAAGCCATTATTCCAGTGCATCTTTATGGTCAGATGGTATCGCCCCGCCAATTGTTAGACTTTGCTGACACATACAAGTTGCTAATTTTTGAAGATGCAGCCCAAGCACACCTAGCAGAGAGGGAAGGATATCGTGCTGGTTCAGTGGGAATTGCAGCTGCTTATAGTTTTTACCCCAGCAAAAATTTAGGATCGTTTGGCGATGGTGGAATGTTATTGACGCAAGAGGCAGACATAGCGCAAACAATGGTGCGGTTGCGGAATTATGGCGCAGCGAAAAAGTATTTTCATACAGATTTTGGCACAAATAGCCGCCTAGATACCTTACAAGCCGCAGTATTGCTGGCAAAACTACCATATTTGCAAAATTGGAATTGCGATCGCAACAGTATTGCTCAACAGTACGATCAAGAACTATTACCCTTAGCCTCTGCTGGCATTCTACCGATAAAAAATGACAGCGATACAGGGCACGTATATCATCTTTATGTAATTAGAGTAGATGATGCTTGTCCCCTCTCACGGGAGCAAATCCAAGAACAACTAGCAGAAAATGGCATTCAGACAGGTATTCATTACCCAATTCCCTGTCACCTCCAGCCAGCATTTACTAATTTAGGCTATCAAGAAGGTGATTTCCCCCAAGCAGAAAAGCAGGCGAAGCAAATATTATCCTTACCTATGTATCCAGGTTTAAGCAGTAGCCAAATTAAAGAAGTTGTGGCAGCTATTAGCTCAATTATTACCGCTCAACAACAGTTAATGTACATTTCGTAGTTGGGAATTTATTCCTGTCAATTTAAGCACTTAAGTGCTGAATACAAAAGCATTAACTATCAATAAATTTTGCAGTGCTTAACATTATGGCAATTCCACAACAACTAAAACATACAAATACTGCACAATTGCTCAATTTGGCAATTTTTGGGGTTTTAATCCTACTTTATGCGCCTATATTGCTGCACTGGTTAGATGGTTGGTTGCATAAGAATATTAGTACAGAGCATGAATATTTCAGCCACGGGATGATTGGTTTACCCTTTGCCGCTTACCTAGTTTGGTTAGGAAGAAAACAATGGCAAAGACTACCAAATAATATCAATCCTCTAGGCGCTATTTTACTTTTAGTGGGGGGAGTTTTTTATTTAAGTGGTGTAACAGAGTGGGTTAATCTTTCCTTACCCACTATCTTGGCAGGATTATGTTTATGGTTTAAGGGTATACCTGGTTTACGATTACAAGGATTTCCTTTATTATTAGCATTTTTAGCCACTCCCACCGCAGTACCTTACCTGATTACTCCTTACACTTTACCCCTACAAAGTTTTATTGCTGGGACAGCTGGCTTCATTCTCAATCAGTTTGGTATGGCGGTAACAGTAGACTCAGCAAATCTGTATGTAGGTGGCAGAATTGTGGAAGTAGCACCCTATTGTGCTGGCTTAAAAATGTTATTCACGACTATATATGTCAGCTTAATGCTGCTTTATTGGACAGATGCATTGTCCTCGCGTCGGACAACAACTTGGTTTTTAATAGTTGCTGTGGTTATTAGTATTACTGCCAATATTATTCGGAATACTGCACTCACATTTTTTCATGGTACAGGTCAAGAAGCAGCTTTTACCTGGTTGCATGATAGTTGGGGTGGTGACCTTTATTCTGCTTGTATGTTGCTATTATTAGTGCCTTTATTAAATCGGATGAATCGCTATTTCTCTGCAGTTGAAGATAGCGAAGTGGAAGCAGAAAATTAAATCAGTAATTGAAATAGCCATGATTGCGGGATGACTGTTAATTTTACTGAACTCATTACATTATGTACCGAAGTAAAATTTTGCTTAACTATTGCAAATTTTATTAATGATTTCCTTATCTAAGTTTCTTAAAGAAAGCCAATGGACTCAATTAGTAGTGCTGTTGTTATTACTACTTTTATTCGCTATTGGCAGTTTTCCTGGATATTTGACAGGAAAATGGCAATGGCAACAGCTAGCACCTGTAATTAAGCTCAAAGAATTGAAACAGATACGCAATTCAGGGTTAACTATTCCTGGTTGGCAAAATGTTGAGCAGACACAACAAGAAGTTGGCGAACATAAATGGTCGCTACAACTAATTAAAAAACCAGACTCCGAGACTCAAGCCATAGTGCTGTTGTTACCGCAAAATGGGCCGATGGATAAACCGGAAGTGGAGTGGACAGAAGTTAACGGTTGGGGAAGGTCGCGTTGGGGAAAGTGGGATGTAGCGCAATATCGTTCGGCGCAATTGACTGTGAAACAGCCTAGTGCAACTAAAGTAGAAGCTAGATTCTTTCGCGCTTCTACACCACAAGCAACTTTTGGGGTATTGCAATGGTATGCTCTCCCAAATGGTGGCAATCCCTCACCTTTAAACTGGTTTTTAGCGGATCAATTAGCACAGTGGCGTAAACAGCGAGTTCCTTGGGTGGCTGTGAGTATTCTCATTCCTATGGAACCTTTAGGTCAAGTGGAAAAAATTTGGCCTTTAGCCGAGTCTATTGGTGAGACTGTACAAACTGCATTAATGACGCGCCTGCTTTAGAAAAGCGAATAAATTATTCAGCATATAGGGACACAGCAATACTCTGTCCCTATTTATGTGCAGAGATGGGTATTAAATCTGAAATCTTCAAGGTAATGCGATCGCTCTTTCAAAACCACATATACTTAGTTTTATTTTGATAATTTATACAAAATTCACCAAAATTTTACATTTAAGAATATAGTAATTTCTCGGATACAGACGAGACATTTTAGGTATTTGCAGAGTAAAATAGCGACTCAAATAGACCCAAGTTTGGGTCTAGCTTGCTCATAAAAAAATGCTTATAGTTTTTATTTATCAATATGCGTGTATTTAGCGCCTTGTGTTTGGTCAGTCTCCAGGTAGGCGTTTTCTTGACCACAGCAGTTGAGGTGTTTGCTCAACCTGTAACATCCCCAGCACAGCCATCAGAGCCTGCTCCGACTCTCCCGTTTCCCTCCCCTACTGAAACTGTACCAGGGAATGTTAATAACGAAGTTTCTCCCCAACTCAACCGCTACCTTTTAGGCCCTGGAGATGGAATTAGTATTGTCATTCAGCGCCCTCCTGGCCCCTATCGCCTAGGGCCGCAAGATAGTATTAGCGTTGTGGTACAACGCTTTCCAGATTTGAGCTTTCAAGCCACAATTAACCCAGAAGGCAACATTATTGTCCCACTGATTAATACAGTGTCGCTTCAAGGTTTAACTTTACCAGAAGCACAAGAGAAAATCCGTGTATTGCTCGACAGATACGTAGTTAATCCGGTAGTAGTTTTATCATTGGTAGGGCAACGTCCAGATTTAAGTTTCCAAGCAGCAATTAATCCGGAAGGATACATTGTTGTACCGCAAGTAGGTACAGTATCCCTCCAAGGCTTAAGTGTGGAAGAAGCACAGGAAAAAATTCGCTTGAGTTTAAGCCGTGTTTTGGTAGATCCGGTTGTGGTTGTGTCATTGGCAGCACCACGACCAGTTCAAGTTACCATTAGCGGTGAAGTATTTCGGCCGGGAATTTATTCAATTTCATCCACCATACCCCGGGTTGCGGATGCTTTGCTGACATCTGGTGGCACGACGATGAATGCAGATTTGCGGCAAGTGCAAGTGCGGCGGCGGTTGGTTGATGGCTCCGTGATTTCCCAAAGTATTGACCTATATACAGCCTTACAAAATGGTAGCTCTTTACCTAATACCCGCCTCCAAGATGGCGATGCCATCATTGTGCCACGTCGAGAAATCGGTAGCGATGACGGTTATGACCGCAATTTGATTGCTCGTTCTACTTTAGCGGTACCACAAATCAGAGTCAGGATTTTAAACTATGCTGCGGGAGGCATTGCCAATCAAGTGTTGCCTAATGGTAGTACCTTTGTTGATGCCTTGGGAGGTATAAGCTTAGATACTGCCAATCTCCGGGATATTGCTTTAGTACGCTTTGACCCAGAAAGAGGTCAAGCAGTTACCCAAAAACTAGATGCTAAAAAAGCACTCGGTGGCGATGGCTCTCAAAATGTGCCGCTTCAAGATAATGATGTTATTGTGGTTGGTCGAAACCTCATCGGTAGAATTACCAACGCCTTGACTACGATTACTCAACCATTTTTTAACGTTCAAAGCTTTATTCGCTTCTTTGACTTCTTTACTGGCGGGTCGAAGTAGTTGAGGGGATTGGGGATGAGGGGGATGAGGGAGATGAGGGGGACAAGGAGACAAGGAGAGAATATTCCCATTACCAATGACTAATGACCAACGACCAATGACTAATGACCAATTGACAAATGCCTAAGTTGCTATGACTCCACCTATTGTTAAACGTTATATTATTGCTTTTGATAAGTATAAGTGGATTGGATTAGCCAGTTTTACTTTAGTTGTAGCTGGGTCAACTGTGGTGGCTATACAACCAGACCCACCAGTTAGCTATGTAGCAAATTCTGCGCTGACTTACAATCGTCCACCAGTTTCGTTTTCGACAACTGGGACTGAGATTCAACAACAAGGACAGGAATTAAATGCACAAGTTTTACTATCTAATGAACTTATAGAATCTGTAGCAGCAAAAGTTAATGTTAAACCAAAAACTCTTGGCAACAATGTCGAGCTGACTCTACCGAAAAAAAATGCTAGAAGCGGGCAATTAGAGTCTACTATTCTGGAGTTGAAATATAAAGATAATAACCCTAAGCGCGCTGTAGAGGTATTAAGTGTATTAATGCAGGCAATGGTCAAGCTGAGTGGTGATATTAATACAGGGCGATTAAAATCTATTATTCAAAAAATTGATGAACGGCTACCAGAGGCTAAGGTTGAACTACAGTTAGCGGAGAAAAAGCTAGAACAATACGATCGCAGAGAGCGACCAGCAATATTAGCATCTGAGAATGGTAGTTTACTAACTGCGGTGACCACCAGTCAAAATCAGCAACGTCAGCTGCAATTTACGATTGCTGGAGTTGATGCCCAAATTCGCAGTTTGCAAGAGAAATTGGGATTAAATGTTAACCAAGCTTACGTTTCCTCAGCTTTGAGTGCCGATCCTATTATTGCTAGCTTGCGATCGCAAATTTATCAAGTTGAGTCACAAATTGCGGTTCTCCGGAAAGATTTGCGACCTGAACACCCAAATATGATTCAGTTGCAGCGTCAGAAAGAAGCTGCGGAGGAATTACTCAAACAGCGCGCGGCTGAAGTAGTCGGTGGTGGAGGTACAGCAGCACCGCTGGCTGGCGATGCTTTGAATATTCGCACTCAGAGTAATTTAGATCCAGCGCGCCAAGAACTAGCAAACCAGATGGTGGCTTTGCAAACCCAACGGGAAACGCTGCAACAACAATTAGCGCAACAAATTAAAGAAGAAGCACGATTACGGCAAGTATATTCTCTCATCCCCAATAAACAATTAGAGCGATCGCGTTTAGAACAAGAAGTAGCACTGAAAAAAGCTGTCTATGACAAAATGCAGGCGAAGCTAGCTGATGCTAAAACTGCCGAAGCAGAAACCGTTACCAGTTTGAGTCTTGCTAGACAACCCGTCGCCATTGCTGATGCTGTTAAACCAAAGAGTATGCCGATGACGTTGGCGGTTGGCGGTTTGATGGGGTTGGTGATTGGTGGTGGTGTAATATTCTTGTTGGGTTCGCTGGAAGGTGTTTTCAAAACCAGAGAAGATATTCGCGAAAGCCTCAAGCAACGGGAAGTTGCACTGCTGGGAGAATTGCCATTAATGCCAGTGGATGATTTAGATAAAGACTTGATACCTGTCTTACTTTCCCCAGATTCTCCTTATTTAGAGTTCTATGAAAAATTCCGCAGTAATGTCCGTCGTCTGGGCGGTAAAACCTTAAAAGTACTTTTAATTACTAGCGTTGGGAGAACTGAGGGTAAAACTACAAGCGCTTATAACTTAGGTATAGCTTCTGCTCGTGCTGGTAAAAGAACCTTAATTATTGAAACAGATTTGCGATCGCCTTCTAGCTGCACATCTCTCAAAGTTACTCCTGACCCAGATGCTAACATTGAACCCCTGCGCTATTACGGCAGTTTGAGCGAATGTATCTACATAGTTCCTGATATTGAAAATTTATACATTATTCCTAGCCCCGGCCCTCTGCGTCAGTCTGCGGCTGTTCTGGAATCTAGCGAAATGCGTCGGCTAATGGAAGATGTGCGCGAGCGCTATGATTTAGTAATTTTAGATACTAATCCTCTAAGTTTATCTAATGATGCTTTGTTAATTCAACCCTACAGTGACGCGATGGTAATTGTAGCGCGACCAAACTATACACAAGAAAACTTATTAGGTGAAGCAATCGATCAATTAGTTGAATCTGAATTAGGTTTGTTGGGAGGTATTATTAATGGTGCTGATATCAACGTTGTATGGTCTGGGCCAGTTGAACCATCACCCAACTTATCATCACCGGAAGAAGCAGGAGCAGAAGTATCAGTAGGCGCTAATAATAATTGATATCAATTCAAAATTCCTAATCCACTTTACGTAGGATGCGTTAGCGATAGCGTAACGCATCAGCGTCAAAGCTTTTCGTGCATTACGGCTTACTGATACCAATTTAAATAGTGTTTACGGCACGTCATTATATTCTAGAGGGCATGGCAATGCCATGACCCTACCATCTTACCATCTGTCGCATTCTTTTTTTTAATTGGTATGAGATTTTTTCAGAAATCAAATCGGATTCCTCTATGAAGTCTAAAATTAACCCTTCCACAATCTCATCAACTGTGGAAGGGTGATAAAGTCTACCGTGTTTCAGCAGTAGAAATAGTTAAAAAAACAAACTAATACTCTTGCTTAAATAAGCCCAATAATGGAGCGAGAATTATGCCAAATACAAAGCCTCCAATATGTGCCCAGTAAGCAACTCCGCCTGTTTCAACACTCATATTAGCTGCTGTTTGTAGGCTAACAAAACCAGAAAGTAGATTCTGGACAATGAACAGCCCTATTAATATCATTGCGGGAACTCTAATAGTAGTGACGAAAAATCCTAAAAAGGCTAAAGTCATAACTCTAGCGTGAGGAAAACGGATAATATACGCACCCAAAACTCCAGAAATGGCACCACTTGCACCCAAAGACGGAATCCCAGAATTCATGCCAATAAACCATTGGCATAAAGCAGCTAAAGCACCGCAAGTCAAATAAAAAATTAGATATTTGACATGACCGAGACGGTCTTCAATATTGTTACCAAATATCCAAAGAAAAACCATATTCGAGATTAAATGCCACCAACCACCGTGTAAAAATTGGGATGTAAATAGTGTTGTCCACTCTGAGGCAAAGTTGGTGGTTAATTCTCGTGGTACTACTGCATATAGTTGAAAAAATTGCTCTAGTTGTGCATTAGATAAACTCACTTCATGAAGAAAAACTAAAACGTTCATCCCAATCAGCCCATAAGTTAAGTATGGGGTGATGCGTGTCGGATTTTCGTCGTAAAGGGGAAACACAGGTGTTTTTCCTAATTATTATTATCTGCAATATAGCTTGAGTAACGGGTCGTTGCGAAGTTTAGGTATTTACACCTGGTTTGGTCATTTGTCATTTGTCATTTGTCATTTGGTAATGGGTAATTGGTAATTGGTAATAGGAATTTCTCCCCCAATCTCCAATCCCCAATCCCCAATCCCCAATCCCCAATCCCCAGTCCCCAATCCCCAATCCCCAATCCCCTCATCCCCAATTCCTATAGGCTGTTCGGGGTTTGTCGCTAAATAAGCCTAAGATGGGGCCGAGAATTGCGCCAAATAAGAAACCGCCAGCGTGCGCCCAATATGCTATACCACCGTTTTCCATACCGATGTTGGTGGGTGTTTCCAGGCTAGCAACGCCGTAAAAGGCTTGTTGAATGAACCAGAAACCTAAAAAGAAGTATGCTGGAACTCGGAAAGTGGGGAAGAAAAAGCCTAAAGGGATGACACCAAGAATTTCTGCTGTGGGAAAGCGAAGAATATATGCTCCCATTACACCTGCGATCGCACCACTCGCCCCTAAAGATGGAATACTAGAATTTTGTGAAAAGTACCACTGGCTTAATGATGCCAAAATTCCGCAAGATAAATAAAATAGCAGATATTTAAAATGACCTAATTTATCTTCGACATTGTTTCCAAAAATCCAGAGGAACAGCATATTACCGGCTAGGTGTAATAAACCACCGTGCAAAAATTGTGAGGTAATTAAAGTAGCCCACTCTGGTACAGGTTGATGTACAGATATCCCTGCAAAACTTAAAGTCAGTTCTTTGGGAACTACCGCAGCCAAGCGTAAAAACCCATCTAAGGCTTGAGGAGGAAGACTAGCTTCATAAAGAAAAGCTAGGACATTGGCAGCAATTAGCCCAAAGGTGACATAAGGCGTGATTTCTGTAGGATTATTATCTCTAATTGGAACCACGGGCGTTTATTCCTCATCTATAAGCAACTAGCCTCACAATACTGAATTTTGCTAGTATTCGCTTCTACCTCATGGATGGATATCAACCTAACCCCAGGATAAAATTGAAATTTTTTCACAAGAAATAGGGGAGAGAATGAATTTTTATTTACAAATTTCTTCTATAAATTCAGGTTTTAAAAATAGACGCAGTTAAGAGGTTATTTATAAATTAAAAATAAAATGATTGTAGGATGCGTTAGGCGCTGGTTACCAATATGATTTGTCATGAAAAAACTATCCTAGCGCCTAACGCATCATCCATGCGCCAGGCTGAAATACAGTAGATTTATTATTTATTAGTAATCGCCGCAATATTTTTTTAAATAAAAACTATTGATGATATATTTTTGAATCAGCATCTAAACCTTAAATTTATTACTTAAGATAGATGTGAAATATTCAGATTAACAAACAGCATAATATTAAAAAGTTCTCTCAAATTTAAAAGTTAAAATGCCACACGTCTTACTCGTGGATGATGAAGCAGCGCTGCGTGACAGTCTCACATATACATTACAAAAAGAAGGCTACACAGTAAGTACAGCCGTCGATGGGCATAATGCAATCAAACAGTTTCACAAGCAAGTACCAGATATCATCTTGCTAGATTTGATGTTGCCAGAAGTTGATGGTATGGAAGTTTGTTGGCGAATTCGAGCCTTTTCTAATGTCCCTATCGTCATGCTGACTGCTAAAGATCAGGATGTAGATAAAGTTTGGGGATTGGAAGCAGGCGCAGACGATTATGTAACTAAGCCCTTCAATACTCGTGAATTGCTAGCGCGCATCAAAGCAGTGTTGCGTCGTCGTTATGAGGAGCAGCCTTGATGAAAGGCTTTTTACCTCGAATTAAATTCAATACGATTCATGCAAAGCTGTTTGGTACATATTTAATGTTGACAGCTTTTGGAACCTCGCTATTAGCAGGTTATATTCTGTGGTCGTTCGCTGATTATTTTATGCGAATGCGACAAGTAGATTTGGATAACTGGACGAGTGCATTGAGTGAAAGTGTTGCAGATGGACTAGAAGAAAAAGATATTCCCCGAGTCAAGTTACTGGTGCAAAGGTATGGCGCACCGCAAAATGTGACGCTGCGAGTTTTTACTCCCCAAGGTATCCTGATAGCAACTTCTGACCCCAAGCTAGATAGCCGAGTGAAAGACTGGTATGCGGTTCCCGGAATGCAAGCTGCTCTACAAAATCGCGTACAACAAGGAATTGCTAAAGGAGTTTTATCAAAGCAAGACCGACTCTACATAGCTAGACCAATTGAACGCAACGGTCAATTTTTGGGTGTGTTGCGAATGTCGATTACTCTGGAGCAGTTTCAGCGACAGTTTGCTAGGGTGTTTTGGAGCGTTTTGGGCACGTTAGCAATCACAATTTTACTCTGTGCATTAATTAGTAGTCGCTTTGCGCGTAGTCTCTCCAAACCCATTGAGATAATGCAGAACTTTGCCATTCGCTTGGGTAGCGGTCATTTTGGCCATAAGTTAACGATTCATGAAAACAATGAGTTGGATCAATTAGCAGCAGAACTCAACCGGATGAGTGAACGATTAGCTTCATTAGATCAAGAACGCCGGGTGTTTTTAGCTAATGTTTCTCACGAACTGCGGACTCCCATCAGTAACGTTCAGGTAACAGTAGATGCACTCAAAGGTGGAGCTTATGAAGAACCAGAAATACGCGATCGCTTTTTTCAAACTATCGATAGCGAAATCAAACGTTTAGCACGATTAATTCATGACCTCCTCGATTTAGGACGTTTAGAAGCGGGAGTCACGCAACTCGAACAGCAAAGCATTTCACTGCAAGGATTGATTAACCGTGCTGTGAACGCCATCGAACCGCGAATGCAAACCGTGAAAATTGCTCTCCAAGTGAATGTAGATCCTCTCACGATTCAAGGCGATCCAGAACGGCTATTACAGGCGATTCTCAATTTATTAGATAATGCAATCAAACATTCACCAGCTAACTCGCAGGTTTTGATTTCTGGCTATAGCAGAGGAAAACAAGCAATTATTCAAATTCAAGACCAGGGGAAAGGAATCAAGGAAGGCGATTTACCCCGGATTTTTGAGCAATTTTATACTACAGATCCCTCGCGGAAAAGTAGTGGTAATGGTTTGGGGTTAGCCATCACTAAGCGGATTATTGAAGCTCATCAAGGTAGTATTACAGCTACTAGCACTCCCAATCAAGGCGCAACTTTCATAATTTCTTTGCCACTAAAAGCCTAATACCAAATCAAATTATGTTTGCGACGTATCAATAATATTTTAGAGGGCAAGGCAGTGCCTTGCCCCTACAATCTGTGGCGTTCTTTTTTCAAATTGGTATAATTTATCTACTCACATAATTTTGCCAGCTTTGTTTAATTCGCGCTTGATAGCGTCAAGTATATCCTCATGATGAATGACAGCATCGCCTCGCTGGAGTGCTTGTAAACAGCAATGCTGCACTATATTCAAGATATCAGAGCCAGTCAATTCATAAGCGGCTGAAAGCTTTGGTAAATCTACAGATTCAGCTAGCTTAATTTGGAATGGGAAAGCCATTTGCCAAAGTTGCGATCGCTCTTTCGCATTGGGCATAGGAAATTGAATAATCGATTGAAAACGACGAATAAAAGCTTCGTCAATATTACTTTTTAAGTTAGAAGATAATATAACTAATCCATCGTAATTTTCTATTCTTTGCAGTAGATAACTGACCTCTTGGTTAGCATATTTATCATGTGCATCACGCACATTAGTACGTTTACCAAATAGCGCGTCAGCTTCATCAAAAAACAAAATCCAATCTTTACTTTCAGCGCGCGCGAAGAGGTTAGCTAGGTTCTTTTCTGTTTCCCCAATAAATTTTGATACCACCATAGAAATGTCTATTTTGTAGACATCTTTACCTGTGTATTTTCCTAAAAGACTGGCTGTGAGGGTTTTACCTGTACCAGGGGGGCCATAAAAAAGTGCGCGGTAGCCGAGTTTGAGCTTCTTTTTCATGTTCCAATCATAAAGAATGGTTCGGCTATGAGTAATCCAAGCTTCTAGCTCATGAATCTGTTGTAAGGTTTGAGCATTCAAGACTAAATCTTCCCATTCCATTTCTGTGGTGATGCGTTGAGCCGGAAAGTTGATACTGAAATGGGGACGAGAAAAGCGTCCTTGGGTGAACAATTCGACGTAATCTTGAAGCATCACTAGCTTACCACTCATCACAGGTTCACCCTCAGCAGGTGAATCGAGATAGATAACGCGATCGCGCGCAAAGGGATGTTCTTCACTGAACATTTGTTGCAGACGCAGCCGTTCCGCAAAGCGATCGCCTCCCAGCATGAACAGTACTGTTTCACCCGTAGGTAAAAAACCCCGATGCGCCTTACCTCGCCAGCCACCAATTTGAGGATAATCCCCAGCTTGAGGTAAGTTAGCTGTAATCAGCCGATCAAAAAAATCAGGTTGCAAATGCGGTGCGATCGCCATCAGTAAGGTTAATTGCTCCGCAGTATCTAATTTATGTTTGCGAATAAAGCTAGTTAAAGGCGTTTCAGCACTCAGCCATTCATCTGGCAAATTAGGCACTGGTGCTTTTACTGACTCATTACTACTGAAGTGGTAGTCCATGCGCCACTCAATTACCTTAGCCAGGTGATTAAGCGCATTTTCTAGAGTTTGAACATTAAGCAACTGCGTCACGTCGCTTTGCTCCGGATTCAAAATTCAAAACACCCATAACAAAATCGAGGGTTTGTAACAAGGACATAGTATTTCGAGACGCACAATGCGAGAAATAAGTTTTTTGGCTTCTCTATGATTGGGTTTTTAATTTATATATCAATTTTCTTTCTCAGAATGTCATCTCGTAATAAATTAGACATGATTGCAAAATAACAGGCAAAATCACTCAAACTTTAGCTCGTCGTAGTACAATTTCAGCTTCAGAGTTTACAAAACTAGACATAATTCTCTTTAAATTAGCAGCAAACATTAGTTTTTCCTGATGCTGACACAAAAGCATATCTATTTTTGCTAATCAATCGAAATGTACATTGAGTGTATTGCTATTAAACTAAGAGGTTGACTAAATTTATGCCAGGAACAGAGATTCAACAAAGTCCAACATCATTGAGTAGCCTTCCAGTTTTGTATACAAGAGATGCTGCTCAACCTATACAGTACAATCCTTTTCAAGAAATCACCCAATTATTCCAAACTCTTTTTGAAGAAGATACTTCATCGGTTTACCAAAAAGCTGGGGCGAAAACCTGGAAGATTGTTAAGCAAATAATTACTGTTGTTACCTTTTTATTTCTCTTATTATGCGCCTTAATTATTTGGGTATGGGGTATTGGGTTTAAAAGTGGTCTTTATTTTCGGACTTGGATAGAGACGAAAAAACCGACCATTGATGAACTCATAGTTGCGATTCTGAAAATTATTTTATGGCCTTTGGAACGGACATTTGAATGGGCTAATTCATTCATTAAAGACCTGTTTGGCTGGGAAATTAAATTCGACGAATTAAAAACAGAACCAACTTCTACTCCAGCAGGAGGTGAAGCGACTCCCTCATCTGCATCATCCCAAAGTTCACAACCCAGTCAATAAGCTGTTTCACATTTAACTTACATAATCTGGGTGGGCTTTCCGTCCCACCCCACACAATTTATTGATATTTTAGGTATGCAAACTACATTGTAGTAAACTCTTAACTATTCAACTCTACTGTCTCTATCAATTTCAAAATTTCGTTGCAAGTTTCTTCTGGTGTCTTGCCTTTTGTATATACTATGAACTTCGCTAATTCATAGTTTGAAGCTTGTCTAACAAAGTGTTCGTTGACATTGAGTTTATCATCCGGCAAGTAGTTATTGCGCTGATTGAGAATCTGCAATGACTCATCTAAATTAGGTGATGGAAGTAAAAGAATCACATTAGAATATGGTGCTAGAGCTTGTTGAACTCGTTGGAATAAAGCAGCATCTTCATACACAGAATGACCACCGCCAAAATCAATAACACATTGATTGTGTGACGATAAAAGTCTTTCAACAGCATAAGCTTCAAACGGCTTCCAATATTGATAAACTCCCCAGAAACCTTCAGTTTCTCGCTTATGTTTTGCTAAGTCCTCGTCATAGCCAATCTCAAAGTAGTATGACCAGCGTAGATCATCCATTGAGTATTGACTAAGACCAAGCCTAGAAGCTAAAAGCGCCCCAATCGTAGTTTTGCCAGCACCAATTGGGCCAATGAGAATAATATCTGATTTCATGGGATACTATTAACGCTTATTGCAGCGATCGCTCTTTGATGCTTTACCCTTACCAGTAGCTTTTTATTGATGTGGCAATGATTTAATTTCATCTAAAAGCAAGTTGCGTGATGAAGATTATTTATCCAAAACTTCTCAGATATCCTCTCAGGATGAAACTGGATTTACATCTTTTTCTGATTCTTTATTGGCAGAATTAGCAATCTCACCAATACCATAGCTCATGAACCCAATAATGAACGCTAAAAAGAAGGGAAAAGCAATAAACCAAAACAATGATTCCAGCATAAAACACCTCACTGAAGTATATATAATCTCAAATTGGATATTATTTAAACTCTAAAATTTGATGCTTTACTAAATTCTCTGCATAGTCCCTCTCAAGATATTTTAATTGTGAATTAATTAAATTTGTCTACACTTCCTCTTTTTGAGGTTCTTCCATTAATTGCGCTGTTGGTTTTGCTTGTACTTCCTCTTTTTTAGGTTCTTCCTGTCTTTGAATTGAGGAGTTTAGCGTATCTTCTTGGCGCTGTGCGATCGCCTGCGACGAAGTATCCTGAGTGCTAGAGAAAAAATGACTTCCATGACTTCCTTGTTGTTTAAAGAAAGATTCATGATTTTCTTGAGACGGTGCTTTGTGGGAGCGTTGAAATTGGAAGGTTGCCATAATTAGGATGATTTTATTTAATGTAAATGAGAATGTTTTAGTAGAGTGAAGTCTAGGTAGTGTGATGCTACACCTGAATATACTTCTTGCTAATCACCTTTTGCAGTTTCTCCATCAGTATTATTTTCCACAAGAGCGATCGCATCAGTAGGCGATAATTTCCCTGCAATTACAGCCATAATACCTGGTAAATATTGGTCTAGGGTGACGGCGTTGGCATATACCAGGCGTTTAATCAAAGTTGAGGAAATGCGATCGCCTTCAACATCAATGCTAGTTTTGTACATAATTTCACCGCTGCTAAAGTTGAGTTCAAAGTTACCAATGACGATACCGTTGTTTGCGTAGGTAATAAATTCTGCGATCGCCAATCTTTGCGATTCTGGGGTGATAGTGGGACAAATAGAATAAAAAGCGAATCGTTGCGGCGATTCATTAGCTCTAGCGTAACAAAGCCATTGTCCGTTTTTCCCTTGGTAGCCCATTTGCAGAATCGGTTTACCCTGGATTTTGGTAAATGTCCAATCATCGTTGGTGAAGAACGAGATCGCGGCGTTGAGGATTGGGTGTGCATCAATTTGATTGCGATCGCCTGGTTGAAATAAGTTCGTAAAATCGCTGAAAATTTCTTGAAAAAAATTGTCAGAGGCTTTAGTAAGTTCGGTTTCTGTAAGATTGGTGAGGAATTGACTCAGAGATTGCGTCAGTTCCTCTTCATTAATATTTCCAGCCGCCAGTTTACTGGGATTCAGGGTTGCCCACAGAGTAGTGTAGCCTACTTCACCTTGAAAAGCAGAAAGCGCAAACCAGTTATCTAGGTTCACAAGGGGATGTTCTGGTTGGGTTTCGCTGAGTTGTTGTAGATACTGAAGTGCAGTTTCTGGAGTAGTGTTTTCCGGGATATCAGGTAAGCGATCGGGGTGAAGGGTAGCTTTCAGGGTAATCTCAGAGTTGGGGGAGAAGGTAACAGATTGATTGCACAACTCTGGTTTGAGATTCAAGAGACTGTTTTTCTCTATTGTTTGATAAATTTCTAGAGGTAGCTGGCAAGTTAAATAGCACTCAATCAGCTTGCTGTCTTGGTGGGTAAGTGAAAGAATAGCGTGGCTGAGGATGGAAGATGCGATCGCTACTGAAGATGCTGAAGTTTCTGGTTCAAGGCGAGTTTGATCCTGCATAAAGTGAAGCTTCAGTAAATATTGCTAATGATAAAATTTTTTATATTTATGTTAAAGAGTCTAACAAAGACTGAGCCAAGCGTTGTACCTCAGTTGAAGGGTCAACGAGCAATTTTTTGACTGCTGTCTGATCGAAATCCCCGATTTGCCCAAGAGTGTACAGCGCCTCTATGCGAACTGCTTCATCTGGATCATTAAGCAAAGGAAGAACTTGTGTTGCAGTAGGTGGTTCACTGAGTAACTGAATAGCATTGAGTGCTGCAACCCTGACAATAGTTATAGGATCAGATATTTTTGCTAAAATCCAAGGAATTGTAGACTTATAATCTAAAATTCCCAGTAAATGCAAGCATTCACTACGAATTTCTGGTATTTCATCTGAGAGAAGATGTTTTAGTGTTGTTAGATCTACTAACTGACAATACTCATCCTTGAATCGGCATAGTTCCACAGCAGCTAGCAAGCTTGCAAGTCGCTCTTCTGGCGATTGTCCTGTTATGCCACTAATAACTTTATGTAGCACCTCATCTGGTGGTGATAGCTCCTCCACTAAATCTCTAGCAGTTTGCCGTACAATAGAATGTTCATCTCCCAATCTGGAAAACATCCATTGCAATATTGCTTGATCGGAGTAGGGAAATTCAGTTGTTCTTATTTGTGCCAACGCTCTAAGTGCTATGGCTCGAACATCCCACTCCCGATCTACTAACAAACATGCTAATAAAGGTGCCACTATAGGGTTACCCAACATTCCTAATTTTTGGGCAGCATCATATCTCACATCATTGCGTTCGGATAGCGTACCCCAAGCTGCCTCTGCTACCTCCTCAGGCCAATGACCCAAAAGTGTCTCATCTCCATTACATTGAGTGTAAAGATGAGAACCTTCAACAAACACATCCTGCCAAGTACAATTCTGTAAGTCTGTTGGCTGACCATGCTCAGATGAGAAACAACCAATAAAGTATGTGTTCTGTAACCTAGCTCCTTGAAACGAAGACCCATTAAGACGACAACCAAGAAACTTAATTTCTGAGAGGTCTAACCCATCAAGACAACTATCTCGCAAATCACAAAATTGTAAGCAGTCATTAGGTTTAAATTGCCTCAGAGTGCTTTTTTGCCAGTCTATCCCTGTGTAACACTTACCTAACTCATTGTTTGCTCCAAAGTTATCCATCACTTACTTACCCAATTGATTTTTCCAAGGTTTCGCCCATGCAGGAACTGCTGGATCTTCACCATTATGGTAAGCTTCAGCCCATGCTAGTGCTTCTTCCATCTTGGTGATTTCTTTTTCAATTCTGCTTTTAGCTTCCTTTGGTAAATTTGCTTTTGGTTTCTCAAAATTGGTAATGTACTGTCTACATTTTCTAGCATGGAGAGTTCCAGCTTTAAGAGATTTAGGCGGGTTACCTACACCACCTTCAAATTGTTCTTTCATCACCATGAAAGCACTGCTACCGTCTCCATATTCAGCTTTTTCTCGATACAAGTCATTCATTACTGTTTGTGCTTCATCTACTGCCAGTGCTTCTATTCGCAGAAATCTAATTGCAGGGTTCTGAATGAGTCTAGCTTCTGAAGAGGTAGCATTAACTCTTAAAGGTCTTAAGTCTTTTTTCTTGTCTCTACCAGGACTCATCTCACCGTGTAGAATGACCTCATCATCTCCCTGACGTACTTCGAGTACCTTGAATCCGTACTTGGCCTTGACTTCGGTAACAATTGAAGTTTCCTCTTCAGGAGTTAAACCATTCTTATCGGCTGCTGCACTTAGCTTTTGATCTAACTCGTCTAGACCAGCCTGCGATCTCGTCTCTGTGTCTCCGATAACTACTGCTTCTTGAGCATTAGGTTTAGTGCCACTGGCACCTTCACTACCAATTAAACTCTTAACTTTACTAACAATAAAATTCGCCAGTTTGGTAATCGCGCTCCAAACTTTATCTTGGATGCTCTTAATTGTCTTTTGAATCGGTTCAGCGACGTTACCTAAACCAATGAAGCGCGCCAAGAAACCGAGCATTACTGGAATTGCCCTTGCCATTGATTGTTCTACAAAGTTGGCCGCAGTACCAATCGCACCTGCGGCGATGCTACCAATTGATTGAGTCACCGCTTTCACCAGCATGGCAATTTGTTGCGCCCGTTCCATGAAGAATGCGACGGTGTTGTAGACAGAAATAATTGCCTGAATTACGGCTCCCGCTGGGTTGAACATACTAATCAACTTGGTAATGGCGGCTGTAACAATTCTGCTCTTCACCCAGTCTTGAATTGCACCAATGACCATGTCTTTGAGGGAGCCGATGAATTCCACTAATTTCTCCCAAGCTGCTGCTAACCCTTTAGTAGCAATGGTTACTAAGAAATCAAAGACTTTCTCAATTCTGGCTACTGCTTTTTCACCAATCAAGCCTACCAGTACGCCACGCAAACGGGTATAAGTTGCACCCAATACTTGTAGTACTAGAGAGACAATGCTTTCCATGTCAAATTTTTGCGGTAAAGCAATTCCCGCACTGGCTAGCGCTCCAAATAGCCAGCCCATTAAGCCGGCTTTTAGGTGTGTTGTAATATTGCTAGAAAACTGCTGGAATCCTTGCTTGACTGATTTAATCAGGTTACCTGCAAAAGCAATGGGATTCTGAATAATTTGAGAAAAGACATTACCCGCTTGCTTGACTGCGCCCACGATCGCACCAGCAAAGGGGCCTGCAAGTCTGAGTACGCCTTCAAACACGAATTCTAGTACTTTCTTGCCAACTGCGATCGCAAAATCTCCAATGCGTTTAATTGGCGGCCCGAAGATGTTCTGAATCTTCTCAAAAGCTTTCAACGGGCTAGTAATATCGTTAATTGACAGCGCATTCCAGATTTGACTAAATAGTGCTTTAATCCCTTCCCAGGTAAGATTGAGGCGTTTAATCTCTTGTTCTAGCCAAGTAGTGGCGCGATCAATAGCGCCGGATTCCTGTAAGTTCTTAAAGGTTTCTTTGCCACCAGGAACTAGTTCTAGAAAACCGCCAATAAAGTTGGTTGCATTGCGTTCTACCGGATCGCCTGTAACTGGATCTTTACCCAGAATCACTGTCAACAGCTTATAACCTGGAACTTTTTCTTTAACGAATTGACCAACAGGTTTAATAATTGCTTCTTTAATAAATTCTATGACTTTGTTAACTACAGAGGAGGCAAAGTTGATAATCCGCTGCACAGTCGGGCCAAAAATACCGCGAATTTTGGCAAAGGCTCCCTCAAATCCATCCCAAACACTGACTTCATCCCAAGCGCGGCTAAACAGAGCTTTGATGCCATCCCAGGTGATATTAAGTTGTTGCACTTGGGCATTCAACCAAGCAAAAGCGCGATCGAGAACACCTGTTTCTTGTAGGGTTTTAAATATCAAATCTCCGCCGGGAACTAGTCCCATCAAACCACGCACGAGATTGACAGCACTGCGTTCAACGGGTCTGTTATTAATGGGGTTACGTCCCATTAGCACCGTTAACAGCGTAAAGCCGGGAATATTGGCGGCTTTATCTGCCACCCAATTGAGAATCGTATCCAGTCCCAATCGCTGCACTTGGGGAGGCACAGTACTAATGGCTAATGGTTTACGCTGGGCGTAACTTGGCTCAGTAGTTAAAGACACTCCCGATTTCGCATTGAATGTATTTTCCTGCGCTAAAGTTTGGTGTGGCTGTACTGTGGTGGGAGATGCAGTAGGCGGTGGTTGTTGCTGAACTGTATGAGTTAATTCATGAGCTAATAGCCATTTACCCTGACTACTTTGGGGGTCATAGCGTCCAGCATTAAAG
This sequence comes from Nostoc carneum NIES-2107, assembly GCA_002368155.1. GTDB lineage: Bacteria > Cyanobacteriota > Cyanobacteriia > Cyanobacteriales > Nostocaceae > Aulosira > Aulosira carnea. Next base: position 2,125,936 of record AP018180.1, read on the forward strand.
AAAATATCTTTCTTAATAGTGAAAGCCTCAGCATTCAATTCCCTAGCTGCTTTGTTAGCATTGGCATCTTTGTGAATGCGTACATCCTCCAAGTTGTAGCCAAAACGTGGCTCAAAGAATCCCCTAGTAGAGGCATCTAAAGGCTGCCCATTGCCACGCATGGCTTGAATATCTCCCTCTAGGTTAGGGCTAACTTCTGGGGTTGCACCTGCGCTTTCTTGAGCTTGTACCTGTTCATCCTGTTGTTCCTCAGTTGTTTGCCGTTGCAACATCTGAGCGTTTTCTTCTTTATTCTCCTCCTGCGGTTGTCGCTGCACCAATGGCGTAATAGCCACCAGCGGCTTCATTTGAGCAGTTTCTTCTTTCCTTTCTTCAGGTAAGCGTTGCACCGGTGAATCTGGCATTCGCATCACGGTATCTGCGACGCGATTCGCTTCTTGTTCGTAAACATCATTTGCTTTACCAACCGTCAGCCTTGCTTGAATGATCTGCGTCACGGCGCGGTTGCCTAATTGACGTTGCAATTGCAAAAGCTGATGTTGCCTATGGGCTTGCACCTGGTTGTTTTCGCTTTCAAACGCAGGTTTGCGCTGCACCGTTGATTCTGGCTCCTCCAATTCTTCTTTTTGGAGTTCTTGAGCTTCAGTGTTGGCATTGAGTTGCAACGTTGGCGGCGAGGATGCCTTTGGTTGAAAAAAGTGTGTAGATTGCGCTCTTTCTGCCCCAAAGAATACCCGCTCCGATGTTGCCCCAAAAAAAGGCTTCTCTGATTCGGCTATTTGTTGATGATGAGTGCTTTTTTGGGTTTCGCTGGTTTTCATGGCTTATCCCTTGTGCAGAAGAGTAAAGAGGGCAGGGAGCAGGATTTAGAGGAATGGTATGAAATACAGAGTTTTGCTGGATTGTTAAATTGCTTTTGCGTGTGGTCTTGTTTCTATTGTCACGCTTTAGCTCCCATCACATCCGCTTCGCGTTCCAACCCTGAATCATCATTAACTTGCACACCTTTAGCCTGTAATGTTGGCTTTACCCTTCCCTGCTTTTGCTGCACAATATGCCATGCCTCATGAGGCAAGTACTTTTCCTGCCCTGGTGCAATATGAATATCTGTTCCCTGGGTATAAGCCAATGCCTGTAATTGTGCAGGTTTGCTTGAATTGTAGTGGACTCTCACATCATCCATTGAAAAGCCAGACTGCTTTTCAATGCTAACTTTCAGGTTCTCTGGCAAACTAGCGCTGTTTGGCTGCGGTTGCTGGGATGGGATGACTTCGCCAAATTGGTTACCACTTGCTTTTGTTTGAATCAGTTTCTCCTGTTGCGGCGCTGGTTGTGGCATGGGTTGTTTGTCTTGCAGTTCGCTTGCCATATCAGCTTGGCGTTGCACAAGGGCTGCACTATTGGAATTTACTTCGCTCTCAAACGCTGGCATCCGCTGCACTATTGGCGTTGCCGATTTCTCTGCAGTGAAAAAGGGTGTAGATTGGGACTTTTCTGTGGCAAAGAATACCCGATCCGTCGCTGCAGGGAAAAAAGGTTTTGGCGATCGGACTTCTAGATGATTTGTGCTTTTTTTTATTTTGCGGGGTCTCATAGGGTTTTCCTTGTCCAGAAAAGTAGGTGTTTTGGGCTGTTTTCTTGGCTAATGCCATTCCACAATCAAAATATCTTCCATCCAGGGTAACTTCACCATGCTGATTCCCCAAGGGAGACGACTCAGTAAGATATCTATTGATTGTTGCTCTACTTGAAGCTTCCAATTACCATCGTTACTCCGGGTAAGTTTGCCTGCGCGTTGTAAAAAGCCTTGGCGCAGTCCATCAGGGCTGGCACTTTTCAGTGCTTGCCAATAGTTGATTACGGTTTGCAAGAGGTTTTCTGCTTCCATTAGGGCAGCCTCGGGTAATTCGATGTTACGGTTTACAGGTTCGTTGAGCAACCAACCACAGAGTAATTTAGGCAGTACCAATTCATATTCAGGGGCATCGGTTTGCCGAGTTGCCAAATAATGCAGTAGGTAAATCGCTGTTTGCTGTGCTGACTCATCCGCAAAAGCATCACCATCTAATAGCCCAACTGCATGAAAATAGTTACGTAAAAATGGATGTAACATCACCAGTCCGGCTTGGTTGACAAACAATCCGGCTGTCTCCTCTGCTGGAGATAAGGTTTGAGCTGCTTGAAGGTTTTGCGATCGCGTATTCAAATCAACCGATGTAGAAGTTAGCACTTGGTTGAGTGCTGTCTGCCACAAAGATTTTTCGGTAATTGGCAATGCTTCAATAATATCACGTAGGTATTGGCTCAGGATCTGACTAGGAATTTCCCGCAATTCTGGGGAAGTTTGTAAAAGTTGGGCTAACCAATTGCGGCTCCAAGTGTCAACCGGCAAAGGTCTTACTGGTGTATTATCTAACTCAATTTCCGCTAACAGCAATAGCCAAGCTTGCCGTTCTAATTGCTGGCAGGTTTCATCGCTGAGGCTTACAGACTGCATCAAATCTTTTGCTTGCTCCAGCAAAGTGCGCCAAATTGTCCAAGCTGGCTGTAACTTTAATATCAATTGATGCCGAAAGCCTTCTGGCAATTGAGCAATTAATCTCTGTCGTGCTGCTGGGTTATTTGTCAGTAATTCCCGCAAATTTATCTGTAAAAAAGTTTCATTTTGGATGATGGCTTCCCAACGTGTCAGCAAGTCGCCAGAATAATGCCCTGGGGGTAGATGCCCAAATGCTAAGAAGTACAGCAATATTTCCCCATCGGTAATTGGGCGATCGCGAGTCTGCTCTGCTGATAAATTTAGGTTTTCAGGCGTTAAATTTAATACTTGTGCAAGTGCATTGAGCCATAGGGATCTCTCACTAACAGGCAATGCTGCAATACTGCTGCGTAGTTTTTGTTGAGCGATCGCATCCACTTGCCCGATTTGCACCAGTTGAGTTAGCCAGTTACGACTCCAAGTATCAGCTGGCAAAGGTCTTGCCGATGGCTGCTGTGGGTTAATTTCGCTCAAAATTAGTAGCCAAGCTTGCCTATCTAGGTAGCGGGCGGTGCTGCTACTCAGTTCTAGGGATTGTATCAGCTGCCGCGCTTGAGTGAGCAGGGTAGGCCAGATTGTCCAAGCTGGCTGGAGTTGCAATATCATCTGATGGCAGAAGGTTTCCGGTAACTGCTCAAGTAAACGCTGACGCACGGCTGAGTTAGCTGCTAACAATTCCTGCAAAGGTAAGCGCCAAGCAGTTTCAGTTTGCATAACCGCCAACCATCGAGAAAACCAAGCCTCCCAGTCTCCAGGTGTTACCCACCAGGGTAAGCGCCCAAACTGCAAAAAATACAGCAACACTTCCCAATGAGCACCAATGCGATCGCGGGTGATGATTTCGGTATCTGTATTGTTAAGTAGGTGATTGTCTAGGCGATCGCGCAGGTTTTGTTCCAGTGCTGCTAATAGTTTGTTGCCAAAATCATCCGCCAAAAATTGCCGATCCACCGAGCCAACTTCCACAACTAGCCGATCCAGCCGGATAATGCGATCGCCTCCCACAAGTTGATCAAAAAGACGCTCCATTTTCGGCGCAATTTGCTGCTGAAGCAAGCGGCTAACATCTTCCTGTAAACTCGACACATCTGCTAGCTTCCCAGTATCGATTTCTAGTACAGTTTTGGCAATAATGTGGCGTTGTTGGCTCATAAGGAGGTTGGGATGATGGAGAAAACGACTCTTGTACAGACGCGATTCATCGCGTCTCTATGTCTCTACGCTCCTTGTGATTTTTGCTCCCCAACTTTGCCTAGGTTAATTTCCTTACCTGTGGGAAAAATTAGGCGCAGACGGTTGAGTAATGTAGTTGTTTCTGGGGGTTTTGGGGTTTCTGTGGTTAAAGAATTACTATCCTGAATACGTATAATTACAGTGGCTGCGATACCTTCTACCTGACGACCATTAACTTCGCGGAAAACTTGTGCCTTTATTTTATGAACACCAACTACTAAGTACCAGCCATCGGGCATTTTGTAGATTTTATTATTTTCTGCGGGTTGGACATTCTCTTCGCTGGCGGGGTTGGTATAAGTGAAAACAATATTTTCCACAGTTGCTGGTACAGTTACGGCTTCGATGTTGTACTCATTATTGGCGTTGAAGTCTGACAAGCGAAAAGCTTGCTCATTTCCTAGTGAGATTCTATTGATAACTGTACTATTACTGAGGTTAAGCAGATTAAATGACACCACGCCACCACAGGGAATGGCAACGCGTTTGTTGACAGGTTCACTGCTACAACCACCTAAAGCAGCTGGTGTATCAATCCGCAAGGTGATGCTGATTTCCTCGCCAAAAACCCAACTGTCGAAATCATAAGTATAGTTAATCAAAAATTCACTATTGGCGGGTAGGCTTTCGTCTTTGGTACCACCAGGATATCGCCAAACATACCTTAAAGACGTGTCTCCTGCTGGTTGAATATCAAAGACGCGCACGGAAAATCCTTGGGCGTTGATACTGGCAATTTCTGCTTGAAAGTTAGCTACAGGGACACGATGCACGGTGAGGACATTAGCAGTTTTACTAGTAATGCCGTTGTCGTTGGTAATGCTGTATTCAACAGTTATTTGTAGCTGTTCTGCGTTACCGAGATTGACTGCACTTAAAATTAACTCTGGGGGATTAGATTGAGTATTCAGTGCCGCAGCCGAGATATCTTGTTCGCCAAGCAGTACTCGGAAGCTACCACCTACTTGCTGTGGCGTTAAAGATAGCGGCCCATCATTGGCGCAGAAGTTGGTTTTATTAGGCACACTACCAATTTGGAAGTTGGCATTTGGCAGGGCTAAAATTGTCACCTGTTGCTGCGTTTGGTTAGTTAAGCCATTTTCATCGGTAATAATGTATGCAATGGTAATTTCTAGCTGTTCTGCATTGCCTAAGTTGACTGCACTGGGAAGAAACTGCAGTGGTTGAGATTGAGTATTGAGTACATCAGCAGAAATATCTTCTTCCCCAGCGAGGATGCGGAAGCTACCACCAGGTTGATCGGGTATGAGTGATATTGGCGGATGATTAGCAGCAAAAGCGGTTTGATTTGGCTGTTCGCCAATTTGGAAGCCTGCATCTGGTGGGGCGAAAATAGTTACCGATTGCTGCACTTGGTTAGTAAAGCCATAGCCATCGGTAAAGGTGTATTCAATAATCACCTGTAGCTGTTTGGCATTACCCAAATTTACTGCACTGGGAATAAATTCTGGTGGTTCAACTTCGGTATTGAGTACATTAGCAGAGATATTCTGTTCTCCAGCTAGGATGCGGAAGTCACCACCTGCTTGATTAGCTATTAGGGGTACAGGTGGATGATTAGTAGCAAAGACGGTTTGATTTGACTGTTCGCCAATTTGGAAGCCGGCATCTGGGAGGGCAAAAATAGTTACCTGTTGCTGTGCTTGGTTAGTTAAGCCTTGCTCATCGGTAATAGTGTATTCCAGGGTGACTTGTAGCTGTTTGGCATTGCCCAAGTTGACTGCGCTGGGAATAAACTGTGATTGATTAGATGTAGTATCGAGTACAGCCGCAGAAATATCCTGTCCGCCAACCAGTGCGCGGAAGCTACCACCTGCTAGCCTGGGGATGAGGGTTACTGGTGGATTGTTAATTGCAAAGGTGGTTTGATTTGACTGTGCGCCAATTTGGAAGCTAGCATCTGGAAGAGCAAAAATAGTAACTTGTTGCTGTGCCTGATTGCTAAAGCCATTGTTATCGGTAATGGAATATCGAATCGTCAGCTGCAGCTGTTCGGCATTACCCAAGTTAACTGCATTGGGAAGAAATTGCGATCGCTCAGATTCATTTTCCAGTACATTGGCAGAAATATCCTGTTCCCCAGCTAGTACTCGGAAGCTACCACCCCTTTGGTTGGGTATCAGGGATACTGGCGGATCGTTGGGAGTAAAGGCGGTTTGATTGTCGCCGATTTGGAAGTCTGCATCTGGTGGGGCGAAAATAGTTACCTGTTGCTGTGTTTGGTTAGTGCAACCATGATTATTGGTAATGGTGTATTCAATCGTCACCTGCAACTGTTCTGCATCACCTAAATCTACCCGACTGGGAAGAAACTCTGGTGGTTGAGATGTGATATTTAGCACCTCAGCAGAGATATTCTGATCGCCAACCAGCACCCGGAAGCTACCACCCGCCTGATTGGGTACGAGAAGTACTGGCGGATCATTGGTAGCGAAACGGTTTTGATTGGATTGTCCGCCAATTCGGAAACGCGCATCTGGTAAAGCAAAAATGGTGATTTGCTTCGTGGCTTGGTTGGTGCAATTTTGCAGGCTGGTAATGGTGTATTCAATCGTGATTTGTAGCTGTTCGGCATTACCCAATTGCACTGCACTGACAAGTAATCTTGGTGGCTGCGATTTGGTATCTAGTACATTAGCAGAGACATCCTGTTCCCCAACTAACACACGGAAGTTTCCACCTGCTTGCTTGGGTGTTAAGGATAATGGCTCATTATTAGCGCAGAATGTGGTTTGATTTGCATTTTTACCTACCTGGAAGTCTGCATCTGGTAGGGGGTAGATAGTGACAGTGAGAGTATCAAAGCTATCGTCTACTGCATAGGTAAAGGTAATCGCAACTTCTGCATCTATCTCTTGGGTGATATTGCTGGGTTTGAAGTAATGTTTTCGTCCTTTGAAGAAAATTCCTTCTCCTTTGAGAGTGCCACCTTCAGGTTCTAAGATGAATTCGTATTCTGTAGTATCACCTTCACAGAATTCTGTTTGTGTGAGTAAGACGATGGGGCGTGGTCTAGCTAATATATAACTGACTCCAGCAGTATCACTACTACAACGGTAAGGTAGACAAAAATCTGCGACGACAATATCTTTGCGTTCTTGATATTCTTTAAACAGCAATTCCCAACTTGGGATGATTTCTTCTGGCGCAGCTGGGGGTAAAACTGCATTTTTGGTTATAGCCGCAGTACGTAAGGTTTGCAATTGATAGATAGCAGGGTTTTGGTTCGCAGCCAAAAGTTCTTTAACTTCTTCTCCATCTACATATACCAAGACGAATGTACCGCCTTTGGGTACTCCGCCTAAATGTTCCATACCCGTATGCTGTTGGGCGAATTTATGGAACAAATGCAACTCCATAAGTTGCTTGAGTCGTTCCCGATAGTTTTCTATTAAATCTTGGAGTTCAACATTATTTAAAATATCAGCTGCAGCGCGATCGCCCATCTTAAAATCATTGGAGTCACCTTCAGGTACATCTCGCAATAAGCCATAAAGGGTTGCAAAATCTTGGAACTCCGGTTGATTAATGATTGGTGGCGGATTTGTAATTGTGAAGTAATTGAGCGAAATTATCGCTATTTTGGCTTTACCCCTTGGCGCAGTTGTAGTTGCATTGATGGGTAAATCTAGTTCGTCTATTACAGATAGCCGCAAGTAGTAAATCGTTGAGTTGTCGGCTGACTGACGCACAAGACTATAAGTAATTGTTGTCGATTTTAAGTAAAAGGATAAATCTTGAACAATTCGCTGCTGTTCTTGGGTAATTTGCTCGTTTGTCAGTCCGGAAAAGTCTAAGGAAATACTTTGATTAGCTATATTTTGGAATTCGTAACGGGCAATACGCGTACCTACATTATTCTTGAGGAACAGCTGATATTGGTTGCTAGCATTTGCTTCTGCTACAAATTCATAGTTTGACTTTGACTGCGCCAACTCTACAATTGGATTGACTAACTGAGTATCTGCGATCGCAGATAGACGCGGCTTATTAAAGAAGGCTTGCTTGAGTGTGTTTAAAAAGACATTCTGCGACCAGTCTTGATTTGCTTCCCAAAGTGAATTAAACCAATCTTTAACTCGCTGGAATTTAACTTCTAAGTCATCAATCTGACCTGAAATATTTAAATCTTGAAAACTTTGGAAGGAAGCGCATTTCAGGATAATGACATCAAAGGGTAAGTTATATTGCTGTTGATATTGTTGAATTATATTCAGTGCTTTAGAAGTAGATTTACCGATATGCCCCTCAATCCGGTAAAAATTATACCCATCTAGGCGATACAACAGCTCGTCACGTGGCGGAGCATTCTTTTGTGAAAAATAAGCTGGTAGCTGTTCACTGCGTCCTTTACGGTAAGCATCATAGCTCCAGTAACGATACAAGTTTGGGTAGTTGAAGTAATAAGGAATCGCCTGTTGGCTGAGTGTTACTGAACGGTCTTTACTAGGCGTGATTTTAATCGGCGTATTGTAATAAGGTAGCAGGTAATAACTATCTGGTTGGCAAAGTTTCAGGAGCCGTTGATAAAGGTAACGCACCTGCTTGACACGGCTTTGCTCGGCGTTGTTTATGGGAGGCTGGGTGAAATGGCTACGATAAGCGGAAGGTGGTGCAATTACTGGATCAGTTTGATCGGGTGGAGGAATTATCCCTAAGAGTAAAAACTTGGGAAACCTTTGAGTGTCAGGCGCACAGTCATCCATCAAATCAAAAGCGGCTTCTGCTAATTCATCATAAGCAGCTACTAGTTCACTGAGATAATCATAAAAATATTGCAGTGTATAAGGAGCTTCCGGAACCTCGGCTGTAGTAGCTGACACCGTTGGGTTTTGGATGCTATCTAGTAGCTTTTGCAGGCGTTGTCTAATCTGACTGAAGTCGTTATTAGAAGCAGGGTTAAAGGAAGAGAAAAACGGCGAGAACAACTGAAAAAGTTTTGGGAAAGCTTTATCAATCGCTGCGATCGCATTCGTACAAACTAAGTAATAATTTTGGCGAAAGCTCGTATAGCTATTAATTTTAGTTAAATCTACCTTTTTTTCTGCTGCCACATAACCAAAGCGCTGAATTTTAGGAGCAAAATCTTTAAAGTCTTGAATTTCAGCGTCAAATTCTTTGAGAAAATGACTATTGGTTTCAAAAACTGCAGAAGTTCCGTATTGTTTAGCGAATTCTGGCCAAGGTTCTGGTAATTGATCGAACTGATATCCTTTTTGCAATAGGCTATCAGCACTAATAGTATCTGGCTTATTTTCTTGTGGAGAACGAGGGAGCAGAAAAAAGCGGAGATTAAAATTACGCTGATTGCTTAATCTATCAAAGTCCAGTAAGCAGAAGTCAGTTTCTACATCCTGAATTTCATACACTACAACTAGTATGTTTTCACTCAAAAACTTCTTGAATGCTGCTTCATCTCGCGCAGTCCCATTAGGATCTTGATTGAGTGCTAAAAGATTAGCAGCGCTTTGATCAAATAGTTCTATAACTTTGTAAGTTTTAGGTGATGTAGCATTTACTGGTTCTTTTTCCTGGGGAGTTGGCGTAAACAAAACCTCAGATATTGGTTGGTCAATTTTATAATGAGTCAGTATTGTTATCGGCACAGAAATCAGATACCCTTCCGAAGTAATGCCACATCCTGCCGAGATTTGAATTTGAGCCTTTGTATTATCAAATGTACTGCTCAAATCCATGCCCCAAACAATCCCTGTCCCAATTAAGTAGGCACGGGTGAGCCGATTCTGTCCATCAAGATAATTAACAACTTGATTCAAATCATCTTTAGTTAACACCTGGTTAGGCGTAAAGATGGGGTAACTAATGTTTTTAATAATTGTGTTCATAAGTAAGTCGTTGTTATTTGTTATTTGTTATTTGTCATTTGTCATTACAATCACCAATTACCAATTACCAATTACCCATTACCCATTACCAATTGCTATCCCCAGCGCAGTCTGATTCAGTACAATCGGATTCTCTTGATTACCGCTTTCTTGGGAATCAAGTAAAATTCCCTTGGGATAAACACTCTGCAGTTTGGGTAAAATTTCCACCAGTCCATTAAGTGCGCCAGTCAAATCGCAAGCTGCATCATCGCAAGCATCTAAAGCTAATTGTTCTAACCATTGATGATAAAAATCTTCAAAATGTCGCATTTGCTGCACATCTAACCAGGCAATTTTTAAGGCGACGTGTGCCGGTGCTTCTAAACGTAGGGTTTGTTCAATAAATCGGCGGAAGTTAATATTACGAAAGCGTTCTGGCCAGTAAGGTAAAACTATAGTCACCCAAAATGAGTAGGGGTCTTGCCAAGTTAAACGAGGTTGTTCTCCCTCTTGTGTTTTAGCATCATCTGGAGTCACCAAAATTTGCAAAAATTTGTCTAAAACTGGAGCATTTGCCTTGGTTCGCGGACGCAGCAAAATATGCTCTAATACATGAAATCCTTCATCATTGTTGCGTGCTTGCAAGGATGCGATCGCTCTCGTGCGCTCATCTTTATTGCTGTAATATTGACTAGCAAGAATTTGGTCTTTGCCTTCGTTGGTTAGTTCCCAGCCATAAACACCATTCTCACTGTCAATTAAGCGATAATTCTCCTCATTTTGCGCCAGTTCTACTAAAGTGTTGCCTTGTTGCCAAGCATCTGCCTCTGTCTGATAAAGTTGGGAAGTCTGTAAAATAATTTGCTGATTTTCTCCGTAAATTTCCCCAATACAGCCAGCTTGTTGTTCTTCTAGGTTGTAATTTAAACGGGCAGTGCGGATTAAGAAAAATAAACGATTAATCGCTGCATCCTGCTCTTTTTCTGAGGTATAGGTACGTGGGTGAATTGCAACTTCAGTTTTGCGATTCCCTGGTTGACTCAGGATGCGAAAGCCGAAACCTTCTTTGCTGCTGGTAAGGGATATTGCACCTGGTTCAAACAAGTTACCTAGCACATCATAATAAAAGCGATCGCGGGCTGTTTTTTCATCTGCAAATCCGGGAATACTTTGCAGTAATATTTCACCCTGGTGTAGCAATTGCCACCGATATTCAGAAGTTGATTCTGGTAGCAGTTCAATCCGCAACATCGAGTCTACGGAGTTGAGTTGTTGAAAGATTTCCCCTGGAGTCTGTTGTATATCAGCTACAGCTATTAGGTTGCCATCTTTATCTTTAATTCCTAATCTGTAGCTTTGACTAGCTGGGCTGACATAACGTCGGAAGTAGCGCAGACTTTCGGCAAAGGCTTCTGTAGCTTGCCAAGCCGCATTTGCAGTGGGATAAGTGTTTAAACTTTGCAGCAGAATTTGATTGTTAGTAAGATGTTGCAGTACAAAACGATATTTCTTATCAACTGGTTCTACTGCCAATTTAAATTGATTTTGATTGGCTTGAATGCTACTAAACCAGCTTTGTAAATCTAAATCGCGTTCTTCTGGGTTCAACCACCGTTGATTGCGTTCAGATAATACTTTCCCGGCGTTATCCACCAAAGCATAGCCATAGTAGGTGAATTTTTTGGGATTGTCGTCACCCAAGCGACTTTGACAGTAATTTCGTTGCTGTTTAATTTGCTGTAAACTAGCGATCGCGTTTTCTTGGGCTATGGAACGAGAAACATAGCGTTCCACTCCTGTGAATGTAATAATTTCCCCTGGTGTAGATGCAACTGGTGGAATGCTTAAGCGAAAGTAATATAAATCGCCGTCAAACTCGATGTTGATGAATTTTGCAACTTGGGCATTTGCAGGGGTTTCCACTTCTGGTAATCCCGCTAGCCGCACAGCTAATTCTGCTAGGAGAATTTTTAAATTAGCTTGATTTTCATCTGCTGAGGGAAAATAGCGATCGTATTTAACTAAAACCTTTTTACCTGTTTTATCTACTACTTGCCAGCCGTAGTGATAGAAATAACTATAAGCAAGGCGTTGATAAAATTGATTATGTAAAGCAAATGATAAAAACTCTTCCTTAGCCGCTTCAGCTGCTGCTTGACTAGGATAGCTTTGCCGAGTTTTTAATGACTGATTATCTAAACCAGAATTTACAGACAAGATATAACTTTTAGGCGCTGGCTTAACGCGATAATGACTGTAATCACGCCGACGCACATCTGCAATCCCTAACAGCCGAGAAACCCGCTTTTTGAAACCCGATACATTGTTGGTGTCCCAAACTTCCTGACAGTTGCAATAATTAAAAGCACGGAAGCGATCGCGGCTCAATGTGGGATAGTCTTGTAAAAATCGCGCCTTATCCTGCATAATCTCGGTTTGATGCTTCACTTTATCCGCGTGAGTCTCGAATATACGGTAGTTCAGCAACACATAATCTGTAAAGGATTCAGCAAAACGGCCTAGTAAATGGTCAAGAAAACGGTTACGGCGATCGCGATAGGTTTCTTTTGTAGAATTATCTATATCCTCACCAATTGCGGGTAAATAATTTTCCGCACCGAGAATATCTTTCCACCCAGGAAAATTTTGCAACCTCTGAGTGAAATAAGTATACTGCTGCTCTGGTGTGCGGTTAGCATAGCCTTTTTGTTCTTCCTCTGCATCTATTTCCCAAGAAAAGAGGTCGCGTATATGAGAAAGTTGCACTAAATAATTTGCCAATATCTGATCAAAAAATACCAGATATCCTTTTAATTGCCGAGCTTGGGCTTTCCGCAATGTGGTAGCTGTGTCAGGTAAGCCATCCTCACTAATACCGTAGGTTAAAGGAAAATCATGCTGGATGGAATAATGATCAGCTAAGTCGTAATAACTACCTTGCGGTACAATCAAATCTAGTTCACTTTTGTCGCGTAAAGCTTTTATACGTGCCGCTTGTTGTTCGTAGTAGCGGCGTTGTACCTCTGCCATATTCACTTCAATGGGAAGATTACCCTTATACAATCTCACTTTTGAATATTTCACCCCCAGCACCGGACGGTGTTTCTCGGTGAGTTGCAGATACCAAGGGTGCTGTGATTGCGGTAAACCGTTAATGTAGCTAATGATGCTTAGTTTACCAATTGCCGCTACACCAGGGACTTTGAGAATTTCTTGATATAAATCTGAAGTGTGGAGAATTTTCGGCGGAGTCAAGGCGGCTAATTCGTCGGTATCGATAAAACCATGACTGCCATAAGGTTTAGTGTAAGTTGGATCGTGGAGGGCTGAAGGTCTGCCAGCAAAAATTTCGGTGGGACTTTTGCCTTTATCTAGTAATTCTTGTAGGGTATAAAATCGCAAATGAGGCGAGAGAAATGACTGTACTTGTACGTAAATATCTACTAGTCCATCCTCGGCATCTGCATTAGCTGCTAATTCAATATCGGTACAGAGGGCAATTTCTTCCTCGCCCAAAATCACCACATCATAAATATCTTCGCAGAGGTTGCGATATTTACATAAAACGCTGTTGACATTATCTAGCACATCCGCCCAGGAACGATAAAGTTGTCCACAGGCGTTCTTACTATATTCAGGTTCGAGGTCAATATTAACAGTGTAAAGCCCACGGGGATTGAGGCGAAAAGCTTTGTCTTTTGTCTGTGTGCCTGGTGGAGTATATTGCAGAGTACTGTTAGCAAAGTCTACATAGATATCTGGTTCATAGCTTGTGACTTTCTCTAGCATGGCATTACGCACGCCAGGAATATCAATTAGACGCTTACATAAATCTAGTTCTGTGACTGGATTGCAGGTAAGTATTTCATCTACTGTAAAAAAGTTGTTCTCTTGACTCTGAGGATTTGCCTTTGCCAATAAATCTTGGATATCCAAGTTATTGCGATAGCCTAAATCTGTAACGGCATAGCATAGTACCTCTAGGATAGTTACACCTGGATCGTGCAGATTATAATCTGTCCAAAGTTTTCCAGACAAACTTTGTAAGTGTTGAATCCCGATATCCCGCAAGGTTTGAAAATTCAAATATGCGGGAAATTTGGGCTGACTTTTCGAGATACTTAGGTATTCCAGCATGGAATTCAGGTGCGTTCAGGATATAAAAGAACAAAGTCAATTCAAAATTTATTCATGTAGATAGGAAACAGAAAAGCAATGATTTAATTAATTCTGTTTAAGTGTTTGAGGAAGATAACAACCATCAACAACACTTCTGGTTATTTTGATAGTAGCATGACAAATTTTGCTCAATTCGTCCCTGTAACAATATGATGAGTAGAGCCAATAAATAACCAAACAAAGGTAATTGCTAATCCCAATGTGAGCAATGTAATATATCTGATAAATTGGTGTAACCGGATTTTCATTTGCTCTTGATATTCGGCAAAGGCTTTACTCAGTGCTGTTAAATCATGTTGCAGCTGATTGACTTTCTTTTCTAATTCTTTGACCAGTGATTTCCATTGGTTACCTTTGCCTGGCGCTTCATCTTCATGGGCGCAAATTTCTGTTTCTGCTTGCATTTCCCAAAGTACGCCTTGGTAATAGACAACATCGCCTTTACGATAGGTTCTGCCCTCTTGCCACAATCCATGAAATTGATCATCATGTTTGTTGAGCATGGAGGTGATCAAGTCTTTAAAATGGTCTTCTGATAGGCGACTTTTATTTTTGAATAAACTTTTAAGTTCGTTGCGGCTTCTTAAGAGATTGGCATCATTGGAGACGGTGAACATAAGCAAGAATCCTGCAATTTATTGTGGGTGTTGGGAAGGAATTAACGAACCGCAAAGGCGCGAAGAGCGCAAAGAGAGAAAATAAGAAGAATTAATAATGAGTTCATTTGTATTATTAATTGAGCTTAGTAAATTAATATTTAATTTTCTCTTCTTTATCCTCTTCCTTCGCGTACTTCGCGCCTTCGCGGTTCATTTTTTTAACCTCAAAATTAACGGAACATAGCACTGTGCTATTTAAGATTTATACAAAATCATGCATAAATGAATATTTTCATAAAAAATTAACATCCATCAGCCCTAATTTGTGACAAAAAGTAACTTTGTAAATCTTTGTTTCCTATTCCCTTTCACTTACAACAATTCCAAATCTTCTAAAGATTCATAACCTAAAATACCAGACTCAATTTTTTGATTAGGTACAACTGTTTTTTCTTGAAATTCTTGGATAATGTGACTTTGAGCGCTAGTTTTTAACGAGACTGAAGTTAAAACCGATCGCGCAGTGGAGGCGATCGCTTCTCGGATATCTCGCTGGGTATCTTGGTGCATTTTAAAATCCACAACATAGTCTATGTATTCCTGTTTTTCGATAAAGTTGACAATTGCCGAACGGTAGAGTTTACCACCAAACTGAATTTCCGCTTGCTTATCCATTGTCCAAGGGGCGAGAAAATAAGTAATAGCTTGTTCTAGTTGGCGGCTATAGTAGCCAAAGTTGGCGGAATAGGGAGATTTAAATTTCACCTGAAATTCCACCTGAATATGTTCGTAGGCTGGATTTACCACCTGTATTGCAGCCCAAGGAGAACTGATACTAGCTAGATATTTCTCGATTTGCTGTAGCAAGTTAATGTTAACTTTGGGTTCTAATTCATTAGTAATTCCCATCAATGCTAAGTTGGGAATGACAGCTAAAGTCACCGATCCAGGTGTCAATTCCTGTAACTTGCCGTTTTGTAGATTAACTTCTCCGTGATTGATGCAGCGAACTTTATAAATTTCGGGAAACTTTTCTAGTACTAGTCTTTCATAGTCAAAGATGGTAACAGCCCGGCCTTTATGGCGTAGATGTTCGCTAATACGGATATAAAAATCAGTTGGCTGCTCTTTAATCTTCCCACCAAAGGAGTCATAAAGCTGCTCTATGGTTTTGACTTCTGGGTTGGGGTTAACCTGTTTGGCAATAGTACCAGCAGGTAAGGGATTAGCTAAATGGTTGGGATCGTTACCTTCATCTGTGAAACTCACTCTTGCAGCTTGGGTATGAACACCGAAGATTTGACAGATAGCACCACTGCGCGCTGGTACAGTCACCTTCAGCCAATACAAATTGGGATCGAGAATTGTGGTTTTGGCTTTGCTAATATCTGCAGGAATCCCCAGATGGATGATACCAGAGGCAATTAAACCGTTGGTATTGTCGCTGACAATGCGATCGCTCAAAGATTCCCAAATATTATCTTTTAAATAAAACCATTTCACATCAGCTTTTTTTAACGCTGTATCAGCGCTGGCTTCCGCTACTTGGAAGAGTAAAGGTAATGCTGTGGGCGGATCGAGGTTCTCTAACCCAATTAGTAATTCCCCTTCATTGGTAAACTGTGGTAAAAAGTCTGGTTTTTCTGCCTCCAAATGCTCAAACCCGCCAAATGGGTAAAGATGGAAAATTGTACAATCCTGTGTTGTCGCAACTGCGGTGTATTTAAGATAAAGCGATTGAATCGTCGGTGTGTAAGGCTGGTTGAGGGTAATTGGTGCTACCTCTCCTTTAGTAAATGTCACATCTGGTCGCCATCGCTTTAGGCTTTTGTCTTTTAGTTCATAGACCGCTTCGTTAACATATTTCTCATCAGCAAAATCTTTAGCAGCAGCCAATGTCTGAATTGCATATTTCGTCACAAACTCTTCATGCAAAAAGTCTTGATTGAGGCTGAAGCGCAAGAAACCACCAGATGTTTGATTGTTAAAGGTGGTGAAATTATCAATCTCCTCACCCTGTAGCGGCGTGGCGGAAGCGTTAACAAGAGTGCGATCGCCTGACGGGAAAAGTTTGTAAGGATTGTTCAAACCTGTTTCCGACCAAGTGCGTTTGGTCAACCGCGCTAATTGTGCAGAAAAATTGTCAAAATCTGGTTGTGGAGTTTCGCCGTCAACATAGTAGCCGCGATAATGATCTTTCAGGGAGGTGGGTAATTTTTCCCATGTAATATTGATTTGCAAATCCGAAAGATTTTTCCGGAAAATTTCTCGACTACCAACATAAAATTTTGAGCCTACTGCTGGTCTAGGGCCAAAAGGTTGGAAAGGTTTGGTAGCATCTAATACACCCAAGTCATTTTGGACAACCAAATTGCGGACTTCTTTCACCCGCGTGCTGATGGTTACCTTATCCAGCTTGACATTACGAAAATAATGATATGCTGGCAAATTATCCACTAGAAACTGAGTCTTTAATTCTATGCGCGCTACTGGTGTGGCTTGCTGGAGTGAGAGAGGGAAATTAGGAACATCAGGGTTATAAGGAATCGGCTTCTCTGGGAGGTAAGGTAAAACGGGGTCAATCTCAGCAGCTAATACCACTACTAAAGAAAGTTCCGAATTATTCCAGCCGGTTTTTTCTGTACCACCTCCAGGTATAGGCGCACCTGATTTTAAAATCTCGGCTTTAATCCACTCTTTTTCACCACTGAGATAAACTTCAAATACTTCATGCAGCTTATTTTCTGGAATTACTGTCCCCAAACCACTGAGGGAAAAGGTGAACTGAATCACCCGTTCACTTTCTTGCAACAATAAAACATTAGATGCGATCGCTAAACCTAATTGTGTGGGTTGGCGTTTGTCATTCCCAAAGGGAAGCCAGGTTTTTATAGTTTGTTCCTTAGGAAAATCTCCCCCCTGACCATCAAAAGAGTTCGCTACTGCGGAGGAGTACAAACCAGGATTTCGCGGAGGTTTTTCGCCAGGCTTGACTGCTTGTAAATCTAAAAATAAACCTTTGAGGCTGGTAATTTGGGCTTTGTGAATAACGATATCTGCATCGAGGCTGTAGAATAAATCCTTGCCAGTAGCATCTTTACCAGCTTTAAACTGAGTACCCGCAGGTAGTGCAAATTCAGTTTGAGACTTGATCAGTTCAAAAATCAGGTGGGCGTGGTCTGGTTGGGCTGGGCGATCGCGCAAACGCAGTACTTGACGATAAAAGAAGTCGAGATGTCGCTGCGTCATCAAATTCATGTCATCTCTTGCAGGTTTCATCACCTCCAAAAAAGCCAAATAAAGGGCTAAATATGGTTGATGATCCTGTCTAGCTTGCAGACTCTTTTCTAAATACTGCGGTGCTTGTTGAATAATTTGGTAATAGTTTTGAAATAGTATTTGAAATACAGCATCTAATTCATCTCGCACTTGTACAGGATTTGCATTAAAAGGAGTGCGATCGGCTACTGGAGGAGTGAGATTTAATCCAAATTCTTCATTAAATTTCGTATAAATATCTGCTGAGTCAAAGACTTTTTTAGTAGCAGCTACATAAGCTTGTTCAAAAGCCCAAATCCGCAATATAGGCTCACGAAGATTAGTTTTCACCAATCCTCTGATGACAGATTGCAGAGGTGTATAAGATTCTAAACTTGTATACCATTTATATATTTGCTTAAGAATTTTAATCCACGTAGCTAATACACAAGCCAACTTCTCGAATTTCTGATTTGATTGCCCGCTTTCACTAGATAACTCAGAAAGGAACTCTCGCAAATGCTGGCTATATTGGTCTTTAATTTTTTGCGGGCGAGTTTTACTAATCAGCGCAATTTGTATCGGAGTATTGCCATTAAAGAATGCTTGCCAATTCCCATCTGCATCGTTTTTATCGTTGTAATAAATAACCTGCTCACTAAGGCGATAGGCAAATACCAGAAAATCGCCCAACTCATTTTCATCCACCTTCACAAACTCAGGTGATAAAGCCGGAACCTGGCGCTGACGCTGGCTCACCCCATCGCGAATTAGTGGATTTTTAAGTTTCTCGGGGCGGATTTTCATGATAATTCGTAGTTGCTAATTCGTAGTTCGTAGTTCGTAATTAATTATTTAGATTTTAGAAGTTGTTTAAAAAGTGATTGGCTGTATCTTTGCACTTATTTATCCTCCCAACTCCCTGGAAAAAGCTATGGTGTACACTCAAATCGCTTCATCAGCATTTTTAATGTATCAACTGACGTTGTTAATGTATCGACTGACATTGTTAATGTATCGACCTAAATCCCCTTTTTTAAGACCCTACAGTTCAATTAAGAAAATTAATTGATAACAAAACCAAAAAACTAGTTACTCAATAAAAAACAGAACAATAATTTTGGAGGGGGTTTGGGGGACGCAACCGTCCCCCAATCGGGGGTTTGGGGGAGAATCCCCCAATTGAGCTAACTGTTTCCACAAATGATAAATCAATCACTAATAATCTTATCTGACCTGTATTGCTTTTTAAGACAGTTAAAATTTTTATATGATTTTCCTGTTACCTCCACCAATTAAGTAATTGCTAACGAACCAACACCTTCTTGCAAATAGAAAGGATAAACGAAATTAAAGCGAGAATTAGTAGTAATAACGGTGTAATCCACTGTGATATTAATGACTCCTTTCAACTGTTCATCAAGGTTAAGATCCAAGCGTTCCAAGCGGATGCGAGGCTCATGATAAACAATGGCAATCCTGACTAATTCTTTAATACTGCTAGCTACAGTTGGACTCAGAGGCTCAAACAGCAAATTTTCTAAGTTACAGCCATAGGTAGGCTGCATCACCCGTTCACCCAAGCTAGTTGTCAGCAAAATTTTGAGACTTTCGTTAATATCCTCCTCAGCGCTGACCAGCCTGACACTGCGAGACATTTTATTAAATTGTGGCGGAAACCCCCAACCTGTCCCCAGAAAAGCATTATCGTTTTCATCCATCTCAACCTCCAATCAATACAGTGAAATCTCCCAAAACAATCGAACCGCCATGTGCAGTTGTATCACCCAAACGCGCCGCAGGTTTCCCCCCAATCATCACAGTTGCTGAACCCATAACAATAGAGTCTGGTGGCCCAGTGCAGACACAGCTATCACCCAAAACAGCAGCAGGTAGTCCGCCGATTAAGACATTCGGTTGTCCAGGTCCAATTACAGGGCCACCGACATGAGGAATCGGGGGTACTGCTGGAGTCTGCATCGGACAAACGTGCATATCATTAATTCGCGCAGCTGGTTTTCCCATATCTAGTTACTTTTAAAATCCAAAATTTAAAATTAATTAATCTGAACTAAAGAACCCTTGAGAACTGCGATCGCACTTGTAGAAACTTCCGCACCAGCATTACCCTGAGCTTTAAACTGAGCATTGGCTTTAACATTGACGTTTAATCCCTCAATGTTGTTATCTTTGATAGCTTTGAGTGTTAAATTACCAGTGGCTTCGATGGTGATATCTTTGGGGCTTTTCATGACGATACCGCTACCGTTCATAATCAGCGTATTATCGTTTTGGTCTTTCAACGCAATCCCTTTATCCTCATCAGAGATAGTAATTTTGTTACCACCAGGAGTTTCCAGTGTGATGAATTTCTTTTCATCGTCGAAGGTCACTTTAATTTGCGATCGCGTAAAAAATCCTTTCTGGTGATTGTTATCGGAAGCTTTTAAAGGCGCTGGTTTCGCATTGCTGTTAAGCATACCCAAGACAATTGCATCGCGTGGATCGTCGTTGAGAAAGCCTAGTACGACTTCGTCACCAATTTCCGGGCGAAAAAACGAACCGCGATTGTTACCAGCATCCAAAGTGGCGATGCGAGTCCAAATTCCCTGAGACTTAGAATCGAGGGTAGGCACTTTGACTAAAATCCGGTCTTCGTTATTCGGATCATCCTGTAACTGCACTACCACACCAATTTGTAAGCCGTTAACACCAGGGAGCATTCCCGATGCTGGTCTATCCACAATGTCAGCTTCTTGGTAAAACCACTGAGAACTCATACCAAGCTGTATATGAGTAAACCAGGCTCCACCGATAACTTCGTGACGAATACCAGACACATAGGCTATTCCGTTAAAACGCCTACCAATCCCTTTTAACTCAATCAGGGCATCAATTTGAGCATCAGGGTAGCCTTTGGTTTTCACCCGCCCCTGAATTTTCGCTAATCGGCTTTTGAGCAATTGAGCATCTGCCCATGCTTGGAGTTCTTGGGTTTGTAAGTGACCACTATGACTTAGTTGGAATGCTTCCAAAGCGATCGCATTACCTAAATCTTTCCCTGAGAGGTTACCCTGTTTATTGACAATAGGCTCCCTCCCTTCCGCCTCAAGTAAAGCCTGATCGCCATAACTCCAAGCTTGCGCCTTTATCTCTGGATATTGCGATCGCGCGTCCATTTCGGCTTCAAACTCCAGTATATTGATGCCATAGGTCAGGGTAATAATTGGATTACCGCTAGTATTCGGCGGTTTCACCTTGAATTTATCTTTTTCCACCACAACAATCTGCCCGTTCATTTCAGCGCGAGACAGAATAAAGTCCCAATCAGTAGCGTAGTATTGGACGATTTCTGGATGCTGAAATTTGCTGTCGGTAATTTCTACTCCTCCTATACTGTAGTTACCGAGAATTTGTGCGATCGCATCACTATCTTTCATGTCCCTGAAATAGCGACTATGGCGACCAACGGTCAATTTTGTGGCAGCAGCTTTACAATCAAGGATGAGCATTGAGTCGCCATTAGCACCGACTTTCAGGGCTTGTTTGACAATCAATCCTTTAAAAACCTGGCGATTGTTGCCATCGTAACCCAGGGAAATTTCCAGTTTGTTACCAGGAACTAGGTCAGGCCCTTCACTGCTAGCAAAAGTTTCCTCCGCAACAGCACCATCTCGCAGTACTAGCCGCGCTGTTGGTACTCGATTCACCACCAAGTTAATTGTTAGGGACAACACCGCATAAGTGTTTGTGATGTCCTTACCATTGGCAAGCAACTCGTAACTAGTAACGTTATACAGCGCATTTTGAGGGACAATGATATCGCTCATGATTCGGTTTTCTCAAGGGGTGGAAATCTCAAATCAGTATTAGTAGCTAAACGCCGAAAATTAATCAGACCATTCACCTTGGCAATTTGCAGGTAATAAGTTGGATCGCCGTAAATGTCATAGGTCATTAAAGGTAAAGTATTGCCAGCCGTGACTTTGCGTTGATGGGTGACATCAGGTGATTTTTTCCCTTCTTCTCTTACCCGGCGTTCTTGCTCAATGTAATTAACAAAGTTAGCACCAAGCCTAGCCCGCAATGGCTGTCCATCCGGTGAAAACAGCGTGTAGTTAATTTGTAAATCTTTGAGAATACAATCAAAGCCGTTTTTATTCCCAAAAGAAAAGTTACCCCACAACAGGCGCAGAAAGTTCGGTTTGTGGGTTCTACCATCCATTGTGTAAACCACATTCAGAAAATCCTGCACTTGTTGCGCGACATTTTTATGAAACTGATTAGGTTTACCTTTGATTGGCACTACATTCGTACCATCAAAAGTAAAATCCAGCTTCATTTCTTCAGGACGCGTAAATTTAAATTGTGGATCGTTCCCTTGGGAACCTTGAGCCTGGGCTAAATCATATTCCACTTTAAAAGCTTGAGAAAACTGCTCCGGATTTATAGGGAGGTCAAATTCTCCGACTTTCTTCTCAAATCGCTTGTCCTTATAAGCTAGGATTTTAATTTTTGTGAGTTCACCTGTCACGTCGCTTTGCTCCGAATTCAAAATTCAAAATTCAAAATTCAAAATTCAAGCGCTATGAATTCATATTGTTTCACTTTTTTACTCTTCATAAATTAATTTAGAGGCTTGTATCTTGGTTTCCTTCGGTCATAGATTAACGCTCTGACTTTTCTTTGAGGATGGCTAGCACCTGTTCCACACAGGCTGCAATAATGGCATCTTGGTCATTAGCTTCACTGCTCCCTTGCCCTCCTGAACTGTTGGTTTGACCATCATTAATTGAGGTTTTAATCACAAGTTCTCTGATTTCTATTGGCATCAATTTATCCTCTAACTTTGTTGACTAGACTTCTTGCAAAAGCCCTGATTTTTGCCTTCTCTTTTGCGTTTCTAAGCCTCCGCATGAAACAAAAAATATTTATGCAAGAGACTCGATTAGCTGGGCTCACAAGAAACAATAAATAAAAATCAATCTTCCCATGCCCCATGCCCTATGCCCCATGCCCTAACTCAATGTTTCAAAATAGCTATAGTTCAACTCCAAAGATTCAATTGCAATTGAGTTTTGCTCGGCGTTAAATTCGGAAATTGACCACTTTTTAGGCCAAGCATTAATAACTTTCCAAGTCATCAATGGTTCAATACCTGCCGGAGGTTGGCTAGGATTAGAACGCTTTAGATGTAGTAACCGTACTAACAAATTCATCGGGCGGATTTCAAAGTTGAGAATAGCATCCATACACCACTTCACCATCTTTGAATCTTTAACTAAGCCCCGTTTGAGTACTAGGGGACTATATTTAGTACGCACTGGTAGGATATGCTCAAAGCGATTTTCACCGCCTTCTTTGAGAGTTTCAGTCTGCATATCTACACTCAGACCAGTAACACTCTGAAAGCGAGTTTCCACTGCGTCTTTATCCAGGTTTTCACCCAGAAAAACTACATCAAAAAAGAAACCTACTGGGGGATAAGCAGACACCATAACTGTTACCAATTCGTAATTCGTAATTCGTAATTCGTAATTCGTAGTTACAGAACTTTTACATCATCTGGGTTTAAGGATTTGTATTGGTTGCTGATATTTATTGCATAGGTTGTCAACAGTCAACAGTCAACCGTCAACACCATTAATTATCCATTTTGAATTGTTAAACCTTCGTGGGCAATTTCAATAGTTTCGATTGCCACTTCGTTACTATCACCTTTTAAGTCACTAGATTGAACTTTGGTAGGCCAAGCGTGTTTAACTTTCCAGATGACGACTGGCTCATGTTTTTCATTGAGCAAGCTGATAGTTAAATCGCGGCGTTCGATGGTGTTGAGAGCTACTGTATTCCACCATTTATAGAAATCGTTATCGGCCTTGAAGGTGCCTCGCTTCAGGGTGATTTTGCTCAATTTCTGCATTCCGGGCATATTGAGTTTGTGATATTCGGGCATATTACCTTCGCGGTATTCGATCATGTCCGTTTCTACGTTCAAGCCAGAAACTTCGGTGAATCCTAAGCGAGAGCCACCCCACTCTACTTGGAAATGAAATTTGGGTAAAGGATAAGCATTATCAGTCATAACTGTTGAGATTGATGGGTTAATTTGATGATTAAAAAATTAGCGATCGCAGATATTAACTCTCTTGCATCTTGTGGGAGAACTTCAAGATGATGAATTCCGCAGGACGTACTACTGCCATACCAATCTCAATAATCATCCGACCTTCTAGAATATCGAGTGCGGTCATGGTTTCATTGAGTCCTACTTTTACAAAGAAAGCTTGTTCGGGTTTGGCTCCCGCTAGTGCGCCAGCGCGCCATTGTAGAATCAAAAAGTTTTCAATCATGGCCCGCACTTTCACCCAGGTGTTGGCATCGTTAGGCTCGAAGACAAATCCCTCGGTGGCTTTTTTAATCGATTCTTCAGCCATGTTAAAGAAGCGGCGTACTGGCACATAACGCCATTCGTTATCATTCCCTGCTAGAGTCCTTGCACCCCAAATCAAGGTTCCTTTACCAGTAAAGGCACGAATCGCATTGATAGATTTACCAGTCGGATGGACGTTGAGATTCTCTTGTTGAGCGCTGGTAATTTTGATGGTCGGTTTAATTACTGAACTGAGAGCCACATTAGCTGGAGCCTTGAAAACACCACGAGTATTATCAACTGTGGCATATTGACCCGCCACAAGAGGACTAGGAGGAAGTACGAGGGGAATTGCTTCTACAGCAGCTTTGGCTAAGTTAAACAAAATTGCATTGCCCACATTCTTGTCTGTTTGACTCGTTGCTAAATTAGACATCTTTTGACCATTAAAGCGGCCAGGAGTCTGAGTCCCATTAGGCGCTATCTGCTGATGGTTGATGCTAACAGACGCAGGGTCATACTCATAATTGAAAATAGTCTCAACATTGGGTGCATATACAGCCCCATACTTGAGGTTAGCCAAAGATAAACTCAGTTCCCGAAACTTATCGGCTGCTGCTTCGATAGTCTGTCCAGTGTCGGGTACTTGCAAATCCATAATTACAAATCGGTCTTGCAGTAAGCCACATTGATTGAGCGCATCACCAAAAACACCCACTCTATTGTCTAAAGCTGAAGTATAGAGGGCTTGTGATTCTGGGAAGACAAACAAAGTAACTTCGTCTTCTTTGGCTACCTCCGCAATACCTGCCTGTAAAGCCGTATCTGAAATTACGCCGCTAGCTGTCTTTACACTACCTACAGAGACGATATAGCAAGGCCCGCCACCATTTTTAAAGAATGCCTGGAGAGCATAGTACATATTATGCGGCGAAGGTTTATCGATGCTGCCGGTCACTGTGCGATCAGTTACATTGGGTGGAGTTTGGGTATCAACTTGTTCTACAATGGTGACCGTAATCCCGGTTTCTGGCTCTGTCTTACCAAAGTATTGTTCATACTCCAACAGCGAAGTAATGCGTTTTGGTTCAATCGCAGAGGCGGCGTGTAAATCGCGACCATCAATGATGGCTTGTTGAGTATATCCCACAAAAGCGGGAATCGCAGTTGCTACTTCAGCGATGGAGGGTGGTAACTTCGAGATTTCCTCGATGTAAACCCCTGGAGTTTTGTAGGTGCTTGGCATAGTTTTATACTCTACAAATGGATGTCAGAATAAATGGTCATATCAGATGGTTGCTTAATTTCGGGTTTAATTAAAGCTACTCCTGGTGCTGGTAGTGGATTATCTTTACCGTCTGTAAGCAAGCTATCCGGTCGTAGGCGTAAGCCCAGTGGTTTTTTTGTCGCATAGGTTTTAGCATCTATTAATTCAAAATCAGGTAATTTGTCAGCAGTAAAGCCATGCGGCTTCTCGTAGCGATAGCGCCAGCGAGTTGAGCGATTTTTATAACGAATAACGTAGGTTTTGGTTTGAATTAGGGTTTTGTCTGCGTTGGGTTGTAAGAAGTTAAACGCTGTGGGTACGACATTAGAATTGACAGCAATTTCAACTAAGGCAAATGCATCCTTTCCAGCCAAGGGGTCAAAAAGTACAAAATCATCTACTTCTGCACCATTGAGTAATAGCCGATAGCGTCCGGGAATTTGCCCCACAAAATTTAAGTTAACGGCAAAGTCATTACCAGCAGTATGCTGATCTGGAATCGTGACTTCCCTAGCGTAAGTTTCCTGTTGATTCACATCTAACAAAGTTAAACGAAAGCGATCGCCTGGATTGGTGTTAGTAATGTTATATGTGCGATCAAGTCCCTGACGCGGTAGTAAGTCTAGTTCAGAAACATACTGGCTATTAGGTAAAGTATCCCAATCACTATCATTAGGGATAGCACTGGCAGAGGCTTTGTAGCGCAAGGCTTCCAGGGTTTTACCTGCGTAGCTAACTAATTGTCCTACACCGTATTCACTGTTAGCAGTGTAAGCCGATAAAGGTTGCGTCAGAAATAAAGCTTGTCCTTGATTGCCGGAAGTGTTGGAGAAATAATAAATCTGCTTGCGAGTTGTAGTGAGAGGTAAATTTGTAAAATTGGCAAAATAGCGATCGCGCACTAATAACCAAAATGTTAGCCGTAATGGTCGATCAATTTTCAGCACCGTCTTAAATACATTAGGCGAAACCTCCACTACCTGAGCAAAGATGCTTCCACCACGAGGCTGGGGACGAAATAACCAACGCAGATTGCGAAGCGATCGCAAACACTCCACAGTCGGAACTAAAGCCAACGTACTAGAAATGTCATAATTGCTCGGTAGTGACTCAAGTGGATCGGGTTGACCTAAATAATAATCATGCCAGAGTTCTAAATTGAGGAGTCTTTTGTATAGATTCATCGCTACTTATCCCCTCACTCATTAATAGAGATTCCAGAGATGACTTCGCTTTCCGCTTGGCGTTTTTGCGCTTCTACGGCTACTAAGCGGGCTCGATAGAGAACGAATGGCACTTGTTTGCCACCTAAAGACCCCCACAGGTGGTTAAGTTGTTCAAAAGAGAGGGAATAAAGGTCTGGTACTATCCGGATATCGCGTGAAGTAATACCATTTCCAGGTGTAGCGTTAAACGAGATTTCGGTTTGCGATTGAAAAAACTCTACCACCCGCGACAAGAGCCTGAGGGCTGTATCGTACTTATTATGTAGTGCAGAAAAAAGGATGAACAGATTGAGGTGAATCGGTGGGTTTTGGTAAATTGTGCGATTGTTTTCCAACCGATAGTAAGGAGAATTTTTCAATGTAGTCTCCTCCTGAAGATTGACTAAACTCATCACCACATGACCATTCAATTGATTGTTGGGGCCACCGAGTTCTTCAGCCATAGCAATATTATCTATGAGCACAATCGGCCCGGCTCCAAGTTCTGGCTCCATCTCCAAGATGTAGCGTTGCAAAGCAACCTGTATCAACCTCATTGCATCAAATATCATAAGAAGTTGGTGAATGAATCAGCAGATACCTGGACGTTTTCATTGACATACAGCATTGTTCAATTGCACTAAGGTACAAATTGACTGCTTTTGAGGCAGGATGTCTGAGAAAAATTTTTATATTTAATTCTCTGGTTATGTACCTCATTTGCTGGCAAACTACTGTAAGTACTAGTAGCTAGTGAAATCAGGGAATTTGTATAGAAAAATGCCCCTGATTTTTTAAGAAGTTTGTTAAAAAATTTATATATTGTTTACGCAAAACTCTAGAGTGACTAAAGTGCTGCTGGGCAGGTTTTTAGGTAGTTTTTTCAACCTGCAAGCTGATTTATAACCCTATTATTTAACCAATAAAGACAATATCTTTTTTTCGTCTTTTCTTCTGGCGAATGTAATATTTATTTTTATTCTATGTATTTTCACTCGCTTAGTTCTGTTATCAAAACCTACAGAGCTTAGCAAAATCCAGTTTTTGCGGAAAGTTAAGTTTTATGATCCTGGCTCGTGAGTGCTGAGTAAAAATCCCAGTCTCATTTATATGCTTGGCAATAAAACTTATTCCACCCCCCTCATCTCCCTCACCTCCCAATGCTTCCTCTGCCGACAAAGCAAAGAGATAATTTTGGTAGTCCTAAGTGGAGTTAAAAGTGGAGTTAAGAGCTATGACAGAAAATAATGTCGCTATTACAGGGTTTCACGCTCATGTTTACTTTGATAATGCTACTCGTGAGGCGGCTTCTCGTGTACGGGAAGGGTTAGGCGCTAATTTTGATGTCCAACTGGGACGTTGGCATGAAAAGCCTATCGGCCCACATCCTCAATCAATGTATCAAGTTGCATTCGCTCCAGATCAGTTTGCTAAGGTTATTCCTTGGTTAATGCTGCATCGTGAAGGGTTAGATATTTTGGTTCACCCTTTAACTGGTGATGATTTCGCAGATCATACAGACCATTCTTTATGGTTAGGAAATAGGCTGGATCTGAACATTCATGTTCTGAAGCAGATTAGTACAAAATCATAATTTGTAATTGGTAATGGTAATACCATGCCTCTAAATTTTGTTTATAGATAGTATTTCCTTGCTCCCTATATGTAACTTAATTTTAGAGAATTGGTATTACTTAAGCTGCTGCTAACATATATATCGGCATTCAATTTACTTTTTTAAAAAATATTATACCAATTTTAAAAAAGAACGCGACAAATTGTAGGGGCAAGGCACTGCCTTGACCTCTAGAATATATTGATGTGTCGCCAACATTATTTGAACTTGGTATTAGATATGAGTATGTGCGTTAGCTACAGTGTAATGCACCTTACTCAAATGACACAGATATTAAATTTAATGGCTTTACCGTCTCCAGAATCACAAGACTGATTATCAATAATTTTTATTTATCCTTTTAAAAATAAAGAGTATTTGATTAATCTATCTGGCAAGTTTTATCTTGTAAATATAACCAATAAAAAACAGTCTGAAACATTTAGGGATAGAAGGTCATCAGCTAAATCACCCAACCAAAGTATGAAAACCTCTATTCTCTAGTCCTAGAGCCTAGCCTCTAACCCTTAATTAAAAATAGAATTTATGTGAAATGTGCCTATGAATTATATCATCCATACTGGATTAAAACATCTTGACTAGGATTACATCCTAATCTTTTGAAAGCTATCAAAACGCTCCAAATCACATAGGATTATGGGTGTTGATGAGGCTGAAAAAATATTTAGTTATTGATGTATTTTACTTGTAAAAATCTCAATAATTAAGCCAGAATATATTTGCCATGTTCCGAAAATTAGGCTGAGGAAGCTGAAGTCTTCCATAGGATGAGAAACCGCCAGATATATGACGCTGGCATAGTTTCTTCGTCTACTTACTTATGGTAAACCACCAAAACTGACATCAGCTTATAGTCATAACTTGGCTATAACTTGAGGATGGTTTTGCAATTGGTTTGCTAATTTTAGAGCCTAATTTAACTATCCATCCGTATCCATCCGTATCCATCCCGTAACTGCCATGAAGAATATTTCTAGATTATCTAAAGCTGTTTTAGCTCTCAGTTTTGGACTCTGTTTGCTGCCGATTTCCAAAAGCTATGCTGCTAATACCGATGTTTCAGTACCTCTGAGTGCTAGAACTACGTACAATCAAACCAATGTCTCGACAGCAACATATTATTTCACTGTCGCTGTACCCGCTTCTGCAACCAAACCCTTACAACAGGTAACACTGACACAGATTCAAGGTGGCGAAAATATTGAGTTTGATGCTCAACAAAGTAGCGCCTTTGTGGGGACAAGCGATCGCATTGGAGAAAATCTGCCAGTTGCGATCGCCAGTAACCCCAATCAAGATAATACTGTGACAATCCAATTTGCACAGCCTTTACCACCTGGTCAAACCGTAACTATTGCTCTCAAACCATATCGTAATCCTGCTTACGAAGGATTTTACTTGTTTAATGTCAAAGCTGCTCCCACAGATCAAAGTACAGAAGGTCAATCTCTGGGTGTAGCAAGGTTACAGTTTTACCAAAACGACTTCTAACTGCATAACTTGCATAGCTAAGTCTGGTAATTAGATTGGCAATTTTTTCCAAACCACTATCAGGGACGTACTGCTGTGCGTCCCTATTTCCTTTTAATAGCCAGCATTTTTATCCACGACATTACGCAAGGGTTGTCCGTTGTAATAGCGTGTAAAATTTTCCAAAAAAAGTGCGATCGCCCGCTCTCTAGTTTTGCGAGAATGGCCAGAACAGTGGGGTGTCAAAAATAGATTTGGTTGCGTCCATAACTGACTTTCTGGTGGTAGCGGTTCTGTAAAGACTGTATCTAAAGCTGCACCAGCAATTTGACCAGTTTGCAAAGCTTTAATCAGTGCAGATTCATCAACAATTGCACCACGGGCAATATTAATTAAATAAGCATCGGGACGCATGAGGCTAAATACTTCCTCATCAATCATCCCCTTGGTTTCTTTAGTTAAAGGTGTGGCAATAACTACGTAATGGGCTTCACTTAATAGTGGTTTCCATTCATTTGCACCCACTATTTTATCGAAGTTTGGTAATGGTTGCGGATTACGGCGACTACCATAAATATTTAAACCAAAAGCTTGAGCGCGTTTAGCAATTTCTTGCCCAATTCCACCTGCACCGATAATTAATAATGTTTTATCGAGCAGTTCTTCATTTCTAAAGCCTCTTTGCCAACTTTTTTGTGCTTGTAGTTCACGCAATTTAGTAAAATTCTTCGCGTAAGACAAAATATAAGCAATCACAAATTCCGCCATAGGAATAGCATGAAGTCCTGCACCATTCGTCAGCAAAATTTCTCGTTCTAAATATTGGGGTGTGAGAATATTATTTACACCTGCATTTGTTGCTTGATGCCAACGCAATCTAGGTGCTGCATCCAGAACTTTCTGTAAAGTAGTTGGTTTTATATAATAAAGCCAACTAAAATAAACCTCAGCATCTGTAGCATCACCATCAATATTGCCATCCACATCAGCCCGCACAAATGTTATATCGCTAGGTAGATGCGGTTTAATCTCATCAGCAACTTCTATGGGAAGAATGAGCTTCATTGTCGCTTACTCCATTTATATTTGATTCAAATCTACTTATAAATTTTGATTTTTTATTGCAGTTATTATTAATTATAGTTTCTTAAAATATGTTTAAATATCATTCAATTTATCTAACAGATATAGTAGACTTTCTAAATAACTTCTTCAATGTTGAGCAATTTACTACTAGCGAGAGAGGCGGTATATATTTACCATCATCAAATCCTGTAAAACGTTTAGGGTTAGCACTGGAAGCTGAAACAAGATTATATGAATGGGTCAGCGATAAACATTTAGATGCATTATTTTTACATCGTCCTTGGAACTTAGAATTACAGAAGCTTCCGCCGGAATTGGGAATAATTTCCTATCATCTTCCATTCGATGAGTGCTTAACAATAGGTTTCAATCCTCGTTTAGCTCAAATTTTGCAAATGTCTAATTTACAAGTATTAGGCGAAAAAGAAAATAGAGCAATTGGCATGATTGGCAACATTCACACTCAATCTTTTGCCCAATTATGCAGTTATATAACGCAAATATTTGGCAAAACCGAACAAATATTACCAGCAGTTAACTCTAATATTAAACGCATTGCTGTTGTTGGTGCAATGACAGATTTATTAATACGCGAAGCAGCAAAACTTGGTGTTGATGTTTATATTACAGGACAATTTCGCCAACCAGCGAAAGCTGCAATACAAGAAACTCAAATAGGCGTTATTACAGTTGGTCATCGTCGTAGCGAATTATGGGGTTTACGTTCATTATTAGAAGTACTACAAGAACGCTGGTCTAGTTTAGAAGTATTTATCTATGATGACTCTAAATCTGCTTAGATTTATTATCTCGCAGTAGTTCGCGTAGGATGCGTTAGCGATAGCGTAACGCATCAGCACCAAAGCTTTTCATGCGTTACTAAAATTTTTTCAGAAATCAAATCAGATTCATATATGATGATACTTAATCTACTTAAACTCATCATCTAGCAGGAGTATGTAACCAGGTTTGTGTAGCATTATCCCAATAGGTATCAACCCAAAGCTTTTGTGTTTCATCCCAGTAGGATAATGTCGCTAGATCTACCATTGCAATTTGAATCTCAATCTCTGCTTCTGAGGCTAGCGGCCCGGAATCTGCAAAACTAAGTTTGTCATCAAGAATGTCCATTATCCATCCTTGATATTCTTGCCCATTGGTCAATTTAAAATATTGCTTTGTGCCAAACTCCCTAAATTCTTCTAGGATAACTTTTGCATTTTTCATCAAATTTATTTTCTTATCAATCACCACCTTTTGCTAAATTGATATTTTAAAACTTTTATTGCTTCGCTATCCAATCATCTAATTTAAAATCAGACTGGGCTAATTTTTGCGAAACTAAAAATTTCTTTGTCCCTTCTAAAAGTTGTACACCTTGATTAGGTAAAGGTTCTACTGGGAATTGTGTGATGGGAAAAGAAGCTTTCACCACATCAAGAGGATATCCTGATACATCAGCATGAAACTTATAGTAAGCCTCTGGATTGGCTTGAATATCTTTCACAGATGCTTGTTTAATCTGATTCCACTTTTGCGGTAAATCTGGATGTTTAGCCAAAAAATCTTCTGTAGCTACCGTAACACTAGTTCCGCGTAAGTCTGGATGTTGAATTGCTTCATCAATCACGGGATAGCCTTTTGCTTTTAACAATGGCCCAGTTCCCGTTGATGCTGCGATCGCAGCCACATCTCCCCGTTCTAGTGCGGCTTGGGCTTCACTTGGTAGCATATGGATAACTTTGACGCGATCGCTAATTCCGGCCTTTTGCAATAATCCAATTAAATAGCGATGCATATAGGAACCTTTAGAAGTAGCTACCTTCTGTCCTGTGAGTTCCGCTACAGAACTTGGGCCATTTTTCTTCGCTAATAACCAAGCATTTGTTCCTACTTGTTCTTGACCAATCAAGCGCGTGGGTAAACCTTTGGCTTTACCAACCAATGCAGGTGTATCACCATAAATTCCTACATCCACTTCCCCAGCTACTAAGGCTTCATTCAAGTTCGGCCCGTTAGGAAAATTCAGCGTTTTGATTTCTGTAATCCCTAATTTTTGCAATTCTGGTAAAAGTTTACCTTGATGCATTGCCCAGCCTGTCGGGCCAGTTGGTGTTTTCACTTTACCGTTAGTAATAAAACCTAAGCGCAATGTGGAAGTTTTTACTTCCGCCTGAGTTGTAGTTGTGGGATTGGGTACCGCTTGAGAAACAGTTTGATTAGAACTGCAAGCAGTAGTAAGAAATAACAAACTCGATACAGCTAGAGTTGGTAGTTTAAGCATGAAAAACGAACCGCAGAGGACACAGAGAACGCAGAGGAAAGAACAAAATTAAGTTAGTTGATCTATACGACAATCAAGAAGCCCGAGTCTATATAAATTTTTGACTCTTGACTCTTGACTTTGGACTCATTTTGCAGATTTACTATTTCATCTGCTTGAGAATTTGGTGCGTAGAATCTTCTTGGGCAGAGGAAATGCGATCGCGTCCCCAACCAACATTTCTTCGATAGCTTCCCAAAAGTTCAGCCTCTTTCAGTAATGTTTCATTGACAGAATCCAGAGGATCAACTTGTGGTGCTACATATAAAGCATCCACCGGACAGTACAATTCACACATGAAACAGGTTTGACAATCACTTTGTCTAGCAATTGTAGGTGGTGCATCAGGCACTCTATCAAAAACATTTGTCGGGCAAACATTCACGCAAATATTACATTGAATACACCGCGACGCACTAACTAACTCAATCATACGATTTTGGATTTTAGATTTTGCGGAAAGTTGCAAGGAGGGTTTCCCTCCGTAGCAAACTTTTCAAGACAGATTTTGGATTGAGAATGAGGCGCATTGTTAAATACATTTAGCCTTTCTCTCTGCGCCTCTGCGTCTCTGCGTGAGAAAAAAGATAACTAAGAAGACACGCCCACCAATTCTTTCTCACTCCCCAATCCCTCACTTCTCACCCAAACTTTGTCCAACCCACCACTAACTAAATAGTGTTGCTGATGAACATCCATCTCTGGAAAATCTAGATGCTTGTGCATACCGCGAGTTTCTTTCCGTTCTAAAGC
Organism: Nostoc carneum NIES-2107; assembly: GCA_002368155.1. Lineage (GTDB taxonomy): Bacteria > Cyanobacteriota > Cyanobacteriia > Cyanobacteriales > Nostocaceae > Aulosira > Aulosira carnea. The sequence continues at coordinate 2,159,706 of AP018180.1, forward strand.
GCTGTTATACATCCATCGCGCTGTAGCTACCATTGCCGCAGCTTCCCGCATCTGAATAATATTTTGTTGATTTCCAGCTTGACTACTACGAATTTCTTGCCAGAGATGATCTAATCTCTGCAATGATCCAGTTAAAGTTTGTTCTGTACGGAAAAGATTGCGATCGTAGGGGAAAACCTCAGCTTGGGTGGCTTGGATCACCTCTTCAGCCTTAATTTGATGTTGGCTACCACTGATCAATCCAGCCTCGCCAACAGCTTCTACAGGGCGCTGAGTTACCCCCTCTCCCAAACTGTGAGCGTATTCAGCCGCAGATTTACCAGCCCAGTAACCAGAAGAGATTGCCCAAGCTGCATTATGACTACCACCACCAGTAAAGCCACCACAAATTAATTCTCTAGTAGCAGCATCACCAGCAGCGTAAAGTCCTGGGACGGATGCAGCACAACTAGAATCAACAATCCGAATCCCACCTGTACCGCGTACTGTTCCTTCTAAACGCAAAGTAACGGGGAAACGTTGATTAAAGGGATCAATACCCGCACGATCAAAAGGTAAGAAGAAATTAGGCTGTGCTTTTCGCATATTTGCCTGCATCTCTTCATTTGCTTTATCCAAGATGGCATAGACAGGTTGCGTCAACAGCGTTTGGGCAATTACTGAACGCCCTCTTTGTGAACCTGCACCAGGTATAGGCGTGCCATCTTCGTATGTGAAAGTTGCCCAATTGTAAAACAGGGTTTTAGTAACCGAAGAAAAGGCGGGAGAGATGCCATATGCGTTAGAAAACTCCATCCCTGACATCTCTGCACCCGCTTCTGCTGCCATGAGGTATCCATCCCCAGTCAGGACATTGCAACCTAAAGCTTTACTCAAGAAAGCACAACCACCTGTTGCAATGATTACTCCACCTGCACGCACAACCCATTGCTTACCAGTCTGACGGTTAATTCCAGTTGCTCCAGCAACAGCACCTTTTGCGTCTACTAATAATTGCAAGGCAGGGCTATTGTCTAAAATTGTTACACCCACCCGCTTAATTTGCTTCCGCATCAGGCGCATATATTCTGGACCTTGGAGACTGCGCCGATAGGGTTTACCCTCTTCATCAACTGGGAAAGGATAACCCCACTCTGCTAATAGGTTGACGTTGGTATATGTCTGATCCAGTACCCGATCCATCCAGGTACGATTGGCTAAAAATCCCCCCAAGGCTTCGCGACTGGCTTTTGCAGCTTCTCTAGCTTCTGCATCAGGAGGTACATACCATACACCATTACCCGATGCTGCTGCACAACCACTCGTACCGCAGTAACCCTTATCGACTAAAACCACCTTGGCACCAGCAGATGCAGCACTCCAAGCAGCCCACGTACCAGCTGGGCCACCGCCAATTACTAGAACATCTGTCTGTAAGTTATGGTCAACATCAATGGTAGATGAATTCTGCGATCGCCAATGGGGACTACTCATTGAATTCCTCGCCTCAATATTTAGCTTATGAACTAAAAAAACTTAGATAATCATGCAATAAATATGCCAGTTACTAACTGCAATGATGTTCATTAGAACAGTTAATCAATGCATATTGTTGTAGCACTGGCATTTACAATACCATAAATTACGGTTAGTCGGTCAAGTTACAGTATTTATTTTCAATAAAAGCCTTGCATAATTTTTTATAAAAATCAAGAGGTGTTTTGATCAAACTTCAAATCCTCAATAAAAGCAGAGTTTTTTAAGAACAATCCCATAAAATTACTGCTTAAAATCGCAGATTTGTCCTAAAATCTGCCTATTATCGGTTTTTTACGAGTTTGCGTAAAAAATTAAATATAAGCCTAAAATTATAAAATTTTATAAAAAGTTTATTGTGTAGAAGGCGCTTTAGTGCTTACCTTAATAGGTTCTAAGTACTAAAGCGCTTACTACAGGTTTGTAGATAATCCTAAAAATTAAATTATCTAATCAGTGAAAGCAAAGACGATAATCAGATTTTCCTCCTCTGCTTCCTCTGCTTCCTCCGCACAGCGAAGAGATAATTTATTTTTTAGTCCCCAATTATGGCGCTGGATTGGGATAACTTGTATGAACTGCGTCTAACTCTGCTAAAATCTCTGGGTTAAGAACTACATTTACACTTTCAATGTTTTCTTGTAGTTGTTGTAGGGTTGTAGCACCAATAATTGTACTACTCACAAACCAGCGACTCCGCACAAAAGCTAAAGCTAATTGAGCAGGTGTTAAATTATGTTTTTTGGCAATTTCCGCATAAGCTGCTACAGCTTCATTGACATTTTGTTTGAGATAACGTTGTCCAAAACCTGGAAATAAAGTTATGCGAGTATTTCCTGGGTTGCTATTTTCTATATACTTGCCTGTTAACAAACCAAATCCTAGCGGACTGTAGGCGAGTAAACCCACATTTGTGTAATGCGAAACTTCTGCTAAAGCGGAATCAAATACGCGATTTAGTAAGTTATAAGCATTTTGAATGGAGACTACTTTAGGTAATCCCAACTTTTTCGCAGCATGAACAAATTTAGTTACGCCCCAAGGAGTTTCATTACTCAAACCTATATAGCGGACTTTACCTGCTTTGATAACTTCTGCAAAGGCTGCTAATTGCTCAGAAATTTTCACAGTTTCCCGTTCTAACTCTGGTTTATACTCTGTCTGACCAAAAGTTGGAACATAGCGATCGGGCCAATGAATCTGGTACAAATCGATATAATCTGTTTGCAAGCGCCTCAAACTATCATCTACCGCTTGCTGAATATTCTTACTATCAATTTTGATATTCCCGTCCCGCAGCCATTTAAATGGACGACCAGGCCCAGCAATTTTAGTAGCAACAATTAGTTGATCCCGTTGCTGTTTTCTCAACCATTCGCCAATATAAGCTTCTGTTTTCCCTTGAGTTTCGCCACGAGGTGGTACTGGGTACATTTCCGCAGTATCAATAAAGTTCACCCCGTGGGCAATAGCATAATCTAATTGCTGATGGGCTTCTTCAATAGTATTTTGATGCCCATAAGTCATAGTTCCCAAACAAATTTCGGAAACTTTTAAATCACTTTCGCCGAGTTGGTTGTATTTCATAATTTCTGCATCAATTCTCTTAATTACTTTTACAGCAGATTACAAGTAGATGAGGTAAAACAATTAAATTTATATCAGCTAAAACACATCTAAGATTTGCAGATTAAATTTTATCAATTTCTGATGGGGTGGGCATCTTGCCTGCCCAAATCATGTAACTTAAATGCCAATTAGCTTATCAATCTTGTGGTGTGGGTATCTTAACCGCTACAGGTTTACCTTGTAAGAGAGAAAATCTACTGGATTTCACCAAAAGTCAAACTATTAAATAATTTGGGATTTTAGATTTGGCATTTCTGGCTTATCCCATACATAAGATTTGGGAAAAATCTTAAAATACTATTAGTTTACTGATTTACCGGAGTTAATACTAAAAAAGTATACTACCAGACATTACTCACAGAAACAAGTTTATTTTGGGAATTTTAAAAATCTAGAGAGTATGTAACTAAAAATACTCATTCTCTACAGTTTTTCTGAAATACTGGTATCCTGTAATATTAAATCTACTAAAATTCGACCAAATTACCGTACTTTAATCGCGGCAGGTAATTTGGTAGTAGCTACAAAGTGATTTTCTCTCTCTGAATTTTGTACTTAGAAGAGAAAAATTGTGACGGAGATTTGTAACTCACTCTCCAGATCAAAGCTGGAGTCTGAAAGATAATGACACTGCCAACTTCAAGCATAAAATTTCCAAGAAATTTAACTAAGTTATTTGCTTGATGTCTTTGGCAGTACAGAGGATTTGTCCTAGATCGAATTGTTTGTTCAATCAAAATGAAAAAAATTTTTGGGAATTTATTGCTGACCTTACCAACGTTTGTAGTGCTGCTTTTATTAGCAACTAGCGCGAAAACTCTTGCTCAAGAAGTTCCTGCTCAACAAGAAGCAGAAACTCCAATAACTAAATTACCAGTTGTAAATAAAACTGTGCTTGAGGCTAATTTAACAGCCTCAGCAACTACAGAGGCTCAGACAGAATCAAAACCATCTGTCATCGAAACAGCACCTTTGAGTCCCATTGCACAAGTTCCAGTTATACAGCCTACAACCTCAACACCAAATAGCGATTTAGGACAAGTCACTTCTGTCTCGCAACTATCTGATGTTCAGCCTACCGATTGGGCATTTCAGGCGCTACAGTCTTTAGTTGAGCGCTATGGGGTAATTGCTGGCTATCCCGATGGTACATTTAAAGGGAACCGCGCCCTCACAAGATATGAATTTGCGGCTGGTTTAAATGCAGCGCTTGACCGCCTCAACGAATTGATTGCAACTAGCACTGCTGATTTAGTGAGGCGAGAAGACTTAAATACCCTGCAAAAGTTGCAAGAACAATTTTCTGCCGAACTCGCCACTTTACGAGGACGAGTAGACTCTCTCGAAGCGCGTTCTGCTAAGTTAGAAGCCACTCAATTTTCTACAACTACCAAACTGCAAGGTTTAGCACAATTCTTTATTGCTGATAGTTTTGGTAATCGTGTCGGTACAAACAGAGATAATACCAATACTTTTTTAGGCTATCGTGCAACCCTCGCTCTACAAACTAGCTTTACTGGCAGAGACCAGCTGACAACTAGCTTAACGGCATCCAACTTTGTGGCTTTAGGAGGCGCGACTGCTGTTGGTGGTACACCGCTAACCGGAACCAACCAAACCCGGTTTAACACAGAACGCAGCACTGGTTATGCGGCAGACAGTAATCTTTATCTTGATAGATTGTTCTATCGCTTCCCATTCGGGAAAAACACTACCGTCTGGGTAGGTGCAAGGGCACTGCAACCTGTAACTTTTGCCCCTACTCTTAATCCTTTAGTTGGTAACGCCCAAACTGGAACCCTCTCCCGATTTGGACTCTTCAACCCTGTAATTTACCGACCAGGTTTTGACGGCGCTGGTTTAGCTTTCGCCCATAAATTTAGCAATCAACTCCAATTCAACGCAGGTTATATCGTAGATGATGCTTTAGGTAGTAATCCTGGAGGAAACGCCACTAATGCAGGCGGATTGTTTGGTAATGCTTATGAAGCACTAGCACAGTTAACTTTTACCCCTAGTGGCAGTCTAGATATAAGTTTCGCCTACGCCCGTAAATATTTCCCCACTCCGGTTTCTCCCGGCCCCAACGGTACAGTGGTTGTAGCGCCTGGGTCTGGTTACAACATTACTGGTGGTACAGGTACTGCTAACGCTGCTCGTCCATTTGGTTTAGCACCCACATCCTCAGATAACTTTGGGGTGCAAGTTAACTGGAAAGCTAGTCGTGCTTTTCATATAGGTGGCTGGTTTGGTTATACACAAGCCCATCAAGAAGGCACTAGTAATGATGCAAGCATCATTAATGCGGCACTAACTCTGGCGCTTCCAGATTTGGGTAAGAAAGGTAATTTGGCTGGGTTTGTCTTTGGTATCCCACCCAAAGTTACGAGTAATGACGTAGCTGCGCGCAGAGATAACGATACCTCTTTTCATATAGAGGGTTTTTATACATATAGATTCAATGACAACATTAGTGTGACACCAACTTTGTTTGTCATTACTAATCCAGAAGCTAATGCTAACAACGATCCAATTTGGGTAGGTGCTTTGCGTACTACTTTCACTTTCTAAGCAAAATCACCCAATTTTGGATTGACAGTTTTAACTAAATATTCATCTCGAATAATCTTACCTATTCAATGTGCGATCGCAGTTTTATCTCAATAAACTACGGTAACTTGATTAACTTAATGTATAATCAAGGATCTCAGATAGGTAAATTCTGATGATGAGTTCGATTTTTCAGCGTTTGTTCGCCGGATTGAATATATTCCGATCCACTCAATTTGCGCGTCAAAATAGTATCTTTTCCCTTGTGCGTCTTCCGGTGGCTGGGGCTTTTGTTGCTAGCTTATGTCTCAGCCTTTTATTTTCATCTTGCACAGCTAATAATGGCAGCAATAATACTACTTCTGCTAATAATTCTAATCAACCTAAAACATCTGTAGTCAAGTTTGGCTATCAAAAATCAGCAATTCTTCTCAAAAGTAAAGGCGTTTTAGAAAAGCGGTTACAACCTCAAGGTGTTTCTGTACAGTGGATAGAATTTCCTGCTGGGCCACAGCTTTTAGAAGCAATGAATGTTGGTAGTATTGATTTTGGTCATACCGGAGAATCACCACCAATCTTTGCCCAAGCTGCGGGTGCATCATTAACATACATTGCGGGAATTGCGCCTAGCCCTGCGGGTCAAGCTATTCTGGTTCCGCCAGATTCTCCGATTAAAACTGTCACTGACTTGAAGGGCAAAAAAATCGCTTTTCAAAAAGGTTCCAGCGCCCATTATATGTTGTTGCAAGTGTTAGAAAAATTTGGCTTGAAATACAGTGATATTCAACCAATATATCTACCACCTGCTGATGCAAGAGCAGCATTAGTAAAAGGAAGTTTAGACGCTTGGGTAATTTGGGATCCATTTTATGCTGCAGCACAAAAAGCAATTAATGCTCGTGTTTTGATTGATGGGACAGAAGTGAACAAGCAAGGAGGATATTACCTAGCTAGTCGCAAATTTGCTACAGAAAATCCCGAAATAATTAAGTCAATGTTAGAGGAAATTAAAACCCTTGAAGATTGGTCAGATAAACATCGAGATGAAGTAGCCGCCACGCTCTCACCTGTGTTAGGCATTGATTTAGAAACAATGCAAAAAGCTACACAGCGCAAGAAATTTGGTATTGTGCCCATTGATAGCAATTTAATTGCTATACAGCAGAAAGTTGCAGATAAATTCTATGAATTGAAATTGATTCCTAAACAAATTGATGTGAAGGAAGCAATGCTGTCACCAGAACAATATGCAGCTTTTTCACCAAAGATATAGGTGTGGCTAATATATAGTAACCCTATTTAATTGGTGACATTTTGTGCTACTCAGATCCCCGACTTTTATAAAAAGTCGGGGATCTAAATTTTTATATTTAATCTAATAAATTGACGTGTAAAATACTTGATTTCTGCCGTTGTTTATGAGAAAGTCTGAATTAAGATTAAATACGATAAATCGATAGAGTTTAAGTAAATAATGCTTATTTGGAAAAGCCTACTAGCTGTAGGTCTAGATTCTAAACTATGCATTAGTCCTAACAACATACTATAGACAGTCATGCGTTCCGTTAGGTTGCCGCAGGCATCGCACTTTTCACAGCATCACTAAGTGCCTACATGATGGTTGAAAAAAACTAGGGGATTGTTATAGAAATCCGTTGAGTCACAAAAATTCTGACAAGCTTGGACTCTCAAAAGTTTTTCAATTACGAATTAGTAATTATCTCGACGATTTTTTTATCAGTGGAGACATATTATGCCAGTAGATCCCTATTCTCACGACAGTTCTGAACAGGATGCTTTAATTCCTAGTGAAACACCAAAAGTGAAGCGAACCCGACGCTTTTTGCTTGGTGGTGCTAGTAGACGTTCTTTTCTTGGTCGCGTCGGCTTGTTTACAACTTCTAGTTTAGTGGCTGGAGTTTTAGGTTCATCTATTACATCTAAAAAAGGAGAAAATACGGTTCAGGCTGCGGAACCTAAAGCAAAATCTGACCATAGTAACTTACGAGAGAAAGCTTTTCAAGTTCGGACAACAGCAGCAAAGAATAATCGAGAAATTCCTATTCCTCCCCATCCGACGAATGGAGATGAGGCAAAATACGCCAACAAAATTGCCACAGATACACGTGGATTACCCCATAATCAGTTGGGCGAAGTGGATTTGAAGGCCTATCAATCTTTTATTAATGCCTTAAACTCTGGCGACCCTAACGAGTATGAAAAAATCGTTTTGGGTGGTAAACGCAAGCTGGTACAACCACTCACACCATTAGCAATTAGCTTGAGTGGGGCCAATACTTGCCAATTAGCCATTCCCATACCGCCTACCCTTGACAGTGCAGAACAAGCGGCGGAATTCATCGAATTAGCTTGGCAACATCTTTTACAAGATGTACCTTTTAGCGAGTATCGTAACGATACAAATAACCCGTTGATTTTGGCAGCTTTGCAAGAGTTAAATCAGTTGTCAGGATTTAAAGGGCCCAAAAAGAATGGCAAGGTAACACCAGAACTGCTATTTAGAGGTACAGCAATTTATGCTGATGCTGCTGGTAAAGCGATTTCCTACACATTACCAGGGGTAGAAGTCGGCCCTTATGTTTCACAGTTTTTGCTGCGTCCTGTACCTGCGGGAACCCTTAATTATGCTCAACTTAACCGCGTTCCGCTAGCTATTCCCGAAAACACTTTTCAAACTACTTATGACGAATGGTTGGTAGTGCAAAATGGTGGTGAGTCTGGGAGAACGATTAAGTTTGACTCAACCCGTCGCTACTTTATCAATGGACGCGACCAAGCAGAGATTGCTCACACACCACCACCCGTATATGGAAATGCAGCTTTAATTCTCGTTGCCAAGCCAGTTAAGGATAATCTTCTAGGTGGCGGTATAGGCGCACCCTACAATCCCAGTAATCCTTATAACAAGTCGAAAACCCAAGTCGGGGGTTCAGGGACATTTGGCCCTGGATATTCGCAATCTATATGTAGTTGGGTAGGGCCACATGCAATTAGAGCCGCTTACTGGCAGAAATACTACGTTCACCGTCGTCTGAGGGCAGAGGCTTATGGTGGGTTGGTTCATAATAATCAAGTGAAGAAAACCAACTATCCAATTCACCAAGAAGTATTCAAATCAGAAGCCCTCGATCGCATCTACAGCAAATATAAATCTTATTTGTTACCGCAAGCTTATCCTGAAGGCTCACCTCTCCACTCTTCTTATCCAGGAGGTGCTTCAGTGTCTGCTGGTGCTAGCGTAACGATTTTGAAGGCGCTATTTGATGAAAATTATGTGATTCCCAACCCGGTGATACCCGATCCACAAGATCCTACTAAGTTGATTCCCTATGAAGGGCCACCGTTGACTGTGGGCGGAGAATTGAACAAACTGGCGGCGAATATTGGACTAGGCCGCAATGCTGGTGGTATTCACTGGCGTACGGATGCAGCAGCATCATTAGCACTTGGGGAAGCGATCGCAATTAGTATTCTCAGAGATGAGAAATTAACTTTCCGCGAAACATTTGAAGGTTTCACATTTACCAAATTTGATGGTACAAAAGTAACCATTTAAATTTTCTCCACTTCTAGTTCATCAAGGGAATTTAGTGGGGGTAAAGGTTAAGGGTTAAGGGGAAAAGGTTTTTGATTCCTTACCCTTCCCCAGCCTTTACCTCACATTTTTGGTTTAGCAGACTTTTAACACTCCCACGGCTTAAAACCGTGGGATTTTTGCTTTATAAGCTCAAAGCGATCCTATATGCACATAATTGCTCAAGGCTTAATACTCTCCACCGCCGCTGATTTAAGCCTCTTAGGCAAATTGCGGTGGCAGAAGACTAAGCTAATGCGCGTCTAAATTGCATAACTACTAATAAGGGCTGTTGACTGTTAACTGTTAACGGTCAACTGTCAACAGCCCTCACGATGGATTGTGCAACTTAAAGCAGAATAGCTTATTAACTAAGGTGCGTGGTTCGCGTCTATAACTTAATGAATTCTAGAAGGTCAGCATTGATTTGATCCGCGTTCGTCGTCGGCATACCATGTGGGAAACCTTCGTAGGTTTTCAATACTGCACCTTTCACCAACTTGGCGCTAAGCGGGCCGGAGTTGGCATAGGGGACGATCTGGTCATCATCGCCATGCATTACCAAAGTTGGCACTGAGATTTTCTTCAGATCCTCCGTGAAGTCGGTTTGGGAGAATGCCACAATGCCATCATAGTGCGCCTTACTCCCACCCATCATGCCCTGTCGCCACCAATTCTGAATTACACCTTGGGATGCTTTTGCACCTGGGCGATTGTAACCGTAAAAGGGCCCGGCTGGCACATCCCAATAAAATTGCGTCCTATTGGTGGCTACCTGTGCTTGGAAGTTGTCGAATACTTCTTTAGGTAGACCGCCCGGATTTGCAGGGGTCTTCACCATCAATGGCGGCACTGCACTAATAAGGACAGCCTTAGCCACACGACTATCACCGTGGCGTGCGATGTAACGTGTGACCTCCCCGCCGCCGGTTGAATGACCAATATGGATAGCATCCTTTAAATCAAGATGTGCGGTGAGCGCAGCAAGGTCATCGGCGTAATGATCCATATCATGTCCATCGCTCGTTTGGCTTGAGCGTCCGTGACCTCGCCGATCGTGGGCAATGACGCGATAGCCGCGATTTAAAAAGAACATCATCTGAATGTCCCAATCATCAGCCGACAGAGGCCAGCCATGCGAAAAGACGATGGGCTGTCCTTTGCCCCAGTCCTTGTAGTAAATCTCTGTCCCGTCATTGACTTTGATTGTGCTCATCTATTTTTCTCCAGTATGTTGCCTACAAAGTGGTGAATAGTTCCGTTGATAGGCAAAATTGTAAAAATGCTGATCGCGTGATGGACTCAAGAAGCTGCTGTCAGAGCACTTTCAGTCAAGGAGTTGCGCGGAAATTCGCTCCCTGAAGGATCGCAGTCCTCATACGTCTAAAGTTTGCGCTCACCGGACATAGATAACATTTGCAACCAATTGGTAAAGTTTGAACCTAACTATTCTGATAGGGTAACTGTCACAAGTGGCATAAAGTTCTATCCCCTTACTTGCATGGAAAACTTTACCACACTTGCTTCTAGAAACAATCAATCTATCGGAATAGCTTTATTCTCTAATTGCTTTACTCTCAGCTTTCTAATACCAGTTCATTGATAATGTCACGCAAATAAGCAGGGGGAACTGGGGAGGCTGGGAATGTAAACACCCATTGCTAGGAGGGCTTTATAGTCTTTAATTCTCCCCTTCTCAAGGGGGAATTCTAATGTAAACTAATAATCCACCAACCTAGTTTCAATAACATACTGCTTTTTTATTACAGTTTGTAAAGTTTTTCAGAAAAAATGTGATTGTAATTTCTTTTTTTATCCTATTTTTGTGTTTACTAACACGTTTTTGATGAGAGAAGATTATTGTTAAGCCAAAGAATGAACTGTTGATAATATTTTTGAATTGAAACAATAAGTCAAATTTATTTAGGGCTGGTACTGTTCTAATAATAGCGTCAATCTTGTAAAACCTTTTATGGCAATACTTTGCACTGGCATTGCCAGTAAAAAACTATTTACTAATTTAATATAATTAAATATTAAAACTTGATTATTTGGACATAAAAAAAGTTCATTATACTTATTAGAATAATCATGAAATATTTCTTAATAAAAAATGTCTGCGAAGCATTATAAAAATAATTTGTAAGGGTTGAGAGGGCAAACCAAGTAAATGAAGACTCTAATTTTTTAGGTCTAAATGCTTGGCTTAAAAAACTGAAAATCTTTCTGTAAAACATGAAAGTATGTTCAGCCTGTACACTAAAATCTATGTTTCAATCAAAACAAATTTGCCTTTTTTTGAAACATGATGAAGCGTTAATAAAACAACAGAAGCTGAATGTTTCATTTTTCACTTAACCCCTCATCAATTAATTACTCAATTAATCAAAATTTAGGAGAATCACACTATGGTGCAAGATGCATTTTCCAAGGTTGTTTCCCAAGCTGACGCAAGAGGCGAATATCTAAGTGATGGTCAGTTAGATGCTCTCATCAACTTAGTTAAAGAAGGTAACAAGCGCGTTGACGTTGTTAACCGGATTTCTAGCAATGCATCTTCCATTGTTGCTAACGCAGCTCGTTCATTGTTCGCTGAACAACCTCAACTAATTGCGCCTGGTGGAAATGCTTATACTAACCGTCGTGCAGCAGCTTGTATCCGCGACTTGGAAATCATCCTTCGCTACGTTACCTATGCGATTTTTGCTGGCGATGCAAGCGTTCTAGACGATCGCGCGCTGAATGGCTTGCGGGAAACCTATTTGGCATTGGGTACTCCTGGTGCTTCTGTTGCGGTTGGTATTCAAAAGCTCAAAGAATCTTCAATTGCTATCGCTAACGATCCCAATGGTATTACCCGTGGTGATTGCAGCAATCTGATTGCAGAAGTTTCCGGTTATTTCGATCGCGCAGCAGCAGCAGTTGCCTAAACATCAAAACACTTTCTATTAGGCCTCTTGCATAAAGGCAAAATTGATTTGAAACAGCAATTTTTGCAAGAAGTCTATTCAACAAATTTTTTGTAAAAGCAATTAGGAGAAGTTCTTCCAATGACTAAAACACCATTAACTGAAGCAGTTGTAGCTGCTGATTCCCAAGGCCGTTTCTTAAGCAGCACCGAACTCCAAGTTGCATTTGGTCGTTTTCGCCAAGCAGGTTCTAGCTTAGAAGCAGCAAAAGCACTATCCAAAAAAGCTTCTAGCCTTGCAGAAGCTGCTGCTAATGCTGTGTACCAAAAATTCCCCTACACCACCACCACATCTGGCCCTAACTACGCTTCTAGTCAAACAGGTAAAGATAAGTGCGTGCGTGATATCGGCTATTACCTGCGGATTGTTACTTACGGTTTAGTTGTTGGTGGTACAGGCCCAATCGATGATTATTTGATTGGTGGTTTGGCTGAAATCAACCGTACCTTTGAATTATCTCCTAGCTGGTACATTGAAGCTCTCAAATATATCAAAGCTAATCATGGTTTAAGCGGCGACCCTGCTGTTGAAGCTAACTCCTACATTGATTACATCATCAATGCTCTGAGCTAAGTTAGCTCAATTTAAGTACAGCAGCAAATGGTCGGTTGATAAATCAGATCAATTCGCAGCTATGGGTTCTAAAAAGCTTTTCAGTTTTGTGTAACACGGTTATGAAAATCCTTTGGTAATTATGCAATACAAATGAATAGTTTTACCAAATGATTTTTGGCAGTCATTAATCTTGTTTCACATCAACTGAATATCAAGTTTGCAACCGTAAAAAGTTGCAAATTGCAAAAGCGTCAAGCATTTGTGTAGTAAGCTGAGAAATTTATAAACACTGGCTTCACTATGTATTAGCAGTCAAATACAGCTGACTCAAATACTGGTGTTGTCTGGGTAGATAAATTCTCATCTTATTACGCAAGGCTTTTTCTTAATTGTGAAAAAAAATTTATTAACAAATTTTGTAAATGAGGACTTTAGTCCTTTACTTTAAAGCACTAAAGTGCTAATTACGAAGTTGACCATTTTTTAGCTGTAACTTAAAAAATTTTTACCGAGTTTAACGGGTTAGAAAATAAGGAACAGATAAGATTATGGCACCGTTAACAGAAGCAAGCAGATTGGGAATTCGTCCGTTTGCAGATAGTGACAAAGTGGAATTGCGGTTTGTCAAAACCGCAGAAGAAGTACGGTCAGTTATTTGGTCTGCATATCGCCAAGTTTTAGGTAATGAGCATCTGTTTCAAAGTGAACGGCTATCTAGTGCAGAATCACTTTTGCAACAGGCGCAAATTTCTGTGCGGGATTTTGTGAGAGCGATCGCACAATCCGAACTGTATCGCCAGAAATTCTTCTATTCCAACTCGCAAGTGCGCTTCATTGAACTGAATTATAAGCATTTGCTGGGTCGTGCGCCTTACGATGAATCAGAAATTGCCTACCACGTTGATATCTATACTTCTCAAGGTTACGAAGCCGAGATTAACTCCTACATTGATTCTGTAGAGTATCAACAAAACTTTGGTGATGCTATAGTGCCGTACTATCGGGGTTATCAAACTACAGTAGGACAAAAAACTGCTGGCTTTCCTCGATTCTTTCAGTTGTATCGAGGCTATGCAAATAGCGATCGCGCCCAAAACAAAACCAAAGGGCAATTAACCTGGGATTTAGCAAAAAATTTAGTATCCCCCATTTATCCTGCTGATGCTGGCTCCTTAACTGGCGTATCAACAGGAAATCGTGGTGGTAATACTTATCGGATTCGTACCACACAAGCTGCTTCTCCCAACTCACCACGCATTCGCCAAAGCATTACCGAAGTAGTTGTCCCATTCGATCAGTTATCGAATCGTTTACAACAACTCAATCGCCAAGGGCGCAAGGTAATTAGCATAGCTCTTTCTTAGTTCTGAGTGCTGAGTGCTGAGTTCTGAGTGCGTAGAGGGTTTAGCAATGCTAAACCCCTACAAAAAATCTCTTTGTGTCAGAATTTTAGTGAATCAACTAATGAGTTATGAGCAAGATTTCAAACTTGGAAATGTTTTTCTTTTAGTAGGCGTTATTTTAACTCACTTACTAATAATTAAGAAACCATATCCAAAGTCTGAAAATCTTTATTTTTCAACTCAGAACTCAGCACTCAGAACTCAGCACTATTTTCAACTCAAAACCCTTCTTTAAGGAGACTTTTAGATGCCAATTACAACAGCTGCATCCAGACTTGGAACTTCTGCATTTAGTAACGCTGCTCCTATTGAATTACGTTCCAACGCCAACAAAGCAGAAATTGCACAGGTGATTGCGGCTATTTATCGTCAGGTTTTAGGTAACGATTATGTGTTGCAATCTGAACGTTTGAAGGGTTTGGAATCGCTCCTGACTAACGGGAATATTACAGTTCAAGAATTTGTTAGGCAGTTAGCTAAATCAAATCTATACAAATCCAAGTTTTTTTCTAACAACTTTCATAGCCGTGTGACAGAGCTAAATTTCAAACATTTGCTTGGTCGCGCTCCCTATGATGAATCTGAGATTATCTATCATCTAGATTTATATCAAACCAAAGGCTATGAAGCTGACATTGATTCTTACATCGATTCAGCAGAGTACCAGACAAATTTTGGCGAAAATATTGTGCCTTATTATCGGGGATTTAACAATCAACTAGGGCAAAAAACAGTAGGCTTTACCCGAATTTTTCAACTATATCGCGGTTATGCAACAAGCGATCGCTCTCAAATCCCTGGAGCATCAGCTCGTTTAGCTAGCGAATTAGCCAGAAATAGCGCATCAACGGTTATTGCTCCTGCTGGTAGTAACAATGGTTTTGCTTATCGTGCTTCTGTCAAAGGACAAACCCCCAGCACAGCATTTCAAGGTTCGCAAGCCTTTGGTTCAGGAAGGCTGTATCGCGTTGAAGTGGCAGCTATTTCTCAACCTGGTTATCCCAAAGTTCGCCGCATCAACAAAGCCGTAGTTATCCCCTACGAAGAACTATCCAATTATTTCCAACAAGTTCAACGTCGCAATGGCAAAATTGCCAGCGTGACACCGCTTTAGGGGTTGGGGACTGGGGACTGGGTATTAGGGACTGGGACTGTGAAAAGGCAGGGGGGCAGGGAGCAGGGGGAAAAATAACAAACACCAATTACCAATTACCCATTACCAATGCCCCATGCCCTATGCCCTATGCCCTTTGAATATTGTTCTTGATTGTTAGGATGTCAACATGGTTTATCAAAGTCGGAGTTTTCAAGTAGAAGTTTCGGGATTGCATCAAAATGAGGTGACAAATCAAAACAATTACCCGATTCGTGCTAGCGGTAGTGTGTTTATTACCGTACCTTTTAGCAGGTTTAATGAAGAACTTCAGCGGATTAATCGCTTGGGTGGCAAAATTGTCAATATTCAACCTTTAAATCTGCAAATAGAAGAAAATTAAGATTCGGTTGCATTAATTTCTAATTTCTCTTAAGTCACTATTTAGCCCACACTTTATATTGAAAAATTGAGTGTGGGCTAATTTTTGATGTTTATTTACTTCCTTCGCAAGAAAACATTATTTAATTCTGGATTAAGGGACTTCCAAATAAAAAAATATCCCAGTATTTATTGTGGGGTGGACATCTTGTCCGCCCAGTTTATGTGGCGGGCAAGATGCCCGCTCCACAAGATGGAATAATTTATTTCTTGGAAATACCTAAAATAGATAATATTGTTTGAGAGTTTTATACCCGCCTGATGGTAAGGGTTGTTAATCTAAAATTTAAAACCTAAAATAGTAGAAGCTATGCTAAAATGGTATTGCATAGTTAGTTCACATAAGATGTCTACCCTACAAATTTATAGACATTTTAGATATGCAGATTTAATGGAGTTTAGCTGAGAATAAAGTCAAATTATACTCACAAATGATTGAATTTCATACTATTTGTTTGGGTTGAATAGCACTTACTTAAGCAAAAGTTGCTGCTCCGCTCCCCGACTTTTCAAAAAGTCGGGGAGCTAAAATCTCGCTAAATTAAAGGTAAAAGGTTCTGACTTTCCTCGTTTCACTTTTTCCCTTAACCGACAAGTATTGTAATAACAGCAAAATCGCACATTATGCCTAATTTTACCGAGTTGCTTCATCATCGTTATGGTGGTAGCCCAGTTAATGCAGAGCTACCTGTAAATGACTTCATAAGTTCTCTGTTATCTCACCGTTCAATTCGGGCTTACTTACCGGATGCTTTACCCTCAGGAACCTTAGAAACCTTAGTAGCAGCGGCGCAGTCAGCAGCTACATCCTCAAATCTCCAAACATGGAGTGTGGTAGCGGTGGAAGATCCCAGCCGTAAAGAAAAGCTATCTCAACTAGCTAATAATCAAGCCCATATTCGCCAAGCTCCTTTATTTCTGGTATGGTTAGCAGATTTAGCGAGGCTGGCGCATATCGCAGAAAGTCGGGGATTACCTCATGAAGGTTTAGATTATCTCGAACTATTTTTGATGGCGGCGATTGATGCAGCATTAGCAGCGCAAAATGCTGTAGTAGCGGCGGAGTCGTTAGGATTAGGAACAGTGTATATTGGTGCGTTGCGTAACAAGCCCGAAGAAGTGGCGCAGGTTTTAGAATTACCAAAACAAGTATTTGCTGTTTTTGGTTTGTGTGTGGGTTATAGCGATCGCACTGTGGAAACAGCGATTAAACCACGCTTACCCCAAACAACTGTGTTGCATCGCGAAACTTACAAACTAGCAGACAAAGAAGAAGATATCGCTTCTTATAACCAAGCGATGGAAGCTTTTTATCAGTCTCAGAAGATGAGTGTCCCTGGTGATTGGACAGAACATTCCGCTAAACGCGTGGCTTTTGCTCAGTCCTTATCGGGGCGCGATCGCTTGCGGGAAGTTTTGAATAATTTGGGTTTTGAACTACGATAATCTTTCCAGCTTGATTTGCTCAATCTATTTTGAGAATTAACCCTACTTTCAACAGTTAGAAAGTGGGGTTAAATTTTTAAGTTTCCTCCTCTGCATCCTCTGCAAAGGGATAATTTATTTGTTGATATTTCCCCAATTATGTAGCTATTAACACATTTTGTAAGTTTTTTTATTACAAGCTACTTGCCTTTTTGCCCCACCTATGTGAGACTACTAGAAATATACTACTAAAGTTCGACCAATTTACCGTAGTTTACTGATAATCAGTTATCAACAATCAGGCAAATTACTAGTGTAAATGTCTTCTAGGAAAGTTTTGAGATTACCGAAGCTTAAGGGAGGAAAAGCAATGTCACTCAAAATATGTTGTTGCAGCGCTAGTTAATGACATTCTTTTCAGATGTTTGCTTAGGTAATAGGTCTTCATACCGCATCAATCAGATGACAAATAGAGTTACAGAAGACCATATAAGTGTATTTTGCAGGTATTTTTTCTGACTAATAAACTTCTCTAGCCATCTAGAGAAAGTTAATAAGTTGACTGACATAAGAAGAAAAAAAGGAGATTTGTGGAATGACATATCCAGTACGAGGGATGCATTTAAAACTACAAGGGCTAAGCAAGTCTTTTGGAACAAAGACTGTTTTGCAGGATATTGATTTGGATATTCAGCCCGGGGAATTTGTCGCCATAGTTGGGCGCAGTGGTTGCGGTAAAAGTACAATGTTACGGCTAATTGCTGGGTTAGATGCAGCTACTGGCGGCGGTGTGTTTTTAAATGATCAGCATTCCCATCATCGGATTAATCCAGATATTCGGATGATGTTTCAGGATGCGCGATTATTACCTTGGCAACGCGTACTCACAAATGTGGAGTTAGGCTTGTTAGGTGCTAACTCCAAAGTTTATGCCAAGCAAACAGCTTTGCAAGTTTTGCGCGCTGTGGGATTAGAAGATAGGGCTAACGAATGGCCTGCTGTCCTTTCTGGAGGACAGCGCCAACGGGTAGCATTAGCTAGAGCCTTAGCCAGTAGCCCAGCTTTATTGCTGCTAGATGAGCCTCTAGGTGCATTGGATGCGCTTACACGTATTGAAATGCAGCAATTAATAGAGCAGTTATGGCAAGAGCAAGGATTTACTGCATTATTAATTACTCACGATGTGGAAGAAGCTGTTGTAGTAGCAGACAGAGTCTTACTCATTGAAAACGGTCAGATTGGTTTAGATTTAGAGATTGATTTGCCACGTCCACGAGTTAGAGGAGATATTGCACTAGCTCAGACAGTGGAGAAGATTTTACAACGAGTGATGGGTCAGCCAGAGCGCGAATCAGAATTACCAGCAGATTCATTTATCTTCTCATCTACAACAGTATAAGAGATTTCCACTTCATCTCATATCCGGCTAATCAGTTATGAATTTCATATGTTTTGTAAAAATAGGAAAACTCTTTCTCCCCCAACTTCTACCTACTTACAGCCTTAATGATAAGTCTGTAACCCAACGAGACATCATTGCCATCCATATTCTGAGACTTTCTTTAGTTCTTGGGTGGGATGAGGATTTTTGATTGCTTTCAAGAAAATGTACCTGATGCTTTCCGTGGTAATTGGTTCAATGAAATTCACTACCCACTGTTTCGGTATGGAGCGGACTACGTACAGTGATATTTCTAATGATCAGTACAACCACATTGAACCAAGCTTATTAAATATTTTGCCTCCGCCAGGGAAGTGTTGTGTAAATCTCTATTCTTCGCGAGCATAACACAGCACTTCTCTTCCCTAAAATCAGCCTTGAAATTGGTAATTAATAATTGATTGGTTTTTGCCAGTTTTATAAATTATTGTAATAGCTAATTTATGCACCTTAGCTTATTAGCGCTATCTTCACATAATGAGGCTAGATAGTTTTTTAAAGGAACAAATTCAATTAGCAACAGATTTTAATCAACTATCTATTTCCACAATACAAGTTTCCATCACAGTAACCCTCTCGTAAATCTATCTTAAGGTGGGTAACTCCACCTTAATTCCTCAATTAAAAGATTACGAATAAACCTTAATTACATTTTCATTTAGATATTTATAGATTTATTACACCGCACCCACGCTTAACAACATCCCATGACATCCCCACTCAAGAGCGAAAACATTATATATAACCGAAGTCCTTAAGCTAGTAGGTTATGAATTTAGCAGATTGATAAATTTTTCACGATTTTTAAGGCGGAGGAAAGACGATTAATGCAAGGTCTGAAACATAAATTTGAATCCTGGAAACGCGGAAATATTACTCGTCGTTCAGCGTTATTTGCTCTTGGTTATAGCTTAGCTTTATCTACAACGCTATTTAGTTGCAGCAGCACACCAGATAAAACTTCTCAAAAACAAGGTGATTCAGCTTCATCTAATACAGCTACTACGGCTAATACCACAAATACAGCTAGTAACTCTAGCAGCCAGAAAGTTATTAGAATTGTCCGTTCTAAACAACTAACTGCGCTAGCTGTTGTTGAAAAACAAGGTAAGCTCGAAAAAAGATTAGCAGACTTGGGATACAAGTTAGAATGGCCTGAATTTGCAGCAGGCCCACAACAATTAGAAGCATTAAATGCCAATGGTTTAGATATTGCTTCCACAGCAGAATCACCCCCAGTTTTTGCCCAAGCGGCGGGAACACCTTTAGTTTATTTAGCTGCAAACTCCTCTGATGGTCAAGCAATTTCACTTTTAGTTCCTAGCAAATCTAACATTAAAAGCGTTAAAGATTTAAAAGGAAAAAAAGTCGGTTTCCAGAAAGCATCTATTGGTCATTACTTGTTAGTTAGAGCTTTAGAAAAAGAAGGACTAAAGCTATCTGATGTCCAGTCTGTTTTTCTGCCACCTCCAGATGCTAATGTGGCATTTAACCAAGGTAAGATAGATGCTTGGTTTATTTGGGAACCATTTGTTACAAGAAACGTGCAAAACAAAGTCGGTCGCGTACTCATAGATGGCGGTAACGGTTTGCGTGATACCAACAATTTTTACTCCACAACCCGCAAATTTTATCAAGAAAATCCAGAAGTAATCAAAGCCTTTTTGGATGAACTACAAAAAGCTCAAATTTGGTCTAAACAAAATCAAAAAGAAATTGCAGAATTGCTTGCACCAGTGACACAACTGGATGTACCAACATTAGAAGCAATGCATAGTAAATATGATTTCTCGTTAGTCCCAATCACCGATAAAATCATTACTAAGCAACAAGAAGTGGCTGACAAATGGTACTCTCTAGGACTTATACCGAAAAAGGTGAATGTCAAAGATGGGTTTTTAACACCTGAAGAGTACGCCAAAATTACGCCTCAAGATGTTTTGGCGAAGCAGTAGGGAGATAAGGGGGCTGGGGATTAGGGACTGGGGACTGGGGAGATGAGAGGACAAGGTGAGAAGTTCTGATTACCCATTACCCATTACCCATTACCCATTACCCATTACCCATTACCCATTACCAATTACCAATTACCAATTACCAATTACCAATTTTCAAAATTCAAGAATACTATGCCCACGCTAACGTTAACAGAAGTTCAAATTACGCCCTTAGATGCGCCTTTGGGTGCTGTGGTTACAGGATTAGATACTAGTCAAGCTGTTGCGCCGGAAATTATTTTACAACTAAAGCAAGCATTGCGCGATCGCCATATTCTCATCTTTAAGAATCAACAGCTAACTGATGAGCAGTTTTTGAATTTTGCATTCTACTTTGGCTCTCTATTTGTACCACCCCAGGATATTCCTGTGTTGGCTTCGGAAACAGGCGCTACACCAGTGATTATTCCTGTTTCTAATGTCGATGGTGGTTATACAGGTACAGGTGAATTGGCTTTTCATGCAGATCACCATTGGACTCCCTACCCCTCTAGCGGTTCTCTACTCTATGCATTGGAAGTTCCTTCCCAAGGCGGTGAGACTTCTTGGCTGAATTTGAATTCGGCCTATGAGACTTTAGATGAAGCTACCAAGCGTCAGATAGCAGACTTACAGTTGATTACTTACAATCCATTTTTGCGAGACAGGAATGCACCTCGTTCCGATTATCGCCTTGATAAAAGTATTCCATTAATTAGTCCTGTCTATCTCCATCCTTTGGTACGCACACATCCAGAAAGTGGCAAAAAAATTCTATACCTCGATTACGCCACAGAAGTAGAGGTAGTTGGCTTAGAACCTCAAGAGGGAGCAGAATTAATTGCTCAATTGCGTCAACATCTCAATCAGCCACAGTTTTATTATCAACATAAATGGTCTGTAGGCGACATTGTTTACTGGGATAATCAAGCTACTTTGCACCACAGAACACCATTTGACCCTAATGAAAGACGGATATTAAAGCGTGTAAGTTTAGCTGGAAGCCGTCCGTTTTAGTCATTGAGATTGTGAGTGGATAACTGCAATATTTTTGATTGAATTAATATCATTTTTAGAATTATTGCAGTTAATCACTCACCTGAAAAGTATATTCTTTAACTTAAATTTTGACATTAATCTGACATTAAATCTATGACAACAATTCCTGCTTATGACCCAACTTTATTTGAAGGTGCAGCTTGGTACTATGCTCGTTATCGGCCACAGTATCCACCTGTGTTATTTGATTTGCTCACCGAGAAATTTCAATTAGATGGACAAGGAAGATTACTAGATTTAGGTTGTGGCGCAGGCTTAATTGCTATTCCTTTACGGGATAAATTCAAAGAAGTTATCGGTTTAGACCCCGATGCAGATATGCTTTTAGAAGCGCAACGCCAAGCTGCAGAAGTCGGCGCAACAAATATAAGCTGGGTAAATGATAGAGCAGAAAATATTTCTCTAGCTGTCGGTAAATTCCAACTAGTGACAATTGGTAGAGCTTTTCACTGGATGCAACGAGAATTAGTTATAGAACATATCTACAATTTACTTTCTAATAATGGTGCTTTGGCGATTATCAAAACTTATGAAGACCCCTGGAATAGCGAACATCCGTGGAAACAAACTGCCATTTCAGTTGTACAGCGTTGGTTAGGTGAAAAACGCCGCACGGGTCAAGGTGGTCAAGGAGAATGGCAACCTTTAGCAGTCCCTCACGAAGAAATTATAGAGAAATCATCATTTAGTCGCCAAGCCAACTATGAAGTTAAATATGAGAAATCTTGGACAATTGGCTCATATATTGGCTATCTATATTCCACAGCTTTTTGTTTACCATCTTTCTTTGGAAATGCGGAAAATAGAAAAAAATTTGAAGCTGACCTTAGAGAATCTCTGCTAAAAGTAGAACCCTCTGGAAAATTTACAGAAGAACTTCCTATTACTGTC
Source organism: Nostoc carneum NIES-2107 (assembly GCA_002368155.1). Taxonomy (GTDB): domain Bacteria; phylum Cyanobacteriota; class Cyanobacteriia; order Cyanobacteriales; family Nostocaceae; genus Aulosira; species Aulosira carnea. The sequence continues at coordinate 2,182,248 of AP018180.1, forward strand.
ATAGCTGCTTGGAAAAATTAATCAATTTTGTCATTTGTTATTTGTCATCAGTCCTTTGTCTAATGTCCACATACGCTGCTATCAAGCAATAGAACATTTTCATGAAAACCATCTCATCTTCTCCTAATAGCTTTCCATCAAGGCAAACAATGAAAAAGCAAAAATTAAAATATCAATTTCTCAAAAATCCCCAAATTCAATCTTTCATCCCTTGGTTAGTACCCATATCCATTATTATTGTCTGGCAATTACTATCTTCTATTGGTGTAATTCCTACAAGAATTTTGCCTGCGCCTTTAAGTGTGCTGGGTGCTGCTATTCATTTAGCCCAAACTGGTGAACTATTTAAAAATATTGGTATTAGTGCTGCTAGAGCAATTTCTGGCTTTTTAGTAGGTGGCAGTATTGGCTTTATTTTAGGTTTAGTAAATGGTATTTCTCCGATTGCTGAGAAATTACTAGACACCTCTATTCAAATGTTACGTAATATTCCCAACTTAGCATTAATCCCCTTGGTAATTTTATGGTTTGGGATTGGGGATGAAGCTAGATTATTTCTTGTATCTTTAGGTGTAATGTTCCCGATTTATTTAAATACCTTTCATGGTATCCGGAGTGTAGATTCTGGATTAATTGAAATGGGAAAAGTTTATGGTTTAAATACTTGGGGTTTATTCTGGAGAATTATTCTCCCTGGCGCATTATCTTCTATTTTGGTAGGTGTGCGTTTTTCTTTAGGTATCATGTGGTTGACACTGATTGTTGCTGAAACTATCGCTGCTGATTCGGGGATTGGTTATATGGCAATGAACGCCAGAGAATTTATGCAAACAGATGTTGTAGTCTTAAGCATTTTGCTATACGCCTTATTTGGGAAATTAGCAGACGTAATCGCCAGATCCTTAGAAAGTTATTGGTTGCAATGGAATCCCAGTTATTTGAAGGGGTAATGGGGAGCCTGACAGATGTAGGTTTTTTACAAGGGTGTGAGTATTCAGTCTCTTGGGTCAGAAAATAAAATTAGAAATCCAAGTGTGGATGAGACTCAAACGCTAAAAGATGAGTATCTCATACCAATTTGAAAAAAGAATGCAACAGATTGTAGGGGCAAGGCAGTGCCCATTGGTGTCAACTTAACGTGAAACCCGCTTGGTTGGAAGGTTTCGCCCTCACCCCCAGCCCCTCTCCTGGTGGGCTATCCATTAGTCACATCTTTCTTAATATTGCTGTAAGTCAGACTCTGAGGGAAGTCCCGAAGTAAACAATGAGAGCATGATTGACTTGAGAGACAGAAAATGCACTAAACCTGAGTGCGTAGGCGTAGCCCGCCGCAGGCATCGTTAACTACTTTGATGTCTTAGGAGAATCAGGATGGAGAAGTTTCCAAGTGGCGGCGATATCGTGTAATCGCCGCAGCCCACGCCAAATGGTTTTTACCCCAGAGGAAAGGACGTTAATAAGTAGTCTGACAGAATTAATTACACAAAGTCATTGCGAATGGAGCGAAGCGGAATGAAGCAATCGCAAGGGCTGGGATTGCTTCGCTTCGCTCGCAATGACTGTAAATATTTTTGTCCAAGTACTTACATGAAATTACCCTCGTAAATTGGCAAAGGTATTGGTTTAACTACTTATTTGAATGGTGCTATGCAGATGCCAAGATGATTGATAATTCTTTGTCTATTTTTTCTGCTAGTTTGTAAGCCATTAACGGCGGATTGCGGTAGTTACTGGCAGTTTTTCTGAATCCCCATCGTCTGGCTTCAGCTTCGGAAACTCCAAACTCTGCGGCTAATTGATGGTAAGACCAGCCATACTTTCTCATGAGATCAATTGGATGCATGATTTTGCTCCTGTGGAATTGGTAGATGAGAATTGGAATGTTTCTAAAAGAAACAACGATCGCGTTTCATAGATAAAGTGGCCACAGGATACAACTGAAAACAGAAGCGTCATCTAGAAAGCAGGGAACATCAGCATCACAGCATGGCTGGGGTAGCCACAATATGATCAAAAAACGGCCACTCTATGCTTGAAACTATATGGAATTTGTCTTATTAGGGTGCATTGCGGGCTTGTTCTGACAAAGGCTACATATCTAAACCGCCTTTTTGGAGTTTCTTAAAGGGATCTAAGACAAAATCAATTACCCGACGTTGGCGAATAATCACTTCTGCGTTGGCTGACTGTCCGGCGGTTAAAGGAATATGTTTGTCGCCGTTTTGAATGTATTGCTTATCTAAGCTGATTTCTAATTCATAGCTTTCAATATTGCCTTGGGGTGTTTGCTGTACCTTGGAGTCAGGAGATACCCAAGTAACTTTTCCTTGAGTAATGCCATATTCTTGGAAAGGATAAGCATCAAATTTGATTTTGACTGGCATTCCCACCTTTAAAAAGCCACTATCCTGACTTGGCATATTGGCTTTGAGGACAACACCAACATTTTTAGGTGCAATTTGGGCAATTCTTTGTCCAGGCTGTACCACTTCTCCCGGCTTGCTGACGGGAAACTCAAAAATAGTGCCATCTACAGGCGATCGCACTATTCTCTGCTGTAACTGGATCTTTAAGGCTGTGACTTCGCTACGGGCTTGGAAAATTTGCGATCGCAATGCTGCAATTTGTGTTTCTATATCCTTGAGTTGTTGCTGATTTTTTAAAACTGCTAATTTACCAGTTTGCAGTAAGCTTTGATAGCTATTTTCTTCTTCTTGTAGTCGCAGCTTTGCTTGCTCAATATCAGCCTGTAACTGGTTCATGGTTGTCTGATAACGGCTGTGTTCTTCAGTTAAACGCAATTTTGCTTGCTGAACGTCAGATTTTGCCTTGTCGTAAAGCCTTTTACTTTCTTGTTGTTCTTTGATCAGTTGGTCAATTTGGGTTGCAGAAACAGCACCATCTGTCAACAATTTACTAAAGCGCTCAACTTGTCTAGAATCGATTTTTAACCGATTTTCAGCCGCTTTTTGGTCATTTTCCGAGGTGCTAATTTGTTGCTGTGCCTGATTGACTAATGCTTGTTTTTCTAAATTTTGTAAATTATATGTACTCTGTTTTGCATCCAGGTTTTGTTTAGCCTGGTTAAGTTGGGCAAGTTTTTCTAAAGCTTGGGATTGGTTTTGTTGTTGTTGAGTGCTCAGAGTTAACTGTAATTGATGTTTGAGTACATCCAACTGCGTCCTTTGATTTAACAATCCAGTTAGTTTAGCCTCAGCTTGCTGAAGTTGTGTTTGTAACACATCAGACTCTAGTTCTAGTAAAACCTGCCCAGCTTTGACAGTATCGCCTTCTTTTACCTTCACAACCTTGACACTCCCACCAGCTTGGGAGTCCAATTTTTGAGTTGCACCTTGAGGTTCTATCCGTCCTCTAGCGCTTCCTGTCTCATCAACTTTTGCCAGTGTGGCCCAGGGTAAAGCGAGAATAGCAAAGGCTAATAAGACAGAAAATACACCATGAGTCCAAACCCGAGGTAAGGCATCTAAAAGTTCTTCAGTGCTGTAGTGCAAATCGTTACTATTATCTGTGGTCGTTGCAGCAACCTCGGTAGATTCCTCATGGTTGTTGTAATCTGTGTAATCATTATCTTCCTCTTTAGCCAGTGCGGATGAGGAATTAACAAATGGATGTGGCATGGTTATATTTCCCAAAATGGTAGTGTCATTTGTCCCTGGTCATTCGTCCTTAGTCATTTGTTAAAGCCTGTTTACGCTTCAGAAATTAGTTCGATTTATTTCAGCAATTTAAGTATTTTCACTAGCGACAGTCATCAGTCATCAGTCATCACTCAACAGTTCTTCAAATTCAACTGACTTGCGCTAGTTGCTGTTGATTTAGATAGTAGTAATGACCTTGTTTAGCGATTAGTTCGTCATGAGTACCGCTTTCTAATAAAACACCACGATCCAAAACTAAAATTAAGTCAGCGTTGCGGACGGTGGAAAGGCGATGGGCAATAATGATACTGCTGCGCCCTTTGAGAATAGTTTTGAGGTTGTTCTGAATAATCCGTTCTGATTCTGTGTCTAGGTGGCTGGTAGCTTCGTCAAACAGTAATAACCGGGGATTACCTAACAAAGCACGAGCGATCGCTAAACGTTGGCGTTGTCCACCAGAAAGCATTCCCCCACCTTCACCGATTTGGGTTTGATAACCTAGTGGTAGTTGCTGAATAAATTCATCTGCGCCGGCTAATTTTGCGGCTTGAATAATTTCGTCGAGGGTGGCTTCTGGGTGTGCTATGGCAATGTTTTCGCGGATGGTACTACCAAACAAAAAGGTGTCTTGGTCTACTACACCAACTTGAGAACGCAGCGATCGCAAGGAAATACCAGTGACATCGTGACCATCAATTAGCACTGTGCCATCTGTGGCTGGATATAAGCCCAAAATTAATTTGCTGAGGGTAGTTTTCCCCGAACCACTACGTCCGACGATCGCTACCATTTGCTCTGGCTGAATTTCAAAACTGACATTTTCGAGGACGTTATTCTTACTTTCGGGGTGATAGCGGAAGGTGACACGATCAAAGCGAATGTGACCGCGCAGTCTACCCAAGGTTTTGCGGGGTTTATTGTGCAAGTCTTCTTCGGGTTCTGCTTCTAAAACATCATTAATGCGTTCGCTGGAAATAATGATTTCTTGAAATTCATTCCACAGTTGCGAAAACCTTTGAAAAGGCCCCAACACGTTACCCACCAACATATTAAAAGCCACTAATTGCCCAACGGTGAGTTCCCCTTGAATTACCTGCCATGCACCAAACCACAGCAAGGCGGTACTGGTAAAGGTATTGATGGCACCACTCAGCATAGAGAGGCGAATACCAATCACTTGAGCATTAAAGGCTTTTTTCACCAAACTATTGAGTAATTCTTCCCAATGCCAACGCACAGTCTGTTCAATAGCTAAGGAACGGACTGTGCGAATCCCTGTGAGGGACTCGATAATATAGCTGTTTTCTTTTGCGCCAGCATTAAAAATATCTCTGGAAATGCGGCGTAAAATCCCTGTGCTAGCTAGGGCCAAGATGAAAAATGGTGGTACGATCAGCAGCACAAATAATGCCATTTTCCAGCTATACCAAAACATCAGGGCTAAATAGATGACTAATGTCAATAAATCCAGCACGATGGATAGGGTTTGACCAGTCAAAAAACTTTGAATTTTCTGGTTTTCTTGGATGCGGGAGACAATATCCCCAACATAGCGAGATTCAAAATAAGCCAGTGGTAGGCGGAAGGTATGTTTGATAAAACCTACCAATAAAGACACACTAATGCGGTTAGCGGTATGACTGAGTAAATATGTCCGCACTCCGTTCATAGCAATGCTAAACAACCCAAAAACGATCATGCCGATCCCCACGGCGTTGAGGGTGGCAATGCTGCGTTGTACGAGTACGCGGTCAAGTAATAACTGAGTAAAGATTGGGGTGACTAGACCAAATATTTGAATTAGTACCGAAGCAACAAAGACTTCGATCAGGACTTTATAGTGGGGTTTGATTAAAGCAAAAAACTTCCACAAACCGATATCCTGATTTTGAGCATCTTTGAGTAAAGATGTTGGTTGTAGTAATAATGCAAACCCAGTCCAACCTGCTTTAAATTCCTTGAGGCTAAGTTTGCGTTGACCAAGGGCGGGATCGCCGACAATTACCTGTTTTTTGGTAATTTCATAAACAACGATAAAGTGATTGCCTTCCCAATGAGCGATCGCAGGTAAAGATTGTTCAGCAAATTTATCTAGGGTGGCTTTGACTGGACGGGTGGTAAAACCCAAACTTTCTGCTGCTGTGGCGATCGCTTGCAAAGATGCACCACTCCGGCCGACGTTGGTCATATCCCGCAGCCGATTGACACTAAAGTGCTTACCCCAATAACGACCAATCATCACTAAGCAAGCTGCACCACAGTCAGAGGCACTATGTTGAGCATAGAAGGGATATTGATGGGTGAGATGTCCCCACCAATGACCTATTTGCACCTTAGGACTGGGAAAATAGGCACGTTGTTTAGGTTCGGTTTTTTTCGGTTGCTTCTGGGCAGGAAAGGCAATCACGTTACTGCGATTGCGAGACAAGACGGCTGGGGGTTTTTGTGCAGTAGGCTGGGGTGCTGGCGAATCAATTAATTCTGCCAATTCTCCCCAATGTTGCAGCGCTGTTTGCCAATCACTATGCTTAAGAATGTAAGCGATCGTGGGTTGTGTAGCTTGCCAACTCCCCGGTTTTATAGCAGAGATGTCGCCTGGTGTTAATTTACTCCCGTCAGCATGGCGTAATTCTCCCCGATGCACCACCCATAACTGAGTTTGTGCGGTGAGTTGGCTGGGTACTGCACCAATTTCTAGCTGCTGGCGCGAGAAATAAGCTAAGGCTTGCAGCATATCTTCAACGGATGCACTGCCTTTTTTTGGGGATTTCTGGCGACACAACATCAATAAATCCCACAATTCTGCACGCGCAAATAGGCGATCGCGGATGCTGGGATATTTCTCTATCAAAGTTTGCAATGTCGCTTGTTGAAGATAACCCAGCTTTAAGTTTAATGAAGACCTGGCTGAGTATGGTTGCAAACTTGCTTTAGGGAACAAAGTTAGTTCACCAAATGATTTACCTGGGGAGAGAGTAGTAATTAAGTTCTCTGCATTATCCAGCAACCGAACTTTTCCCGCTAAAACTAGATAAATTCCCGCCTTCGCCTCTGTTGCTTGCCAAAACTCTGTGGCGATCGGCGGTTCAACAATTTCCATCGCCGCCAAACAGCTTTGCAGTTCTTGATCTGCTAACTTCTCACCTAAAATAGTGGCGAGATGTTCGCTCATCTCTGCTTGTGAAGATATTAATTGCATTTTCTCATCTCCAAGACTGAATGATTAATTGCCAAAATTTATGAAAATTGGCGAGGTTCTAGATACCCGACTTCTTCAAGAAGTCGGGTATCTGGTTGCATATAACATCCTTAAAGAGATTCAGTTGCTTGTGGTGATGAAGATTTTGGCTTAGTAGATAACCCCATTTGTTTGAGGAGGCGATTAATATGGCGATCGCTAATTTTAATTCCCAATTCCTGATTCAGATGTTTGCTCAAAAATTTAGCTGTCCAGCTAGCAAATGCGTAACCGTAATTACGGGGACTCCCACTCACCAATTCTTGCAATCTCTGAAGATATTGATGATTAACAGTCTTTGGTCTCCCAATTGGTCGTTTATTCAATTTATGCGCTATACCTGCTTCTGCTAGAGCCATCCCGTATCCTACCTTCTCTTGAGAACAATTAAATATCTCGCAGAGATGATGTTGAGATTTATTCTTATCTGTTAGCAACATCATTTCACTGGGATGGCGATATTCTGACTGTAAATCTGTTAGCAAATTCTGAGGTAATACCTGTTGTGGCAAAGGTTTCAAGAATTTATTTGCTTGCGTAGCATCACTATCGCAAATCTTGTTTTGGCTCGAATAATGTGACATAATCATTGTCCAGTTGCATTCAACTGTTAAAAATGTGGGCTAAATCCTCAGCAGCAATTGTGATTGAATCGCGACATCCAAGGTTTCACAATTGCGTAGTTAATTAGTCCGGCAAGACTAATTAATTACTTAACTTTGGTCTGCAACTCAGCCGGGACTTTCTTCCCTAGATTTGTAAACATCTAGGGTATGATCCCCGGTTGGGGTTTGCACGTGAGGGTGAATGAAGTTAGTACAATCAGGCAAAATTCAAAATCAAGAATACATATATTGCTAGCCTTTGAGCTATTTCTGGTGGTATCCTGATTTCCACTGCTTGATACTAGTACAGCACGGCATATAAGCTTTGGGATATGAAGTTGCTAACTGTACTAGGCAATGAGAAATCAGCCAGATCATGACATCCAACTATTTATCCTGATTGCAAATATGATCAATATCTCGTAAATCAGTTAAAGGGATTTTTGAGTTACATATCTTCATTAACAGTAAAAAAATCTTGACAGAATCTCTGTAAAACATAGTAATGATTTCCCTGATAAAAAACAGTAATCTCTAGATGCAAGTAAGTTGGACTATAAAACCAAACTATGTAGCAATAAGTCAATACGTAAAATGCATATAGGCGCTAGTTTAAGATTTTTACTGCCAACTCACAAAAAATAGAAAGCGATGCTAAAGGCTAGTATATTGCCCTTAGTATCGCTGCTTGGTCAGACTCTATGGGAAAGTGATTGTGTCTACCCTCCATTAAAATGAGTTCTGAAATCTGAAAAAATTTATTCAAAAAAAATGTAGGATTTGTTCTATAAAAATTCATGTATCTGATGAATTTTATAGTGAAAGCAAAAATATTTTTTATCATCAAGCCATTCATACCATAACCCTATTACTAAACTTGCTTGAGCCAAAACTAGCAGATTTGAGTCAAACAAAAGCGAAGTTTTTGGATAATAATTTTCATGAAAAATCCATACTTCTAGCAAGTGATTTCATAGCAACTATTAAAAAAATACCTATACTTTGAGGTGTGTAACTTCGATGGATTGGTGTTAGGCTGCATCTCTAGCAACCCTTTCTATAGCAATTCTAAATCCTTCGTGACAGAGAAAAACTTAAAAAGCGGATAAATACTTAATTTACTATGTATTCTTCACTTTTCAATTTGGTTTGCTATTGATGAAGTTTGAATTTCGCGCAGTTTCACTAGTGAATAAAAGGTAAATCTTCCAGATATTTTAAGAATCTGTAGATGAACTATGACACTAGTATTTTTTTAATTAGTCGTAGAGACCGGACACCGGATCGGGGAAACACGAAAGAAGAGAAGCCAAGATGTAAGTAGGTGATTGATAAGGTTGATCGGTATATTGTTAAGTCTTCAAGCCAGCAATCACAAGAATTTTGTGTAGTTCATCGTTGCATAGATTAAGTCACTCTATGCATATCTAATTCTGTATTTAGCAGAAATCAAACTATATTCATATGTACAGAAAATTATACATACAAAGCTTAGTTGTTGGATTTCGATACAGAGGTGACATTATCAAGATAATGTACTACTTACTCTTTTTAATTAATTATATTTCTCTGACTTAGTCAAGCACTTTTCAAAGAAAGTTAATATTTTAACAAGAGCTTTATAGTAACTTGATTAAATCTTTACTGTTAGAGGATTACTTTTTATGATATGGGTAAGCGAAGCTTAAAATTAATTATCCTTAAATATATCTGCTGCCTTTAGATAATTGCTCAGTCAACCCACAGATATATAAGACTTTTTACCTTTTTATAAATAGGCTGTGGGGTTTACTGGCTACATATTTCACAGTATTAGACAATAGATTTTTTACGCTGAATTTACTATTACTATATCAATAATCTATAATACTGACTTTCTATGACTTTGGGTAGATGAAACGAAAAATTACAACATTTATTATTAGAAACTTATTATTGAATTCTAAAAAAAGTTTTTAGATTTTTGCATAGATGCTGACATCCTTACTAATTAGCTGGACATGATATCAAGTAGTTTGTCATTGCTAAGAGTTTCTAGCCTGGTTACTTTTCGTAATATTGGTTAATTTCCCCAAACTGACCATGAAAATGGTACAAAAGCCGAAATAAGCTGTTACGCATTTAAATTGTATATTTCGCGCTCAGGAGGTCAAAAAGTCAAGAGTCCAGGGTCAAAGGCTAGCTTGGACTTTTGACTTACTCAGCAGCGGAACTAGTACAGCACGGCGTAAATAAAGCTAGCATTTCAAGCACTCACAAGCCTTGATTTGTAAAACTTTTGACTTTTGACTTTTGACTTTTGACTTTTGACTTTTGACTTTTGACTTTTGACTTTTGACTTTTGACTTACTCAGCAGCGGAACTAGTCAAACTTTGCCGCTACCGAGTAAATACAGCAATGCCATCCGCACTGCCACACCACTGGTAACTTGAGTTTGAATCAAGCTAAATTCTGGATCATCCATTAAGTCAGAACTAATTTCTACACCACGATTCACTGGGCCTGGATGTAATACTTTGACATTTGGCTTGCAAAGTTGTAGTTTTTCGCGTGTTATACCAAATAACTGGTGATATTCTCGTAAACTGGGCAATAAATGAGCAGTCATACGTTCCTTTTGCAGACGCAATGTCATCACAAAATCAGCATCACGTAAAGCGGGTTCTAGCTGCCAATGTAAAAATAATTGCCGATTAGATATTGATTCCTGTGTTGTTTCTTCAGTGAAATACTCAGCAAATAACTTTGGTAACAGAGTAGGTGGTGCGGCTAAATGCACCTCGGCTCCACTGGCGGTTAAACTGCTAATATTCGATCGCGCCACACGCGAATGCAAAATATCGCCAACGATCGCAATTTTTTTACCTTTTAATAGCTCTATCCGGGGATTAGTGGGGTCAATTAAAGTACAAATAGTAAATAAGTCTAACAGTGCTTGGGAAGGATGCTCATGTTGACCATCGCCAGCATTGAGTACACTAACTTTTACACCTAAACGATCCATTTCCTGCGCGATCGCATTTGGTACACCTGCTTCCCGATGGCGAATCACCATAATATCAGTACCCATCGCCAAATAAGTCTTCGCGGTATCGAGAATTGTTTCTCCCTTCGTCATGGAAGAAGTTGCAGCTGCAAAGTTCAGCGTATCCGCACTCAGGCGTTTAGCTGCAATTTCAAAACTACTGCGAGTGCGGGTAGAGGGTTCAAAAAATAAATTTGCCACCACTTGTCCCTGCAATGTTGGTACTTTCTTCGTCCGTCTTGATAGCACTTCTTGGAAACTAGCAGCAGTTTGCAAAACAGCGTCGTATTCCGCGGGAGAAAAGTCTGTTAGGGAAAGAATGTGATGACGGTTCCAAGTGGTACTAGGCATAAATATTTATCTATTTTTAATGTAGAGACACAATATTAGTAATTCTCTACAGCTTTTAATTTACAGATGCAGTGGTAATGATACCAGCTGTCTTTGGGGATTGGGGACTGGGGACTGGGGACTGGGGACTGGGGACTGGGGACTGGGGACTGGGGACTGGGGACTGGGGACTGGGGATTGGGGACTGGGGATGAGGAAACAAGGGGAAATTACCAATTACCAATTACCAATTACCAATTACCAATTACCAATTACCAATTACCAAAGCCAAAAAAGAGGGGTTGTTCAACCCCCAAAATTGCTTTGATTTAACTCGGTAAGTGTAAGACGTTCAATGCTACAGAAATTAGCGAGAGGAAGGTTAAGAAGCCAATTGTATCTAACATTGTGGTAACTAATGGCCCGCTGACGAGGGCTGGATCTAGTTTTAAGCGCTTTAAACCCATAGGGAGTAAAGTGCCTAATGTCACAGCTACCATCGTATTGCTTGCCATTACTATCCCTGCAACTAAAGCTACCCATCTTTCTTGAGGACGCGCCCAAATTAACGACAGCAGAATCATCGTCAAACATAAAGCTAATGCTGTACCTAATCCAGCAATCAGTTCTTTACGGAGGATTTTTAGAGTATCTTTAGGTGTGACTTCGCCTACACCTAAGCCTCGGATGGTGACAGTTAAGGCTTGAATACCGACAGTCCCACCAGTATTAGAAAAAATTGGCATAATTACCGCTAGCACGGGTACTGCAGCAATTACAGATTGGAAAGGCGCGATCGCACTAGCTGCACCAATATACAGGGCCATAATTCCTAATAGCCAAGGTAGGCGGTTGCGGATGGTAAGTAGAGGAGAAGACAAAGCTGCTTCATCACCACTGACACCAGCGAGTTTTTGAATGTCTTCTGTAGCTTCTTCCTCTAAAATATCAACCACATCATCAATAGTGATAATACCGACTAATCTGTCTTCCCTGTCAACTACCGGGATGGCGATTAAGTCGTATCGCTTCATGATTTGGGCGACTTCTTCTTGGGGGGTTTCGGTTCTGACTTTGATGACGCGATCGCTGGCGATATCCCGAATCAAAACATCAGGAAAAGTAAACAACAATTGTCGCAGTGAAACTACTCTCACTAATGTCCGATTATCATCTGTCACGTAAGCGTAGTAAATTGTCTCTTTATCTTCGTCCTGACGACGGATTTTACTGAGGGCTTCACCGACAGTTAATCCTTCCCGCAACCGCACATATTCTGTTGTCATCACACGCCCAGCTGTACCTTCGGGATAGCCAAGAATTGTAGCTGTGGCTTGTCTTTGTTCTGGACTTAATTCTTGTAATAAACGCTTAATTACTCCTGCTGGTAATTCATCAAATAATTCTGCCCGTTCATCGGGACTCATCGCCTCTACAATTTGGACAACTTGTACATCATGAAGAGAATTAATTAATTCTTCTTGTACCTCTGTGGGTAGATATTCAAATACATCAATTGCTTGCGCTTTATTGAGCAGACGAAATGCGATCGCTCTTTGATTTGTTGGTAATTTAGAAATGTATTCGCCAACGTCTACTGGTTGTAAATGGTTTAAATCCCATTTGAGTTGGTTTAAGTCAGCGACATCAATCATTGAATCGCGCATCTCTTTTGTCAGCATAGATTCCTCCTACCTCATAGTCTCCTCCGCGCTAGGAGACTATGTCGCCAGCTCAGAGGAGGTTGATACTACCGTCTTGTGGACTCTGGTCCATAACTTTCAACAATTCACTCTCGATATCCAATCAGGCATCGCTAAGTCATAATACTAACCCTGGACACTGTTATCCGAAATAGATGCAGAAGTTCAGTATGCGGAATTTATAGCATCCACATAAGTACGTAACTCTTTGCCCTGATTTTTCTTTTGATAAGAGTAGATTCTACTACTGTTACAACCTGTGTCAAGCGCTTAAGAGAAATTACTAGCTAAATTCACACAGTTAAAATATTTACTACTTTTGTAGTAGTGTAGATTATGGATGCAAAACCATATCTTGTGTAATTGTACTGAAGATTGACACCCTTATGTAGCTGAGTATTTCCTGATATTGCCAGTAATACCACTTCTGTGCAAAATTTCACTTCTGCCCCAGGAAGCAACTATCAAGCTATTAATACAATTAAAGCGTAAATTGCAGAATATATCTGCTAAAAAATTAGCAGTTTCTCAATACACCTATCTGAGGAACTTCAAAATAAAAAGAATAATCAATCGCTTTGGCAAGCAGCGGGAGCAGAGGAAGCAGAGGAGGAAGAATACAATTATGGTCTTTGCTCAAAAAAATGGATAATTTAATTTCTGGCAGTACCTGAAGTATGAGGGAAACGCATCTTATTTCCTAATAAAAACTCAGAGAGATTTCAAAATTACAGAACCGTATGTTCCGTTTACCAATAATTAAACTGAACGTGACTTGCAAAGATGAAATGTAAGCAGAAAATATAAGAGTGGTTTTCGCTCGTTCCTCAGTGCAGTTTCATTCGCCAATATCTCTTCTTTTCTAGCAACTGCTTCTCAGCATGGTCTTAATCTCTTGCAAGTGATCACTAACGCATTACAAGGTAATGTCTCTGTTGTCCTTTATTCAATTCCTACTAGCTAGGCAGTTACCAAATTTTCTGTTCAGAAATATGTTGATAATGCATAGCACTAGGGGTAGAGCTTAAACCAAAATCCAAAATTAGTACGGTCAACTGCTAAGAATAGCTTGAGCAGCGGCTTCATCGGTAATCAATCCTGTAATTAATTGACCACGTAAAGCAGCGAGAATTGCTTCTGTCTTTTTCATACCGCCTGCTACACCAATAATTAGCCGACAAGCTGGTTGTTCTAGTGGTACGCTAGCAACCCGGTTGTTCGTTCCTTGTTGTAGTAACACTCCATCACGATCGTAAGCCCAACCTGCTATTTCTCCTACTGCTCCTAATTCAATTAATTCCGCTACCTCATCATCATTGATAAAGCCGTTTTCATGTAAGGGAGCATTCCAAGCTATTTGGCTGATGCCAACAAATGTTGCTTTGGCTTGCTCTGCCAAAGTTTTAACGGCAATAAAAGAGCGCTGAGTCTGCAATAATTCCCGTTCTTCTACACTATTGGCGACAACCGGAGTAGGGACTGGGTAGGCTTGGGAACCGACGCGATCAGATAAATGCATCACTACTTCATGGCGACCTGCACGCCCAAAGTGAGACATATTTCCAATAATGGAAACAATTTTATGTTGGGGTTGGTTCATGGAAGGAATTTGCTCTACCATTGCTCGCAAGGTGCGACCGGAGGATAAAGCCAGAATGGTTGGAGTTTTTGCAATCAGATAGTTTTCTAGGTGGGAGGCAGCACAGACACCAATGCCATTGAGCGTATCGTCGCCTGCGTCAGTTGGAACCACTTCACACAGCGACAGCCTAAATTTGTCGCGTAACGCTTCAGCTAGCGCAATGCATTCACTTAAGGGATGATCGAGGCGGAATTTAATCAGTTTTTCACTAACTGCCAGTGCTACCAAGCGTTGTGCCGCTTGTCGAGATACATTCAACTTGGCGGCAATCTCCTCTTGTGTATTGCCAGAGATGTAATACAGCCAAGCAGCATGAGCAGCTAGATCTAATTTGCGATCGCGTCGATCCCAAGAAGCTTCTCCCATATCCCACCTTGAAAAACTATGTACCTATCAAAAGAATGATTGCTTAATTTTGAGTATATGCCCAAAGTAATAATTTTTGCTCAGCAACTGGAAATATCTATTGACCACCAGTAACCTCCAAGTTAAACCCAGTAATGTAACTGGCCTCTTCACTCATGAGAAAAGCTACCCCATTCGCTACTTCTGCTAAACTTCCTAAGCGGCGCATAGGTACTGAATTAATCATCTGTTGCTCAACTACTTTGGGGTCAGAATCAAAGTATTGTGACCCTACTGCGGCTTGTAATTCTGTTTGCCGAGTCCACATAAAACCAGGGCCAATCAGCGCAGGCGAAAGCGCATTCACTCGGATATGGTAAGGTGCTAAATCTTTTGCTGCTGTTTGAGTCATGCCAATTACCGCAAACTTAGAAGCACCATAAGCCAGCATATTTGGCGGCCCAACAACCCCTGCATAACTTGCCATATTCACGATCGCACCTCCACCCGCATGGCGTAAATACTGGGCAGCAGCCTTGAGAATGTGGAAAACACCGACAACGTTAATATTAATCACCTTTTGGAAGTCTTCTTCTGGATATTCATCTGTTTTGGCAAATTCTCCTTGATAACCAGCGTTATTAAATATATAGTCAATGCGCCCAAGCTGCTGCACTGCATTAGTAAAAGCTTTGGCAACATCATCAGCAGAAGTAACATCACAGCGAAAGCTAGCAACAGGAACTTTGTAATCTTTTAGTTCCTCAGCCACATCGGCCATTTTTGCTTCATTCAAATCCAACAAGGCCACACCTGCGCCATTAGAGGCAAAACGGTGTGCAGTTGCCTTGCCAATATCGCCTGCACCGCCTGTAATTAGGATGGTTTTCCCTGCAAATTGATAGGTTGCTGTTGCAGTCATAATTTCAACCTCCTTAGAGAATTTTGGATTTTGCGGAAAGTTGCGTGCGGGGGTTCCCCCCGTTGAGGAGGCAGTGCGCCCTTGTGGGTTAAGAGACTTGTAGCAACTGCCGTCAAACTTTCCTTGGCGTAGCCTCTCCCTTTGGGAGAAGACAGATTTTGGATTGTGATTTCTATATCGGGGCTGTAATCATTTTCAAATTCAGATTAATTGAAGAATTGTTGCAAATGCACCTCATTGAAGTGTGGTTGGTATGATTCTATTATTGAGCTTTTACCCAAAACTAGAGCATAAAATCAAAAATTTTCTCCGTTCGATATTTTACATCAAAGGAGTAATGCGATGCGTATCCCCCGCTTCGCTAAAGTAATTGCGGCATTTCTCGTAGGAGTGATGCTGACGCAACTGTTACACGCTTGTGCACCGCGCTCTCAAGCTGCTGAGAAAACTACGCTGACAATCGCCACTGTAAATAATGGCGACATGGTAGTTATGCAGGGGCTTTCTCGCAAATTTGAGGAAGCTAATCGTGATATTCAACTGCGGTGGGTGGTGCTAGAAGAGAATGTTTTGCGCCAACGCACAACTACAGATGTTGCTAGCCAAGGCGGTCAATTTGATGTTCTGACAATTGGTTCTTATGAAACACCAATCTGGGCTAGGCGGGATTGGTTAAGACCGTTGGATTTAGGCGCAAACTACGACGTAAATGATTTGCTCAAACCTATACGTGAAGGACTTTCTCAGAACGGCAAACTTTATGCTGTGCCGTTCTACGGCGAAAGTTCCATGCTGTATTACCGCAAAGACTTGTTTGATCAAGCCGGGATTACAGTTCCCGAACAGCCAACCTATCCCCAAATGCGAGAATGGGCCAGCAAAATTCACGATCCGAAGCGTGGAGTTTATGGGGTTTGCCTGCGTGGGAAACCTGGTTGGGGTGAAAACATGGCATTTGTTTCCACATTGGTTAATACCTATGGTGGACGGTGGTTTGATATGAAGTGGCAACCAACGATTAATACTCCAGCTTGGAAAGAAGCGATCGCTTTTTATGTTGATTTGCTGCAAAAATATGGGCCGCCAGGAGCTAGTTCCAACGGATTTAATGAGAATCTAGCGTTATTCTCCACAGGTAAATGCGGGATGTGGGTAGATGCAACCGTTGCTGCGGGGCTGTTATCTAATCCCAAAGAATCCCAGGTTTACGATAAAGTTGGCTTTGCCCGTGCGCCAATTGAAAAATATCCCAATGGTTCAAATTGGCTTTGGGCTTGGGCGTTAGCAGTTCCCAAAACTTCAAAATCACCAGAAGCCGCGCAAAGGTTTGTGGCTTGGGCAACCTCCAAAGAATATATCCAACTAGTTGCAAAAGAAAATAGCTGGGTTGCTGTCCCTCCAGGAACTCGGACTTCCACATATCAAAATCCCAACTATCAAAAAGCTGCTCCTTTTGCCCCAATTGTGCTGAAAGCGATTCAATCTGCTGATATTACCCACCCAGCCGCAGAACCAACTCCTTATAAGGGTGTGCAATATGTGGATATTCCCGAATTTCAGGCGATTGGGACTTCGGTAGGGCAGACTTTGGCAGCAGCATTAACTAATCGGACTTCGGTAGACCAGGCGTTGCAGCGATCGCAGAATTCGACTGAACGCTTCATGAGGCATACGGGTTATATCGAGTGAGGGCATGGGGCATAGGGCATTGAGCATGGGAAGAGACGATACTCAACCAAAAAAAATTTAAAATCCGTCTTGAAAAGTTTGCTCAACGGGGGGAACCCCCGCACGCAACTTTTCGCAAAATCCAAAATCTAAAATTCGGTTATGTCTTCTTCATTAGCGGTAAAACCGCAACGCGAAACGCCACCACCAGCTAGGCCACGAACTAAGCGACAAGCGTCAACTTTACCTCTGGTTGCGCCTTCGGTCGTTGTCTTGTTGCTGTGGATGATTGTGCCTCTGGTAATGACTTTATGGTTTTCTTTTCAGCGTTATAACTTGCTGAATCCAGATGCACGCAAATTCATTGGGATTGAAAATTTTACGTTCATCCTGACTGACTCAGCTTTATGGACTTCAATCGCCATTACCATTATTCTGGTTGTCTCGGTTTTAGTAATCACAATTGGGCTGGGCACATTACTTGCAGTGCTATTTGACCAAGATTTTTATGGGCGTGGTGTGGCGCGGGTGCTGGCAATTTCGCCGTTTTTTGTGATGCCTACAGTTAGCGCCCTCATCTGGAAAAATATGCTGATGCATCCGGTGAATGGGCTGTTTGCACAAATCACCAGGGGTTTGGGTTTAGGGGCGATTGATTGGTTTGCTAGCGTTCCGCTGCTGGCAATCATTATTATTGTTTCTTGGGAATGGCTGCCTTTTGCTTTGCTGATTTTATTGACAGCTATTCAATCACTCGATCGCGATCAGTTAGAAGCAGCGCGAATGGATGGGGCAAATGCGATCGCTCTTTTTCGTTTCGTTATGCTACCGCATCTGAGCCGCGCCATTTCTGTAGTCGCCATGATTGAGACGATTTTCTTCCTCACCATCTTTGCAGAAATTTTCGTCACCACAGGCGGCGGGCCGGGACTTGCAACCACAAACCTTGCCTATTACATCTTCCTCAAAGCCTTGCTGGAATTTGATGTTGGCGGTGCATCTGCTGGGGGATTAATCGCCGTTATCCTTGCCAACATTGTGGCAGTCTTCTTAATGCGTAGTGTTGCTCGTAATTTGGATACTTAAAACCAAGTTCCCAAAATTCAGATCCCAACACAACCTAATTACGAATTACGAATTACAAATTACGAATTACCATCATGGCACGTAAAAATTCAAAGCGCTGGCTATGGACATTACTCGGTTGGCTGGCTGCTTGTCTGTTATTTTTCCCCATTTTCTGGATGTTTATCACCAGTTTCAAAACCGAAGTTGCAGCAGTTTCCACTCCTCCGCAATTATTTTTCCGCCCAACATTAGAAAATTATGTTGCCATCCAAGACCGGGCAAATTACTGGAATTATGCATTTAATAGCGTAGCCATTTCTCTTGGTTCAACAATAATCGCGCTATTACTTGCCATACCTGCCGCTTACGCGATGGCATTCTTCCCCACCAAACGCACCAAGGGAACTCTGCTGTGGATGTTGTCTACCAAAATGCTGCCACCCGTGGGCGTATTAGTTCCCATCTACATTTTGTGCCGCAACGCCGGGTTACTAGATACCCGCATCGGTTTAATTATCATCTATACCTTAATTAATTTGCCGATTGTCGTCTGGATGATTTACAGCTTCTTTAAAGAAGTCCCTAAAGATATCCTCGAAGCCGATCGCATGGATGGCGCAACCACCCAGCAAGAACTGCTTCACGTCTTACTCCCATTAGCATTACCCGGAATTGCCTCCACTGCCTTACTCTCAATTATCTTGTCTTGGAACGAAGCATTTTGGAGCCTTAACTTAACAACAGCAGACGCAGCACCACTTACAGCCTTTATTGCTTCATTTTCCAGCCCCCAAGGATTATTTTGGGCAAAACTTTCCGCAGCATCAACACTAGCGATCGCACCCATCCTCATCTTTGGTTGGCTAAGTCAACGGCAATTAGTGCGAGGTCTGACCTTTGGTGCAGTGAAGTAGGTTTATTCTTTGCGCCTTTGCGCCTCTGCGTGAGAAAAAATTCAACCCCCTTAATACAAAAATCTTATGTCAACAGTTGCTTTAAGAGATATCCATAAAACCTACGCCGACACAGAGATTATCAAAGGCATAGATCTCGACATTGGCGATCGCGAATTTGTTGTCTTTGTCGGCCCCTCCGGTTGCGGTAAATCCACCTTACTCCGCATGATTGCTGGATTAGAAGAAATTTCCGCCGGCGATTTGCTCATCGATGGGCAGAAAGTCAATGATGTACCTCCAGATAAACGCGGTTTGGCGATGGTGTTTCAAACCTACGCCTTATATCCCCACATGACAGTGGCAGAGAATATGGCCTTTAGCCTCCGCCTGGCGGGAATGCCCAAAGCCCAACGCCTTGCAAGGGCGCGTGAAGTCGCCCGCATCCTGCAACTAGAACCACTTTTAAACCGCAAACCCAAAGAACTCTCCGGAGGACAACGCCAACGGGTAGCGATTGGTCGTGCTTTGGTGCGGAATCCCAAAGTATTTTTGTTTGATGAGCCGTTATCTAACCTAGATGCTGCTTTACGGGTGCAGATGCGGATTGAGCTGGCTAGTTTACACGACAGCTTGCAAGCGACGATGATTTATGTCACCCACGACCAAGTTGAGGCCATGACCCTTGCTGATAAAATTGTCGTATTGCAAGGCGGCATTATCGAACAAGTGGGTTCTCCCCTGGAACTGTACCACCATCCCCGCAATATCTTCGTCGCCGGATTTATTGGTTCACCGAAAATGAACTTTATCCCGGTAACAGTGTCAGCCGTTAATGACTCTGGAACCACTGTGAGATTACCTGGTGACACAACTGTAATGATTCCCGTGCAGCCAAGAACTTTATCAGTTGGTGATCGCGCCACCTTAGGAATTCGTCCCGAACATCTGCGGCTTGATCGCAATAACCCCAGTATCAATGGCGAAGTACTAGTTGTAGAAAGACTGGGTGGAGAAACCTATCTCTACGTCAAAATTGCAGGTGGTGAGACCATCGTTGTGCAAACAGATGGAGACGAGCCTGCCCAATTACACGATTTTGTTCCGATTTACATTAACGGTGAACTTTGCCATTTGTTCGATCAAAGCGGTGAAGCCATACCTAAAGCTCGCCGTCACCACTTAACCATAAATCAAACCAATGAACAGCAATATCAGCACAAGCTCAGCAATTAAGCTGAATGAAGCATCTTTATCTCGGTTAGCAAGTAATGTACGCGTACCCCAATATGATCGCCACCAAATCGTGAACGGCATTGTCCACATCGGTGTAGGTGGGTTCCATCGGGCACACCAGGCATTATATCTTGATAACTACTTTCATCAGCATCCTGGCAGTGATTGGGGAATTTGCGGGGTTGGGCTACTGGAATTCGACCAACGAATGCGGGATGCACTGAATTCTCAAGATTGTTTGTATACCTTAGTGGAAAGGTCACCAGCAGGTGACAAAGCCCGCGTCATTGGTGCAATTACAAAATATCTCTTTGCCCCAGATAATTGCCAAGCAGTAATTGACACCTTAGCAGATCCCCAATGCCGCATCGTTACCCTAACTATTACCGAAGGTGGCTACTACTATATAGAAGGTAGCGGAGAATTCGATGCCAATCACCCAACAATTCAGTACGATTTACAGCATCCCGACGAGCCAATTGGCGTATATGGCTTTTTAACAGCAGCTCTGGAACGTCGCCGCCAACAGGGACTAGCACCGTTTACCGTATTATCCTGCGACAACTTGCAAGGTAATGGCAACATTGCCCGCAAAATGTTAATTGCATTTGCAGAAATGCGCGATTCAGAGTTGCGACGCTGGATTGCTGACTATGTAACTTTCCCCAACTGTATGGTCGATCGCATTACCCCCGCCACCACTCCAGCCGATATCAAAATGGTGGCAGAACAGTTTAATATTGATGATGCTTTTCCAGCTGTTGCCGAACCGTTTCTGCAGTGGGTAGTTGAAGACAATTTCTGTGCAGGTAGGCCAGATTGGGAATCAGTTGGCGTGCAGATGACTCAGGATGTTCATCCCTATGAAATGATGAAAATCCGATTGCTCAACGCCAGCCACTTGTTAATTGGCTATCTCGGCTCCTTGGCAGGTTACACCTACGTCCACGAAGTCATGGCAGATCCCTTGATTCGCCAAGCTGTCGATAATTTAATGGCAGAAGTTACGCCCACACTCCAACCTTTACCAGGAATTGATTTAGATAATTACAAACAGACCTTAATTGAACGCTTTGCCAATCCCAAAATTCGCGATCAACTGCCGCGTCTTTGCCTCAATAGCTCCGCCAAAATGCCAAAATTTGTTCTCGGTTCAGTCCGCGACGCACTAAACCAAGGCGGTGCTATTAACTACATGAGTCTCACGGTTGCAGCTTGGTTTCGTTACCTCAACGGCAAGGATGACCAAGGTAACCCCATTCCCATAGATGACCCAATAGCTGATACACTAACTCAACTAGCTACTTCCAGTGGTTCTAATGCCAAACCATTGCTCAACCTCACTGAGATTTTTGGCGATTTATCGCAGTCAAAACTTTTTGTTGAGACCGTTACGAACCATTTACGCAGATTATATGAGTTTGGCGCTAAAGAAACCTTAGCCCGATTCTGAGAGAAAACCGATTTTCCATGATAGTGGAGTCCATACCGAAATGCGAATTGAACCATACGAAGATAGTTACCTTGATGGCATCAAGAGTCTTTCGATTCGGGCATGGGCTCCGGTTTTTGATTCGCTTGAGAAAGCAATGGATCTTGACGTGTATCGCTCATTCTATCCCGATGATTGGCGTGTCAGCCAGCTTCATGCTGTCCAAGAAGTCTGTGCGGCTGCAGATACAAAGGTGTGGGTGGCGATTGAATCTGGTGCAATCATGGGCTTTGTAGCTGTGAAACTCCACTCCGAGAGCCGCATGGGAGAAATCTATATGATTGCTGTCCATCCAGACTATCAACGTCGAGGTATTGGCTCCGCTTTAATAGAATTTGCTCTCGATTGGATGAAAGTTGCTGGGATGTCTGTTGTTATGGTGGAAACCGGAGGCGATCCAGGCCATGCTCCGGCACGTTTTACCTATGAACAACTGGGTTTTAGGCTGTTCCCAGTCGCCAGGTACTTCAAGAAATTGGGTTAGTTCACGATTAAGGATTTGGAGGGGCAATTGGCTGAAATCGTAATTGGCTTAGACTTGGGTACAGGTGGAGTAAGAGCGATCGCAGTTGACCTAAAAGGGCAAATGATCGCGCAAGCAACGAAAAGCTATCCTTTATTAACTCCACAACATGGTTGGACGGAACAAAATTCATCAGATTGGGTGGAAGCAAGTTTGGCTGCTCTCTCTGATGTTACTCAACAGCTAAATGGATACCAAGTCATTGCCCTGGGTTTGTCTGGACAAATGCATGGTATGGTTCCTGTTGATAGAGAAGGTCAAGCAATTAGACCAGCAATTTTGTGGAACGATCAGCGCACTGGTGAAGCTGTAGCTGAAATTGAAGCCGCTATTCCCCGTCAGGAGTTAATTCAGCGCACTGGAAATCCTGCAATTACTGGGTTTCAACTACCAAAGCTTTTATGGTTACGATCTGAAGAACCACAAGCCTATACTCGGTTGTGGCAAATTCTCTTGCCCAAAGATTATCTGGGATATGTGCTAACTGGCGAACTTGCGACAGAACCATCTGATGCGTCTGGTGTCGGGTGTTTGAATTTAGCCAATCGCCAATGGGATACAGATATTCTTGATGCTCTGGATATTAACCCAGCATTATTTCCCCCAGTCATCGAATCTACTGCGAGCGCTGGACGGCTCAAACCAGAAATAGCCAACCGCGTAGGACTTCCAGCCGGATTACCTGTAGTTGCTGGCGGCGGTGACAATGCAGCTGCAGCAATTGGTTTGGGTATTTCATCCAGCAACCTTAACTTGGGTAGTTTGAGTATTGGCACATCGGGAGTTATCTTTGCACCATGCGTAGGCGTAGCCCGTCGTAGACATCGCCCAATTCCCGATCCTCAAGGTAGAGTACATTTGTTCTGTCATGTCGATGGCGGCTATCATCTACTAGGAGTAACGCTAGCGGCTGGTGGTTCTTTGCGTTGGTATCGAGATACATTTGCACCGCAGATATCTTACACCGAGTTGATGGAAATGGCAGAGCGATCGCTACCTGGATCGCGTGGTGTGTTATTTCTCCCTCATCTTTCAGGAGAACGCAGTCCCCACCTCGACCCTAAGACAAGGGGTGCTTTGGTGAATTTGTCATTAGCGCATACCCAAGCAGATATCATTCGCGCAGTTTTAGAGGGGGTGGCTTTTAGCTTGCGGGAAGCCTTGGAAGTAATTAGTGCGATCGCCTTTGGCGCTGCGCCCCGCGCAATCGCTCCGGTTCATCAACTCTTAGCTACAGGTGGAGGCGCACGCTCTCAAACTTGGCTTAAAATTCTCGCAGATGTTTTGCAAACAGAACTGATTGCGCCTAAAGCTGAAGAAGGAGCCGCTTACGGAGCA
Organism: Nostoc carneum NIES-2107; assembly: GCA_002368155.1. Taxonomy (GTDB): domain Bacteria; phylum Cyanobacteriota; class Cyanobacteriia; order Cyanobacteriales; family Nostocaceae; genus Aulosira; species Aulosira carnea. The sequence continues at coordinate 2,205,936 of AP018180.1, forward strand.
GCTATTCTAGCAATGGTGGGGGTTGGTGCCTACCCTAATTTAGCAGCTGCACTCAAAATCCTACCGCCAGATAGTCATGTAGTACAGCCGCAGGCAAACCCTTTGTATGAAGCAGGATTTAAGCGCTACAAACTGCTTTACGATACCTTGAAAGCTGTTCGTTAAGCGAATTTTATACCAAATCAAATAATGTTGGCGACAGATAAATTCTTTGTAGGGGCACGGCACCAGTAAGATATTTGATATGCCAAAATATTGTGGATGCCGTGCCCATATTCAATTGCTTCAGTGGCACTTTAAGACTCAGGCACTATTTAACTAATTTCCCTAATGCCGCTGGTATTATTGAATGACTGGTTTATTTTAATATTTTGCCATTCCCTAATAGCTGGCGATCGCAACCCATTTTCAATTAACTTTCATTTGTCCTAATTTAAAGATATAGGGATAGGCAGAACCCTTTGTAAATTTTCTACCAGCATATATAGCTGATTATAAGTTTGGGCAAGACGTTCCCCATCCACAATAATTTCTCTCGTTGGATAGTTTTGCATTATTTCAATTAATGAGACTTTATTATCTTGGTTAGCAGATAAAATAATAGCTGCACGCAAAGCCTGTCTATTAGCTTCTCCCGAGGGAGTACTAACTGACTGACCAATTCTGTCTAATAAAAATTCACCTATTTGGTTATTTAATACACGATCTAAGACTACAGGATCAGCATTTACCTGTTGTGTTAATATTTGACGAAATGTCTTTGGGTCTTGTCCAGCTTGATTAAAATAGAAATTTAGGTCTTGGGAAACTTCTCCAGTTTCTGCCAGTTCTGTTAATTCATCAACTGATACAGATGGACGAAAAATCCCGTATCTTAAGATAACTCTTTCCGCTGCGATCGCACTATGAGCGTAAAGTAGTATAAAAATACTTGTTATTAGAGATAAATTTAATTTTTGAATCAATAATTTCATTGTTTCATTCTTTTAGTTATATATAAATGTGAGCCATTAAAAATAATGGCAGAATTATTTATAGAGAGTCAAATTTTATGGGAAAATCATTCAAGCAAAGCAATTTTTGTTATTTATGTTCTTGCATGATTTTTACTCTTATTGATTAAATTGCATAAATACTCATGAGGGCTGTTAACTGTTGACGGTTGACTGTCAACAGCCCTCATGAGGAATTGTGCAACTTCAAAGCAGAACAGCTTATGCTTCAAGGCATATATTTCATAACTTTTCAACAGAGGCTATTGCTTTAGTAAGCTCTGCGGGTAAAAGTGTAATAGAGCCATAAACCAATAATGGCACCAATGATGGAGACGATAATACCGCCAATACTCAATCCGGCTGAGGTAAAGGCTAAGGTTCCTGTGGTTAACAAGGTGTAGATGCTCCCACCAATGAGCGCACCGATCATTCCCAGGAGTATAGTGCCTAAAATGTTACCCCCTTGATGTCCAGGGTAGATCATTTTTGCGATCGCACCTGCAATCAATCCTAAAACTATCCAAGCTAGAATGTTCATAATTTTTCTCCATAAACAACATATTTCGTTAAACACCCTGAAAATTCCATCAGTAACTCTGCCTGTTTTTGTAATCAGACAAAAATTACTATTTCTTTGTCAGCAACGAATTAAGCCTGTTTTTCTAGCTATGTATAGAATATAATTTTCGTCAAGACTACTTCCACTATCTGAAGTAAGAGAATCTATTTAAACAGTGTTTGCTTGAAAATCTCTAATTTTTGAAAATTGGGTTTTATTCATCAATCTTACACTGTTATATTCGGAAAAACTCCAGTTTTCCACTTAGAAGATACATAATAAACATCAGCACATCAAAACTGCTTTATTAAGAAAATGACTTACACAAAAGTCACGCAATTACGTCATTACGAGCGTAGTCAAGTAATCGCCTGATATTCTGGGATGGCTTCCCTACAATGCGTTCTAGTCGCAATGAAAAATTTTGTTTGCGTAATTACTGAAGAAATTAGGCGTTGCTTAAGATTTGGATAAATTAGCAAATGAAACTATTAGAAATTAGTTCCAAGTTTGACCCAATCATCAGATGAGTTAGCAACGCCTGAAATAAAGCTGAGTTTGCCTTCAATACAAAGATAGTGATTTTTCAGTATAAGTTTAACAATCAGTTGTAAAAATAACGGTCAAAATTTGAGCAGAAATCGGGTAGTTATTTAAAAACTAGGTAGTTGCTGGAATAAGTTTTATCTTGATCAGGACTTACACAACTGACACAGCGATTCTCTAACATAAGAGTCAATGGTCAAAAATTGAGGTTTTTTTGGACTCTTGACATTTGAATCTGGACAAACCTAAACGAACAAAATATGACACTTGCTTAAGTCTTAATTTTTTATCTAGAAACGGCTTTGCTGAAATGTTTACAGCTTTATACTTCAGTCAGCAACATCACGCCTATCTGATTATTGAAATTGAACAGTGCGATCGCCACAGCTAGAAAATCATCGCCACACCCGACTAATCTACAGTCAAACTCCTCTAACCTTGACACTAAACCCAAGGAAAATCTGCCGAACGCTACCTTTATATAACTATTTAGTTATATAATATAAGAGATTAGTACTTCTCCACTATGCTGCTACAGGGAAATACTTAGTATCTTAGTAGTTTTTTATCAAAAAACCTTTCCCCTTTCCATCAAGTAGACGCTAAAGCACAAAGAAGATACTTTGAACTGCTGGTAACTTTCAAAACTTCATAGTTAAGAAATTAAAAATCAAATATGACAATACTTCCACCGCTACTTATTGGTAAACATATTGCCCGCTACCCGATTATTCAAGGGGGAATGGGAATCAGAATTTCTGGAGCGAATCTGGCTGGTGCTGTGGCTAATGCAGGTGGGATTGGTATTGTTTCTGCTGTGGGATTAGGACTCAATTCTCCCTATTTCACCTTTAAACACCGAAAAAATCAGTTATTTGAAGCAAATCGCTTGGCATTAATTGATGAACTCCAGAAAGCTCGTCAAATTAGTCCAAATGGGGTGATTGGGATTAACTCAATGATGGTAGCGCGAGATAATGAAACTCTGGTACGTACAGCCGTAGAGCATGGTGTGAATTTAGTAATTTCTGGTGCTGGTTTACCATTACATTTACCGGAATATACAGAGAGTTATCCAGATGTCGCACTAGTGCCGATTGTTTCCACTACTCGTGCTGCAAAGGTGATTAGCCGGAAGTGGGAACGTAATTATGGACGTTTACCTGATGCCTTTGTGGTGGAAAACCCGAATACCGCAGGGGGTCATTTGGGTGCAAAATACCAAGAGTTAGGTAATGTTGCCTTAAATGCGGAGCAAGTCATTCCAGAATTGGTGGAATATCTGCGTTCAGAAGTGGGTACAGATATTCCAGTGATTGCAGCTGGTGGAGTTTGGAACCGTGCTGATATTGATCGGATGTTGGCTTTGGGTGCCAAAGGGGTACAGATGGGGACTCGCTTTATTACCACCGATGAATGTGATGCAGATATTCGTTACAAGGAGTTTCATCTTCATGCCAGTCCCGAAGATGTGGTAATTATACCTTCTCCTGTGGGAATGCCGGGAAGGGCATTAAAAAATACTTTTGTGGAAAAAGCGATCGCTCGTTCTCCAGATTTAGAAAAACGCTGTATCGCTAACTGCTTAGAGGTTTGCCAATGCCGAGATCTTCAACAAACCTATTGTATTGTTCAAGCATTAGATAAAGCTGCCCGTGGTGATGTGGAAAATGGTTTAATTTTTGCTGGGAGTAATGCTGGACGTGCTGAATATATGATGTCTGTTGCAGAATTAATTGGGGAACTTGTTAGCTAATCGGCATTGGCTTGAGAAAACAAAGTTAGCTTCCGGATGAATGTCCAGGGAGCGATCGCATATCTAGCAATAATTGTCGGTTAAGGGTAAAAGGGGAAGGGGAAAAGGGGCAAGAAAAAACCTTTAACCTTTACCCTTTTACTCAAGAAGCAGGGCACAGGGGGAACAAGCCCTTCTCCTGTGCGCTACGCGAATCTGTGAATCCGACATCTATGTGAAATTTCCCCCCAATAACAGAAGCAGATACATATAGTTTTTTGGAAAATTACATTCAATCGTCCGAGGAATCATCCTATGAAACCGGATTATCTCATTGTCGGCAGTGGTTTATCAGCATTAGTCTTTGGTGCTTTAATGGCAAACTCTGGCAAGTCTGTGCAAATCCTTGAAGCCCATGAGCATCCAGGAGGCTTTGGACACACATTTACAATGGCTAAAAAATATACGTTTAATGCCCAACTTCACTACGTTTGGGACTGCGGTGAAGGGAAAACGGTAAATCGGGTACTAAAAAAACTGGGCTTAGATCAGGACGTAACTTTTGAGCGGTATGATCCAGATGGCTTTGACCATATGCGAATGCCAGGATATGCGTTGGATATTCCTTCACAACCAGAGGAACTGATTCGACGATTGTCGGCATTATTTCCGACACATAGCGATCGCCTTCGCCAATTCGTCAACGAAGTGGAAAAGACTGGTGCAGGCTTGCAAATACTCGCTCCTCCAGTTAAGCCAACTGAATTACTCAAAAATGCAAGTGAGGTGTTCTGTGCTGTCCAGTATCTCAACAGCACACTTCAGGATGTATTTGACAAATTTCAGCTACCCCAAGCCGCCCAAACCTTATTAGCCCTGCAATGGCCTGATTTTTTGCTGCCTCCCAACCAACTCTCATTTTATGCCTGGGTCTTATTATTTCGTGGCTATCAAGCAGGAGCATTTTATCCAACTCAGCATTTTGAGCGTGTGATTAATTCATTCGTCAAGGTGATTGAATCACACGGGGGGCAAGTGCTGCTTAATCATGAAATCACGAATTTTAGAGTCACAGACAAAACGGTTACAGGCGTTGAGGCGATGGATCTCACCACCCATCAAACTCATGAATTTACAGGTGAAACTGTGATTTGCAACATTGACCCTAAAAAAGCTGCCAAAATGATTGGGGAGGAAAAGTTCTCCTCAAAATTGCGCCGTAAACTCAACTATGAATATTCGCCATCCAACTTCATGGCTTATTGCGTCGTCAAAGATATCGACCTCCGCAACTATGGATTTGGAAAGTGGAATCTCTTTCATACAGGGCATCAGGATCTCAATGAAGCCTTTACGCAGATGTATGAACATCATGACTTTTCCAATCCCAGTTTTGCGATGACAACGCCTACTTTATTAACAGAGGCGAGTCGGGATTGCCCAGAAGACTGCCAGATTGTCGAATTTCTCACTGTTGCCAATTACGACTACTTCAAGCAATTGCGAGAGAGCGATTCCCTTCGGGACGGCAAAGCCGAACGCAAAACCTACAACCAAAAAAAGCAAGAAATCCTAGATTCCATTTTGGATGTTGTGGAAAAACACTATGTGCCGGATTTTAGAAAGCACATAGTTTTTCAGATCACAGGCAGCCCCACCACCAATGAACGCTTTTGCTGGTGTCCTCAGGGGAATTCCTACGGCTCTAGTCTCACACCCCGCAACATGGGTTTAGGGAGACTGAATCACGAAACCTCACTCAAAAATTTCTATTTCTGCAATGCCTCATCCGGCTATCCAGGTTTCGCTCCAACGATTTGGACAGGAGCATTACTGTATCAACGCTTATCTGGAGACGCGATTTTAGGCAACAACTAAATAGACCTTCATGCAGGATTCATTTCATCAACATTAGAGGTGAACTATGAGGATTGCGGTTATTGGGGGTGGAGCCAGTGGTATGGCTACAGCTTACTGGCTCAACAAACAAGGGCATCATGTCACTGTATTTGAACGGCAAGGAATGTTAGGGGGACACATTCGGACAATCAACAAAAATGTGAAACCTAACCAATCTCAGTGCCATGAAATTTTGGAAAGTGGAGTGCTGGAATTTCCTACTAAATTTCATCACTTCCTAGCTCTGATGCAAGAGCTAGGAGTAAAACTATTACCCGTCGATATTGGTTCAGCGTTGTTTCCCAAAAATGGCAGTCACTTTTTATCGAAGGTTGCGATCGCAAAAAACTTCACAGGTATCCAACGCCTGATCGAAGATATTCGATTTCATAATCTCCAAATGTGTTCCCCTGGGTTATGGCTGTTAACGCGATTTGCTCCTATGCAGGATTTCTACGACCAGCCACTATCTCGTTATCTGAAAGCCAATAGTACTAGTAGCATCTGGCTCAAGTTGCTGACAATGTATAGCTATTCGATACCGTTTGACCTCATCGACGATTTTCCCGCAGAATTAGCAATTCCCATGTTACGCGACTACCTTATGGTCAACTGGGTCAGAGTTGAAGGCGGTGTATATTCTTACATTGAAAAAATTCTGGAACGCTTTCAAGGTGAAGTCTTGCTGAATGCTGAGATTGCCAATATTTCCAGAAGCCCAGATGCTGTGAAAATTGAAAGATTAAACGGCGAAATCCAGGAGTTTGATAAAGTTGTGTTTGCCACGCCACCCGACCAGGTAATAGAGCTGTTAGCTGACCCAACCGATGCGGAAATTAAACGTTTCTCAGCCTGGAAAGCCAACTATGCAACTACTACAGTTCATCAGGATACTTCTATGTATGCCAACCACGACATCCGACATCCCTCGGAATTTGATTTCTTTGAGACAAATACCAGATGGGGATATAACTGCTGCTTGAATCAGCTTTGCGGCATCTCGTCGCCACAGCATCATTTCCTATCGTTTCAACTCGAAGAGTTAATTGCCAAAGATTCCATCATTCACATTCAGCAACATCACACGCCGTTGTATACCACTGAATCTTTTCGATACCGAGATGAAGTAGTTGCTACTAACGGTGAGAACAATACCTATCATGCAGGAGCCTACCTAGGAGATGGCTTACATGAAGGCGCGATCGCATCTGCCAAGCGAGTTGCTCAACTAATCGGTTAAGCTTTGAATTTGGAATGATTTGTATAATTACTACACCAATTCTTTTTCTGAACTTAGTGGCTGTGTTGGCTCTATTAAGAGAATTTACAGTTATATCAATACTGCTCGGTTAAGGATTTTCAACTTGGAATTTGGTTTGGGGAAAAGGTTAAAGGGTAAGGGTTAAAGGTTTTTTCTTGCCCCTTTTACCCTTCCCCCCTTAACCGACAAGTATTGACAGTTATATTGTCAAGCCAATGGCATCATCTATCTGTGCAAGATGTCACTCGGCATTTAGAGACAAATTTAGAAACGGGTTTAACCTCTGCGGTTGCAGCACAAAAACGAGAGCGCTTTGGTGCTAACGAACTGAAGGGCAAACCAGGGAAAAGTCCATTGCTACGATTTCTCCTACAATTTAACTAACCGTTGCTGTACATCTTGTTGATTGCGGGAGCTATCAAGGCGTTTTTGGGACTGGTAAGGGTATTGTAGTGGCGATTGGAGAAACCACAGAAACCGGGCGGATTTCCCAACTCATGGAGCAAGGAACTAGCCTGAAAACTCCACTCACCCGCAAGTTTGATAAATTTAGCCGGACTTTGCTGTACATCATTTTAGGGATAGCAGCATTGATGTTTGCCGTTGGCTTGGGATATGGCTACTCCTGGGGAGAAATGTTTGAAGCTGCGATCGCTTTTGCTGTGAGTGCCATTCCCGAAGGATTACCAGCAGTAGTTACAGTATTACGAATTACGAATTACGAATTACCAATTGGCATTAGAACCATTGTTACCACCAAAGTGACCTAGAACCCTTTTATAAGTCGGGTTTTAATTAAGAAATCAAGAACAGATCCTATCTAGGCTCTAGATAAACTCTCAGGATAGAACCACACATCTGACGAACAGTTTGTTTCTTGTTTTTCCCAAGGAACATAGCCTCAAAATAAGACTTGCGCTACCCAATGTCTCCCCTTTTTCAAAATAGGGGAGGCTTGGGGAGGCGTATTAACTGTTAACAGCTATCAAACCCAGAATTGAAGGATAGCACCATGCCTGAATATCTGACCATCTCTACTTCAGATTTGATACATAGCCTCAAACTATCTTCTCAGATTCCTGATGTTGTCAACACTATCTTGTCTCGACAAATCATTAACGATACGGCACAGGAAGCTGGGATTGAAGTTACAGAAGCACAATTACAAGAAGAAGGAGACAAACTCAGGTTAGATAAAAAACTCGTTACTGCAAAAGAAACTTGGGCTTGGTTAGATCAACACCATTTATCTGTTAAAGATTTTGAGGAATTAGTCTATAACAGCCTCATTGCTAAGAAGTTGGCGAATCATCTATTTTCGGCTCAAGTCGAAAAGTTCTTTTATGACAACCGACTAGATTATGATGCTGCTGTTACCTACGAAGTCATCTTCGAGGATAGAGGCTTGGCTTTAGAACTTTTTTATGCTCTGGAAGAAGAGGAAGTAACATTTCCAGAAATAGCTCGTTTATATATTGCAGATCCAGAACTGCGTCGTACTTATGGGTATCAAGGAGTGCGATACCGCAAAGATTTTCGTCCAGAAATTGCTGCTGCTGTATTTGCGAGTTATCCCCCAGGCATTCTCAAGCCAATTACAACACAAAAGGGTGTGTATTTAGTTTGGCTAGAAGAAATAATTCAACCAGAGTTAAATGAGAACCTCCGGGAACAAATCATTAACAGACTTTTTTCTGTTTGGTTAAAAAAGCAAATAGAAAGTAAAGCAATGATTACACAACTAAATTTAGATATAAATTTACGATTACAAGAAGAAGTACTTCAGCAAGCTTAGTTTTTATTTTAGGTATTTGATTCATATTTATTATGAATTAAAACCATCATATAAGCACAAAAATTTTATCGCCTGAGCAATGTAAATCTTTGCATTGTTCAGGTTTTACTGTATTTTATTAGTATATAAACTATCAATATTTAAATAAAAAATGAGAAAATTTTGTGGATATTTTATATAGAAAATAGCGTAAATCCCCTTGACTTTTTCTGTAAATACTTTAATGTATATATATGAGCAAAAAACAAATTGCTCTGAAAAAAATCCAGATTTAGACTAGATAATTCTCAGGAGAAAAGAAATGATTATTTCTGATTTGAACCTTTTGGAAACTGTTGAATCATCTGAAATTGTTGGTGGAAAATTCACTAGTATCTACTTCAACGAGTACTACAATATCTATAAAGATATTGATGCAAAAGCAAATGTAAAAGGTAATATTGCTACTGCTGATGCGAGTGCTTATGGTAAAAATACTTTGACTCAAGTCTTTACAACGACTACTCCATACTCTTCTCAAAGCAGTTCTGTTTCTGTTAGCGACTGATAATTAAAGTTGAATAGTTAAAGCTATTTAATCAAAATTATTCAGCTAGAGTAATTTCTAGCTGAATAATTCAAAATGCTTTAACCTGAGCAAGAATAACTAACTAAATCCGATTTAGTTATAAGTTTATTTATAAGAGTAGAAATAGGTTAAGCAATTAAATAGCTCTATCTTAAAACCGTAAGGTCAAAAACTGAATAAAAACAATTTTTGGATCTCTTTTAATGGCTTTTAGGAGTCATATGAATAGCTTAAAAATTCAGAATCTCAGCTTTTGCGAAACAGTAAGTGGTAGCCAAGTTCAAGGCGGAGTTTCAGAAGCTCCAAATCAGGAACTCGATTTGCTAGACTGGTTAACAAAAAACATTCCCGGATTTGAGAAACAAACTTCAGAACAAAAAGAAGAATATTTGCTCGAAACTTTTGGCGATCGCAATAATGAAAATTACGGATATCGGGCTATAAGTCCAGATGGAAGAAAAGTTATAGGTGGAGCAACTGGACAAATAAACAACGTGAATTATGCCGTATCTTTTGCAAGAAGCTCCATTTAGTATTTGACAGCAGGATTAAATGCAATCACATTATAGTGATTGCTATTTTTCTCATTTCTAACAATGGGTGTTAAACCAATGACTCAGCAGAAAGTTATAGTGAAACGCATAGTATCACCTGATGGCAAAGTAATCGCTGAATCAAAAAGTGTAGTTTCAACATCTGGTAATGGTGAAGATGAGATTAGTCAAAGTGTTTCAGTAAGCGTCTCATCTTGTAATAGATCCAGCAGTTACGCAAAATCTAGTTCTTCTCATCATTCTGCCATTGATTGAATTTAGTCGTCTCAAAAATTATCATGAGGTAGGTGTGAGCCATTTATTAATCATCTCTGACTTAAGTTATTTACAGCCAATTAACGATAGCAGTGTTGTAGTGGGTGGCTATGTTTACACTGCTACAATTACCTCAACAAAAAGTGGCTTTGGATATGCTAATGCCGATGCAGGTGCAGTTGCGATTGGTGAGAATACCTATACTAATACTCAAACAAAGACGACTGTTCAAAACGTAGGTAGCCTTAACTATAGTAGCTCCGATGCAAACGCCACAGCCTATGCAAATACTAGAAACCAAACTGCTTCATCTAAAAGTAGTAGTTCTTCCATTTCAGTTTATGTAACTAACCCTTAATCATCTCACTTCATCAGAAGATTATTGCTGAGGTAAAACGATATGCAGATTCACAAAATTGATAAGTTTGAAACATTTAAAAAAATTAGAGAAAATTGGGATTCTGTATATACGGCTGATCCTCAAGCTCATTTCTTCTTATCTTGGGTTTGGTTATCTGGATGGTTACCTCAGACTCATGAGCCGTGGTTTATATTAGCTGCTAAACCAGATACCGAAGATTCATCTTATATTGCCTTTTTACCTCTAAAAATTTTATTAAAACACCATAATGAAGGCAGATTTGACCCTGAAATCTGCATGGTAGGAAATAGCATGGCAGATTATACAGGACTTATTTGCCTACCAGGTTATGAAGAAAAGGTAATTCCTGCTTTTGTTACTTACATTCAGCAACAGTTTGTCTGGTCTAGTTTCGATGTAAAAAGTATTTTAGCAACAGATACAAGGATGTCTCTGTTATTGAGGAGTTTTTCTCCAGATAGTTTTGAACTTACTCAACTTCGCATTCAAAGCGTCGATGAAAAACATCCCGATCATTATATTGCCCCTTATATCTCATTACCAAATGACTGGGATAACTATCTGCAAAACTACGTTGGTTCCAATACTCGTCAAAAAATTAGGCGTTTTTTAAGGAAAATTGAAACTTCTGATGAGTTTTATATCACCCACGTTAACGCAGAGAATGTGGAATCTCAGATAGAAATACTACTCAAGTTTTGGGAGTCGAGATGGAAGAAGCAATTTCAAAGCCGCTTTGACACAACCATAAATTACTATCGGCTGATTTTACATCATTGCTTTAAAAATAATTGTCTATATCTTCCAGTTCTGTGGCAAGGAAAGAGGCCTTTAGGAGCGATCGCCAATTTTGTTGATGTTCAGCAAAAATCTATGCTATTTGTCATCACAGGTCGCGATGAAAGCTTTAAAAATCCCCCACCTGGGCTGATTCTCCATGCTGACGCGATTCGATATGCTATTCAAAATGGATTTAAAATTTACGACTTTTTAATGGGGAATGAAGAATATAAATATTCTTTTGGCACTAAAGAGCGCCATATTCAGCATATCGTAGTCAAAGACAAGAATTACCAAAATAGGCAACAAAATGTTCAGGAAATGCTTCCTTTAGCGCTTCAGTTAACTGTTCGAGATCATCGATCAAACCGACTCACAAAAGCTGAGTCAGGATATCGTCAGATTTTAGCATTACAGCCAAATCACCCAGAAGCATTGTATGGACTAGGTGTGTTGATGAGACAAAAGGATGAGTACCAAACTGCTGAAATTATATTTAAAAATCTGCTTCAGGTACAGCCAAATTCCATCAAAGCTTTATTTAGCTTGGGGAATTTATACCAAATTCAAAATCAATTATCCGAAGCGATCGCCCTCTATAATCAAATCTTAACTCTACAACCAGATGCGATCGCAGCATACAATAACCTGGGCTATGCTCTCCAACAGCAAGGGAAATGGGAAGATGCGATCGCCTGCTATCAAAAAGCTTTAGAACTCCAGCCTGATTGCTTAGAAGCGGAGGTTAACCTAGCAAATGCGCTTCATGCTCAAGGAAAACTCTCCCTAGACAAACAGGCTCATTACGCAGCGCTGAACAACGATTTAGGCTGCAAATGTAGACAGCTGGGCGATTTCCAAAATGCGATCGCTTACTTTCAACAATCCATTTCTCTCAAGCCAGACTTAAAAGCAGCACAGCATAATTTGGAACAGCTGCTTCAAGAACAAAGTGAGCGTAAAACTCTCATCTGCGCCTAGTGTTAACTTCTGATAACTGATAAGTGCTGTCATACTACCTGCTTTTAGGAGGTAATTAAAATATGTCTTTATCAATTTTAGAAAAAGTTAAATGCTTCTTGATTCGGCTGGTCAAAGATGAAAATTTCCGCACTCAACTCATGAGTGAAAAAGCTGAGGAAGTTAAAGCAGTATTAGAAAATGGCGGTTATATATTCTCGAAAGAAGAATTTGAAACAGCTACTATTAAAATCCTAGAATTAAAAGAAATAGGTCAGTTTGAAGACCTCAACGAACAAGAATTAATCGGAGCTATTGGTGGTTTGACAATTATCGAGGAGCGGTTTAAATATTGGCCCCCTAAAGGTTACCCTCGACCAATACCCAAGCCTTATCCAATTCCTTTTCCTAAACCAATAGATCCACAACCTCAACCTCTATATGGCATAGTCATTGATCCACCTGTACAAGCCTTATATGGAGTCGTTGTACCACAAGAACTAGAGTAAAGCTAATTCAGGTTGTCAAAGGTCAAGAGCCCAGAGTCAAAGGCTATCTTGGACTGTGGACTTTTAACTCTTGACAACCCTAACACTATAATATTTGATATGGACGCGTATCAACTGAACTTTTAAATATCAAACCAAAAAGCTTGTCCAAGGAAGACCGATGCTCTCAATCCAAGATTTGTCTTATTTAGAAAATGCTCCAGAAAACCAACTAATTGCAGGTGGCGCAAGTGCGATGATCGGAGCTATTGCTTCAGCTGTTGGTGATGCTAGTCTTACTTATACTAATACCGACCTCAACTTGAAAGTTAAAAGGAATGGTGGTGTTAAATTAAAAGGGGTTGGAGTAGCTTTCGCATCTGGTGATGATTATGATGCTGATGTCTATTACTATCTAGAGGGCTTTGATAAAGTCAAGGTAAAAACTATTAATAAATATGGCCCAAATTATGAGTTAGAGATTGTGAAGATTAGAGCAATTGATAAACCAAACAAATAGCAAAATTGAGTAACTCTCTGAAATTTTTAGGGGTGAACCATGACATACCGCCGCAAAAGTTATGCAGTTTGGGAAATCACCTTAAAATGCAATTTAGCTTGTAGTCATTGTGGTTCCCGCGCTGGACATGAACGCAGCCAAGAACTGTCCACAGAGGAAGCTTTGGATCTGGTGAGACAGATGGCAGAAGTGGGGATTAAAGAAGTTACCCTCATCGGTGGGGAAGCCTTTTTGCGTCCCGACTGGCTGGAAATAGCAAAAGCCATTACCGAGGCGGGGATGCTCTGCGGAATGACTACCGGTGGTTATGGTATTTCTTTAGAAACTGCACAAAAAATGAAAACGGCGGGGATACGTACTGTGTCGGTTTCTATTGATGGCTTAGAAGCAACTCACGATCGCCTACGGGGAAGAAAAGGCTCATGGAAGTATGCGTTTAAAACCATGAGTCATCTGCGAACAGCTGGTATTGCTTTTGGTTGCAATACCCAAATCAACCGCTTATCAGCGCCAGAGTTTCCCCAGATTTATGAATGCATACGTGATGCAGGCGCTCGTGCTTGGCAAATTCAGTTGACTGTCCCAATGGGAAATGCAGCCGATAATGCAGATATCCTCCTCCAACCTTATGAACTGCTAGATATTTACCCGATGATTGCTCGTGTAGTTCGTCGTGCTTATGAAGAAGGGGTACAAGTTCAGGCGGGAAATAACATTGGTTACTACGGCCCCTATGAAAGGCTGTTACGGGGACGGGGTAACGAGCATGAATTCTCATTTTGGCAAGGTTGCGGTGCTGGACTTTCTACCTTAGGAATAGAAGCTGACGGAGCGATTAAAGGTTGTCCTTCTCTACCGACAACAGCCTATACAGGTGGTAATATCAGAGACCGTTCTCTCAAAGATATAGTTGAGAATACAGAGGAATTGCGTTTCAATTTGGGAGCAGGAACAAGCCATCTGTGGGGTTTTTGTCAAAGCTGTGAATTTGCAGAACTTTGTCGTGGGGGTTGCAGTTGGACTGCTCACGTTTTCTTTGATAAGAGAGGTAACAATCCTTACTGTCATCATCGCGCGCTTGTCCATCAAGAACGAGGTTTGCGGGAGAGAGTATTACCGAAAGTCAAAGCTCAAGGACTCCCTTTTGATAATGGAGAATTTGAGTTAATTGTCGAGCCGATAGATGCTCCTTTACCAAAAAATGATCCGTTAAAGTTTAGTGCAGATCGCATTCAATGGTCAGAAAATTGGCAGACTGAATCTAGTTTATTGATGACGGTTGACTGATGATGGTTGACTGTAAAATTATTGTGTAAACAGGGAATAGGTACAAAGAAATAATACTAATTCAAATAATGTTTGCGACACATCAATATATGCTAGAGGGCAAGGCAATGCCTTGCCCCTACAATATGTCGTATGCTTTTTGTAAATGATTATTGAATTACAGAACAATAATTATGGTAAAAAATTCAGAGAAGATAACAATACAAGAAGCAGCAATTGGCGAGGAGCTATTAACAGATGATCTGCAAAATATACATCTGCTGCCTCGTTCTGCTTGGCCTAGTCAAATCACTTATTTGAAAACGCTTTTGAAAACAAAGCAAACTTTAGATCGTCGGTATTATAGGAATACTATTTGACGCGGAAAAATTACAGCCTATTTTAGGTAAATGAAGTACATGGTTAAGGGCATGGCAGTGCCATGCCCTTACAATTATCTGTCTCACCAACTTGCAATCTGCTTACAGCAGATTCGCAAATATTATCAAATGAAATGTACAGTAGGATGCGTTATTAACGCATCCTACTAGTTTTTGGCTTGTGGTTGTACAGGGGGAATCGTTACGTCAATAGGCGTTACCTGCGTTGCTAATTGTGTTAATGGCGGTTGAATAGCGGTTTGATTTCCCACCACCAGAGTTACTAGGTTTTCTGGTTTGAGGTATTTTCTTGCTACTCGTTGTACATCGGCGGTGGTTGTGGCTGCTACTGCTTTTTGATAGCGAAATAAGAAATCAGCAGGATAGCCGTAATATTCATATCGCATCAACCGCGAGATAGTTTGATTAGGATCTTCAAAGTTAAAAACAAAAGAATTGAGTGTAGATTCCTTTGCAAAAGCCAATTCTTGTGGGGTAACTCTTTGAGTTTGCAAGCGCTTAATTTCAGCTTGTAAGGATTTCACGAACTGCACAGTAGTTTGCGATCGCGTTTGTCCTCCAGCAATGAAAACTCCGGGATAATCGTAACGGGGACTCCATTGTCCGTATACTGAATAAGCTAAACCTTGACGCGATCGCACTTCATTAAATAAGCGTCCGCCAAAGCCATTCAATACCCCATTGACTACATCCAATGCTGGATAGTCTACACTGTCTAGCTTTCCTCCCAAATGCCCAATGTAAATATTACTTTGGGTTAATTGCGGTTGATTGACAAAAAATACTCCGTTAGTATTCGCTTGGGATACTTGCGGTAATTGGGGTTTAGTCAGGTTGGGGTTAGGTTTCCAATCGCCCAATTTTGCTTGAATGAGCGATCGCATTTTTTGGGCATCAAAATCACCTATGATGCCCAAAATTATATTGTTGGGGTAGAAATATTGCTGATAAAACTTGATTAAATCCTCACGGGAAATCTTATCGATAGTTGCATACTCTGTGGTGCGAGCATAGGGGCTATCTTTCCCATAGATTAATTTGCGAAATTCTCGACCAGCTATAGAATTGGGATTATCATTGCGGCGAGCAATACTACCCTTCTCCTGGGTTTTCGCTAAATCTAACTTTTCTTGAGCAAATACTGGCTCTCGCAGCACCTCAGTAAATAACCCAAACACTGTTTCTAAATCTTCTGTCAGTGCTTCAAAGCTAGCGCTACCAGAAGTGTCACCAATCCCAGTTTCTACCGAAGCGGCGCGTTGTTCCAACAATTCGTTGAGTTCATCAGCCGAATGCTTTTTAGTTCCACCAGTTCGCATGACCTCACCTGTAAAGTCAGCCAAGCCAACTTTATCTGCAGGTTCTAAGCGGCTTCCTGTCCGCACCAAAGCTGTACCGCCTACTAATGGTAACTCGTGATCCTCCATTAAATAGACAACCATGCCATTTTGCAGCACAAAGCGTTCATACTTGGGTAACTTAATCTCAGGTAATGGCGGTAGCTGTAACTCTGTGTAATGCTTGGCTGCTGCTGTCGCCGCCTGAGAAAAGTTAAAAGTAAAAAGTACAAAGGCAAAAGCAATTACCACAGCAGAAATAAACTTCTTACCATTGGGGATTTTGAACGCCACTTGTTTTTTACCCTTTACCTGATACCTATGTATATCTTTCTTCATCTCTTCCCTTCGCGTCCTTTGCGTACTACTCTGCGAGAAGCCGCTTCGCGGCTACGCGGTTAGTTTCCTATGCTTGCTTTGATAACAACTTGCCAATTGTGCGATTTTCGGCTGTAAACGATGCTTTCGCTACACGTTGAATATCAGCAGTTTTTACCGCCGCAATTTGATCCAACTGCTTAAACAAATTCCGCCAAGAGCCAGTTTTCACTTCATATTCCAATAACTGCTGCGCCATTCCCATATTAGAATCGAGGGTACGCAACAAATCGGCTCTAGCTTTGGTTTTGACACGCTGCAATTCTGCATCTGTTACAGGCTCAGTTTTCAATTTCTCAATTTCTGTTCGTAAAGCCGCTGCCAAGTCATCAACTGTATGACCAGGTGCTGTCAGAGCATAAAATAACATCAGGTTTGGGTATTTATCGCCAGGAAAACCACTAAAACCTTGGGCAGTCAAAGCCACACGCTGTTGTTCTACCAAAGATTTATACAACCGTGAAGTCCGCCCATTACTTAATAAACTAGCAATGATTTCATACACTGCATTATCGGGATGGGTAATTGCTGGACGGTGATAGCCTTCTAAATACCAAGGTTGCGAAGGTAGTTGTACAGTTACCTCACGCGTTTGCTTTTGTGCTGGTT
The DNA here is from genome assembly GCA_002368155.1 of Nostoc carneum NIES-2107. Lineage (GTDB taxonomy): Bacteria > Cyanobacteriota > Cyanobacteriia > Cyanobacteriales > Nostocaceae > Aulosira > Aulosira carnea. Next base: position 2,223,224 of record AP018180.1, read on the forward strand.
CTGTAGGGATTTGCTCAACCGCTTTGGGTTTTGCAGGGAAACGTCCAAAGTAAATTTGTGCCAGTCTTTTCACTTCTGCTGGGTTCACATCACCCACAACTGCGATCGCTAAATTGCTGGGTACATAATAAGTGTTATAGAACTTTTGCACATCTTCAGGTGTCAAATTGCGGATATCTTGGTCATAGCCAATGACCGGTCGTCTGTAGGGATGGACTTTATAGGCTGCATCGATAAACTTTTCGATCATCAAGCCGATGGGTGAATTTTCTACCCGCAAACGCCTTTCTTCTAAAATCACCTCTTTTTCTTTATAAAACTCGCGGCTGAGTACAGGTTCAAGAAATCGCTCTGATTCTAGAGACATCCACAATTCCAACTTATTGGCTGGGAAGCTATAAAAATAACGAGTCGCCTCCGTGGAAGTATTGGCATTTAAACCCACACCTCCCGCTTGTTCGACAATTCGCCCCATTTCATTTTGCTTGGAGAGCTTGGTTGCTTGCAATTCTACTTGCTCAAACTCAGCTTGCAACTTGGCAAGTTCATCCTTTTTACCCTGAGCTTTCGCGGCTCTAATTTGAGCATCTAACTGTTCTAGGCGTTCTAATAATGGTTTCTCAGCATTGTAGTCTGTTGTACCAATGCGTTTCGTACCTTTAAAGGCCAAATGCTCTAAAAAGTGGGCTACGCCTGTTTTTCCGTCTGGCTCATCCACACCACCCACATCTGCGTAGGTAAGAAAGGAAACTACAGGTGCTTGATGGCGTTCTAAAACAATGAACTTTAGCCCATTATCTAGACGAAACTCCGTCAACTGCTTAATTACGCGATCCAAATAAGGTTGAATCGAACTCGGAGTTTTGCTAGGTGGCTGTACTTTTGGCGCTGGAGGTGCGGTTTGAGTTTGCGCTAAAGCAACTTCTGGTAGCACGCTACTCCAGAGCATAGTCAGCGCTAATAAAGTAGCAAACAATCGATAAAGTATCATAGATACCTTCTTTGAAGAATATAAAATTGCTGGCAAGTAACTGGGTTGATTCATCAGCGGTAATTAAAGCAAAGTTTCATCATAATTCGTAATTACTAGTTAGTAATTCGTAATTAAATTTGAATTGATATCCTCGTTTATTAAAACAGTCTTTGTCACAGATGGCAGCCCTAAATCGTGGGAAAATCCTCCCTGTAAACTGTTGACTTTTCCCTGCCTTAACGAGTAATTTCGTATTTTCTAGATGAATTGGCATCACATGATTACGAATTATTAATTACGAACTATGAACTACTAATTGTTTAATACCTAAGAGACAGGCTAATTGAGCAACAGAGCGTTAATCTTGTATTAAGCTTTCTGTAATTTTTGTACTTGACGTTAGACAATAATGCTACAAGTCATGTTCCGGAAAATTAACAATAATTACTATGCGAGTCTTTAATTCTTCTCCCCCCTCAGAAGCGCAAACACGTACCCGTATTTTACAAGCGGCACAAAAATTATTTGCCTCCCAAGGCTTTGACGGTACTACTACCCGCGACTTAGCACAAGCAGCTGGTGTGGCTGAGGGTACCTTGTTTCGTCATTTTCCTAATAAAAAAGCCATTTTGGTAGAAGTTGCTACTGGCGGTTGGGTAGATATTCTTACAGATTTACTCACAGAATTGAGCGAAATGGGAAGCTATAAAGCAGTTGCCCAGGTAATGCGCCGTCGAATGTGGAATTTGCACAAAAATGTCGATTTAATGCGAGTCTGTTTTATGGAAGTGCAATTTCATCCAGACTTGCGCGATCGCATTCAATTGGATGTGATTGAGAAAATGACGGATGTTGCTGAGGCTTTCTTCCAAACCGCTATGGATAAAGGCGTTTATCGCCAAACGGATGCCAAACTGGTTGCTAAGGTATTCTTGGGAATGTTCGCGATCGCAGGCTTTTCCAACAATACCCTCATGGAACCAAACGCCTCGCCCCAAGAAATGCAGCAAATGGCAGAAGGGCTGGCTGATATCTTTCTCAATGGAGTTTTAGCGAAAGATTAGGGACTGGAAGGGACTGGGGACTAGGAACTAGAATTTTTACTCACAGATAAGAACTCAGCACTCAGCACTCAGCACTGTTCTCGCTTGATAACTCCACTGCTGTACTAACTCAATTGCTGGGCATAAATCTCGGCGCTGCATTGTTGCTACCTGCAATCGTAAAATTTGTTTGTGTAATCGGTGCGCTGGAACCTGTGCCAATTGTGCTACAGAACCAATACCTGCATGTAGCAATAAACCACAATACTGTGTCCCAACGCTGGGAATACGGGCTAAATCAGCCAAAGCTACCCATTTATTCACATATTGAAGATGAACCTGTAATTTATTCGCTAAAGCAACTCTTGCTTCTAGAGTTTTGCCATTTTTGACTAATAATCCTGTGGTTGTAATTCCACAATTTTGCAATTGGGATTGTTCTGCTGGGCTTAATCCCGGTAATTGTTCAATCGGCCAGTTACATTGGATAGAAGTTATACTAGGTTTGTTTTTAGAAGGCATTTTTACACATTAAATCAGGGTTACTTTAAATATTGTGCCGCAGAATTATTTTAGTTAAATAAGGCGGCTATGCTGACCATCAATGACAGCTATAAAGGATGTTAATACTTGAGAAGTAATACCAATTCTTTATGAGACTGCATAGAATTCGATCCCCCCTAACCCACGCCAGTCGTCTCAAGTCGGGAAACCCGCCCACGACGCTGGCTCCCCTTGAAAAAAGGGGGGAACCGGAAACAATTATCAAAGTCCACGCCACTTGCTTCTCCCAAGGGGAGACGCTACGCGAACAAGTCGGCAAAGCCGCCCAACGCAGTGTCTCCCCTTTTTAAGGGTGATTTAGGGGGATCTAAATATGTGCAACTTCACATTAAATGTGTATAATTTTGGCTGCGATAGAAAGGTTTAATTCTACCTGATTTTTTTTCTGCGTTCTTCATTTTTTCTATCAAAACAAAACCATTCTTCATCACTCATGTGATGGGCATTTTTTATGCGTTGACAAGCAAATTCTAAATATTGAGAATTAATATCGCATCCTAACCATCTTCTACCTAATTGTTCAGCCGTTACTGCTGTAGTACCTGAGCCTAAAAATGGGTCAATAACAATATCTTGGCGTTGAGAAGAAGCGAGAATAAATTTTCTGATTAATTCTTCGGGTTTTTGTGTAGGATGTGTAGTTTTTTCATTCATGCCATTACAAGTTGTGGGGATTTCTATCACATCTCTAGGTTTAGCCCCCTTTGAATGTGGATGCCAAGTTTTGCCATGATTCTTACCATTATTTGCATACTGGCTAGTGATTGCTTGGGGATGAGATGGATATTTTAATGTATGTTCTCCATATAAAATCCGCACGTTATCTATATCCATATAAAATTTTTTTGACTTGCGGAAATGCAAAATACTTTCATGGGAACGCCCCCAATCATTAGACAAATTCGCTTTATTCTTGTAATGCCAAATTAACCAGCGACAACCTTTAAAAAAACGCGAAGCTGGTAATTTAATATCAGCTAATATTTCCGAAAACCCACAAATATAAAAACTTCCCGTAGGCTTAATAATTCTCGATACTTGCTCAATCCAAATTAAAGACCATTGCACATAAGCTTCCTGAGATGCAAAGGTATCCCACTCTGCTTTTTTAATATTATATGGAGGGTCGGCAATCACTAAATCAACCGACTCTGCATCTAAACTACCCAACCATTCGATTGCATCTCCTTGCCAAAGTTCGCCATTTTCATGGGAATAAAATAATTTCATAGCCTCAATATCAATCAGTCATATCATTTCCGGTTGAACATTTATCATATCTGTGAAGGTTGGTAATGGGTAATGGGTAATGGGTAATGGGTAATGGGAAAGAAAAATACAATTTAACAATTACCAATTACTAATGACTAACAAGACCAACCATATCGTAAGTAATTAGCCGGATTTGATATCTGTCAGCATCAATAACATTAATTTGTGATTACTTGATAAACGCTGATGCTCAACACTTATGCAAGAGGTATATTGTAATTATTTGTGAACTTTACTTTGGCAATTTGTGATTAAATTTATCAAAATTAATTGTACAATTCCCCACGTAATACTGTAACTGCTTGTCCAGCTAAAAAGACGCGATCGCCTCCTGGATAACGCACCTTTACCACTCCTCCACGACTAGATGCTTGATAAGCTAAAAATTCATCCTTACCCAAGCGATCACGCCAGAAGGGTGCAAGGCAGCAATGAGCCGCACCAGTAACTGCGTCTTCATTTATACCCAATCCCGGCGCAAAAAAGCGAGAAACGAAATCGTAATCAGAATTACAGTGAGTTAGGCTAGTAACAATCACATTTGACACCAGCAAAGTTTTCAGGAGTTGAAAATTAGGCTGTATATGCCATACCAAGTCCTCAGAATCTACTTCTACCAAGTAACCGAGGGAATTTTGTAAAACAGATTTACACCCTACACCCAAAGCTTCACACAGTTCCTCTGGTGCATCAGTAGGTTTTGAATAATTAACAGGAAAATCTAACTCAATCCAGTCATCGAGTTTTGTGGCAATCAATACACCACTTTTAGTATAAAAACGGGCAGCTTCATTGGCTGAGAGATGTCCTTCAGACCAAAGTACATGGGCGCTAGCTAAAGTTGCATGACCACAAAGTGGTACTTCTACAGTTGGTGTAAACCAACGCAGATTAAAACCATCATCCTGCTTGACGAGAAAAGCCGTCTCCGATAAATTCATTTCCTGCGCCACATTCTGCATCCAGCGATCGCTTTTCGGTGCAGGTAACACACAAACAGCTGCAGGGTTGCCTGCAAATGGTGTATTGGTGAAAGCATCCACCTGTGTAATGATTTGTCTCATAGAATCACCCTTATTTGAAATATTTTTGAATTTATTCACCAGCTAATTTGAAATCATTAAAGCCGCGATCGCATCTAACAAGTTTTGCGGTTCAATAGGTTTGGCTAAATGTGCTTGAAATCCGGCGGCGAGTATTTTGCGTTGATTTTCCTCACCAGCATAGGCGGTGAGGGCGATCGCCGGAATATCGCGGTTGAATCGAGGTGGTAAAGCGCGAATCTGACGAATGAAATTGTAACCGTCCATCTCTGGCATTCCAATATCGCTGATCAGCAAATCGAATGGTGCTTGAGTCAGTACTGGTAGGGCGTTAGTAGCTGAGGATACTACTTCTACAACTGCGCCTTCCTCTTCTAGTACCACCTTAACCAGTTCCAGGGAATCTGCCTCATCATCTACCACTATCACCCGCCGATCCTTTAAATTGAGTGTGGGATGGTTGCAGAAATTAGGAAAATTGAGATTTGATACAGGCATCAACGGCAATTGTACGGTAAAGGTTGCCCCTTGTCCTTCTCCAGTACTAGCAACAGCGATTGTACCACCGTGCGCTTCCACCACCTGACACGCGATCGCCAATCCTAGACCCAATCCACCAAAGGCACGAGTGGTAGAACTATCCTGTTGTTGAAATAACTCAAATACATGGGGCAAAAATTCGGGTTTAATGCCATTGCCAGTATCGCTAACTTGAATTTGAGCATAGCGATCAACACGGGTAAGTTGTACCGTCACTTGTCCGCCTGTGGGGGTGAATTTAATGGCATTCGAGAGTAAATTCCAGACTACCTGCTGTAATCGACTGGTATCTCCTTTGACACAACCAACTGTGGAATCGAGCAAGACTTCCAACTGAATAGCTTTTGCTTCTGCTGCCAAACTAACAGTTTCTACAGCCGCAGCGATTGGCTCTGATAAATTAATTGCTGCAAAACTCAGGGAGAGTTTGCCACGAATGATGCGAGAGATATCGAGCAGATCGTCAATCAGTTGCACCTGTTGTTTAGCATTACGCTCGATTGTGCTTAACCCTTGCTGGAGCTTTTCGGGAGTAATTTTCGGTGATTGTAATATTTTTGCCCACCCCAAAATCGGGTTCAGTGGTGTTCGCAGTTCATGGGAGAGAATCGCCAGAAATTCATCTTTGACGCGGTTGGCACGTTCTGCGGCTTCCCGTGCAGCTTGCTCTTGTTGAAGTAACTTTTCTCTTTGCACTTCGATGGCTTTGCGATCGCTAATATTCTTAAACAAGATGGCAACTTTGTGATTTTCTGTCCCTTCGATGGGAAAAGCATACACCTCAAACCAGCGATTCATTACATCTGAGCCATTTTCAAAGCGCACAGGTTCACCTGTGAGAGCGACTTTCCCATAGGTTTCAAACCAGAATTTTTCGAGATTTGGAAGCAGTTGACTTGCAGTTTTACCAATTGCCTGTTGCAGTCCAGTTTCTCGCTCAAATGCTGGGTTAATTTCCAAAAAGCGGTAATCTATCGGGGTAGTATTTTCATCAAACAGCATTTCGACCACACAAAAGCCATCTTCCATCGTCTCAAACAAGGTGCGATAGCGTTCTTCTGAACTACGCAAGGCTTCTTCTACCTGTTTGCGATCGGTGATTTCTTGACAAACGGTGTTAATGCCTATTATGCGATCGCCATCTTTCAAAGGCAAAAAGCTTTCTAACCAAACACGCTCTACTCCTGGTTGCGCGGGAGTTTCTCCCCGAATTTCGACATTTAGTAGCGGTTCTCCAGTCTCAAAAATAGGACGCAACAAAGCTTCGGCAGTATCCGCAATATTGGGCAGTAAATCTCGTATGGTTCGCCCAATGTGTTCTTCTGTGGAAAATCCATTGATTTCCGCCAATCGCTGATTAATTCGCACAAAGCGCAGATCGGAATCGAGTACATTCAAGCCGATGGGTGCAGACTGGTAAATAGTTTCAATTTCAGCTAGTTGTCGTTGCAAAGTCGTCTGACTTGCCTTTAATTCGGCTTCTAGTCGCTGGCGTTCTGTGATATCCGCCGTCATGCCAATCAGTCGAGTTAACTGTCCTTGCTCGTCAAACAGCCCCCGTGCGCTTTCCTCCAATGTCACGATTTGTCCATCCGGGCGTATAACTCGATAGGTAGTCTTGTAAGTGCTGTTCTCAGGTGTCAGTGCTTGTAAAACTGCTATGAAGCGATCGCGATCCTCAAAATGTACTCGCTGAAAAAAATTGGTTCCTGTGTCCAGTTCTGCCTCTGTTGAAGTTAACCCCAAAATGACACCACATTGGGGCGATCGCTTGACGATATCGGTATGTGGTTCCCACTCAAAGGTAAATATCCGCGCAACTTCCATTGCCAACTGGTTGCGTTGTTCGCTCTCCCGCAATGCGGCATTGACTTGTTCTAACTGGGCAGTCCGTTCCGCAACACGCTGTTCTAATTCCTGGTTAGCGCGTTCTAGGGCTGCTTCTGTCTCTTTTTGCTGAGTAATATCACGGGCAACGCAGTATATTACATCCTGGTCAATCTGCGGAGATCCTGTCCATTCCAACCAGCGGTAGCAGCCATCCTTTGTCCGGTAACGATTCTCAAAATTGAGGATGGGTGCGCCTGCTTTTAACTTCTCCATTTGTGCCAAGGTGACGGAATGGTCATCTGGATGCACAAAGTCTATAAAAGGACTGACTAACAATTCCGCTTTTGAGTAACCGAGAACTTGAGTAAATGCCGGGTTGATTCGCTTAAAGTAGCCATCCATACCAATCACCGCCAGCAAATCGAGCGATCGCTCAAAGAAAAAGGCTGCTTCCGATGTCGATGCACTATTATCTGGTTCCTGCTGGTTCACGGTTGGGTAGCTTTGTAATTCTAGAGGCGGATCAGCAAGGGATGAGCAAATTTGCTCTGTAATATCAGCAAAAGTGGCTATCACACCGTAGGGGGTCACTTCTACTCCCCACAAAGGTTCTGTCTGCATCAGTAACCAAACCACTTTGCCATTAGGTTGATACAGCCCCATCACCAAATCATTACAGGGCTTTCCCGTTTGTAACGTAATTCTTGCCGGATGGGTATCACGGGTAAAAGGAGTACCATCAGCATGAATAGCTTGCCAGGTTGGGTCAATTAAGTTCCAGCCCTGAAGTTGTTCTAGTGTCAGCCCCAAAATTTTTTCGGCAGTCTGATTACAAGCTTGAATGGTGCCATCTGCCAGCTGCAACAAGACTCCGATTTCACAGTTCTGAGGTAAAGAAGTAAAGGAGGAAACCAATTGATTCATAATTGTGATGCAACAGGATCTTCCAGATGCCGTAACAGGACTGTGGGGTAGATACACAGAATTATCGCAAACTAAACAAGAGAAATTGGCTTAAATTAACAGAGAATTTTCCTCAAATATGTACTTATCGTCTTCTGCAGACAGAATCGATATCTAGTGTTACCAATTGTAATAATTACAGTACCTGGAACACTCACAAATTGCTGGTATTGAAAGGTTGAGTTGGCTATGCGATCGCCTCTACGCTTATAGAGCAATCTGTAATACAGCAATCCTCAACCTACAGCGCCAACTGATAGAGCCATGCCAAGTCACAACAAAGTTGATATTACATCTCTTGCAGCAAACTCGAGCGAAATTACAGTACAAATGAACTCGCACATTCTAGCTTAATTAAACTTTGCTAGTGGATGAGAAGCCGCAAATATCAATAGGGAAAACTAAAAATGTTGAATTTTTACTCAATGCCCGTTTATATATAAACTGGCGTATTCAAGCAATTATATTACCCGCGTAGGACGGATAAAAATTTTTAGATAATTATAGTCAGCGTTACACACTTGTATACAGACTATTGTGCATAGATGCTATATTTTGTCAATGTACAAGTACCCCTCATATTAAGTTGTGGTGCGTTACGCTAAAGCTAACGCAGCTAAGTTTATTTCAAAAATCAAATATGAGTCTCATATTAGTTTTGCTAACAAAACTTTGCATGATTGCTATAACACCAATTCAGTATTCAAAATTGTGGCTAGAACTAAGGCAATAATTCAGAAAAACTAACCACATTCGCAATGATTATTTTTAATTTGATAAATTTGCAAAATAGGGATACTCCCAATCAACCGCTGTTTAACCAAACATCATTTGATATTTAAATGTTTGGCTCTCAGAGGTTATTTATAAAGCAAAAATAAAATTACTGTAGGGTGTGTTAGGCGCTGATTTCCAATATGATTTGCCGCAGAAAAACTATTTTAGCGCCTAACGCACCGCCACATCGATGGTGCGTTACGGCTAAATTTCATTGTCACTAAGCTCTAAATTCTTTCATAGCCGTAACAAAATGCCACTTGCTACAACGCGGGGAACCCCTTCGGGTTCGGCAGTCCACTCGGCGGCATAGCCGCACGTGTGGCTGCACTCACCGCGCAACGCAGTGGCTCCCCTACTTAAGATTTACTTTATAAATGGTCTCTAAAAATCATGGTTTTCAATCTAGATGTAGTTTATGTTTGAGGAATAAGTACACTTCTAGTATAAAAGTTCAGGACAATGCTACACCAAAAGCCGAATTCAAGCATAAAAATCCTTGGGTTGATTGTTGCAGCTATTAACTTAGCACTAATTTCTGTAGGATTAATCAGCTGCACTAATGAAGTACAAAAACCACAAGAAAAAACCGAGCAACAAAAAGAACAGTACAAAAATAAATCTACCGAACAGCCTGAATCCGATGAAGATAACGACGATGATGATGAGGATGAAAAAGATGATGACAGCAAAGATGAAAAAGACGATGATAATAAAAATTAATTAACAATTTTGCGGATTCTTTCATGCAAGAATTTTTTCAGTCAAGATTTAATCTTGGCTGAATATAACGCCACGCTGCCGAAGGGTATGAGAGTTTTAAATTAAGAATTGATAATTCATAATTTTAATAAAAGCTGAGTTTGTGTTTATGGTTATTCAACAAACCTCTAGTTCTCTGGTTGATATCCTACGCCAAAGACGGCAAAAGTTAGCTACCTTGATTGATTTTCCTGCAATTCTGTGGTCGGGAAGTAGCAATCCGCGTAACTTTCAAGCTAATGTTTTTCCTTTCCGCGCTAGTAGTCATTTTCTGTATTTTGCTGGGCTACCCTTACCAAATGCGGCAATTCGCTTGGAAGCAGGAAAGCTGGAATTATTCATGGACGATCCTACACCTAGCAGCGCTCTTTGGCATGGAGAAATGCCCAAGCGTGAGGAAATCGCCCAGATGATTGGCGCTGATGGCGCTAAACCAATGGCGGAACTAGAGTCATCCCTAGCAGACGCAGCAACGATCGCAGTTCAAGATGCGGCTACTTGGACACAGCAATCCCAGCTATTCAACAGATGGGTTTTGCCGCAAAGTTCACCTCAAGGAATTGACTTAGAGTTAGCCAAGGCGATTGTTTCCTTACGCCTCACCCACGATGAAGGCGCATTAACTGAATTACGCAAAGCCGCGGCTGTGAGTGTAGAAGCCCATAAAGCGGGTATGGCCGCCACACCTGCTGCTAAACGAGAAGCAGAAGTGCGAGGGGCTATGGAAGGAGTAATCATCGCCCATAACATGACTACTGCTTACAACAGTATTGTCACAGTCCACGGTGAGGTTTTGCATAACGAGCAATATCACCATCCCTTGCAACCAGGTGATTTACTACTAGCTGATGTGGGTGCGGAAACCGAAATGGGCTGGGCGGCTGATATTACCCGTACTTGGCCTGTATCGGGTAAATTTTCCTCAACCCAAAGAGATATTTATGATGTGGTGTTAGCAGCCCATGATGCTTGTATTGCCAAAATCCGTCCAGGTGTTGAGTATGGGGAAATTCATCTATTAGCTGCCACAGTAATAGCTGATGGTTTAGCAAATTTAGGCATTTTACAAGGAAAAGCTGAGGATTTAGTAGACCTAAATGCCCATGCTTTATTTTTCCCCCACGGCATTGGCCATCTTTTAGGCTTAGATGTGCATGATATGGAAGACTTGGGTGATTTAGCAGGTTATGAAGCAGGACGTACAAGAAGCGATCGCTTTGGCTTCAGCTACCTACGTTTAAATCGTCCCCTACGCCCAGGAATGTTAGTCACAATTGAGCCTGGTTTTTATCAAGTTCCAGCAATTTTAAATGATGCCAAACAAAGCTCAAAATACCAAAATATAGTCAATTGGGAACGCTTATCTCAATTTGCCGATGTCCGCGGTATCCGCATCGAAGATGACGTTTTAGTCACAGATACAGGTAGCGAAGTTTTAACCGCAGCGTTACCTAATGATGCCACTACCATAGAAAATCTAGTAATGGGTAATTGGTAATTGGTAATTGGTAATTGGTAATTGGTAATTGGTAATTGCTGTTTGTTCCCCTTTCCCCTTTTCCCCTTTCCCCTTTTCCCCAGTCCCCAGTCCCCAATCCCCCCAGATACGTATCGAGTTGCTCAAGTCGCTGGGAAAACTACTAAGCTGGTAAATAGCACGTTAAAACTCTACCCAAATTTCCTACTGGCTTACTATCTGTAATCGAAATTATGTTTGATGCATTATCTGATCGTTTAGAATCTGCCTGGAAGAAACTCCGCGGACAAGATAAAATTTCTCAGTCCAACATTCAAGACGCTTTGCGAGAAGTACGCCGCGCCTTGTTGGAAGCAGATGTCAATCTCCAGGTAGTCAAAGATTTTATTAGTGAAGTCGAAGCCAGAGCACAGGGGGCTGAGGTAATCGCTGGCGTGCGACCTGGCGAACAGTTTATCAAAATTGTTTACGATGAACTGGTGCAGGTGATGGGGGAAGAAAATGTTCCCCTAGTAGAAGCGGAGGAACAGCCTACTATTGTGTTAATGGCTGGGTTGCAAGGTACTGGTAAAACCACTGCTACTGCTAAGTTAGCTTTACACCTGCGGAAATTAGATCGCAGCTGTTTACTGGTGGCGACAGACGTATATCGTCCAGCGGCGATTGATCAGTTAATCACCTTGGGTAAGCAAATTGAAGTACCAGTATTTGAACTGGGAAGCGATGCCGATCCAGTAGAAATTGCTCGCCAAGGTGTGGAACAAGCCAAGGCACAAGGCGTAAATACGGTAATTATTGATACGGCTGGTCGTCTGCAAATTGACGAAGACATGATGGCAGAACTAGCCCGGATTAAAGACACCGTCCAGCCCCATGAAACCTTGCTGGTTGTGGACTCCATGACTGGGCAAGAAGCAGCAAATCTTACCCGTACCTTTCACGAAGAAATTGGTATTACTGGCGCAATTCTGACCAAAATGGATGGTGATAGCCGTGGTGGTGCGGCGCTGTCGGTGCGGCAAATTTCCGGTGCGCCCATTAAATTTGTCGGTGTCGGGGAAAAAGTCGAGGCGCTGCAACCATTTTACCCAGACCGGATGGCATCCCGAATTTTGGGTATGGGCGATGTCTTGACCTTGGTAGAAAAAGCCCAAGAAGAAATTGACTTGGCAGATGCCGAGCAAATGCAGGAGAAAATCCTGTCAGCAAAATTTGACTTTACCGACTTTCTCAAGCAATTACGCCTGCTGAAAAACATGGGTTCCCTGGGTGGAATCATCAAGATGATTCCCGGAATGAACAAGCTTTCCGACGATCAGCTAAAGCATGGAGAAACCCAGCTAAAACGCTGTGAAGCCATGATTAACTCCATGACGCGCCAAGAACGCCACGACCCAGATTTATTAGCCAGTTCTCCCAGCCGCAGACGGCGGATTGCATCTGGTTCTGGTTATAAAGAAGCAGATGTCAGCAAACTAGTAGCTGATTTCCAAAAAATGCGATCGCTCATGCAACAAATGGGCCAAGGACAATTTCCTGGTATGCCCGGAATGTTCGGCGGTGGCATGGGCAACGCCTTCGCGGGTGGCGGCAATCGTCCCGCAGCCCCCGGCTGGCGCGGTTATCCCGGCAACCCTGGCGCAGCGAAAAAGAAAAAGAAAGACAAGAAAAGGAAAGGCTTTGGGAATCTTTAAGCAAGAGTCAAAAGTCAAGGGTCAAGGGTCAAGGGTCAAAGTTTAAAGCAATTTTGACTTTTGACTTTTGGACTTTGGACTCTTGACCAATACCAATAGCAGTTAATGCCCAGCAAGTGCTAAAATTAGCATTCCAGTATGGAAAATTGTGACTAAAGGAAGTTGGGCTGCAATTGATTGGCAACAGCCACAGTTAGCTGGCTTCCTCTTAAAAGTCGAAAGCTATATCCAAAAAGACTTTTCGACTTTTGAATTCCGCAGAACGGCACTTGCTGTCAATCATACTTAGTAAACAGGAGAACGATTCTTCAATCATGATCAAACTGCGCTTGAAGCGATATGGTAAAAAACGGGAAGCGAGTTACCGCATCGTAGCTATTAACAGCCTCGCTCGCCGCGATGGTCGTCCCCTAGAAGAACTGGGATTCTACAACCCCAGAACGGATGAAGTACGATTGGACGTTCCCGGCATCGTCAAGCGACTACAACAAGGCGCTCAACCCACTGACACCGTCCGTCGCATCCTAGTAAAAGCCAATGTTTTTGAACAGGTCAGTGCAACAACAGCCGCATCATAATGTCGAAACACCATCCCCCGGAGCTAGACCCAACTACGAGGGGTTGGTCAAGTTTTTAGTTCAGCCCTTTTTAGAATCGCCAGAGTCTTTAAGCGTCGATTGTGAAATTTCTCAAAGTCTCAACAAGGCTTGGATTCGCATCGCCTTTGACAGCACAGATAAAGGAAAAGTGTTTGGTCGCGGAGGACGCAATATTCAGGCGATTCGCACAGTAATTGCAGCTGCGGCTGAAATTGCTGGACAATCGGTATACCTGGATATTTATGGCAGCAGCGCCTCAAGAGAAGGTGCTTCTTTTGATGACGACAGGGAAGAGCGATTACCTCCGCCCAAATCAAGAGACAGACGTGGAAACGGAAATAGTCCCAGACCTATTGCTAAACCCCGTATCCGCTAGGTTGAAATTTCAACATCAGTCTGGGCGGTTTCTACTCCGCTCAGGCATTCTGGCAAAAATGGGAAATAAGCGATCGCAACTTGCTAGAATTGGGCAATTATTTTGAGAGCTTTATTGCTTCAGTATGGATTTGACTAATAAAAATTTGGGAATTGTGAAAAAACATCCAAATTTGCTAATCTGGCATCAGTGGCGTAGGCATCGCGTCACTAGATAAATGCTCGAAATTCTTTTGAGAATTGAACAGATGAGTATTTCTCATCCAGAGAAGCGATCGCCATACTGCTGTTATTAACATTTCTATGCAACTCTGAATTATCTCTGTAAGGGGGTGAAACTGGGGAGTGGCCGAAGTCCGTTTAGGTGAAAACGAGTCAATAGACTCTGCTATTAGACGCTTTAAAAAGAAAATTCAAAAAGCTGGAATTTTATCTGAAGTTAGACGCAGGGAAAGATACGAAAAACCTAGCTTACGACGCAAGCGTAAAGAGGAAGCTGCACGCAAAGGTATCCGCTACTAAATTACGGTAGCATCCTTGCTAAATGTGGTTAACTCATATTAAAGCAACCCTAGAAAAAGTAGAGATACGATCATCGTGTCTCTACTTTTCCCCTTGAAGGGGGATTGGGGATTGGGGATTGGGGACTGGGGATTGGGGACTGGGGATGAGGAAGATGAGGGGGATGAGGGTAAATAACAAACACCCATTACCAATTACCAATTACCAATTACCAATTACCCAGTAGCCAATGCCCAATGCCCCATGCCCCATGCCCTACAAAACACCAAATAAAAAGATAAATTAACAAATACTATGGCAGATGCCTTCAAGATTGAGCTGCCGGATATTCCCAGTGCGATCGCCCTTGCTGGAGATGGAGAAGAGAATCTCAAACTCTTATCTCAGCAAACAGGCGCTAGCTTGGTGTTACGCGGACAGGATTTACATATTTCAGGTACACAAAAGCAAATTGATTTGGCTTCACGATTAGTGCGATCGCTTGAAGACCTCTGGATTAAAGGTAATTCTATCTCTAGTGCGGATATTGATACAGCGCGTCAAGCTTTAGATACCCATCGAGAAGGCGAGTTGCAAGATTTACAGCGAGATATTCTCGCCAAAACTCGCCGGGGTGAGGAAATTCGCGCTAAAACCTTTAAACAGCGGCAGTATATTGATGCTATCCGCAAACGTGACCTTATTTTCTGCACGGGGCCAGCGGGGACTGGTAAGACTTTTTTGGCTGTTGTTGTGGCTGTGCAAGCACTCCTCGCCAACCAGTATGAAAAGCTGATTTTAACACGTCCTGCGGTAGAAGCAGGAGAAAAACTCGGCTTTTTACCTGGAGATTTGCAGCAGAAAGTCAATCCCTATCTGCGCCCACTTTATGATGCGATTAATGAATTTATCGATCCGGAAAAAGTCCCCAATTTAATAGAACGTGGTGTGATTGAAGTTGCACCACTTGCTTATATGCGAGGACGCACCTTAAATAACGCGTTTGTAATTGTCGATGAAGCCCAAAATACCACACCAGCGCAAATCAAAATGGTTTTGACGCGTTTGGGCTTCCGTTCGCGTATGGTAATCACAGGTGACATGACACAAACCGATTTACCAGTAAACCAACAATCAGGTTTAGCAGTAGCCTTACACATCTTAAAAAACGTTGAAGGTATTGCCTTTTGCGAATTTTCTCAAAGAGATGTTGTGCGTCATCCCCTAGTTCAGCGTATTGTCGCCGCTTACGAAAAATACGAAGCATAATCCAGAATCGGAAAATTTGGGATTTTGGATTTTGGATTTGAGATTTTAAATTAATGTCACGCATCAATCCACTTTCTTTGTACCATCAATAAATAATTGGTCATTTCATTAGACAATGACCAACAACAAATCAGGACTTACGCAACTGGTACACCCATATTCTGGTTTAAGAGTCAAAAGTCAAGGGTCAAAAATTCAGGTTTTTTGACCCTTGACCCTTGACCCTGGACAGCCTAAACGAAAAATAATGTGACACTTGCGTAAGTCCTACAAATGACCAATGACAAAGGACAAATAACAAATGACCACAACCTTAAAAGAATTTTTAACAGCTTGTGAAAATTTAGGAACTTTGCGTTTAATTGTTACTAGTAGTGCTGGGGTTTTAGAAGTTAGAAGCAAGCTAGAAAAGCTATTTTATGCAGAGTTACCCAAGGGTAAATATGCAAATATGCATACCGAAAATTTTGAGTTTCACTTGAATATGGACAAAATTACTCAGGTGAAATTTGAAACTGCTGAAGCGAAAAGAGGCAACTTTACAACCTATGCTATTCGGTTTTTAGATGAGAAACAGGAACCAGCTTTAAGCTTATTTTTGCAATGGGGTAAACCAGGAGAATATGAGCCAGGTCAAGTAGAAAATTGGCAAGCTCTTAAAGATAAATATGGAGAAGTTTGGCAACCTTTACCAGCGGAAATATAAATAATTGGTAATGGATAATTGGTAATTAGTAACTGGTGTTTGTGTAAGGAAACAGAGCAGAATTTTGAATTTTAAATTGTTTTTCTCCCAAATCCCCAGTCCCCAGTCCCCAGTCCCCAATCCCCAATCCCCACTAGAGCATTTGCAAAATTTCTTGAGCCGCGCGATCGCACACTCCAATTTCTCCCAAGGACTCGCGCATTTGTTGATAATCGGCTAGGGTTTGCTGTCTCTTGTCAGGGTTGAGCAATAATTCCATTGCAGCTTGGGTAATATTTTCGGCGGTGGCTTGTTCCTGTAAAAACTCTGGTACGATTTCGCGCATGACTACCAAATTTACTGGCGATGCAAAGGGAATCGAACCTTTAAGAATTTTCCGCCCAATCCAAGCTGTAATGGCATTTAAGCGATAAATAACGACTTGGGGTACATTTGACAGGGCCAGTTCTAAATTGACGGTTCCTGATTTAGTGATGGCGAAATCAGCCGCAGTGATGATTTCTTGTTGTTGACCTGATAATACTGTGGCGCGCAAACCGTAACGCGCAATTGCTTGGGTAATCGGTTCTCTAAATTCTTCTAAAGACAGGGGAATCCAGAAATGTACTTCTGGTAATTTCGCTTGAATAGTTTGGGCAGCTTGAAAAATTGCTGGTAAAAGATATTTTAATTCTTGACTACGAGAAGCAGGCAAAAGCGCAATTGCGATCGCCTCTGGTGAAATATTCAATTTAGCGCGGGCTTCCTGGCGGCTGGGGGCGGTTTGCATCCGATCAACTAAGGGATGCCCTACCCAGGTAACATTGGCACCTTCCTGGCGATAATAACGGGCTTCTTCGGGGAAGATGGCTAAGAGTTTATCTGTAAAGCCGACAATGCGGTGAGTTCTCCGCAAATTCATCGACCATACCCACTCTTGGGGAGCGATGTAATAAACTACTGGCACATCTGGGAAATTCTCTTGCAAATAAGTGCCAATACCGATATTGGGACTCATGTAATCAATGAGTAGTACCAAATCTGGGGGATTTTGCTTGAGGTAAGCGATCGCTTTTCGTTGTACTAAAAGGGTGGGTAGAAGATAAGGCAATGCTTCTAGAATCCCCATTGAGCCAATATGACTTGTATCGCCCAATATGGTGGCCCCAGCCTCAGCCATTTTTTCGCCACCCAGCGCCACAATCTCTAATTCGCAGCCAACAGCCGCAGCTTGACGCTTTAGCGCTGTGATGATCAAAGAACCTTGTAAATCGCCAGATACTTCGCCAGTGCTGATAAATATCCGCATTTGGTAATTGAGGAAAATAAATAACAGTTTGAGGTGCGGGGAGTCAGCGCAGAGTTACGCAGAGTTTTTTGAGTTTGAGTTGAGGTTTCAATACTCAACTCAAACTTATAGCTACATTAAGACTCATCACTAGCGCTAGCTTTTCTTTTTCCAGGAATTAAACCACGTCGTCCTGGCATTTGAGAAAGCAGAAGGAAACGCCGCAGATGTTGTAACTGTTCAGTGTCGCCTAGTTGTTCTAACTGTTCTAAAGCTTCTTTAAAGGTTAAGTTAGAGCGATAGAGAATGCGGAAGGCTTTTTTGAGCAGTTGTAGCTCGCTAGCATCCATTCCAGAGCGTTTTAACCCGACTAAGTTGAGGGTTCTGACTCTGGCGGGATTGCCTTCTACCAGCATATATGGGGGCACATCGCGGTCAATACGTGCCATTCCACCTACCATTGAGTGTTTACCAATTCGCACAAATTGATGAACTCCCAAAACTCCGCCTAGCCTAGCCCGTGATTCTATGTGAACATGACCTGCTAAGGCTACTGAGTTGGGGATAATTACATGGTCTTCGATCACGCAGTTATGAGCTACATGAACATAAGCCATCAGTAGGTTACCGTTACCAATGATTGTGGCTTCCCCAGCACCAGTAGCACGGTTGATCGTGACATACTCACGAATTTGGTTATTGTCGCCAATTTTGACCCAGGTAGGTTCTCCCACATATTTGAGATCCTGGGGTTCCATACCGATAGCTGCACCAGCGAAAATCTGATTTCGCGCCCCAATTTCACATGGCCCTTCTAGCACTACGTGAGCGCCAATTACAGTTTCAGGGCCAACTTTAACCTGCGCTCCAATCACAGCATAGGCACCGACTTCCACTGTTGGGTGGAGTTCTGCTTTAGGATGAATTACAGCAGTTGGATGAATAAGCGTCTTCAAGGGTAAATCTCCAGAACTGTCATGAGTGCTGAACTTTTTGAGTATTCAGTTACGAAAGGGTCGGGCAAAGCAAGTTAAGTGTGAGGGCAGCGAAATTTAAAAATTATAAATTACTCTTGTGGCTAGTTGATTTTACTGCTAACCTTTTTTAGGTTGTCAGTAAAAAGCACATCACGGCTGTGCGATCGCCACAAGAGCAGGTTTTTAGTTTACTAGAGAAAACATTAATTCGCCTTCAGCCGCTAACTGACCGTCCACTTCAGCACGACCTTGCATTTTACCGAAACGACGCTGTTTAACCCACAACAGTTCCACAGTCATGATTAGCTGATCGCCGGGAACAACCTGCCGACGAAAGCGGACTTTATCAATCCCAGCAAACACAAATAGTCCACCTTCATATTCCGGTAGCTGTGTCATGACTATACCGCCTACCTGTGCCATTGCTTCGACAATTAGCACTCCAGGCATTAGCGGCCGTCCGGGGAAATGTCCTTGAAAATGGGGTTCATTGATGGTGACATTTTTCACGCCTACCGCTAGTTTGCCTGGTACATAGTCAATAATTTTATCTACCAGTAAAAATGGGTAGCGATGGGGCAACAGGCTTTGAATTTCTTCAATAACCAAGGTTTTCTTCGGTTCTGGTGCGCTTTGATTGCCATCAGCAGCAGGTGCGATCGCATCGACGGTATTGGCTTCGGTGAGGGTTGTCATTGGCTATGTGTTGGTTTTTTTATCTGGAATCAAGTCAGCGACGGAATTTTAGAGTTATAACTTCAGGTTTTTGCATCAATCCAAAATCTAAAATTGCAAATCTAAAATTCTTTGTGCCAGTTGAATATGTAAATTGTGGCTGGCCTTATACGCTAAGAAATGAGCGCGGGGGATATTTCCCACTAAACTCAAATCTCCTACTAAATCCAAGATTTTATGACGTACTGGTTCATTTGCAAATCTTAATGGTGGATTTAACCAGCCATCAGGGCCACAAACCAGGGCATTTTCTAAACTACCACCTTTGATTAACCCAGACTTTTGCAGATGTTCGATTTGATGCAATAAACCAAATGTACGGGCAGGAGCAATTTCTGTAGCAAAGTCTGTATCAGGATTTTCTATATTGGCATTAAGTAACCAACTGTGCCATTGATTACCAATAGCAGGCAAATCAAAGTCAATACCATAGCTAAAACGGGTTTCTGGTGCGGGGATAGCCGCCACAAAATTATCGCCCTCATAAATCCAAATTGGCTCTTGGATAGCGAGGGGTGTTTCGTCTGCATTTACAGATTGCGATCGCAAACCGACTTGGGCAATACTTTCCGCCCATATCTTTGCTGAACCATCCATTAACGGCACTTCTGGCCCATCAATTTCAATTCGGGCGTTATCCACACCCATACCCACCAGAGAAGCCAATAAATGCTCTACAGTGCGAACAGAAGCCACACCTTTACCCAACTGGGTAGAAAGAACAGTTTGACTAACTGCGGCAACTTGCGCTGGAATAATTGGCGAATCTGGTAAATCGACGCGCACAAAGTAGCGCCCGCTACCTACTTCAGATGGTAGTATTCGCACCTGAGTATTCGCACCACTATGCAGTCCCACTCCAGCTTGAGTGATTTCTGCGGCTATCGTGTGTTGTTGCATAAGTTTGGTTAGGGATTGGGGATTGGGGATTAGGGACTGGGGATTGGGCAAAGCAGGGAGCAGGGGGGCAGGGAGCAAGGGAGAAATTGTAAATTCCAATTACCAATTACCAATTACCCATGCCCTATGCCCACTGCCCCATGCCCCATGCCCATTTAAAACCTTTCCCCAATTCCAAAGTTGATGCGGCTGTCGCCGTCATCGTTGATACCATAGTCAACCCGAATTGGCCCTAATGGGGATTGGACGCGTACACCTAAACCGTAGCCGTAGCCTGTACCGTTTTTGTTGAGTATTTCAGCGGCTCTAGTGCTGGTACCTAAGTCAGTACCAAAATCGAAAAATAATGCGCCGCTAACTACGGAAAATACGGGGAAACGATATTCTAATGAGGCTTGTACGTAACTGCGGGCGCTGGTTAATGTACCTTCTTCATAACCCCGCACGGAGTTACTACCACCTAAGGTAAAGGCTTCATAAGGAGGTAAGTCACCTAAAACAGTACCACCTTGCAAGTTAAAGGCTAGGGTTTGCGGCCCCTTGCTGAAGTTTAATAGGCTGATGGGTAAATATTGGCTGTAGCTACCCCGTAACCTGGTAAGGAAAATGCTACCTTGCCCAATGGGTACAGATTGATCGACCCCGAAACGCAGATAAGAACCGCTAGTAGGTTGTAAGGGATTATTACGGCGATCGCGCTGCGCCCCTACCTGTAATAAGAATAAATCGTCATCACCTGACCCAGACTGCGTGAGGGGAATCAGTTCTGTTGGTTGACCATTTTGGTAAATTGTGCCTTGAGTAACGCTATTACCATCAGCATCTTTGGTGGAAACCCGTTGATATTGGAAACCAGCTGAAGCAGTCCATTCGGAATTACCGAAGGGATTAGCCGAAAGCGGACGTGTAAAAGTTACACCACCACCTAAGCGGACAACACGGGGGCGATCGCCTTCTGTGTCTCCTGGGAGAAATGTCTCAATATTTTGGTCTTTACCGTCAAAAATTAAGGAGATAGAACGACGACGGAAAATATTGGCAGTGTAGGAAGTACGGTAGGGATCGCCGTCAATCCAAGGATCTGTAAAGCGCAGGTCAAATAGTAGTTCTCTTTCACCTACTTGTAACTCTGCCCCTAATTTTTGGTTTCTGCCATTGAGGTTTTGCTGTTGGTAACTAATAGTACCAAATAGACCACTGGCAGAACTAATCCCCGCACCTGCAGCAATCGAACCGCTATTTCGTTCAGCTACGTTGACTACCACATCTACTCGGCTGGGGTCGCTACCAGGATCAAGGGAAACGTTGACATCTTCAAAGATGCCCAAGCCGTAAACCCGTTGCAAGTCTCTTTGCACGGTGTTGCGGTTGAAGACTTGTCCTGGTTTCAACTCTAATTCTCGGGTAACGATATACGGCTGTGTCCGTCCGCGAATTGGTTGTCCTTGTTCGTCGGTCTCCTGACCTTCTTTATTGCGGAACCGGACTCGAATATTTTCTACTACCCCTTCTGCGATTTGCAAAGTCACAACCCCATTTTCTGAAACTTGGGGTGCGCCGATGACATTGGCTAGTACGTAACCTTTATCTTGATATTGCTTGGTTAATTGCTTGATACCTTCCTGCAAATCACGCAAGTTGAGGATTCTGCCATACTGCTCGCGGAAAACTTCATCTGCTGTATTTTGTGGCAGTACCGAGGGCACGCTGGTGCCGGGATTGGCTTGGACTTGGACTTTGGTCAGAATTGGGTTGGGTTGCACAACAAAGCTGACCCGGACTCCTAATGGCGTATCTTCTGGCACTGCTTGGACATTGGAGAAGAAGCCAGTACCAAAGATGGCATTGATATCTTCTTGGAGTTGGGTACGGGTGGTTGTTCTTCCTGGTTGGGTACGAACTACAGAATAAACTTGATTTTCCAGTTCTGGTGTGAGTTGCCCCGATTGCGCTCTCACTGCAACTTCCGATACTAATACCCGGGGTTCACTCGACTCTGTAGAGGTGTCTGGATTTGTGGGAAATACAGGTGAACCCAGGGGTGGAGTAGTACCAGGAGCCGGAGCAGGTGCTGGTTGTTGCGTACCTGGTGTAGGTTGTGGGGTTGTTTGCTGTGGAGTTGTTTGTGGAGCTTGTTGAAGAGTAGGTTGAGGAGTTGTTTGTGGAGCTTGTTGGAGAGTAGGTTGGGGGGTTGTTGGCTGGGGAGTGGTTTCCTGTGGAGTAGGTTGTGGGGTTGTTTCCTGTGGAGTCTGTGCTATCTGCATAGGCGAGACAGCGATGTTGCGAGATTGCAGACCCTGGAGTGCCCTTACCCCGGCGCTAGCGGTGTTAGGTGTGGCGCTGGGCACTATGACAGATTTTAGAGCCGGATTTGCTGGCTGAATGGTCACAGCAGCGATATTGCGAGACTGAAGACCTTGGAGTGCCTTTACCCCTGCACTTGGGGTTGTGGGTGCGTAAGCGTAGCCCGTCGTAGACATCGCAGTTGGTACTATGACTGGCTGTGTCTTATTTGCTGCTGGAATTGGCAATGCAGCCACAGTCTGAGGCTGGGAAGCTTTCACGGTAGCTGCTTCTGGAAAAGTAGCAGCGGATTTTACTTGTTCGCTAGATTCTTCTTGAGCGATACCATTTTCCGATTGTTGATTTGTCGCTGGTGTCAACACCTCTGCTGGTTGCGACAAATCTGGGTTAGCTGTTTGTGCATTTGCACTGATTGGGGTACTTAGAGGGGCTGCAATTGCTACTGCTGCCACCATTGCGGGAGATAAACGCATTTTATTTAAATTCCTCTTCTCGTCCACACACCATCACAAGGCAATTATGCTCTCATCAGGATTTACGCAACTGGCAGATCTATTCAGGGAAGAGTCAAGAATTAAAAGCTCAAGTTTTTTGGAAATTTGATATTTAACCCTCGACTACGTAAGTGAGAAAAATTATGACACTTGCGTAAATCTGCTAATCATGCCAAAGGTAAAAATTAAAAACTATAGAAAATTATATTTTTACCTTGCTAATTTAATTTTCAGATCCTACGGCTTGTAACACTCTTTGTAAAACCTCCTGGTAAGCATCTTCTATATTTCCTAAGTCTTTGCGAAAGCGGTCTTTATCCATTACCCGACGGTTAGCGTCCGCTTCTGCTGAATCCCATAACCGACAAGTGTCTGGACTAATTTCATCTGCCAACAGCACCTGCTGATGTGAATCAACGCCAAACTCTAGTTTGAAGTCTACTAGTGTAATCCGACAGCGCTGCCAAAAGTCCCGTAGAAACTCGTTGATTTGCAATGCTAGATGGGTAATTGTCTCAACTTGTTCCGGAGTAGCTAGTTCCAGCAGGTAGAGGCGATCGCGTGTTAATAACGGATCTCCTAATGCGTCGTTTTTGTAGTAAAACTCTACCAAAGGCTGTTTTAGTATTGTGCCCAATGGTAGCCCTGTTTGTTGACACAAGCTACCAGCAGCAATATTCCGCACAACTACTTCTAAGGGTACAATCTTCACAGCCTTTACCCGCATTTGGTTTGGGGCGGGGCTATCAATAAAATGAGTTTTAATCCCCCTAGCCTCTAACTGTTCAAACAGTTTACTAGAAATAGTGCAATTAATATTTCCCTTACCTATGATACTGCCGCGTTTTTGGGCATTAAAGGCTGTGGCATCGTCTTTATAATCAGCCAGTAAGATTTCAGGATCTTCCGTAGTATAGAGTATTTTTGCTTTGCCTTCGTATAACTTGGAATTAACAGACATGGTTGGCAGTAAATTTACAGGTGATGGGCAGATTTTGGTTTTTGAGGCTTAACCATTTTATCTTTAGTTAATAGTCATTAGCTATGATTCATCAGTTAGGGGTGATTTACTACTGACAGTTGGCTAACTCCCATCAAGATTTGGCGTAATTTACACTGCCTACCAAGAGTATTTTTTGACAATCTATATAAATTTGTTGATGAATAGAGGAAAATACATCTTATGTTCAGCATATTATAGTATATATTAATACATTATTAATAATACTTTCTGTATACTGAAATGATGTGCGTTATTTCATGAATGATGCACTAAAATGTAATGAATTGGACAGCAAAAGGAGCGTAAACTAGATTACTTTTTGTACGTTAATAAAACATCTGTTTTTAAGTCTACTATTTAATGATTGTCAGCTTAATAATCCCTAGCACCATCAAAATTGACAAATTTACCCAAAAGGTTTACACCAGAGAGGTTTAATTTTGCAATTACTCCCGACTGGACAAAACGCAGATGTAGATTGGCTAGAGATTCAGCTTCAGAATATAGATACAGGGGGAGTTGAATAAGTGGAGAAAAATATAGTGAGCAAAGATGATTTTCTCTATCCTCGTGGCCGTTACTACGGTCAAGTGAAGCCAGAAAACTTAGTTTTCAATTCTAATCTACAGGAATTTGCCCAACGAGTGAGTTACATTTGTAACTTAGAAACCGGGGGTAAATTGCCACCAGAAGAAGCATACGAACAAATCAAGGATCTGTGGAAACAATTAAAACGTACAAAAAAACAATTGAAAATTGGTGAAAATCCTTTTCAGGATGACCAAGATAATCAGGATAAACCTCCTGAAGGCTAGAGACTAGGGACTAGGGGCTAGGACTAGGGATTTAGTAAGAAGAATTTTTATAAAACTGGTGTATATCTGCTTGATGGCTGACTTGAAAACAACAAAAAAGGAAGAAGCAGAGGAAACTAAAGGAGAAATAACAAATAATCAATAATCAATGCCCAATGCCCTATCCCCCATGCCCTATTTATTTGTCATTGTCCAGACACCATCCCAAGAATCGTGGGGTGGTGTTTTTTGGTAGTTATAAGAGCGTTCTAGATGGATATTAACTGCTTGGTCGTGGGGGCGGAGGTTTTTTGCGGCTTCAAAGCAAGCGATCGCCCGGGTAAAGTTCCGTGCTAAGTAAGCTATGCGTCCCGACTGGTAATAAAACAGAAATTCTTGGGTTACATCGTCGAGGGGTTGAGTGCGATCGCCAATTAACTCATAGATATTAACTGCTTGATACTTACCTTTGACGCGGATTTTATCTAGCTGACGCGTCCAAATGCGATCGCTGCACAGTTGGTAGGTAAATTCGCTCAAAATAATGTCACAACCATATTCTTTGGTGACAGCTTCCAAGCGGGAACTTAAATTTACACCATCACCGATGACGGTGTAATCCATGCGTTTGTGAGAACCGATGTTACCAGAAACTACTTCTCCCGAACTAATACCAATCCCAATATTAATTTGTGGTTGTGATTGAATAATCCGCCGTCGATTAAATTCTGCTAGGCGTTGGCGCATATCTAAGGCTGCTTGTACAGAACGCCAGGCGTGATTTTCTGTTAATGGTAAGGGTGCGCCAAATACTGCCATTAAAGCATCACCAATAAACTTATCTAGGGTGCCTTCATGGTTAAATACTGCCTCTACCATCGTTTCAAAATATTGGTTGAGCAGCGATACCACCTCCGCCGCCCCGAGATTTTCTGTGAGTGTGGTGTAACCGCGAATATCGGAAAATAAGATGGTTACTTCCTTGCGTTCCCCCACCATTAAAGCGTCTTCCCCCAAAGCCATCACCTGTTCGGCTACATGGGGGGTGAGATAGCGGTACATAGTAGTTTTCATGCGTTTTTCGCGGCTGATGTCTTCTAAAACCACCAAGCCACCTCTCACGCCGCCTTCTGGGTTAGTTAAGGGATTTACTGTTAAATTCAGGCTGCGTTCTAATTTTTGTACCTCGCTAGCACTCAAAAACTTCGATTGGGGCGTGAGGGGTTGATTCCAGGGAATAAACACATCTGGATTAGTGCGATCGCGGACTGCCAAAATAAAATGCTGCGTCCAAACTCCTGT
Organism: Nostoc carneum NIES-2107; assembly: GCA_002368155.1. Taxonomy (GTDB): domain Bacteria; phylum Cyanobacteriota; class Cyanobacteriia; order Cyanobacteriales; family Nostocaceae; genus Aulosira; species Aulosira carnea. The sequence goes on from AP018180.1 coordinate 2,249,388, forward strand.
ATCTAAAGTTTCACTGGGCAACTTAGTTTCAGAACTTTGAATAGGATATAATCCCACAGTCAAACTTTGCTCAGGAACGTAATGTTTAGCCCCTGTTTTTAAACTATCTTCCAAGCGCATTTGCAAATTTTCAATTGGCACTACTTCCCAAACCAGGCGACCGAGTAAATTTTGTTCCCACAACCGCTTATTAGATTTTGTATTTGTATCTCTAACAGGACAACCTAGTAATGCTAATGCGGCATCATTAATAGTAACAATTCTTCCTTCCATATCTGTAGAAATCACCGCATCAGACAAACTTTGTAAAATGTCTTTTTGATACTGTTTTTCTAATAGGACATTTTCAAATAAACGAGCATTTTCTAAAGCAATTCCAGCTTGGATATTAAATGCCCGCATAAATTCTTCATCAGAGGCGGTAAAACTACCTTGCTGTTTATTAATTAACTGTGTTACGCCAATTAATTCATTTGCCGAATTAAACACAGGCAAACACAAAATATTGCGAGTTACATACCCAGTTTTTCTATCTGTCGTTGGGTCAAACCGGGGGTCTTTATAAGCATCGGGAATATTTACAGCTTGCCCAGTGGAAGCCACAAAGCCAACAATACCGCGATTGCTGGGCATTCGGATTTCTATAGTATTTGTACCATCTGCGGCGGCGGCTACCTTTGTCCAAAGTTCACCCATTTCTTTACGATGCAAAAACAGAGTACTGCGATCTGCTTGCATTAAAATTCGGGCTTGCTCCATGACTATTTGCAAAGTTGCTTCTAAATCTAAACTTTGCCCCAGAGTTTGAGTTGCCCTTAAAAGTGCTGTTGCTCCCCGTTGATTGCGGGCTGCAACATAAAAAGTTTGACAACTTTCTAAGATAATCCCAATCGAAGCAGCAAAATCCCGAAACCGTTCTTCATCATCTTGATTAAATGGCAAATCGCCTGCTTTATTTGCCAGTTGTACTACAGCTACAGTTTGATTTTTGCTGCTCACAACTGGCATACATAAAATATTATGAATTTTATAGCCCATTTGTTTTTCTAATTCTGGGCTAAATAAGGGATGAGTAGAAGTTTCAGCTATATTTAAATATTGCCCAGTACTGGCAACGTGACCAGGAATGCCAACTGTAATGGGCGTACGAATTTCTAAAAATTTTTGTGTATTATCCTGGGGAACTTTTGACCACAATTGATTTTTATCATAATCCACTAAAAAAATAGCCGTATGTTCTGCTTGCAGAATTTGACCTATTTTTAATGTGATTGCTTCTAGAACTTTTTCCAACATAGTTTCTAGAGCTTCATTATTGATTAATTCAATCGCTCTCAGAAATTGTTGAAATTCCGCAGTAATAAAATCTAATAAACAAACAAATTCGTTAACAGAAAGGTCTTTCACCCGACGTAATAAAGCGTGGGTACGATTGACTTGAGTGAGTTCGGTTAATGTAGCCAAGACGCTACCAGGATTAGGGAGTGTCATGAGGACTGGGGATTGGGAATTGGGGATTGGGGATTGGGAGACAAGGGGACAAACAATTCAAAATTCAAAATTCAAAATTCAAAATTAAGAAATATGTTTGACTTTTGACCCTTGACTCTTGACTTTTGACCCTTGACTCTTGAAGAATTTGCAGAGTTGTTGCTAATGTTGGGACTGTTAAATTTTTATCAGATGGCTGCTGTCAATTGTTGCGCGTAAATTACCTTTTCATAGTAATCCTGTAACTGGCGAGTGGCGTTTGCCCATCCCCACTTTTCAGCTTCTTTACGAGCATTTTGACGGATCAGGTCACATTCTTGTTTCTCCTGTAACAGGCGAACAGTAGCGGTAATTGCACCTTGAATATCTGCTGTCGGCTCAAAAAGATAGCCGTTGACCCCATCTGTAACAATATCAGGTATTCCTCCAGAACGGGCTGCTACCACTGGGCAACCGGCTGCCATTGCTTCTAATAACACTAATCCTAGTGTCTCTGTACGGGAAGGAAAAATAAAGGCATCAGCACTCGCAAAAGCCGAACCTAATTCCCGACCCATAAGATAGCCAACAAAGTTGGTGTTGGTGCCAGCAAAGTGCTTTTCTAGGGCTTGGCGGTGGGGGCCATCTCCGACCAATGCCAAGCGCGCTTGGGGAATTGCTTCTAAAATCGGTTTGATGCGCTCAATTTCTTTTTCCGCAGATAGGCGACCAACATAAAGTAACAAAGGACTTTCTGGGTGGTTTTGCGATAAAAGCGATCGCATTTCTGTACTGGCTAAACTAGGATGAAACAGCTCTGTATCCACCCCTCTTTGCCACAAATCTACTCGTTCAATGCCATGTGCGGTCAATTCTGCCATCATTGCAGTGGAAGTACATAGATTTAACTCGGCTTGATTATGTCCAGCTTTTAGCAATTCCCAAAGCAAGCCTTCTAACATTCCTAAGCCGTAATGCTGCAGATATTGGGGTAAATGAGTATGGTAAGAGGCTACTAAAGGAATTTTGAGTATTTTGCTGTAAAATATGCCAGATAAACCCAAAACTGCAGGATTGACGACATGAATAATATCTGGCTTAAACTCCTCTAAGGCGTAGCCTATAGCTGGGCGAGGCAATGCCATTTTTAATTCTGGATACAATGGCAAGGGAAAGCCAGTAACGCCATAAACTTTAGCTCCTTTATGTTCGGTGATCCCGCCTTCAGGAGCAAATACTAAAACTTGATTTCCATGACGCTGTAGATGGTCAACGGTATGACGCAAGCGCGTTACAATACCGTCAACCTTGGGCAAAAAGGTTTCGGTGAATAGAGCAATTCTCATAAAATACTATTCAGTCCAGGCAGATAATCCCAGCTGCTTTTGCGTTTGTTGATCACTCACAGAGTAAACTGTCTCCCGTGGCGTAATCAATTGGGCACAGTCAGAATTAATGTTTTGCCGCTGTTGTTGGACAAAGTTAGAGATGTCTTCAATATGCAAGATCCAATCTTTGGCATAATTAGCTAAGAATTTTCCGCGTAGCCCTATCTGAATAGCACGCCGTTCTAATTTAGCACCAGATGGGTGATGATCTGGGTCCCATTGTAATCTTACTTGTGATTCTTTTAGCGCTACTTTCCAAGTAGTTTCACTGGGATATAGTTCGGGAATAAAAGTCGAATGCACTGCAACTGATAACATTTCTTCAAAAGCCCAACGTTGAATCCAAATAGCTAATACTACTTCTTGCTCAGTTTTTATACCCCATCCGGAACGATACATCATCCATAAAAAATTAGGTTTGATCCAACTCATGCGGTCAAAACTAAATTCGCCGCCAAAATAACCATGAGTGGCGGCGAAATGACCAATAGCTGGACGATATGCTTGATACACAACAATTGACTGGTCGTCATATTGGGCTAAAATGTGACGACCAGTCTGAGGCCAACGACTTACTTGATTTACATAGGGTTCTGTTATCAGCCGCATAAATAATAACTAATTCGTAATTCGTAGTTCGTAATTCGTAATTGCACAGTGTCTATGTTGAAAACTATAGTTTTCAACGTGAACAAGGTGTAAATGGATAGCAGCTATCCATTAGTTGTAACTACGAATTACGAATTATAAATTACGAATTACTTAGACCTATTTCCTATGCCAAGAGACTTTAGGCAGAATTTGCTTTTGATCGACTCGAGTTTGATATTTGATGGCAAAGTTTAATAGAGAATCCAGAAGAGAATCCGAGAGATAGTGAGGTTGTAAGCCTAAATCCAACAGCTTGGTGTTTTTAGCGTTGAAATAATGCTCTTCTTTCTCAACTCTGGGATTATCTAGATTATTAATATCCACATTGATTCCCATAGCATTACCGGCTTTCTTCACCATGATTGCCAAATCACCAACGCTAAATTGTTCAGTGAATTGATTGAAGACACGGAATTCGCCAGGTTGAGCAGGATTAGCGATCGCTAATTCTACACACCTTACAGTATCCCGAATATCCAAAAAGCCGCGTGTTTGTCCACCTTTACCGTAAACAGTCAGAGGATGACCGATAGCTGCTTGAATGCAGAAGCGGTTAAGTGCTGTACCAAACACACCATCATAATCTAGGCGGTTGATCAACAACTCATCCATTCCTGTTTCTTCGGTTAAAACGCCATAAACCACACCTTGATTCAAGTCTGTAGCGCGCAGTCCCCAAATGCGACAAGCAAAATGGATATTGTGACTGTCATGCACTTTGCTGAGGTGATACATTGAACCTGGCTGTTTGGGATAAGGCAATGTATCTTTGCGGCCATTATGTTCAATGGTGATATAGCCTTCTTCAATGTCGATGTTGGGAGTACCATATTCACCCATTGTCCCTAACTTCACAAGATGACAATCAGGAAAATCTTCCCGCATCGCATAAAGCAAATTCAAAGTGCCCACTACATTATTGACCTGAGTTAGAACGGCGTGTTCGCGGTCAATCATGGAAAATGGAGCCGAACGCTGTTCCCCAAAATGGACTATAGCGCTGGGTTGGAATTTGTGCAGCGCTTTATGGAGGAATTCATAGTTAGTGATATCGCCAACAAACAAGTCTATGGATTTACCAGTTAAATCGTACCAGCGCTGGAGACGTTGCTGAATTGGCGCGATCGGAGTAAGAGTTTCGACACCAAGCTCGTTATCCCAGTGCCGCCGCACTAAACTATCTAAAATCCCAACTTCGTAACCTTGATTTGAAAGGTAAAGAGCAGTTGCCCAACCACAATACCCATCGCCACCAATAACCAGGACTTTCATTTTTACCTGTTTTCACTCGCTGTAAGCTAAATCTACCAGGTTTGTGTCACCTCTCAACTACCTAAAGGGTGAAAATTGGGGATTGGGGACTGGGGACTGGGGATTGGGGATTGGGGATTGGGGACTGGGGATTGGGGACTGGGGAGATGAGGAAGATAAGGGGGATGAGGGAGATGAGGAGAAATAACAGCCCAATTACCAATTACCAATTACCAATTACCAATTACCGATGCCCAATGCCCAATCCCCAATGCCCATTATTGCTTTGGCACTTTGTATTGCTGCGCTATGTAATAAAACAAGTGGTAGTAATCAGTAAAATCTTGGCTTTGGCTTTGTCCTCGCCAGTAGTATTTAATTTGACCTTGAGTGATGGTTAGGGTCATTGAACTTTCTTTTTGACCTACTTCTACAACCAATACCCCAGATATTCCTTGAGCATTTTGAAAGTTGGGATTGACTGTAATTTTGGCGTTCTGGTCTGGATTCAAAGACGCTGGTAGCTGATTTCCTGCCCAAGACCGAATTTTTACTGATTCATCTTGCGGGGAAACAAAGACTATTCCATCATTATTTTCTGGTGGTGGTAAAGCGTTCCAGTTACTAGGGTAGGGAAACTCAAAGTTATAACGTGTATTGATATAAGTTTTCCAAGTTAAATTAGAGGCATTAAAGCCTGGTGCTGTACACCCCCACAGCATCATCAAGAAAGCGATCGCTCTGCCAAAGCTGTGGACGTTAAGATAAATGTTGCGCCCCAAACTACAGGCTTTAACCGTAGCAGTAGACATTAATTGCACCTAATAACTAATTTCTCGGAAATTTGGTTTTAGTTTATACCCAAAAGCCATTTTTAGCACCTTGATTTTTGACGAGCAAGAAAATAGGCTTAACTATTCCCTATTCCCGAGTGAGAAACGGGTCTTTTGTTCGCTAATGGTAAGGCTAATTTTTGGGGAATAAAAAAATAGAATTCTTATAGGAATCCGATTTGATTTCTGAAAAAATCTCAGTAAGGCACGGAAAGCTTTGGTAATGATGCGTTACGCTATCGCTAACGCATCCTACTACGTGAAATTCAAAAATAAAATAAGAGTCTTATAGCAAGAACTAGCAATAATCATCATTGTAAAGATTGGCAAGTAAAGAGGTTGAGTTTCTGACTTATAAAGTCACCTAATTGTTGATGCTGCATTGTCTAATTGGACGATTCTGAGGTATTTGAGCAAGAGTTTGCTATGTGCTAAATCTTGCTTAAATGTATTATGACTATTGACCATTGTTAAATCTTGACTTATGAAAGTAGGCTACACAAATAAGTCAATGATTATGACAATAGATTACTTAAAAAAATCTGCTTTCTGTTTTAAAGGTCTGCTGTATGCATTGTTAGCTATTTTAATTTGGGCAACAATTGGTGTGACTTTCAAATTAACTGTGCCACATCTCGATAGTTTTACCACAACGCTATATGTGACTTTCTTGTCAACTTGCGTTCTTGGTATTAACATTGTCAGGCAGAAAAAATTGCTAATTCTGCAAAAAGAATGGAAAAAGCAGCAGTTTTTCTTCGTAATTGCTGGAATTATGGGTATGGGTATTCAGCAAATCTGCGGCTTGAAAGGTTATCAACTTCTGCCAGCTTCGCAGGTGGTTGTAATGTTTTATATCTATCCATTGCTGATGACATTCTTTGGAGCCTTATGGTTTCATGAAAGGTTATCTCGCAAATCAGTTTTGTTGCTGATCACAGGTTGTGCAGGAGTGTATTTGTTGATTGCCAAAAACCAAATATTGGCGATTCAATTAAATCTTGGTACTGCTGCAACATTAACAGCAGCAGCAACTTGGGCTTTGTTTTGTGTCTTGATTAAGCACAAAAATTTTGATCCAGATGCAGGAATGTTTTTGTTTAACTTATTTGGCTTGTTGTTTTTACTCGGTTTAGTACCAGCATTTGGCTTGACATTGACATTAACCTCTACTCAATGGCTAGGGATTATCTATTTAGCGGTATTTCCGAACACAATTGCTTCTTTACTGTGGAATCAAGCATTGCATCTAAATTCAACACAAATATGTTCAATGATTGCATTGTTAACTCCGCTATTTTCACTTATTTTTAATGTGTCAATTCTCCATGAATCAATTATGCCAATCCAATTAATTGGATTTATGATTTTAGTTGGCTCAGTTATTCTAAATCTTGGTAGTTGTTTAAAATTTAAATCTAGCTATTAGTTAAGTCCTAAAGTTTAAAGTTGCAATTATTGTATAGATTGAAGAGGCAAGGTAAACTTGCCTCTTGTTTTGGAGTTACGTTCAATTAAGTATCGAGGTTTTGGTTATCTAAAAATGCAATCAATTAAATAAGGTTTCAATTAATTAAGTATCAAGGTTTTGGTTATCTAAAAATGCAATCAATTAAATAAATGAGGGAGGAAAATATATTTTATTTCGCTGCGACTTCCTATTTGTCAAACAGGACTAATCATCCTTGTAGGCAGTAGTTAGTCAGAACAACGCTGAATTCTCTTTTTGTAAGCAATCAAATCCAAAGTAAAGAGATCCAAGTTTTAATCCCGACAATTCCATCTGCTTGTAGACCTTTAGATGATTGAAAACTAATGACAGCATCTTTCACAGCCGACGAAAATTTGCCATCAATAGCACCTGTATACAAACCAATGGCTGTTAATTGTTGTTGTAGGTTTTTGATCCTTAACCCATAATCACCAGGTTGCAAATCCTTAAATCGATTCAAATCAGCTTTACCACTCACACCTGGTACACCAGAGACATCTTCTCTAAATTGATGAATTAAATATTCTCCTTGCCAAGTACTAGGAACTGTTGGCTGGGGTTGATCGTAGTGGGCAATCCATAGTTGGTATTCAGCAAAACCAGTGGGGTTACCAAGTCCTTCCCAGAAACCTGGGTAAGTATAAATAATTGGTTTTATTGGTTTTCCTGTTTGTTGTAGAAGTGCTTTCTCAACTACTACTAACCACTGCTTTGCGGCATTAATGATGAATTTTGAATCGTTGACATTATCGGTTATTTCTATATCTAAAACTGGTGGTAAGTCTCCAGGTTCCAATTTGCCAATTGTTTTTAAGAACTCTTGAGCTTGTACAACTGGATCAGAAGTACGTGGATGAAAAAAATGATACGCCCCACGAATAATTCCCGCCGCTTTCATAGTTGGCCAGTGATGAGCAAAAGCGGGATCTTTCACCGAAGCGCCTTCTGTAGCTTTTACAAAAGCGAAGGTTTTACCAGAGTTTTTCACTGCTGTCCAATCTACTCTGCCATCTTGACCTGCTACATCAATACCTTGCATAAAAGTTCTCCATTATTTTGGGTATAACCACACTTTAATGATCGTTGAATACGGAAAATTTCTTGTAAAGCAACAGGAGAATTTTTAGAGGATGTTTGACAATTCCTCAATTAGGTATGGAATTGAAACAAGATTGTTCAAATCATCAACTGAAAGAACAAGGCGGTAAAACCCAACATCAGTAATAGATGGGGAATGTTGTTTAATAGCGATCGCTTGGTAATCTGCAGCAGGGGATAAGGACTGAATAACATCGCTGAAATTAGGGTGACACCTTGCAAGAATTGAGCTACATCTAAACTCCAGGTGAACATGGGTAAGTTTGCGCCACTGTAGCCTAGCGTTTGGGCGACAACTGGCAGAATTCGCCCTGCTTCGGTGACAGCGGCGGGAATATAATGCGTCAGATTGGCTGCTAGGGTTAAGGGGAGGTAAGCATAGATGACGGTGAGATAATCTGGATGCTGAGAATCGAAAAAGCGAGCGATCGCATGAGTCCAATAAGTTAAAACGGCGGGAATACTCAAGAGAACGAGGGCTATGGGAATGCTACTCAACAAATGCTCGGCATCGACAGCAACAGCGCTAAATCCCAACCATGCCAAAATTTGATGGGCATGATGCATAAAGACACCGCCCAATAACAGCAGCAACAGAGCCACTTCTGCCCATAATCCTGTGTGATTTTCTAGCAAATCCGCAGCCGGGAATCGCAAATTGAATTGTGCTGAGCGATTGGGACAACCTTTGAGACAGGTCATACAAAACGTACAGTCCCGGTTATCCTGCAATTGCGCTGGATGTAAATATAGCGGACATCCCCCCGTTGCTTGTCCTTCGGTTGGTAAGGCTTCAGCGAAGGTAATTGTAGTTGGGCCTGTACCTTTATAGCAGCCAAAAGTTTTGCATTGGCTACCACAAAGTTGTTGAGCCGATCGCAATTCTACTATCGCTAGTTTGGCAAATAAGCCGTTCATCCCACCGATGGGGCAAAGATAGCGACACCATAAGCGCCGTTCGTAAATCAGACTGAGAATTACGGCTCCGGCGGTGATTGTCAACAGCAAGCAAGCAGATAGATAAGCATGGTGCGGTAAATCCCAAATTTTTTCCCATAGGTAAATGGCGACAAAGCCACTAAATACAATCCAACTTCCCCAACGGTTTAACCATTTGGTATTCCAGGTAAGTTGTTGGCGGGGAAATAACCACAGAGAAATTCGCCTGATCCACTCTCCAGTAATCATAAATGGACAAACAGCGCACCACAAACGCCCCACAAAGGCAAATAGGAAGAGATAGCCAGGCCACCACCACGCCCAAAATAAATTCAGAGTAATACTGCTATCCCGGTTTTGCGGGCCAATGAAACCCAGGACTGTCACAGGTACAAAAATTGCCATCATGATTATCCAGATAGCTTGGGGATACCAGCGACTTAGTAAAATTTGCCGTAACCAAGGCACATGAGTTAACAAATCCAGGCGAAAGGCATTTTTGGTTGATTCCACCGACCACAATGCTTGTTCTGGGATGATCGAATGTCCCAGAGGTGTCATCATTACGGCTCGGTGTAATATCTCTGCTAGTTCTGTAATATTTCCCGGGTAATCATAGCTAATCAGACGACGCAGATCGGATTGATCTATCCTTAACAAGGGGCGATTCTGTTCCTGGCAAAACTGCTGCAAGAAGTAGCTGGCAAAATCGGGAATGTCTGCTTTACGCTGGGGTAGGGTAAAAAGTTTGATGGTAATGGCATCAACGCCAGATAAATCTAATTTTTTGGGCGATGCCAAAATCAAACGCACCTGGGATTGAATAGGGGGAGCGGGTTTAGTAACAGGATTAATTTTGCCCACAATGCCTTGATTTGGCAGAATTAATCCCTTTGTGATGTAGTGAATTAAGCGAGAGCGATCGCCCTGACTCAATACATGGACATTATCTAGTAGTAGAGTTCCCCGTTCTAAAAGTTCGAGGATACTTGATTGCTGCCCTACCCTACCAAACAACACATCCGTATTTAGCCGCCCATCTTCTGCTCTGACTAACTCAGCACAGTCTAGTTCGGCAAAGGGTTGGGATGCCAATTCAGAACGACCATGAATTAAACCAGCCACAAATGTTTTACCCGTACCTGCTTGCCCTTGCAACACTACAGGCTTGAGATTAGCTGCGGCTTCATTGATCTGTTCTGTGAGTTTTTGTGTGGCTTTACTATTACCCAAAATGCTTTTGTTGCTGGGTAATGGCTGGATGTATGATTGTAAGCCTTGAATCCGTTCCTGTTCCTTAGCAATGCGAGTTGCGTACTCCAGCAAATCTTGAGAAAGTTGGGAATGAACCAGCTTTTGAATCGCAGGGTATTTAGCAATCAAATTGTAAAACTCTGCTTTGGGGAGAAACCAAATTTCGCTTTTGGCGAGTGCGATCGCATTAGTTTGATACGCTCCCTCAACTGCATTGGCAACCAGTGTATAACCAAACAAATCCCCTGGATGCCGATAGCGAATCAGCGATTGTCCCAGTAGCGATTGGCGGAAAATCTCCACTTTGCCGGACTTCAACATATATAGACCAATGGGGGTTTGTCCCTCTTGGTAAATCAGCGTTTGCGGTTCTACACAAAAGCAATGAAAAGATTCAGCGATCGCTTTTAGTGTTTCTGATGATAATTGTCCCCACACTCGATGCACGCTAAGGCAATCCCAACAGTATTCCACCGCCTTGTCATCAAAAGTGACCTTATTCAAGGCATCCACAATCAACGGCAATGGTTGCTGAGTTTGAATGGTGGCGGGAGAATCCATTTCTAAATTTAGACTTTCTTGAATGGAAGAATCAATACATTTATCTAGGTACAATTTGATACCTCAAATCCTCAATTAATCAGTTAATTTTTTATAGAGCGCATTTCGCTTGAGTTAGCATCAGACAAGTTTTTTTGGCAAAGGTTTTTAACATCATGCTTAATTTCTTGTATGTTTCTTTGTAACCTGTGTTCTCAATATTTACCTCACAATTGCTGAGGATGTCACAGAGTTAAAAAGTAACTATTTGTAAGTCAGTGTACTGAGAAGATATTCTCCGTTAGGTTAGAGAAATTTCTGTGCGCTTCAAACTTTCGATAAAATAAAAAAACATCACCATTCCTTCGTTAGTTAAACAGCAAGCATTTTATACACCGATAAATAAAGAGTTTTAGTGTAATGTAAAGGCGATCTGAGCGATCGCCTTTGAGTTGTGAAAGCGAGTTTTATTATGCAGACAATAGAAAAAAAGTCAACAAAAAAAGCTTGGGCAAATGCGATCGCCCAACCTGGGGTAGAATTTCCGCGTACCGAATTACCGATTCTGGCTGGCAATATCCCTGAGGGTTTACGTGGCACACTTTACCGCAATGGCCCTGCCAGGCTAGAACGTGGCGGTATCCATGTAGGACATTGGTTTGATGGCGATGGGGCAATTCTAGCTGTAAATTTTACCGATGCTGGAGCTACCGCAGTTTATCGCTATGTGCAAACCGCTGGTTATCAACATGAAACTGCCGCAGGTAAGCTGCTGTATGGTAACTATGGTATGACTGCACCGGGGCCTATTTGGAATCAATGGCGCAGACCGATCAAAAATGTCGCCAATACCTCTGTGTTGGCATTACCCGATAAACTTCTGGCACTTTGGGAAGGCGATAATCCATATAGCCTCGACCTTCAAACCCTAGAAACTCATGGCTTGGATAATTTAGGCGGATTGGATAAAGGATTGCCTTATTCTGCTCATCCTAAAGTTGATTACCAAACAAAAGAGATTTTTAATTTTGGCGTTAGTCCTGGGCCAAATGCCACACTCAATGTTTTTAAAAGCGATTTTACAGGTAAAATTCTGCAAAAAGCCAAGATTGCATTAGAGGGCTTTCCTGCAATTCATGATTTTGTATTAGCGGGACAGTATCTGGTATTTTTTGCGCCTGCTGTGCAGGTAAATATTTGGCCTATCCTTTTGGGAACTAGCACATATAGCGATTCTCTCAAATGGCAGCCAGAAGTGGGGACTCAGGTTTTGGTAATTGACCGAGAAAACTTATCATTGGTAAGCCGGGGACAAACCGAACCTTGGTTTCAATGGCATTTTGCTAATGGTTATGTTGATACTAGCGGTACAGTAATTGTTGATATTGCCCGCTATCAAGATTTTCAAACTAACCAATATCTTCAGGAAGTAGCTACAGGACAAACTCACACTGCTGCTAAAAGTACTTTAACGCGAGTTCATCTGCGTCCCGACACAGGTAAAGTGACAGCAATTCAAGAACTGATAGACAGACATTGTGAATTTCCGAGTGTACCTCAGCAAAATGTCGGACAAGCTTCGCACTACACCTATATGTCTTCATTCCGTCCAGAATCGGATATTAGCGTAGAAATATTAAATGCGATCGCTCGTTTCGATCATCAAACAGAAACCTTTACTGAAGCGGATTTAGGCGAAAATCGCTATTGTTCTGAACCGATTCACGTTCAAGACGCTCAAAATCAAGCACAAAGCTGGCTTTTAACCGTCGTTTATGATGGTAATAGCCATAGTAGCGAAGTTTGGGTATTTAATTGCGATCGCCTAAATGAAACACCCGTGTGCAAACTTGGATTACCTAGTGTTATTCCTCCAGGTTTTCACGGTACTTGGAAGCAGTCATGAATTTTGGTAATGGGTAATGGGTAATTGCTGATATTGTTCACGTAGGATGCGTTAGCGATAGCGTAACGCATCCATACCAACGCTAATTGTCTCTTTTTCACGTGAATAAAAAACCTTATAACTGTGCATCAACTAGCTGTTGTGATGCTTGATTCAATTGTTCAATCATACTTTGCTGAACTGCAGGTTCTAAAGCACTGAAAATACTTGCATACTCTTCTTGGAAACTTTCTAAAACATCTATCACTAATAACTCCACCAATTGTTGACACTGTTTTGTATTACTAGCAGCAACTCTACCAAATTTAGAAATAACATTGTTCAATCTTGTAGATGTAACCAAAGCCAGCATTTCTTGGCTTAATTCTTCTTCAAGACTTATCTGTTGTTGTAGTATAGGCTGTTGTTTTACAGTCCATTTTTGTGCTTGGTGAAATCGGCTATCTTCAGCAAACTCCGGGATTTTCTGCTTAATAATCGGACGGATTTTTTGTTTACTAGTCTCCACATAAATAGAATGAAGAGGTTTAATTACTACTCCTTCAGCCTTATTAGCAAAATGTAATTTAGGTAAACCTAAAATTGCTGGAATTGTAGATTCAAACTCGATGTTATATGCCAAGGAATCATGATATTTACCAATAAATAATGGCGCAGATGCCATCATGCCAACTTGCTGAAATAGTTTGAGGGCTATTTCATAATCTAAATAGTATTTTTCTGCTGCTTTATCACCCTGCACCACTACAATATCAAAAGCAGAATATTCTATTTTTGGTGAATAATAAACACCAGTTTGCACAGCCTGCACATGGCTGATAGCGGGGACATCAGGATGGGGATACTCACCACCAAATAATTCTCCATAGATATATATTTTTTGCAACTGAGTATCAGACTGTAAAATTCTAAAAATTTCCAATGCTTGCGATACTAATTTAGGTTGTAGAGATTGATAGCCAAAAAAATCTTCTCCTGGCTGTAAAAACTCCTTTCTTTTGGCAAAGCGTACCTCAAAACCATCAGTACATATCCCAAAGTTCGCACCATGAATTTTCTCCGTTACCACCCAATCTGTTTTGTTAAACAGGCGATAGTTGGATTCTATCAAACCCAATTTATTGAAGTTTTCGGGAATTTTCTCATAACTGAGATAAGTCCAGTTTGTGATGCCACTATCCACTGTATTCATAAATAGCAAAACTAAGCTGATAATTTTTGTAGTATAATTGTAGTATAAAAATCAAGCAACAAGCAGGTAGAGGCACAGCACTGCTGTGCCCTCATGGATAGTTAATATCGCGCCAACATTATTTAAATTGGTCTGAAATGCTGGAATTATTCAGGCTATCAAGATAAATCAGAAATACAATGATATCCTAAAGGGTATCAAATACTGCAATTTAAACAGCGGCTTTTTTCACGCAGCGCGTATCTTTTCCACCTTCTTTGCAAGCTTCAAAGATAATTTTCTGAGCGACAATATCTTGCTTTGCACTCACAGCCTTTTGCTGAATTGCTGACGGTACAGCGGCCCCAAATTTTCCTAAAAATAATATATCTGGTCTTTCTAAGCCAATTGTATATATCTGTCCTTTTAATTGTTTTTGTTTGGCTAATTCTGCTATGTAAGCTATCGCTAAATCTAAACGTTTGACGGCGCTGGTTAAAACAGCTTTTGGTGCAACATCTAATTGATCGTTGGTATTCCCAAAAGCGTAGATTCCTTTTTCGCTAGCTGTTTGTAAAACTGCGGCTGAGGCATTATCTAACCATTGATAGATTACATCTGTACCCGAAGAAATTAAAGCCAAAGTTGCTTCTTTAGCTTTAGCTACATCATTCCAATCGCCTGTAAAAGTCGAAGTAATTTGAATATTTGGTTTCACCGACTTTGCGCCTAATTCAAATCCTCGCAGTTCGCCTTCGGTAGCAGGAAACTTTTCGCCAGCAATGTAAGCTAATTTATTAGATTTAGTCACAGAAGCGCCGATAATGCCGCATAAATAGCTAGCTTGCAGATGATCTATTCGCAAAGAAGCAATATTATCTGCCTTGAGATTACCATTCACACCCACAAAAAATGTATTGGGAAATTGTGAGGCGACTTGTTCTATGGCGGCATCAAATTGTCCACCGTGGGCAAAAATGAGATTGTAGCCTTTACGGGCGAAATCAGTTAGGACTTCTGTTTGATCGGCTTGTGCTACTTTTTCTACATAAGCTGTTTCTGCACTCAGCTTTTGCTTTGCGAGGTTAACTCCCTCATAGCCAGATTGATTCCAAGCTTTATCGGTAATAATTCCTGGAAGAGCGATCGCTATTTTAAAATCTTCTGTACCCCCTGTAGTGGCAATTGTGGGTGTACTAGTTTGGTTGCTACTGCAAGCTTTGAGGAAGAGGCTAGTAGTAAGCGCTGCTGAACCAAATAAGATAAATTCACGCCGACGAAAATTTGTTGTCATATACTGTATTGAAAATGGGGACAAAGAAAACCGATTTTCATGCTAGGTTGGATTGCGCTACCCTTAACCAAACCTACTTTTTGTGTTTAAAAACACGCCCTAGGGGCTAAATTTGAATTTTGATTTATATTTTTGTTTTTAATACTTTATCTTAAGTTTCGTTTAACGCTCAAGTGTTATGGCAACAGGGCATAAATAAAACTACTATTCTCAATCCATCAAAACCTATCTCATATACCTCTGGCTTTCATACTTTAGCCTTCTCCTGTCAAGACGCTACCCCTAGCTTGCTTCGCGTAGGCTTACATACTTCATTCTTCTTGTTAGCAAACATCTAGGTAATGGGAATACTTATTTGAGACAGTAATACCAGCTTGTGCTATGAGGTAGGTTGAGATGACTAATGAAAATTACACCCCGATTATTCCTGGATATCAAATTGTTTCTCAACTGTACGCGGGCGCTAGAACAAATGTATATCATGCTATTCGGGAATCTGATTCACTTTCAGTCATCATTAAAATGTTGGTTGCTGAATATCCCAGTTTCCATGAATTATTGCAATTTCGGAACCAATATACAATTAGCAAACATCTCAACATTCCCGGTATTATTCAGCCACTATCACTAGAAAACTATGACAATGGTTATATTCTAGTGATGCCATATACAGGAAATATTTCCTTACAAGAATACATTAAAATTACTCATCTTTCTCTATTAGAATTTTTGAATATTGCTATTCAATTAACTAGTATTCTTCAAGAATTACATCACAACCGTGTCATTCATAAAGATATTAAGCCAGCAAATATTCTGATTAATCCCCAGACAAAACAAGTTCAACTGATTGACTTTAGTATTGCATCGCTTTTACCTAAAGAAAGCCCAGAAATTAAAAATCCCAATGTCTTAGAAGGAACACTTGCTTATATTGCACCCGAACAAACCGGGAGAATGAATCGAGGTATAGACTACCGCAGTGATTATTATGCGCTGGGTGTGACATTTTATGAGTTATTGAGTGGGGAATTGCCATTTATTTGTGATGATCCGATGGAGTTAGTGCATTGTCATCTGGCGAAAATTCCTAATGAATTAGGGAACAGTAAAGAGATGCCAAAAGTAATTTCTGATGTGGTGATGAAATTGCTGGCGAAAAATGCTGAGGATAGATATCAAAGTGCTTTGGGATTAAAGCATGATTTAGAAACTTGTTTATATCAATTAAAAAATTATGGCGTGATTAGAGATTTTGAAATTGGTAAGCGGGATGTGTGCGATCGCTTCCTGATTCCAGAGAAATTGTATGGGCGAGAAGCAGAAGTTAGCGCTTTGCTACAAGCTTTTGAGCGCATTGCCAATGGTAATTCAGAAATGGTGCTGGTGGCGGGATTTTCGGGGATTGGTAAAACTGCGGTAGTAAATGAAGTTCATAAGCCAATTACTCGGCAACAAGGCTATTTTATTAAAGGTAAATTTGACCAATTCAATCGTAATATTCCCTTCTCTGCTTTTGTGCAAGTCTTCCGCGATTTGATGGGACAATTACTAGCGGAATCTGATACTCAATTACAAATTTGGAAAACTAAAATTCTGGCAGCCCTGGGAGATAATGCCCAAGTAATTATTGAGGTAATTCCGGAATTAGAACGGATTATTGGCGTACAATCGCCAGCAGCAGAATTATCAGGTATATCTGCCCAAAATCGGTTTAACTTATTGTTTGAAAAATTCATTCAAGTCTTTACCACCCCAGAACATCCTTTAGTAATATTTTTGGATGATTTGCAATGGGCGGATTCTGCATCGCTAAAGTTGATTGAGTTGCTGATGGGTGAATCATCCACAGGGCATTTATTATTAATTGGTGCTTACCGAGATAATGAAGTTTTTGCGGCGCATCCTTTGATGTTGACTTTAGATGCGATTGCCAAAGCCCAAGCTAAGGTAAATACTATTACCTTAAAGCCCCTATCACAGCAAAGTTTGAATCAGTTAGTAGCCGATACTTTGCATTGTGCAGCAATATTGGCGCAACCATTAACAGAATTGATATATCAAAAAACTCAAGGTAATCCTTTTTTTGCTACCCAATTTTTGAAAGGATTACATCAAGATGAATTGATTATATTTGATTCCCAAACTAGATATTGGCAATGTGATATTACTCAGGTAAGCGCTGCGGCATTAACAGATGATGTAGTCCAGTTTATGGCGCAGCAATTGCAAAAACTGCCAGTTGAGACACAGGAAATATTAAAACTAGCGGCTTGTATTGGTAATCAATTTGATTTGGGGACATTAACAATTGTCTCGGAGCAATCAGAAACTACAGTTGCAACTGCTTTATGGAAGGCTTTACAGTTAGGGTTAATTTTGCCCCAAAGCGAAGTTTATAAATTTTATTTGAGTGGCGATCGCGCAGATGTAGATACTACAAATAATGAAAACGCTACATATCGATTTCTACATGATCGCGTTCAACAAGCGGCTTATTCGCTAATTCCCAACGAGCAAAAACAAACTACTCATCTCACAATTGGGCAACTGTTACTTAAACATACAAACCCAAGAGAAATTACTGAAAAAATCTTTGATATAGTTAATCAATTTAAATTAGGAATTGATTTAATTACTGATTGTCAAGAGCAAAGAAAAATAGCTGAATTAGCTTTAATGGCTGGACGCAGAGCCAAACACGCCACAGCTTATGCTGCCGCAGTAGATTATTACAGCATAGCGAGAACATTGTTAGCAAATCATAATTGGCAAGAATTTTATGAATTACTGCTAGCAGTATATACAGAAGCAGTGGAAGCAGCTTATCTCAATACTGATTTTGAGCAGATGGAACAATTAGCGGAAATTGTTCTTAAATACGTCAACAATATTTTAGATAGTATACCAATTTATGAAACCAAAATTTTAGCTTGTGTTGCCAAGAATCAACTGCGGTTAGGATTAGATATAGCTTTGGCTATTCTCCATAATTTAAATATAGATATTCCTGCCTATCCTACATCAGAAGATATCGGTAAAGCGCTGGGGAAAACTCATCAGATATTGGCAGGAAAAGAGACATTAGAATTAGTTGATTTACCTTTAATGAAAGATGCGCGTGCAAAAGCAGCAATCCGCATTTTATCAAGTATGTTTGGTTCTGCCTATAATGGCTGTCCCGAAATGTTACCCCTGATTATCGGTAAGCAGGTTAACTTATCAATTGAATATGGCAATAGCAGCTTATCTGCTTTTGCTTATGCCAGTTATGGTTTAATCCTTTGTGCTTTTGTTGGTGCTATAGAAACAAGCTATCAATTTGGGCAACTGGCGTTAAATTTAATGGAAAAATTCTCTGCGGAAGAACTACACGCCAAAATTGCCGCAGTCTTCAATAATTGCATCAGACATTGGCAAGATCCTCTTCAAAAAACCCTAGAATCTTTACTCGCAGGTTATCAAAGCGGATTGACAACAGGGGATTTAGAATGGGCAGTTTGGTGCATATTTGGCTATAGTTTCCAATCCTACTGCGCTGGTAAAGAATTGACAGAATTAGAAGCAGAATTAGCCACCTACGGGATAGCGATCGCAGAACTCAAACAAACCACAGCCTTGAATTATCACAAAGCTTATCACCAAGCGGTTTTAAATTTACTAGGTTGTAGTGAAGTTCCTTATCGTTTGGTGGGTAATGTCTACAACGAAGATGTGATGTTACCGCAACACCAAGAAGTTAACGATCGCCCGGCTGTTTATCATGTACAAATTAATAAAGTAATTCTCTGCTATTTGTTTGGCGAATATCAACAAGCGATCGCCCAAGCCACTCTTGCCGAACAATATTTAGATGGTGTACCGGGATTATATGTCAGCGTTTTACTGCCTTTTTATGATGCTTTAGCGCAGTTAGCAATTTTAAAATCTGTGACTCCTGAAGAATCATCTCATAGTTGGCAGCGCGTTCAAAATCATCAAATAAAACTCAAGCAATATGCAGATTATGCCCCCAATAATCATTTGCATAAATTGCACTTAGTAGAAGCTGAATGCTGTCGCGTGTCGGGTAATTTTTACACAGCAATGGAACTCTATGATTGCGCCATTACGGGAGCAAAAGAAAACGGCTACCTGCAAGAAGAAGCTTTAGCTAATGAACTTGCTGCTAAATTTTACCTTGATTGGGGTAAAGAAAAAGTAGCTGCTGGTTATATGCAGTCAGCTTATTATTGCTATTCTCGTTGGGGTGCAAAAGCTAAAACCGATGATTTAGCAAATCGCTACCCTGATTTACTGCGCCCAATTTTACAGCCAGCTAGCCAAAGCTGGAATCCTATAGAAACCCTGGCAACTCTTGCTACTTCCCGTAACTCAGTTCATGCTTCTACAGGCACCCAGGCTGCTAGTACGAGTCTCAACATAGCTCTAGATTTTGCTGCTGTGCTTAAAGCTTCTCAAAGTCTTTCGAGTACAATTCATTTTGACGAACTACTGCGCCAACTAACTCAAATTATTCTGCAAAACTCTGGTGGCGATCGCTGTGCTTTAATCTTACCCAATAGTGATGGTAATTGGTATCTACAAGCTATTGCAACACCAGAAACTACAGAACTTTGCTCGCAACCGCTAGAGGGAAACCGTAATATACCAGTCAAGCTAATTCAATATGTCAAAAATACCCAAGAAGTTGTAGTAATTGAGCAGCAGAAAACAGATTTACCTGTCATTGATGAATATTTAACTCAACAGCAACCTCAAAATATCTTGTGCTTGCCAATTCTCCATCAAGGAAATTTGATTGGAATTTTATATTTGCACAATTGTGCTACCAGTGGTGTATTTACGAGCGATCGCATCCTGATTTTAGATTTTCTTTGCACTCAAGCTGCGATTTCCTTAGAAAATGCTCGACTTTATCAACAAATCGCTAATTACTCCCAAAACCTGGAAACAGAAGTAGAGCAAAAAACCCAGGCACTGAATCAAAAAGCCCAAGATTTAGAAGATACATTACAACATTTACAAAAAACCCATGCTCAATTGATTCATTCCGAAAAAATGTCATCTTTGGGGCAATTAGTAGCAGGAATTGCTCACGAAATTAACAATCCTATCAGTTTTATTAAGTGCAATATCGACCATTTAGAAACTTATTTGGCTGATTTGATGAGTTTAATCACACTTTATCAAGAAGAATATGCTCAACCTTCTGCCAAAATTCAAGCTAAACACGATGAAATAGATATTGATTTTATTTATAAAGATGTAATTGATATTCTGCAATCAATGGAATCAGGCAGCGATCGCATCAGTCAGATTGTCTTAAGTTTACGTAACTTTTCTCGCTTAGATGAATCACCAATTAAAGCCGTGGATTTACATAGTGGCATAGAAAGTACACTATTAATTTTGCAAAATCGCTTGCAAGCTTATAAACACCAACCTGAAATACAACTCATTAAAGAATATGGTAATCTTCCTGCTGTCACTTGCTATCCCGGACAGTTGAATCAAGTATTTTTGCATATCCTCAACAATGCCATTGATGCGATTCGCGAAGCTGGAAACAATATCACACAGCCACAAATTCGGATTCGTACAGAAGTAGTTGAAAATGAGCAGATAAAAATTGCGATCGCCAATACCAGCAGCTTTATTCCCTTGCATATCCAACAACGAATATTTGAACCATTTTTCACTACTAAACCTATAGGTAGAGGTACAGGTTTAGGATTATTTGTCAGTTATTCTATTATTAAAAAACATGGTGGTAATATCACCGTCAATTCTCTACCTCAACAAGAAACAGAATTTGTAATTTCAATTCCGATAGCAGCTTAGTTTTACCTTTAATAGTTCAAGTAGGATGCGTTAGCAATAGCATAACGCATCAGCGTCAACTTGATAAATATTTTGTCACCCAAATAAGCTATTAAATTACCCTTGAGTATTGCAGAATTATACTTCAGTTTAGGGCGATCGCATTCACGGCCACAGTTTCAAATGCGATCATATTTTTGCTCAGTGCTGGCAATGAAAAATAATGCTGGGTTTCCTGTCGTCAACCCAGCCTACGGCAATAAGCGATCGCACTAATGTTAATTTACCAAAGCCAAACTTATTGTATACGTGTCTCTCTCCTCAACCTTCGCACCTTCTCGTATCAGCATCTCTTCCGTCCATAAAGGTTCACCATAGTACACGGCATTAGGATCATCATTCATGCCATGTTGTACTAGTCATTAATGGTACGACCTGACTAATGGCTGATTTTTGATATAGTTACGTTTAATGTGAATTAAGCCTTGAAACCCTTGATATTTCGTAGGTACTGTCGGTTCGGAGACTTTTGCGAGAGAAAAATATTTTCTCAACGATAGAATGCGGTATTCAGACTCTGTAAACTTTTGAGAGTCTGAATGATTTTTTTGTAATTTCATGCATTCGTCTTTTTTTTGAGTTAATTGCGAATTTTATCAATAACGGACAAAAAAGTAGTACAAATAAATTACTTTTTGGCTCAAAAAATGAGCGAACCAACAGTAGCTAAGCGTAGAGGCGCAGAAATGTTATGTCGTTAGAATCATCTGAATTTCACACAGTTGCAACTATTAGATTTTTCAAAAAGAATTGTTGCCATTTATAAATGGAAATATTTTTAAAAGTAAAGTTTAGTTTCAGACAGAATCTATCAGAATTGAAGCGTGATATTTTAAAAACATGAAGCTAATAGAGCTTCACTCGGCGAATACAACAGCCAAGTTAACCAAGTCCAGTTAGTTAAGAGGTAAAAACGCTGTTAGATAGTCAGTATCGCCAACTAACAACAACACCCAACTCGAAAGCTGATATTTCCTCAATGTAGTAAACAGGGGGATATTACAACTAAATTGTTATTACATAGCGAGTATGTAAATAATGGTTGTAGCCCCGTTTGTAAGATAAAAAAGAGGAAATCACTAAGCAAGTCGTAGCTTGGGTGTTGTTGTTTTGAGAAGCTTTTGAGATTTGAGAAGTTAAACATCATTCATTAATTCAAAATGAATGATGTTTTTAGTGTTTTCTTTCCCTTTTTCCCCTTAACCCAAAACTTAGGCGGTATCTTGACAACTCCGCGTTAAGGATTGTATTGTTATATATAACGAGCGTTCGATATAAATAAGCTCACTTATGCCCAAAATTGTTGATCATGAACAATACCGTAAGGAACTGCTCGGCAAGTGCTTCGATTTATTTGCCCAAAAAGGTTACAGTGCCATCACTATGAGGCAAATTGCTCAAGGTTTAAAGGTTTCTACTGGGACGCTGTATCACTATTTTCCCAGTAAACAAGCTTTATTTGAGCAATTACTAGAAGAAATTTGTCACCAAGATGTGACGCTAGCATTAGCAGAGTTAGGAGAAAAAAAATCACTACCAGAGTCGATGGAAGTATTGGCAAGATATTTAGAAAAAAACGAAGATTATTTTATTAAGTGGACTTATATTTGGGTTGACTTTTGTCAGCATCAAGATTCTAAAACTATCCAAAGTAGTGGTGTATTAAAGCGTACTAATCAACGATATCAACAAGCCGTTTATGAGTTCTTAGGTATTCAAGATCCGGTTTTGGCTTGCTTTGTATTGAGTTTTGTCAATGGTTTAATTTTAGAAAAATTATGGGGTGATGAAAATATTGATGTTCACGAACAATGTGCATTGTTGGGGAAAATGCTGATGGGATATTTGGTGGTTGGGAAGGGGTAAAGGGGAATGGGTAATGGGGAATGGGTAATTGGTAATTGGTAATTGGGAAGAATATTTATATGTCCTCGATGTAACTTTCTACAAAATCCAAAATCTAAAATCCAAAATTGTATGAGTTATAGGCTGTTATTAAAACCAAAAAATCAAGGGGTAATTGCATTAGTAATTGCGGCTACGGCGATTACAGGGACAATTGCTGTGTATGCTGTTTCTCAATTTGGACAGTTGGGTAAAACAGCTTCATCGGAAACGGTTCCAACTGCGCCAGTTGTACAGAAAGTAACTGCTTTAGGGAGACTACAACCAGAAGCAGAGGTAATTAAGTTGTCTGCACCGTTAGCTTTAGATGGCGATCGCATTTCCCAAATCTTAGTTGAAGAAGGCGATCGCGTGAAAGCTGGGCAAGTTGTAGCAATTTTAGATTCACGCGATCGCTTGCAAACTGCGGTACTACAAGCGCAAAAACAAGTACAAGTCGCCCAAGCTAAACTTGCACAAGTGAAAGCGGGGGCGAAAACTGGTGAAATTCAGGCGCAGCAAGCGACTGTGGAACGTTTACAGGCGCAGTCAATAGGCGATCGCCAAAGTCAAGAAGAAGCGATCGCGCGTTTAGAGGCACAATGGCAAGGTGATAGCATCGCCCAAGCAGCGACAATTAAAAAACTGACAGCTGAACTTAACAACGCCCAAGCCGAATATCTGCGTTACCAACAGTTATATAAAGATGGGGCGATTTCTAATTCTGCATTTGATAGTAAGCGTTTGAGTGTAGAAACCACCAAACAGCAACTAGATGAAGCCCAAGCTGTTCTCAACCGCATTAACACTACTGCGAAGAGACAATTAGCAGAAGCCAAAGTAGGACTTAACCGCATTAACGCCACTGGGAACAAGCAAATTAGGGAAGCCAAAGCCACACTTAACAGTATTGCCGAAGTCCGTCCCGTGGATATCGCCGCCGCCCAAACGGAAGTTGAAAATGCGATCGCATCCCTCAAACGCGCCCAAACTGACTTAACCGCAGCCTACATTAAAGCACCCACAACCGGACAAATTCTCAAAATACATTACCGCGCTGGGGAGAAAATCGGGGATTCTGGGATTGCAGACTTTGCCCAAACTGACCAAATGATTGCAGTTGCAGAAGTTTATCAAAGCGATATTAACAAAGTCAAACTGGGGCAACAAGCAGTAATTAGCGGCCAAGCGTTTACTGGAGAACTGCGCGGTCAGGTTTCTCAAATTGGCTTGCAGGTAAATCGGCAAAATGTTTTTAGCAACCAACCAGGAGAAAACCTCGATAGCCGAGTAATTGAGGTGAAAATTCGTCTTAACAAAGAAGATAGCAAGCGAGTTGCTGGTTTTACGAACTTGCAGGTACAGACAGCGATTGAACTATAAAGTTTGTTTGCCGTAAAGGATAACGAATGTTCGATATAAAGTGAATTTTGGCTAAATATTCCGGAAATAAGTAATTATCGAAGGTGAATGTCATCATGATTCAAGTTATCTACCTTCTACTTTGTATTCTGGGCTTCGTTTTACCTTACTCGCAATTCCTGCCTTTTGTTTTAGAACACGGGCTAGATATCAAGCTATTTTTTCACCAGCTATTTGCTAATCAAATTTCTGGCTTTTTTGGCATGGATGTGATTGTTTCATCTCTAACTTTTTGGACATTAATATTTTGGGAAGGGACACGTCTAAAAATGCAAAATCTCTGGGTTTACGTCCTATGTAATCTTTTAGTCGGCGTTTCTTTCGGGTTGCCTTTATTTCTATTAATGCGGCAACGCCAGTTAGCACAAGCAGCTGAACATCAATTTATTAAGGGATAATAGATGTTATCTAAATTCTTCCGCAAAACTCCGCTAGCTTGGCGGCAGTTAATGAAAGAAAAAACCCGTTTAGCAATAGCAGTATCAGGTATTGCTTTTGCCGATATGCTGATGTTTATTCAGTTAGGTTTTGAAGGGGCGCTGTTTGATGCAGCCGTCAAACCTCATCGGAATTTACAAGCAGATTTAGTTTTAATTAATCCGCAATTTCAAACTTTATTTTCAGTAAAAAGTTTTTCTCGTGAGCGATTGTATCAAACATTAAGTTATGAAGGTGTGCAGTCGGTAAATTCGGTTTATATTAGCACCGGACAATGGCGAAATCCCCAAACAAGGCTGGATCGTGCAATTTTGGTGTGGGGTATTGATCCAGCAAAACCCGCTTTTTTATTCCCAGAAGTTCAGCAACATCAAAATGATTTGAAACAGTTATATCAAGTCATGTTTGACCAAGCAGGACGGCCAGAATATGGGGATATTGCCACTATTTTGAAACAAACAGGCAAATTTGAAACTGAATTAAACGGTAAAGGTATCAATGTCAAAGGTGTCTTTAGTAATGGTGCTTCCTTTGCTGCTGATGGAAATGTAATTGCTAGTGACTCTACCTTTTTACAACTCTTTCCTGACCGCAAAGCTGATCAAATTGAAGTTGGGTTAATTACTCTCAAACCTGGCGCAAATCCTGAACAAGTGCGATCGCAATTAGCGGCTGGGTTACCTAATGATGTCATAGTTCTGACTACTGAGGGATTTGCCCAAATTGAAAAAAGTTACTGGGCCAATGGTACTGGTATTGGCTTTATTTTCGGCTTGGGTGTAGGAGTCGGGTTTATTGTCGGGATTGTAATTGTCTATCAAATCCTGTATTCCGATGTCTCTGAACACTTACCAGAATACGCCACCCTCAAAGCAATGGGTTATAGCGATCACTATTTATTAGGAGTGCTGTTGCAAGAGGCGTTATTCTTAGCTTGTTTAGGTTTTTTACCCTCCTTTTTCCTCTCATTGGGACTTTATCAATTAACTTACGCTGCAACATTATTGCCCATTTTCATGAAAGTAGAACGGGCAATCACAGTCTTTATTTTGACCATCATCATGTGTACTTTTTCGGGTGCGATCGCCATGCGAAAATTACGCGCCGCCGACCCCGCCGATATTTTTTAATTTCCTTAACTCTTGTACAGACGCGATTCATCGCGTCTCCCCAACGACCCTTGACTCTTATTAATATTATGCTTTCCGAAACTACATCCACTACTTTAGCTTTAAAACCAGTAATTAATATTAGTAACCTCAATCACTACTTCGGTGAAGGTTCCCTAAAAAAACAAGTTTTATTTGATATTAATTTAGAAATTCAAGCTGGCGAAATTGTAATTATGACTGGCCCCTCTGGTTCCGGTAAAACTACTCTGTTAACTCTGATGGGTGGATTGCGCTCGGCACAATCAGGTAGTTTAACAATCTTAGGGGAAGAAATTTGTGGTGCTAGTAAAAAGCAGTTAACTAAGCTACGCCGCCAGATTGGGTATATTTTTCAAGCCCATAATCTCATGTCATTTTTGACAGCTAAAGAAAACGTACGGATGTCTCTAGAGTTGCATGATGAGTTTCTGCATGAGGACATCGACAAAAAAGCGATCGCCATGCTGGAAAGTGTAGGATTAGGACACCGTGTAAATTATTACGCAGAAAGTCTTTCTGGGGGACAAAAACAACGGGTTGCGATCGCCCGTGCTTTAGTCAGCCATCCTAAAATTGTCCTAGCAGATGAACCAACAGCCGCACTCGATAAAAAATCTGGGCGCGATGTAGTGGAGTTAATGCAAAAATTAGCTAAAGAACAAGGCTGTACAATTTTGCTAGTTACCCATGATAACCGCATCCTTGATATTGCCGATCGCATTATTTATATGGAAGATGGACAACTAAAAAATAATTCGTAATTTGTAATTCGTAGTTCGTAATTCAACTCTTTGCTTAAACACAAATTCCAGGTAAAAAATCAATCATCTGGCTTTGACGTATTGTCAAAGATTGACAGATACATTAACTCACAGTAATGTCTTGAGAGTTATCATATAGCCATCTTAAAATGATGTGTGAAATATTTTATGTCAGGTTGTTGACAGTCAACAGTCAACAGTCAACAGCCAAAACCGATTTATTTCACAACTGCAATAGAATTTCTATAGCAGTTTGCTACTTTAAGATAGTTGAGGAGTAGAAAAATAATAAATGTCATTTAATAACTTATTTACGGCTGGCGGCGTGGTCATATGGCCGCTACTAGGGTTTTCGGTGTTGGCGGTGGCGCTAATTATCGAACGAATTAGGTTTTGGATTAAGATAAATACTCGCCAAAATCGCGTAGTGCGAGAAGTATTACAACTTTATCGCCTAGATAATGTAGTTGGTGCTTTAGATAAGTTGCAGCAAAATTCCGATTTACCAATGTCGCGAATTTTTCTCGCAGCTTTAGAATTGGAAGAACCAACCCCAGAGGAATTTCGTTTAGCATTAGAAAGCGAATCTCAAGCCGAAATTCCCTTACTTAAACGCTTCCAAAACATTTTTGATACTATCATCGGTCTTGCACCTCTATTAGGACTCCTCGGTACTGTTTTAGGATTAATTACCTCATTTGCTTCCTTAGATATCGGTGATGTTGGTGGTACAAAAACATCAGGTGTAACTAGTGGGATTAGTGAAGCCTTAGTCTCTACAGCCTCAGGATTAGTCGTTGCTATCTTTACACTTTTCTTTGCTAATAGCTTCCGGGGACTCTACCTGCGCCAAATCGCCTGGATTCAAGAGTATGGGGGTCAGTTAGAATTGCTTTACCGCCGTCGCTATGAAAGAGGAGAGAAACCCTATGCGCCTACCCGATGAACCAGATTTACCAGCTCAAATTAATATCGTACCGATGATTGATGTCATCTTTGCGATTTTGACATTTTTTATCATGTCAACCTTGTTTTTAACTCGGTCGGAAGGTTTACCAGTTAATTTACCCAAAGCTGCTTCTGCCCAACAACAAGCATCCAGCGAACCGATTAATGTCACAGTAGACGCAACCGGAAAAATTAGCGTCAATCGCCAACAAGTTGACCTAAATGTATTATCAGCGCAAGTACGTACATTGATGGGTGATAAGCAAGAAGCACTGGTAATCATCAACGCCGATGAACGAGTTAGTCACGGTCAGGTGGTAGCTGTTATGGATAATTTACGTCAGGTACAGGGGGCAAAATTAGCGATCGCCACCCAAAAACCATAATAAGTAGGTCGGCGAAATTAAAGATAATTGGCTGAGGCTGTCATTTGTTCTTAGTCATTAGTCATTGGTAAGGATTTTAAGCTTATTTACGTTTATTAGTATAGTGTGGTTTATTTCCACCGACTTACTTAATAAACAGGTAATTATAAGAAGAATCTGACAAATCGAAGGGGCACAAAATTTTGTGCCCCTTCGATTAATTTATATTAAATTTTATTGTATTCTGCTTCCTCTGCTTCCTCTGCTTGCCACAGCGATTGATTATTTTTTCATTTGCAAGTCCCTTATTCCCCTACCTCAACGGGCGAATGATGTTTAATATTGTCATTCGATACAATTACTTGACTAAATACACCATCACGCCAGCCATCTGCTAAATCTTTAATAAAACTAGCGATGGGTATCGCAATTAATAAACCTAATACTCCGCCTAACTTAGCTCCTAATAGTAAAGAAATTACTACCCATACAGGATTTAACCCAGTTAAATTACCAAGAATCCGAGGGGCAATAAAATTAGCATTTACTTGGTCAATTGCTACTGCTATTCCTAATACTTCTACCCCTAACCAAATATTTTGTAATGCTACTAAAAAACTAACTATAGTGATACCTATACCTGTACCAAAAGGGAAGAGGGAGAAAAAGCCAATCCCAATTCCAAAAAGTAGCGCTAAGGGAACTTGTAGCGAGAAAAAAGCCAATGTCATCGCCACACTTAACACAGCACCTAATGTCGCCTGACCAATAAAATAATTATGAAAATCTTCTCTTAAAAATTCCCGCACTTTTGGGCCAATATAAGGCGGAAACCACTGAAAAACTCCATCCCATAAACGCTTGCCATTTAATACCATGTAGACAGTCAAGACTACTGTTAGCAGCACATTGACAACAATCCCAATAGTATCGAAAGCAACACTAACAACTCTGCCAGTAAAAGATTGCAGTTGATTAGAAAATCTATCCAAAATTTGCGTCGCTATACCAGACAAATTTACAGGAAGTTGTTGTGTCGCCGCCCAATTTTGAAAAGCTTGGATTTGTTCACCAGCAGAATCAACCCAATAGGGAAGAATATTCGCTAATTCATTCAGCTGTTCTATAATCAGCGGTACTAAGATAATACCTAAAGCGACTAAAATCACCACAGCTAAAAGTAAAACTACGCCAATAGCTAAGTTACGTTTTACTCCA
Organism: Nostoc carneum NIES-2107; assembly: GCA_002368155.1. GTDB lineage: Bacteria > Cyanobacteriota > Cyanobacteriia > Cyanobacteriales > Nostocaceae > Aulosira > Aulosira carnea. The sequence continues at coordinate 2,278,745 of AP018180.1, forward strand.
CGTTCTTGCAAAAATTGGATGGGATAATTCAACACAAAAGCTAATAAGACAGCGGCGACAAAAATACTTACTAAAGGCTGAAAATATTGCACAACCTGAAGTAATAACCAACCATTAAGAATAATAATAGGAAATGCCAATCCTATATTTAACCATCGTGGTAGTTTGTTTAGTGATTGCATTAGTGGTTACTCCGGGAGATTGGGGATTAGGGATTGGGGACTGGGGACTGGGGATTGTAGAAAAGGGATAATAACTGAATAATCTTTGACTTTTGAGTAAAGACGCGATGAATCGCGTCTCTACAATTGTTGACCCTTTATATGATTTAAATCTTTACGCTTCACAATGTAGATTGCTTTCTATAAAATCCAGCATAATTCGCTGATGCATTGGCCCTAAAGGTCTGACTTCAGCAGCAATTGTTGAGTAACAAGTACCCTGGCGAATATCTGCTGGTGTTAAAAAGCCCATGTCCCAGCCTTCATTTAACACGAGTTGATTTGAATCCACTAATAGCGGTGCATGAAAGACATGACGGATGACGTTATCATCCCAATAACAGCAAAATTCTGAAAACTTTGGGTAATCGTAGCCAATTTCTTCTAAAACTTCGCGCTTAACAGCAATATTTGGTGTCTCTCCAGATTCGATATGTCCACCAAAAAGTGCCCAGTAGCCAGGATAAAGAATATTTGGGTTATTATCCCGCAGCTGCATGAGAAACTTATTGTCTTGGTAGAGAATTGCGATCGCAACCTGTACCTGCTGATTTTCCATAAATTTTTATATAAGTTATATAATGCGTCCCAAATTTAAGAATCTTCTTCTAAATAAACTTCGCCAAACTCCTTACCAGCAAGGGGTATGCTTTTATAGCGAACTTTACCTTTAATCACTATTTGGTCTCCCTTCGCCAACTTAGTTTGATTGGTCACCACCCAAATTTTGCCAGTGGAATCATCAATTTGATACGCCCAGCGTTTTGCTAGGGGTACTTGCCTTTCTACTTTACCTTGGATATAAACTGTAGCCTGGTTGTTTTGCTCTGGTTTAATCTCCCGAATTGGCGTAACGTTACTACCAATACGCAAATTCCCCACACCAAAACCAGATTGTGTGACGTTACCACAACCAAAAAGTCCTACTACCAGAAAAAATAACAACCCTAATCGATAAGCAAAAATACTGGAAATCTGAGAAAATTTTGGCATTGGTCATTTGTCCTTTGTTATTTGTCATTTGGCTTTTACCCCCAGTCCCCAGTCCCCAGTCCCCAGTCCCCAGTCCCCATTCCCCAATCCCCAATCCCCAATCCCCAGTCCCCAACCCCCAAAGATAATATGATTTTGTTGTTTGACAGACGCTAAGGCATAAAATAACAAGACCATCATAGTCAATAGCCAAAGTTGACTGATGACTGTTGACTTTGCCACAAACGGCTAGATACTGGTCTTTGGACTTAAGGCGAATATAGCTGGAAATTCTCATGGAAACAAAAACTGCCAAACTTCTTGATGGTAAAACCTTAGCTGAAAAAATTCAGCACAAACTTTTAGAACGTATTGCAGAGTTACAACCAAAAATTGGTCGTCCCCCTGGGTTAGCAGTGCTGATGGTTGGTGACAATCCCGCATCAGCTGCTTATGTACGCAATAAAGAGAAAGCTTGCGCTAAAGTGGGTATTGCCTCTTTTGGTAAGCATTTTCCTACCCAAACCACTCAAGCAGAATTAGAAGATGCGATCGCAGCACTCAATCAAGATGAACAGGTAGATGGGATTCTTGTACAGTTACCCCTACCTCCACATTTAGACTCTATTAGCTTGCTGCATCAAATTGAGCCAGATAAAGACGTTGATGGATTGCACCCGGTGAATATGGGGCGATTGGTGCGCCAAGAAGCAGGTTTACGGAGTTGTACACCAGCTGGTGTGATGCGGCTGCTGCAAGAATATAAAATTTCTTTGCCAGGAAAACAAGCAGTGGTAGTGGGACGTAGTATTTTGGTAGGTAAGCCAATGGCGTTAATGCTTGTGGACGCTGATGCTACCGTTACCGTTGCCCACTCACGATCCCAAGACTTAAAAGCGATCGCCCAGAATGCCGATATTCTCATCTCAGCTGTAGGCATTCCAGGATTGATTACTGGTGAAATGGTGAAACCGGGCGCTGTTGTGGTAGATGTGGGGATAAATCGTGTCACCGATGCTAGTGGCAAAAGTCGTTTAGTCGGCGATGTCCACTGGGAATCGACAGCTGGCGTGGCAGAGTTTATCACCCCAGTTCCGGGAGGCGTTGGCCCTATGACTGTCGCTATGTTGTTGCAAAATACATTTGCTAGCTACTTAAGGCGGCACGGAATCAAGAGCGATGAATTATGAATTATGAATTATGAATTATTCTTCCTAATTCTTAACTCTTAATTACTCGTGTTTTGAGATCCAAAGCCCCTTAAAATTGTGACGTATATGACAAAAATACCAAAATTTCAGGATTTTACAGAATGGTAGCAACTGATAAGTTTAAAAAGATGCCAGAGACAGCCACGTTTAACCTATCAGCGTATCTCAAAGAGCGTCAACAGCTTTGTGAAACTGCTTTGGATCAAGCGCTTCCCGTTTCCTATCCAGAGAAGATTTACGAGTCGATGCGCTATTCTCTGTTGGCTGGTGGTAAACGTGTACGTCCTATCCTGTGCCTTGCTACCAGTGAAATGATGGGTGGCACAATCGAAATGGCAATGCCAACAGCTTGTGCGGTGGAAATGATCCACACAATGTCATTAATTCATGATGATTTGCCAGCGATGGATAATGACGATTACCGTCGGGGTAAGCTGACAAACCACAAGGTTTATGGCGAAGATATCGCGATTTTAGCTGGCGATGGTTTGTTGGCTTATGCTTTTGAATTTGTTGCGATCGCCACCCCTGTGACTGTCCCTAGAGATAGAGTATTGCAGGTAGTAGCGCGTCTTGCTAGGGCATTAGGGGCTGCTGGCTTGGTTGGGGGTCAAGTAGTGGATCTAGAATCGGAAGGTAAAACAGATACTTCCCTAGAGACGCTGAATTACATTCATAACCACAAAACAGCTGCCCTTTTGGAAGCTTGTGTTGTTTGTGGTGGTATTTTAGCGGGAGCATCTGTTGAGGATGTACAAAGACTAACTCGGTATGCTCAGAATATTGGTCTGGCATTCCAAATTGTCGATGATATTTTAGATATCACCGCCACTCAAGAACAATTAGGCAAAACTGCGGGCAAGGATTTGAAAGCGCAGAAAGTTACCTATCCCAGCCTGTGGGGAATTGAAGAATCTCGCGTTAAAGCTGAACAGCTCATTGAAGCAGCGTGTGCGGAATTAGACGTATTTGGAGAAAAAGCACAACCTTTAAAAGCGATCGCTCATTTTATTATCAGCCGCAATCACTAAGTCAACCCCTACGGGAATTTTACTCATTAATTCCGTAATCTCACTTAGCAGCCCGTAGGGTAATACCACTTCAAAATGCAAAATTCAGAATGGAAGAACTTAGACAGCATCTAGGTTTTGGAGTTTGAATTTGTTACCTGCTTGTAGTGAATTGGTATAAATTGTCGTCAGACATCAGAACTTTGTGATTTTAACTGCCAGCTTCGCGATGATCAATTTTGGATTTGAGACTCACGTATTGCGAATTTTCCTCCAGTCGTCATACGAAATTGGCAGAGGTACTATGTTTGAAAATTCAAGATTTTCAATCTAAAATCCAAAATTGGTATTAGCAAGTGGCGTAATGTTGTTAGGTTGCATCCAAAATGTTTTTCAAAAAATAACTGCTGCTAATAGCTAATATTTACTAACATCCCCAAAATACCATGCAGGACATAGGCGACATCTTAGACAACCGGGTGCTGCTGGTTGCTCTGATAGCTTGTTTAATTGCTCAATCGATGAAGCTCGTCATCGAGATAGTTAAAAATCGCAAACTTAATGTACGTGTTTTAGTAACCACAGGCGGTATGCCTAGTGCCCATTCGGCTCTAGTTACCTCTTTAGCAACAGGTGTTGGGCAAACTCTGGGTTGGGCATCGCCTGATTTTGCTCTGGCTACAATTTTCGCCATTATTGTTATGTACGATGCAGCTGGAGTTCGCCAAGCTGCAGGGAAACAAGCGCGAATACTCAATCAAATGATTGATGAATTATTTGATGATAAACATGACTTTACCCAAGACCGTCTCAAAGAATTGCTGGGACATACACCAGTTCAAGTAATAGCTGGGTCGGCTTTGGGAATTACCATATCTTTCTTAGCTAAGTCTTTTTTATTAGCCAATAGTCCATAGTTAATAGTCAATAGTTCAGCCTCCAGTAACTATTGACTCTGGACTCTTGACTCTTAATATTGCCATCCGATTTAATTCGGAGAAATGACTTTTTTAGGAAGGGAACACAGAATAAAGGATAATAGTTTCTAATGCCTTATCTAGCTACTGTCAACGCACATTTGAACGTAGTAGCGTCACCTTGCGGCTATCAACTAAATAAGCAACAAAACCGCGTTCATTGAGCTTTTTTAATGTGTTATGAGCTTCTTTTTGGTTAGTAGTGTAAACTGCCAACAAGTAAGGGCGTTGTCCATAGGAAGCAAAACCTATATCACCTTCCACCACTTTTTCTACATCAGATGCCATTTCTGGGCGGTTGAAATAATCTACTAATACCGCGTAGCCTTCTCCCAGTGCTTGTGGCTTAAAGCTGACATTTTGAGGTGCTTGTACATCTGCAGGTTTAGTGGTGATAATGCCAGATAAACCGACAATATTGTTGATATATCTTGCCCATCGTTGAGCATCATCAATTTTATTAAAGCCACCTATTCTGGTAACTGTATCGCTGAGATATTGACAGGTGGTACTTTTTAGTTCATTGGGCAAGGCATTACGCAGTTGCTTTTGATTATCTGCTGTGGGACTAACTATTAATAAAAGATATTCACCAGCATTTGGAGGTTGACAAGCAGGAAGAGTTTGTTGAGCATTAACAGAACTCATACTATGAATCAATCCTGCGATCGCTAATACTACAGTATGTAGTAAATACGGAAATCTCTGCACAACAGCCTCACACATAAAGAAGATTTTCTTAAAAGATTTCGTCAATGTATATTTTGTTCCCCGAGGGAGGGAGTAGGGGGAAAGGGGAAAGGGAGAACAAGTAATTACCATTACCCATGACCAATGCCCAATGCCCCATGCCCCATAGTATATTATGATACGGTAGCAAGAGATGCTAAAGGATCGGAAATTGTTGCCGAAGGTGCTTCAAACTCGCCTACAATTACATATTCCAATCGTAGTTTCAACCAAGTAATAAATGATTTGTCGGTAGAAATAATTGCAGCAGAAGGTTGAGGACACTTGGCTTTAATCTCAGCCATTTCTGGTGCTTCTAAAAACGCAGGTTGCTTGACTAACCAAAAATCAATTTCTTTTTCTTGTTCGTGGTAGTGACGGGTACGTTCTTTAAGTACCTCATCTAAGGGTTCTTCTTGTATTAAAAATTTTTGACTTGCCAAAACGTAATAGTAAGTTGCCATTTTGATCCTTTGGTTATTAACGATTAACTCAAGGGTACAGTTTATATACTGTACCCTTAAAAATTAACTCTGCTTGAGTTTTTTAAACCAAGAACTGAAGGGACAAGCACTTGCCTTGCTTTCACTACTTGAGAGTTTGCCGCCAGCTGTCAGCTTCTCTAAAAACAGCGTATTGTCAAAGTAGTGTTCCACAGAAATTATCCGCAAGTCATCGGTAACTTTGGCAACGCTCATGCCGATAATTTCTACTGTCTCTCCAGTGGGTGCATGGTCTTTATATGCACCTTTAAAATGTCCCCAGTGCCGCCACTTAAATGTTACGGTTGGTGGCCCGGAGTACACTTCCAAAACCTCCCAAGGAAAGCCTTGCGGAAATGTTGAGTGGAAGATTTGAGCGGATGATTCAAAGGTTTCTGCAGAAGCTTTGTAATGCTCTGAATCAGCCATAAATAAATTGTAAGTACCTTGGGCTGCTAAATCTGTAGCGGTATATTCTTGACCTCCATTAGTACTCACACGAAATTGGTCATTAACAACAGACAACCACTGTTGTGGGTTGGTTTTGAAAGATACCTCCATCTCAAAGCTTCTGACCAAATTTTGTACAATCGCTTCTAGAGTACCCTCTAGGTGATTACGCGTACTTTCTTTAGCCAAATTCTCTTTAGAGCGAGAATAATCAGGTGGCTCCTGATAGCGCCATTCGGCACCAGTACTTCCTTCAATAACTTTATCTCGATCCTGTACCCAAAGTGGCAAACTGTTAGATTGTGTTGCGCTCATAGAAGTCTTTGCTTAAAATTGTGTCCCCAATTCTTGGATTACGCAGTTAAGACCCCTCTAAGCGTTGATTGAGTACTGAGTGCTGAGTAAACTAAAAATTACTCACTCTTGATACACAAGGCACTGACTGCAGTGCTTGTGGCTGGTTTTTTTAACTCAGCACTCTTCATAGTTAACTGTTAGCTGTTAACTGTTTACTGTTCACCGTTTACAGTTCTCCTCGGATAGCTTGCTTCATCTCACGCACAGCTCTTTCTAAACCTACCAAAGCTGCTCTACTAATGATGGTGTGACCAATGTTGAGTTCTTCCATCCCTGGCAGAATCGCCACAGGATAAACATTCCAGTAGGTCAGTCCATGACCAGCATTAACGCGCAATCCGGCTTGAATCGCTTGCTCGCACCCTTTAGCTAACACAGCTAACTCTCGCTTGCGGCTTGTTTCATCGTTAGCCTCAGCGTATTGCCCAGTATGCAGTTCTATAAACTTCGCTTTCACTTTGGCAGATGCTGCAATTTGTGAAGGTTCGGCATCGATAAATAAACTTACTGGAATGCTAGCACTCTGCAATTTATCAACTATCTCACCTATTTTAGCAATTTGCCCAACAATATCTAAACCACCTTCTGTAGTGACTTCTTCGCGTTTTTCTGGTACTAAAGTTACATAATCTGGTTTGACATCGAGGGCTATTCCTAGCATTTCCTCGGTAGCTGCCATTTCTAAATTTAAGTGCGTTCTCACCGTTTGCCTTAAGAGTCGCACATCTCTATCTTGTATATGCCGTCTATCTTCCCGCAGATGCACAGTAATCCCATCTGCACCCCCCAATTCTGCCAACACTGCTGCTGCTACGGGGTCAGGTTCCACCGTTCGCCGTGCTTGTCGAATAGTCGCAATGTGGTCAATGTTTACGCCGAGTGTAGACACCCCTAATTTCTCCCGATCCACAGTCTTTAGGATCTTGATTTTACAGGAAAAGGGGGGATGGGGCATGGGGCATTGGGCATGGGGCATTGGGCATTGGTAATTGGTAATTGGTAATTGGTAATTGGTAATTGGTAATTGGTAATTGGTAATTGGTAATTGGTAATTGGTAATTGGTAATTGGGATTTCTCCTTGTCTCTCATCTCCCTCATCCCCAGTCCCCAATCACCAGTCCCCAGTCCCCAATCCCCAATCCCCAATCCCCTACTAACGAACCAATGATGTATCAGACAGATGAATCTGATTAGCTAGGTTTTTTAACTCGGCTTCTCTAGATAACATGATTTCGCTGGGTTGAACATCTATGGACTCAAAGATTGTTCGCAAGCGATATACCCAATCATGACGCAGTAGCGAGTTGACAACATTTTCTTTTCTAATTCTGGCTAAGCGATCGCTCTGAGCATCTAAGTCAGTTATAATTTCACCGATGTCAGGAGAATCAAAGGGAACTTTGATAATTGCATCAGCCCAATCAAAATATTTGTAAAATTCCTCTATTGTTGGTGGTTCGCCAATCATGACTGCACCAGCAGCAGCACCCTCAAAGAAACGAGAACCAAACTCTTGGTGAATTTTTGCAGTGTTCAGTTCGTTAACTCGTGAGCGATTAGCAAAGAAATAACGGCTTCTCTTAATTAAATTAGCTAATAAACTGCGGTGTTCTTGATGATTGTTAACTGCAAAGGTTTGTTGTTTAGCAGCATTTTTGGTTCCCGAGGCTTTGATTGTATCGTAGTAATAAAAGATTGGTTGGTGTTGTGCAAATTCTAATAGGGCTTTATGGGTTACCGAGGAACGACGGCCTAAATAGCAAACATCAATAGCACGTTGAGGTAATACAGGATAGGGACTGAATTTTAATGTATCTATCCCAGGTGGTAGATAGGTACAAGGACGACCTGTAATTTTAGCAACTGCTTCTGTACAATTTTTAGTACCAAGATAAATATGGTCGAAATCCTTTAAGAACTCAAAGAAGTAATTATTAGATGGCTGAAGATACCATTCCCAGCATTCAACTATATAACAAACAGACTTCTTACATTTTTGCTGCCAATTTTTGAACGAATGCAGGGCAAATAGTTCAAAGGGCGAATTAAATATGGGAAAGAATAGTTCATACTCTTGCTCAAGCAAGTATGGATTATTCCCTGGAACGAGGAACTCCGCCAATTGCTTGGAGTTAGTTAAATACTTAGCTAGTTTATAGATTTTTCTTAAGATACCGTCGTTAGCACTCAATGGTTGAACCATATCAACAGCATCGGTATCGTAAAGTACATCTTCAAATTCATATAAGGTACAAAAAGCTACTAAGTTAGCAAGTTCACGCATTGATACTAGCAAAATGCGTGATTTTTCATTAGAAAAAGAATTAAATTTATGTTTGATTAAATATTTATTGTTGTTCATGATATTACCCTGATTTAATAAAGTGTTTGAAAGCAAGTTACTTATCGCTGATATAATCTTTCTCTGTTTACAAATTTTAGGATTGTTGTTCAGTCAAGATTAATTTTTGGCAATGTGATTTTTAACTTTCACGGGCTTTGAGGAACTTCTTACATCAAACCACGTAATTTAACAGTTCAGAACTAAAAAATTATAAAATTTAAGGAAAGATGGAGGCAATAATAAATTTTAATTATATCCATACACTACTAGCTAACAATAGACAAGGAGTAATGGCAAGTGATTGATTTAGAAAAACTTATAGGTCAATTGCTAATCTTTTGTTGAGAAGCTTTTTAAAATTGATTTAAATAATCTTGGCGACACATCAATAGATTCTAGAGGGCAAGGCACTGCCTTGCCCCTACAATCTGTTGAATTATTGTGTTTAATTGGTATTATCTCAATCATAAATTTAAATCAGCCCAATATTCTAGTACTCTGGCAACCCAACTTTAAGGGGTAAAGAAACGAACCACGAAGACGCGAAGCACTCAAAGAAAGAGGAAAAGAAAGAACTAGAAAATTTGATGCACCTAGCAAAGTTAACTTGTCAGACTACTAGTAAATATAATTTGATTCAGCAGAAAGAAAATGGGGAAAGTTTCAATTTACTTCCCCCATATACAAGGCACTTAAAATGGCTTATACAAAATAATCATGAGGTTCTAACTAACCAATGATACATCTGATGTGTGCTGGATTTCATAGGCTAGTTTCTTTAACTTAGCTTCTCTAGCTAACATGATTTGACTAGGTTTAACATCTATTGTCTCAAATACTGTGCGTAAGCGATATACCCAGTCGTGTCGGAGTAATGTATTGACAACATTATCTCTTCTAATTCTTGCCAGACGCTCAGGCTGTGCATCTAAATCAGAAATAATCTCGCCAATTTCTGGAGCATCAAAGGGAACTTTGATAATGGCATCCTGCCAATCAAAATGTTTATAAAATTCCTCTGTCATTGGTGGATCACCTATGAGGACTGCACCAGCCGCTGCACCTTCAAAAAAGCGTGGGCCAAACTCTTGTTTATTTTTTGTTGCTTCTGCTTCGTTAATGCGTGCGCGGTTAGCAAAGAAATAACGGCTTCTCTTGTTTAAATTAGCAAATAATATGCGGTGTTCTCGGGCATTATTTACCGCAAATGTTTGTTGTTTAGCTGCATTTTTAGTCCCAGAAGCTTTGATTGTATCGTAGTAATAAAAAATTTGTTGCTGTTGTGCATATTCTAATAGAGCTTGATGAGTTACAGGTGAACGCCGACCCAAATAGGAAACATCAATACTGCGGTGAGGTAACTGTGGATAGGGACAGAATTTTAATGTATCAATTCCAGGTGGTAGATAGCTACAAGGACGACCTGTAATTTTAGCAACTGCCTCAACTGAATTTTTATTGCCGAGGAAAATATGATCGAAATCTTTTAAATATTCGAGAAAATAGAGGCTGGATGGCTGCAGATATGTTTCCCAAAATTCATCTATATAACAAACTGCTTGGCTGCATTTTTGTCGCCAATTTTTAAAGGCGTGTAGTGCGAAAAGTTCAAAGGGAGAATTAAATATAGGAAAGAACAATTCATACTCTTGTTCAATAAAATATGGATTAGTCCCTGGTACTAATAAATTTGCTAATTTTTTGGAATTAGTTAAATACTTAGCTAATTTGTAGATTTTTCTAACGATGCCATCATCTGTACTCAATGGTGTGAGCATATCAGCAGCATCAGCATCGTGGATAACATCTTCAAATTCATATAAGCTACAAAACCCTACTAACTTAGCAACTTCACGCATTGATACTATCAAAATGCGTGATTGATGATTAGAAATAGAATGTGACTTTGGTGTCATCAGATATTTTTCTTGACTCATGTTCATACCTTAATTCAATCCAGGAATTGATAATGTAATTTTTCTAGCTTGCTATTGTTGCTAGAGCTATGTAAACAATTGATTTTTAATTTCAGTATTAATTATGAATTGGAAACATGAACACAAAAAGCTGCCGATTACTATTCATTTTGAATTAGTAATCAGCATTTTGGCATTAGGGAGAGGAAAACCAATGATGTACATAGAGAAATATAGAAGCACCTAGACACCTTTAATAGGAATCAGCTGATGACGTTTGTTACCTAAGCATAGGAATTTCAGGGAAAATCCCCGATACTGTCATGGCTAATCAATAAAACGTTGGTTTGCATTTTTATTGATTACTAATTTAGACAATTCATGATTAATACTTAAATTTGATGAAAATCTATCATGTACCAGAGCAATATCCCAGTAGTTTCACGAAGGTTAATGTATTCTTAATACATAATTTATCTGGTCTTTATAAAAAATGATTTACCTTTTACGTGAATTTCAGCTTGAAATCTTTGTAATTGTGTAGGGTGTGTTACGGCTAGGAAAGGATTGAGGACACAGAGACAATGAATTTTAGCCGTAACGCACCGCCGAGTGGATAGTGCATCAGCGCCTAACCACCCTACTGGACTGACGAAATGCGATCGCACTTACTCCATCGGCTGTCAATATGGTTCGGTTAGGAATTTTTCGTGATGATTTTGGGGTTGGTAAAGACGCGATGAATCTTTGGGAAGACGCGATGAATCTTTGAAAAGACGCGATGAATCTTTGAAAAGACGCGATGAATCGCGTCTCTACAGGATTTAAATGTCAATTGATTTGTCTGAAATGTATTGCATCGGCTGGGGTAAAGGCTGGATGTTCTCGTTAAATTTACTGAGATTGCTCTCCCCATTTTGCTATATCTTCCTCACAAGTTCCTCAACCTTTGTTGTTAACTTCAAGGTGCAGCAGCTAGAAAGGCTACCTGTGCAAGGGTGAATGAAAAACTCAAATTCGCTGTTTTGCTACCCTTCTTGTTTGTTGAATTTTACATTTGTAGTTTCAGCGCAGTGAAGGTCAAGGCTTTGATAGGGTTCGCAAACTGGTAAAGGTTAAACCAATTATGAAGACAAAAATATTTGCCACTATTGATGGCAATGAGGCTGTAGCCCAAGTGGCTTATCGTGTAAATGAAGTCATTGCTATTTACCCGATTACGCCTTCTTCTAACATGGCTGAGTGGTCGGATACATGGGCTAGCGAAGGTAAACCTAACATCTGGGGAACTGTACCTACAGTTGTGGAGATGCAGAGTGAAGCCGGCGTTGCGGGTGCAGTACATGGTGCTTTGCAAACAGGTTCGCTGACAACGACATTTACCGCATCTCAGGGATTGTTGCTAATGATCCCCAATATGTACAAAATTGCTGGTGAACTAACACCTACAGTATTTCATGTCTCAGCGCGATCGCTAGCTACTCAAGGTCTATCTATTTTCGGTGATCATAGTGATGTGATGGCAGCGCGTGCCACAGGTTTTGCGATGCTATGCTCAGCATCAGTACAAGAAGCTTATGATTTTGCGGCAATCTCTACACGTGCAACTTTAGAATCTCGTATACCTTTCTTACACTTTTTTGATGGCTTCCGCACATCTCACGAAGTAGATAAAGTTGAAACATTATCTCACGAAGATTTGCGATCGCACATTCCTGAAGAATTCATCTTTGCTCATCGGGCGCGGGCGATGACTCCCGATCGGCCTGTGTTACGTGGTACAGCCCAAAACCCTGATGTTTACTTCCAAAGCCGCGAAACCGTTAACCCTTATTATTTAGCTTGTCCAGACATCACCCAAAAGGCGATGGATGAATTTGCCAAACTGACTGGACGACAATACAAACTCTTTGATTATCACGGCGACCCCGCAGCAGAAAGAGTAATTGTCCTCATGGGTTCCGGTTGTGAAGCAGTCCATGAAACGGTAGATTATTTAACTAGTTTAGGTGAGAAAGTTGGGGTATTAAAAGTTAGATTATATCGCCCATTTGATACTACTAAATTTGTCGAAGCTTTACCTGCGACTACCCGTAGCATTGCCGTTTTAGACCGCACCAAAGAACCCGGCGCATCTGGTGAACCGCTGTATTTAGATGTGGTTGCTGCCATTCAAGAAGGCAATCACGCATCTTACATTCCCAATCTGAAATCGATTGTTGGTGGTCGTTATGGACTATCATCCAAAGAATTCACACCAGCGATGATTAAAGCTGTGTTTGATAACCTGGCTCTAGCTGAACCGAAAAATCATTTCACCGTGGGGATCAACGATGATGTCAGCCACACCAGCTTAGAGTATGACCATGATTTTAATATTGAAGCAGACAATATAGTTAGAGCTATTTTTTACGGTTTAGGAGCAGACGGTACTGTAGGTGCTAACAAAAACTCCATCAAAATTATTGGAGAAGAAACAAACAATTACGCTCAAGGTTATTTCGTTTACGACTCTAAAAAATCTGGTTCAGTTACAGTTTCTCACCTCCGCTTTGGGTCACAACCAATTCACTCGACATATTTAATTACCAAAGCTAACTTTCTGGCTTGTCATCAATGGGATTTCATTGATAAATTCTCCATGCTGCAAGATATTGTCCCTGGCGGCACATTCTTGATTAATTCGCTCTATTCTCAAGAAGAAGTTTGGCAGCATTTACCACTGTTTGTCCAAGAGCAAATTATCCAAAAGCAACTGAAAGTATATGTAATTAACGGTTATCAAGTTGCTCGTGCTGCGGGGATGGCTGGACATATTAACACGGTAATGCAAGTTTGTTTCTTTGCTTTATCGGGTGTATTACCCAAAGACGAAGCGATCGCAGCGATTAAAAAGGCGATTCGCAAGACTTACGGTAAGAAGGGCGACGAAGTTGTCCAAAAAAATATCAACGCTGTGGATATGGCCCTAGATAACCTCCATGAACTAAATATAATCCCCAATCCCCAATCCCCAGTCCCCAGTCCCCAATCCCCAATCCCCAATCCCCCCTACCCCATCTCTGACAAAGCACCTGCATTTGTCCATGATGTTTTAGGTAAAATGATTGCCCGTGCAGGGGATGATTTACCTGTGAGTGCTTTACCCGCCGACGGTACATATCCTACTGGTACGGCGAAATGGGAAAAACGCAACATTGCTAAAGATATTCCCGTTTGGGATGAAGATGTCTGCGTTCAATGTGCTAAATGCATCATGGTCTGCCCCCATAGTGCAATTCGTGGTAAAGTTTACGAACCCGAACTGTTAACCAATGCCCCGCCAACCTTCAAGAGTACCAATCCCAAAGACCGCGATTGGCATGGGTTGCAATATACTCTCCAAGTAGCCCCAGAAGATTGTACAGGTTGCGGTGTTTGCGTAGATATTTGCCCAGCCAAGAATAAAGCCGAACCAACCCGCAAAGCCCTGAACATGGCAGCACAATTGCCAATCCGGGATGCAGAAAGAGAAAATTGGGATTTCTTCTTAAATCTCCCCAATCCTGACAGACTGCACCTGAAAGTCTCCCATATTAACCAGCAGCAAATGCAAGAACCCTTATTTGAGTTCTCCGGTGCTTGTGCTGGTTGTGGCGAAACAGCTTATGTAAAATTAGCTACCCAATTATTTGGCGATCGCATGATTGTAGCTAACGCCACTGGTTGTTCTTCGATTTACGGCGGTAACTTACCGACTACCCCTTGGACAACTAACGCCGAAGGAAGAGGCCCGGCTTGGTGTAACTCGCTATTTGAAGATAACGCCGAATTCGGCATGGGTTTCCGCATTTCCCTAGATAAACAGGCAGAATTTGCCACGGAATTAGTTAAACAACTGACACCACAACTAGGGGAAAATATCGCTAGTAGTATTGTCAACGCTCGGCAAAAAGACGAAGCTGATATAGTCGAACAACGGGAACGCGTCGCCCTACTCAAACAACGGGTAGATGAACTACTTGCAGCCCAAACCCAAGGCAGAGAAGATGAAGAAGATGCGATCGCGCGGAATCTGAAATCGCTGAAATTCGTTGCCGATTATTTAGTCAGAAAGAGCGTTTGGATTATTGGCGGTGATGGTTGGGGTTATGACATCGGCTTTGGCGGCTTAGATCACGTCATCGCCAGCGGCCGCAACGTCAACATTTTGATTCTGGACACAGAAGTTTATTCTAATACTGGCGGACAAAACTCCAAAGCTACACCCAGAGCTGCGATCGCCAAATTTGCCTCTGGCGGTAAAGCCGCAGCCAAAAAAGACTTAGGCTTAATGGCCATGACTTACGGTAATGTTTATATCGCCAGCGTTGCTCTAGGCGCAAGAGACGAACACACCCTCAAAGCCTTCCTAGAAGCCGAAGCCTACGAAGGGCCATCGATTATTCTTGCCTACAGCCATTGCATCGCCCACGGTATCGACATGACTACAGGCTTACACCATCAAAAAGCCGCCGTCGAATCAGGCGAATGGTTGCTATATCGGTACAATCCAGACCGCATTAAGCATGGAGACAACCCACTCCAGCTTGACTCTCGCACTCCCAAGTTACCAATTGAAGAATACATGAACTCAGAAAATCGCTTCAAGATGTTAACCAAGAGTCACCCAGAAGCAGCCAAGCACTTATTTGAAGAAGCCCAAGCAGATGTCAATACCCGTTGGCAGATGTATCAATATCTCGCTTCTCGTAAGTTGCAAAATACGTAAACTTAGGGCATGGGGCATGGGGCATGGGAAAGATGTTACCTTGTTCCGCCACCAGCCCCAAGAAACTTTTTCCTCCTCTCCTACACAGTTACTCATAGCTAATTACACAAAACACTCATGGGGTGGGCATCTTGCCCGCCCTATTTTTTATACTTACGGTCGCAATAAAATATTATACAAATACGTAGGGGCAAGGCAGTGCCTTGCCCTCCGAATGATTATCTGTCGCCAGCATAATTTTGAATCAATCTAGAAATCCCTGAGCCAAAAAATCAACTCTTTGGCTACAAATGCGATCGCCTTCACTAAGTACTTAAACATAACTAATTACACAATGTCATTGCGAATGGAGCGGAGCGAAATGAAGCAATCGCAGCAGCTAGACTTTGCGATTGCTTCTCTTCGAGACGCTACGCGAACGCTTCATTTCATTACGCTCGCAATGACAAAATATGTTTTTACACATATGCGATCGCATTCTCTATAAATGAGACCTCATTGGTTGTGAATGAGCGCTGGTTGTGAACGAAGGAGCGCTCATTGATAGACAACCCGATCGTGTTGGTTGTGAACAAACCGATGTTCTCTATGGATGAGCCCTCATTGATAGACAACCCGATCACGTTGGTCATGAAGGAACCGATGTTCTCTATGGATGAGCGCTCATTGATAGACAACCCGATCGCGTTGGTTATGAAGGAACCGATGTTCTCTATGGATGAGCGCTCATTGACAAACAACCCGATCTAATTGGTTGTGAATCCCTTAATTTTCCCCATTCCCCCTTCTCCTTTCCCCCTTCTTCCCACCCAGCAGACCCCACTGCTACACTAACTTAATTGGACAAAAGACAAATGACCAAGAACAAATGACAAACCATAGCCTTTTGTTCTGTCTCCCCATCATGCCCAAAAACGCCGGCAACCGTCGCAGGTTATCGCTGATTTTCCTGTTTGTTTTTACTTGTTTACTAACAGTTATCTTTTCCCTGACTTGGGTAAACGCCGAAGAAAAACCCAAACCCAAACCTCAAGATTGGGAAATTAAAGGCATTGTCGCAGCTCTGGCAGACCCCTATGCTGGAGTTAGGCTAGAAGCAGCAAATAAATTGGGAGAATATCAGCTAGATGATCCCAAAAAGCAGATTCCCAACTATCAAGATGTTGTAAATCTACTTGTTAAGCAGCTATCGCCACCAGACAAGGAAGAGAAAGAAGAAAAGAGCCTTTCCCGTAGAGCCGCAGCCGAAGCACTAGTGCAGATGCAAGCCAAAGACTATGCCGTCAACGTCGCCGCACTCCTCAAAGATTCTGACTCATCTGTCCGTAGAGCCGCAGCCAATGCACTGGGGCAGTTGCAAGCCAAAGACTATGCCGCCAACGTCGCCGCTCTGCTCAAAGATTCTGACTCATCTGTCCGTAGAGCCGCAGCCAATGCACTGGGGCAGTTGCAAGCCAAAGACTATGCCGCCAACGTCGTTGCACTCCTCAAAGATTCTCACTCGAACTCCTTAATTAATGTCCGTAGTGCCGCAGCCAATGCACTGGGGCAGATGCAAGCCAAAGACTATGCCGCCAACGTCGCCGCGCTCCTCAAAGATTCTGACTCATCTGTCCGTTATTACGCAGCCGAAGCACTGGGGCAGTTGCAAGCCAAAGACTATGCCGCCAACGTCGCCGCACTCCTCAAAGATTCTGACTCATCTGTCCGTAGTGCCGCAGCCGAAGCACTGGGGCAGTTGCAAGCCAAAGACTATGCTGCCAACGTCGCCGCACTCCTCAAAGATTCTGACTCATCTGTCCGTAGTGCCGCAGCCGAAGCACTGGGGCAGTTGCAAGCCAAAGACTATGCTGCCAACGTCGCCGCACTCCTCAAAGATTCTGACTCTGATGTCCGTAGTGCCTCAGCCAAAGCACTGGGGCAGTTGCAAGCCAAAGACATTGCCGCCAACGTCGCCGCACTCCTCAAAGATTCTGACTCATCTGTCCGTAGAGCCGCAGCCGAAGCACTGGCGCAGATGCAAGCCAAAGACTATGCCACCAACGTTGCCGCACTCCTCAAAGATTCTGACTCATCTGTCCGTTATTACGCAGCAGAAGCACTGGGGCAGTTGCAAGCCAAAGACTATGCTGCCAACGTCGCCGCACTCCTCAAAGATTCTGACTCATCTGTCCGTAGAGCCGCAGCCAATGCACTGGCGCAGTTACAAGCCAAAGACTATACCACCAACATCGCCGCACTTCTCAAAGATTCTGACAAATATGTCCGTAGAGCCGCAGCCAATGCACTGGCGCAGTTACAAGCCAAAGACATTGCCGCCAACGTCGCCGCTCTGCTCAAAGATTCTGACAAATATGTCCGTAGTGCCGCAGCCGATGCACTGGCGCAGTTGCAAGCCAAAGACTATGCCACCAACGTTGCCGCTCTGCTCAAAGATTCTGACAAATATGTCCGTAGTGCCGCAGCTAATGCACTGGGGCAGATGCAAGCCAAAGACTATGCCGCCAACGTCGCCGCACTCCTCAAAGATTCTACCTTTGGTATCTGTTCTAGTGAAAACATATTATTTCAAGGCAATAGCTGTGAAGCGGCCTTAATAGCACTACCCAAACTAGGTAAGCAAGATTTGCCCCAAGGTTTACCAGTTTTAGTACAAATTCTTTATTCAGCTCATAACTATCCATTTGAGGTTGCCCAATTCAGATTTCTGGCGCATTTTATCGGTGGTGGTGAGCAAGATGTAGAAACTTTGATGCAATGGCTTGGCAAGCCCAAGCCAAAGACTACACCAACTGATTTAACTGCTTACAAAGGCAGAAAAATCATGGAATTGTTTGAGCAAGCATGGAAACACAGCGATTCTCTTCCAGAATTGCGTGAAGAATTAGCACGACAGATTGCTGTAGTTGCTGACTTAGTTCGTTGGCAAGCCCAGGATATCACCTTACTAGAACGCCACCATAAAAACCTCAAAAATGGCAATTACAGACAAGCTGATACATTACAGCGTGTCATTAATAATCTGGAATTTTGGAAGTGGTTTTTCCTCGCCAGAAACATCTTCCTGATTCACCTTGCCATTTGGCTTACCCTCATCCTTGCCTACCCTAAATTTACCCAAATTCTCGCACCTTTATTCTGGCATCCTTGGGCAAGGCGTATTCTCGGTTTTGGTTACATCGGCTTACTCTTAACTTTTATTCCTTGGCTGCGTCACAGATTGTTGCAACCATTTACACCTTTGCTGCTAGCAGATGCAGGGTTAGATAATTTCGTTGAGCAAGCTTATTTTGGTGAGTCTTTTGTTAGGGTTCCACGGGGTAGCAGTCTGCCGCTAACTCCTCCGCGTCAGCGTCGTGTAAACACATCTGTAGATGAGTTGCAAACATCTGATCCCCCTAAATCCCCCTTCAAAAGGGGGACTTTGAGTCTGGTTCCTCGCTGGTTGAGGATTGATCCCCCTAAATCCCCCTTAAAAAGGGGGACTTTGAGTCTGCTTTCACCCTCAAGAAGTAAGGAGACTTTGAGTCCGCTTTCACCCTCAAGAACAAGAAGAACTTTGATTCCCCTTCCCCCCTTCTTAAGAAACGCGATTCCTGTCCCCCCCTTTTTAAGGGGGGCTAGGGGGGATCAAAACCATATCGCACCACACGAGAGTACCTTAACACCAGAAATTCAACCAATTACCCAAGCAATCCCCACCCTGCAAGGGCAAATCGTCTTAGAAGGCGAATCTGGTTTAGGTAAATCAATGTTTCTCCGCCATTTAGCGAACAACTCCCAGCGCTTATTTGTTTACCTCCCCGCCCAAAAGTGTGACAAAGGTGTACTCGAAGCCATTTACGCCAAACTACGGGGACAGGTAGACGATACCAAATTCCTGAAGAACCTGATTTACAACCAAGCCTTAGATATCTGCATCGACGGACTCAACGAAGTCACCGCCGACACCAGGGCGAAAGTCTCCCAATTTGCCGAAAGCTTTTTTGGGGGCAATATCATTATGACCACCCAGCCCCTAGATTGGGTACCCCCTTCCACAGCGAAGAAATATGAATTGCAGCCATTGCAGCGGGAGCAGATTGAGCGGTTTTTGCTGTCGAGGGGACTGGGGACTGGGGACTGGGGACTGGGGATTGGGGAAAATGTAGGGTGTGTTACGCCGCAGGCTAACGCACCATCCGAGGCTGACGTACCCAGCGACGCTTCCGGTGCGTTAGAACTATCGTCCATAACGCACCCTACACAAAATGATGTAGGGTGTGTTACGCCGCAGGCTAACGCACCATCCGAGACTGACGTACCCAGCGACGCTTCCGGTGCGTTAGGACTATCGTCCATAACGCACCCTACGCAGAGTAAATACGCCCAAGCTTGTACCACCTACCTCGCAGAAGCCTTTAACGAACAACAATCCCCCGAAGATTTAGCCGCAGCCAAGCGCATTCTTTCTAACCCGATGGATTTAACGCTGGTGGCGCTGATGCTATCACAGGGACAGCAACCTAATTTATTTCGCTTGCAAGAACAGCAATATCAGCTAATGTCGGCGGAATATCAGCGAGAATGGCATCAGGTATTCCCTTTAAGGCGATTCTCCCAGGCTGTTTACCAAATGCGGCTCAATGATCAAACCATCATACCCGCAGAGGAATTTCAACGGGAATTAACCAGCCTGGAAGATGAAAAATATAAAATGGTGATCAGCCGTCAATGGGAGAATGACAAAGGCGAAGCCGAGAAAATCTGGTATTTCCGCCACGATAAAATCATGGAATTCTTCTTAGTGCAAAACTTTCTGGGTGAAGGTGAAGCGGTTCAAGAACGGGTTAATCAACACATTAATGATCCCAGGTTTCGCGGTGTCTATCTCTTATTAGCTAATTTACTGCCTTTAGATGCGGCTGTGGAACTGCGAGAACGCATTATTGAATACGCCGCTAATAGCAAAGACCATACATTAAGTGATAAGTTTTTCCAGTTAGTACAGTTACGCTTACCTTCCCAATGGACTCAAGCCGAGACATTTAAGCAATTCCTACAACAACACGAACAGAAAACTGAATATTTAGATTTAGTAGCCAAGTTTTTAGAACAAGTTGATGCTCAGGTCAAGCGAGAAAAAGAATATCTAATTATCGAATCTATTACCAGTAGTCTGAGCAGTTATGCCCCTTTCCCTGTTTTAATTACTGTCGATACCCCCACCGATAAAGATATCATCCATTTAGTAGAACTTGCCCAGCAATTACCGACAGAACAAACCCAAAAAGCTGGCTTACTAATCTACAAACTCCCGCCAGATACTACAGCCAGGATGGAAATTGCCAAGGTAAGGTTACGCGATAACTTTCTGCTAATTCCCATGCCTTTAACATCTATAGAAAAAGCATTAATCGATAAATATGAATGTATCGGCTTGCTGGAAGAATATACTGATAGATATCTGCAACGGGCTGATTTCTTTGATGATAGAAACGCTATCACCGATACTTTATCATTTTTCGGGCGCACAGAATTACTACAACGCTTAGGCGAAGAATTACTTAGATATCAAGGTGTGGGTTTATTTGGCTTACGCAAGTCAGGTAAAACCTCAGTGCTACTGCAATTAGGCTTTATGTTGCGGGAACATCCCATAGTCCACATCGATTTACAAACTTATAGCGGTTCTCGCTACGGTGCGGATTTATTTAACAAATTTATCCATTGTCTCTCTACTCTAGAAAGTGCCGAACCACTCCCGCAATTTCCACCTTTCGCCACCGATAAATCAGCCAGCGAATTAGCGAGTGAATTTATTCAACGAGTCAATCAACTTGCAAGCGCCATTCAAAAAAATAATCAATATAAATTGCCGATTTTCTGCTTTTTAGATGAAGTCGAAAGGATTATTCCCACGCCAGCAGACAGCCGCGAAAAAGCCGAAGAATTTAATGCTGTTTTTGGAGCATTGCGGGTATTATGCCAACAACAAAGGCAAATCTCATTACTCATTGCTGATGTGCATCCCGATTGTAATCGTATTAATTACTGGTCACAAAGTGGAGTGGCTACAAATCCAGTATATAGCTTCTTCAAAGAAATCTTTTTAGCCCCTTTCTCCGCCGACGAAACCCAAGATATGCTAGTGAATCTGGGTAAGTTAATGGGCTTAGAATTTGATGCAGATACACCCCAACAAATCCACAACCAAAGCGGCGGACATCCCTTTGTATCTCGGCAACTAGCTCGCTTTTTAACAGAGAAAGTAGATAATAATACCAAGCTCAATCAAAATGGTAATCTCCTAATTACCTGGGCAATGGTAGCACCTTATTTAGCCAGAACCTTAACCCAGACAGGCGAATTAAAGAATTACCTCGAAAAAAGCATTTGGGAAGACTTAGAAAAACGCGACTTTCAAGTTGCAATCTCAATTTTGCGCGTTATCGCCTGTAATGAACCATTCCACGACAAAATCCCCCAAGCAGCCCTACTCCACCACCTTAACAGCTCCTTTACCGCCAACCAATGCCTAGATGCTTGTAATTGGCTCACAAATGTTGGATTGTTGTATCAAGAGGAAATTGAGCATCAGGATTTCTACCATCTCCGAATTCCTCTATTATCACGTTGGATACAAATGCAGATGACAGTAGAGGAAAGCGAACAATGTCGGATTTTGGTGGAGAACGTCCCTTCGATAACTACCGCGTCGCCATTACAGATCCCTCCCACTTCTTCGGACGCAGCGACTTAATTAATACCATGCTCAAATCCCCCTTTCAGGTGCGGATTTTGTTAGCAGGTAAGCGTTTAGGTAAAACCAGCGCTTTACGGGCTGTGGAATGGAACTTACTTAATCCCACTAGCAATTATCCCCGGCGCGCCTTCCCGGTATTAATTAACCTCCAGTTAGAACAACCCAAAGACTTAGACAACCTGCGTTACCTGCTAATCGCCAGACTCCGCGAAGCCATCGAACGCTGGCGACAAGTGCCTTTAGCGGAAATTCGCCAAATGTACCGCGACTTTCTCGGTAAAATCACAGGTGGAGAAGTAACCTTAAAGTTCCTCACTCAAGCCGATATTAAATTAAATTTTACTAATTCCGATACTGAAAAGCGTTTAGATAACGATAACTTTCGGTTAGCTTTCTTAAAAACCACAGAAGAACTGCGAAAGCTGAAGTTTCAAGGCGTTTGCTTCCTCATCGATGGCGCTGAGTACATTGTCAAACAAACTTGGGCGAATGACGCTTGGGCTTACCTGCGCGGCTTAAAAGACACCGACACCGCCATCAAATCTAGCTTAGGTTTATTACTCTCCGGCTACCGCGACTTAAAAGAATATCAGCAGCGCGTCGGTTCGCCATTATTAAACATCGCCGAAATCGAATGGTTAGGGGCTTTAACTGCAGAAGATACCAAAAAATTGATATGCGATCGCGCCGAACAAGAAAACATCACCTTAAATGACGATACCATCTCCGCCATCCTTGAATGGTCAGGCTGTCACCCCTATCTCACCCAACAAGCACTCAACCTAATTTTCGACTCCCACCCGCAACACTCCCTCGATCATCTCACAGACAAATTACTCCAACATCACGACAAAGACTTTTCCGCCTGGTGGAACGACGAAAACCTCACCGGCGGCTTTAGCCAAGACGAACGCACAGTTTATTCTGCCCTCATCCATACCCGTACAACCACCCCCCAAGAGTTAGCACAATATACCAGCTTCAGCCGCGCCAAAGTCACAGAAGCCCTAGAAGTCATCGCTGGCACTGGTGTAATTAGCAGCAGTGATGATGAAAGTTATACGCTTGGTTCTCGCTTGTTTGAGGAATGGGTGAAGCAGCAGTAGAAGAGGCAGGGGGGCAGGGCTGACAGGTGTATCCCCCTGCCTCCTTCACCCCTTCAAATCCCCTAACTTCGGACTCCACCAACCTTTCTGGGTGCTGAAGTAGGCGACATCTTTGTGTTTTTTATCGTTGCGGGATTGGGGATTGGAACAGCGCAGCATTTTCTTGTTCTGTCCATCTTTGATATAACTGTATTCTTCTAAAGGCTTGTGACAGACGGGACAGGAGTATTTGGTAATTGCAGCTTTGGATTTTTGCGGAGTTGCTTCCTTCGTTTCCTGCGTTTCCTTGGCGGCTTGAGAACGGGGTGCTTCCCAACTTTTGCTATATTCGCTCCAAAACAGCACGATGTTCTCGCACCCACTGACGCATTTGAGGAAATATTTCTTTTTAACTTTACTGCTCTTAATTTTGGCTAAATGATTCTTGCATTGTGGACAACGAGTGCGGGAAGTCTCAAATTTGCGTTCAGCCACAGGATAATTTTTCACCCCAGTCGCCGCACTCACGACGATGGTTTTGGCTTTGGCTAAGGCTGGTGCAAAATAATTCTCGTTCCATTTGGTGAGATATTGCTGCCACTGTTGTTTCCCAGATGCGATCGCATCTAGGGCATCTTCCATTTTGGCAGTAAATTCGGTTTCTAATAAGTCGGGTAAGGCTTTCTGTAAAAAGGCATCGACTTCTAACCCCAATGTTGTCGGCTGTAAACTCTCTTTGGCTAACTGCACATATCCGCGTTTTTTCAGGGTGGCGATTGTGGGAGAATAGGTACTAGGACGACCAATGCCTTTACGCTCCATTAACTGGACTAATTTGGGTTCGCTGTAGCGGGGTGGCGGTTGGGTTTGTTTCTTCTCATGTCCAGCATTTTCTAAAGTTAGCATTTGCCCTTGTTGTAAATTAGGCAAAATACTATCTTTACTCAGGTTAGGCCAGTAGCGCGCATAACCTAAAAACTCCACAACTTGCCCTCTTGCTTGCCAGAGTATATCCCCAGATTGGGTAATTACTAGGGTTTTTCGCAGTTGTGCGGCTCGACATTGGGAGGCGATCGCTCTTTTCCAAATTAAGACATACAAGTTAAACTCATCTTCGGTTAGTTCTAGGCGTAACTGCACAGAAGGACGAAACACATCTGTAGGGCGAATCGCTTCATGGGCTTCCTGAGCAGTTTTGTTACTGCGATGTCTGGTAGTCTTCTGGGGGACATTTTGCGGATCGTTTTGCTCCAACCACTTACGAGCGCTATCACAGAACTCCGGGCTGAGCATCACCGAATCTGTTCGCATATAAGTAATTAGCCCAGCTTCATAGAGCTTTTGTGCTACCTGCATTGTCTTCTCTGGGGCAAAGCGCAATCGAGAACCCGCAGCTTGCTGTAAAGTAGAGGTGATAAATGGTGGTGGTGGTTGGCGGTTAACAATTTTGCCTTCAAATTGCACCACTTTGTGAGGATGGCGGCGCGCCTCATCTACTAAGCGATTTGCTTCCGCTTCTGCAAGTACACGGGTAGATTCTGGCGCTTGGGTGCTATTCACCGCCGCATCGTCATTCACTTCCGTTTCTTCCTTCGCTGCTTCCTTAGGCGCATTCACCATCCCTTTGTAGAAAGCGCGGAAGCCTTCAGCGTAATCTACCCACACACTCCAATAATCTTGGGGGACAAAAGTTTGAATTTCTCTCTCTCGCTGACAGATTAAGTGTAAGGTAGCACTTTGGACTCTCCCGACACTTTTCGCCCCATTATTCAACGCCCAAACTAAAGGACTGCCCTTATAACCTACCAGCTTATCTAAACAATCGCGGCACAATCCCGCCCCTACCAAATTTGTATCTAATTCTCTAGGATGTGCGATCGCAGTTCTGACTGCTGCTTCTGTAATTTCAGTGTACACCACCCGTTTTGGTTGCCTCAGTCCCAAAGCTTCCTTGAGATGCCAAGCAATGGTTTCCCCTTCTCTATCTGGATCTGTAGCTAAAACAACTTCCTGTACTTGCTTTACCGCCGCCTTTAACTGTTGAATCGTTTCCTTAGCCTGTTGATCCCGGGGGACATAGCGACACTGCACATTACTCCCTTCCATCGTAAAGCCCAGGGAATCCTCACCCTCATTACTCAGTTCCCGAATGTGACCGCAACTAGCGCGTACAATCCACTCAGAACCGAGAATTTGACTGAGCTTTTTCACTTTACCCGGAGATTCAACCACCAGAAGGCGTTTAGGCATAGCAGATGGATTATCAAGAAATAAATTATCCTATCGCTGTGTCAGCAGAGGGAGCAGAGGGGGAAGAATACAATTATGGTCTTCGCTCTGAACAATTAGATACATTAATTGCTAGAAATCTGCTCAAAGAAGACTTCTTAGTTTTTTATAGTACACCTGTTTTGCACAAATTGAGTACTGAGATGTAGAGATGTAGGGTGTGTTGTCGCGCAGCGCAACGCACCAAGCTAATAGACAGCCGAGAATATGAACTAGCAGGCGCAGTACGCACAAGCGATGGCTTCGCCAACGCCAAGGGCGATCGCGTTCGTAAAGCCACCATCACCAGGTTAAAAACCAACCCAGAGGCGAAAGCAAATTCTCCAGAAACAGCATAATTTAAATTTGCTGGTGATCGCTTTCCCAATTCCAACATCACCTAATACTACTCAGTGAAGCATTTTGAACTCAACATTGGTTTTGGGGAAAGGGTTAAAGGTTAAGGGTGAAAGGTTTTTTCTTTCCTTTTTTCCTTTAACCAACCAGTATGACAACATTACCAATTACAAGAGCGATCGCATCTAATACCAATTTGAAAAAAGAATGCGAGTAGGGGCAAGGCACTGCCCATACGTATCAACTTAACGTGAAACCCGCTTTGTGCAAAGATTTTGCCCTCACCCCCAGCCCCTCTCCCACCAGGAGAGGGGAGCAAGAGATTCAATTCCCCTTCTCCCTGAGGGAGAAGGGGTTAGGGGATGAGGGCGCGAGGGTTTTTGTACAACACGCGCCGTATATAGCTTTTAGCTTAAGTTGACACGTATGAATTATGTTGTGCCCCTACCCGCTTGATGGAAATACGCTGTATTTTAAACCCAAAGGTAAATTAATATTTACCGATTAGCTCACTTCCTGAACCTTTTTACTAAAGATTCGGTAGTAAAGCCAAGTGCTAACTTCCTTCAACGGAAACAGCAGATATGTTAGAGGATTAATCGACACAATAATATTGCGGAAGTCCCGCTTTGCTAAAAACAAAATCGCACGCGCTACTTGCGGCGCTGACATCACTCCATAAGGATTAAGCTGACTCTTAAACGGCCCCAGAATTAACTTGCGAATTATACAATCCCCATCCAAACGCTTGAGGGTCACAATATCTCCGATAGCGCGTTTACTGAGTTCATAAAGAGGACTTAACGCCGGAGATACTTCAGCTTCGGAAGTGTTAACCCAAATTTCTTTAGTGGCTTTGGATTGCGGCCCGGTAACGGTTGCCAAAAATATATCCATTAACCGCAATGTAGAAAAAGTATTGACCTCATAAGAAGACTGAATCGCGTCTGAGGTGCGGTTAGCGTAGACATTGACACCGTGATTGATAATCAAAATATCAACTTTCTCTAAAGCTGTTTTCAACTCTGCTTCTTTACCCAATTCCCAAGCAATTACAGTTAGCTTTTCTTGAGGCTGTAGCTTTTCGGGATTAGTAGTTAAGGCTACTACCTTGGCATTATTTTTAATCAATTCCGCCGTCAATGCTTGTCCCAAAGCACCAGAAGCACCAGTTAAAGCAATCGTTTTACCTTTAAGAGATAAACCCGTTCCCAATACAGTATCTACTAAAGGAAACACACCACTGTAATAAGCATTAACATCATCAAAATGATGTCGCCAGTGGTAAGAACGATTTACCCACCACACCGAAGGAATAGTTTCTAATGGCCCGGGGAGGTGAGTATAATCTGTATCAATTTTACCGAGAAAATATCGCCGAGATGCGCCATATAAGAAAGTAAAAGCATAGGCTACCCCCAGCCAAAAACCCCATTGCTGGAGCAGTAAAGCCATGACAGTCAAAACTACCACCAGTAGAATTGACTCAACAATATCGTTGTATAACTGAGACTCTTGGTAAATTTTTAAAGAAACTACCGATAAATCGCGGCGATACGCCATGTGGTGCTTATTATGCCATTTACCAAGCGGGGGGACAAAGTGACACAAAGCATGATAGCTATCTCTCACTATTTCCGCCAACAACAGCGAGACTAATCCCCAACTAGCAAACTGCAAGCAGGTATTTACCAGATTCCAATTTATCTGTAATTGAGCCGCAATCTCAGCCCAGCTTTGTGCTAAAACATTCATCGTAATTTTTCTGTACTTGGTTTTTATCAGCGCCAGTCCCGCTATGAAGAAGTCAAAAGTCAAAAGTCAAAAGTCAAAAGTCAAAAGACTTGATCTTCTCAGCTTTTCTTGACTTCATATTTCAGCTTTTTTGTACTAGCGCCTTGATTAACTGATCAAATAGCAGGTTAAGCACCTTAGCCATGAGTTTATCATTGACCCGTGTGAGTGGGGTTTGCAGCGGACAAGATGCGATCGCGCTTCTTCTATATACTGGTAAATATTTTTACTAATTTCCTAAATATAAACTCTGCCAAAAAATTTGATAACTTTCATACACCGATAAACTGAAACATGGGATAAATAGGACTTGGTTTTGGTGATTATTGTTGTGTTTTGATACTAATTCGCTGAGTCATAGTCTGAATAAATTCACCTTATTTTCCAAGATTTACGTAAAATAATATAAAATTTCCAGTAAATATACATATTCGCTTTGATGTAAATATAGATAACACGGAAATTACTGTAGAGAGCAAAAGGCTTAAAATATAAAAGGATACAAAATGAGTTTTAAATCTAATGTTAAACTGACGATTGCGCTTACCAATTTAGACTTAGATGCCGAAGAGCAGGAACTTGAAGCGCGAAATCTGCTGCGAGAGATTAAAGACTTAGATGTAGAAAGTGCAGAACTCGTAGCAGTAACAGAAACACCTGAAGGGGCAAAATCTATTGGTGGGTTTTTGGCAGGAGTTTTACAGCAATTGTTAGGGTTTTTGCGCGATCGCCTGAGTAATAAATCAATTGAATTATAAGTAGAAGCTAACGGCAAGAAACTTAAAGTCAAAGCCAGCAGTCAGCAAGAGTTAGTTATGGCTATTGAACAGGCGCAGAAGTTTATAGAAGGCAGTTGAGAAATTATATTACAAAAGAAAAACTAAGAGATGGTGAAGATAGCACTGCTAATAGGAATTAGTCAGTATCACCCTGACCTTACTTCCTTACCAGGAGTTGAGGAAGATATAAAAGCAATGCAACGAGTATTGCAAAACCCAAATATTTGCGGTTTCGACGCAGCCAAAACGCTCCTCAATTGCGATCGCCAAAACATAGTAGATGAGATTGAGCAATTATTTTCTCATAGTGAAAAAGAAGACCTTTTACTGTTGTATTTCTCTGGTCATGGCATCAAAGATGAGTATGGTCAACTTTACTTTGCGACTAGCATTACTCGCAAAGATGAGCGAGGAAAACTTCGCAAAGCAACAGCAGTAGAAGCCAGCTTTGTCCAGAAAATTATGAGCAATAGCCGCTCGAAGCGACAAGTAGTTATTTTAGACTGTTGCTTTAGTGGAGCTTTTGCTGAAGGATTAACAAGTAAAAATGATGGTCTAGTCGATATTAAAAATCAACTATAGCAATCCTAAATCATTCATGAGAAAACACCATATTCATGAAGCTTAGGGAAGTTAAAAATTTGACCATGCACTGACAACTCAAATAAGGCCTTAACAACAGAAAAAGAATGACAGAGAAAATAAAACTCTCGAATCAGTCTTTTTCCTTGTAACCAAATATCTTCTACAGGATTTTGTTGGGGTGCATGTGGGGCAAATCTTTCACAAGTTATCACCCATTCTTCTTTTTCTAAATCCGCATTCAAAGAGTCTAAATAATCTTTGATTTTTTGCGACCGATGATAACTAGCTCCATCCCAAATGATTAAAAGTTTTGCACCAGGGCGTTGTGAACGAAGATAATCCAAGAAATTAATTGTGTTTTCCGAGTTACCTTTATTGGCAGAATAGGTGAGAAATTCCTTTGTTTTATAGTCTAATGCACCAAAGTATGTTTGTTTATCACGAGCATTGACAACTGGAATTAATATGCGCTCACTCATTTGACCCCAGATATATCCACAGATATCTCCCCAGAGTAAATGGCATTCATCAACCATGAACACAACTAGTTTGCCAGACTCGATTTCGGCTCTTCGCGTCTCCAACAATTTACTAATTTCTTTTTTTTTAAGGCAACTAATTCTGGATCATGCTTTGGATTATTAGCTTGAGCTTTCTTCCAACTAATACGTGCTTCTTTAAACAAATCATAGTAGCTTTGTTTGGACTCAAATATCACTCCATACTTAGATGCAATTTGATACTCCAACTCATTAAGAGTCCATTGCTCCTTGGTTTGCAACCATTCAATGACAGACCGATGTTGTTGTGCATCCAAAAATCCCTTGCTGCCTTTATGTGCTAACTTTAAACCCTCAACTCCGTTTTGAAAAAATGCTTTTTTCCATGTACTTATAAAGCCTGATGAAACCCCCAATATTGGCATTATCTCTTTATGTTTATATCCACACAGCAGCATTTTGACTGCCATTGCCCGTGTAATTTCACGTTTATCCAAGCTTTGTCTGATAAAATCTTCTAATAATTGCATCCACATCGCTACAACTCAAAACTTGTTATAAATCATACTTTATTGCCGTCTCAGTATTTTCTCACAAATCAAATCGGATTGCTATAGGTGGAGAGGGAAGAGCAATTCTCACATCTTCGACTTCAGCCCAGTATTCTTTAGACTCGATTTACACCCGCTATCTAGTTAAAGGGCTTGAGACTGGTTTAGCAGATATAGATAATGATGGCAATATTTCAGTTGAGGAACTGCACGAATACACTAAACAACAAGTTCAAGAAGCTGCTCCAGCGATGAAACCTGAAATATATCCTATCAAAGAAGGATTTAAAATCATCCTGGCTCAAGTACGAAATAACCCAGAGCTAATCTATCGCCAAACAGTTGAGCGTCTTTGTGCTAAAGGAGAAATTTCTGATACTGGTCGCCTCATTTTAAATACACGACGAGATACTTTAGAAATATTAGAATCAAGAGCTAAAGAAATTGAAGAAGAAGTTTTACTACCTTTCAAAACATATACCAAGCAATTGCATAAATATAAGGAGGGCTATAGTAAAGCAATTACTTCCAATAATCCTCTTAGTGAAGATACTCGTAATGAATTAAAAGAATTACAGCAAATTTTAGGGCTGAGGGATGAAGATATAATCCCAATTGAAGATGCTATAGATGCTCAGTTTAATCCTCAAAAAAGCCATTATATTAAATATTTAAAAGTATTATTTATCTGTATGATTGGCGTAACTGTAGGTGTTCCTGTTGGATACCTGGTTCGTCCGCCACTTCAAACCTGTGCTAATAAAGAGCAGTATGTTTTGAATGACAGAATTAGCTTAGGTGAAGAAATTTTACTAAAACAAGTTACAAACTCAGATAAAGAAGCTGGAGTTCAAGCATTTGCAAAAGGTGATTGTCTGACTGCTATTTACAAGTTTGAATCTTACCGGAAAACTAATCCAACTGACCCGGAAGCATTAATTTACTTGAATAATGCTAAAGCTCGTCAGAAAGGAGATCAGCTCAAAATTGCCGTGAGTGTACCTATCGGTACAACTCAATCTGTTGCAGAAGAGATACTGAGGGGTGCTGCTCAAGCCCAAAATGAAGTAAATAAAAGTGATGGCATTAATGGCAAACTCTTGGAGATGGCGATCGCAAATGATAATAATGACCCAACCGATGCAGTACAGATGGCCAATCAGTTTGTTAAAGACACCAAAATCTTGGCCGTAGTGGGACACAATGCTAGTAATGCCTCTATTCCTGCGGCCTATGTCTATCAAAAAAATGGGTTAGTTATGATGTCTCCTACCAGTTTTGCCCAAAATCTTTCTAATACTGGTAACTATATCTTTCGCACAGTTCCTGATGTCAGTGGAATGGCAGAGAAGCTGTCTTATTATGCTATCAATACAGCGAGAAAAACTAATATTCTGATCTGTGTTGATTCTAAAGCAGTTGATAATCAGTCCTTTAAGGATGAGTTAATCAAACATATAACATCTGCTGGTGGCAAGATTAATCCCACAATTTGTGATGTTTCTTCTCCAGATTTTAACCCTAGTGCCGTCATTTCTCAAGCTATCAATAGTAGGGCAGATGGATTGGTATTAGGTCTCTACATTGACAAAATTAAGAAAGGTTTAGCGGTGGTACAAGCTAATAAGGGACAACTAGCACTATTCAGTAGTCCCACTCTTTATACAAGTGAAACATTAAAGGTCGGGAAAGCTAATATTGACGGTATGATAGTCGCTGCGCCTTGGCATTCTGTGGCATTTCCTAATAATCCTTTTCTGCAAAAATCGCAAAATCTTTGGCGTGCATCGGTGAACTGGCGAACAGCTACAGCTTATGATGCAACTAAAGCAATTATCGCTGGCTTACAGCAAAATATTACACGTGACGGATTACCACAAGTACTGCACAGCCCAAATTTTGCAGTTGATGGTGCGACAGGTAAGATTCAGTTTTCATCAAATGGCGATCGCATTAATAACCCTATATTTTTAGTCAAAGTTAAACAAAAACCTGGTAAAAATGAATATGAATTTGTACCTGTTCAACCTTAATTAAGGTAAGTTGTATTATTACTTCAGACTATGCAGCCTCATAAAGAATTGGTATAACCCTTGTTGTGTGTATCGCCAAAGTGCTGGAACTCCCAATATTTCATAGTTATTAAATCGCGTGTGTGGGTTCACCTCAACCCTTGTAACTTTTTCAAGACAAATTTTGAATTGGTATTACTTTCTGTTAAATAATTAGATATATATTGCAGTTTTTTCATTAAAATTAAAAATATAGTACAAACAAATCTAGATTTTATAACCATCCAATTTCTGCAATCTATGGAAATAACAAAAGTATCTAGTGAAGGGCAAATTATGCTTCCTGAAGAATTACTCAAAGCTTCAGGCTGGGAAATTGGGCAGGAATTAATAGCAATTAATCTAGGTGATGGTATTCTTCTTAAACCTAAGAAACCTTTTGCAGAAACCAAATTACATGATGTTGCTGGCTGCTTAAAATATGAAGGCTCACCAAAATCTTTAGAAGATATGAATTATGCTATCCGTCAAGGTGTAGAGGAATCATGGAATGGTGGCAGTTGATACTAATATAATTGTACGTCTATTGACCCAAGATGATGAATTACAGTATCGAAAGAGTCTAGAGATTTTTCAAAACCAAGATATTTTCATACCAGATACAGTTGTTCTAGAAACCGAGTGGGTACTAAGGTTTGCTTATAAGTTTAAACCTGTTGAAATATGTACAGCTTTAAGAAAGCTTTTCGGTTTGCCAAATGTCCATCTGAGTAATGCTATTCTAGTTTTTCAGGTGCTGCAATGGCATGAATCGGGCTTAGATTTTGCTGATGCGTTTCATCTAGCCCAAAGTCAAAATCATGTAGAATTTTACACTTTTGATGAGAAATTTGTGAAAAAAGCTAAGGGTGTAACTACCTGTGAAGTCAAACTACCTTAGTTATATTAATACCAATTCAAATAATGTTAGCAACAGATAAATCACTCGGAGGGCACAGCACTGCTGTGCCCCTACCTATTTGTCACATTCTTTTTTTAAGTTGGTATAAATTGGTATGACAATAAAAGCATTCCAATTACCAATTACCAATTACCAATTACCTAACCCCAATGCCCATTTTTAATCCAGATTTTGTAAACCCATCGCAATTTTACTGTGCTTTTCGATTTGCCCCATAACTTGTTTTGCCCGTTTAATCACCACAGCTGGTAAACCCGCTAGTCTTCCCGCTTCAATACCGTAAGATTTATCAGCACCCCCTGGTTGAACTTGGTGTAAAAAGATAATTTGGTCGGGTAATTCTTTGACTGTTACTTGATAATTAGCCACATTTGCTAACATTCCCGCAAGTTCGTTTAACTCGTGATAATGGGTAGCAAAGATTGTTCTGGCTTTGATATCTGTTGCTAAATACTCAGCTACCGCCCAAGCGATGGATAGCCCATCAAAAGTTGCAGTTCCCCGGCCAATTTCATCTAAAAGTACGAGCGATCGCGATGTGGCATGATTGAGAATATTCGCGGTTTCGTTCATCTCTACCATAAAGGTAGATTGACCTGTAGCTAAATCATCCACTGCACCCACACGGGTAAAAATGCGATCGCAAACTCCCAACTTGGCAAATCTCGCTGGCACAAAACTCCCGGTTTGCGCCATTAACTGAATTAACCCTACCTGACGCAAATAACAACTTTTGCCGCTAGCATTGGGCCCAGTCAGAATAATTAAATCTGGGTTGTCATTTGTCATTTGTCCTTTGTCATCTGTAGCTGACTGATGACCTAATTGTGTGGAGTTAGGGACAAAGAAACCCGAAGGTATAGACTGTTCAACTACCGGATGTCGCCCATCGACAATTTGAATTTCCCGCCCAGGAACCATTTGCGGGCGACAATAGCCTTGATTTACCGCTAACTCAGCTAAACCACACAATACATCCACCGCCGCCACAGCGCGCGACAGATTGCGAATTACTTCCGCTTGTTCTCCCACTTCTTCGCGTAGGGCGACAAAAATCTCATATTCCAATTGATTTAAATCATCTCGGGCGGAAAGAATTCGGGCTTCCCGTTCTTTTAGTTCGGGAGTGATGTAACGTTCCTCATTGGTTAGCGTCTGCTTGCGGATGTAATTACTGGGAACTTGGTCAGATTTCGCACGAGAAATACTGATGTAGTAACCAAAGGTTTTATTAAATCCTACCTTTAAAGTGGGGATACCCGTCCTCGCCCTTTCATCAACTTCCAAGTTAGCAATCCACTGCTGATCCGCTTCTACAGTAGCTTTGCTTTCATCCAATAAATTATTTACACCAGAGCGAATCAAACCGCCTTCTTTAATATGTATGGGTGGCGACTCAACAATATGGGCGTGTAATTTTTGTGCCAACTCTTCTAATTTTGCGGGTACTTTCTGCAAAGCCCTCAAGAAGGGAGAAGCAGCTTCACTGACTAACTCTGATAATTCTGGTAGGCGGGAAAGAGAATCGGCTAAAGCGACTAAATCTTTAGCATTTGCAGTCCCCGAACCAGCCCTACCTGTTAACCGTTCCAAGTCATAAATTTGCCGGAGTAACTGCCGCAAATCTTGACGTAACGCTGTATTTTCGACTAATTCTTGAATGGTTTCTTGCCTAGCTTGAATGCCTTTAATATCGATGAGTGGTTGGAGTAACCACCGCCGCAAAGCCCGCCCGCCCATTGCAGTGTTAGTTCTATCTAGCGCCCAAAGTAGAGAACCGTGAAAAGTACCATCGCGAACCGTTTGGGTAATTTCTAAGTTACGCCGGGTTTGATGGTCAACAATGAGATAATCTGTAACCGTATAGGTGCGTAATAACTGCAACGGAACGGAGTTTTCTTTTTGTGTATCTTCCAAATATTCTAAAAGACCACCAGCCGCCCGCACAGCTAAGGGTAGGTGTTCACAACCCAGACCTTCGAGCGATCGCACTTTGAATTTCTGCAATAATCTACTTCTAGCTTCCCCAGCAGAAAACGGCACTTGCGATCGCAAACTATAACAAAATGCTGGCGGTAAACATTGCGGCAGATGGGGCGAAGTTTCTCCCGGACGCAATATGCTACCTAAATCTGGCGCATTCGTGGGAAACAGCACTTCGGAAGGCTGTAAACGCATTAATTCTTGAGTGAGGTGTTCTAAATCACTTCCTTGAGTTGTGAGAAATTCCCCTGTTGATATATCTGCATAGGCTAAACCCCAATGATTAGCCGCAATTACCACAGCCGCTAAGTAATTATTGCGACTAGCTTTTAGCATTCCTTCTTCCAGCAACGTCCCAGGAGTAAGGATACGTGTCACCTCACGCCGTACCAAACCCACAGCTTCGGAAGCATCTTCTACTTGGTCACAAATCACCACAGCGTAGCCTTTCTCTACCAGTTGGGTAGTGTAGCGTTCCCAAGCGTGGTGAGGTACACCAGTCATCGCCACCCGTCCAACTTCACCACCGTGTTTGCTAGTTAGAACTAGTTCCAGTTCGCGAGATACAGTAACAGCATCTTGGAAAAAAGTTTCAAAGAAATCCCCTACCCGATATAGCAGCAGCGCATGAGGATACTTATCCTTCATTTCTACATAATGCTGATACATCTTGCTCAACTTGCTGCGGTCTACCAGTCGCGTGTCCGAGTGAGGCGCAGTTGGATGATTGGATTCCGTTGGCTGAAATTCAGAATCAAAAGCTGTCATAAATACTAGGAGTTACGCACGGCAAAGCCACAACATCCGATGATAACGTGATTGATACTTGAATTGCGATCGCTCCAGGTTTTTTTATGCTTCTGCGACCGGAAGAGGCTGGGGGAAAAGGAGCCGGGAGCAGGGGGAGCAAGCCGTTTACCCCAACGCGAGCCGGAGCGGAACATGGGTCATTGGTGCCAACTTAAGACACAGATAGCTTATTTGCTAGGCTTTCATACTCGCATGGGAATGAATTCCAATTTTTATTTAGTAGTTACTTAAATTATTTGTAAATTTTGCCTTTCTCCTATCTATTATCAACCAGAAAAAATAATTTAATCACTAATTTAGTCTTCATATTTTTTACTACAATTAACAATCTTTTTCTCTATTTTTAGAGTACAGCAGCTTGCAACTAAATGATACCAATTCAAAAAAAGAATGCGACAGATTGTAGGGGCACGGCACTGCCGTGCCCTCTAGAATATATTGATATGTTGCCAACATTATGTGAATTAGTATGAGCTACCCAACTATCGAGTTAAAGATCACAATTCTTTTTCTCCCTCCTACCTTCTAGCCCACAAACAGTGAATTTTTACCTCATGTACTAGAAATATGCTGTATATGGTAATACCATAATCACAATAATTTCCTCGCAGGCTTGTGATTTTATCTCAGAATCAGGGAAACATAAGTTGTAAGGTCTGATTAACTTTGTAATTGTGGCAATGGTTGTTTGGGGTGTGATACCAATTCCGCTAGATGAAAACTAATTCATCTGTGCAAAACATTAAAACCTGTTCCCCTGTTTTTCTTTGGTCTTAATGGTAAATCTTTAACTAGAAAAGATATTACCAAGAAATTGTACTTCAACGATAAAGGATTGAAAGTATGCTGGCGATGCATAGCATGAAAATTGCTAATGAGTTGAACTTACAATTAAATTCAACTTTGAAAGAATTACCACTTTGGTCAGTTTACGTTGAGGTAACGCGTACAGTAAATGATTTAACTACTCTATTTAAAGCAGAACCTTTATTACCAGGAATTATCATCACCAGAGATGAAAAATATATCGGGATGATTTCGCGGCAAAGATTTTTTGAGCATATGAGCCGCCCCTATAGTTTATCCCTATTTGCTGCTCGCCCTGCCGAACATCTGGTTAATTTTCTCCAGCCAGAAATATGCATACTTCCTGAAGATACGCTGATTGTAGAAGCAAATCAGATCGCATTACAAAGAAAGCCCCAAATAGTTTATGAACCAATTCTAGTAGAAAGTAAATCTGGGAATTATCAACTATTGGACTTTCATCAGTTACTTGTAGCCCACTCGCAAATTCATGTTTTAACTCTTGCTCAACTTCAGCAAGTAGAGGCAGAATCTCAAACGACTAAAGCGGGTTTTCATAATCTTAAACAGAACTATACAAGATTACTACAAAATGAAAAAATGGCAGCATTAGGACAACTTGTGGCGGGAATTGCCCATGAAATTAATAATCCAGTTAGCTTTATTGCTGGTAATCTTGTTTATGCTATTAACTACAGTCAGGATTTACTAGATTTAATTAATCTATATCAACAATATTATCCCGAACCAGTGGCAGAAATTCAAACTGCGATCGCTAATATTGAACTAGATTTTCTCAGTGCGGATTTTCTGCAATTGCTTAATTCTATGAAAGTGGGTACAGACCGTATTCAAGAAATAGTTTTAGCTTTACGCAATTTCTCTCGCCTTGATGAATCTGAACGAAAAAAAGTCAATATTCATGCAGGTATTGATAGTACTCTATTAGTTTTGCAAAGTCGTCTCAAAAATCACCAAACTGAGCAAATAATCACCGTTGTTAAAGAATATGATGATTTACCATTAGTGGAATGTTATCCTGGGCTAATAAATCAAGTATTTATGAATATTATTACTAATGCTATTGATGCTATATTTGAAGGTTTTAATTTTCCTGATATAACTTGTAATTTACCTGAATTTTCTCCCAAATGTCCCCGAATTCGTATTCAGACAGAATTAATTCATGACAAACTAGTAGTTATTCGCATTGCTGATAATGGTTCAGGTATTCCCACAAATATCCAAAATCAATTATTTGACCCTTTTTTCACTACTAAACCCGTTGGTCAAGGTACAGGATTAGGGCTATCTATCAGCTATCAAATTGTTGTCGAAAAACATGGTGGTCAACTGCACTATAAGTCTACAGTGGGCGAAGGTACAGAGTTTATAATTACTATTCCTGTAGAACTTAATAGATAACCAGCTACTAATTTTAGATTTTGGATTAAAAATTGTAAATCCATCGGGATATGACAAAAATATTTACTGGTTACATATAACACATCCATACTTGGTGTAATGTTATTTCCAGTGGATCTTGTACCTCATGCAATTGCAAGAAGCTGTAAATGCGTGGAATGTCACTTACTTTAGCGAGATTTAGATCCCCGACTTTTTGAAAAAGTCGGGGATCTGGGCAGCAACTTTTGCTTAGGTAAGTGCTATTTGTAAATAGAGTGTGTTACGAGTAGGGTTACATATAGCCTTGTCAATGAGGGTTCTGTAGTTGCTAATACCCTTAAGCCTGTTATAGTAATACTAAATTTTGTATAAAAAATCTCATATTTCTTGTCTGTTATCTATACTATTTATTAGTTACTTTTGAAACATAGTTAGGTTGGCATTGGCTCTGGCTATTTTAAATTTTTTGTGACAAAATTTAATTTTTCATTGCCTACATGAACGAGTATGTTAACAAATCAAATATATTCACCAATTTTTCAGATTTTCTAGATATTCTAGAATCACAAATTGAATTCTTCGCTACATTTTTGAAGAGAGGATAATCCATGACTATTTGGGTAAACGAGCAAATTGATCCGTCTGGCATGATTCATGCTTGTATTGCCTGTTGTGATGAATCTCAAGCCAAAGATTGTCATGAATCATTTGAGCAGAATTTGAGTGACACACAAAAGGCATCTGGTTGGTTAGCACAAATGAGAATAGTTGAGAATTGGGATGATGTTCCAGTCAATGCGTTGAAGCTTGACTAAGTGTTTAGGGTTTTTAAGGGGAAGGGTCAAGGGTCAAGGGTCAAGAGTCAAGGGTCAAAAGTTATTTCTTCTTCTGTCCTTGTTCCCCAATCCCCAATCCCCCATCCCCAATCCCCAATCCCTCCTACGCGAACTGATTAGCGATCGCACTCACATCAATCCCTAATTTTTGTCCTAGCTTCAGTAAGCGATCGCAGCGATGATGATTTTGTCCTTGGCTAGCGATGCACAGGGGTATGATTTGACTCTGCAAGCAATTAAAGTAGAGTTCTTGGGATCGATGTAGTGATATGCCAAAGTTTAACTGATAACCTACATCAATCAACCTTTCTAAGCGTTGGATATCTGCGTCTAAGCTGCCATTGGGATCATATAACAATTGCCACAGCAAGCGCATAATTAACTGTTCTAATATCTGCTTACCGTCGGGAATATCCAGCTGACAACGTAGATACTTGGCTTCGGTGGCGATCGCCTCTAATTCTACGATGTGATTGAAGCTGCTGTGAGGTTCAGTGATATCTTGCTCCAGCGATCGCAATGTTGTTAAACAGCGGTATCCTAAAGCAATTTCGGCTGCTACTTGCAACTCTCGCGGTACAGGTAGTTCATCTCGGTGAAACGCTGCAATTACTCCGTAATTATCTCTATAGGTTTGCGTATAAAGTTGGTCTAACCTTGTCAGTGTTTCCTGACTTAACAGCCGCATCATCCGTTGACGTTCTTCGGCAAATAGATTTTGCAAGCTAAAACTTTCTTCACCAAATAGCTGCGTCATCATCAAGATAGTTTGGGCTGCACTAGCCTGTTTGAGGGAGCCAAATAGCTTTTCTTTGATTTGGCTGTACTCTCTTCTACCCGCAAATGGTTGAATGCAGCAGTGGAAATCCCAACCGCCCAAGTGTAGAACTGCAAAGACTAAATCTTCACTTTCCCAGGTAATATCTGATACTAGCCTTAAATGTCCAACTGCCAGGGTTAATGATCCCATACGTTGCAGTTGGTAATCTAACTCATTGGCGGTGTAGCAGTAAACTCGTTTTTGGGAAATAGAGGAAAGATTACCCTGAGTATCTTGCCCAGAAAGGAAATTCCGTGCTATTGCAGGTTGATGATTAGCAAACAAAGAAGCGATCGCATAATGGGCGGCGACTTGTTTACAACTAATTTGGGCAGTTAGTACCAGTTGGCGATAAACTTCTGCACCGTGATTAAATTGCTCAACATTACTAGGTGCTAAACCCAGGCGTTTAATAAAGCCTTTTTCCAACTGTACACCCGCCACATCTCCGGCTAATTCTAAAGCCCGGGCAGCATAACGAAGAATCTGCGTTCCTTCTGGACGGGAAAGTTCTTCAAAAAACCAACCGCAACTGGTGAACATCAATAAAGCATGACGCTGCATTTCCAATAAACGCAAAGCATCTATTTGTTCAGCGGCGGTAAGTTTGTGGGTTTGATGGCGGCCCAGAAAACGGCTGACATTGGCAGCAGAGCGATCGCGGATTACTGTAATATATTCATCACGTGCTGCCCAGGGATCGCGGAATATTTGTCTGCCATATTTCCCGTAAACCTCAATTAGCTGATCCCGCAGCCAATTTAGGGCATTTCGCAAAGGTTTACGCCATTTTTGATGCCAAACCCCGCCTTCACCACCGCAACCACAGTCATCTTGCCATCTATCTACACCGTGGGCGCAACTCCAAGCGGTAATGGGTTTTAATTCTACTTCCCAAGTTGGTGTATTCAAGCTGAGATAGTGGGCATAGTTGGTAACTGTCCAACCGTGGTTAGGAAATTCGCCCTTAAAGGCGTAGGCTAAAGTTTTTTCCGTGCCTTTCTTGTGATGTCCAAAGGTTTCGCCATCTGTGGCGACAGATATCAATTGCGCCGGACGATGATCCCCTCGTACAGCGGAACCGATACGTCCTGCTAGATGATGGGAATTGTAAATCACATCGCTAAAACCCATATCCCGCGATATCGGCCCGTCATAGAAAAAGATATCTATATAGGGTAAACCCGCTAAAGATTCTCCCTCTTCTAATGCACCCATACCATGACTGTTGTAAATAGCATTCAAAGGTGAAGATGCAATGCTAAGTGCAGGTTTCAAATAACAACGATAGGGACGGGTGGGATCAATCTGACTCCCTCCAACTTCGTGCCATTCTGGATGGGGATCATTTTCTGTCGGTAGCAGCCGACAACGTTGTGCTTGCGATGGCGCGAGGACAATAAAGCGAATTCCTTCAGCTACTAAAGCCTCTAAAGTTGCATAGTCTACGGCAGTTTCTGCTAACCACATCCCTTCGGGATCACGCCCAAAGCGAGAACGGAAGTCCTCTTTACCCCAGCGAATTTGGGTGTATTTGTCGCGTTCATTCGCCAGGGGCATGATGATGTGATTGTATACTTGCGCGATCGCATTGCCGTGACCTTGCAAACGTTGAGAACTTTTAGCATCGGCCTCTAAAATCCGTTGATAAACCTCCACATCGTAGCGTTCTAGCCACGACATCAACGTGGGGCCGATGTTAAAGCTCATATACTCGTAATTATTCACGATATCTATGACTTCGCCGCGGTCATTTAATATTCTGGCGAAGGCATTCGGACGGTAGCATTCCCAGTGAATCCGCTCATTCCAATCATGGAAAGGAGTTGCACTCGGTTGGCGCTCAATCGCGTCTAGATATGGGTTTTCCCTTGGTGGCTGGTAAAAATGACCATGCACCGTTACATAAACACCAGTTGCCGTTCTCAGGGGATCGCTATCCGGGTTATGTCTGGGATCTTGTTGCAATGAAAATGTTGAGCCAGAGCTAGCTGGCAGTTCAGCAGCAGAAGTCATGTCTATATATCCAAATCAAAAAACTTACTTGCAATTGTGCTAAAAACTCGTCTGTGAACCTTTCTTCAGGGGCTTGAATACAAAATCCGGTACCGATAACAACTATGGAATTCAGCCACAGTTCTGAGAAAGCGGTTTTAGTATAGCGGGAAATCTGCGTTATCGCACAGTCTTTTCCCTAAAGGCATTAAATGATTACCATTTAATAAGCATCTCAGAAAAGAGATGTTACTATAGGTAGCGCCAAGAAATTTAATTGTCTTTTAATATATTAAACCGCATTTTTGCAGTAAAATATCGACCTCTAGTTATAGTTTTACTACAAAGGATTGCAAATAATACGTAAAACTTAACTTTATATTACATAATTTGCTCAAGCATGAGAACCGTACAATTTCGGAACCTTAAAGCTACGAAGAATTGAGAATTTTTTCCTCAAAAACTTTGCATTTCTTAATATCAATGGGGACTGGGGACTGGGGACTGGGGACTGGGTAAGCACGAAGATTAATAACAAACGACAAATGACAAATGACAAATGACAAACGACATCTAGTGATTAGTGTTAATCAATGCTAATCTGCTTGTTCAAAGTAGTACTCTTACTTAGGAAAGAGCTTCAGCCTTAAACTAGGGTTTAATAACCAAAGCTGATTACTATCAGCCGAATGATGTCAAAATGAAGAGTCCTAGGTACCGAGTGCTAAGGAGCCAGTGCATCTTTGACTGAATACCCTTAACTAAAATGGATCAATGTCAGGTAAAAATCTTATTTTCTTCGTCTTGTTATTGTTTATACCAGTTTCCTTAGCTGCTCACTTCTTGGAGTGGGGAGACTTGATAATTTTCGTGACAGCTGGATTAGCAATTTTGCCCTTAGCAGCTTGGATGGGTACAGCTACAGAAGAAATTGCTGTGGTAGTAGGGCCTTCATTAGGTGGGTTATTAAATGCTACCTTTGGCAATGCCACAGAACTAATCATTGCTTTAGTGGCGCTGAAGGCTGGACTAGTGGATGTGGTCAAGGCCAGTATCACAGGCTCAATTATCGGTAACTTACTGCTAGTAATGGGTCTTTCGATGCTGTTGGGTGGACTGCGTCATAAAGAACAGACATTTCAGCCGATTGTAGCGCGGGTAAATGCTTCAGCTATGAATTTAGCGGTAATTGCAATTCTGTTACCCACAGCAATGGATATTACCTCTAAAGGAATTAGCCGCCAAACCCTACAACATTTCTCTGTGGCTGTAGCTATAGTATTAATTTTGGTCTACGCTTTGACGCTGTTATTTTCCATGAAAACCCACTCCTATTTATATGATGTGGGTATGGTAGAAGCAGAAATAGAAGAAGTTCCTCATACAAAGCCAAATCTTTGGTTATGGAGTGGCGTACTGCTAGTATGTACTCTCTTAGTAGCCCTAGAGTCCGAAATGCTAGTTGATTCTTTGGAAGTAGCCACATCGCAATTAGGATTGACAGCACTATTTACTGGGGTAATCATTGTTCCCATCGTAGGTAACGCAGCTGAACACGCCACCGCAGTCAGCGTAGCGATGAAAGATAAAATGGATCTTTCCCTTTCGGTAGCGGTGGGATCTAGTATGCAGATTGCACTATTTGTTGCTCCCGTTTTAGTAATCGCCGGCTCGATATTCGGTCAGCCAATGGATTTAGATTTCAATCCTTTTGAGTTAGTCGCTGTAGCTGTAGCTGTGCTAATTGCCAATAGCATTAGTTCTGATGGTAAATCTAATTGGTTGGAAGGAACCTTACTATTAGCAGCTTATACAGTATTAGGCATAGCTTTCTACTTCCACCCAGTCATTGATGGTATTGGCTAGTTACCGACAAATATCTTATACAGAAGCGATCGCTTAAACTTTGATTAAGAGCGATCGCTTTTGAATATTCATCAAGCATCAGGTTATAGCTAACCGCAGTATATTGTGAACTCTTGAGCGTTAATAGTACCCTTCAGGGTGATATTTATCTGGTACTCAATTTGGGATTTGTTAGTTAAAATCGCTCTGAAAGCTCATATGGTTTAACCTATGCAAAATCCTCCCAATCCATCACAACCTTTGAATGCACGCGCTACTGCTAATCTCAGTTTGCCAACTCTACGTTTTGGCGATTCAGGTGATGCAGTGAGAGTTTTACAAAGGCTGTTATTAGGTAATGGCTACTCTGTGAAAATTGATGGAGTCTTTGGTGCATTAACTGAAACTGCTGTGAAAGCTTTTCAGAACCAAGGAAATATCAAAGCTGATGGCATAGTAGGCTCTAATACTTGGCGCAAGTTAACTTAAATAGCCATTAACTGCGTAGAAAAATAACATATCGGTAATTCTTTATCTCTGTGTAAACTTATTTGAGTGTATTTGTGTTTTCATGTTATACCAATTGGAAAAAAGAATGCGACAGATTGTAGGGGCAAGGCACTGCCTTGCCCTCTAGAATATATTGATGTATCGCCAACATTATTTGAATTGGTATTACTTACAAGCACAAATACACTAAAAAATTAAGTATTTTTATTTAGAGTTTATAGCAACTCACAATACTTATTTATATTTTTATTTCACTTAGCAAAAAAATTAAAAATTTAGCTATCAACCATCAATTAACTGCACGCTAAACCAGCAACAATTACTGAGTATAAATTTTAGATAATCCTCTAAAATACATACTGTAAAATATGAGGATTAACTGCGTCTATAATATTCCTTCATAAATAATAGAACTTGCTCATCAATTCCTTAAATTCTTAGGGCTTAATAATGCTGTGCTTTTAGCATATTTTTAATGCCAATAGTAAGAAAATTTCAAGAAAACTTCCTGACAAGATTTTTGAATTTTCCGTATGCATTATTCCGGAATAATCGCAAGTTGGTGTGTCAAAAGGAATATCGGTGTTAGTACAAAGAACAATAATGAGTGAAATTGGCCTGCTGAT
Source organism: Nostoc carneum NIES-2107 (assembly GCA_002368155.1). Lineage (GTDB taxonomy): Bacteria > Cyanobacteriota > Cyanobacteriia > Cyanobacteriales > Nostocaceae > Aulosira > Aulosira carnea. Next base: position 2,323,441 of record AP018180.1, read on the forward strand.
GACAGGCGTGTTAGCAACAGGACAACCATCATTGCCCAGTTTACCGGAGCAGCAACCACTTCATATAGAAAATGGCTTGGAAAATTCCATACAAGAGCAGTCATCGCAGGTAATTATAGCTGCTCGAGTTACGCCACCAGAATTTATGGAGATAGATGGAACTTCCTTAGCTACCTCGCCATCACTTAATGTTAATAAAAAAACTCTAGTTGATAAAAATTATCAGACTGTAATTGCAGACAGTATGAGAGTTAAAGCCAGAGTGAGAAAATATAGTAATCAATTGCCAATTATTCGGTTTGGTAGCTCAGGTAGTTCGGTGAGAGTCTTACAAAGGCTGTTAATTTCTCATGGTTATGGAATGCGAGTTGATGGAGTTTTTGGGCCATTAACAGAGACAGCTGTCAAAGCATTTCAAAATCGGCGGAGCTTAATAGTAGATGGAATTGTTGGTAATAGAACATGGCGTGAGTTGACAATTTAGTCAAAAATTGCAGAGACGCGATTCATCGCGTCTGTACAAAAATTGCAGAGACGCGATTCATCGTGTCTGTACAAGAGTCAAGAGTTACTAGTATTTACCAATGACCAATGACAAATGACCAATGACTAATGCCAAATTAACGATACTGATGCTGCTCTAATAAATGTTGCGCTCTCGGCTTGTAAATTAAGTAGAATAAAGCCTCTATATAGCGCAATAAGTCTTCTCGTTTTTCTTGGGAACTAAAGTTCCAAAAACCGTAGATTCTTGCTAAAGTAAGCAGCTTGGTTGTGTGAATTTTCCAAGTGTATGTACTGTAAACTCGCTCAATACTTTTCTGAGAAATGGTCTGCCAATAGTCAGGATTATGTTCACACTTAGTGACAAATTCTATGATTTTATCGGCAGTTTCTTCTAAATTTGTAGGGTTGATGTAAAATCCATTAACTTTGTCTTGAATAATTTCTAATGGCCCACCAAATTGTGTAGCAAAGGTTGGTACCCCAGAAATCATAGATTCCAAAATTGTTAAACCAAAGGCTTCAAATAAAGCAGGTTGGACAAATATACCTTGGTGATCAGCAATGACGCGATAAATTTCCCCAGAATCAGTTTTAGATAAGCGTACACCTAACCAGCGAATTTTACCGTGGAGATTGTACTGGTCAATAATGTGATAAAGTTTGACAATTTCGTCTTTTTCTTCATTGTCACTTGATTCTTCTACGCGCAATTTACCTGCTACTAAAATCAAGTTACAATGCTCTTGTAATTCTGGACTTTTACCAAAGCATTCTGCTAAACCTGTGAGGTTTTTAATCCGATCCAAACGTGCCATTGAGAAAAGTGGACGTTTGTTCAGATCGTCAAGGTTACCAAAGATTTGAGAAGGATCATCTAAGGTAAATAGCATTTCTTTAATACGTTGGCGATCGCTCTCTACTCGGTCTTGAGTCCGGCTATAGGGAAAATAGTAATTTTCATTCACTCCAGGCGGTACCACATTAAACTTAGGACTGAATAATTCAATGCCATTCACAACATGGTATAAATCCGGCATGGTGAAGCATTTATAAGATTCATACTGTCCCACACTATCAGGTGTACCGACAATTTCTTGGTAGGTGCTGCTAATCACAAAATTGGCAGCATTCATGGCAATTAAATCGGCAGTAAATTGTAAGGAGAAATGATATTTATCCTCCAAATCATTCCAGTACAAATTACTGAACAAATATTTCGATTTTTCTAAAGCATGGGCAATATTACACTGGGTAACTTTCATGCGTCTTGCTAGTAAAAATGCCACCAAGTTACCATCAGAATAGTTACCAACAATTAAGTCTGGTCTACCTTGAAATTCTGCACGCAGTTCTTTTTCAGCATCAATGGCGTATGTTTCTAAATAAGGCCAAAACTCAAACCGGGAAATCCAGTTTTGCGTCATATTAGGATTAAATTCCCGCAAAGGTACACGCAAAATCCAGGCGTTTTCTGTCCCGTGGACTTTCTCTAAACGTTGGTTACAAAGGGTACCATCGCTATTGGGTATCAGGCGGGTAAGAATAATCACCTTGGGCTGGACGTTTAGCCCCTCTAAACCTGCTAATCTTGCATCTTCTTGTAGTTGTGTTTCTAAAGACTTAGCCTGATCGAGGACGTAAACCACCTGACCCCCAGTATCGGGTCGTCCTAATACTCCCTCTTGACCAAACCAACCGTGGGGAGACACGAGGACGATTCTAAAAATCATCGGAATCCGAGAAATGAAGGCTTCTAAGGTTTGGGGATCGGGAGAGTCGATTAATTCATCAAGAATATTTAGAGTCTCTTGGGTACGCTGCGCTGTGTTACCCCAACCCGGTTCAAAACCCATTGCTTGTAAGTTAAACCGGAATGCTTCATAGGGTTCATTACTAGGACGAGAACTCACAAAAGCTAGGGCTTTCTTGACTTGCTCAGAAAGCTGCTGCTGTGATTTGATGCGATCGCTAATTAGCAACTGCACGCCATTATATTGATGTAGGCGCAAAAAATTAAATAGGTTTTCTAGCCATTGTTGGGAGTCTTGGAGTAGTTTGCTAGATAGGTAGCGGTTGAGGAAGTTTACCCCTTTACCAATATTTTTCGGGTCGCGGATTGTGGGAGAGTAGTCATAAAACGGCCCAAAGTCTAGTTCTAGTAAATCACCTTCGTTAGGATGAAATCGGTTGACTATGCGATCGCGCATATCCAGAAGTTCTTGCACAGTAATTTGTTCGACTTTCAGGTCTTCAGTTAAGCGATAAACTTCTTGAGAGGCAATCTTGGGGCGGATAATAAAACAGAGGTTAGAGTCCTCTTGAATAATTTCTTGAGTATAGTAAATTAATTGCCCTAAATGAGAAGAACTGCAAAACTCTGCTGATTTTTCGTACTTGGCACAATACTCGCTATAAACATTAATTATATCGTTACGTAACAAGTATTTCTTTTCTTGATGACGTAACTCACTAATAAAGGAACGTAAATCGCTTTTTTCTTCGCTTTCTAGGAGTGTTTGGATCAATTCAGACATAGCAACTCCACAAGATAATTGTATATTTTTAACATCAAGGTCAAGCCAAGGAAAGTATGACGTATAAAGTGTGAAATATGAAATCAGCTCGCTGATAGAGCAAAAAGTCTAGCTACTTGTTACACAAGAATAGGCGTGTGACATAGACGCAAAGCTGTCAGCTAGCCCAGAGAAAGGTATTTTTGACATTACTTTCCTTACGCCTCATAGCGCTTCTTTTTCATACTTCATCCTTTACACTTCATCTTTATAGGCAAATATCCTCATCATACTGAGGCCAGCCTAGATACTTTACTTAAAGTATCTATTACTAAGTACTTTTGGCTCTAACTTAAGGCATAGAAATTTACATACTTTTTACAGATGCTATCAGCGTTAGTCTATCTGGTAAAAGGTTTGAGACTATTTTATTTATTAGGATAATAATGCATTTGTGTTTGGAATCTGATAATTGAGGTTATAGGGTAAATATAGATTTTCATGCTTGGTTGTGCCGAAACCTGATGTTAATAGCTGTCCAGAACTGCTTGTTTCATAACTAAATATAATTGCTGGATTCACTATCGATTAAGTAAATTTTTATCAGCTAGCAACATCCAGCCAACTTTTTAGCGCCATACAGATAAACTACTCTGTGACTTGATTAGACGCTATAAATTAGTAAATAAATCAGAACGAAGCCAAAGCTGAGTAGTAAAACCATCAACAAAACTTAATTATTAAATTTTAAAATCAAGCGATTAAATTGTACTTAGATAAACTAAAATTAATTTTTACTTTGACCCGAAAAACCCCAAGCCAACATAGCTATAATTACATTACAAAATATTTGAAGCGGGTCGATTAATATGGCTAACAATACCCAAGACTTGGCTCATGTAGACCACAGCATTGGTAATATGATGATTATCACTTTGCTGGCTTTCTGTGGACTAACTTTTATCATTCTTCTGGGAATCTTCTAATAGTTGACACTGTGGCGAAAACATTATGTGGAAGCAGATAAGCTATATAGTTGTGTCTGCTTCCACTATTTATTTGTAAATTACTGCAAATTGAATTTTGAAATTATTAATTAAAATTAGCTTTCATGTGGCTGAGAAATTAAACCTGTTTCTATATAGATGGGATGTAATATTTTTTTGATTTGTGGTAACTTTCTGGCAAAATACAAAGCTCCCAAAGCGCAACAAACTCCACCAAATAATAAAGAATTAGCAACTCCAATATAGCTAGCTAAAGCCCCAAAAAATAGATTTCCAAAAGGTAGAATTCCTAAAAACCCTGTCGTAAATATACTAGTGACTCTACCTCGTTTATTCTCATCTACAAGTACTAATTGCACAAAATTACTAATTGCAGCCAGAGTTAAAGTATTAGTCATCCCTACGACAAAAATTAACACTAGACAAAGTTCTAAACTAGTTGCATGAGAAAACAGCATTAAACTGAAACCAAGAATTATTGTCGAAATTGATATGATTTTTTCCAGTCCTATTGCTTGTCTACGCAGGATTAAATAAAGACCTGCTACTATAGAGCCTAATGCCGAAGCTGTCATGATAAATCCCATGATTTCAGCATTGCCATTTAAGATTTCTTTGGTAAAGACTGGCATTAAGTTCACATGGGTCATCACCATAAAACAAATCAAAACTTGTAATATGAGTACATATTTAATCGGGAGAAAATCGTAAGCGAAAATGAACCCTTCTTTTAAATTTTGCCAAATATTATATTTGGGCGACATAGATTTAGTAGAGAAGGAATTTATTTTGACAGTTAGAATTGCCGAAATAAAAGGTAAATAGCTAATGCTATCTACCAAAAAGCAGGCTGATGCTCCAATTCTTGCCAAAAACGCACCAGCTATCATGGGACTTACGAACTTAGCTGTATTAATTAAGAATGAATGAATCGAAATCGCACTATAAGTATCTGCTTTGTTATCGACAAGTCTAGGAATAGTTACCAGACGCGCTGGTAAATCAAAAGCTTTCACAATTCCTTGAAGGATTCCAATGATGATAATCCACTCAACTGTAATCCGTTCGCTGATGCATAAAAAAGTGAGAGTTCCAGATAAAATAATAGATACTATCTGTGTAGTTAGTAAGACATATCGTAAGTTCCAGCGGTCTAATAATACTCCTACCAAAGGTGTAATAACTAAGCCAGTAGCTTGATTGCTAAATCCTGCTATCCCAACTAACATGGCTGAGTTGGTTAGCTGATAAACCATCCATACTAAAGCAAATTGAGTCATCCAAGAACCGAAAAAAGATACGCTTTCTCCAATTACAAAACAACATACATTTGCGGATTTAAGCGCAGACGGAATCTGAAAAAAACTCGACTTTAGCCTGTTTTTTTCAGAATTTACTTGATTAAGTTGTGCCATATTGCCCTTTTTGGTATTTACACCCTGTTTGATGGAGATTTACTGCTGAGGTTTACCAGCCTAATTTGCACTGAAAATGACTGGCTTAGTTGAGGTAACTGATTAATTTTGCCCAAGTTTTAGCTTTACTTAAATTTAGGTAATCATAAATTTAGAATACTTATTATTTTTTGACAGCAATAGAAAGTAAACCAATTAACTCTTGTGGTTATTGGCTGCATATTTAAATACTATATTTTGATAAAGTAACCGTAGTATTATATAGGAGATAGAATAAAAATCCAATAGAGCGGAACTTATACCAATTTGAAAAAAGAATGCGACAGATTGTAGGGGCATGGCGTGCCGTGCCCTCTAGAATATATTGATGCGTCGCGAACATTTTTTGATTTGGTATCACTGATTAAAGAAGCCAGAACAATTGGGGGATTCTCCCCCAAACCCCCGATTGGGTGACGGTTGCGTCCCCCAAACCCCCTCCAAAATTATTGTTCGGTTTTTTGTTGAGTAATACCAATTGGAAAAAAGAATGCAACAGATTGTAGGGGCACGGCACGCTGTGCAATCTAGAATATATTGATTGATGTGTCGCAAACATTATTTGAATTGGTATTAGCACAGTAAGCGGATGCGTTAGCGATAGCGTAAGTAGGGAGGCATAATTATTTGTAGGATGGGTTAGCGATAGCGTAACCCATGCGGGTGTTGGGTTTCGTTCCTCAACCCAACCTACGTCCATCTTATATTTAATTCCCACCAGCTACTTAACGCATCCTACGCTGTCATTCATGTATTGAAAACACTATAGATATGCAAATTAGGGTTCTTTATGCATAAATAACTCTAATTTGCTATCAAGAATTTCGTCAGCCTTAATATTTATTACTTTTCCAATATTTACCAATTTTTTTTCAGCAAGGATTCTAACTCAGCTTGTAAAGCGGCAAAATCCGCAACTCTTGCTACTAATAAATTATCCTTACCTGCATCACCTAAGCGCTTTTTCCAATAATCAATACTCTCGGAATTATTTAACCAAAAATTGATGACAGTATCAACTACTTGGTCAAGATTCCAGTTCCATTTAGGTGGCACTGGTTCTATAGATTCCAAGAAGGCATCTAAAGTACAAATATGCGTACCAACGTATTCGACACCTGGTTTTTGTGGTTTTTTCAGGCTTTGTTGATGATTAAAAAACTGTAAAACTGGCGATACTCCTACAATGTTAAAAGTGTATGTCATTCCAGTCCTCCAAATTGTTAATCAATTATATGGAAGTTTGAGTTTTCTTGGCAAGAATTATAACTATAATTTTAGACAAATGCTATCCATAAAAAGTAGAATTTTCGTTTATATCGTTAGTATTAGGATTCAGTAACAAATTAGCACTTGCGACCTTTGAGTGCTAATTTTTTAATAAAATAAGTAGTGTAATATTAGATAGTTTCAAGCATTATTTCATGGGTGCAGATTATTTTTAATAATTTTTTAAGTTCATCCTTAACAAATGGACAGGGTGAAGTAGCGGCTTTAGCTGCTGCTGGTTTATGGGCTGTGGCTTCAGTGGTGTATGGGCTTGTAGGGCAGCATATTCCGCCAATACAGCTAAATTTGATTAAAGGAGTAATTGCGATCGCACTATTGCTGCTGACAATTGCGATTGGTGGTGAATTGTTACCGCAGATTCCTGCCTTATCGATATGCTTACTCTTTCTTAGCGGTGCTGTAGGTATTGGCTGGGGTGATACAGCTTTTTTGGCAGCAATCAATTATTTAGGGGCGCGGCGTGTTTTACTTTTAGGAACCCTGTCCCCACCGATGACAGCGATCGCTGCCACTATTTTTCTCGATGAACAACTCAATGTCAGCGCTTGGTGCGGGATTTTGCTGACTATTTTAGGAGTCGCTTGGGTGGTAACAGAACGAGTTCCCGGTAATAGCGAGGTGAACTCAGCAAACCTGTGGCAAGGTATCGGCTTTGGTTTGTTAGCAACCATTACCAATAGCGCAGGTTCCATCTTTTCCCGCGCCGCATTTGCCAACGCCAGTATTTCCCCCTTGTGGGCTGCTGTGTTGCGCTTAAGTGCTGGAGTGCTGACGATTTTAGTGTGGGTATGGTTTTCCCGCCGCCAGCAGATTGCATTTCCTTATCCCTATTGGCAATCTAGAAAAGTGATTTTAGCAAGTTTCTTTGCCGCCTTTTGTGGCACGTATTTAGGTATTTGGTTGCAGCAAACAGCTATTAAATTCACATCTGTAGGTATTGCTTCAACGCTGTTGCAGACTAGTCCATTGTTTGTGATACCTATTGCGATCGCGTTAGGAGAAAAGGTGAGTGTGAGAGCGATCGCAGGTGTGGGAATTGCGATCGCCGGTATCGGATTGTTGTTTTACTTGAAGTAATTGTGATGACTTTCAGAGAAATTACTGGATGAAGTTAGCTCATGATTTGCTTTCAAAAGGCTGACAATATAAGGTATCCGTGGATTCCTCGAGTCAGCTTTTTGGGAATATTTGACCCCTCAGTATAAATACAGAATCTTTAACTTGGAAAAATTTAATTTTCTTTTAAGCTGTGGTATATTCACTATATGACTATATTCTGCAAATCGAAATTCGCAGAAAAGGATTGTTGAGGGCACAGAAAAATTTTTATTCATTAGGAACCTATGCAAAATACGCCAAGCTACTTGCTGTCTAGGTGCTAACTTATCTCTACCGTCCGAATGAAATTGATTGGCATCGAAACAGATATTCTCACTCAACACACTTAGATACAGAGAAGCTTGTCGTTAGGTCTTTACTTGTGCTTGTCACACCCACTGAAAATGCTGATTAGCAAAGCACGGTGATTTGATGTGACAACCTACTATCACTTTGTCATACACATTAACGCTTGTAGTCAAAAGCTGAACGCAGCTTTCTCAAGCACAATTAGTGCTGACTACAAACAGATCCTAGTAGCTATGACAGAGTAATAGGTTAATTGTCTTGGGGTATCAATTAGCGCTCAGGTAATGACTGCTGTGAGCCATGATCGCTGCCATCAAATCTCAAGACTAATTTATCAAACCCTTGATAAACAAGGGTTAAATTCAGCTGAGAATTTTTCGGCCACTTGCAGAATTAGCTATTTCTTTTTTGCGTATAATTACTTAACCACAACAACACTATGACACTATCAATAGAACGTAAGCATCAAACACCTAGCTATGCGATCGCACCAGCTAAAACTCCAGTTAGCCTATCCACCTCAATAGGTTTGCTCAAAAGACAGTTAAAGTCAGAAGGTATTACTAGCTTTGAAGATATAGCTACAGCTATTTATCAGCATAAGCAATTGCAGGTTGAGGCGGGTTTGTATTCCCACGACAAATTTACCTTGGAAGGGAGCAGGGGAGAAACCCAATTAGTTTGTCCATCTACAGGCACTTTGCATCAATGCATTGTTTGGTGTATTAATCACTATACTGGCTTAAACAGAAACCAGAAGATTATTGATAAAGTCTGCGAAGCCGTACAAAAATTTGGCACAGGAAGCGGGACTTCTGCCATGTCGGGGGGTATGTCTTCGTTGCATAAAGAAGCAGAAAGAAGGCTTGCGTCTTTAGTGGGTAAAGAATCGGCTTTATTGTTCCCCACAGGATACACCACCAATTTAGGTGTGATCTCTGCTTTACCAGGAACCAATGATTTTTTACTTTTCGACCGTGAAGCCCATGCTTCAATTATTGATGGGATCAAGCTTTCTGGGAAGAAGTTTGCTTCGTTTAAGCATAACTCAGTTGCAGACTTAGAGAACAAACTGCAAAAATATCGGCACCAGTACGAAAACGTCATTGTTATTGTCGAGTCTGCATATTCTATGAGTGGCGATTTAGCGCCTTTAAAGGAAATTGTCCAACTCAAGCAGAAATACAATTTTCATCTTTATGTAGATGAAGCGCACACATTTGGTTTTTATGGTCACCAAGGTGCAGGTTACTGTGCTCAACTGGGCGTAACGGAAGAAGTAGACTTCATCATGTCTACATTGTCAAAATCCACAGCTTCCATCGGTGGTTTTCTTGCTTGTAAAAGTAAATATATACCTCTACTGCAATGGAGCGCTAATTCTTACCTATTTCAAGCTTGCTTAACACCAGGAGATGCAGCCGCTATCTTAGCCTCACTTGATGAATTAGCTGCTAATCCCGAATTAATCGCACAAATTCATCAAAAAAATAGCTACATGAGGCAAAAGCTTACAGGAATGGGTTTTGATTTAGGCCATAGTCAAAGTCCAATTATCCCAATATTTATTCCTGAACCAGAGACTTTACACGCATTTAATCGAGATTTACTCTGGGAAGGAATTTATTCTGTCGCGATTGTCTATCCTATCGTTAAGCCTTCTGAAGGTCGCATTCGTTTTATTTTGAATGCTTCACACACCTACGAAAATATTGATCGGACATTGGATGTCCTCGAGAAACTCGGCAAAAAATATCGACTGATCTAAGCGAAAAAGGCTTTGACAGTCAAAGGTCAAAGCCTACAAATAAAACTATATTCTCAAGTTCATTATCATATCCAAATTGCAAGCCATGATCACTACAACAACTCTCAGCATTCGTGATGCAATTGTTGCAGCCAACAAGAACTTTATGCAGACTTTTGCAGGGGGTGATGCTGCAAGTTTAGCTAACTTGTACACACAAGATGCTCAAATCTTCCCCACCCACAGCGATTTAATTGGTACAAGACAAGGGATTGAACAATTCTGGGAAGCAATTTTTCGACTGAATATTAGCCAAGCAACTCTAGAAACCCAAGAGGTAGAAAGTCACGGTAATACAGCCATTGAAGTAGGAAAATATTCGTTGAGCGATCGCAATGGGCAAATGGTAGACACAGGTAAGTATATCGTTGTCTGGAAACAAGAAGATGGGCAGTGGCGACTACATCGCGATATGTGGAACAGTAGCTTACCTGTTTAATCTCAAGTCCGGCTAATTACTGGCGATTGGGGATTAGGGACTGGGGACTGGGGATTGGGGACTGGGGACTGTTAAACTGTATTTTTCTTTTCATTACTCATTACCTATTACCCATTACCCATTACCGACCTTCACAGATAAGACAATTGTTCAATGCTAATTTATGGACATTAAAAATTCAGTTGTTCTAGTTACTGGTGCTAATCGCGGGATTGGTGAAGCTTTTGTCAAAGCCTTATCTGATGCAGGTGCTTCCCGAATCTATGCAACAGCGCGCAACATTGATTCTCTCAAAGAAATTGTCGCAATTAACCCCGCAAGAATTATTCCCTTAGAGTTAGATATTACCAATCTCGAGCAAATTGCCCAAGTAGCCGAATTAGCCCAGGATGTGAATTTACTGATTAATAATGCAGGTGTAGGTAGTGGAGGTGGATTTTTCAAATCCAACAGCGTAGAAATTGCACGTTGGGAAATGGAAACTAACTACTTTGGCTCACTCTACATGATTCGTGCCTTTGCACCAATTCTCAAACAAAATGGTGGTGGTGCGATCGCCAATATACTTTCCATCGCATCTGTAATGAACATACCAATGTTTGGTTCTTACAGCGCTTCCAAAGCTGCATTACATTCCCTCACCCAAGGGGTGCGCGCTGAACTAGCCGCACAAGGAACCTTAGTAGTAGGCGTATTTCCTGGGCCTGTAGATACAGATATGGGTAAACAGGTACCCTTAGACAAAGTTCCACCCAGCCAAATCGCACTTTCTACACTACAAGCAATCGAACAAGGAATTGAAGACGTAAACCCTGATCCCACGTCACAACAGGTATTTACCAGTATTCAGCAAGATGCGAAAGCTCTAGAAAAACAGTTTGCCAAATTGTTACCAGAATAGGGTGTTTGGTAATGGGTAATTGGTAATTGGTAATGGGAATTTCTCCCCTTTTCCCCCTCATCTACCCAGTCCCCAGTCCCTAGTCCCCAATCCCCAATCCCCCTTCCATAAAAAAAACCTCAGCTACCAAGCTGAGGTGAGGGGGAGAAAACCAAATAACGATGAGAGATTCTGATACTGATGTCAAAAAATTTTAGCTGATACCCAAAGCCACCAATATTAAGGCACTGACAAGCAATGTAGCGAATCCTGCTTTTAATGCGTAGCGGCGTTGTTTATCTGGATTGTAGTCAGCAGTGTATTTATTTACAGTGTTTTCTCCATTACTGTTTGTATACATAAGAGTTTTATAAATATTAACTTATGTAAACAAATTTAACTGGATTGTTACAAACAGTCAACAGTACATAACATTAAAAATGTTTATTATAAATATAAGTATTAGTTATATAAAAGGAAGCGATCGCATCTAATGTATGCCGAATCTATTCCTTTTGCAGTTGATTATGCTCTCTTGAGATTCCAACTCACAAACCATTTATAAAGTAGGGTGTGTTACGGCTGTGAAAGGATTTGGGACACAGAGACAATGAAATTTAGCCGTAACGCACCATCGATGCGAGACGCTAGGATAGTCATTTTGTCACAAGTCAGCACGATTTAGATACCCGACTTTTGCAAAAGTCACGGAACTACGTCATTACGAGCGTAGCGACGTAATCGCCTAAAATTATGGGATTGCTTCCCTACACTACGTTCCGGTCGCAATGACAGATTTTGCTTAAGTAAGTACTATTCCACCCTACAGTTATTTCATTTTTACTTTAGAAATAACTTCTCAAAATATTCTATTTGTCCTTTTACCCTTTAACCTTTCCCCTCAAAGATAGGTACTACAAAAATATTGGAATTACGATTAGCTAGAGAAATAGTGCACAGAATGATAGTAAAAATGTTCTTCCAGAACTTCTTTACTTCACATTTAATCATCCCTTAAGAGTAACTACATATCAAGTTAAGGTAATTCTTTAGATTGATGCCATTATAAGTAAATATTTGGAACTATGGCAGGAGATTTAGTCACAAAGTCATGGTGAAAAAAGTTTATGAAATCTCAAGATAATCCATCAATTAGGGAAGAAAATAATTATTCGGCGGCTGAGAATACACCTGACTATATGAATAGCCAAAAGCCAGGGCAATCTGAACCAGTAACTCAGATTCAAAAAGAAAATGTCATTACTGGTGAAGATTTACCAAACCGAAGGTTTCGCTATGGCTTTCCTTTAATTATGCTGGCGATTCTTGTATTTGTTGCTGCTCTTTACTACGGAATTATTAACCCCTAGGTGCATAAATTTTCAACAGCAATAGGACAGAGAATAGAAAATAAAAATACCTGTTTTCTATTCCCTGATGCTATGCAATATTTCCACCAAATAGCAGCAACAGTTTTGAGGTAAGTATAAATTACCATAACCAACAACTCTACTGTCAATAATTGTGGTTTTAAGGTGCAAAGATAAAGACAAAATCTTTAACTCTTAAACCTATGTAAACAATGTTTGTGACTGATAAATCATCCGGAATACACAAAATTGTTGTGCACCTACATATCTGTCACATTATTTTTTCCAATTGGTATTATCTTCCACCTTTGAGTTAACAAAGCTGACAGTTTAAACTCCTAAATCTACACCGATAAAGTTGTCAACCATTTTTTACAAATTGTTAGGACTATCTTTACAAAGCTTTGGCATTTCACTTGTATTGACAACTACAAATCGATGTAATGTTAATCTCCTCCTTTAGTGTGATGGAAATAACCGCTAATAATTTTTTGATTACTCCTATGTGCTGTAATTGCATCACACTACCCAGGGATCTAAACTTGGGGATTACACTTGTTTGCTCCTGATGTTCGCCAGCTTTTCTATTCGATCAACCTCCAATTGAAGGCAGAAAGAATGAAAGGATGTCTATTCAATTACTTCTGTATTGCTGACTTGGTAGAAGCAGCAATTTGAAAGAGAGTTTAGGGAGGAAGTGATTAAGGTACATGGCAAAAAAATTTCCTAAATTTAGCCAGGATCTCGCCCAAGATCCGACTACGCGTCGGATTTGGTATGCGATGGCTCAGGGCAATGACTTTGAAAGCCATGATGGTATGACTGAAGAAAATCTTTACCAAAAGATTTTCGCGACTCACTTCGGTCATGTGGCAATCATATTTCTATGGGCTTCCAGTCTCCTGTTCCACGTAGCCTGGCAAGGTAACTTTGAACAGTGGATTAAAGATCCGCTGCATATTCGCCCGATCGCTCATGCGATTTGGGATCCACACTTTGGTAAAGCAGCAGTTGATGCTTTTACCCAAGGTGGTGCTAGTAATCCAGTAAACATTGCTTATTCTGGGGTTTACCACTGGTGGTATACCATCGGGATGCGGACAAACAATGAGCTCTACATGGGCTCAGTGTTTTTACTGTTATTAGCAGCATTATTTTTGTTTGCTGGTTGGTTACATCTACAACCAAAGTATCGTCCTAGCCTCGCTTGGTTCAAGAGTGCTGAACCTCGCCTCAACCATCACTTGGCTGGTTTGTTTGGTGTGAGTTCTTTGGCTTGGGCTGGTCATTTAATTCACGTTGCCATTCCCGAATCTCGTGGTGTTCACGTTGGTTGGAGAAATTTCCTCACCACCTTGCCTCATCCTGAGGGTTTGACACCTTTGTGGACGGGTAACTGGGGTGCTTATGCTCAAAATCCAGATACACCTGGGCATTTGTTCGGTACATCTCAAGGTGCAGGGACTGCAATATTGACTTTTTTAGGTGGCTTCCACCCACAGACAGAATCACTGTGGTTGACTGATATGGCTCATCACCATTTAGCGATCGCTGTGATTTTCATCATCGCGGGTCATATGTACCGGACTAACTTTGGTCTGGGTCACAGCATCAAGGAGATGCTCAACTCCAGAAAGTTCTTTGGTATCGAAACTGAAGGACAATTTAACCTGCCACACCACGGGCTATATGACACCTACAACAACTCGCTGCACTTCCAGCTGTCTATCCACTTAGCAGCCCTAGGTACAGCAGCTTCGTTGGTGGCGCAGCATATGTACTCCCTGCCTCCGTACACCTTTATAGCGAAGGATTACACCACGCAGGCAGCGTTGTACACCCATCATCAATATATTGCTGGATTCTTGATGATTGGTGCCTTTGCCCATGCCGGCATTTTCTGGATACGGGATTACGATCCAGAGCAAAACAAAGGCAATGTTCTTGATCGCGTACTCCAACATAAAGAGGCAATTATCTCTCACCTCAGTTGGGTATCGTTATTCTTGGGCTTCCATACTCTGGGTTTGTACGTCCATAACGATGTCGTAGTTGCCTTTGGTACTCCAGAAAAGCAAATTCTGATTGAGCCAGTATTTGCCCAGTTCATTCAATCAGCTCACGGTAAAGCACTCTATGGCATGAATGCTCTACTATCAAACCCAGATAGTATTGCTTACACAGCTTGGCCAAACCACGGTAACGTTTGGTTATCAGGCTGGTTGAGTGCGATTAACTCTGGTAAGAACTCCCTCTTTTTAACTATCGGGCCTGGCGATTTCTTGGTTCACCATGCGATCGCTCTCGGTTTGCACACCACTACCCTAATTTGTGTTAAGGGTGCGTTGGATGCTCGTGGAACCAAGCTGATGCCCGATAAAAAGGACTTCGGTTTTACCTTCCCCTGTGATGGCCCTGGTCGTGGTGGTACTTGTCAAACCTCCTCTTGGGAGCAATCCTTCTTCCTGGCTACCTTCTGGATGTTGAACCTGCTAGGCTGGCTAACATTCTACTGGCACTGGAAGCATCTCGGTATTTGGCAAGGTAACGTTGCTCAGTTCAACGAAAACTCAACTTACCTCATGGGCTGGTTCCGTGATTATCTCTGGGCTAACTCTGCTCAGGTAATTAACGGGTACAACCCCTACGGTGTAAATAACCAGTCTGTCTGGGCTTGGATGTTCCTCTTTGGACATCTGGTTTGGGCAACCGGTTTCATGTTCCTCATCGCCTGGAGAGGTTACTGGCAAGAGTTAATCGAAACTCTAGTATGGGCACACGAACGGACTCCACTTGCTAACCTAGTGCGCTGGAAAGATAAACCTGTGGCACTTTCTATTGTTCAAGGTTGGTTAATTGGTCTAGCTCATTTCACAGTTGGCTATGTCCTTACCTTTGCAGCATTCCTGATATCTTCAACTGCTGGTAAATTTGGCTAAAAATTTTTGATATCCTCTGACCTTTTGCAATCCTTCCTCACTATGTTGTCATTATAGTGAGGAGTTTTTTATCAGAATATCTTGATTCCCTATTACCCAATCCCCAATCCCCAATCCCCAATCCCCAGTCCCTAACTAATATGATAACGATTCTTCCCAAATGCTTTTGCCTGATACATTGCCGCATCTGCCTTGCGTAGTAATTCTTCAGGTAATTTATCGTTTTTCGAGATTGTTGATATGCCAATGCTGACAGAACAAGAGAGATGATGACCGTTGACTAAAACAGGTTGTTTTAGGGATGCAATTACTTGATTAGCTATCCGAGCCGCACCACGAAAATCTTTGATATCTTCCAACAAAATTACAAATTCATCTCCACCCAGACGGGCGATAAAATCTCCCCATCGTAGTTTAGCTTTTAACTTTTTGCTAATTTCAATTAAAAATTTATCTCCGGTATCATGACCAAAGTTATCATTAATGGCCTTAAATTCATCTAAGTCTAAAAATAATATCGAATAAAAATAGTTATCATAATGTTGCCTACAGGCGATCGCATAATCTAACTGCTGCATAAAGTAGGCTCGATTGGGTAATCCTGTTAGAGGATCATGCATCGCAATTCGGCGTAAATTTTCTTCCAACGCTTTGCGCTCTGTGATATCACGAATAATATTTAGTAAATAAGTTTTTCCTTGCCATTCTAAAAGTTTTACTGATAATAAGCCTATGCGTTTTTCACCATTTTTGAGACAAAATTCAATTTCCAAATTCTCAACGGTTTGTTGATTTATGAGCTTTTTTTGAATTTTTGAGTATGTTGCTGTAGTAAATCCCATATCTAACACGGTAATCGGGTAACCAATCACATTCTCGCGACTGTAGCCCGTTACATTGAGAAATGACTGATTAATCTCTACACAATAACCTTGACTGCGTGTAGTGATTATTATTAAATCAGGAAAGTAATCGATAAATTTAAAATAATTATCTGATAATTTGTCAGATTTATGATTTTTTTTAGGCTTTTTATTATCTTGAATTATACCAGCTTTCCAACTAGTATCGATAGATTCCATAGGTTAAATATATGCTAAAAAGCAATTCCTGATAATATTTGAATTCTTTGCAGCAACACAGGTCTAAATAAACATAGGAATTGGATTTAGTTGGTCTTCTGTTAATTTTGTTTTTAACCATCCCAGTTGTACGGGTACATCGTAAAGCCGACCTGGGGCAAACTGTGCCCAAAAATGACGTAAACCAGGAACTACAACTTTAACAACAGCCATTCCAATATCTGGACGTGTTTGCTCGAGAACCAATATTTCTAATCCATGTTTAGCTGCTATATCAACACAAGCCAGCACATCTACTTGCAAATCTTGACTGTGGTAAACAGGATAGTCTCCGTAAACTTTAGGAATTACATTGGCATCGGGAGCAAGATAAACTTGGTTATTTAATGTTGCTGTTTGGCACCAATTTTGCATATCCTGACGAGTAAATTTGGCAGAAGAATTTGGATTTGCCCCATTAGAAAGAAATATCATTTGATTCATTTCAGTGACAGCACGTAATAGGGCTACTTTGGGATGAAAGTGAGTCCCAAAGCCAAACAGAATATCTTCTGGTTGGTGATTGATGCGTCGAGAAATGGCGGCAAAGGTGGGAATATTTAAATCAGTAGTGAGGTCTAATACCCAAAAATCGCGTCCAATCAATTGATAGTAGCTTTTTAATTTATCCAAATAAGGCTCGTCAAAACTATTTAAATCAACAGCAGGTCTTTGTAACCGGTTGTACCACCAAATTGCTACTGCATCTCGCTCTACCAACTCCATAAATCCTTGGAGAATAGCTTCTTCTTTACAAGTTCCCGCAGCGGTTCCATTGGTATCTGCATAACAAAAGCAAGCATCTTCAGCTAAAGGATAGCCATAATAACAATATGCTGTGGGTAGATATTTGAATTGCTGATTGCTGAGCGACCAAATGGGAGTCCATTCAATTTCTTGATTGTCATCAAAGGGTACAGGTACCCATTGAATAATCTCATGTTGCTGATTCCAGGTTTGGCGATCGCAATATTGATTCGCGCTATAGTGCATACACTCGTAGGGATGAATAGCCTGTTCGCGGAGATTGGTGTAAGCAGCTTTGATTCTTGGTTCTTCTCCCGTATAGGTTCCACAGTAGCGCTCAATTGCTTCCCCAACAGCACTCATTTTCGCTTGGGCCGCTGTTGTTCCTTTACCAAAGCTTTTTAGGCGCGCTGTCTGGCGTAAATCTTCTAACTGTCTACCTTCTTTCGGAAAACTATGCTCTACAACATAAGCATGAATTAAATCGTTCTGGGGAAAAGGTTGAAATAAACTGCTGATAATTCCTGTAATCGGGCTAATATGATGTTCGTATTTTTGTAAGGCTTTTTCAGGCGCACAGCTGCGATACCCACCATCATCACTCAACGGCTGCTGATGATTTAGCACCAATGGTTGAGCTTGGCGTTGACTTAGATAAGTCGGCTCACCACAACAATGACATTGTGGACGACGAACTAAGGTATGGCGTTGCAAGTTAAGATGCAGCAAATCAAAAGTTAACAGAGTTCCTTCTAAAGGATGTGGTTGTGGGTGACTTAACCATTTAGCAATTTCTGTAGCTGCAAGATTTAACCCAGTGTTGACAGTTGAAGGTAAAGCCGCACGGGAAATCGGAAACGAGTTGAGAGTTTGTTGTTGCGCTTGTAAAAAAGACTCAACCCCACGATTCATCCGCAGACGTTGTGCTAAACATTCCCAACATCCTGTATCTCCAGGTTTAAAGATAGGGCCAATCCAAATTACGCCACCGACTGGCTTGACTAGCAACCAAGAACGCTTTTCTTGTAAAGCTTCTCGGTTAAAATTTGCCAAATCAGGCTGGAGATAATCATCTGTGACTACAACAGCAAACTTACCAAAATCACCAATGGGAATATTCAGGGATTCCAAGATGTTATGCAATGGTTCAGATGTGACATTACCAAATGTGGTAATGCTAACTTTCGATTCTTGGAAACGTTGGCTGACAACGCTAGCATCTTGATTCAGCAGTTCCCAAAAAGCTGATGCTCCCAGTGGGATATGATCTGCATTGGTAATATATCCCTTACGTTCCAGTTGTTGTAGTGCGTAGATAATCTCGTCAGCCGTAGCTTGTCCTTGCAGCTGTTGAGCGATTTCAGCCACAGAGTAAAGCCCGTTGAGTAGTGGTGCTAGTAGGCAATATAAACGCCCATTTAACACAAAATGCCCTTTCTCACTTAATAGGAATACAGTTTTAGGAGGAGATATTTCCACATGGAAGTGTGCTTTAAACTTCGGCTGACTAAGCATAATTCTGGTAGTGAAATAATTCTTTAATTAAACTGGCTGTGGTAATTGTTTGTTGATGGAACATAGACATAATGTTAAAAAAGCCTTAATTTGATGAATATGTAAAAAAAATCTTTGCTAATCTCTAATAATTAACACAACTTTTAAAAATAGTTGTAGTGTTTGTCCAAAAAAAATCGTTTTGGACTTTATTTAAACTTAAATGTTGGCTAGGAAATTACTGAATAAATGAAATCACTTTTGCATTTATTTCAGCAATTTCAGATAGGTTATGTAGCAACAATCATGATTTAGAACAGTAAAGACACGGAATGGCTACCCTAGGAGTTATATCTTCTCTATCTCAAATTTGAGTCAAGAAGGAGTAGCTGTAGAGTAGCCGAGAAAAAACATCACAAATATGTTCACAAACAATTTAAAATTGCTGTTATTGCTTTAATTCAAGTAATTGTGTTTGCAATTCATTGATTTGAGATGCTTGCTTTTGCACTACATGGTAAAGTGCTTGAATCGCGGCAAAAGCTACACCATGAGCATCGACAACATTAATGCTGCGATCGCTCTCACCCAGGTGGAAAGTGGCTGCAAAGTCTTGAGCCATCGGGCCAATATGGCGAACTGTTTGATCTTGGTCTTTGTATTGCCAAGTTGTAATCGGTAACTTAGCGATACCTTGAAGAATAGCGTAGATATCAACCTCAGCTATGGATTCTTTGAGATGGCGATCGCTTTTATAGCGGATAGAACCATTGGGGTCATACTCCATATTTAGATTTTTTTGCAGCCCCAGAGCGTTGAGGATACCATTGTTAGCAGGAATTTCCTGACCTCCTGGATTAATATAACCACAACCTCCAACACAATTTGCTAAATCAGTATCAGTTAATTCGGCAATTAAACTCTCTTGAATCAGCAATTCTTGATTTTTACTATCCATAATTTATTAACTCCTATCGATAAATTTCTTGTTAAAAGAAGATAATATTCTCTATTTTTTCCTAATTTCTTTTTACAGATATCAAACAAAGCTATAATGCTGGTTTTAAAAAGATTAAGTCTGTATTTAAAGTCAAAAAATGCTGGTATATTACTGAGAAATGCTAAAAAATCGATGCAACTACTAAATAATCTGTTGCTTTAACTCAACTAACTGTGTTTGCAGTTGATTAATTTGAGCATCTTGCTTTTGAATTACTTGGTAAAGTGCTTGAATAGCTGCTAAAGCTACACCATTAGCATCGACAACATTAATAGTGCGATCGCTCTCCCCAACATTGAAAGTAGCTGCAAAGTCTTGAGCCATTGGGCCAATATGGCGAATTGTCTCGTCTTGGTCTTTGTATTGCCAGGTAGTAATTGGTAAACTGGCAATACCCTGAAGAATGCTGTGGACATCAGCCTCAACTACAGCTTCTTTGACATTGCGATCGCTTATATAGCGCCTTGAGCCATTAGGATCGTAAGAGATGCCTAAAAAGGTGATTTTGAGCTTGGTTTCTCCTAATAGTGGCAGTTCATATAACGGCACTTGTGCAACTTTATCGTTGCTAGAAGTAATCTGAATATCACAGCCACCAACATAATCTGCTAATTGCTCATCACTTAAATCCTCAAGTAAAGATTCTGTCACGCTCAAATTTTGAGGGTTCACATCCATATTATTCATCACCAATGTGTAAATTACATTTGGATCAACAGCTAACTGATTTATCTTGTTAGATAAATCACAAAATTATTTACTAGTAGTCAAATATTTAGCTTGTAGACAACATATTAGCTAGATAGAATAGTTGCTTATTCAAGCTAAATACTCTGACAATTAGTCAACTTATCTTGTATTTACATTGTTTGCCAAAATCGCTTCAATGTAAATTACATACTAAAAAATTACTTTTAAAAAATATATAGTAATAGTACGCAAATTAGAGTTTAACTAATTCATAGAATCTTTAATAACAAATACTTATACAATTCAAGTAATCCAAGAAATTTTGCCGGAAATGAGATGTTATAAGGCTATTTGCTAGACTTCAACTGGATTAATAACTCAAAAATCGCAGCAATTTATTTAAAAACAGTGATTAATCAAGTCTGAGAGCAATAATCAAACAGTGAAAATACTGATTTATGGGCTTGATAACTTTACGGAATATCTAAAAATTTCTTCTGATAATAATTCAAAAAAACTTTGCAACACATCAATCATCCGTACCTCACGTTGGCGTAAAATCTCTGTTTGAGAAGTTACCATCTATTGTCAATCAATCAGCAACACCAATTATTTTGATTAATATCTAATTGCTAGAACAGCTAGCTGAGTTGAGTCCAGAACTATGAGGAGTAGTGGCTGGTGCGTTTGCTGTTAATAACATTTCGCCTTGAGGAGTAATCACCAGTCCCTGAGCTTCTACAATCTCATTGGCAGTCGGCGATGGTAAATTTATAGGAGTGGCAATCTGCCCAGAGCGATCGCTGTTTGTGAGAATCGGAACTGTTTGGATATCTTCTAAAATTGTGTCACCCCCCAATGCTACCTCTGGATTTTGGGGTAAACCACCCCGTCCCGTGACAACGAAACGGCTAGATTGACTGGGTTGATTCTGACCACAGCCTTGAGTAATTAATGATGAAGCATCATTTGGCTGTACTGGTAAGGTAACAATCCCTTTGCTAGGGTCAACGGCTAGAGTTTTAATTTCTACAGCACCATTTAACCCAAACTGAGAACTAGCTGTAATATCGCTTTCAGGTGTGAGTTGTGGGCGGAATTCAATACCAAAGATACCTTGAGTTGTAATTTGAACGTTCCCCCCTTGACCTTGAATTGCATTAGCTGTGATGTCGCTATTTTCTGCAGCTGCTAATAAATTGGCACTAATAGTAATATTGCCACCATTGCCATTACCACCTGTAGCATCAGTAGTAATCTTGCTACCGTTACGCATCAACAAAACATCTTTTATTTGTAAAGTGATATTACCGCCTTCACCTGATTTAGTTGTGGCTTGAATTCCACCTGCATCATGTAGTGGGTTACCTGCATTATCAAGCAAGATTGAGTTGGCGTTAATGTTAATGTTGCCACCTTTACCCAATCCTTCATTATCAACACTTACCCTAGCTCCTGCTTGAACTAAGAATTTGCCTGTATTAATTTCTACGTTACCGGCATCGTTTTTATTATTACTGTTTAAAACATTAGCAAATAGGCTACTAAATATGAAAGTGGCATCAATTTCGGGGTCTAATGGCTCATTTTCAGGCAGTCCAGTACCTAATAACTGAATCAATTTGGTTGCGTTAATATTCATTGTGCCTACCTTACCCAAACCCTGTGTACCTACACTAATTGTGGCTCCATTTTGGATGGTTAAATTATTGGTATTAATTGTTAAATTTCCAGCATCACCTGTAGAATAAATATCCCCACTACTAAACACACCTCCAGCATATTTCTTGATGGGAGAAACTCCATTGACATTGATATAATCGCTGGCATTAAGAATGATATTGCCACCATTGCCTTCAGCCAATGTTCCAGAAAAAATTTGCGCTCCATCGCTGATTATTAGCTGTCCAGTATTAACGATTAAATCGCCTGCTTGTCCGCTACCTTCTTGCACGGAAGTATACAAACCACTAGCGAGAATATCAGCAGGTGAAACACCTAACAATTCAACGGATTTTGTGGCATTGACTGTTAAATTGCCGCCTTTGGCATTACTCAAAGTTGCAGCAGATAGTTGTGCTCCATTTTTAACAGTTAACTTGCCAGTATTAACAGTTAAATTGCCTCCTGCACCATGACCGAATGTATCTGTGACTAACCCAGTAGCCACAGCTTCATCTAATGAGTCAACACCACTCAGTTCAATTGTATCCGCAGCATTAATAGTTATATCTCCTCCCTTACCTAGGGAGTCAGGTAAAGTGACTGTTGAGATTCGAGCTTCGCCTTCAACCTGAAGTTTATTAGTATTGATGGTGATTCCTAAGCTATCACCACTGCCATTGTTTTCTGCAAACAACCCATCCGTAAAGGTTTGAGTATTGCGATCGCTTTTGACAATCACCGCATCGGAAGCATTTAAAAGCAAGTTTGCGCCTGAAATTTCACCTAATGTAAAAGTAGATATGCGAGAGTTCTCAATAGTTAAATTTTTTCCTGTGAGTTGAATAATACCGCCGCCACTGCCGCTAGTTGTTACTAAACTATTATTACTAATTAATACATTAGCCCTCGCCAAATCCTGAGGAAAACTCAATTGTGGTTGGCTTCCTATCCATGAAAGCTCAACCATTCCTGAATCTGCTACTCCACCTAACTCAATATGACCGCTATTGGCAATTAATTTACTGTTATTTATAGTTAGATCGCCACCTATTAAAGCTAGCATTTGATATTTTGAAATTGTTAGATTAGCGCCATTGACTTCAATAGATGATGCTTTACTGCCATACTGTAATCCAATAGGGACGCTGACAGTTAGTAAGGGCGGATTTCCATCAGTTGATGTATGAAATTCTTTACCATCAGCAAATTTTATACTGTTGGCTGTGGTCGCAAAAAATGAACCACCAATGTCTAATTTTGCATGAGAACCAAAGATAATTCCATTAGGATTAATTAAGAAAAGATTAGCTTTACCAAGAGTCCGAATTCTGCCATCGATCAACGAAGGTTCTAGACTAGTAATACGACTAATAATATTTTGAATAGAGAGATTATTATTAAAATTAGCAGACCCACCAGTTGGTACAGAAAATTCGCTAAAACTATGAAAAAGATTTCCTCCAACTTGGCTACCGCCATTAATCGTAAAATTGAGGCGATCGCTAGATTTAACTATTGTCGGTAAAGTACCATCGGCTGCAATCTGAGCATCACAAGTGTGTGCAAATGTGAGATTACAAATACTAAATATTCCCGCAATACTAATAGCACAATACCAATTCATAAAAGTAAAATTTCTTAAAGTCTGGATTTGCCTCTCCTTCAGTATTCCCGGAATACCTGAAACTATTGCAAGCAACAGAGGTAAAAGTAAAAAGACTCTTTTAGGGATTTTATGGCTAATTTTCGCGGAAATCTTGATTATTTCGTGATAGCAAGAGCCAAGACTATAAAAATTGTCCTCAATAATGATCAAGGCACAACATTGTTGTGCCTTTAGCTATGTATTTCGTTTACCTAAAAAACAGTGTATGGGTAAGCTGATTATCTAAAATTTGCCCAGCCAACCGCCAAAAACAGCTAAACCATAGTATTTCCAAGGTACTGCGACTGTTAAAAACCCTGCTTGTCTGAGCATTTGTAAATGAGCATCCACAGAAGCTAATTGGTCTTGGCTTGAGTAGCCCTGTGTAGTAGTTGTACCCACCTTAGCACGAACCTCCGCCAGAGTTTTCCCCTGTTGGTTAGCCCATTCCTCTCGCGCTGCTTTGTATACTTCCACCAAGGCAGGTGATTCCGGTAGGATAGGGTCAGCATTCCAAAAACAACCATTAGGACTCAAGCTAGCAGCAATTTGCTGAAATAACTTAAATTTCATCTCATCTTGGAGATGATGAATTGCCAGAGAAGAAACACAGGCATCAAATTCCTTACCCGTAGCAAATTTTTCTGGATTATTTGCCCATTCGCCAAAATCCGCTTCTATACAACTCCACCGATTTTGATATCCAGCTGCAGCAATTTTACTTTGAGCAAATTGCAACATTCGCGGCGAGTAATCTAAGGCAATGACTTGAGCATCTGGACAGCGTTGGAGTATTTTTAAGCTCAGTTCACCTGTGCCACAGCCTAATTCTAAGATGCGAAGACTTGTAGAAGGCAGACAACGGGTAATTACCTCCAGCATTTCGTCATAGCGCGGTAATAGCTGACGAATCCCTGTATCAAAATCAGCAGTGTTGGCAAATACTTCACCGGGAAATAGTTGTTGCATATCGCTGGCACTCATTGTTTGTGAGAAATAGAGAATCTTCGACACCACAATGATAATATTGGCGATCGCACTTATTTTGGCGTTAGTAGTACGTCTATTTACAAAGGGGGATCATTTAAAGAATTTTGTCGCACTACCAATTAAATAAACAAGGTGCGTTACACTGCGTTAACGCACCCTACGCGGATGAAAAAATTTATTTTGAATCTTCTCTAAAGAATTCCAAATACTGAGCCGACAGTAGATTTAATCGAATCCCTAGCATCCTTCAAAGTTTGGGCTATAGGATGTTTAGTTTGCAAGAATACCCGTGCACAATTACGACCTGGCATACCAGAGATTGAACCACCGGGATGTGTGCCAGCACCAGTTAAAAAGAGGTTATCAATTGGTGTTTTGTAGTTGGCTATTTCTGGTAAGGGACGGAAAAATACCATTTGATCTAGTGTCATATCAATGTGGTAATAATTCCCTTTGTAAGCACCTAGCCTTTCTCCTAATTCTGCAGGACTTTCTACGCGACGGGCGATAGTTGCTGTTTTCACATTTGGTGCATAGGTTGCTAACTTATCAACTACCTTATCTGCAACTTGATTTTTTAATTCATCAGTCCAACCTGTACCTTTTAAACCTGTACCTTCTGCACCAGCAATTTGATAGGGAGCAAAAAATTCAATCCATACTGTATGCTTACCTGGTGGTGCTAATGTGGGATCTAAAGCGCTAGGCATCACTACATACATTGATGGATCAGAATCTGGGATTTCTCCTAAAGTACATTTACTATGGGCTTGTTCAACATGAGCTACAGAATCGGCAATTAAGATAGAACCAATGAGATATTCATCTTTGTGTTCATGGTAAGGAAAACGCAAGGGTTCATCTAAGGCTAAATCTATTTTGAGAATAGTTTCGTTATTGTTAACAATGCGGCGTTCTAATCTTTCCCACAAATCTGGATCGACTGCATCAATATCAGTTTTATCAGTCATTTGCAAGAATAAACGCTTGGCATCAATATTAGAAATTACCCCATATTTAGCTCGATATTCTTTACCGCCAGCAACGCGTACACCCACTGCTTTTTTATCATCAATCAACACTTTTTCTACGTGCTGGTCTGTGAGAATTACGCCGCCTTTACTTGTAACTAAATTCACTAAAGCTTTGACAAGTGCGCCAGTACCACCGCGAGGTCTAGCCATACCAGGATTGTGACGCATTGCCATCATAATTGCACCAATCGCAATAGTTTTTTGTGATGGTGGCGCACCCAGTTCTGCTGCTAGCCTCGCTAAGGGTGCTTTGAGAAACTCTTCATCAAACCATTCGTTAAGTAAATCTTCCGCGCTGGTCATCATGTTGCGAATAAAGTCCAGCGTTTTATTCGGGGAACCAATGACAGAAAATAAATCTTTGATTTTCGTGATGTCGTAATTACCAGCAATATCAATAATCGACTTTGGAGGAGCATTAAACATAGGAATCATAGCACCTAATGCTCGTTGCCAATAGTCGGTAAATTCGGCGTATTTTTTAGCATCACGTTCGTTATAACGCGCGATTTCTGCACAGGTTTTTTCGAGAGATTTGTGAGCTAAAAAATATTTACCATCTGGATGGGGACAGAAAACTACTGGATCGCATTCCAGATATTCCAAACCATATTTTTCTAATTCTAATTCTTCAACAACTGGCCCTAAATGTATAAATTCGTGGTCAATGGCACATAAATTAAATTTAAATCCAGGTGCTTCTTGTGGTAAACATTCTTCAGTGGTAGCTGCACCACCAGGAACAGAACGCTTTTCTAATAGCAGGACACTATAGCCAGCTTTTAGTAAATAGGCAGCACATACTAAACCGTTATGTCCTGCACCGATAATCACAACATCGTACTCTTGCATATTTGTAATTTAGAAATGGTGTAGCTTGAATAAATTTACAACACTAATAGTGAGAAAAACCTCGGTTAGCCGCTTTCTTTTTATTGAGGGGAAAGCATAGAATCTGTTGAGGGAATTTGCTTAACATGGGCTTTGACTAGCATAATGATATTGTCTGCCTGTACTTTCATATCTTTAATGCTTAATAGCATATTTTGCCATTCAAAATATGGTAATTGCAGCATTTCTTTTACCTTTTGCATTAATGCTGCCATGAGATTGACTGACAAACCATCTCCCTGATGACAGTTGAAGCTCTCTAAGAGGAATGGTTGTGAATGGGTAAATGGCTTAAGTCTCGCGGTAAAATCTAGTAAGCGGCTGTTTCCCAGTTCATTGAGCAGCACTTTTCCCCTAAATTCTATTTTATCGCTATCAGGTAGGGATACTTGAATTCCTTGCAGATTAAAATTGACAATTTCGCCATCTACATTTAAATCCCACTTTTGTGATTGACTGCGAATTAAGTCGGAAGATAAAGCATGATTAATATCTGCTACTGTCATGACAATTCGAGCGATCGCATTTACTGGCTCGTTTAGTTCAATTTGTCCAAAAATTGCATTTAAAGGATTGACAGCAACGTTATCTGTTTTGACTTTTATTTCCTGTACACGGATATCTTTTTGGAACACCAGACCTTGACCAGTTAGAGAAACTTCGTCTACCTGTCCCTGAACAATTTTGAGTAGATCGGTTCGCACATCTACATCTATTTGTTCTACTTCGTCCAACTGGTTGGATAGAGTGTTTTCTGCCGCCTGTGATAATATATGCTCCTCTAACCTTTCCTTGTCTGGCATGAGTTCTTATACTCCTACTATCCTCTTACCTACTCAATTTAATCTTTGCAGAGTCAGGAAGGTATCTATAGTATGGTATATGCATCTAGGAAGATAGAAAACAATATATCAAAATCAGATTTGTGTTGTAAAATTACTTGCACATAAATGAAATATTCAATTATCTTGTACAGATTATATATGAATTACCAAAAAATCTGTTTTATTGCAATAAAATATATCATTGGTATGAAGATAAATAATTAAAATATCTACCAAATTGTAGATATTTTAAGTTAAAAATTATTTCTTTATAGCAATCCTATTTTAGTTGTGAAAAATATCGGTTTTGGCTGTTGGCTGTTAACCGTTAAGAGGTTATTTATAAAGTAAAAATAAAATTATCGTAGGATGCGTTAGGCGCTGGTTTCCAATATGATTTGTCATGAAAGAACTATCCTAGCGCCTAACGCATCATCCACGCGGTGGTGCGTTACGGCTAAATTCCATTGTCTCTGTGTCCTAAATCCTTTCATAGCCGTAACACACCCTACTTGAGATTTACTTTATAAATATTCTCTAACGGTCAACATTTCAGATGATTTTATTTTGTCAAGCTATGAGTGTAAATGGTCATAAGCAGTTGATCGCGTAGTTATATCAAAATTTTGGGTTGTTTGTCAGCATCCCTATATTCCCCCATATTCAACAATAAGCAAAAAGTGAACAATTTTTGACCTGGAAGATGAGCAATAGGACAAGACAGACTACAACTATCGATTCAGAAAACAGTAGTTTGTCAAGTACAAAGAGGTCAAAAATGATTCGTCACATTTCGATTCCTGCTGCTAACCCCCGTCACGTTGCGGAAGCGATCGCTGAACTTTGGGGAGGACGTGTGTTACCATTCCTTATTCATGGCGATAGTTATATGGCTATGGCTTGGGATGCTAGAGGAACCATGATTGAGGTTTATCCACTAGGTACAGAATTGGTTCCTGGTAATGGTGATGCAGAAGTGCAGTTTCGAGACACTAATTCTTCTAGCCAGTTTCAAGCAGTACACGCAGCCATTGATGTACCTACAAGCCAAGAACAGATTTTTGCAATTGCAGCACGTGAAGGTTGGCGTGTGGTACGTTGCGATCGCGGCGGATTTTTTGAAGTTATAGAATTATGGGTTGAAAACCGCCTGTTGTTGGAATTGTTAACCCCAGAACTGGCGGCAAAATATACCAATTTTATGCAACCACAGTCATTAGAGCAGCTTGTTGCGGCTATGGGTGTGGGTTAAAGAGATGGGGAAAGGGGAAAGGTGAAAGGGGAATGGGGAATGGGGAAATACCAAATCTTTCTCCCTTTTTGCGACTTCTGTTAAGAAGCCTAGTGGGTAGAGGGTTTAGCAATGCTAAACCCCTACCAAAAAAATATCTTTGCCAGAATTTTCATCAATTGATATCAGCACTTAGCTTTATTTTGCAGCTTGGTGGTAATTAATCTGCGCCTAGACAGATCCAAGCGCAATGAATAAACGTATATAACTTTAGCCTGGGAAGGAAACATATAATATGAGTCTTGGCGATTGTGTAATCAATGCTAGTAACTTATACTGTGACAAAATAGCGATTCTGTTTGAGGATCAAGCTTGGAACTATCAAGACTTGAATGAGATTACAGACAAAATCGCTGCTTCCTTGATGAAGATGGGGGTTTCTCAAGGCGATCGCATTGCTATTCATCTATCAAATTGTCCAGAAATTGTCTTTTGTTACTACGCCTGTTTTAAAATTGGTGCGATCGCAGTTCCTCTCAACAATCGTTTGAAAGCACCAGAACTCGAATATATCCTCCATCACTGTCAAGCTAAAATCTGTATCAGCCAAGGAGATTTATTTGGGGAAATTCAGGCGATCCAAGATAATCTTGCGAGTGTAGAAGCATACTTTGTATTGCGTAATAATTCTAGATTTCCTGATGTGCGTGCTTTTGAGGAAATGTTGCAACCACATAGAGGTAAGATAGAGTTTCCCAAATTGGATGCAAGTGCGATCGCGGCAATTTTATACACTTCTGGCACCACAGCACGTCCTAAAGGCGTTACCCACACCCATAAATCTTTACTGATTACAGCTGCATATCATAGCCAACAAACCAACTTAAGCAATGCAGATATTAGTGGTGTGATGTTACCTCTGTGTCATATCTTTGGTTTTGCCTTGCAAATGATTGCATCTATGAGTGTCGGTGCAACATTAGTGATTATCCCTCGTTTTGAGCCTGGATTAGTCTTGCAAAATCTCCAGCAACATGGTGTTACCAAACTTTACGGACTACCAGTCATGTATAACGCTTTGGTGAATTACCCAGAAGTAGCTGCTTACCGTCTAGATAGTTTGCAACTTTGTTTTGCTGGTGGTGATGCAGTTCCCGCAACTTTACAACAACATTTTACCCAAATGTTTGGTGTAGAAATTCTTGAAGGATGCGGGATGACAGAAGTAATTCCTTATAGCATGAACCCCAACGATGCTAAACGTCTTGGTTCTATTGGTAAAGCTACAGAGGGAATGATGCTGCGAATAGTCAATGACAAAGGGGAAGATGTTCCTCAAGGTGAAATTGGCGAAATTATTGTCAAAAGTGAAGCAATGATGCTTGGCTATTGGAATCAGCCAGAAGCTACCGCCGCCGTATTAAAAGATGACTGGTTATATACAGGTGATTTAGCTTGGATGGATGGAGATAATTATTACTGGTTTGTAAGTCGTAAAAAAGAAATTATTGTTCGGGGTGGTTCTAATATTTCGCCTTTAGAAGTGGAAGCAGTTTTATATCAACATCCATCTGTGAAAGAAGCTGCAGTTATTGGTGTACCCAATGCAACTTGGGGTGAAATTGTCCAAGCATTTGTCGTACTGAAATCAGGATATTCCATCAGCAAAATAGAATTAAAGGAATTTATGAGTGACAGGATAGCAGCTTACAAAGTACCCGAAAATATTGCCTTTTTACCGGAATTACCTAAAGGCTTAACAGGTAAAATCCACCGTAAAACCTTACGAGATTGGGCAACGGCTACTTTACCCGTATATTCCAATACGGTTCAGTTAAGGATAAATTGTAGGTTGGGTTGAACGGAGTGAAACCCAACAAAGTTGCGAAAATGTTGGGTTACCCTGCGGGAAGCCCCTTCGGGTCTACGTCCCTCAAACGCCACTTGCTTTAAGCCGGGAAACCCGTCCAACGCAGTGGCTCCCCAACCTACGCCGATTAAGCTTTTTGATACTAACTGAACGTTATTGCAGTGTATTCATGATTTGAAATAATTCGTAATTACTTGGAGCTAATTTATGCCATCATTATCAGAACGGCTGGCTTGGGAGAGAAATCGCAAATTTGTTGGTAGAGAACAAGAAATATCTATATTTCAAAAAGCTCTGATCTCATCAGAATTACCTTTCAATATTTTGCATATTTTTGGCCCCGGAGGTGTGGGTAAAACTAGCCTGATGCTTCAATTGCAAGGTTTATGTAACCAGCTAAAAATATCATCACTTCATATTGAAGCCCGCAATTTAGAAGCTACACCAGAGTCTGTTTTAAGTGTATTGAGTTCTAGTATGGGTTTATTAGAAGGTAATTCTCCCTTAGAAAAACTTGCTGCTAATGAGGAACGTCAGGTAATTTTTATCGACACATACGAAAATATTTCTTCATTAGATGCATGGCTACAATCAGAATTTTTACCAAATCTATCTCTAGAAACTTTAGTTGTTTTAGCTGGGCGTAATCCTCTTTCTGAAACTTGGCATAGTGATCCAGGGTGGCAAGCTTTAATTCATGCTTTACCTTTACGCAACCTTAGCCCCGAAGAAAGTTTAACTTACTTACAGAAAAAAGATATTCCGGCTAACCATCACCAAGGAATTCTCAACTTTACCTATGGATATCCTTTGGCTTTATCTTTAGTTGCAGATGTATTAGCTCAAGGACAAGAAATTTCCTTTCAAGCAGAAACAGCACCAGATATTATTAAAACTTTACTAGAAAGATTTATTAAAGAAGTACCAACACCAGCACATCGCATGGCTTTACAAGCTTGTGCTGTAGTGAGGTTAACTACCGAAGCGTTACTTACCCAAATATTACAGTTACCAGATACTCATAATTTATTTGAATGGTTACGAGGACTTTCGTTTATTGAAACCGGACAATTAGGTTTATTTCCCCATGATTTAGCCAGGGAAGTTTTAATTGCGGATTTGCGTTGGCGGAATCCTGATTTTTATACCCAATTGCATCACCAAGCCCGTAGTTATTACAGCAAAAGATTAGGACAAACGCAAGGAGTAGAAAAGCATCGGGTTTTATTTGATTATATTTTTTTGCATCGAGATAATCCAGCGATTCGCCCCCGTTTTACTTGGGGCGAACAAAGCGGTTTATTAACAGATTCATTGCAAGAAAGTGATCACGAGACAATTTTAGAAATAATTGCCACTAATGAAGGTGAAGAATCCGCCCGAATTGCAGCCCATTGGTTACAGCGTCAACCACAAAATGTCTTAGTATTTCGAGATTCTCAGCCCACACCAGCCGGATTTGCAATTATGGTGGCGTTACATGAAGCGACTAGCGAAGATATGAATATTGATCCTGGGGCTATTGCAGCTTGGCAATATCTGCAAAATCATGCACCCTTACGCCCACAAGAAGGCGCAACAATCTTCAGATTTTGGATGGCGCGAGATACCTATCAAAGCGTTTCGCCTATCCAAAGTCTAATTTTTGTCAATTTTGTGCAATATTTCCAAAAAACGCCAGGATTAGCATTTACCTTTTTACCCTGTGCCGAACCAGAGGCATGGGCACCAATGTTAACATACTTCGATTTAGCGCGATCGCCTGCTGCTGATTTTACAGTTGGTGGACGCAATTATGGCGTATATAGCCATGATTGGCGCATAGTATCACCAATCGCATGGCAAGAACTATTAGCACAAAGAGAAATCGCCGCCGCTGAGGTAGTCGCCGCCACAACTCCCCCTAGCCGAAATTTGTTGGTTCTCAGCCAGTCAGGATTTATGGAAGCAGTACAGGATGCTTTGCGTAACTTCACAAGGGCTGATACATTGCATCAAAATCCCTTGTTACGTTCCCGGCTAGTAGAAGAACAAATTGCAGAATCAGGTAGCGTACCCAAAAGAGTTGCAGCTTTGCAAACTCTCCTCAAACAAGCAGCAGAATCGCTGCAATCATCACCCCGCGATGAAAAATTGTACCGCGTTATTCATCGCACTTATTTACAACCCGCACCCACCCAAGAAACCGCCGCCGAGTTATTAGATTTACCCTTCAGCACCTACCGCCGTCATCTCAAAGCCGGAATGACGCGCATAGCAGAGATACTTTGGCAAAGGGAAATTAGTTAATTGGGGTTTGTCATTGGTCATTTGTCATTTGGTAATGGGTAATGAGTAATGAGTAATGAGTAATGAGTAATGAGTAATGAGTAATGGCTATTCTCCCCTGCACCCCTGCTTCCTCTGCTCCTTCTTCTTCCTCATCCCCCTCATCTCCCTCTTCTCCCAATCCCTAGTCCCCAATCCCCAATCCCCAATCCCCAATCCCATGAACAAAAACTGAGCAGATTTTGAACTGGTGAATAAACAACGAAGACAGAGAAACTATGACTATCGAAAAGCAGATTTGCCAGGAGAAATTAAACTATGATCAAGAAACACCACGCTGTCATTTTAACTGTGATCGCAACTCTAGGAATCTTTACTAGCAGTACTTTACCTCTGAAAGTTTCCGCCCAAGAAGTTAGCGACAATGATGTTCAGGAACTCAATCAAGCGCTAGAAGAATTAAATCAAGCTTTACAGGAACTCAATCAATCTCTGGAAGCTAGCCAAAAACCTTCTCAACCACCTACTAATATCAATGCCAATCAACCAGCAGCAAATCAACAAAATACAGCAAAAGGTAAACAATGCCGCACTGTATTGCAACCACGCACATTTTTTGGTAATGGCGGATTATATGGTGTGCCATCTGTAACTGTCCAGACATATACAGTTCCAGTCACAGTTTGCAACTAAAACTTAATTCTCATTCTTTCTCTTTCTGCGCCTCAGCTTGTGACTATTTTATACTTTCACTAAAAGATAAAACAAAATCTATGACTACCCAACTCACACCTCCCCAATCACAAACCACAATTCGCACCTACCAAAATTTCATCAACGGTAAATATATTTCACCCTCATCGGGCGAAAACTACGAACGTAAAAGCCCGTTAACTGGTGAAACTATCGTTCAAATTCCTTGGAGTAATCAAGCTGATACTGATATTGCTATTCAAGCTGCAAGACAAGTATTTGATGATGGTACATGGTCAACATCCCACGCTCGCGTGCGTCATGATATTCTGAGAAAAACTGCCGAATTACTAACAACAAAAACCTCAGAAATAGCTACAGTTATTTGCCAAGAAGTAGGTAGACCAATAGGAATGTGTATTGGCGAAGTGCAAATGACAGCACAAGTATTTGACTACTTTGCAGCTTTAACACTGAATCTACAAGGAGAATCTACTACTCAATACGATCGCAATGCTATTGGTTTAACAGTACATGAACCCGTGGGTGTCGTGGGGATTATTACCCCGTGGAACTTCCCCCTACTATTGGTGGCGTGGAAAGTTGCACCTGCGATCGCAGCTGGTTGCACAATGGTAGTTAAACCCAGCGAATTTACTCCCTCCACGGCCTTTATGTTGGCGGAAATTCTCAGCGAGGCTGGTTTACCTGATGGTGTACTTAACATTGTCACAGGTGACGGCCCAGTGGTCGGAGAACATTTAGTTGAATCACCCTTAGTTGATAAAATCGCCTTTACAGGTTCAACGGCTGTTGGTAGACGCATCATGGCTAAAGGCGCACCTACCCTAAAGCGAATTAGTTTAGAGTTAGGTGGTAAAAGTCCTAATATAGTCTTTCCAGATGCAGATTTATCTCAAGCAATTCCCGGGGCATTATTTGGCATCTATATGAATAGTGGTCAAGTCTGCCAAGCAGGTTCTCGATTGTTATTGCATGAGTCAATTAAAGATGTATTTATCGAGCAATTTATTGCCGCTACCCAAACTTTTCAAATAGGCAACCCCACTGATAATACAACAATGATGGGGCCAGTAATTAACGAAAGACAGTTTGAACGCATTCAAAACTATATTCAACTGGGCGAAAAAGAAGGTGCAAAACTCTTAATTGGTGGTAGCGGACGTTATCTTGTACCCGGATTTGAGCAAGGTTTATTTATTAAACCCACCGTTTTTGATCATGTTACCAATGAAATGGCGATCGCTCAAGAAGAAATCTTTGGCCCGGTGCTGTCAATTATGACATTTAAAGATGAAGCGGAAGCATTACAAATCGCCAATCAAACTATGTACGGTTTAACAGCAGCCGTCTGGACTAAAAATCTTGATACAGCCTTAAAAATGGCTAAAGGAATTCGTGCTGGTACAGTTTGGGTGAACTCTTATCATGCTTCTGGATTAGAACCAACTATGCCTTATGGTGGTTACAAACAAAGCGGAATTGGTCGTGAAGTCGGTAAGAATGGTTTAGAAGAGTATTTAGAAACAAAAGCCATTCACATCAAATTAGCTTAATTCGTAATTCTCGCTTCTCTCGCTTCTAGTCAATGGGTGCGTTAGGCTAAAGTCATAACGTGCCCTTTTTTCATCATGATGTTCTCTACATATCAAATAATTTTACCTTGGCTGGCAATAATACTGAGTGTTACCAGTTTATTTCTCAGTTCTTGGATTATCATTCCGGCTCCGAATCGTTTGTTGCAGCCTTTAGGAGTAGGCGCGCCAGAAGTTAGCCCTTGGTTATTTATATTGAATATCATCTCTTTATTAACAGCTATTTTATGTATCTATAAACCGCAAATACAAATTATCACTTGCATTTTCAGCTTAATTGGATTACTGCTCTGTGGTTCAGTTTTAATCAAAATTGCACCAACTCAAATGCAAATGTCAGCCGCAATACAACAAGGATTAGGCGAGAATTATTTAGCACAAATCCCACTTCAAGTAAGTGCTAAAATGCAACCCCAACCTTTTTCTTTAGTGAACAGCTTTCGCGGTATTACCCTAGAAAAAATCCGTCACAGGAAAGATATTTTATTCGCTACACCTGGGGGAGTTCCTTTAAAAATGGAAGTTTACCAACCACAAGCAGTAGGAAAATATCCCGCATTAGTAGTAATTTATGGTGGAGCTTGGCAAAATGGTAATCCTCATGCCAATTATAAATTCAATCAATATTTAGCATCTCGCGGATATACAGTATTTGCCATTGATTACCGACACGCGCCCAAATATCAGTTTCCCGCACAGTTGGATGATGTGCGTACAGCACTCAATTTTATTCGCCAACAAGCCGCAGAATATGAAGCCGACCCCGAAAACATGATACTTTTAGGTCGTTCTTCTGGCGCACACCTCGCCATGCTAGCGGCTTATCAACCAGATGCGCCACCGATTCGTGCTGTAGTGAGTTATTACGGGCCTGTGAACTTAACTGAAGGCTATAATGAGCCGCCACAACCAGATCCGCTAAATACTCGTGCGATTCTCAAAACTTTTCTTGGTGGTTCTCCGCAAGAATTACCTGATGAGTATAAAATTGCTTCCCCAATTAATTACGTAACTCGCCCTTTACCACCAACATTATTAGTTTACGGTAGCCGTGACCATGTTGTCCAAGCAAAATTTGGGAGGCGGATGTATGAAACTTTACACCGATCTGGCGAAACTGCGGTTTTCTTAGAAATACCTTGGGCGGAACATGCTTTTGATGCTGTTTTCAACGGTGTCAGCAATCAATTAGCCCTATATTACACCGAGAGGTTTTTGGCTTGGGCGTTGTTTAGGTAATAATTTGATCGTCAAGAGAAGTCTTGAGAAATAACAAACAACCTTGTTGGGTTTCTGGTTGATGTACAGTATTGGGAAGTGAGTAAATGCGATCGCCAGCTTGATAAATTTCCCCATCAACAATTAAATCCCCTTCCAGTACCACAATTTCCTCATTTTCTGCGTGTTGATGCTTGGGAAAGCGAATATTAGCCACAGAACGCACAAAGCAAGCGATTTCGCGTTTCTCGTTATCTTGGTACAATGTACCCACCATCACCCCAGGAATTGTGTAAGCTTGCCATTCCACATCAGCAGCTTTTTCCTGTAAAGCTGTCATTGATGTTTCGTTATTGATGCGCTCAAATAAACGTGCTTTTAAATTAGCAGCCATTGGTACAGAAGGCGCACTATAAGCAAGCGCTGCAGCTACTTCCGTCAATGCAGCTAATTCCGATTCTAGTTCGGGAGAATTTGCGATCGCTTCTTCCAATATGGGAAAATCTGCTTGAGCGAGAATATTTAATGCATATGATGCAGCTAATTCATCAAATTCTTCTTGTTTCATGACATAAATCGCTGACTTGTAAATAGTGTTGATAGTTGACGGATGACTGTTGGCTGGAAAGAGATATTTTCATGCGTGCTGGTGTACGCAGTTCATAACGGCTGTTGGAAAAATGGTAATTGGTAATTGTAGAATATAGATTTTTCTATGATTAGCTGTCTTAAGATTGAAAAGATTTAATTTCTATATAATGTAATTTTTTTGAGACTTGTGATTTTAAGAAATTAGATTATCTATTTTTCAGAGCGAAGACCATTATTTTACTCTTCCTCCTCTGCTTCCTCTGCTTCCTCTGCTTCCTCTGCTCCCCTGCTTACCAAAGCGATTGATTATTTTTTCATTTGAAAATCCCTTAGCCATATCCTAACTTGTCTGAAGCTAAATCTGCCAAAGCACTACGCAACTTATTTAATGCTAAACGAATCCTGGTTTTAATTGTGCCTAAAGCCACACCTGTTTGATTGGCAATTTCTGCATGAGTTAAGCCTTGAAAATAAGCTAATTCCACAACCTGACGCTGTTCTAATGGTAATTGTTTAATCGCTGCTATTACTTGGGTACGACGTTCTAAAATTACTACGTCTTCTGTGGGATTTGTCATCAAAGATGGTGTATCTAAATCCACTGCATCTAAAGATATCGATGCAGTGCGTGCAATTCGCTGTTTCGCCCGCAATTTATCCAAGGCGCGACTACGAATTTGCATAAATAACCATGTATCAACCCTTGATTTACTTGCATCATAACGTCCTGCAGTTCGCCACACCTGTTGAAAAACATCTAACACGGCTTCCTCTGCTTCCTCAACAGTACCTAAAATTTTGAAAGCCACACCATACAATACACCAGCATAGCGATCATAAAGTTGTGCCATAGCGGTTTGGTCTTGCTGGGCAATTTTGGCTAAAAGTCCAGATTCGTCGGTATTTGGTTGCGTGGTCATCTATAGGCTAGATAGTGAGCTTAAATAACTTATTTGCCTCCCATTGCTAAAAATAGCACTCGTTGACAAAAGTATATTTATTTCTTCATGAACCCACATCTTTTAAGCTAATCAGCATGTACAGCACTTTTGAAGTAAGTGAGATACATCATGAGTAATGAGTAATGAGTAATGAGTAATGAGTAATGAGTAATGAGTACAGGACTTACGCGACTGGTACACCTATGTGTAAAGTGCCATCCTCTGTTGGTCTGATATTTGCGGAAAAAGCTAAATTTATTTTTTGACCCAGAGATCCAAGTTACTCACTTCAACGTATATCTGTTTATAAATGCTGAATTAGCAGTTAGCAACCTAGAAATTTTCTAGGAATCTTAAACATACTGTTGCGAGGGTGTAGGGAAGAAATATTCCCGCACATCTCTATATTTTCATGCCTAGAAATAATTCTGGATGAACAACAGTAAGCAAAAAGTGAGCAGTTATTGGTCTGGAAAGTGAGCATTTCCATCCGACACAATACAACCATCAAAGCTATCGAGTTTGACTTTTACTTATTTCATTTGATCGGAGATACAAATATGGTGAACAACACAAAAATCAATAACCAAAAA
Organism: Nostoc carneum NIES-2107; assembly: GCA_002368155.1. GTDB lineage: Bacteria > Cyanobacteriota > Cyanobacteriia > Cyanobacteriales > Nostocaceae > Aulosira > Aulosira carnea. The sequence continues at coordinate 2,362,176 of AP018180.1, forward strand.
ATTGAGCCAAGCTTTAATTTTGGCAAAATGAAAAAAATTGCTGGTATTGGTTTATTGGCTGTTGGTTTAACGGTAGGTTTTGCAACTATAGTCCCACAATATGTTACTGCTTCTGACCATGATGATGGGGAATTTGATACTAAAGGTCGCAATTTGAATTTAACTGATTTATATGTATTCCGCGAACAAGACCAAAACCCAGCAGCGAGTCCAGATGATTTAGTTTTTGTGATGAATACCAATCCGCGATCGCTCGCTCGTCAGCAGTATTATTTTAGTAGTAATGCTGTTTACGAATTCAAAGTCAGCCGCGTTGCTCATAAAGATGCAACCCCTACAGGGAAAGAAGATGCAGTGTTACAGTTTGAATTTAGCCCCCCAAACAGCAATGGGGAACAGGAATTTAAACTAACTGCGATCGCAGATGGTAAGAAAAGATCTGCTACAGGTAGAACTACACCCTTAAGTGCAGATCCCCAAAACCCCACAATTAATAGATTATCTTTAGGTAAAACTGAAGTCAGCGTATTTGCTGGTTTAAGAGAAGACCCATTCTTCTTTGATGTGGAACAATTCTTCCGAGTACGTGCAGGTGCTTTAGGTTTCGGCCCAGCTGTCGGTTTCCGTCCCGCCAACCAAGCAATTGACTTTGCTAAAGGGTACAACGTCAACTCAATTGTGGTGAAAATCCCACGTTCCTTTTTAGCCGGACACACCAACGCCACTACTTTCGATGTTTGGGAAACTATCTCTGTCCAAAACCCACGTAATAACAAATTCCAACAAGTTGAGCGCCTAGCAAGGCCGGCTATTAACGAAGGCTTGATTGTGACTAACGATTTTCTCAACGCCTTTAACAGCATTCCTCCCACCGCTGACTTAAGTCCCGCCGCTGCACCTGTGGGAGCAGAAGCGAAAAAGACACTCAAAGCTTTGGGTAACGACGACAACCGAGCTAATGTACTTCTCGGCGCATTCCTCCCCGATGTCATGCGGATTGATACTACTGTCCCCAGTGGTTATGCTAATGCGCTCAACGCCAAAGGCAGCCCCATAGCTGGCAGAAAGTTAAAAGATGATGTGGTAGATATCACCTTACAAGTACTGACTAATGGTGCAGTCAAAACCGATAACGTCTCCTATGAAGGTACTCCCGATAATCCTGGTCAAGGACATAAACCCTTAGAGCCGCAATTTCCTTACTTGGCGTTACCGAATTAATGAGGCAAGGGGAGCAGAGGGGGCAGAGGACGCAGAGGAAGCAAGGGAGACTTTTCTCATTCTATTACCAATGCCCAATGCCCCATGCCCAATGCCCCATCACCCATCTCTGCATTAAAAAAATTAGAACCAAATCATGATACAAACTTTTGACAAACAGCAACCCAAGAGTGTCAAACCTCTATGGTTGCTGCTAATTCCAACACTATTAGTAACTATCTCCACGCTGTTATATTTTCGCCCATCTGCCAAGCTAGCAGCACCTTACGGCTATCGCTTTTCCACATCGTTACCTGGAACTGATGACCGTCGCGCCAACTTACAGGCGGAAATTACGTTTTATCAAGAAAAAGTTCGCCAAAATCCCCAAAGCGGCTTGAATTTAGCGTCTTTAGCTCAGGCTTACTTGAAAATGGCAAAAGCTACAGGCGAAAGTAACTGGTATTTACTTGCAGAACAAGCCGCCAAGCGATCGCTCTCTAGTTTACCTTTTAATAATCATGGTGCAGTGATTGTTCTTGCCCGTGTAGCTCAAGCTAGGCATGATTTTTCTGAAGCTATTCGTCTATCTCAGCAAGTATTACAGTTGCAGCCTCGTAACGATAATGCCTTGGCTATTTTAGTTACATCTAACTTAGCAATGGGTAAGTTAGCAGTTGCCAAAACTGCCGCCGATGCTTTAGTTAACAAAATTCCTACTCAAAGCAATTTGAGTTTACAAGCTTTGGTACTGGCTGCCCAAGGACAAGATAAAGCAGCGATTGATACCTTTAAATTAGCGCTCTCCGTGGAGGAAGCAGGCGAAATCGGCAGTTCAGCCTCTACCAGAGTATTGCTTGGTCAGCTTTACTACAAACATGGTCAACTGGATTTAGCCTCACAACTCTACCAAGAAGCACTGCGGATTTTACCTCGATATCCTTTAGCATTGCTGCATCTGGCAGAATTAGAAACACGCCAGGGAAATTACCAAACAGCAGCTAATCTTTACGCTCAAGTTTTGCCAAACCAGCAAAAAACATCAACGACTTTTGACCATGCTGTGTTGCGAGGTCAAGCCAGAATCAAGCAATTACAAGGTGATACAGTTGCAGCGAGTACCTTATTAAACCAAGCAGAAACCTTACTGCGTCAAGAAAATGCCGCCGGACACAATAATGCTTCCTTTGGTCATCGCCGGGAATTGGCGCGATTGTTATTAGATAAAAACCGTCCCCAAGATGTAGCAGAAGCATTATCACTGATGCAAGCAGAAGTCAGTATTCGGCGTGATGCTCAAACTCTAGATACCTTAGCTTGGGCGCTGTTGCGTACTGGAAAAGTTAAAGAGGCGCAAGCAATTATTCAAGAAGCAGTGCGATTAGGTACACAAGATGCCAGTATATTCTACCGTGCGGGCATGATTGCCAAAGCTATGGGCAATCAACAACAGGCTATGAATTACGAACAGCTAGCGCAAAAAGTTGACCCCAGCTTTGATGAACAAGCGCGGCGTACTTTGGGACTGGGATTAGATAATTTAGGATTTTAAAAAGATGAAAAATACCTGGCGCAGATATCGACTTTTGATCGCTGCATTTTTAGGCGCACTGTTATTATCAATTACTTGGGCTACGCCCAGTCAAGCACATTGGGCAGATTTAGCAGTGGCGGAAATAGCGGTGGACAAAACACAAACCGCAATGACGCTAACATTCCCTACAGGCTTAGTAGCTGCAGCTGATGATAACCGTGATGGGCAACTCTCAGCTGAAGAAGTTATTCAACATCAAACAGAACTAGAGAAAATTTTAGGCGATCACATTCGGCTGGTAAATGAGCAAGGACAAGCAGGTGTAGTGACAGTTGCAGCATCTAACAATTTACCACCCAATATCCAAAGCAATGCCAATACTCACACCACTTTAGAACTTACTTACACTTGGAAACAACCAGTTACCGGACTGACTATTAATTATGATTTATTTTTACCCAATGTCCCCACAGCCCGTTGTCTAGCTACAGTCATTCAAGGAGGACAAACCCAAAATTTAGTATTTACACCAGAAAAACACGAGTTTGCTTTAATTAATAGTTCAGTATGGCAACAAGTAAGCAGCTTTGTCTTACTAGGTATAGAGCATATTCTATCTGGTTATGACCATGTTTTATTTTTAATTAGTTTATTAATGGTAGGTGGTGGATTAGGCTATTTACTCAAGGTCGTCACTGCTTTTACAGTTTCCCATTCCGTCACTTTATCATTAGCTGTACTCAATATTGTTACCCTACCCGTACAATTTGTAGAAAGTGCGATCGCACTGACAATTGTCTATGTAGCCTTAGAAAATTTCTGGCGTAAAAATGTGCGGGGGCGCTGGTTACTAACTTTTGCTTTTGGACTCATTCACGGACTAGGTTTTGCGGGAGTTCTCAAGGAAATTAATATTCCACAAGGTAATTTGGCTATATCACTAGCTAGCTTTAATATTGGTGTGGAAATTGGTCAATTAGCTATTGTATTAACTGCCTTTTTCATACTACAAGTATTGCAAAAACAGCCTTGGGAATTAAATTTCCGTCGCTTTGTATCTGCCTGTATTGTAGTTATTGGTTTATTTTGGTTTGTCCAAAGAGCTTTTGGTTTTTCTTGAACTACAATCATCTTGGCGTTAGTAACTATATAATTTGAGTTTGTATACTGGAAAAAATTTAATTATTTGTAGTAGATTAGGTGTAGTAGCGTGTCTAAACTAAAATAGTGCGTTAGATTAGAAAAAATTAACCGCCGATAAACGCAGATAAACGCGGATAAAATTAACCTCTAATGCAACATTTATTCCAGATGTTGGGTCTCACGCTTCACTACGCGACGCTGACGCAAACGACTCAACTACAATTTTTTTGCACCAATTTAGTCATCTCAGTCCGATAGAAAAGCCCACCAACTGAATAGACTCTGAGAAGATATCAGATTTTGGCACTAATCCCCTTGATTTGCGTCTATTATCTTACTCAGCTCAACCTGCATCAGTTTTACTGGTGCGGTAATTTTATGTTTGTATTATATGGAATGTTATAAATTAACCTCAATTTTCAGCATAAATATGTAGGGAGCAATGGCAATTCAATTGATGTTCAAAAGTATAAAAATTAAAAGTATGCTCACTAAATTATTATCCATATTTCGACAATTTCCTTTATATAATCAGGGTTTACGCTCAATTAAGCACCTTTTCTCCTTACTATTTGCAATATCATTTGCTACAGTCTTACTCCTACATAACCTCACCCCTGCAACCGCTCAGGTATCACAAGTACCTGCTACAGAAATTCGCGGGGTTTGGATGACGAATAATGACTTTGAGATTTTGAGCGATCGCGCTAAACTTCAAGAGACTATAGGTCAACTCCGCAGCTTGAACTTTAACACCATTTATCCCTTAGTCTGGAATGATGGCTATACCAAATATCCCAGTGCTGTAGCACAACGCGCTGGTATCCCCTTTTACTTCAAAGGAAAAGAAGGCCAAGACATCATTGCAGATATCGTGGCTCAAGCCCGTCGTCAAGGGGTACTGGCTATACCTTGGTTTGAGTTTGGCTTTATGGCTCCCCTCACTTCCGAACTCGCATCCAACCATCCCGATTGGCTGACACAAAAGCAGGATGGAACCCAAACTTCTATTAGCGCTGCGGGTGAAGTGGCTTGGCTGAATCCCTTTCACCCAGAAGTACAAAAGTTTATTACTGACCTCGTCTTAGAAATCATCACTCAATATGACGCTGATGGCATTCAATTTGACGACCACATGAGTTTACCGGTTGATTTTGGCTACGACAAGTACACAATTAACCTATATACTCAAGAAACTGGCAGCCCTCCCCCAACTAATCCTCACGCTCAAGCATGGAAGCAATGGCGCACAGATAAAATCACAGCTTTTATGTTCCAGTTAAACCGAGCTGTGAAAGCTAAAAAACCCAATGCTATTTTCTCTGTATCGCCTAATTACTACGATTTTGCTTATAAATATCAATTGCAAGACTGGCTCACCTGGGTACGCTTGGGTGCTGTAGACGAGTTGATTGTCCAGCTTTACCGGAATGATTTGGACAGTTTCAACAGTAAACTCACCAGCCCAGAACTCATCGAAACCAAACAAATTATCCCCACAGGTGTCGGGATCATGGCTGGGTTGAGAAATCGCCCAGTTTCCATCCAACAAATTCAATCCCAAGTGCGGGCGGCTCAACAACAGGGTTTAGGTGTCACCTTCTTCTACTACGAAAGCCTTTGGGACTATGGACAAGAACCAGTAGCACAGCGCCAAGCTGGATTTCAAGAAGTGTTTGCTAATCCGGCTGTACGCGATCGCTTGCAATTTACAGCCCGTAAACCTACCTTTAATACCATATCAGTTCCTTTATATGCTAAAGGTTCAGTTGGTCAGCGATCGCGCGGCTATTTTATGGAATTAGCGATCGCAGGTGGTCAGCCAAAACGGGTTTTATTAGATACAGGCTCGGCTGGTTTAAGAGTTCCAAAAGAATTTTTAGGTAATGCTCCTATAAACAAAACAGGTCAAATTCTCAAAGAAGTCTTAAGTGATGGTACTGTTCTAGAAGGAGAGTTAGTTTACACCAATATGCAGATTGGTCTGATTTCCACAGACGAACCTGTTCCCGTGCAGATTGTTACCAGCCGCCAATGTCTTCCCCAAAAACCTAACTGCTCTGCAAAAAGTGGTACACCGTTCTCCGGTATTATTGGTGTCAATTATTCAGAAAAGTCTCTTCCTTATAACCCTTTGCGAAAACTACCAGGAAATCTGAGTAATGGCTTGATTATTACTAGTAGCAAAAACAAAGCTACCCTCATCCTAGGCTTAACAGCTAATAATCAAAATGGTTTTAAGATGGTATCCTTAAGCCCACAACCTGCAATTAATGATATACCCGGTAATAGCTGGGACTCTGGGCTTAACGGCGTTTGTGTAACTATCTCCGGTACTTCCTTGAAAAATACCTGTAACGGAAAAATGGTCGTTGATAGTGGCAGCAACAGCGGTTTTACCGAAGTGAAATCTGCTGCTTTAATGGGTAAACTCAAACCTGGCAGGTTACGCCCAGAAAATGCACTGAAAGTAGGAATCCCTGGAGTTTTTGACTACAGCGTCACACCAGGAAACCGTGATGGCATTAATGTATGGAACGTCAATATCTCTGCAAAAGCGGAAAATCCTGTATTAGTAAATAGTGGGATGGGATTTTTTGATAAATACGATGTCCTACTCGATCCAGTTAACGGACAACAGGGTTTTCGTAGTCGTACTTGATACTGCTCGGTTAAGGATTGTCAACTCTTAATTTTGGTTTGGGGAAAAGGTGAAGGGGTAAGGGTTAAAGGTTTTTTCTTGCCCCTTTTCCCTTTCCCCTTTTGCCCTTCACCGACAAGTATTGAGTTCGCTGTTGGTTAAGATGTTTTAAAAGAGGTGCGTGATTCAGTATTGAGGCAGGATTTTCATGATTCTTGCTTGTTCTTTGCTTTATGCTATCTACTTGGCATACAGCCACTTACTAAACAAACGGCTAATCCTCGGCATAACAACGTAGGTCAACAGTAAAACCATAGTTACAGTGATAATCAGCGAAATAATCAACGGTGGTAAGCCGCGAATCAGGGGGACTAAGAAAGTATTCAACAAGTTAATCAACACAAATACAGCCCCCCAAGTCAGCAATGCCATTTTATAACGTGGTGGGGTTTTTAACGGTTGACCAGGGAGAGAAAACCAGGCTTCTAAGCCACAAATTTCTTGAATATGAGGTTCAGATTCTACTAAATGTTTGCCTTTATTTAACCAATATTCGCGATCGCGTGATGTCATCCAGGCTTTTAAGTTTTCATAGTTGTTAAATCGCAGGATAATCACATATTCTGGTCTTCCGCCTGGTTGGGGACGAATCAAATTTGTGCCCAAATAACCAAAATAGGTTTTGGCTGCACCGATAATTTCTTTCATCCAAATCTCGTAATCTTGTTCGCATCCTGGCTTGACCAGTTGTGAAATGACTACGGTGACAAATTGCTCTTCTTGTTGTATTTGCATTTTCAACCCAAGGGATAACCAACTTTTCCAACTTCCAAGCGCACAACATTTGCTGGTACAACCCCTGTGGGCGGAGGTAAAAACATTCCACCGTTCATCACCACATAGATGGCGGTGTTGTCGTTTTCTTGTTGACCAAAAGCGACAGCCGTACTACCAATTACCCCCTGTTCAGCTTGAGCAATGATAGTTGTACTCCCATCTGGTGAAATCTTCACAACGCTGTTGTATATGTGCGTTGCTCCGTAAAGGTTACCTTCTACGTCGAAGGCAAAATCATCAAGATTGGTCTTTTGCACAAAGATTTCTGGTTCACCTGGTTGATTTGCAGCAGTAATTGGAATCCGCAACAGTAACATTCTTTCTGTGTTGGAAACATAGAGGTCATTGCCAAACCGCTTCAAACCATTGGCAGCCGGAATAATATTTTCGGGGTTGCTGCGCGCTAGTAAAGGATGTTCCAGCCAAATTGAGCTACTAGATTGGGCAATATCTACTAACCAAATTGCACCTCGATAGGAATCGGCAATTAAATACTGAGTGCCAAAAATTGGGGTTATGCCGTTGAGAAATATGGCATCTGGCATATTTAGCAGGGTTTCCACCTTACCATCTACGGTCACTAATGAGACTACTGGTATAGAATCTGCATTCCATCCAGTTGTGACTAAATCTGCATTTGGCGTAAAAGCTAGACCACTGACTTTACCTTCAAGGCTGGCATGGATTTGTTGATTGCCATCTGGTGTAATGCGAACAATGGTACCAATTTCGTGATTACTTACAAAGATTGTGCCATTATGTGCGATCGCTATATTTTCGAGAAAAGTATTAACAGGAAATGAGGTAATGACTTTGGCTGGCGCTAATTCTATCGGCGTATCCGCGTAAATAAGGAGTAAACCTGCTGAATTTTCCATATTGACCTAAAGATAGGTGGAATTCTCGTAGCCATAGAAATTTTACTTTACAATGGCCTGTTTACTCCCACTCCCAATACTGCTCGGTTAAGGATTTTCAACTTCGGAATTTGGTTTGGGGAAAAGGTGAAAGGGTAAGGGTTAAAGGTTTTTTCTTGACCCTTTTCCCCTTCCCCTTTTGCCCTTAACCGACAAGTATTGCTTCCACTCCCTAAGAATTGCAGAATTTCCACCTGAACAGCAAAAATCGGGACTGAGAGATAAATCTCAATCCCGATAAAAAAGCGGGCTAACCGCTAGGAACATGGTTAACCCGTTCAGCTTTGGGAACGCGCAGAGAAATTGTTATTGCAATACCAACTTCACATTGGCGTTTTGTAGACCGCGCTGTTTTACTTCAGCCAAGGTCTTGTTAACGGCATACTTTTGGTTAATGGAGTTGATTAACTCAGTTTGGTTGTGCTTCTTAGCAACACCCCACAAGTCAGCGATGAGGTCAAAGGAACCATCACTGTTGCGAGACCAACCTAGGTCATATTCGCCTTCCAGCACAGCAACGATGTCGGAACGGACGCGCTGACCGTTATAACCACGAACATCAGCTTCAGTCTTTACGCTGATACCCAGGTCGCGCAAGGATGCTTTGAGGATTTCTGCATCGGTGATCTTGGTGCGAAGAGTGCTAAAGTGAGACATTTGGGTTTCCTCCAATAGAGAAGATTGAGAACAACGACAACGGTTTGTTTTTGGGGAAGCCGCACTTAAAATGAGAAGCGGCTTTTTTTCTATCAACTGCTAGCATTTACTGCTAGCCTTTCCCCCTGGGTTAGCAGGAGAAAGCTTTTAGAACTCCATTCGCTGATATTCAGCAACGGAGGATGCTGCGGGTCTGGCGCGCTGTCTGGCCCAGTCTCTCAACGCTGTGACCTGTTCTTGCATCGTACGAGACAGCGGCAAGGTTGCCTTCAGTGCAGCAATAATATCTAGTTGGGTGAACTCGCGTTCTTGGGCAAAAGCTTCGTACATTGCCGCTACAATCGCTTGTTCAATTTCTGCCCCAGAAAAGCCGTCGGACATCTTAGCTAGTTGTCCTAGATCAAATCTAGTGATGTCTTCACGACGCTTTGTTAGGTGAATATTATATATATCTTCCCGTTCTTCCGGTGTGGGCAGATCCACAAAGAAAATTTCATCAAAACGACCTTTTCTTAAGAACTCTCCAGGCAATCTTTCCACTCTGTTAGCGGTTGCCATCACGAACACAGGAGATTTCTTTTCTTGCATCCAGGTCAAGAATGAGCCGAATATCCGGCTAGAAGTACCACCGTCTGAATCACCAGAACCAGCACTACCAGCAAAGGATTTATCTAACTCGTCAATGAACAGAATCGTGGGAGAAATTGATTCTGCTGTTTTGAGGGCATTACGCAGGTTGGCTTCACTTCGACCCACCATTGAGCCGTCGTAAACTCTACCCATATCTAGACGTAATATTGGTAACCCCCAAAGTCTGGAAGTAGTTTTAGCAATCAACGACTTTCCACAACCAGGAACACCTAGAATTAACATCCCTTTAGGTTGAGGTAGACCGTACTCTCTAGCTTTTTCTGTGAAAGCATTAGAGCGTTGCTTGAGCCACTTTTTCAACTCTTCTAAGCCACCTACAGCCTCAATGGTTTCATCTTCTTCGATGTATTCTAATATACCATTGCGCCGAATTAGTTGCTTCTTCTCCGATAAAACTATATCTACTTCATCTTCCGTCAAACGCCCTGTAGTTACCTGTGCCTTGCGATAGACTTTTTCGGCTTCATCTTTGGTTAAACCCAAGGCGGCTCTAAGAAGCTTTTCTCTCGCCTCTGTTGTTAGTCTGCGCCCACGATTTTGATCTAAATGGTGAGTTAAAACTTTGTTCAGCTCGGCCATGTCTGGCAATTGGAAGTCGAGAACTACAACTTCTTTTTCCAGTTCGATAGGCACTTGCTGGACTGGCGACATCAAAATAATGTTTTTCGGTATATTATGCGCGCCTTTAAAACTTGCGATCGCATCTCTTAACGATCTAGTTGTTGCAGGCGCATCTATAAAAGGATGTAAATCTTTAAGAATAAAAATACCAGGTTCTTTATGCCGGATAATCCACTCAATTGCTGCTTCCGGAGAAACAGTATTATGCTGGGTGACATTCCGGGGTTGACCATACTCCACGATGCCGTGAGTTACTGTCCAAACAAATACTCGGCGTTGAGGCTTTAACAACTGGGCGATGGTGGAGATTGATTGCTCAGCCCGCTCTTCCTCGGAGGTCACAAGGTAGATTAAAGGGTATTGAGCTTGAATTAGAATATTGAGCTCTTCTTTCATACATCGACCTACTTGAGACCTAAGTACAGTACAGACATCGTTTTTTTGGTGACGACAACCGAAGGAATCATGAATATTCAGTTATTCATAATTCATATCTAACAAGGGACTAACTCTTCCTCATCCTGGGGATGGGTTTTAGCTTCATCCATTTCATCAATGGAGATGGATTCTTGACCAATTACTCCTGGTTGACTTCCTAAAGTAATCAGTTCTCCATCACGTAGCACCAGGGAACTTTCACAGTTGGGACAAGAATATACTCTGTGAGTTCTGCCATAAACAGATGCTTCTACTTCTTCAACTAATTCAGAATTAGATAAGTAGAAAAATAAAGCACGTTCGGCAAGTTCTGACATTGGCTCAGAATCTACTGCTGATCGAATCTTCAATTTCCTGTGCAGTTCTGGCGACAAATATAAAGTAACCTTTTGCTTAGTTTGCATAACTCTTTGGCGGCCTTACCCGGGTATGTATATAACGTTATCGGTTCTCTTTGGGGTTGTCAAGACAGCAAAACGTTTTGACGGCAATATTGTTACATTGCTTAATATTAGGGACTGGGGATTGGTGATTGGGGATTGGGCATAGGGCATGGGTAAAAGGGAAAACTGTTGATATATAAGGAAAATCCCACTCTTTAGCAAAGGTGGGATGAAATGAGAAAAGAGGAATTTTGTGTAAAGCGGGGGCTGCTTAATATTTATTGGGCAGTGTCTCAATCAAGTTGGGCGAAGGGAAAAAACCTTTAACCCTTTCCCCTTATGCCTCTTGTAATACGGCTGACTTTTGGTTGTTGGCTAGTTGCTGTTGCAAGTCTTGCCAGCTGACTTTTTCTAGGCTGGGTAAGACTACATTAGCTATACCTAATCTTTCTACTGGCCCTAATCCTACAGACCACATACCAGCAGATCTAGCGGCTTCAATGCCAGCGCTGGCATCTTCTACAACTAAACATTTGGCTGGTGCAACACCAATTTGTTCGGCAGCAAACAAAAAGAGGTCTGGTGCGGGTTTGGGTTGGGAGACGCTGTAACCATCGGCTATGGCATCAAATTTATTGCCAATACCCAAACGTTGAATGACGGTTTGAGCATTTTTGCTGGATGAACCTAAAGCAACTTTAATCCCGGCTGCGCGTAGTTCCTTTAAGAGGTTTTCGACTCCTGGAAGTAAATCGGCTGCGGTGATTTCCTCGATTAATTGCAAAAAGTAGTTGTTTTTGCGCTCCATCATTTCCTGAATTTTGGCTTCAGTAACGGGGCGATCGCCTAAAATTTGCATGAGGGTTTCTCTTCTGGGTAATCCCCTGATTGCGTCGTTGGCTTCGCGGTCAAAGGGAATGCCTTCTTCATCGGCTACTCGCTTCCAGCCTAAATAATGTAATTCTGAGGTATCAGTTAACACACCATCTAAGTCAAAGATTACGCCTTGAATTTCTGGCTGGGAACTGGGCAAATTTTCATCTGCTGGTTGGTTAGCAATTTCCATGTCTGTTTCTTGTCGCAGGTCGAAGTCGTACCACTGATTGCGCCATTGCAGCCTAAATTTTAAACGTTGCCAAGTGGGAGGTAAATGTGGTGAAGCAACTGGGCCAAATTCCGTCATTTTAATGCCGGCAAACCCAAATACCACTGCTTGCCAAACTCCTCCAGCACTGGCGGCGTGAATTCCTTCGGCTGCATTCCGCCGGACATCTTCCAAGTCTACCAATGCTGAACGGAGAAAATGTGTATAGGCGTGGGTGGGTTGGTTGAGGTCGCAAGCTAAAATGGCATGAATTGCTGGGCCAAGGGAGGAACCATAGGTATGGTCGGTGCGCTTGGTGTAGTAATCCCAGTTGGTTGCTAAGGTTTTGTAGTCATACTGTTCCCTTAACAAATAAATCAGCATCAAGACATCTGGCTGTTTGAGAATTTGCTTTTGGCTGGTGGCTTCAATTCCCAGTAAACCTTGTAGGGATGTGGTGCGGGGTTCGTAATCGGCAAAGTTGATTTCTTCGAGTTGGTAAAATCCTTCAAATTGCTCAATTAAACCAGTTGACTGATCCTGATTCACAAATATACGCTCTTGGATATCAGTCCACTTATGCAAACGCTCTGTGGTTAGGTTGAGTTGTTGGGCTAATTGTGCAGATTTTTCGGGATAGGCTTGCTTCATCCAATCCCAAAGCGCTAAGGCTGATTGTAAATGCCAGCGCACCATTAAATTGGTAAAGGCGTTATTATCGACGCGATCGTGATTTTCATCAGGGCCAATCACATCTAAAATATCGTAGGATTGACGCTCGGCATTCCAATTAACTCGGCTTTCCCAGAATACGGCTGTATCTAAAATGATTTCTGCACCGTAATTATGCATCCAATCATCATCGGCTGTGGTTTGCCAATAATGCCAAACTGCATAAGCGACATCAGTGTTGATATGTACTTCGATATCACCACACCAAATCCTTACTAACTCACCGTTGCCACTGGCATGGGGTACCCAGCGAGGTGTAACTTCATCACCAGTATCGGCACTTTCCCAAGCATACATAGCGCCCTGAAATCCTGCTTCTTGGGCTTTGCGTCGCGCACCTGGTAATGTGTGGTAGCGGTAGGTCAGTAAGTTACGGGCTAGGGCTGGTTGGGTTAAGGTTAAGAAGGGAAGAATAAAAATTTCTGTATCCCAAAATATATGTCCACGATAGGCAAAACCAGAGAGGGTTTTGGGTGGAATGCTTACACGGTCATCGTGGCGGGGTGCGACAGCTAAGATTTGAAAAAGATTGTAGCGGACAACTAACTGAGCATAGCGATCGCCTTCAATGATTATGTCACTGTCTTGCCATACTTGCTCCCATGCGGCGATATGTGCTGCCAACAGAGTTGCGTAACGGGGTTCATCTGCTAAACGTTGTAGCGCTGCGGCGATGGGAATGTCTGTTTCCCGGGAAGTAAAGACGGTGACAATCTTTTCTACAGTAGCAGCTTTACCGGGTGTCGCTTGAAAGGTTGTGGTTAAAGTTGGGGCAGTATTCGCATTCTCTAAGCATACAGGTGGTGCATTTTCGCCTTCTACCACCAACTTAGTCGCCATTCCCAATTGAATTTCTGAGTGGCGAGTTTGGTTATATAACCAAATAATTTGCTCAATACCACCTTGATTCAAAACTTTCCAGTGTGGGACACCTTGGGTTTGGGGTTCTGGATCTAAGCCCACGCTAAAAGAAATTTCGCCTGTAAAATCTATGGATGTTACCTGAGCGCGAATCGCTAACACATGTTGATCGGCTAAACTAGCGAAGCGCTCAAAGTGGAAATCTAATGTGTGTCCTTTGGGGGAACGCCAGCGCACATCACGACTCAGTATCCCCAAACGCAAATCTAGGCGGCGTTCGTAATTGAGAATTTCACCACTGTCCATACTAAAGCGATCGCCTGCCACTTTCACCTCTAAAGGCAGCCAGCTGGGACAATTAACTAATTCTGTATGGGAAATTACAACCTTATCGTATAAACCATTAATTAATGTAGCCGTGGAATCTCCGGGATAGCCTTCCTCAAAAGTCCCCCTCGTTCCTAAATAACCATTACTAATAGTAAAAACAGTTTCTTTATGATGCAGTTGGGCGGGATCAAAGACTGTTTCAATAACGTTCCAGTCTGTAGCTTCAGTCAGTGTCTGATTTTGTTGGGAATCGCGAACGGATAAGTTGACCATGAGTAATCATACCTAAGTTGTTTAGAGGTTAGGTTGGGGCAGGATGAAATGCAATTTTCAAGAGTTCAATGAGCAATTGCGCTCTAGCTTTATTGCCTAGACTTGGTTGTAGTCTTAACGGGCGGATTGACGTTGTTGCTAATAGCAACGTTCCCAATTTCATCTGTCTATAGTTAGGTGTTTTTAATAACTCATGTTATGAGTCATTAATAATACAAATTTCACGAATCTATAGATTTGGTTGAATAGCGTAACACAACAATATAAATATGCAACTTTAACTCAAGAAAATGCTCACTGAGTAATAATACTAAAAAGCTCACTTAGTAGCCTGGACATCAAAAAAGGTAATAATTATTAAATTTTAGATATCATAGCGAACTGGTGAGTTTTTTAAATTGCTGTTCATTTCAGCAATTTTTATCTAAAACCTTATGAATAAAGGGTTTTAAGCCGCTATTGACTAACCACAAAATTATATATTTGTTTATTTTATATAAAATGAACTAACTAAAATATATTTAAAAGTCCATTGTGGGCGGCTAGGAGTAAAAATAGCTGAAAACGTTATCTAAGCTGTGTATTATAGGTTTGTCTTTCGCTTTTGGGTTAGTGGTCTTGTGACAGTTCGGGAGATGGCTCCCTGCTATAAAATTTCCCTTTGTAACTTTAGGGTTATATAGATATTCATAATTGATATACCTGATAAATATTTTTAGGTTTTAATTGATATTTTCTACGGAGAAAATGTGATACCAGCCTCCTCGTTAATTCATTGATAATTTATTAGGATATTTGCCAAATATTAGGGCGATGATTAAAGCAATACAACAGTAATATTGACTAGGTCACAAAATTATTTTTGACTGCTAATATCTAATAATACATATTAACGTAAATTAACCTTATATTCTCAATTTTTAACAGCAAAATAGCCATCAAGACAGTAGTTTTGGCGTTTAGCTTTTGAATGGCACTTAGGAGTAAAATCTATACTCATTAAAGCAGTTTGAAACCACTGAAATGAGTATAGAATAGCCATTCTCTACCTTTCAATTGCAGATGATTATGATGTAGTGGGCATTGCCCACAGTACTACTACTAATTGCGATCGCTCAATTACGGATTACTTCAAAAGTCTTAAACCACTTAAGGTTACTAATACTGTAGAGCCTTCATGTCCAATCACGCCGATGGGTAAGTTAATATTGCCGAGAAAGTTGCCGATGAGTAGCAACAGAATAAAACCTAAAGCGACAACGATATTTTGTTTGACTATACTTTGCGATCGCCTACCTAAATGCATGGCTACAGCAATTTTTTCTAGTTTATCGGCCATGAGGACAACATCGGCTGTTTCTAGCGCTACATCGCTACCAGCCACACCCATAGCAATACCCACAGAAGCCTGGGCGAGGGCTGGTGCATCATTGATCCCATCCCCTACCATTGCCACTGTTTGATATTTTTGCTGTAAATCGCTAATTACAGATAGCTTGTCTTCTGGTAACAGTTCAGCATACACGCGATCAATGCCTACAGCTTGAGCGACACTATCGGCAGTTCGCTGATTATCCCCGGTAATCATTACAATTTCAGCAACACCCAACTTTCTTAAGCGTTTAATGGTTTCGGCTGCTTCTGCACGTACCATATCTGCAATAGCGAGGACACCCACAATTTCATAACCATCCTCTCTTCTGGTTTGGGCTACCCACACAACTGTCTTGCCTTCTTGTTCCCAGAATTGAGTTAAATTCTGCAAATCTGGGGGCAATTCTGGCACATACTCCCCAATAAACGCCGCATTTCCCACCATTACCTGTTGCTCTTGAATAATACCACTAATTCCCTTTCCAGGGATAGCTTGCACTTCCAGTGCGCCCACCCAATCTATATTTGCTGCTGCCTGCACAATAGCTTTACCAATAGGATGTTCTGAGTATGATTCTAGAGACGCGGCGGCTGTTAACACATCAGTTTGCGAGTATTTACCATAAGGTATTACTTCACAGACCTGCAACTCCCCTGTTGTCAAAGTACCAGTTTTATCAAATGCGATCGCTCTTACTTGACCAATCTTTTCCAATTGAGCACCATTTTTAAATAAAATCCCCTGTCTGGCTCCATTGGCAATTGCTGACAGCAGTGTAGGCATAATAGCAGCCATCAAAGCGCAGGGAGAAGCTACCACCAAAAATGTTAGCGCCCGGTAAATTGTGGTTTCCCAATCCCAACCCCAAATAAATGGCGGCATAATTGCTAGAAATACGCCCAAAGTGACAATTATTAGTGCATATTTCCGTTCAAATCGCTCAATAAATTCTTGGGAAGGCGGCGCTTCTGTTTGTGCTTGTTCGACTAACCGAATCACCCGTTGAATCAAGCTGCTGGAGGCTGGCTTATGTAACTTTAGCTTTAGCGCCCCATAGCCGTTGATTGTCCCCGCAAAAACTTCATCGTTGACTGTCTTCTCTACTGGTAAAGACTCGCCTGTAATCGCCGCCTGATTGAGGGTGCTGTAACCAGAGATAATTAAAGCATCAGTAGGAATTAACTCTCCTGGCTTGACAATAATTTCATCCCCCACCTGTAACTGGTGAATGGGAACTAACTCTTCTCTTCCTTGACGTGAAATCCTAGCTGTATCTGGAGTCAGACTCATCAAACTGCGGATACTGCGTTCAGTTCGCCGCATGGCGTAGCCTTCTAATGCGCCACTAATCGCAAAAATCAAAATTAAAATAGCCCCATCAATAATTAAGTGGTATTCTCTGCGCCATAAGCCCAAGCTAGCAGCACCAAGCGCTGCCACAATCATCAGCAAATCTACATCCAGTTGTTTTTCCTTGACGAGGGTAGTTAACCCCTCACGGGCGCTTTCATAACCACCAATCACATAAGCTGCGGTTAATAACAACATTGCCCATCCCAGCCAGCCAAGATGCAAGGTGAACCAGCCCAGAAATAACAGCAAGCCACAAATTAAGGCTGCTAAGGTGTCTCCATGTTCTTTGGTGAATTTGGTTAAATGCTGTGGGTAGAGCATGAAATTGAGAAACTAAGCGGACTATCTCACACTAAACGTTGACATTAATGTTAATGTCAACGGTGTAGGAGTTAAAAAGGGAGACATGAATACTGGTTGCTTAACCATCAAAGAACTTACTGATGCTGTGGGTGGGGGGATTACTCCGCGCATGGTGCGCCATTACCATCAATTAGGATTACTACCGCAACCAGTGCGATCGCCTAGCAATTATCGCCTTTATACTGAGAAAGACGTGATTAGGCTGCAACGGATTGTGGCTTTGAAGCAGCAAGGGTTTCAACTCAACCACATCCAGCAAATTCTGGAAGTCGAACCAGAAGCAGACACCACGAAAACCTTGATGGCGCAATTGCAAAAGCAGTATCGCGCAGTTATGCAGCAAATTTCCCAACTGCGACAAACCGCATCCGCATTAGAAGGATTATTAGGGCGGGATCAACATTGTCAAAATACCCAAGCGGAAGTTTTAGCACAACTGAAGTTACTGGAAGTTGAAACCCAAACGGGATTAGGCGGATTAGAACAACTGTGGAGTGGCTTGGATGCAGAAATTCATACTCACCCAGAAGCTTTTGCAGAATCTTTGCAGCGGTTGCTACCTGACTTATCTGAACGTTCCGAGATTGAACAATATTTAATTTCCCAACTAGTATTAGCTTGTGGTGATGTGAGTTTGGTATCATTTGTCAAGCTCAGTCGAGATGCGATCGCAGCTAGTCGTCAAGCTCTCTCTGCAAATTGTCAAATTGTTGTCGATATCCCTACAGTAGCGGCTGCTCTAGATAATACGAGATTAGTCCATTTAGGTTGTCCAGTAGAAACATTGATTGATAATCCCCACATTACAACAGCCACAGAAGCAGAACTGGCTTTTTGGGAACAGCAGCAATGGCGAGAGAAATTACAGCAACTCACCACAGGTTGTATTTTGGTAATTGGTTATGCGCCTTCAGTGCTGGTGGAAGTATGTGAAGCTATAAATAAGCAACAAATTCAGCCTGCATTAGTGATTGGAATGCCTATTGGCTTTAGTCATGCTCCCGCAGCCAAGCGGCTTTTGCTGCAACAATCGATACCTTTTATTACAGTAGAAGGGACTGTAGGTGGTGGTTTGTTAGCGGCTACAGCCTTGAATGCTCTAATAGAATCACTAATTGAGAAGCCAGATTGTCATTGTTATCTTAGTCACTAGGAAACTGGATTTATTAATTTTGAATTGGTACAACCGATGCTCCTAAGGCTTTGAGATTATCAATTATTGTTGGTGTCAATCCTGTCACACCTTGAATATTCATACCTTCATAAAGGCGATCGCCTGGCAAAATTTTGATATCCTCAGATGTATTGAGGTTGTATAGATGAATGGTTTCAGCATTGCTACCACAAGCCAGAATTTCACCATCTGGACTAAAAGCCAATGACCACACGGAACCAGTATTTATCTCGATAATCTTTATGCATTGGCTGGTGCTGAGATTCCACAAAGCCACTGTGCCATCAAAACTACCAGTAGCTAAAATTTCACCATCTGGACTAAAAGCTAAAGAGATAATTGGTTTACCATATCTGCCTAAAGTCGCAACACACTCGCCATTGCGAATATCCCAAAGTTTAATTAAGCCGCTAGTATTTCCACTAGCTAAAATGTAGCTATTGGGACTAAAGCTTAAAACATAGGAAGCAACTTCTTGTATAGTTTGCAGACATTCTCCAGTCGTCACATCCCACAGTTTGATGATGGAGTGACCACCACAACTGGCTATAGTTTTTCCATCAGGACTAAAAGCGACTGAAATTACAGGCCGAGTATGTCCTGAAAAGGTTTTTAAGCATTGTCCTGTTTGCGAATCCCAAAGTTTCACAGTGCGATCGCTACTACCACTGACTATGATTTTACTATCGGGACTGAATGCGATCGCCCAAATATTATCTGTATGTCCTGGTAAAATTTTGTCAGGTGTCTGGCAAATATTTCCCTGTGGCAAAGACTCTAATTGCCAAAGTCTGATGATATGATTTTCGTTGCCAAGGTTGGCACAAGCTAGTAATTTACCGTCGGGACTCAAATTTAAGGAATAAAGCCAATCTTGATCAACTGATAGATTTGTCAAACATTGGCCAGAATTAAAATCCCAAAGCCTAATTTCATGTTGACTACCACTAGCGAGTATCTTACCATCACAGCTAAATCCCACGGAATGCACAAAATCTGTTCGACCTTGTAAAGTTTTCAGACATTTACCTGTCGCTACATCCCAGAGTTTTACAGTCCTATCGACACTACCAGTAGCCATAATTTTGCTATTAGGACTAAAAGCAATGGTGTTGATTTCAGAAAGATGTCCTTCTAAACTTTGTAAATATTTATTAGTATGAATATCCCAGGTTTTGATAATTTTCTCACCGCTACCTGTCGCTAAATTTAGTCCATCGCGACTGATAGCAATTAATGAAAAATTGTAACTTTGGGCGAATAAATCTAAAATACAACTACGCTTATCCACATCCCAAATCTTTAGCGTTTTATTGGTTAAGCTACTAGCTAAAATCTTTTGTTTATCAGTAATGATGACAGATAATATTATGCCACTCTCTGTATGTAAAGTTTTTACTAATTTCCCTATATTGATATCCCAAATATTAATTGTCCCATCTACCGCACCAAAAGCCAAAATATCTCTGTGATTTGATACAGCCATTGCTGAGATGCGGCTTTCATATTCCACCAAAGTCGAGTAGTTACCTGTCTGCACATCCCAAGCAATGATTTGCTTTTCTAAACAACCAAATAGCTGGTTACCATTTTGGCTAAAGGCAAGATTTTTGATACTTCCATGAGGTAAATGCCAAGTTAGCAGACATTGCCCTGTAGAAACATCCCATAATTTTACAGTTTTATCTCTACTAGAACTCGCTATTAATTCACAATTAGGACTAAAGGCAACAGATTCTACAATTGTATGATGTGCTGCTTGCTTAAATATCTGTTGATTATCTCGCCATCGCCATACACAAAGTTCGCCATCAATACTACCTGTAACTAAAAGTTCACTGTCTGCGCTAAAAGCTAAACTAAAAATAATCCCGAATGTATTTGTAAAAACTGATTTAGCAAAATGGCTATGACTAAAATTTACATTCTGCAGATTATATCCTTGTAAATTAGCTTGCCAAATGGTCAAATGGGAAAAATCTTCATTCTCCAGTTTGGGTAATAACTGAGACAGTAAGTTAATCGCGTTACCGCCAACATAACCAGTAATGTATGGGGCTTGACTGCGATAATTATCAATAATCTTGAGTAATTGTGCTTTAATTTGGCTAGGACTGCCTAATAATATCTGTAAATTTTCAATAATTGGTGTTAATATGAGGCGAATTTGAATTTCTTGAATATAATCAGCAGCAGTTGCTTTGATTAAAGCATGACTTTGAAATAAGGAAATCTGAGCATTATTAATTTCTTGGGATACTTGCTCAATAAAATTCATAGTCACGTATTCCATGACTACAGGTTGTAATGTAAATTTACTACCTTGTTTTTCAATTAAAGAGCGACGATATAATGATTCTAAAACTTCTAATAAATTATGTGAGCTATGAGGAGATAATAAATCTGCTTTTAATTCTTTTAGCTCAACAGGTTCGCGGTTAATCGCCAACCAATATAATAAAGATTTTTCTAAAATCGATAAACGATTAAATTGTTGACTTACAAGATTGCGAACATCACCAAATACAGTTGTCCCTTGAGCAAGAAAATCATCAATACTGCCATTAAATAAATCTAAAATTGTAGTAGCGATAATTTTTAAGTAGAAAGGATTTCCGCCATAGCTATCAATTAACTGCTTCCAATCAGCATGGCTATAGCTGACAATTCCTTTGGCGCTAAAAATCTTTTGTCCTTCTGCAATATTTAAACCATGAATTTGTAAAGAACGTACAGGTAATTCACTACCTGCTATTGCTGCGATTTCTTTTGGTTTTTCTCGAGAAGTAATTAATAAACAACTTTGATGCTGAGTTTCTCCTATACGCCGGAAGATTTCAGCATAGCCTTCATATCCTGGTAGATAATAACCAGCGTACTTATCACTAGAGAAAATTGTCTCCAGATTATCAAAGACTAATAAACAACGTTGTTGCTGGAGATATTCAAGCAAGCAATCAATTCGTTGACTAAGATTTTTGGGTAACTCAGTTTCTTCACCATTAGATAATAACTGAATTAAAGTTGCGATGATTTCTAAAGGTAGTGGAGCATGACGTAGAGATAACCAAATTACATGACTAAATTTTTCTGCAATATTTTGAGCTAGTTTAACTGATAAACTAGTTTTACCAATGCCACCCAGACCTATGAGTGTAATTAAACGACAATGGTCATCAATAATCCATTTTTGTAGAATATCTAGTTCTTGAGTGCGACCATAAAAAATCGAAACATCGGGTGCTTCACCCCAAAACACTTTATTTTGATTAAAAATATTAATTTCTTGAGATTTTATCGATACAACATCTAGCTTGGCATAATCACTAGGGGATAATTCCAGATTAAACACCCGAAAAAAGCGTTCTAAAGTACGCTTATCAACCCCAACTTCTCGATGTAATACCTTAGAAACTGTAGCCGGATCTAATCGGGTGAGTTCGCTTAAAGCTTCAATAGTATAAGGTACACCAAAATTTTTCTGTTCTTCCCATTCTTGTTGAGCATTTTGTAGCCGCTGATATCCTGCTTTTGTCAGGACTACCCCCCGTTTACGTGCCATAATCTGAACTTAAAATCTGGAAGTTATTGATTTTTCTGGATTTTAATTTATGCAAGATATACCTAAAATCGAAATTATTAAGCAACTGAAATTCCTGAGAATCAAAGCTTTAAGAAATTGAATTTAACAAGTTAGCCTTAACTTCCCGAACTTCCCTGGCGCTAATCAGCATCAGGTGTGATGATATTTTTAGTTGGAACGATACACAACCTCAACATCACTAGTTAATTATTCACAAAAGCCGCACAAAAAGCTGTATAGCTTGTAGCGGGAAAATTTAGGGGATATCTCTGCGACTAACACAAATAGCAGTATTTACGATTACTTGGTTGTCATTTTTGGGCAGAGGTATTTATGACTGAGATTAACATTGAAAATATGCCATTGTGGGTACAAAATCGAGATGTCGTACTCAAGCATAATAGTAATGTAACGTGGCGTTATGGCGAGCAGCCAGATTATACTCGTTCCAATGAAAATTTAGCTAAGGAAAGTTTACGCAATCACCCAGCGAATTCACTGGAATTACTAGTGCAAAACTTAGTACGAACTTTCGATATTGAAGCTAACTTTAAAACCAATCCCCAAGAGTGGATTTCTGTAGTACAAGATAAGTTTCGCATGAGTACCAACGGTGGTACTAGCTATAAATTAGAAGATTTAGTTCAGGCTGGTACTTACAAACTTTTGATTGGTAATACCAAACACTACAAAGCTACAGATGAAGATTTTGAGACTTCTACTAATCTATTTCATACCGCCTTCCCTGATGGTTTTTTGTGGGAAGTATTAGAGGTTTATTCCGCACCACCTACTATTACTTTTAAATGGCGACATTGGGGACATTTTCGCGGTAATTATAAAGATTATACTGCAACTGGGCAGATGATTGAAGTTATAGGGATGAGTGTGGTTCAAGTTACTGAAGACTGTAAAATTCTCTCTTTGGAACACTATTATGATAATGGTAAATTTTTAGAGCAGCTAACTTCAGGTGGTAAAACTGGAACAGATAGCCAACAACAATCATCGACACAAGGGACAACTTCTCAGAGTTCTTGGCAACCAAATTTCTTGGGATTTTTTAAGCGGCTTTTTTCACCAAAATTAAAGCCAGCCACAGCTAATTTAGATGTTAGTAATTGTCCGTTTGCAGCTTTAATGCGGTAATTTATGATTCGAGTAGGGTGCGTTACGCGAAGGCTAACGCACGTTGAATTATAGATGCTATATCGGTGCGTTGCGCTGCGCGACAACACACCCTACAACATTATTTGATATTCAAAATTAAACGGCAAATAGTGCAATGAGTAAGGTTATGGGTGCGGCAATTAACAACCACATAGTAGTTTGTAAACCATAATACTGAGCAACTAAACCCAACACTAATGGTATTAAACCACCAACTAAACCAAACAAATTATTGAGCGTCATTACTGTACCACTTTGTCCTGGCATAGCTGTGTATAATTGCCCTTGGAGAATTGAGTACCAACCAGCATTACAGAAACCTAACAGACCGAGAATTATCAATTTGATATTTGTGTTCGCTACCAGCAAAAAAGCTGGATAAAGACACAAAACAATTGTGGCGCTGAGTTTTAAATAATGCAATCCCTGCACTCTTTCTAGTAAAGGGATAAGTAAAAAATCTCCCAGCAACCCAAAGCCTAACCAAACGGTGACAGCAAAACTTGCTTGCGTATTATTTGCACCGACTATATCAACAAAGTACAGTGCTAAAAAGCTACGCAAAATATCTAGCATTAAATCTGAAAATTGCAATAAAGTTAACCACAGAATAACTTTACGCCGTTTTAATGCTGTCAATGCATTGGTTATTCCATCCTGAAAACTATGCAGTGGTTCATCAATATGGGAAGTTGCGGTTTTTGTGGGAAATTGCCATAACATTTCCACAAGTAACAGCGCCAATAGCGCTAATACCAAAAACGCGCTTCGCCAACTTTGATTTAATGCTACAGCACCAGCTAAAATTAAGGGGCCAATTACATTTCCCACAGAACCAGCTAATGCCCAACGTGCCATATTTTGCTCATGGCGCGTCGGTTCGATATCCATGAGAGTGGCTTGGGAAAGGCTGACAAAGCAACCAGATGCGGGATAAAACAGCACAAAGGCTGCTAATAATATTGAAAAATTATAGCTTTGGCTTAAAAGGAGGAGTGCGATCGCAAAACTTACTCCTCCTCCCAAGATTAATTGTCGCCGCTTCCCAATATCCCCCCAGATTCCTACTATCGGCTCAATTAAGCTACTGATAGTATTGGGTATTGTCAGTAACATTCCTACTTGCACGTAGTCAAGATTTAGGTCATGGCGAATTAACGGCCAAGCCGCACCAAATAAACCATCAATCACCTCGTCTAAGAATTCGATCGCGAGAAAAATGATGGTTAATATAATTACATTCTTTGCAGTTCTGTTTTTACCATGCAATGGCATGATTTGATTCTCCCGTCTTCAACATTTGATTACCAACGCAAACTCTTCACAGCGTTGGCTGTTGGCGGGGGAATCCACGAACAAAACTGTACAGGTTGTAAAAGAAACCGCTGAGGCGATAACTTTCTAGCGGCTTACCAAGGTGGGAAGATCATAAAAACCAGAAAATGATTACCTAAATAAACATTAGCTTATTTCATTCCGTTGCGACCAGTTGAGTTTTTAATATCACCGTGATATATGTACCTGATTGCCAAGTAAAGATAGTTCTGATCACAGGTCTATCACTCTCCTAAATATTTCCTTGACCCACAGAGATGAAAAAAATTTATATTCTATTTTGTAGTTTTCTAGCATCATTTCTATTCTTAATATATTGCAGTATTTCTGCTGCTCAAATTACTAATCCCATCCCTGCGAAAATTGAAAAATCAAATTTAGCTATAGCAATGAAAGAAATAGTACAGGTTCCTCAGAGTGGGATTGGTAGAGATAGAATAGCACGATTAAACTTTATAACTCATGCAGGCGATGGTAGCGGCAGGTTATTTGTCAACGATATGCGGGGCAAGCTTTATGTAATTAATAATGGCAAACTATCCCTATACATGAATCTCAAAAATTTAGTATGTTCGGGCTTTGGTGATGAGACTTCACAACAGGGTTTTGCCTATTTCGCTTTTCACCCAGAATTTGCTAAAAATGGAATTTTTTATACAGTAAATAGCGAAGAAAAAAATAATCGGATTCCTGACTTTCCTGTAAGAAAAACAGTTCGTGATAACGAAGGAAATATTATCGAAAGCTCACATCATGATGTAATTCGGGAGTGGAAAGCAGATAATCCAGCTGCTAATAGTTTCACTGGTAAAGTTCGGGAAATCATGCGTATTGAAGAACCATACCCAGATCATAATGTTGGGGAAGTCGGCTTTCATCCTCATGTTAAACCTGGTGATACTGATTATGGTCTTTTATATATCGCCATCGCTGATGGCGGGAGTGACGGATTTCCTGTTAGTCATACAGACCCCTTAGATAATGGACAAGATTTAAATACACCCCTGGGTAAAATTCTCCGTATAGATCCTTTGGGTAAGAATAGCGCTAATGGTAAGTATGGTATCCCTGAAGATAATCCTTTTGCGAAAGATGGAAAATCGCAGACATTAGGTGAAATTTGGGCTTATGGATTCCGAAATCCCCATCGTTTTAGCTGGGATACGCCAGGAACAAATAAAATGTTGATTGTCGATATTGGACAAGCTTTTATTGAAGAAATTAATCTTGGTATCAAAGGTGCTAATTACGGTTGGGGAAACCGAGAAGGAACCTGGTTAGTAGACGAAAAAAATGAGAACGTTCTATTTCCTTTACCGAAAAATGATGTCCAGAATGGTTATACCTATCCTGTAGCGCAATATGCTCATCACAGACCAGAAAAATGGTCAGGTTTTTATGGAGTTGCGATCGCAGGCGGTTATGTTTATAGAGGTAAAGCAATTCCTGAATTAGTCGGTCAGTATGTTTTTGCTGACTTTGGTAATGATGGTCGCTTCTTTCATGTACCTGTAGATGAACTAGTTAATGGTAAGCAAGCCAAAATTAAAGAACTGAGAATCTTTGAGGGTGACAAAGAAAGTTCTTTTCTGCAAATCATTGGTAACAAACGTTCAGATGTCCGCTTGGGAGTAGACGAAGCTGGCGAAATCTATGTGACATCCAAGAGCGATGGTAAAGTCAGAAAAGTGGTTCCTGCGTTAAAATCAGCAACAACACCTGGAAATTAGCCAATACCATTGATATTGGGGGAGTGTGGACAAGTAATCGCTTCTTTTTTTAGAGGAAAAGGGGAAAGGTTAAAGGTTATTTTCGTTTACTTGTTGCGATACTTACACTTCCCCGGAAGCTATTTGATTTTAAATAAAAAAAAGGTTTGGCTCATCACCAAACTCTATATAAATCCAGTGCATAACAACATCCCGAATTAATGTACTCTTTCTGTTTTTAATCGGTCATCATCCCATAGAAATAGAAATAATATGGCAATCATTGACTAAATTGAGAATTTTAAATTTTGAACTCGGAGTAAAGCGACGTGACATCACTTACATTAAAGCTCGATTCTGTAATTAAACTAACTTCAGAAGAGTTTTATCAACTATGTCAAGATAACCCCGATTTGAAGTTAGAACGTAATGCTGCAGGAGAATTAATTATCATGCCACCTACAGGAGGAGAGACAGGGAAACGCAATGTTAATTTAATATTGCAAGTAGCACAATGGAACGAGCAAAATCAACTAGGAGAAGTGTTTGACTCTTCTACAGGATTTACATTACCAAATGGTGCTGATCGTTCTCCTGATGTGTCTTGGGTAGAAAAAAGTCGCTGGAATGCTTTGACTGCAGAACAAAGAGAAAAATTTATTCCTCTATGTCCTGACTTTGTTATTGAAATACTTTCACCATCAGATAGACTGCAAAAAGTTCAAGAAAAAATGCAAGAGTATCTTGCTAATGGCTGTCGTTTAGGTTTTTTGATTAATCGTAAACAACAAGAGTTAGAAATTTATCGTCCTCAGCAACCAGTAGAGATTCTCAAAGCACCTTTAACTGTTTCTGGGGAAGATGTATTACCGGGATTTATTTTAAATTTGCAGAAAATTTGGTAATTGGTAATTGGGGAGATGAAAAATCTAAAATCTAAAATTCGTTGACTTCATTAAAAAAACAACTTAAATCTTGCTAACTGGGCTGTAATCGCTACTGTCAGAACTTTATTCAGTTCTTTAGCATCTTGAAATTGCAGAATTTGCTGCTTTGGTAAATCGAAAGGAAACTCGCCTTCTAAATCTGGGCGTTGCATTTGTGCTAGTAAAATTTGTTCTGAACGCTTACTTTGCATTGCATAGCCAAGTTCAATACAGACATTAGGGCTAGGGATTAGTTGTGTAGTTTCTTTATCAGCGATGTTAGCAATGGGTGTAGTATCTGCAATAAACAATAAACTCTTGCGGATTTTTCGCAGAATACCAGTAGAAAGCCGTAAAGGCCCGTTACTTGGACGGTAGGATTCTACTAAGGATAAGGGAAGACGCGATCGCTTATTCAAATTTTCTAGACTAGTTTGTATCCCGGCGCGCAAAGCCTCACTCGCTTCGGCATACTCGGTTTGATAGCATAAAAAAATTGTCGGATCTAACTGTGCTAACAGCGCTTGCTTGGTGAAATAGATTTCATGACTAATCAAGTCAATATTAGCTACCGCGTAACCACCGCTACCTTCAATATAAAATTCAATATTTTCGCCTTCCAAATAGCGCCCAAACCAAGTTGACTGCTTGACATCGTCACTGTCTTCCAAAAAATCCGCACGTAAACCTGATCGCAGTAAACTTTTTTTACTGAGGCGAATGTCTGGCTGACGCTTTTCTAGTTCCGCGATCGGCTCATAATCTTGTATATACCATGCTCTGAGCGCAATAATTGACATAAGGCGCTATTCTTTGCTATTCAACTTCGTACCAGCTTATACCAATTTTGGATTTTGGGAGAGATGATCATATTGTTTCTTTGTTAATTTCCTGAGAGAGGGAACAGGGTAAAGAAAAACAGCCTCCTTGAGGAGTTCACTCTACAATTGGCAAATGAGTTCTCCAAAATAGCAATTGTAGTCTCGAAAATAGCAATTGTAGTATCAAAAGCAGCAATTGTAGTCTCCGAAATAGCAATTGTAGTATCAAAAGCAGCAATTGTAGTCTCGAAAATAGCAATTGTAGTATCAAAAGCAGCAATTGTAGTCTCCGAAATAGCAATTGTAGTATCCAAAACAGCAATTGTAGTGTCCGAAATAGCAATTGTAGTATCAAAAGCAGCAATTGTAGTCTCCGAAATAGCAATTGTAGTGTCCGAAACCGCAATTGAGGTCTATTTTGCGATAACTGCTTAGATGTTTATGTAATTACTTCAGCAAAATTTATGAATACTAACATTATTGCAACAGGTCTTGTCTCATAGTGAGATTTTTTGCGACATAACCCATTAAAAAGTAAATTGGGAACAGGTTTTGCTTAAATGGTTGTCTTCTTTTAAGAACCACGAACGAGGTTGCATCCCATGAATCGTATTCTCATCGTTGAAGATGAACCCCGCATAGCAGCTTTTATAGAGAAGGGACTACGTTCTCATGGTTTTATCACGACTGTAGCAGGTGATGCCCACGCCGCTACTAATATGGCATTAAGTAGCAGTTTTGACTTGATAATTTTGGATTTAGGGCTTCCTGGTAAAGATGGTTTGGAGATATTAGAAGAACTACGGGGACAGGGTGAAACCTTACCAGTAATTATTTTAACCGCACGTGATGATATCAAAGATAAAGTTGCAGGGTTTGAGGCGGGTGCAGATGACTATGTAACCAAGCCTTTCCGGTTTGAAGAATTATTAGTACGGGTAAAAGCTAGGTTGCGTAACAGTGGTAGCACTGCAACCAGAGAAGAGATGCTACTCAAAGTCGGGGATGTCGCTTTAGATTTGCGATCGCGTAAAGTAAAAGTAGGTCAAAACACAGTAGACTTACCAGCGCGAGAATTTACTTTAGCAGAAACTTTCTTTCGCCATCCTGGGCAAGTTTTAAGTCGCGAACAATTGTTAGATAGAGTCTGGGGTTACGATTACGATCCTGGTTCCAATATTGTTGATGTTTATGTGGGTTATTTACGTAAAAAATTAGGTAGTGATTTAATAGAAACTGTCAGGGGGATGGGTTATAGATTGAGGAATTAATGGGGCATTGGGCATGGGGCATGGGTAATTGGTAATTGGTAATTGGTAATTGGTAATTGGTAATTGGTAATTGGTAATTGGTAATTGGAATTTATTATTGATTCTTTCTCCCTCATCCCCCTCATCCCCCTCATCTCCCTCATCTCCCTCATCTTCCTCATCTCCCTCATGTTTAACGCTGAGCTACTTAATTAATGTGGATAAATAAAAAAGCACAACAATCGGTAGAGACAACAAATACCAAACGTGGTAAAGGTTTTTTTTGGGCTACGCGTACCCGGATTCTTTTGTGGTATGCGTTAATTTTTGGCTTAGTTTTTGTGGTTTTTGTGCCAGCATTTCGACAAGTTTTATATGCAAGGATTAATAGTCGGGTGCATGGGCAAATAACTGAGAAAATGCAAATATTTAATCAATTAATTAATGGTAGCAGTAAAATTTCGGAAGATACTCTCTTTGATGAAGAACCGGAAACTATTAATCGGTTGAGAGAATCTGATAATCGCCTGTTGAAGCAGCCAAAAACAACAGAAGAATTAAGAGAATTTTTAGATGCATTTTTGGTAAATCAGCTACCAGAAGATGACACTTTTCTGATTATGTTATGGAAGGGGAAATTTTATAAATCTAGTCCCAGAGCTAGGCCAAAAGAATTAAGTCGAGATTCCAAAAATATACGATATTGGGCAGGTTTAACCAAAGCAGAGCAAGGAGAAAAAGTAATTCCTAACAGCAGTGTTGATAGTATCATTTATTTGGCTCAACCTGTAAAAATTGACGGCGAAGTTCTGGGTGTATTTGTGATTGCTCACGCTACAGCTGGGGAACGTGGAGAGGTTTTAGAAGCTGTAGCAGTGATTATTCAAGTGAGCATAGGAGTGCTATTTTTAGCATTAATTTTAGCTTGGTTTGCTTCCGGAAAAATTCTCGCACCATTGCGGTTGCTGACGCAAACGGCTCGCCAAATTAGCGAGACAGATTTAAATCAACGGATTAATATTAATGGTGATGGAGAATTAGCAGAATTAGCAGCTACTTTTAACGAAATGATGGATAGGTTACAAGCTGCTTTTATCAGTCAGCAAAATTTTATTGATGATGCTGGACATGAATTGCGAACACCGATTACGATTATTCGTGGTCATTTGGAATTAATGGGTAACGATCCGCAGGAAGTTCAAGAGACTGTAGCTTTAGTCATGGATGAACTAGAACGGATGAATCGCTTTGTCAATGACTTAATTTTACTGACAAAAGCAGAGCGTCCCGATTTCTTACTCTTAGAAACAGTTGATGTTCAAAGCTTCACAGAAGAATTATTTACCAAACTTAAAGCTTTAGGTGATGGACTACGCCCCACCATAGGCGATCGCAATTGGCAACTACAAGCTACAGGTAAAGGTAAAATTATCGCAGACCGTCAACGTTTGACTCAGGCTGTGATGAATTTGGCACAAAATGCTACGCAACACACAAACAATACTGATACAATTTTCCTGGGTTCAATGATTCACCAAGGTAAAGTAAGCTTTTGGGTGCGTGATACTGGTGAAGGTATTGCAATAGCTGACCAAAAGAGAATTTTTCAGCGTTTTGCTCGTGCTGCAAACAGTCGTCGTCGTTCTGAAGGTGCTGGGTTAGGTTTATCTATTGTCCAAGCGATCGCAGAAGCGCATGGTGGAAGAGTCACTCTCGAAAGTCAGCTAGGAGCCGGAGCTAAATTTACCATTATCTTACCCTTAGAATTACCTCAAAATAAAAATTAATTATGTAGTGAACGGGATATTAATCAAATCAATTATTGCCAGTGTTAGTAGTACATTATTAGTAGCTTGTCATCAATTAGAAAATCATCAACAAGCTATTATAGTTCCTCCATCTGTAGAAGCAGCTTTTCAAGCCAAGTATGCTGATGTTCCGCGCACTTGGCAAAAAACTCACTATGGTTACGAGGCAAATTTTATCCACAATAATATTAAATATGAAGCCGAGTTTTCCGATACAGGGAAATGGTTAGAAACTGAATACTATGTGCAAGCTAAAGATTTTCCAACTGTAGTATTAAACCGTATTCAGCAAGAACGTCCTCAATTTAAAGTCACAAAATACGAAATCGAGATTACGCCTCAAGGCTTATTCTATGAAGTCGATATTACCGATGGCGAAATCGAAGAAGAACTATATTTTGATAGTAGCGGTAATCCCCAACTAGATTTATATGAGGATTAAGATATTGACTGTCAAAAGTCAACAGTCAACAGTCAACAGTCAACAGTCAACAATCAACAGTCACAAGTCAACAGTCAACAGTCAACAAACCTCATGCGTGATGAAGTCATCTTAATGCGTTGATGAGAACCTTCTCATCAAACCTTCATTAAGAATTCATCTAACAAAGTAATTATGTGTATCAGCAACAGAACATCAAAGCGATGTTTCAGGCATAAATAATCCAAATTCTTGGTAAAAACTATGCGAATGCTGGTATATTCCCATGACGCATACGGACTGGGTAACATCCGCAGAATGTTGGCGATTTGCGAACATTTACTAGCTGAAATACCTCAATTATCTATTTTATTGCTGTCGGGTTCGCCGATGCTGCAAGGGTTTCGGTTACCCAAGGGTTTAGATTATATCAAGCTACCTTGCTTAAATAGAGGTGCAACTGGGGAAGTTGCGGTAAAGTATTTGGGAATGGGTATTGAAGAGACGGTAAGATTGCGATCGCAATTAATTCTCTCAGCTGCAATTACCTTTCAACCGGACTTATTTCTCGTAGATAAAAAACCCTACGGTGTTAAAAACGAGTTAGCTGACACCATTCATTATTTCCATCAAAAACTACCTGCAACCAAGCTAGTACTTTTACTGCGCGATATTCTAGATTCTCCAGAAGTTACTATTAATGATTGGCAAAAACATGGCTATTACACTGCCATAGAAAAGTATTACCATCAAGTTTTAATAGTTGGTACACCAAAAGTTTTTGATACTGTTAAGGAATACAATTTTTCTCCCAACATTGCCCAAAAATCTCGTTATTGTGGATATATTAAGCGCAAACCTGGATTAAAATCACCGACAAATATTAGAGAAGAATTACAAGTATCTCCACAGGAACGTTTAATTTTAGTAACTCCTGGTGGTGGTGAAGATGGCTACGAATTAGTTGATACTTATCTAGCGGCGATTAATTTATTACCAGAAGCAAAACTCTATAAAAGTTTAATCATTTATGGCCCAGAAATGCCTGTAAGCCAAAAACAACTGATAATTCAGGCTGCAAACCATAATCCGCAAGTAACAGTTAGAGAATTTACAGATGATTTAATGAGTTATATCCAGGCGGCAGACACTATAGTATCAATGGCTGGTTATAACACAGTTTGTGAGATTTTATCTGCCAATAAAACTGCAATAATTATACCACGCTGTCACCCTTCACAAGAACAATTAATTCGCGCTCAAGAAATGGCAGCATTAGGCTTATTTAAAGTAATTAATCCCAATAATTTGCAAGCAGAAGTATTACAAAATGCCCTAGATAATTTGTCAGATGTGAACAATCTGAGTCTAAATATGAATGGTTTGTCTAATGTCAAAAATTACATTTTTTTGCTATTAACTCAAACAAGCTGCGAACGCCAATTTAATTATGAAAAAAATCCTGTTTTATTGCCAATACCTTAGCGGTATGGGGCATTTAGTCAGAAGCACAGAAATAGTGCGGAGTTTAGTAAAATATTTTCAGGTTTATTTTATTTGTGGCGGCCCAGAAATCTCAGGTTTTGAAATTCCGCCACAAGTAGAGGTAATTAAATTACCTGCACTATGGTTAGAAAATGGTAAATTCACTGTTGATGATAGTTACCACAGTGTTGCAGAAGTTAAAGAGATGAGAAAAAATCTCTTAATTTCAGAATTTGAACGCATCCAACCTGATTGTGTCATTACTGAATTTTTCCCCTTTGGTAGACATAAGCTATTATTTGAACTACTGCCGTTTGTTGAACATATCAAAAATAGCCGTTGTGATACCAAAATTGTTTGCAGTTTACGCGATGTCATTGGTAAAGAAAACCTTGAAGAAGAAGCGGAAACTATTTGTTATTTAATGAATCGCTATTTTGATTTACTGCTATTTCATGCTGATGCTGATTTTCAGACTTTTGCTGAAACCTTTAATAGACATAGAGATATCAAAGCGAAGATTTACCATACTGGATTTGTAACCCAATCTGCAAAAGATAGTATTAATGAGCATGAATTGTGGGGTGAGATAAATCCAGAAATAGTCAAAATTTTGGTCAGCGTTGGTGGTGGAAGAATTGGCTATGAACTTTTAGAGACAGTGATAGCAGCTAGCCCAATTTTAGAAAAAATAGTACCACATATTATCAAAATATTTACTGGGCCGTTCATGGCAGAAGAGAAGGTGCAGCAGTTAATCAAAGCTGCTGATGGTAAAGAAAATATTCAGATAGAAACATATACGTTACAACTATTAGCTTATATGCAAACTGCTGATATTTCTCTGAGTTTAAGTGGTTATAACACAACTATGAATATTTTGAGTACAGGTGTGCGGGCTATTGTGGTGCCAATTGGTCATGAAAATGAAGATAAAGAACAATTAGTGAGAACGCAAAAATTACAACTGTTGGGAATTGTTGATTATATTTTGCCAAAAGATTTAGAGGCTACTCATTTATCACAGAGAATTATTGCCAGTTTAAATAAAAATTTAGTTTTAGATAGTGCTGATAAATTTGATTTGCAAGGTGCAGATAATACAGCTAGTTTCCTCAAGGATTTTTTGAATATTGCAGTGGTGAATAGATGAATTTGATCCCCCCTAGCCCCCCTTAATAAGGCTACGGTATACACACATCTTTGTGCTAAGTGCAAAATGTGGCTTGATCCCCCCTAACCCCCCTTTTTTAAGGGGGGAAAAGAATCAAAGTCCCCCTTTTTAAGGGGGATTTAGGGGGATCTAGATATTGTGCAACTTCACATTTAATTAGTATTAAGAGCAAAATGTCAAAAATAACTAATAAAGAGGCATAATTAATGGGTCAACGTGCTAAAGAGAAAGAATTAACAGGAGTTATCCCAGGCATTTTGCGGATATTAGATAAATTCTCACCTTATATTCGCCAAGAAAAACTTTTAATTGCTGGTTCTTTTTTTGCTCTTTTAATTGAAACAGGGTTACGTTTACTTGAGCCTTGGCCTTTAAAATATGTTTTTGATTATATTCTCATACCTGCTCACAATAATTCGCTAAATATTACTTATACCTTTGGCTATAGCCCGGCTTTATTATTAACTTTCTCTGTAATAGCAATTATAGTAATTGCGGGAGTAGGTAGCATAGCTGCATACCTCAGCACTTATGGAATGTCTTTAGCTGTGGTGCGGGTGTTGTCCCAGGTACGGGGTGATATTTTTCATCATTTACAACATCTTTCTCTATCCTTTCACCAAAAATCTAAAAGTGGGGATTTAATCGCCCGTGTGACTGCTGATATTGAAAAGATGCGGACTGTTACGGTAAAAACAGCTTTGCCTTTATTTACCAATACAGTCTCTCTGGTGGGGATGTTGGTAATTATGTTTTGGCTAAATTGGGAATTGGCGTTAGTAGTCATGGCAATTTTCCCATTATTAATGTTGTTAAGCCGCAACATGATTAGCCGGATTCGCAAATTCGCTAAAAAACATCGTGATTCTGAAGGTGTTTTAGCTGCAACCACAGGCGAAACTATGGGTGCAATTAAAGTTGTGCAAGTTCTATCTCTGCAAGAAAAGTTGCATGGCATTTTTTCAGCCCAAAACCAAAAGAGTTTAGATGAAGCGATTGAATCTTTAAGATTGTCAGCCGCTTTAGAAAGAATTGTACAAATTTTGATGGCGATTGTTGTGGCTGTGGTGTTGTGGCGGGGTTCTCATGTGGTGTTACACAAGGAACTTAGCCCAGGGGAATTGTTAGTATTTATGACTTATTTAAGAAATGCTTTTGAACCGTTGCGAAAACTTTCTAACCAAATCGGACAAATAGCTAAAGCGACAGCTTCCGGGGAACGGGTGGTAGAAATTTTGGAATATGAACCCCATGTTAAAGATTTACCAAGGGCAAAGCCAGCCCATCCCTTCTTTGGTGCAATTAGGTTTGAAAATGTGTTCTTTGGCTATCACATAGGAAAAAATATTTTAAAAGACATTAATTTGATTGTGCAACCGGGACAGCAAATCGCTGTAGTTGGGGCTTCTGGTGGTGGGAAATCAACGCTGCTGAGTTTAATATTACGGCTTTATGATCCAGAAATTGGGCGAATTTTAATTGATGGACAAGATATCCGCGAATATACTCTAAATTCTCTGCGGCAGCAAATTAGTGTGGTGTTACAAGATAGCGTGTTATTTGCAGTGAGTGTCAGAGAAAATATTGCCTACGGTAAATTGGGGGCTACTGATATAGAAGTAGAACAAGCCGCAAAGTTAGCCAATGCCCATGAATTTATTATGAAATTGCCCCAAGGCTACGATACAATTTTGGGCGATCGCGGTGGTACACTGTCAGGAGGACAAAGACAAAGAATTGCGATCGCACGTGCTGCTATTCGTCAAGCACCGATAGTAATTCTGGATGAACCCACCACAGGTTTAGATAAAAAAAGCGAATATCTCGTTAATGCTGCACTAGCGAAATTAACCGCAGGGCGCACAACTTTTATTATTTCCCATAATCTGAAGGCAGTAGAGAACGCAGATATAATTCTCTACATCGAAGATGGCAGCATTTTAGAACAAGGTACTCACGCAGAACTGATGAGTTTAGGTGGTTTTTACTCCACTTTATATAGAATGCAAAGCATTGTAGATCCAAATAATACGGTGTCATCCCTATAAATGCCAGGAAGCAGGGGAAAAAGAGTTTTCCAGTTTTTGCCATAAATCTATTTTTTCCAGTCAACCGTCAACCGTCAACAATCATGTATTTTAAACTTGAAAAATCCACCGGAACTCGCGTGATTTTGTTACGCCACGGAGAAAGTACTTTTAATGCTTTGGGTTTATATCAAGGTAGTAGTGATGAATCTGTATTAACAGCAGTTGGGCGCAGGGATGCGAGAATTACAGGTAATTTTTTCAAAGAAATTGCCTTTGATGCTGCTTATATTAGTTCTTTAAAACGGGCGAGGGAAACTGCTAAGGAAATTTTCGCAGTTATGGCGGTGCAGCCAAGGGAAATTTTTATCAGCGATAAATTACGCGAAAATCATTTACCAATGTGGGAAGGTTTGGCATTTGAATATGTACGCGCAACTTTCTCGGAGGCTTATCAAGTTTGGAAACAGCGTCCTCATGAATTTTGGATGCAGGTAGATAATGAAACTAAGTTTTATCCGGCGTTGGATTTATATCAACGGGTACAGGAATTTTGGCAGGAAGTGTTACCAAAACATCTTGGGCAAACTTTATTAGTAATAGCGCATGGGGGAACAAATAGGGCTTTAATTAGCACTGCTTTGGGGATAAGTCCGGCGTTTTATCATTGTTGGCAACAGTCTAATTGTGCGATAAGTTTACTGAATTTTGTTGATGGTTCGTTAGGTTCAGGAAAATTAGAGGCGATGAATTTGAATCATCATCTGAGTTGTGGGAGGGAGGGGAGAAGGAGGATTTTTAAACGCAAAGTATCGCAGAGGTTTACGCTAAGGGGCGCGGAGGTTTAATGATGAAGGTAGCATTTATTCTTTGGCGGTTTCCGCTTTTGTCTGAGGCGTTTATTTTAAATCAAATTACGGGTTTAATTGACCGGGGACATGAGGTACATATTTATCCGGTGAATGGGTTACCTAAAAATTATACGGGGAAAATGCATCCCATTGTTGAGGAATATAAGTTGATGGATTGTGCTTATTTTCCTCCGCTTGTTCCTGAGAATATGATTTGGCGTTTTTTTCAGGGTGTTGGGTTACTACTGCAAAATATGCATCGAGGTTCTTTCAGAACTTTGCGGTTTTTTCAGCCTGGAAAGTATCACCATGAGGTAGCAAATTTAAAAACCTTTTATCGCATGGTGCCGTTTCTGCAAGATGGTAAATATGATATTATTCACTGTCAATTTGGGACTTTATCACCAATTGCCCTTGCCTATCGGGAGGCGGGGATAATTTCTGGTAAACTAATTACAACTTTTCGCGGTGTTGATATTAGTAAGTATGTGCAGGAGAATGGTGCAAATGTTTATGAGCAATTATTTCGCGAAGGAGAATTTTTCTTAGCCAACTGCAAATTTTTTGGCGATCGCGCTATTAATTTGGGTTGTCATCCTGATAAAATGGTGGTGCATGGTTCTGGTTTAGATTGTACGAAGTTCACTTTTAAACCCCGTTATTTTCCTGTTGATGGTAAAGTACAGATTGCCACAACAGGAAGATTAGTAGAAAAGAAGGGGATTGAATACGCGATTCGTGCAGTTGCTAAAATAGCTGAGATTCACCCCAATATTGAATATAAAATTATTGGCGATGGGGAATTAAAACCGCATTTTGAACAGCTAATTGCTGAATTAAATATCGGTCATATTGTCAAATTATTGGGATGGAAGCAACAAAAAGAAATTGTTGAAATTCTCGATAATGCTCATATTTTTATTGCGCCTAGCGTCACGGCTGCTGATGGGAATCAAGATGCGCCGGTGAATACTTTAAAAGAAGCGATGGCGATGGGTTTACCTGTGATTAGTACGCTACATGGTGGGATTCCAGAATTAGTTGCAGATGGGGTTTCCGGGTTTTTAGTTCCCGAACGAGATGTAAATGCGATCGCCTCTAAATTATCCTACTTAATTGAGCATCCAGAATTGTGGGTAAAAATGGGTAAAGCTGGGCGTGCGTGTGTGGAAGAAAAATATGATATGAATAAGCTAAATGATGAATTAGTCGCCATTTATCAACAAATGCTAAAGCCAGAATTACCGCCACAAATTCTGACACAGCCAGTCAAAGAATTAACTCATATCTAATATAAAATCATGAAAGTTGCATTCTTTGTAGCCCATTTCCCGGTGCTATCTGAGCCGTTTATTTTAAATCAAATTGTTGGGACAATAGAAAGGGGACATGATGTTGATATCTACTCTCTGGATGGTTATCCTGAAGACTTATCGAAATTACACCCAGCAGTTAAAAAATATCATCTCATGGAACGGACAATTTACGCTCACTCTCGCCCAAATAATCAGTTATGGCGTTGGGTGAAAGGTTTAAGTTTACTGCTGCTCAATTTTTACAAAAATCCTGGTGTTTGTCTCCAGTTACTTAATACTTCTCGCTATGTTAGCCAAGCCAAATCATTAAAAATGCTCTATAGAGCGTTACCATTTTTAGAAAAGAAATCTTACGACATTATTCACTGTCAATTTAGCACCTTAGGCGTATTTGGTGTGTGGTTTCGCCAACTGGGTTTAATAGAAGGTAAATTAATTTCCACCTTTCGCGGTTCCGATATTAGCAAGTTTCTCCCTAAATGGGGTGAACAGGTTTATCAGGAATTATTTCAAGAAACAGATTTCTTTTTAGCTAACTGTGAATTTTTCAAAAATAAAGCAGTTGCTTTGGGTTGTGATGCTAATAAAATTCATGTCCACGGTTCAGGAATTGATTGTAGTAAATTCTTTTTTAAAGAACGTGTATTTCCTCCTGATGGAATTATCCGCATTGCTACTACTGGACGTTTAGTAGAAAAAAAAGGCATTGAATATGTAATTAAAGCTATCGCTCAAGTAGCTAAATATCACCCCCATCTTGAATATAATATTATTGGCGATGGGGAATTAAAAGAAAATTTGCAAAACCTAATTGCCGAATTAAATTTGCAGCAGATTGTCAAATTATTAGGTTGGAAACAGCAAAAAGAAATTGTCGAAATTCTCGATAATGCTCATATTTTTATTGCGCCTAGCGTCACGGGTAAAGATGGGAATCAAGATGCGCCAGTGAATACCCTCAAAGAAGCGATGGCGATGGGTTTACCTGTGATTAGTACGCTACATGGGGGGATTCCAGAATTAGTTGCAGATGGGGTTTCGGGGTTTTTAGTTCCCGAACGAAATGCAGATGCGATCGCTTCTCAATTATCCTACTTAATTAAGTATCCAGAATTGTGGGTAAAAATGGGTAAAGCTGGACGTGCGCGTGTAGAAGAAAAATACGACATGGATAAGCTAAATAATGAATTAGTCGCCATTTATCAACAGCTTTTACAAGGTGAATTAACCACAGAAAATCTGATAGAGAAGTCAGAAATACTTTATAAAGTAAACCTTAAATTGTAGGATGCGTTAGCAGAGATTACGGCATCGACAAAGATGGTGCGTTACGGCTAAATTTCATTGTCTCTAAGTCCGAAATTCTTGCACAGCCGTAACACACCCTACTTAATATTTACTTGCCTAAGTCCTAACTAATTACATCTCAATATTAATTATCAACAGGAGTCATCAACAATGCCATCACCAATCGTTACTTTAGTTGTTGTACCCCGTGAGCGTTTTAGCTGTACTCAAGCATCATTAGAAAGCATTTACGAAAATACAACTATTCCTTTTAAATTAGTTTATGTTGATGGAAATTCACCAAATCAAGTCCATCAATATTTAGAAACCCAAGCCCAAGAAAAGAATTTTACCTTAATTCGCACAGATTATTATCTTTCCCCCAACCATGCGCGGAATATAGGTTTAACCTATGTAGATACAAAATATTTAGTATTCATTGATAACGATGTCATAGTTTCCCCTGGTTGGTTAGCAGCCTTAGTTAATTGTGCAGAAACCACAGGCGCAACCGTTGTCGGCCCTTTAATGTGCGAAAAGCAACCCATACATCAAAGAGTGCATTTTGCTGGTGGAGAAAGCCACATTGTCATTGATATTAAAGGCAGAAGACATTTGCGGGAGAAAATGTATAAACAAGGTCATCAAGTAGCAGAATTACTTCCCCAACTGCAGCGAACAGAAACAGAATTGGCAGAGTTTCACTGCACTTTAGTTCGCACGAAAATATTTGAGGAAATCGGCTATTTAGATGAAGAGATGCTCAACACTAAAGAACACCTAGATTTTTGTATGACTGTCAGACAGGCAGGTGGTACAGTTTATTTTGAACCTGAAAGTTTAGTAACTTATGTCCCAGGCCCTCCTCTAGAATGGAGTGATTTACACTTTTATATGCTGCGTTGGAGTGATGCTTGGACTTTAGGTAGTTTACAACGTCTCCGCAGCAAATGGGATTTATCCGAAGATGGCTATTTCCAAACCAAATACAAAAAACTAGGCGTAAGAAGAGTAGCGACAATTATTAAACCTTTTGTACGTCAAGTTAGCTTCGGGAATGAGAATAAGCCACTAAAAAGATTACTGAAAAAATTAGATAGAAAATTCAATCGATTTCTCACTGACCGTTACACCAAAATACTACCGCAACGTAAACTTACATTACCATCTCATATACCCCAGCCTCAGGTATCTTGTGGGAAGCCCTACGCAAAGGTTTGACAAGATATTTACATTGTTAAATGCTGGAGAATCAAAGAACAAACATCTGTTGCAGGAATTACGTCTTCATTGATGAGGTGAGTTTGATGACTAATAAACATCGGCCCCTCACTTTGAGAAGTTGTCACACAACCGTGAGAACCACGCACTAGGGAAGCATCGAGAGGAATGACATCCATCAAGTAGCGAAAACCTAATTTTTTCTGCAACAGCTTAGAAGCAATTTTGAGTTGGGGAAATTTTAGCTGCGGATCAAGGAAAAGCTCTACAGGATCGTAACCTGGCTTGCGGTGAATATCCACAGTTCTAGCAAAATCAGGTGCTTTTGCATCATCCAGCCA
Organism: Nostoc carneum NIES-2107; assembly: GCA_002368155.1. Lineage (GTDB taxonomy): Bacteria > Cyanobacteriota > Cyanobacteriia > Cyanobacteriales > Nostocaceae > Aulosira > Aulosira carnea. The sequence goes on from AP018180.1 coordinate 2,403,468, forward strand.
GTAGTAATAGGTAAACCAAGCATCAGATTGTGCGATCGCAACTAACTCCCCAGAACGAGGATGATTAAGATGGTAAGCTTTTTTCCCTTCTTCATCCAATACCTGCGCTACCCCTGCAGTTGACTCCAGCAAATCGCGCACTTTGGGAATATACGCCGCATCGTTAACATATACATGAGCTACCTGATGATCGGCGACAGCAAAAGCAATACTAGCACCTGGATCTAACAATTCTCGCCCTAACTCTTCTCTGACAGTAATTAAACCATGTTTCCTGAGTATACGGTTCAAATCTACCGCCTGAGATACTGGCGTAATGCCATATTCTGAAAGAATAATTACTTGAGTATTTCTGGCTTGATAATAATTAATTAAATCACCACAAACAGCATCAATTTCTTGTAAATCTTTTTGGATTTGCTCTTTATCTTGACCGAATTTTTGTAAACAATAATCTAAATGTGGCAAATATACTAATGTTAATGTCGGGCTATAGTGTTCCTCAACCCACTTAGCAGAATTAGCAATCCATTGACTAGAAACAATTGAGGTATTTGGCCCCCAAAAATTAAACAGAGGAAACTGACCTAAATCTGATTGAACTTCCTCCCGAATATTACCAGGATATGTATAAATATCAGGTAACTTTCTGCCATCTGCGGGATACATGGGGCGCGGAGTAATCGCATAATCTGCAGCAGAATACATATTGTACCACCAAAAAAGATTGGCACAAGTAAAATTAGGGTCAATAGATTTAGCCATTTCCCAAATTTTAGGAGACTGGACTAATTTATTAGACTGTCGCCAAAATTTAATTTCACAATCATCACGAAAATACCAACCATTAGCCACAATGCCATGTTCATCAGGTAATTTCCCTGTTAAATAAGTAGCTTGAACAGAGCAAGTTACAGCAGGTAATACTGGCGTAATTGGTACTACTTGACCTTTAGCAGCCCAAGCAGATAAAAATGGCGTATTTTCTCCCAGTAAACTCGGTGTTAAGCCGACAACATTAAGAACAACAGTTTTCTGCATAAATTTAATATCCTATTAAGTAGCTCGGCAAAATTAAAGATAATTGGCTGAGGCTGTCATTCTTACAAAGTTCTGATCGGAGGAAACCTCCGCTCAGACTTTGCGCTTTGTCCTTGGTCATTTGTTATTGGTAAGGATTTCAAGGCTATTTACGTTTATTAATATAGTTTTATTTAGGACTTACGCAAGTGTCATATTTTTTTCGTTTAGGTTTGTCCAGGGTCAAATGTCAAGAGTCCAAAAAACCTGAATTTTTGACCCTTGACCCTTGACTGTTGACTCTTAAACCAGAAGATGACTGTACCAGTTGCGTAAGTCCTGTTATTTTTTATCACCAACTTACTTAATTAATTAATTACCAGAAAAATTTTTTAATACCCACTCATATTCTCGCTGAATAGAAGTGAGCAAATCTATTTTCATTGCTGATGGCAATACATCCCATGTATAAGTCTCAATCTCCAGATGTTGGCAATCATGATTTTGCTGCAGTAAATGCAAAATTGTCACAATATCATCTTGTGTAGACTGCAAAATTTGATAATCACGAATGAAAATTGGCACATGAAAATGAGTGCGCCATTCTTCAGCTAGAGATTGTTGCAATTGCGGTAATGCCGTAATTAAATCAGGATAATGATGAAGCGTTCCATCAACACGACGTTCTATGACTTGATGCAAATAAGTCGATTCAGCAAAAGGTTGTAAGCGCTCAACTATTAAACTGCGTTGCTCAATTTCAGGTGGTATCTTTACTTGAATTGCCGCACTAATTTGCATCTTGCCAATTTTAATTCCTGCTGATGCCAAGCGTGCAAATACAGACTCAGGTTGCTCATATTCTACTGAAAAATGGCAAGTATCATAGCAAATTCGCACATGGTCTAGCAATTTACTTTCCGCTAAACTATGCTCAATATCTAATTGTTCAGCTAAATAATTACCACCTATAGGCAATAACCAATTTTGATAAAATTCAATTACTTCTGAGGTATTTTCAATTAACCCATCAGGTTCAGGTTCTAAATCAATATGCAACAGCTTACCTGTAGCTTGCTGAATCCGCATCATTTCTGCAACAACTGCGGCAATATTCAAACAGCTAGTCTTGAAAACTATTTCCTTTTTTTCTTCTTTATCTAACCACCAAGGTTTATATGATAAAGGTAATGTAGAAATTCCCCCATCTAAACCCTCAGGTAACAAAGCCGCTAAAATTGCTGTCAAATTTAATGTATATTCTACTCGTTCCTGATTTGACCAATCTGGTGCATAAACTTGGTCTTTCACAACTTGGCGATGAAATCCTCCGTAAGGAAAACCATTTAAGGTGAAAACATATAAATCTTTTTCTGTTAGCCAAGCTTGAAATTGAGCTAAATTTTCACCCGCTAAAAGTTGCTTTGCGGCTGTATCTGCTAACCGTAATCCTATGCCAAAAGCTGCTTCAGGCGATAAACGAGATTTGAGTTCAGGAATATATTGTTTTAAATTAGCGAACACTTCTGCCCAACTTTCACCAGGATGGATATTTGAGCAATAAGTTAGGTGAAAGTTGCTATTAGCGGCAATTTTCATAAGATAAATACCTGAGTTTTTAAGTGTAAATTTTTTTGTGTGGTATGTTATGCCTTTGCATCTTTAATTTGCTTGCGGTGCGTTGCGCTGCGCGACAACACACCCTACACGTAGAATTTTCATTAGATAAATACCTTTATTGTTATGTAAAAATATTTTTTCCGTAGGGTGTGTTACGCCGTAGGCTAACGCACCTTGCATTTTTAATTTATTTGCGGTGCGTTGCGCTGCGCGACAACACACCCTACATTCCTGCAACTTCAAGTAACAGCAAACATTTTGGCAAATGACATAGAAATTGGTAGCAAAATTAATACCAATAAACCGTAAGTTAAACCAGTAAAACCAGCTGCAATGGTTGCATCTAAAATAATTAAAGACAACACACCAACTTTCACAGCATTGCGGATTTTTTCTGGTACTGGCTCACGCGCAGCTTGGATAAAATTAGGTAATACTCGTACTGCTAATAAAGCTGCAAATGGTAATGCTGCAATTACTGTATATTCTGCGAAAAAGCCTAAACTTAAAACTGCTGTCAATACTATTGCAATCAGAATTAACGCTACTACTCCCGTAATTCTTTTACCACCGTGAACTTCGCCTTGACTAATTGCGGTGATCGCCGCAATGTAAAGTACAGGAATTAGCGCTAAATACCAGCGTTCCCCAACCATAGCAGGTAAAGCGCTGACACCCAGTAACAAGTTACTACCACGGCACACACCCATATTTAAAGGGCCAAAAAAGGCGTGATGCTTCCCTACGGAATCATACAACAGCGCCGCAACAGTAATGAATATCGCAATGGTGACACTCAACAAAGATACTTGAGCAGCCGCAAAAATTGCGATCGCAAATAATATCATCCCCAATAATGCTGCATTCTCCCGAGACACACGACCGCTAGGAATTGGTCTTGATGGGCGTTCTTGCTGATCTAATTCGGCATCAAAAACATCATTAAAAACTATACCACCGCCATATAATCCAGTGGTAGCTAGTAACAACCAAGCTAAGGGCATGAAACCATCAGCCGTTGGTTGTCCATTCATTAATTGAGTAAAAATTACCCCAGAACCACAGGCCGCAAAACCAACTAGAATATCAGCCCAAGCTGTCACAATATTCGCTGGGCGCATCAACTCTAAATACCCGCGCCACTTTGGTAAATTTAAACTTGCAACAATATTCACTTGTGTGTCCTTAATTACTCAATGTTTGTCATTAGGTAATTGGTAATGGGTAATGGGTAATTGGTAATTGGTCATAGGAATTTCTCTCCCTCATCTCCCTCATCCCCAGTCCCCAGTCCCCAGTCCCCAATCCCCAATCCCCAATCCCTACTCAATCAACACATAATCTGCAACAGACTTAATCCCCGGTTCTTGTCCCCGCAATACTGAGTTACCATTGAACATTTGACGCTGGTCGGCAGATGGTGCATCCAGCCAGTCTGAAGCTTTCATTTGTCCTGTTTGACCGTAAGCTGCTAGGGCGTTTTCGTAGCAAACAGCTTGTACGTGTTTCTCCGGTATCCCTGTGTCTAACATTAACTGTGCTGTTTTCGGAACTGCTAAGGGGTCACTCACACCCCAATCGGCGCTACTATCAACAATAATGCGATTACTTCCATATTGACGAACAATGTCTGCCATCCTAGCGTTACCCATCTTGGTTTTCGGGTAAATTGTAAAAGCTGCCCAAAAACCTCGGTTTAAAACTTCTTCAACGGTTTCTTCGTTGTTGTGATCGATAATTACTTGTGATGGATCTAGTCCATATTCAATGCAACGATCCATGCTGCGGCTAGCCCCTGCTTTTTTATTACGATGAGGGGTATGAATCATTACTAGCATATCCAGTTCTTTGGCTAGCGCTAATTGTTCGCAAAAGTATTTATCTTCTGCTTCTGTCATATCGTCATAGCCAATTTCCCCAATTGCCACCACGCCTTCTTTACAAGCAAACAGTGGTAGCAATTCCATCACTTCTGCGGCTAAGGCTTCGTTATTAGCTTCTTTGGGGTTGAGTCCGATAGTACAGTAATGTTGAATGCCAAATTGACTGGCGCGAAAGCGTTCCCACCCAACTAAGCTACTAAAGTAATCTTTAAAAGAACCAGCAGTTGTGCGGAGTTGTCCTAACCAGAAAGATGGCTCAATGACTGCGACAATACCATGTTCCCGCATGATCAGGTAATCATAGGTGGTACGGGAACACATATGAATATGGGGATCGATAAACATCATAAATAATTCAAAAGTCCTAATTCAAAATGAATAACGCAGTATTAATCGCTGGGCTGAGATCTGGCGTAAGAGAGACGCGATTCATCGCGTCTCTACCTTGCTGATATTTTTTAGGGGGAAGCTTTTTATTTGCAGACTGCTACGCGATCGCGGCTAAAATTACTCCAGGTCAATTCGCCTTCTGCAATGGCTGACTGCAAGTCTGGATAAAGAGATAATAGTGCTTGTGCTTCTAGTAAAGGGGATTGAGAACAAGCTAATGCTGCTGCTTGTTTTTCGGCAATGTTGCCCTCTGCCAATACTTTGGCTAAATCTGCAATGATTGCATTATCCGCAAATCTGCCTACAGGTCGCCACAATTCTGGTGATACTGGACGTTTAGCAGCCCAACGTTCATGAGCATAGTTTACCAACATCCTTGCTAATTCAGGGTTAGCACGTTGATCTAGACCCCAAATTTGATGCAAAGGACTACCCACAAATAAAGCCTTCAGCACCATCTGATTCCAAGCAATATTATCTAAATAATTGGCTGGATAGGGGTTGTTGAGTGCGATCGCTTGAAATACATTAGTCATGTTACTGCGAATACCCTCAGCCGCACGTTGGCGATGTAACTCTGGGTGCGGTAGTAAAGGTAGACTTTGATACAGGGCAATCAACTCCCCCATATCCGCAACACTGAAAACCTTATCGAGCGATCGCAGATAATCCTCAGTGCGATCGTGGGGTAAAGCTAAAACTAAGAGTATTCTACCAGCTCGATCTACAGTCCAATTACCAGGCGACCAGCCAGGAACTAGTTCATCAGCTGCTGCTAAGTCCTGAGATGTTAGCTGTAAATTCTTTTTACCTAAATAACGCGGTACAGCACTAAAAGAAGTATAAAATATCTTCTCGGGCGCACCGTTAGCAATCTGTGTTTGCTTTTGTTCTAACCAAGCCAGTGCTTCTGGAGACACAGACTGTATTAGCCAATGATGTAACAATTGGTTTACGTTACTCATGATTAATGCACAACAATTCCTTAAGTTTTTTGTATGACAAACTAATTTTCAATTTTTTCTACGTAAACATATTTATTTAAGTCACTGGCAATAATTGCAATCATATTTTTTCTACTATAAGAAAATTACTGAGATGTATAAAAAAATTCATATCTAACTTTACTAAATCTATAAAATTCTGGAGATTTTAAATAAGATAATGTAAAGATAGGGCTATTCAGTGCTGAATTATAAGGGTAAATTATATAGAATAAGTCTACTCTGAAATTTAATAATCTCCCTTAAGAAGCACCTTTGAATAAAGGTTAAAGCCTAAAGCAAATTGCAGTCAGAATGTGAATTTTGCATAGATTTACCTAGGAAATTAAGCTAGTTAAACTCACTTACCTAGTGAGAATCTATCTTCTATCAAGCATTTTAGTATTTCAGTACTGGAATGCCTTCTTAATGATGGAATCTGGGCAGTTACTAGCTACTAAAAAATCCCAATTTGGGATAGTAATACTTAAAAAAATCTTCACTAAAAATGCTCATTAAACACAAGCCATCTACTAGCCTGCAACCAATTCAGCAATCTGTCTGTGTTAACTTTAACTACGATGTTTACTTTACCAATGGTCTGTTTCAATTAGACAATTCTTTACTAGCGCAAGTGATTGCCGCAGATGGAGAAATAACGGCAAAAAAAGTTCTAGCAATAGTAGATGGCGGACTGTTAAAACATCAGCATGGACTATTAAAACAAATATCAGTTTATGCAGATTTTTATTCAGATGTCATCAACTTAAGTGAGCCTCCAATCATCATTCCCGGTGGAGAAATAGTTAAGAACGAGCCAAGATTTGTAGAACAAATTCATCAGATGATTGATGCTGCTGGATTATGCCGCCACTCTTACGTATTAGCCATTGGGGGTGGAGCATTATTAGACATGGTAGGATACGCAGCAGCAACAGCGCACCGAGGGATTCGATTAATACGAGTACCGACCACAGTGTTAGCGCAAAACGATTCTGGTATAGGTGTAAAAAATGGCATCAATGCCTACGGTAAGAAAAACTTCCTCGGCACATTTATGCCACCTTATGCAGTATTGAATGACTTTGATTTTCTCACCAGTCTGAGCGATCGCGATTGGCGATCGGGCATTGCAGAGGCTGTCAAGGTAGCATTAATCAAAGATGCAGATTTCTTTGAGTTTATTATGAAATCTGCCGAGAAATTAGCTGCTCGTGATATGAGAGCTATGGAACAGGTAATTTATCGTTGTGCCCAATTGCATTTAGAACATATTGCCAATAGCGGTGATCCCTTTGAAAAAGGTTCATCCCGCCCCTTAGATTTTGGGCATTGGGCGGCTCATAAATTGGAAGACATCACCTACTACAAATTACGCCACGGTGAAGCTGTGGCGATTGGTATAGCCTTAGATAGCACCTATTCCTATTTAACAGGGCTACTACCACAATCAGAATGGCAAAAGATTTTAGGCACACTTGAAACATTAGGCTTCACCTTGTACCTATCTGCATTAAGAGAGCAATTACATCAGCCAGAGCATCCACATTATCTATTTAGAGGACTGAGCGAGTTCCGCGAACACTTAGGTGGCAAATTAACAATTACGCTCTTACAAGGAATTGGGCAGAAAATTGAAGTTAATCAAGTAGATATCTCTGTTTATAAACAAGCTATTTTGATGCTGCAAGATTGGGAACTTTCACACTCTTAAACATCTATTAGGGATTCTATATAAATTTCTGCAATACAAGTAGAGTGAGTATTACTCACTCTACTTTTTCAGTATTGCTACAGATAGTTAGAAAAACATTCTAAATATATCAGCGTTTATCTGCGTCCATCCTCTTCTATCGGCGGTTAATTCTTCCTACGTTTAAAAAATGGTAGGAAGTAAATTTACTTCCTACCATCCTGAATTATATTGCTAATAACTCTAATGCTTCATTCCATTAATTCCTAACAGCAAATGATTTTGAAGTCATGGATTATTAAGCCTCTGCCATAGCTTGTTCAATACAAACCTTCATCTTCTCGGACAAAGATTGAACATAGGGTTCGTTAAAAATTGAAAAGTGGTTTCCTGGAACATGTTGGATATCCAGACCACCTAAAGCCAATTCACCCCAACCCATGTTTGGATCTACCACACCTCCGTTATTTGCAGGGCGTTCTTCTGCTCGAAATACAGTAACTCTACCCACATAAGCTTTAGGAACATATTCCTTAGCCGCTTGTTTGTTAAAATCTTTAATTTTTACTTGTTTTCGGTAGGTGTAAGGTAAGAAGCGAGAGATGTTTAGATAAGCTTTGAAAGTTAATTTATTTAGCTTTCGTTTAACCATATAATCAATCCAGCTACGCTTACCTTCTATTTGGTGAAGAATGTATTCAGGCCCAATTTCTATAAGGTTATCCCAATGGCGAGAAATACGCTTCTGCGTAGGTATAGGCTTGATATTAGCCTGGAGACGAATGGTATTACTAGTATCAAATAAAGCTAACAAAGCAACTTTTTGACCTTGTGCAGCTAGCTGTCGAGCCATTTCCCAAACTACTAAGCCACCAAAAGAATAACCTCCTAACAAATAAGGGCCTTGAGGTTGAATAGTTTGAATTTCTTTAATATAGTGAGCCGCCATTTTTTCTACACGGGTAAGGGGGGCTTTTTTGCCATCCACACCGATAGCTTGTAATGCATAAACTGGCTGGTCTACACCAAGATAGTTAGCAAAATCGCGATAGTAAAGCACACTTTCACCAGCACCATGAACACAAAATAGAGGTGGCTTGTTACCGTTGGGTTGTAGCGGTACTAGTGATGAGGAAGGTAGCCATTCTCTTGTCTCTAGGTTAGTTTGATTTTCCTCTGTAATTTGTGGGTAATTTCCACCTTTAAAAACTTTGAATATAGCTTTGCCAAAAAAGTCTTTAACTAAATGCCTCGGTTTCTCAATATTTGCTTGCTTTTCGGGTGATTTGTCGCGAAGGTAATGAGCTAATTGCTCAATTGTTGGTGCTTGTAAAAGAATGGATAAAGGCAGAGTTTTACCAAATCTTTTTTCAATCTCAGCAAATAGCCTGACTGCAATTAGTGAGTGTCCACCCAAATCAAAAAAGTTGTCTGTAATCCCAATTGGATGAATACCTAAGAAATTCTGCCAAATTTCTGTTAACTGAATCTGCACTGAATCTTGTGCGGGAACAAATGTTTTTTCTATTTGATTATTAGTTAGATTTTGAGAACTTTTGACTTGATGATCTAATAACAGTGGTAATTCCGAAATCGGCTGATCTGGGTTAGCAACAATACCTTCCAGTAAAGTTTTGTAGTGACCTAGCATCTGCTCTACAGTGCTGGTATCAAACATCTCGGCATTGTAGTCGAATACCATGCCCAGACCATTATCCTGTTCCCGCAATACCAATGTCAGATCGTATTTGGTCTTACCATGATAGATGTAGCCAAATAGAGAAGTGATCGTCAAATCAGGCAGTTCTACCGCCGCCATACCGCGACCATTTGACCAAGGCGGATTCAGGGAGAATTTTACTTGAAATAGTGAGGAAGTATTACGGCTTTGTTGTTCTGGTTTAAGTTCTTCAATAAGTCTTTCAAAAGGTAAGTCTTGATGGCTATAAGCTTCTAAACAATCCTTACGTACTCGGTCTAATAATTCTCGGAAAGTGGGATTACCAGCTAAGTTACTCCGCAGTACCAAAGTATTGGAGAAAAATCCAATTAGTCTTTCGGTTTCAACTTGTCCGCGTCCAGCACTGGCAAAGCTAACTAGTAAATCTTCTTGCCCAGAATAGCGATAAAGTAATAACTCAAATACTGTTAATAGAGTCATAAACAGGGTGGCTCCCCATTTTTGACTCAAGTCTGTCAGCGCATGATTGAGCGTCTTGGGTAATAACAAAGCCGCGCGATCGCCTCGGTAAGTTTGCGCTCCTTGCGGACGAGGATGATCGTAAGGTAAATCTATGATTGGTAAATTGCCTTCTAGCTTTTGTTTCCAGTAATTTACCTGTGACTCTAAAACCTCTCCTTGCAGCCATTGATGTTGCCAATGGGTAAAATCAGCGTACTGCACTGGTAAGGGTGGTAAAGGCGAAGGCAGGCCGGCTGATAGTGCTTTATAGATGGTAGTAAAGTCTTGATAGAACACATCAGAAGAAGCACCATCGCAAACTATACTGTGCATATTCCAAATCAGCAAATGTTCGCGATCGCTCAACCGCAGCAGCAGCACTCGCAAAACTGGCCCATTGGCTAAATCAAAGGGTTGATGAGCTTCTTTGGTTGCTAAGATATGAGCTTCTGTCTCCCGTTGTTCCTCTGGTACTTGCTGTAAGTCAATAACTGGTAACTTCAAGGAAACATCTGTGGCGATAACTTGAGTCGGCTTACCATTCACAGCCGGAAAAGTTGTCCGCAATACTTCATGGCGACGGACAACTTCTCGCAAACTTTCCTCTAAAATTGCAACATTGAGATTACCCGTAAATCGCACCACCACGGGCATATTATTTGAGGAACTATTGGGTTCAAATTGATGCAAGAACCATAAGCGTTGCTGTCCAAAAGAAACAGGCAAATTACCAGTTCGTTCACAAGCGACAATTGGCGGAATTTTAGAAGTTGCGTTTGTGGTAACTTGACGCAGAAAGTTGATAATTTCAGCTTTTTGCGTTTTTAACTCGTTCAGCAATTCTGGTGTTAGGCTGTCTTTTGCTGCACGATAACGTAAGCGATCGCCCTCTAACCAAAGTTTGACATCGCGCTGACGTAGCTCAGATAGTAGTTCATCCAATGTTTTCATAAAACCTCGCGGAAAATTTGGCTGTGTGGGTAATGGGTAATAGGTAATAGGTAATAGGTAATAGGTAATAGGTAATAGGTAATAGGTAATGGGGATTTCTCCCCTTACCTCACCAAACCGTATTAGCTATGGGAATATCAAAGCTCGCCTTCTTCGTAATCATCTGCTGAATGACTCTCAGCAGCTTGAATACCTTGAGTAGCCCAACGCAGAGTTTCCACTCGTTCAGCCAAATCTGCTACCGTGGGTAATTCAAATAAATTGGACATCAAAATTTCTACTTGCAAAGCTTGACGCAGACGAGAAATTACTTGAATTCCTAACAGAGAATATCCGCCCAATTCAAAAAAGTTGTCGTAAATTCCCACCTGCTTGACATTTAAAACCTGTGTCCAGATATCTGCAATTTGCTGCTCAATGGGAGTACGAGGTGCAACATAATTTGCTTCTAGTTCTGGACTATAAGCATCAGGCTTTGGCAAGGCGCGGCGATCTACTTTGCCGTTCGCATTTAGAGGTAAAGCTTCTAGTGCCACAAAAATCTTTGGCACCATATACTCAGGCAATTGTTGTTTTAAGAATCGCCGTAATTCTGAGATGATTTGCGAACTATCTTCATTAGTTTCAGCTACAAAATACCCAACTAGCAATTTCTCCCCAGGAGAATCTTCCCGCACAATCACCACAGCTTCTTTCACTAGCGGAGATTGCAAAAGTGCAATTTCAATTTCACCCAATTCAATACGGAAACCACTAACTTTTACCTGATTGTCAATCCGTCCAAGGTATTCAATCTCGCCATTGGGTAAATAGCGCGCCAAGTCACCACTCTTATATAAGCGTGATTGAGAATCTGCGCTCAAGGGGTTCGCAATAAATCTCTCAGTAGTTAAATCTGGACGATTGAAATATTCCCGTGCTAAACCATCGCCACCAATATACAACTCACCTGTAATCCCAATGGGAACTTGTTGTAAATGGGAGTCCAAAATATAAACTTGGGTATTAGCAATTGGACGACCAATAGGAATAGAAACCCCTGGCTTTAATGGTGCTGTGATTTCATAACAGGAAGTAAAAGTTGTACTTTCTGTCGGCCCATAACCATTAATTAATTTACAGTTTTCTACTGTATTGAGAAATTTCTGAACATGGGGAACAGATAAAACATCACCACCTGCTAACAGTTGACGCAAGGGTTTTAAAACCTCAATTTTTTCATCAACTATCAAGTGGAATAAACCTGCTGTCAGCCAGAGAGTTGTTACTTGGTATTGCTGAATAATTCCCCCTAATTCATCTAAAGATGGAGTATGAGGAGGGAAGATAACTAATTTGCCACCGTTCAGTAAACAACCCCAAATTTCAAAAGTGGAAGCGTCGAAAGAAACAGGACTAATTTGTAGAAAGACTTCTTTTTCGGTAAGGCTGACATAGTTAGTTTCTTTAACTAACCTCACTACACCTTGATGAATAACACTAACACCTTTGGGCGTACCTGTAGAACCAGAGGTATACATTACATAAGCCAAGTTATTAGGCTTGACATTAGTAATTAAATTCTCTGTCGCCTGTTGGCTGATAGTATGCCAATCTGCATCCAAACAAATTACATTTGCACTATGAGGAGGAAGTTTTTCAACTAGTCGTTTTTGGGTGACTAATAATTTAATTTGGGTATCCGCAACCATGAACGCCAAACGTTCTTGAGGATAACCCGGATCTAAAGGTACATAAGCTCCACCTGCTTTCAAGATACCTAATAGACCTACTATCATTTCTAAAGAGCGTTCCACGCAGATTCCCACCAGCACATCTGCGCCTACTCCTAATGTTTGTAGGTATTGTGCTAATTGATTGGCGCGAGTATTCAACTCTTGATAAGTAAGTTGCTGTCCTTGAAATACCAAAGCCACAGCATCAGGGGTACGCGCTACCTGTTCCTCAAATAATTGATGGATAGATTTATCTTGAGGATAGTTGGTTTGAGTTTGGTTCCAAGCTGCTAATAACTGTTGCTCAACTGCTGGTAAAATCGGCAATTTCGCAATAGTTTGATTGGGGTTGGCAACTATACCCTGCAACAAAGTTTCAAACTCTGCCATTCGGCGGCGGATAGTGTCAGCATCAAATAAATTAGTGTTGTACTGACATTCCAGAGTTAGTTGACCGCGTAATTCTGTAGCATTAATAAATAGCTCAAAGTTCTCAAAGGAGCGAGGATTAGAGAAAAATTCTACCTCTAACTCAGCAAAGGGGAGTTTATCGCTATCTAAACCTTGATCGATATTAAATGTAATGGGAACCAAGGGAATCCGGCTCGAATCCCGAGGAATGCTTAATTTTTTAACTAGACTCCCAAAGGTAAATTGTTGATGATCGTAGGCATCTAAAACAGTAGAACGACGACTTTGCAAATATTCACTGAAAGATTGTGCGCCATTGATTTGGCTACGCAGTGGTAGTAAATTTACACAATGACCTACAAGATTATACTGCCCTAAAGCAGCTTGTCCGGCGGCGGGAATACCGACAACCAAATCATTTTGTCCGGTGATACGGTGTAGCCAAGCCTCAAATCCTGCCAGGATGGTAGTCATAAAACTACAACCGAACTTTGAGCCTAACTGTTTGAGATCTGCGACTAATTGCGGATTTAATTGCCAATCTTCGCGCGCGGCGTTAAAAGTTCTGATATGTGGGCGAGGGCGATCGCAGGGGAAATCTAGTACAGGTACAGAGTCAGCGAATTGTTCTAGCCAATATTGTTCTGTGGCGATCGCTTCTGGACTATCCACCTCTTCTTCTTGCAAAACAGCATAATCACTGAGGCGATCGCTTTCGTCTAATTCGGGAACAATACCCTCTAGCAAACCAGAATACAGTTTACCTAAATCTGGCATTAGCACAGCCCAAGACCAACCATCACAAATAATATGATGAGCAGTCAAAATAGCTATATGTTCTTGCGGTTGCAATTTGATAATTTGCGCCCGGAATAGAGGGCCATGTTCCAAATCAAAGGGCTTTTCTACTTCTTGTTGTCTGATACTAGCTAATTTGTCTTTTTGCTCTTGTGATTCTAGGCTAGAAATATCAATAATCGGAATTTCAATTTGCAGTGAACCAACAATGCAGAGTGTATTACCATCTGTGCTAAAAGTTGTCCTGAGTGCTTCATGACGTAGCACTAACTCTTGTAGTGCAGATTGGAAAACTGTAACATCAAGTTTACCTTTGAGCCGCAGAGATTGGGACTCGTTATAAGCACAATTTGCAGCATCCCCCATTTGCACAGAAGCCCAAATTTCTTTTTGAGATTCAGTAGCAGGAGCAGTTAATAATAATTCTCCCTCGGCAAATGGGTCAAACTCAACAGCAGTTAATTCAGACTGGAAATTTACAGGTGATAAAGTCATAAAAATCTCTGATTTTCTCAAGTTATTTAATGGTTTTGGATGGATTTATGTTGTAATCAACTGCTACTAATCAATACTGGTTAGCTAGAAGTTTTGACTTTAAATAGTTACGCATAGGAACCTCTACAAATCTATATGTTAGTGCTGCAACTAATAAAGTAATCATCAAAAATACTCCTAGAGCGAGAAAATTTTCCAATTTAGTAAAACCTTGTCCAAAATTTTCGTTAAATCCATAAGACCAGAAAAATTTAATTACTTCCTGAATCAACCAATGAACCAGATAAATTGAGTAAGATATTGTACCGAGATATAGCATTAGCTGTGAATTTAAAAATTTTGATATCATACCCTTATTATTGACAGCTACAGCCAAAATTAGTAGAGAAAAAGCTGGTAAAATTAGCCAATCATGAAGGCTCCGCCAATGATGCCAGTAATTATGCATAATCAGCATTATCCAAGTGAGAGCTATGATTGCTAGTAAATTGAGATTGAAATACTTTTGATAATGTCCTCGACGATAGATTTTGTAAGTAATAATGCCAAGTACACATTCTAGTCCGCATCTAGCTATTGAAGGTACGCCGATAATACTATCTAAATTTCCACGAGTAAAAGTAACTAAGAATAATATACCCAGGAGGCTTGAAACATACATCAGTAAATCATTTTTATAACTTTTTTTTAACAAGAAAAATAATAAAAATGGAAATATACAGTAAATTACAAATTCGACACTAATTGACCAAGCTGGTTCATTCCAATAAGTATTACACCAAAATAGAGGCGGGCAATTGAGGTCAAAAGCTTGGAGAAGAAAAACATTGGCAAATAGGGCTGTTAAGTTAAACTTACCCGTGAATGCAGAATGATGAATTAAAAAAGTTTTAAAAATTTCTAATCCAACAAATAAAGACAAAATGAATATATGTAGAGGATAAATTCTGGCAAACCGCGAAAGTAAGTATGAGCGATAGTTATCTGAAGTCACTTTTGCAGAAAAATCTCTAGCATAAACGTGGGTCATGATGAAACCACTTAAGATAAAGAAAAAGTCTACCCACAAATATCCATTATGAAAAAAACTGCTATATGTTGATAACGTGGAACCAGTTTTGGGTAATGTGTAGTAAGAGAAATGATGGATAACAACAACTAAAGCTGCAATACCCCGCAGAGAAGTAAGTGAATTAATGTGTTTATACATTGATACTTTTGCTGGGATAATTTTTACAAATTGGTCAGAAGCAATAACTAACTGCCGATAAAAAGGAAGGACGCAGATAAATTAGTACTTCAGCAGATTAGGAATGCTATATGTGATTTAGGCGTTGCTGAATTGGATGAAACAAATAATTCCGCCAGCAACGCCGATTTTTACAGTACTTTAGGAAACACCGGCGACTTGCAAATATTTCCCAGGACGCTCAGGATCGGGGATGTACCAAGAGGGGTTACCTTGGGGATCGCGTCCTAATTTTGCACCAGGCTGGGGAGGACGATTGCGGAGGCTGTTATTGGTAACGACAACTTCATTTTGGCTGCGGCTTGTGACTTCTTCAGCAGGTGCAGCAAAGAAACCAGCCGCTTGCATTTCAGCAAGACTCTCTTTAAAGGCTGTCATCACGAAAGCCAAATCAGCTTCGGAATGAGCTGTGGTGAGGAAGCAAGGACGGTGATCCCAAATATGTACTCCCTTTTCCCGCATCAAGTAAAAGAACAAATCTCCATAGATGAACTCTGGCGCAGGTTTCACCATGAATAGGGAGCCGAAATTATAGGCTGTGAAGGGTGCATTTACTTGTTGGAAACATCTCATTATTTCTGCAACAAACTTATCGGTTCTAGCGTTGAGATTTTGCTGTAAGCTAGGGCCACTCTGCTTTAAATGTTGCAGTACGGCTTTTGCGGTTGCTAGTGCTAGGGGATGGCGGACGAAAGTACCAGCAAAGTAAGTGACACCAACCTCTGGAACTGAATCATCACCATACTGCCAAAAGCCACCATCTAGAGCATCCATATATTTTGATGTCCCAGCAATCACCCCTATCGGTAGTCCACCGCCGACAATTTTACCGTAGGTAGCAATGTCTGCTTTAATACCGAAGTGAGCTTGTGCGCCACCAGGATGAATTCTAAATCCAGTCACGATTTCATCAAAAATTAGAGCAATATCAGCCTCTTCGGTAAACTGACGCAATTGCTGCAAGAATTCCTTGGGTTGGTATTCTGGGCGGCGGCTTTGTACAGATTCCACCATTACCCCAGCTAATTCATCAGCCCGACTTTTGAGGATTTCTAAAGATTCGGGTGAATCATAATCCAGTACCAAAATATTCTCTACTTTTTCTGGGGGAATACCAGGCGCGGCGGGAATTGACCGCAGTTGCTTGCTACCGCGAACAATGACTTCATCTAAAATGCCGTGATAAGCTCCTGAAAAGATGGCGATTAAGTTCCGTCCTGTGATTGTCCGCGCTAACCGCATCGCCCCTAAAACCGCTTCTGAACCTGTGTTACAAAAAGCGGCGCGGTCAAAGTTGGTCAATTCACACATCAACTTTGCGACTTCTCCCACTAAAGGAGTTTGGGGGCCGATTTCCATTCCCAGTTTCAGTTGTGCTTCAATTGCTTCGGTAATGAAAGCTGGTGACCAACCAAATAAATTCAAACCAAAACCATTGCTTAAATCAACATATTCGTTACCGTCAATGTCCCACAGTTTAGAACCCGATGAACGAGATACCACAATCGGGTAAACCATCTCTTTCATCGTGGGGTTGAAGCCAGAAACACTTCTGGGATCTGCCAAGTAACGGCGATGAGATTGGGTATATTCTTTGGATTGTTGCGTCCGTTTTGTATATCGTTGGATAAATTTATCTAGATAAGCGCGTTGTGCTGTTGTCAGAGTTTTCTGAGTTTTTTCAATTCGCGCTGCTGCACCAAATGCCTTTTTAGCGCCGTTAGATTCAGTTTCTACTGCTGGTTTTGCTTCTTTGCTGGTTTGGGTAGGGGTAGCAGATACAGTATTTTGCGGAGTTGATACTGTCGCTACAACTGGCGTTGTTAGGGATAAATTGTTGTTACCCAGTAACGCCAATTGTTGAGTCATGATTTGTAGCTGCTGATTAATCACAGTTTCTAAGAAACCGGATGCAACAACAGGTTGAGCAGCAATTTGTTGCGGTGCAGATACATTCGTGGGAACGATGGTTGCAGGTGTTGGTATTGCTACTTCTGGAGTAGGTTCTGCAACTGTTTCTGTTAAATTAAGCGCGGATAAAGTTTCTGGAGACAAACCTTCATTAACTAAGTCAGCTAAAGTTCCTAAATTCGGGCAAACTTCTAATAACTGCCTGAGTGTGACCTTGACTTTAAATTTTTTCTTTAACGCTAGCCCAACTTGCGTGAGAGATAGGGAATCTAACCCCATTTCTAAAAACGTTGTCGAGTCGTCAAAACCAGCGATTTCTAGTCCAGAGGTTTCTTCGAGAACTTCTTTGAGTAGGGGAATAAGTTTTTGCTTGGGGGATGACATAGTTGCAAGTTTCTCTAAACTTTGGGGATTGGGAGGTTGAGTAGTTTTGGCGCGGTTGGGATGGGGTAGTGGATCGATCCAAAAACGTTGGCGTTCAAAGGGATAAGTCGGAAGCGGGATTCGCTGGCGTGTTTCGTCTTGATAGAAATTGCTCCAGTCGATAGTCACCCCTGCTAACCACAGTTGTCCTACTGCTTTGAGTAATGCATTCCATTCGGCTTCTTTCTCGGCGTTGTCAGCCAGAGATGCGATCGCAATTTGTTGTTTGATATCTTTTGCTTGTTGGCGCGCTAGGGTTGCAGTTGTGGCGCGTGGCCCTACTTCCAGCAATACTCTTTCTGGTTGTTCCCAGATAGTTTGTACACCTTCTGCAAATCGCACAGTTTGGCGTAGATGATTCGCCCAATACATTGGATTGGTTGCTTGCTCATCTGTAATCCAGTTGGCGGTGACAGTGGAAACAAAGGGAATTTGAGGTGCTGATAATTTAACTTGTCCAACTACCTCTGCAAAGGGAGCCACAATACTATCCATCATTGGGGAGTGGAAAGCATGGGAGGTGTGGAGATGGCGACAGACAATCTCTTCACTTTCTAGTTGTTGTTGTAGTGATGCGATCGCCTCTGTAGGGCCTGCAACTACACATAAAGAAGGGCCATTAATAGCGGCGATCGCTAATTCTGCACTTAATCGCGGCTCTACTTCTTTAGCTGGGAGGCGGACTGAAAGCATCGCTCCCCCCGGTAACTCCCACATTAAGCGACCGCGAGTTGCAACCAACATCAGTGCATCTTCTAAGCTAAATACACCCGCAATACAGGCGGCGACAAATTCACCAATACTATGCCCAATCATGGCTTGGGGTTTGACTCCCCAACTTTGCCATAGTTGCGCTAGGGCGTATTCAATGACGAATAATGCTGGCTGAGTAAAGAAAGTTTGTTTTAAAGAAATAGCCGCAGTTTCACTATCGCCTGGTGCGGGATACATGATTTCTCGTAAATCTCTCCCCAGCAAAGGTTTGAGAATTTCCGCGCATCGATCTACTACCTCACGAAATACAGGTTCGTGGTTGTAGAGATTCAATCCCATGTTCACATATTGCGATCCTTGCCCTGGGAACATGAAAGCAACAGGGGGATTGCGGATTTCTGTATGACGGGTACTGACTTGATTGGGATCTAAAGATTGGAGAGAAGCGATCGCATCTGTAATATTGTGACAAACTACATAGCGGCGATAGTTAAAGGCTTTACGTCCGCGCTGTAGGGTATAGGCAACATCAGCTAAGTTAACTTCGGCGTTGTATTGCAGATGTTGTTGTAAATTGGCGGTTGCAGCATCTAAGGCTGTACTTGTTTTTGCTGAAAGTAATAATAACTGCTGTGGACGAGAAGCACCGGCAGGTTGAATTTCTGGGGTTTCTTCCAAAACTACATGAGCATTCGTCCCACCCACACCAAAGGAACTCACACCAGCACGGCGGGGAGTTTCACCTTCTGGCCATTCCACTAGTTTGGTATTGACATAGAAGGGGCTGTTGGCAAAGTCAATTTTGGGATTAGGCGCTGTAAAATTCAGGCTTGGGGGTAGTTTTTTGTGATAAAGGGAGAGCGCAGTTTTAATTAAACCCGTTACCCCAGCCGCCGCTACTAAATGCCCAAGATTGCTTTTAACTGAGCCAATGGCACAAAATTGTTTCGCATCTGTATGCACTCGAAAAGCTTGCGTCAGTGCTTCAATTTCAATCGGGTCGCCTAAGGGTGTGGCTGTACCGTGGGCTTCAATATAAGAGATAGTTTCGGGGTGAATGTTGGCGTAAGCTTGCGCCATTGCAATGGCTTCGGCTTGTCCATCTACACTAGGAGCCGTAAAGCTCACCTTATCACCGCCGTCATTATTGATACCCAGACCCCGAATGACAGCATAAATGCGATCGCCATCTTGCAGTGCATCTTCTAAACGCTTTAGGGCAACTATTCCTGCGCCGTTATTGAACATTGTGCCTTGAGCGTTAACATCGAAGGGGCGACAATGTCCATCACCGGAAAGCATACTGCCTTCCTGAGCGATATAACCACTATTTTGGGGTGTAGTCATAGATACACCACCAGCTAAAGCCAAATCGCATTGATAGTTGCTCAGGGCTTGGCAAGCCTGAATAATTGCTACTAATGAAGTAGAGCAAGCAGTATTTACACTGACAGCCGGGCCTTTCAGGTTAAGTTTATACGCCGCACGGGTAGTTAAAAAGTCTTTTTCATTAGCTAGCATCGTTTGAAATTCACCGATGCGATCGACAATTTCCATCCGGCCGCTAATGTTGTTAGCAAAATAAGTATTTTGACCACAACCAGCATACAACCCAATCAAACCATCGAAAGATTCTGATTCATAACCAGCATTTTCTAAAGCTTCATAAACTAACTCTAGAAAAACCCTCGCTTGGGGATCCATGACCACAGCTTCCGAGGGATTGATACCAAAAAAAGCTGCATCAAAGGTTTCCCCTCCGGGGATGGTTCCTCTAGCTTTGACGTAGCTAGGATCTTCGCAAAGGTTGGGGTCAATACTGGGATCTAATTCCTCATCTTGAAAGAAAGTTGTTGACTCTACTCCCTCACAGAGATTGCGCCATAATTCATCGACATTTCTAGCGCCAGGAAATTTCCCTACCATGCCAATAATGGCAATACCATCAATGGAATCTTGATTATCCGATGCTTGCATATCTACCATTACTTAAACACCTTGTTGATGATTGCGGCGACGACTACGCGCTGCTTGTTGGCGTTGAGCGCGATTTTGCAGCTTGTCATAAGCAGGTTGGCTATTTTGTTTTAATTGCAAATACTTTGCTAATGCGCCAATTGTTGAATATTGAAAGAGCTTCACCGCAGGTAACTCAATGCTCAGTTCCTGTTGTATCCGCGCTGTAACTTGCAGAATTGAGATGGAAGTTGCTCCCAAATCAAAGAAGTTATCATCTAAGCCAACGCGCTCAATTTTCAGTAAATCGCCCAAAATAGCTGCTAATTGACGTTCTAAATCAGTTTGCGGAGCAATATAAGCTTGTTCGAGTTGCGGACGTTCTCTACTGGGTGCAGGTAATTTATGTCTATCAACTTTGCCGTTTGCAGTTAAAGGCATTGATTCCAATAACACAAACGCTGATGGCACCATGTAATTAGGTAGTTTTTGCTGTAAAAAACTTCGCAATTGATGGTGCGCGTAACTACTGTGCTGATGAGGCACAATATAAGCAACTAACTGCTTTTCTCCTGTTTCTTGCTGAAGCGCTAAAACCACATTTTCTCGCACCTCCGGATGTTGAGCAATTTCTCTTTCGATTTCTCCCAGCTCAATGCGGAAACCGCGAATTTTGACTTGATTGTCAATTCTTCCTAAAAATTCGATATTACCATCAGGTAGAAATCGCGCTAAATCGCCAGTTTTATAAAGGCGCGTTTGCGAATTACCATCAAAAGAGTGAAAGATAAACTTTTCAGCAGTTAAATCGGGACGGTTGAGATAGCCTCTAGCGAGTCCATCACCAGCAATGTACAACTCGCCAACTTCTGCGATCGCTACTTGTTGGAGGTTGTCATCTAATATATAAACTTGAGTATTGGCAATTGGGCGACCAATGGGGATGGAAGCACTTGGTTGCAATGGTGCTGTGATACTGTAGCAGCAAGTAAAGGTTGTATTCTCAGTGGGGCCATAACCATTAATTAGCTGACAGTTCTCTACAGTTTGGAGAAACTTCTGCACATGGGGAACTGATAATACGTCCCCACCTGCTAAAAGCTGACGCAAGGATTTTAAAGCATCAATTTTTTCATCAACTATCAGATGAAATAAACCAGCCGTTAGCCACAGAGTTGTAACTTGGTGTTGCTGAATAATCTGCCCTAATTCCTCTAAGGATGGTGTGTGAGGAGGAGCAATTACTAATTTTCCCCCATTAAGTAAGCAACCCCAAATTTCTAAAGTTGAAGCATCAAAGGAAATCGGTGCAAGTTGTAGAATTACTTCTTTATGTGTTAATTGAGCATAGTTAGTTTCTTTAACTAATCTCACTACACCACGATGCATCACACAAACACCTTTGGGTGTACCTGTGGAACCAGAAGTGTACATCACATAAGCCAGGTTTTCGGCGGTGACGTTAGTAGTTAGGTTCTCTTGGCTATTTTGAAAAATTGCATCCCAATTTTTATCTAAGCAAATTACAGATGCATTATGAGTAGGTAATTTAGCAACTAAATCTTTTTGAGTTAATAGTACTGATACATTGGTATCAGACAGCATGAAAGCTAAACGTTCTTGTGGATACGCTGGATCTAGAGGTACAAAAGCTCCACCAGCTTTAAGAATGGCGAGTAAGCCTACAACCATTTCTATTGAGCGTTCTACACAAATTCCTACTAGAACTTCTGCACCAACTCCTAATATTTGCAGATATTGTGCTAGTTGATTAGCACGACTATTCAAGTCTTTATAGGTAATTTGCTGCTCGTTAAAAATTAAGGCTACAGCATCGGGTGTTTTTTCTACTTGCGCTTCAAACAACTGATGAATACAAGCTTGCTTGGGATAATTGGTTTGAGTATGATTCCACTCAATTAGTAATTGCTGTTGTTCTGTTGTTGACAAAATAGGTAATTTTGAGGTGTCTTTTTCTGGGTTAGTTTCAGATAGGGAGATTTGATACACCATTGGTAGTAATGATTTTTACGTAAACCTTAATCTGCTCGTTATACAATTAATCAGGCAATTAAAAGCATGAGATATTACCACTAATAAAGCTGCAATACCCCAAAGTAATGTCTGCTTAAGCAGTGTGATTCATACTGTTATTTAATTAGTTAGTTATTAAATGAGAACTGGAACCTAAATTCAGCTTCCTAACAAATTATCGGAGGTTTACAAAATGCGTGTAATAATGCGTACGTAATCAATCTGTGTTTTAGTTATTTCATTTTGACCTAATTTATAAAAATCATAGTTACTTTCAATACATCTTTATTGAAAATTAAAACTTTAGAGCCAATTTCCTAGGTGAATATTAAGTCTTTACAGAAAAATTAATCGTTGTTAAAGAAGTATTGACGTTTTGGGAAATAGCGGCTAGAGGCTCAAAAATCAGGGTTAGAGAAGGGAAATATCATGCTTCAGGGCGATCGCCTGTGGATTATATTGACAAAATCGCCTTAAATACTGCGTAAATAATAATACTTATAATTAGTACTTAATATTACGGTTGATAATATAATAAAAAACATACTAAAAATACAATAAACTTACTGGAAATACTTACTCTTACTATTAGCCTATAGTCAAGAGTTGTGATTCAGTAAGTTTTGAGCAATGGCCACAGGCGTTTCCTTCGTTCCACTTCACAAGGAATGGGATGATTTCAGGCTCTGCTAATTTGACATTTTTGGTTTTAAGAGGCGGAACCAAAAGCGAGAACCACCTTCAGGAAGCGGTAAATAACCGATTTTCCCTCCCCAGCGTTCAACTGTAATGCGACAGAAGTAAAGTCCTAAACCTGCTCTACCAGATTTGCTTTTACCTTGAGAGAATTTTTGAAATAACGTTGGTACCAGTTCTGGTTCTACGCCTGTACCCCGATCATCGACAGTTACCAGCACTGATTCTGCATCTAGTTGTAAGCCAATTTCCACAGTAGCCTGCGGTGGACTGTGGCGGAATGCATTTTCTACCAAATTAGAAATTACCCTATCTAAACGGGAGCGATCGCCTACTACTCTCCAGTCGGCAGTAAAATCAACATTGCTGGCTATTTGTAATTGCATATCGTTGAGTGCAAAGCTAGGAGTTAACACCTTGATTACCTCTTGTACAGAAGCGAGAACATTGGGTGCTTGTTCGGGATCGAGTGTGAAAGCTTCTAGGGATTGCATTTCAGATGAGAATGCATTTAATATTTCCCGAATCAGCATTTCTTGTTTAACAGTTTGCTGTCTGCCAACTTCTAAATGTTCTTTGCCTTTATGTGTTAAGTTTTCAAATTCCAGCAGCGCTAGGCAACAATTAATACTACTTAATTGTCCTGCTATATCATGGATAATACAGTGAATTAATACTTCTTTTTTCTGATTATCTTTTAATAATTGTTGATAAACTAATTGATTTTCTCTAGCTTTTTGAATAATAGATTGTTTTTCGTAAAAAGAATTATCTAGCAATTCGATTAATAAAATTTTTCTGTTATTTAAGCAAATTGCTGAGGCTTCAAAATGATATTCTTTACCAGATAAGGCGCGGTCTGTCCAAAAACCAGAAGTAAGTTTGGTAGTGCTATTATTTTGCCAAAATTCTTCAGCATCAATCAAAAAATTTTCTAAAAAGGGAAACTGTTCTTCTGGGATTAATACTTCCATCCCTGATGTAATTCTGGGATGGCAAAAATGCCTTAACCAATTGGGTACTGTTCCAGTAACTTTAAATGTACCGAAATTAATTCGCTCTAACACTAAAATATTTAAGGCTGCAAATAAGTCTGCTGTGATAGAGTCATTCATGAGTTGATGCTGCCATAAATTAATTTTGAGTTGATTCTTGCTGGAAAATTTTTATTAATTTTTCTTGTAATAAGCTGAATTCATTGGCTTGCTGTTGCACGAGTGATTTATGACTTTCATCGCGAGTAGCATCTAACATTAATATCCAATCACCTTCCTCGGAGGGGAAGAGATGGACATCTGCACAGATACCATATTCAGTTTTCATACGGGGGAGAAATAAGGGAAAATCATCTAATGGCAATAGTCCTTCCAGAAAAAAAACCTGTTCTGTAATATACTCACCTGCTTGCAGGTTGCTAACTCCATATGCTGCCAATTTTCCCCCCCACGCAGACAAGCAACCATCTTTTTTAACTAATAGATAAGCAAGAGAGAGTTCTTCGATAATAAAAGTCAGAAGATAAGCAATTACAGGCGTGGGGATATCTAACATTTATTCATCCATTATTTTTTCAGCAAGAGTTTGAAAAACTTCTGCTACACCCAAACCATTTTTAGCACTTGTTTTTATGACAGTCCAACCTTTTAGCTGCACTGCATCGATTTCTACAGGATCAATTTCCCATTCATCTGTTAAATCCCATTTGTTAAGTATCATAATAAAGGGAACATTACCAATTGTTTCTTCTACTCTTGTCTGCAAGTCAAATGCTTTTTCTAAAGTATTTCTTCGGGTACCATCGACTACTAATAAATAACCAGATGAACCCCGTAGATAGGACATTCTTACTTTTTGAAATTCATCTTCTCCATAAAGATCCCAAAGTATTAAATTAATAGTTTTATCTTGAATATTCAGTGTTTTTTTATCAATTTTTACTCCTACAGTAGTATGATATTTTTCTGAAAAAATACTACTTACAAACCTAGATACTAAACTAGTCTTACCTGTGGCAAATGCACCAACCATACAAATCTTTTTCTGGAGCATAATTATTGAGGTTGCTTCAGCTTAGAGGTGTCGGTTATCAATACTCTGAAGGTAACTCTCCGGTTATCTGCTGGTGCTAATTCTGGTTGTGAAGAGAGAGCAGTATCACCTAAACCTTCAGTTTTCAATTTGCTAGGATTGATACCTTGGGCAGTTAGCTCGGCAAGAATTTTATTAGCCCGGGCTTGGCTGAGCAAATTATTGATTTGTTCTGTACCCGTGGTACTTGTGTGTCCCGAAATTTGCAAACTCACGTTTTTATTGAGAGATTGAGCAATATCTGAAAGTTGATTAATTTTGAGCGCTAAATTAGGAATTTTATTAGCTTCACCTATAATCAAATCAGTTGTAGCTTCAGAAAAAAAGAGCATTTCTTGTTCTATTTGCTGTTTATATGACTCTAGTTGCATCAGGGCAATGTCCTGAAGATTGTTGTCATTAAATTGAGTGACCCCGGGAATAAAACGCCATAAATTTCGTGCTTGAGAAATCCATTGGCGAGATGCTGCACCAGTGGCGTTAAGAATGCCATTTTCATCAACTTTTAGGGTGACGGTTTTTGGCGGTTGCAGCAATTTCTCAGATCTGAGGGTAATTAATTGCGGGTCTAATGATATGTAAGGTTGCCACTGACCTATTACGCTTTTTGGATTGATATTTGCTGGCTGTATCAGTTTTTTAGGATCTACAGCTAAGGGATCGCGCATTCCGGAAATAAAATGTTTTCCCTGACGCTGTTCTGTATTCACTACAATGATTCCTGGTTGGGACTCCAGCTTTTGGATATAGGAATGCCAGCGAAATTGCTCTCGGATTGTGAAAAAGCCCCAAATACCACAAGCGATCGCAATCGTACCTAAAAAGCCCCAAGCATAAATATAATTTTTTTTCGGTGGTGATTTATAGCCTTCAGCTAGACAAGCTTCTAAATAAGGTTTACTGGTAATAAATGGCTCTGTATCCCCAACGAAATCATTCATTTCGCTGCTTAATCGCAGATGAATTTTTTCGAGGGCATCTTTGAGAGTTAACCTGAATTCTTGGGGAGGTTTCCCCCGAATAATTGCAGCTAGTACTGCTTGCGGCCCTTCTTCAATCCAAATGGTGAGTTCGCCAAACTGCAAAGATTGCAGTCCATCTTCTGTGCCTATACTGAAAGAATCTCTGACAAAATCTTGAATAGCTGTCAACATTGCTGAAACTAAATCAGGATCTTGAGTTGTTACCTGGGGTGCTATCAGGTGTTGCAACAATAATCCAGTGTTTCTATGAATTAAAAATACTTGTTCTACTCGATAAATCAGTGTGCGGAGAAGAATTATTTCCGCGAATGATTTCCCGGTCTTTTTTGCTTCTAGTCGCCACTGCAAACTTTGCGGTGACAAGCTATGTTCTAAAGTTTGATTTAAAGATTGCAGCATCTCTTCCAAAGCAGTGGAAATCGCTTTGCGAGTTGCTGGCCCAATAATCGGAAAAAAGGTTTCAGAAAGTCTATTGTGGTCTTGTTGAATTGAGTTTTGGAGTGCGGTTTCTACAGTAGTAACTATGGCTTCACCTAGTTGTTTATCCTGCTTGGAACGCAACACCACAGCTTCTGGTAACAGACGACTAATATCTTCTGCTTGAATTTGCGGGTTCTCTAATCTCTCATATAGTTTATTTAGCGCTGTCGGCTCAACACCAAGGAGCAAACTGCGAAGAATATTTAATTCATCATTGTTTTGTAAATGATGATTGTTTCCAGGTGAATTAATAGCAACAGACTGAGTAGAAGAGTTAGAAGAAGCATTTTCAGAACTAGATGATTGGGGTTCTCTTAGAGCAACAGCAGGGTTAATAGCTATACTAATTTGCTTACCATTACTCAAAGACTTCAGGGACTCTTTAGCTATTTCATCCGTAGATTTATTACTCATTGCTAAAATTTCCTGATATATAGGCAATACTAAATTTAAGCGCGTTTAAATGTGACAATTTAACTGTTGTAATGCTTGCCATGAAGCAGTTTCGACCTTTTAAATTTTCAATTTATAAATTTACGTGCTGTAGCACAAATTGAGAATATAATCAGGATATAGGTATATCACCTGTAGCTGGCGAATTTAATTAAGACTTAATATCAGAGTTCAATCTCACAGCTAGTTCTGTAAACAAAGATGCGAGTTTGGAACGGTCTGCTTTATCTCTCCGTAGTTCTTGAGATTCTCTTTCTAACAAAGTCAGGATTTCTTGATACTTCTGCCGAATATCATCTTGTAAGCTATTGGCTTGGTTGAGAATTTGTTCGCGGATTTCTCGTTGGCTATTACTAGTTTGTTCGTCCAATTGGGCAAACTTTTTTTCTAAATTTATGGTGAGGTTTTTCTGTTCTTCAGCAAGCGCTTTGGCTCCTGCATCTCTGTCTATTTGCTCATTTTTTAAGCGCTCTGTTAAGGAATCAACCTCTTTTTTAATATATGATTCTAAGTAATCTAGGCGTTTTTTAGTTTCATCTCGGACATTATTCAATTCTTTAACCAGACGGTCTTCTAAGCGGGCAAATCTTTTTTCAACTTCCCTTACCTGGTTACCAAAAAGAATATCCCTAACTCTATCTAAGCTGTTAAGTTCGCTGAGGTTTGTCCCATTTGATTGTGGTGTATTGATGTCCGAAATTGACCCCCCTTGCCCTGGCTCTCTGGAATTACTATTGGTATATTCTTCCGGCGGGTTCATGGTTTTAATCCTTTTTGAACTTAGAATTAATTCGGCTTTATAGTTGTTGTACCAGATCTAGTACCCCAAATATCTCTATGTTGGGTAGAATCTTTGAATACAATCGGCAAAAGCATCTATCCCCAGATATAAATTTATCTGAAGTAGAGGTTGTTATTGAGAGTAAATCTTACCCCCATCAAAGGATACCATTACTGAATCAGGGGTAATACCCTACAGACTGCGATGTGATGAGCGGTGAGAGAATGCAGAGTAGGTGATGATGACTGGGAATAAGCTTGCGATCGCAAGGCATCATAGAAATAGATATTGATGATCGCAGAAAGCAAAGAAAAAATTAAATATTTAACTTTATTCAGTTGTCAGGTAGGCACTAGTAATGAATACAGCGTCAGTTTTGTCATACTTGAGCATGGGTGCTTGACTTACTCCACACTGTACTAGAGTAAAAAGCGAAACAGCACATACAACGCCGAAGCTACTAGTTGTAGTAGCATCACTGGAATCCCGTAGTGTAGAAAAGTTTTAAAAGAGATGCGCCTTCCATGCTGCTCAGAAATACCCGCAGCGACGATATTAGAAGATGCTCCCACTAATGTGCCATTACCTCCCAAAGTCGCACCAAACATCATGGCGTAAAACAGTGGTAAAACTTCTGGGGGAAATTGTCCTTGGAAGTCGGCTGCTAAAACTGCGGCTGGTGCTAATCCGACGTTGACAAGATATTGTTTCAGCAAGGGTACCATCGCTACCACTAACGGAATATTAGGCACAATGCTAGATAAGATACCCACAAAAAATATTAATGCTAGCGAACCTAAGACAATATTTTTTCCTAAGACTATTGCTAATATTCCTGATAAACCATTAATTACCCCAGTTTTTTCTAAACCACCAATTAGCACAAAGATACTCATAAAGAAGATTAATGTGCTCCAGTCTACATCTCGCAAGATATTGTTAACTGAATCGATTTTACTGTGGTGCGATAGAAGTAAAGCTAAAGCTGCTCCTAATAAAGCAACAGCAGCTGGTGAAATAGGAACTGGTAACGATTCGCCAATCACAAAAAATAAAAGTACAAAAGCAATAATTACTGCACCCACGGCTAAAACCCGTGGATGATTTATTTCTGGGTGTGGTAGTTGTTCGAGATTTTCTAGCTTTGTATTCCAAATTTTGCGAAATAAAAATGGTAATGTAGCTGTTACTGTGGCAACCGCAATAACTCCACCTAAACTGAGTTTCAATAAATAATCTGTAAAACTAATATTAATGGCATCACCAACAATAAATGTCGCTGGATCTCCAACGAGTGTCAATAGTCCAGCACTATTAGCAACAAATACCATTAAAATCAATAAAGGTACAAAATTTATGCCTATTTCTTGCGCCATAGGTGGGATTAAAGGCGCTAGTAACATTACTGTTGTCGCATTGGGTAAAACGGCACAAATAGGGGTAGTAATCCCCACAATTCCTAGTAAGAGACGCTTACCATCACCTTTAGCTAATAACACCATTTGTGTTGCTAAGTAATCAAATATTTTGGTAGGCTCAAATGCTCTGACTAGTACCATCACACCAAAAAATAAACCCAACGTGCCATGACTATTACCGATGTAACCAACAGCTTCTTTTAAAGTCATGACGTTGGTAAAAACTAGTAATAATGCTCCTAAAAATGCAGCAATAGTTAGATGTACCCATTCTGTCATGATTAAGACAATGACAGTGATAAAAGTAATGATGCTGAGGATTGCTTGCCAATTTTCCACGCTTTCCCTCTCCTAGTCTAATTATTTGCATAATAATGAAAAAAGCCACCTAAGTATAGGTGGCTTCTTGAGCTAGCATTCCTTACTTGATTTGTGAATTACTCCTAAAGGCGGGGAACACAATAAATAGAAAAGGGAACGAAAAAGAAGCGAATTAGACGGAATGTGGAGTTTTTCAGCAATCAAATCGGAATGTGAGACATTTTAATTAAATGAAGAGGAACTGAACTCTATAGTCTTGGTTTATTCTTCAATACCACTGGGAATACCTAAAACAGCACAGGGGAAATTGGAACCTAGTGCGCGAATAATAGGATGCTCAATAGATCTACAACCGATAAATAGAATATCAGCAGTTTCTAATTCCACAACTTTTTTTAGTTCGGTAGCAATTGAACCAAACCGCAAATGTGATTTAAAGGAACCTTGCCATTCCTCTGCTAAACTACGTGCTTGCCATAAAATTTGGTCTGCTTGTTGGATAACAGCTAAGGATTTTTCTTGTAAATTTGGTGCAATAACTGTTAATTTTGGTTGAGTTAAAACGGGTGTGACGGATTTTGATACATTGCTTGTAGGACACTCTAAAGGAGTGAGATTTCTACTAAAGCTAGAGATATCTGTATATTGACTCTTTTGTTTGTCTGCTACCACATAGACAGCTTGAACTGTGACTTGGGTGTTTGTAGCCAAGCGCGTTTGATGAGCAATCCAAAAGGCAATATCTAATGCAGTATGACTTTTGGGAGATGCATCATAAGCGACAATTAAGTTGACTGGTTTTGTAGTAGAACCTTGTATAGAAGAGTTTTTTTCAGGTTCTGGTAACAAGACCATTTGTTCAATTAAGTCGTCTCGACCTATAGTGCTTTGTAGGCGCACTAACATTGGCTTGATTTTCACAGCTTAACTTCTCTCCCATAAAACAAATTACTAATGAGAAGCAGGGTAACCAACTTTGTCTTTTGTCATTTGTCCTTAGTCCTTAGTCATTTGTTCAAATTTCTTACCAATGTCGAATGACTAATGACGAATGACTAATAAGTAAAATCGGTAAAAGAAACCCCAATAACAACTGGTCTAAAAGCCAAAGTTCTTGGCGGTTCCTTCCACTGCCGACGGAGTTAGCTGACGGGCTAAGACTGGAAGGTGTCTCTCATAAAGATTAGCCCCAAACATTGGTTCCTCCGCTTCAAATCCAAAAGATGACGAATTTGAATTAGGCTACCCACTATTAAGAATGATAATCTAATTTATTCGTCTTGGCTAAAATAACGGTCAAGAAAATTCAGGGCGTGGTTACGAAGTTCAAAATATTCTTTTGAGTTTCGCATGGTAGAGCGATCGCGTGGATGGGAAAAAGGCACCTCTAATATTTCTCCGATTGTCGCCGCCGGGCCATTAGTCATTAATACGATGCGATCTGACATATAAATTGCCTCATCAACATCGTGAGTAATCATCATTACGGCTTGGCGATGATTTTCCCAAATATCCAATACTTGCCGCTGCAATTTACCTCTAGTTAACGCATCTAAGGCACCAAAAGGCTCATCCATCAGCAACATTTTTGGGCGAATCGCTAAAGCTCTAGCAATACCCACACGCTGTTTCATTCCCCCTGAAATTTCATCAGGATATTTATCAGCTGCAGCTGTTAAGTTTACCATTGCTAAATGTTCATTCACAATGCTAATTTTCTCAGCACGAGTGGCATTTTTTAGCACTTCATCTACTGCTAAACGGATATTTTCTCTTACTGTTAACCAAGGTAAAAGCGAATAATTTTGAAATACCATCATCCTTTCAGCGCCTGGCTGACGAATTTCTTTGCCATCTAGCCTTACTGAGCCGGAAGTAGCTTTTTCTAATCCCGCTACAATTTTTAACAATGTAGATTTTCCACAACCAGAGTGACCAATTACAGAAATATATTCATCTTCACCAATCGAAAGATTAACACCATCTAAAACGACAAAATTTCCTTTATCTGGTGTGGGATAGGACTTGACTAAATTCTCAATTTCTAGGAAACCATTGCGGGGCATAACTTCGTTATGAGTATTGATAGGTACTGAGGTAGATTTCATGCTCAAATGCTCCGGAAAATATTTAGTCGTGAGTCAATATTGCTACTGGGAAATAGGGAACAGAGAAGAGGTGAAGAAGTATTTTGATTTTTTATTTACCTATACTGAGAAATTAAGACATGAAAAACCGAATGGGAGATTTAGCCCTAATTTCAAAACTATTTAAATAGCCCACAGGATCGCTAGGGTCAAAAGGTTTTTTATCTATGAATACTTCTTTTGATTCCACTTTGTAATCATCTTTGGGGCATTCAATACCCATTTCCGAGGCTATCTCGCGATAAAGGTCGGTTCGCCAACCTTTTTCGGCTAATTGTTCAGCATTTTTAGGGAATTGATGAATTTGTCCCCAACGCGCTGCTTGTGTCATTAACCAGATACTTCTGGATCTCCATAAAAATGTCGAGTGTTCTCCTGGCTGTTTGGGCAGGTTGTCAGGAATATCGTAGAAAATCGTATTATCAGCAGCTGCGATGGTGCGGTCTTTACCATCAAAACCACCATAGTTGTAATTGCCTAAAATTGCTGGCCCTGTATACTTCGTAATTGGGACACCTGGCTTTTTAGGTTTTGCGCCTGTAAAAGACCTATCTGTAATTAGTTCGGCAACTTCTTGGCGGTTTTCTGGTTTGCTGCAATACTGGCAAGCTTCAATCATTGCCTTGACTAAGGAACGATAGGTTTTGGGATATTGGTCGATGAAAGATTCCATCACTCCCAATAGTCTGTCTGGGTGTCCTAACCAGACTTCTTTACCTTGGGCAAAGGTAAAGCCGATACCTTCGTTACCTGTAATTGCTCTAGTATTCCAAGGTTCAGCAACCATGTAGGCTTGCATCGCACCAATCCGCACGTTGGTTACCATCTGTGGGGGTGGGACAATGATCACGCGAAACTCTTTAAGAGGATCGACACCAGCAGCAGCGGAGACGTAACGCACAAAGTATTCGTAGATGGCAGAACTTAATACTACTGCCCAAACTTTGCGTTCTGGGGGTTGGTTGTCAAAGTAATTGCGAAAATCTCTGCCGAAGGCTTCTAAAGCACCATCACCATATTTTTGTTGATATTCGTACCACGGACGCAGCCCTGAATCCCACATGGCTTTGTTCATCGTCATGGCGTTACCGTGGCGGTGAATTGTCATGGCAGCACATAAGGGCGCATGGCGCGCGCCTTCCGCACCAATTCTGGCGTTGGTGACTGCACCGGATACTACAGGCGCAGCATCCAAGCGACCAAATATTAAGCCATCGCGGGAAGTTGCCCAACTAGCTTCGCGGTTGAGTTTGACGTTTAAACCATATTTACGGAAGAAGCCTTTTTTCCAGGCGATCGCAAATGGTGCACAATCATTTACAGGTACGTAGCCAACAGTAATATCCGGTTTTTCTAAGTCTTGGGATCTAACTACTGGTTCTACTGCTAAAGCTTCTTCGGTGAGTCCTTTAGCGCCAGTATTACCTTTGATGGCACAGGAGGACAATGCCATTCCAGCAGTTGTTGCTCCCATTCCTATGAGAAATTCTCGTCTTGTCCAGTTATTATCACCCATTTATGTAGCTCCAGCGGTGATTCATAGGGAATATACGCTCACACCAAGGTGCAAAGGTAAGAGTTTGTGAGAGTTTTGGCGTGAGAAAAGTGAATTGTGAATTATTTAGCCACTGTGGGGCGACGGGTTACTAATTCTTGAAGTTTGCCAACGGCGTAATCAAGAATTAATCCAGTTAAGCCAATTACAAATACAGCGAGAAAAACTGAACTCAAATTTAAACGACTCCATTCATCCCAAACAAAGAAGCCGATACCGATACCGCCAGTAAGCATTTCTACGGCAACAATTACTAGCCAAGCAATACCTAAACTAATTCGCAATCCAGTAAAAATATAGGGTAAGCTGGCAGGCCAAATAATTTTGGTAATCCGTCGCCAACGGGGTATTTCTAATACTCTGGCGACATCTAAATAATCTTGGGGAACGCTAGAAACTCCTAAGGCAGTGTTAATAATTGTCGGCCATAAGGACGTGATGAAAATTACGAAAATTGCTGAAGGATCTGCCAAGTTGAAGATAGCTAAAGCAATTGGAAGCCAAGCTAAAGGCGATACTGGTTTAAAGATTTGAATGATGGGATTTAAGGCTAACATTGCGGATTTGGACATCCCAATCAAAAATCCCAAGGGAATCGCCACTATTGCACCTAAAAGAAAACCTAGCAATACTCTGCGTAGGCTGGCAATTAATAACCAACCAATACCTAAGTTACCTGGCCCTCGTTCGTAGAAAGGATTTAAAATGTAGTCCAGATTAGCAACAAATGCTTCTGGTGGAGTAGGCATTAATTCATGATTGAATAATGCGACAATCCACCACAGTACGATGATTCCTAAAAATCCTAAAGCCGGGAGGATGACAACATCTTTAACCAGGACAGGTTTAGCTTTTTTCCAAGCGACTTGTCCAGCTACGGCAAAAATCGCAGCTAAATTTAGTTGCAATAGCATTCACAACCTCAACAAATGTAAGCACGGGTACAATATTCCGAGCAGTACCAGCCTTGGACACTGATGAGATTACAAAAATGTCTTCTCTTCAGTCTCCTCTCATTGCCTACGAAGTTAGCTGACGGGCTAGGGCTGAGAGATGCCCCTCTCCTAAAGGAGATACGCCCCATAATTTGGTTCCTCCGCTCTAGTGTCACATACTGTAATACACTAGATTAGGCTGACTTACTCTAAGTCTGCTCAATATAACATGATTTATCAGTAAATTTATCTGTCTATAGATTTAAATTTTCAATTGAATTACTGAGATTTCATAGATATCCTCTTGGCTCAGTATTGTTTTACATCTATGTATATAGTCAGATTAAATCAGTTAATTATGGTGTGACCAGGCTGATTAAAGAAAGATATATCAATCAACAAGGTATTTGAGCGTCTGATTAATTTTAAGAGTATAGAGATAAATAATATACATATTCATTGCAGAGCATTAGTTATTGAGCAAGCTAACACAGCAGTTAGCTGATGTAATAGTTAAAGAAATATATACCGTTTGGTAGTTGTATTTTTTTGGAATTAGCCTAACTCAAGGCGGCACTTGTTAAACTTAGTGCATAAAGAATTTGGCTCATCTGTCTATTTACAGAATTTAAAATAATGGATTTTAGTCAAGTACTGGCTGAAAAGACTGAGATTATCCTGCAAAAATGGGTGTTAGAGGTACGGAAAGATCAACTTATTGAAAGCGCCGATGATTTATCTTACACAGCAATCAAAAATCATCTGCCTGATGTCATCAAAGCAATGGTCACAGTACTGTCAAAATCCCAGGGTAATGATGTAAAATCAATTGTTGTGGCTAGTTGGCAGCACGGAGTTATGCGCGCTGAACAGGGCTTTGATCCAGGCGAAATTGCGCGGGAATATCATCTACTGAGAACGGTAATATTTGAGACTTTAGAAACAAATTTATTACAAGGAACACCAACAGCAATTGTGCGGGCGATGCGGTTGATTGATACTGTAATTGATGAAGCGATCGCACGGTGTTTCAATAGTTATTTTGAAGAGCGTTTAAGAGAATTACAACAGCTCTATAATTCCCTGATGCTGCATAATGAGGAACTTAATCGTTTAGTAAACGCTAACCAAGATTATCTTGCTCAATTAGCACACGAATTGAAAAGTCCTTTAGCCTCAATTATTGGTTATTCAGATTTATTTTTACGTCAACAAAGGCAGCAAACCAGAGTAAATAACAACCATGTAAATGTAGAACATATTGAAAGAGTACTACGTAATGGTAGGCATTTACTACGGCTAATTAACGATATTTTAGAAATCTCGCGCTACGACGCAGGGAAGGTACAACCAGAACCAGAGTTGATTAATGTCAGCGATGTAATTAACAATGTTTTGGAAATGTTGGAGCCTTTAGCTAGGGAAAAACAATTACCAATTGTCGTTAATTGCCAAAGCGCTCCTCAGCAAATATTCACAGACCCAGTCAAATTACAACAAATTATTACAAATCTTATTAGTAATGCCATTCGCTATACTGAATCTGGGAGCATTGATATTAGCTGTCAGATATTGGACGATCAAAAATGGGCGATCGCAGTTAAAGATACAGGAATTGGGATTGCGCCAGAAAATCAAACCCAGATATTTGAACCTTACTTTCGTGTAGGTTGTAGTAATAATTCATACGTTCCGGGAAGTACTGGACTAGGGTTAACAATAGCGGCGCGGCTGGTAAAACTATTGCAAGGTGAAATTAATTTAGTTTCAGAAGTTGGGGTTGGTTCAACTTTTTCTGTAACTTTCCCTTTGCAATTAAAAATGTAAAAAATTTGATTTCATGCATAGATTAAGTAGCGACTGTCTTAAAAATCAAGCGATCGCGAGAAAAAAAAGTTGACGCAACTGGGGAACGCTTAGCTGTCTCAATTCTCCCTCATCTCCAATACGGTTCGGTTAAGAATTTTTCGTTATGATTTTGGGGTTGTGGAGACGCGATAAATCATTGGAGACGCGATAAATCATTGGAGACGCGATAAATCATTGGAGACGCGATAAATCATTGGAGACGCGATAAATCATTGGAGACGCGATAAATCGCGTCTCTACAAGATTTAAACGTCAATCGATTTATTTTAATCGAACCGGATTTTGCCTCATCTTTTATCGCACAGCCTCTCGTGTTAACTCCGCATCTATGGGTTTGACGAGATAAATCCGCAACATATGCCAGATGATAGCGGTAATGACTGGTAATTTCTGCCAAAACTTGAGAAACTTCGAGCGATCGCTCTTGTTAATCGCTGTGAGTTTCTGATTATTCTGGTAACACTGCTCTAAACGCCAGAAAAACGCCGGGTGATTGGTATCTAAAATGATGGGAAAGGCTCTAGATGCGGTGTTGTTTGTCTCTGTAATGACTTGGTTATTATACTTGCGTGGATGAATACCAATGGATTCGTAAAAGCTGGCGCGTTCAAATACCGTAATTGTGTGGGTAACAAACACCGTCAACAAAAAGAAACGTATCCACAACCTTGCTCTCCAGTTATCCCATAATTTTGGTTGCGACCTGAGCAATGCTTTAAAGAAATCTCCATGTCGGTTTTCATCTTGACACCAACTCTCAAATTTCCTGAACAGGGGATAAAACTGATAGTCGGGGTTTTGCTGCAAATGGCGATACATCAATATATAACGCCAATAGCCAATTTTCTCTGATAGGTAGACTGTGTAAATAATCCACTCTGGCGGGAAAAAGGTGTAAGTACGGCTTTTAGTTAAGTAACTCAAGTCTAGAGAGAGGTTAAAATCTGCCATTGACTTATTTAAAAATCCCGCATGACGCGCTTCATCCCTGGCCATAAAATTAAAAGCATCCGCCAAAATCGGGTTTCTGTCTTTAAGTCGGCGTGATATTTCCTTAAATAAAAGAAACCCGGAAAACTCAGAAGTACACGAACGTTCCAAAAAGTCAATAAAAGAACGGCGTGTTTCTCCTTCAATATGCTCCCAACTCTGCTTAAATTCCTGATCACGCACAAAATGATGGCGATTATAGTCAGCCCGCAGTTCCTCTACAATTGCCAGTAACTCAGTCTCATGGGCTGAAATATCTAACGTTGCGATCGCCTCGAAGTCAGTAGTATAAAACCGGGGTGTTAATAATGTTTCTTTCACAGGCGCTTTTACACCTGGCTTTAGTAACTGAGGCTCCGGAGTTTCAACAGACTTCACCATGAGAATCCTTCTCTCGCTCTATCTTTCAATAGCTATATAAGCATAAAATATTTTTGAGAACAGTTAAGTTGTGCGAAGGGATTGGGGATTAGGGATTGGTGACTGGTGACTGGGTACTGGGGATGAGGGAAATAACAAACACCCCATGCCCCATTCCCAATGCCCATTCCAAAATGTGCCTTCCCTGACAGACGAAAATAAAGAAATATTAATACTTTAATAGTTATACAAATATAAATAGTTAAATATTTTTGGGAGAGATAAACAGAGCAGGAATGAGCATTGAGAGTATATTTGCCGTAATACTGATGCTAATCCTGCTTAAACCCAAAATTTGGTGTTTGGTAATGGGTAATTGGTAATTGCTAATGGGGATTGGAAATGTCTCTATAGCATACTCTGCTTCCTCATCTCCCCAGTCCCCAATCCCCAATCCCCAGTCCCTCTGTAGCAGACATCCTGAGTCGGTGGCTGTGCAGAAATCTGGTGCTTGAAATTAAGGAAACAAAATGAGTAGCAACCTAGCTGTCAAACTACGCTCTGGAACCGAAAAAGCTCATACAGCAGCAGAAAATGTAGGCTTTATGAAATGTTTTCTCAAAGGAGTTGTAGATAAAGACTGCTTTGCGAAGTTTTTGAGTAATTTGTATTTTGTTTACAGCGAACTAGAAGCGGCAATTGTAACTAATGTTAACAATCAGGCGATCGCAGCTGTTTACTTTCCAGAACTGAATCGGCAAGCTGCTCTAGAGAAGGACATGATGTTTTACTATGGAAAGCAATGGCGAAAGCAAATTGCCCCTGCAACTGCCACTCAAACATTTGTCGCCAGAATTCGGGAATTATCTGCTACTGAACCTATCCTATTGTTAGGACACGCCTATACACGCTACATGGGCGACCTTTCTGGTGGTCAGATGTTGCAAAAAATTGCTCAATCAACTTTGCAATTATCTGGCTACGAAGGCACAAATTTTTATAATTTTGACCAAATCCCCGATAAAACGGCATTTAAGCACAAATATCGTCAGGCTTTGGATGCATTACCCATCGATGATGCAACCGCTGACCAAATTGTCGCAGAAGCTAACAATGCCTTTCATTTGAATATGCAAATAGTCCAAGGCTTAGAAGCGAATTTAATTCAAGCCATCGGTCAAGCCTTATTTAACAGCCTAACTAATTAAAGGGTGAAGGGTGAAAGGTGAAAGGTGAAAGGTGTTCGCGTAGCGTCTCCGCAGGAGAAGGGTGAAAAGTCAAAATAATTCCCAGTCCCCAATCCCCAGTCCCTAATCCCCAATCCCCAATCCCCAATCCCCAATCCCCAGTCCCCAGTCCCCACCCCGGAGGTTTTAATGGTCTTTCTCTTACCTGGTGTCAAGTTTGATTTGGAGATGATCCAAAAGTATGATGCTCCAGTACCTAGATACACCAGTTATCCGCCTGCTACTGAGTTAAGCGAAGCATTTACCACCACCGATTTACAAAATGCGATCGCAGCCTCGAATCAACGTAAAACTCCCCTGTCTTTGTATTTCCACATCCCTTTTTGTCAGACTGCGTGCTATTTTTGCGGTTGTAATACGGTAATTTCTAACAATAAGAATATTGCCAAACCTTACTTAGAATATTTAGCTCAAGATATTAAACAAACAGCCGCATTAATTGATTCCGACCGCCAAGTTCTACAAATTCATTGGGGTGGCGGTACACCTAATTATTTAGACCGCGAGCAAGTTGAGTTTGTGTGGAAACATATTACTCAACATTTTACTATTGACCCCAAAGCAGAAATTTCCATTGAAATCAACCCCCGTTATGTAGATAAAGATTACATTTTATTTCTCAGGGAATTAGGATTTAATCGCATTAGCTTTGGCATTCAAGATTTTAATCATGAAGTGCAAGTTGCGATTAATCGTATCCAGCCAGAAGAAATGCTCTTTGATGTCATGAGTTGGATCAGAGAAGCAGAATTTGAAAGTGTAAATGTAGACTTGATTTATGGACTTCCCTATCAAACCCGGCAGAGTTTTAGGGAAACAGTGAAAAAGACCATAAAATTAGATCCAGACAGAATTGTGGTCTTTAACTTTGCTTATATTCCCTGGATTAAACCTGCACAGAAAAATATTCCCGAAGCAGCTTTACCCAAGCCACAGGAAAAACTAGACATTCTCAAAATGACCATTGAAGAACTCACAAATAATGAGTATCTATTTATTGGTATGGATCATTTTGCTAAATCTAATGATGAATTAGCGATCGCGCAACGCAATGGCACTCTCCGGCGTAATTTTCAAGGCTACACTACCCACGCCGAAACAGAATTATTTGGTTTTGGAGCGACATCTATTAGTATGTTGGAAGATGCATATTTTCAAAACCACAAACAACTAAAAGAATATTATCAGGCAATTTCCACAGGGAATTTGCCGTTGAGTAAAGGCATTAAATTAACTCAAGATGACATTATTAGACGCGATGTCATCATGGGTATTATGTCGCATTTTCAATTGCACAAGCAAGACATTGCAGATAAATATCACATCTGTTTTGATGAATACTTTGCCCATGAACTAGAGATGTTAAAACCTCTAGAAGCCGATGGACTGGTAAGCTTATCAAAAAACTACATACTAGTTACAGACATTGGCAGATTGCTGGTAAGAAATATTGCCGTCATCTTTGATAATCACATGAGAATCAAAGAAAAGCATTTCTCGAAGGCAATATAAATGGGGCGGCTATTTATATAAGTAAAAATAGAATGACTGTAGGGTGGAATGTAACTCACTTTAGCGAGATTTAGATCCCCGACTTTTTCAAAAAGTCGGGGATCTGAGCAGTAACTTTTGCTTAAGTGCCATTCGACTGTAGGGTGTGTTAGGCGCTTATTTTCGATATGATTTGCCACGGAATAACTATCCTAGCGCCTAACGCACCATCCACGCGGCGGCGCGTTACGGCTAAATTTAATTGTCTCTAAACAAATACAGATGGGGAGAGATAGAACTTGATAATTTGAGTTGTGAAGGCAATAATTCCACCTTTTTACTCGACAATCTGAGTTCGGAAGGTGATAATTCGACCTTTTTACTCGACACTTCGAGTTCGGAAGGTGATAATTCCACCTTTTTACTCGACACTTCGAGTTCGGAAGGTGATAATTCGACCTTTTTACTCGACACTCCAAGTTTGGAAGGCGATAATTTCACCTTTTTACTCGACACTCCGAGTTCAGAAGGCGATAATTCCACCTTTTTACTCGACACTCCGAGTTCAGAACCTCACCTTTCCCCCTGCTCCCTGCCCCCTGCCCCTTGTCCTCCTATTGACCCAAACCCAAGATTCAACAGATAATATGCCATCTTGACTTCAATTAGATACTATTGATGCTAGATAATGGGAAAGCTTTGACATTTTACTGCCCATCTAAAGCTGAAGAACACAATTAACTACTATGCGAACTCACTATTGCGGCGCGCTCCGAAAAGAACATATTGGAGAAACTGTTACCTTGTACGGATGGGTAGACCGTCGCCGCGATCATGGGGGCGTGATATTTTTAGATTTACGCGATCGCTCTGGCATTGTCCAGATTGTTAGCGATCCGCAACGTACCCCGGATTCCTACGAACAGGCTAATAATATCCGGAATGAATATGTTGTGGAAATCACTGGTAAAGTGACGCAACGTCCCGACGAATCCCTCAATTCCCGCATCCCCACAGGCGAGGTAGAAATCTACGCCGAGAAGATTAATTTGCTGAACAGTGTGAGGAAACAGTTACCTTTCCAAGTTTCCACAGCTGACACTGAAAACGTGCGGGAAGAATTGCGATTGAAATATCGTTATTTAGATTTACGCCGGGAACGCATGGCGCAAAATATTCAATTGCGTCATCAAGTTGTGAAAGCCATGCGGCGCTACTTGGAAGACGTGGAAGGTTTTATCGAAGTTGAAACCCCCGTACTAACCCGTTCTACCCCAGAAGGGGCGCGGGATTACATTCTCCCCAGCCGTGTGAACCCTGGTGAATGGTTCGCTTTACCGCAGTCACCGCAATTATTCAAACAATTGCTGATGGTATCTGGTTTGGACAGATATTATCAAATTGCTCGTTGCTTTCGCGATGAAGACTTACGCGCTGACAGACAACCAGAATTTACCCAGTTAGACATGGAAATGAGTTTCATGTCTCAAGAAGAAATTATCGAACTCAATGAGAAGTTAGTTTCTTACATCTTCAAAACCGTTAAAGGAATTGAGTTACACCATCCCTTCCCGCGTCTTACCTACGCTGAAGCAATGGAACGCTACGGTAGTGACAAACCAGATACCCGCTACGGTTTGGAACTAGTGAATGTTTCCGATGTGTTGAAAGATTCCGGTTTTAAAGTTTTCCGCGATGCGATCGCTCACGGTGGTATTGTGAAAATCCTACCGATTCCCAACGGTAACGATGCGATTTCTAATGTCCGCATTAAACCAGGTGGAGACTTATTTAAAGAAGCCAGTGAAGCTGGGGCGAAGGGTTTAGCTTACATCCGCGTCAGAGAAAACGGCGAAATTGATACCATCGGTGCAATTAAAGACAACCTCACCTCTGAACAAAAACAGGAAATATTAGAGCGTACAGGCGCAAAAGCAGGCCATTTACTGCTATTTGGGGCTGGTGATGCAGTTACCGTTAACAAAACTTTAGATAGATTACGGCAAGCGATCGCTAAAGAATTTGCGTTAATAGATCCAGATAAAATCAACTTGCTGTGGATTACCGATTTCCCGATGTTTGAGTGGAATGCTGACGAAAAACGCTTGGAAGCATTACACCACCCATTTACCGCACCCCACCCCGATGACTTGGATGATTTAAAAACCGCCCGCGCCCAAGCCTACGACTTAATATTTAACGGTTTTGAAGTTGGCGGTGGTAGTCGGCGGATTTATCAGCGCGAAGTTCAAGAACAGGTATTTGAAGCCATTGGGTTGTCGCCGGAAGAAGCCCAAAATAAATTCGGCTTTTTGATGGAAGCCTTTGAATATGGTACACCGCCTCATGGTGGCATCGCCTACGGTTTAGATCGGTTAGTGATGTTGCTAGCTGGGGAAGAATCGATTCGTGATGTCATTGCTTTTCCGAAGACACAACAAGCCCGTTGCTTGTTAACTGATGCACCTTCTAGCGTTGATGCTAAACAGTTGAAAGAATTGCACGTGGCTTCCACTTACAAGCCCAAAGCTTAGTAGTAGAATTTGGTTCTGCATTCAAAGAAGCGATCGCTATCAATACTTGTCGGTTAAGGGTAAAAAGGGGAATGGGAAAAGGGAAAGAAAAAACCTTTAACCCTTAACCCTTAACCTTTTCCCCAAAACCAATTTTGAGTTCAAAACGCTATCCCTTATAGTACTGCGATCGCTAATTTAAATTGGCGATCGCTTCTTTGATGATTCGCATAACCCTATAAGCCAATACAGTTCAGTTAAAAAAATAAATTGACAACAAAAACAATAATTTTGGAGGGGGTTTGGGGGACGCAACCGTCACCCAATCGGGGGTTTGGGGGAGAATCCCCCAATTGAGCTAGCTGTTTCCACAACTGACAAATCAATCACTAATGATTTTCTCTGAACTGTATAACCCTATCAGCATCACGAGTACCGCGTTTGCAAGCGGTAACCATACTTTCTAGGAAATTCCGCAGCCTTTAAGGTTAACTTGGACTTTTGACTTTGGACTCTGGACAACTATTCAAGAGTCTGAAGCAGGATTTTCTCTATTGTAGAAGAATATTTTTTATAAACTCTCGTAAATCCATCGGGAATATGTATAATTATTAAATACGCTAAATCTAGCGATAAACCGTAGTTAAAGCCAACAATAAAAGTAACCTCAGAAAGCAAATTTCACATCCGTAAATCGGAATGCGTAAATATTTGCTGGATTTGGTTTGCTAATTTGCATAGCTTCTTATACCCGACTCAATAACCAGATATTAGACTGCTGAAAAAATCTGAGTCACGGGGATTCTCTGTGGAATCCTCACTCTTCATGTTGCAAAAGTACTATTTACAGTTCAAAGGAGTGAACGTGATCAACGCTATACGGATTAACGATCATTTGACAACAACAGGACAAGTCATACCACACCAGTTAAACCAAGCCAAGCAAGAGGGTTTTAAGTCGGTTTTGAATTTGCGATCGCCTGATGAATTAGGATTTTTAAAGGATGAGCAAAAGGTTGTGGAAGAATTAGGGCTACATTATGTCAATATGCCCCTGAAGCTAGAAAATTTAAATGAAGAGCTAATTACTAAAATCCTGACCACATTAGACCAGCTTCCTAAACCCACCGTCATACATTGTGCAGCAGCTATGCGCTCAACGGGAATTGCATTGTTGAGTGTAGCAATTCAAGAAGGATTAACACCAGAGCAAACTTTAATGAAAGCGAAGAGTCTGGGTTTTGGATTCTTTGAACATGCTGGTGTAAGTCCTCAGTTGAAACAATTATTTGTCAACTATCTCAATAAACATACCAAGGTAGATGTACCTTATGCATTAAGCGCTTAAGGGTTGCTATCATCAAGCCTTAGCTATCAACAATAGTTGCATAAATTCACCCTACCAATCAATAATTAAGGGTGCGTTACGCTCAAGCGATAACACACCCTACACTGTTACCAATTTGAAACAAGAATGCGAAAGATTGTAGGGGCACGGCATTGCCGTGCCCTCTAGAATTTATTGGGTAACTTTAAAACAAGTCTTTACCTCTTTATTATCTATTTGGTTGAATAGGTGATATTGGTAAACCCCCTGGAATCTTTACCTTGAGTGTTCTTTGAAAGTAGTCGCGGGAATAATAATTTTGCCGACCACTATTATCTAAAAATTGAGTGAAGCCTTGCAACATGATTTGAGAGCCAGCATGGTCTAATGTCAATAAAGTATTAGAAAAACCTTTGGTGTAGTTAGCTGTTGCATAGGTATGGTTTGTATCTTG
Source organism: Nostoc carneum NIES-2107 (assembly GCA_002368155.1). GTDB lineage: Bacteria > Cyanobacteriota > Cyanobacteriia > Cyanobacteriales > Nostocaceae > Aulosira > Aulosira carnea. The sequence goes on from AP018180.1 coordinate 2,448,004, forward strand.
CACATTTAAACCATAGGTTACTACTGGTACAGTTCCCCAATCACAATCTGTAGGATGGCATTTACCAAACACTTGAATATTTAATTTATTGCTACCTGCAGAAGTAATAACTAAACGAGTCACACCACGAGTATTATTATCTTTATTTACCCATGTACCCACAAAATCAGCAGGTGCAGCTAAACTAGGAGTGGCAACAGCAGCAGCTAAAGCAACACTAGAAGCAGCAATCATCAAAGAACGTTTTAACATTTTATTTGTACTCCATCATTTAGTAGTAATTTAATTTGGGGCTTGGCTAGAAATATCAAATCAATATCAGAGTGCATCGGCAGTTAAAATTACTCAAATTAACGCCACTTTTCACTCCACGCACCTGTAACATCAAAACCACCAGTTACAGGAGTTAAATTTAATGAACCCCAATCAAAGTTGTTACAAATTCGACCGAAACCTCTTCCACAAATATCTCCTGCACCGGAACCATTAAATGAACGAGTACCGATGTGAGAATAAGTAGAACCTTCCCAATTACCATTACCAAACCAAGTGGTATTTTTTAACCCTACGCGGAGAACACAACGCAACCCTTCACCATTGCGATTTCCGGTTAAATCAGAAACCTTGTATTCATCAAAATAGCCACCGCAAGTTGTTGGTTTGGGTAAAGGTTTATAGTTAGTAGTATTAACTAATTGCCATTCTTCATTCCATGCACCAGTTACGCGAATAGTTGTAGGATTGAGGACTTGTACATTGAGATTTCCGGGGAAATTATTATTAATATTTTCACCATTGCCGTAAATATCAGAAGCAAAACCAACTAGGTTAGAACTGCGGTAAATCGCTTGTCCTACGTGGCGATAGGTCGCACCACCCCAATTACCTTCGCCGTACCATGCTAATTTGGGAATTTTTGTACCAGGTCTACCTTCACTTAATTTGACGCAACGGATACCTTGACCTTGGCGGTTATCTAAAGGTTTAACAATGTAAGTCTGAGTATGGGGGCCACAACTAAAGCCGGATACTTGAGTTAAATGTAAATTTTGTAGTCTAGGTATTTGAGCAAAAGCACTAGTTGCCGCAGACAGGGCTACCATACTACCTAGTGCTAAAGATTTCAATGACAGTCTCAACATGATAATAATTTGATGTAGTAAAGTTTGTTGAGGCAGTTTGATCGCAATTCATAATTCGTAATTACGAAATTTTGACAAAATCGAGGTTTTAGTGTTTTAATCTTTAACCTGATTTTTGTGAATTGGTATTTAACGCCTTCACTACTTCTCTAGGTAGGCCTCGAGTTTTTTATGCACCCTCGGCAAAGCATCATTGAAATCTTTTCAACTTTTGTGCAATTCGATGCCGATCGCTTCGGTCATTGGGCGACAGAATCAAGATTGCGTAGTAGTATGCAAGGTTGCGTCAAACGCACACCCCAAGAAACTTCAGAATCTTTTTGGGCGCTTTATTGGTATAAGTTTTGGCAGCTTCCTGAATCTCAGTCGTTGGCGAAGCAACATCTGGCTGCTTACTTGCAAGAAACCTGCTATTGGGTATCTCAAAAAACCGTGAATGGTTTCGCTAGTACCCAGTTTCAATTATCAGACTGTTTTCAAGTTGCGATCGCCCAAATTGATCGCGTCCTCAAAGGTTTTAACCCCAGCCAAGGTTTTACTTTAAAAAACTATGCTGGGCCTTTGTTTGCGAGTGCAATCCGCGAAACTTTACGCCAACGCCACGAAGTTGATATCTGTACTGATTGGGGACTGTTACGCAAAATCTCCCAAAAGCGGTTGCAGGAAGCTTTGCAAAGTGCTGGCTTATCTGCAGATGATATTCGTGCTTATATCCTGGCGTGGAATGGTTTTAAAACCTTTTATGTCCCCACTACCGCCGGAACTTCCCGCAAGCTGTCTCGACCAGACGATCGCATTTGGGAAGCGATCGCCACAGCTTATACTTCTCAAAGTAACCAACAAATTAGTATTCCAACTTTAGAGAAATGGTTGCTAACAGCAGCCAAAGCTGCACGTAAATACCTTTATCCCACCCCCGAATCTTTAAATGTTGCCCAAGGTGGAGATAATTCATGGGAGTTATTAGATAACCTCCCAGGAAATCAACAACCCTCCTTAATTGAAGAAATTATTAGCCAAGAAGAAGAACAAACCAGAACTTCTCAACAAAGCGAAATTAATCAGATTTTAGTTAATGCGATCGCGCAATTAGACCCAGAAGCACAACAGATTGTGCAACTATACTACGCTCAAGGACTCAATCAAGATAAAATCGCCAAGCAACTAGAAATGAAGCAATATACAGTATCACGGCGATTGACAAAGGCTAGAGAAAATTTGTTGAAATCTTTAGCAAATTGGAGTCAAGATACTTTGCATATTTCCATTACGCCCGACCTACTCAAAAGTATGAGTACATTAATGGAGGAATGGTTACAAAGTTACTACGGTGTTTAGGGATTGGGGATTGGGGATTGGGGACTGGGGATTGGGGATTGGGGACTGGGGATTGGGGATTGGGGACTGGGGAAAATGACAAATGCTTATTACCAATTTAACCATGCCCTATGCCCTATGCCCTATGCCCATTTGAAAACTTAAGGGATAAACCGCCATGACAACATTTACTTTTGCCAATTCCACCGATTTATTTCTAGAAATTCCGGCTAACAATCAAAACTTGGCGGATCTTCGGAGTTCATCTTTTTCTAACCCCACTTCGCGCTATCAAGGTTATATTAATGAACTTTGCCTGAGTGCAGTCTTGCCTTGGATACAAGAGGAATTTACATCACAGGCAAAGGTCTGGCCAACTACCACTGTTTTACCCAGTTTTTGGGAACTGGTAAATGGAACCGCTGTTGTAGTAGACGTAACGAGATTTATTCTGGTTCCCAGTGAAAATATTGACGATAGCGAATTATGCGTTCCTCAAGAATGGGTAGATTTACTTAGTTGGGCTGGTGATTACTATTTGGCTGTGCAAGTAGAACCAGATGAAGGCTATGTCAGGGTTTGGGGTTACTGTACCCATGAACAACTGAAGAATCGGGGTAATTATGATGCAGGCGATCGCACTTATGCTGTAGATGCGATTGAAATTATCCATGATATTAGCGTGTTAGCGCTTACCCAAGAACTTTGCCCACAAGCCATTACACGCGCTGCTATTTCGCCCTTGCCCACCCTACCACAACCACAAGCCCAAAACCTCATTACTCGCCTGGGAAAGCCGGAAGTCGTGACACCCCGGTTAGCTATCCCGTTTCCACTCTGGGGTGGGTTAATTGAACATGGCGGTTGGCGACAAAGCCTATATCAACAACGTTTAGGAATACCAGAACAATGGTCAGTATTGCAATGGTTGCAAAGTGGCGTTTCCCAAGCTGCGGAAACTATCGGTTGGGGAAGATTGAATCTGCAATTGAGTTTTGGTGGTAGAGGTGCGGAAGGAAGACAAGCAGATTCTATCTTGTCTCGTCAGTTAGCGATCGCAGGTCAAACATACGAACTGTTAGTCATACCCCAAGGTGAAGCAGATCAAGTTATTTGGCGGTTTGAATTGCGTAACGCTACAGTTGGCGCAGCTATCCCTGGTGGTTTTAAATTGCGGCTACTTACCGAAGATTTACAACCTTTCCCTAACAACGAAGATATCGCTACAACTGCTGTAGAACAACTCTTTGTAGAAGTTGCTCTAGAACCAGGCGAAGGTATAGTCTGGGAAATAGAACCTCTCCCGGAAAACTATGACCGCGAAATACTCAAATTTTAAATTTTGGTTTGGCTTTTTTTATAGATACTAGGATGGAGAATTATTTCCGCAATTTATCTATAAATAAAAAGTCATGAGAGAAAAACCAAAGCAGCAAATACGCGTCTGGGCAATGTTTTGTCATCTCTCGGCTTTATTCGCTTGGATGCTATTATTTTTTTTGGTCTTTCTCGGAATTCCTTTGTATTTACCTTTAAATATTTTATTTCCCATGGTAATTTGGCGCTTCAATAAATTTAAATCTCCTTGGATTGATTTTCAGGGAAAAGAAGCTTTAAATTTTCAAATTTCGCTCACACTTTATATTCTGATTGTGATTATCTTATCCTTATTGATAATGTTAACAATGTTTGGTATAGCATTGATTAATAATAGTACTGGACAAGAAATTAAAACTGTTTTAAATATTTTATTATTATTATGGCTGGGATTAACTGCATTCATGATAATATTACAATTATTCTTAGTTAATTTTGCTGCAATGAAAGCTTATAAAGGTAAGCATTATCGCTATCCTTTGACAATGAGATTATTAAGGTAAATTATTCTTAATAAAAATAGCCATTGCTGAGTGATTGATGCTTACAAACCATTGATTTGATAACTTATTATGATTTCAATACTTGTCGGTTAAGGGTTAAAGGGGAAGGGGAAAAGGGCAAGAAAAAACCTTTAACCCTTACCCTTTCACCTTTTCCCCAAACCAAATTAAGAGTTGAAAATCCTTAACCGAGCAGTATTGATTATGATTTAATAAAGAAATTATCAATAGGAATCATATTTAATTTTTTAAATTACGCACATATAACTTAGGGTGCCTTAGCGATAGCATAGCGAAATTCTGATTACTAAAAAATATTATTAAATATTTTCAAGAGCTAATTTTACTCCAAGATTTTTGCTTACTACTAATATACTTTAACTTGCTATTTTTAGCTTTTAAATCAAACTTTTTTCTAAAATAATCACTAAAATAATTTTTATATAAAATACAACTAACTTTCGCAAACTTTTTATCTAGATATATTAATCCTAAATTATTTAATCTCAAGGCATTTTCTTGTTCTAAGGTAATAGGTAATGATGATTCTATAACTTCCTCAAAACTGTTAATTAACTTAGAGTTTTGCATTAAATAATTTAATTGTTCGTGCAAATGGTTGCTAAAAATTCCGGTGTCACTAGTAGCATTTTGGAGTAAATCTTCCAATGTAATTTGATATTGGACACTATGATAAAATAATAGTCGCACTAAGTAAGGAAAGCCCCCAGTAAGTGCCATTATTTTTTCCAACTCTAAAGTAGAAAGGTAAAGTTTATGACGTTGAGCTAAATCCTCTATTTGTAATGTTGTGAACCGAGGTAATTCAATTGTCAATCCTACGTTAAATAAAAAATTATTAATATCTAAATTAATATAAATATCGCTAGATGTGACAATTAATAAGCGTAATTTTTGCCAAATTGATATATCTCTATTCTCTTCATACCATGAGCGTAGTAAACCTAAAAAATCACGGGTCAGTTGAGGGTATTCAAACAATTTATTTACTTCATCCAATGCTAAGATAACGGGAGTGGATATTTCTTGTAATAAATACTTTTGAAAGTAGATAGTACAGTTCATCAAAGCTCCCATATCCTGATTCCAAAATTCCTCGAGCTTTGATTCAATTCCTAATTGGTAGGCAGCATTAGCGCAGAACCAACGCAAAAATTTTTCTAATGAAGTGAAAACTTCTGTTTCAGCACGATATAAGCTTAACCTGATTGCCTGATAATGATGTAGAATGCCATGAGCAATAATTCTAGTCATCAAAGAAGTCTTGCCCATCTTGCGCGGCGCTCTGATGTGAATAAATGCACGAGGCCGCATAATTTCTGCATAACATATCTGTTCTAAACCACGTTCGATATAAAAACTAGAAGCAAGGGGAACTTGCCCGTCTGGAGGTTCTAAATCTATCTTCTGTGGCTTTTCCGTATGCTGAAATGCCTTTTGAAAAAATTTCGGTTCTAATTGATGCTCTAGTACAGCACGACAATTAGTCCGATTAATTTTCTCACCAAAAATCTCGGAAAGTAATTGCCATAGCTTGGGAGCAACCATTCGCCTAATATAATTTTCGGAATAGTTGTTTTCTAAGGCAATTTGTGCATAATTTTTTTTAATTTCTGAGAGAGATGCCGACAATATAGCTTTCTGAATAAACGATAGAGATTTTCCGGTTTTATTAACAATTAATGCTTCAGTAGTTGCAATAATTTCTTCTATGCTATTCATCTGTTTTTAAAGCCAGGAATATTTCAAGCTCATGATTTTTTCGACTATTTAAGCCAAAATATCGATATATAAGACAGAAGTTTATTAAAACAATAGCTATGAGAATTAAGACTTAAAATTGTTATTCCAAATCAGGAATATTCAATGCTCCATTTTCTTTCAGCCATTGCTTTTGTTGAGGAGTTAATCCAATTGCATCAGTAAATTGTGCTCCCTTAACACGAGAACCGGAAAAATTTACCCCTTCTAATTTAGTATTTGTGAAATTTGTATGCCTTAGATCACTATCACTCAAATTTGCACCATTCAAAACTGCCTCCTCTAAGTTAGCTTTAAATAAAGAAGCTAATCCTAAGTCAGCATCACTCAAATCTGCATTAAATAAAGAAGCTAATTCTAAGGCAACTTGACGTAAAACGGCATCACTCAAATCTGCATTACTCAAATCTATATTTATTAAATCGGACTCAGTTAAATCTGCACCTTTTAAAATAGCATCTTGTAATTGTGCTCCTTCTAAATCAACTTTTCGTAAACAAGCGCCATATAAAATAGCGCCTTCGCCATTACATTGGCAAAGATTGGCACGCTCCAAAATAGCGTTAGTGAAATCTGCTGCTTTGAGGCTAGCTCTAAATAAATTTGCCCCTGTTAAGTCGGCTTTAATTAAACAAGCTTTTTCTAAATTGATTTCCGTTAGATTTGCATCTTGTAAGTACACATGATCTAGCTGGGCGTAACTTAAGTGAGCGCCTGTTAAGTTCGCTTTAGCTAAAACAGCATGACTCAAGTTTGCCCACAATAAACTCACATTCGACAAATTTGCTTGAGTTAAATTACTTTTTTGAAAGTCGGCTCGATTTAAATCTGTCCAAATTAGCTTGGCAAAACTTAAATTAGCATCACTAAGATTGGCACTACTGAGGTTAGCATAACTAAAATCAACATTACTAAAATCAACACCTTGCAAAAAAATCTGGCTTAAATTAAGGTGTTGAAAATTTCTTTCCTGCTCTGCATATCTTTTGATAATGTCTTGGTCAATCATTCTGTTGATCAAGTTTCACTAATAATAAATAAACTACTACACACACTGAATTGTCTACTATTATGGTTATTTTTAACAAATAATATAGATTTGATTTTTTAATAGTAATTAATTTTAGTTTCTAATTAAATATGATTTTTAGTCCTTGACATGACAACATTTCTGTGCAGCAAGGTAATTTCTATGACATAAAAGCAGAAAAATTACTTATTAGTAAATATTTACAAAAACGCAATTATATGCGTTTACGTCAAAATATTTAACATTAAAGATAAATTTATGACATTTATAACCTTGTAATTATTTAGTTAGGTGTGTTTGACTAGACACAAGCACTAAGTGTTCCCATCAAACTTACCTACAAGATTTCTGTCTACTGCTTGGGTTTCAATTACTTTATGTTGAAGTCGTAAACCTCTGCAAATATGAAATTATTCAGTTTCCTCAAGAAGAACAAAAGGGAAATCAGAATGAATAAACAAGCAAATTCTACACCTGCTGTTGATTTAGTAATTGTCATCGATACTAGTCCTTCGATGAAAGATGAAGCTCAAGCTTTAAGTGATGCTGCTGCTAGTGCAATTGCTAAAGCTAAATCTAGTTGTCCTTCCGATTTAAGAGTAGTTTGGTTAGGGATAGAAGGTGTTTGGAAAGGGACAAACTTCGACCAAACTATTAGAACTTATCTAACTCAAAAAGTTAAGGTATCAGAATCGAAGCTTCGGGGTAGAAAAAGAGGTGAACTCAAATCTGCAGGAGCGCAAGAAGATGCGGCACGCGCCATTGAAGATATCTGCGACTACTTTGATTGGCGCAAAGATGCACTAAGAGCAATCTTTTATCTCGGTGATGAAGCTCTCGAAGGCGGTGGAGATAAAACAGAGCAAAAAGATATTAAAGCCGCTGATAATTCCATCCAAACAGCCCAAAAAGCAAAAGTTACTGTTCATACTTATTTTGGAACTTCTAATAGCAAGCATCAAGCAGGGATCAAAAGCGAATACGCCAGAGTTGCAGCCTCAACAGGAGGGCAATCTTTTACAGATAAAGATACGATCAATGGTTTTAGTGCTGTCTTAGAAAAAGTTATTTGTGGTAGTCGTACAGTTCAACATTTAAATCCAGCTACAACTATCAAACTCCAATCAGGGGCAGTTTATATCCAAGATTGCGTCTCCAATGAATTAAGCAAACTCTATACTCTGGATTTAGCTACAGGTAAAGCTACTTTTATCGGTGAGATAGTTACAGAAGTTTCTGACATTGCTTTTGTTGGTTCCGAACTATATGGCTTGGATCGCGAAGGCGACAAAACTCGACTAGTCAAAATTGATCTAAATTCAGGTGATGCGATCGCAATTGGCGATATTGGTTTTGCTGCAGCTGGCTTAGCATATAATCGCCAACGCCAAACCCTCTACGCTACAACAGCTAAACAACTAATTGCGATTAATCTCCAAACAGGTAAAGGCACACTCGCCGCCACAGTAGCAGATAAAGACTACAACTGTGGGGAAGTTGCCTTTGATGCTGGTGGCAAAGCTTACATTACCTTGATTGGTTACAACAAGAAAAAGTTATTAGCTACTACAAACCTTGATACTGGTGAAGTTAAACATATTGGCGATATTGGTTTTGCTGATGTTGCCAGTATGGAATTTGTTGGTGATGTTTTATATGGCGTAACTGGCAACTTCTTTAACTTAGGTAAAGATGGTCAATTAATACATATAGATACTAAAACTGGTAAAGGAACATTAGTTGCGATCACCGAACCTGTGGGACGTTGGGCAGGTATCAGTATTTATCAACCAGTTACAGCATTAACTACAACAATTACCCCAGAAGTAAACTCAAAAGAAGAATCTGAAAAGGCAAAGGTTTCGCAAGAAATTAAAAATGTCAAGGAAGAAAGTATGACTATTTTAACCATCGACACCAAAAAGAATTGTTATGTTATTGATGCCAACCAAATGAACCATCTGCAACAAAATGTTGCTAGTTCATATGTTTTTGAGAAAGGCAGTTACGACATCAGAATTACTAGTGGTAGCTATAGTTATGCCAACACAAAAACCGAAGGTGAGCCTTTCGTTCTACTTTGGATATATGGTATCGACGGTAGTACATTTATTAACCAAAATACAGGGTTTGAGGTAGGTGCAACCTGGACAACTCTCAATGGCTATAACGATAGCCTGAAGTTAGTAGTCAAGGAAAAAGCAGTTCTCAATGCTTTATTTTTTGATTTGAATAATGCTGATAATAGTGGTGCGATTAATCTTACTATTAACAGCAATAAGCCCTATTTCAATCCCCAGACTTTAACAGTTGACAGCAAACGTAATTGTTATGTCTTGGAAGAGAACCATCTGTCTACTCTAAGACAATACGGTGCTAATTTTGTGGAGTTAGCCCCAGGTAATTACCGCATCAAAATTCGTGAAGGCAATGCTAGCTATTGGTCAGATAATAAGAAGTTTAATATAGAACCCTGGGCTTTAATGTGGCTGAAAGGTGGAAGAACTATTACTAAACTGGCTGGCATTGAAGTTGGAGAAACTTGGCTTTCATTGAATGGTTTGAAAGATGAAGTGGTTTTAGAAGTCAAAGAAAAAACTACGTTGACAGGGTTATTTTTTGACACCTACAAGGAAGATAACGAAGGACAAATTATTCTCGCAATAGAGCCAATTAATGCTACTGAACTAGCTGAAAGATATCAAAACCAGGAAAAAATTGTTACCAATGGGTCTGTGACAAAGGTGACTACCGAAACTGTTACTACTATTAACGGTAGTAGTGGTGGCTCTGGAAGTCGTGAAGCAGTAGGTGTGGGTTCTGGGAGAGAGTTCACCTTCCGTATTAACGAAGAAGAATTCAAGAAGAAGTGGGAGCAGCAGTTACAACAGATTACTTCATCTATCAAAGTTATAGATGAAACTGATGTGACTCTAGAAGCTAAGTATTGGGATCAGCTAGAACAGTGGCTTTTAAAGAACTACGAGAAGCACTTTAAAAGCCTCTCTGTAGAAATAGCAAAAGTCCGATTTTCGATGGATGCTTATCTACAACAAATGGAGTTTAGCCTGAACCAGCATTTACAAGGCTGGTCTAGCTACTTAGACAAGCTTCTAGAAGATAAAATCAGCATCGAGATATCAAATAAAATTAACCAGCAAATCAACCAATACGTTGACCAAACTTTTGAGCAAAGAATACGTAACAATGTTGGTTTAATTATCAACAATCTGGTTAACAAGCAAGAACTCAATCAGTATATTGACCGCCATGTCAATCAACAAATTGACCAAAGCTTTGAACAAAGAATACGTAATAATGTTGGTTTAATTATCAACAATCTGGTTAACAAGCAAGAACTCAACCAATATATTGACCAGCACGTCAATCAGCAAGTTGACCAAACCTTCGAGCAAAAGGTACGTAACAATGTTTCCTTAATCATCAATAATCTGGTCAATAAGCAAGAACTCAACCAGTATATTGACCAGCAAGTTAATCAGCAAGTTGACCAAACCTTCGAGCAAAAAATCAACAATAACGTTGAATTAATCATCAACAGCATCGTCAATAAGCAAGAACTTAACCAGTATATTGACAACCATGTCAATCAGCAAGTTGACCAAACCTTCGAGCAGAAGATCCAAAACAACATCAACGCAATTACTCAGAATATTGTTGCGAACAATACCGAAATCAATCATTACGTCAATCAGCAAATAGACCAAGGTTTTGAGGAAAAGGTACGTAACAACATTGAACTAATTATCAGCAACATCATCAACAGGCAAGAACTTAACCATTACCTTGACCAACATGTCGAGCAGCACTTAGACCAAAGCTTTGAACAAAAAATACGCAACAACATCGAACTAATTACTCAGAATCTCATCACTGACAATAGTGAACTGAGCCAATACTTTAGCCAAATAATCGACAATAGCTTTGAGCAAAAAATCCAAAATCACATTCAAGTGATTACCCAAAACATTATTAATGATAATGATGTCCTCAACCATTACGTTGAACAACGTCTACAGCAAACTGTCAACCACAATACTGAGATTAATCACAATATTGTGAATATCGTTGCTAACAGTACTGAAATCAATAACAAAATTGAGAGCATCCGCAACGAATGGAACGAAACATTTATCAGTTTAGTGACGCAGCGAGTTGATGAACTGATTAACATCATTGGTGGTCGAGAGGCATTCATCAAATTGATTACTCAGAACATTGTGCATAATAATGCTGAGATTAATCAGTACGTCAGCCAGCAAATTGACATTACTTACGAGCAAAAAGTACAAAATTACGTCAAGCTAATTACTCAAAACATTGTCAATAATAATGATGTATTAAACCAGTACGTCGATCAGAGGTTACAACACAATGTCACCAACAACAAAGTTATCATTAACCAGATTTTTGATAACGACCAAATAACCCAGAAGATTCAGAATATTTTGGTAGATAATTCTCAAATTCACCAAAAGATTGAAAATGTTGTCATCAATAGCAATGAAATTAACAACAGAATTCTGAATTTCGTTGTCAACAGTAATGAAATTAACAACAAGATTAACAATGTCTACAAAGATGTTGACATTAAGATTGAGAATGTCCGCAACGAGTGGAATCAGTCATTTATCACTCTGGTTAGACAGTACGTCAATGAACTGATCAACATTATTGGCGACAACGATACATTCAATCTCCGAATAGCGAATGTTATTAACGTCAAGGTGGACGAACTTCTCAACCAAATCTTGAGAATTAGAAACGAATTGACTGTGATTATTCACAACGCCGACAGACATCTCTATGAGTGGACTTTGGGAGAATTGATGGCTATCAAAGGCTGCTTAACAGATCGCCAAGCTTTAGTCGAGCAGCTGGTTACTTTCAGTACTGAACTGAGAGTCAAGCTAGATAATACCAACTGCGTAGATATCAACACATTCAAGCCGTTCAAGCCTCTTTCCATTCCTCAACAGTTACCCGCAACCAGATAAAGAGGCTTTCACTACTAAAGCTTAGTTAACCAAAGTTCAATTTGTAGAGGTGGCGTTATTGCATAGCTTTAACGCCATCTCTACTGTAATAACTCAGAATGCTTTCCGCCGCAGCGTGAGACATTTACCCTTATAATCAACAATGCCAAGGCTTTCTGTAGTACAGTTAGTTGTTGTGTATTAAAACCGCAAGTTCAAGTAAAAAATGTCCAAAAAATTACCAAAAAATTACCAAATTGAAGCCTTAGCTGTGATGATGCTAGGGCTTTTTTGATTTTTGATTTGAGTTTTTATCTTGTGCCGTAATTTAGTTAAAAATAAAATTTGGTGAATATTGATATATATGGTTTCTACATTACATACTCAAAAAAAGATTGGCGTGGCAATTGTAGGTACAGGATTTGGTCAAAAAGTTCATATTCCTGGGTTCAAAGCACATCATCGCACTGAGGTAGTAGCTATTTACCATCGCGATATCAATAAAGCCAAAGCCATCGCCCAAGCTCATGATATTCCCCATGCCTGTGATAACATTACAGAAATTGTCAACTTACCAGAAGTGCAAGCGGTTAGTATTGCTACCCCACCATTTTTGCATTATGAAATGGCAAAAGAGGTACTGCAAGCAGGCAAACATTTATTACTAGAAAAACCCACAACTTTAAACGTAGCTGAAGCCCAAGAACTTTATCAATTAGCCCAGCAAAAAGGCGTAATTGCAACTGTAGATTTTGAATTTCGCTTTGTCCCTGGATGGCAAAAATTTTCACAACTATTATCAGCAGATTATGTAGGCAACAAACGTCTGATTAGAATTGATTGGCTAGGTTCCTCACGTGCAGATGCTTCCCGCCCTTGGAATTGGTATTCTTCAGAAGATAAGGGAGGCGGTGCATTAGGGTCTTTAGGTTCTCACGCCTTTGATTATATTTACTGGCTATTTGGCCCAGTACGTCGATTAAGCGCCCATTTAAGTACCGCCATTCCCACACGTATTGACCCTGCTAGCGGTGAAAGCAAGCCAGTGGAGACAGATGATACTTGTGTGCTGTCGTTAGAATTAGCTGATGGTACACCTTGCCAACTTACCATTAGTGCAGTTGTTCACGCACCAAGAACACATTGGCTAGAAGTGTATGGCGATCGCGGTACTTTAGTCTTAGGCAGCGAAAATCAAAAAGACTATATCCACGGTTTTCGGGTTTGGGGTTCCCAATTAGGTACAGCCTTAACCGAAATCGAGATTCCATCAAATTTACTGTTTCCCCATAACCACGCCGATGGACGTATTTCCGCCTTTATCCGTGTTGTAGATCAATGGGTACAAGGAATTGACCGCCAGCAACAACTAGTTCCATCGCTACGAGAAGGAGTTTATTCGCAACTATTAATGGATTTATCCCATCAATCCCATAAAACCGGAAGTTGGGTAGATGTTCCCAATTGGGAAAGTTTTCTCAACTAGAGCGCCCTTTTCAGTACATAGTGATTTCAGATACAGCCTATTTCAGGTAAATCAGGTAGGGGCATGGCGTGCCATGCCCTTAATTCCTCTACATCACAAATCGATTTGCTTGCTTGAGACAACGCTGCAGAATTTCCGCCAGAACTCGCACACGAGGTTCTCTTAACATCCCATAGTGTTCACCAGGAATATCAAGAATTTCTACATTTCCAGCTACTAAATTGCTCCAACCGAAATCAGCCGAGAGTGTTTCTTGTGGACGTTGAATTTTGCAACGGTACAGAGAGACATTACCTGGATAAATTCCCTGGGGTTTGTAATCTTCGGCTGCTTGTTCGTTACAGTCAATCAAATTTAAGTATTGGGGAGTGAGAGTTTGTAGTTCAGATAATCCCTCCAGTAATCCTTGCTTATAATTTACTTGACCAGAGCGGTAGAGTACCCGAGCTTTGATATAGTTCCACCTGTCTTTATGTTCAAGTTGCAAGATATTATTTAAATGAATCTGGACACATTGAAGCAAAGATGGACGAATGCTGACAAAGTTGGGAGCGCTACGATCAAACAATGCTAAGTGTGCAACATTCTGTCCTTGAGCATTTAATTGTCGTGCCATTTCAAAAGCAACTAGTCCACCAAAAGAATAACCTGCTAGAAAATAAGGGCCATTTGGCTGAACGGAGCGAATTGCTTCGATATAGTGTTGAGCCATATCTTCAACCCTTCGTAGCGGCTGTTGTTTCCCATCTAAACCTACAGCTTGTATGCCATAAACGGGTTGATCTGGGTCAAGATAACGTGCCACCGCCTGATACTCTAGAATGTTCCCACCAACGGGATGAACGCAGAATAAAGGTGGTTTTTGTTCGCCGGGTTTAATTAGTACTAAGGATGACCAAGGCGCTGACCAGCCTGATTCGCGGAGCACACTAGCTAGCTGCTCAATTGTCTGTGCTTGGAAGAGAGTAGCCAAAGGCAGTTTTTGATCGCACATCTTCTCTATTTCCGCAAACAAGCGTACAGCTAACAGCGAATGTCCACCTAATTCAAAAAAGTTATCTTTAATGCCAATAGGTCGAACATTTAACACATCTTCCCAAATTTTCGTCAGCCGCACTTCTAATTCTTCTTGGGGAGCGACAAAAGTAGCTTCTGTTCCTTGCCTGATGTTGTCGATTGCAGGTAAGGCGCGGCGATCTACTTTGCCACTGGGAGTTAGTGGTAAAGACTCTAGCATCACAAAAGCAGCAGGCAGCATATAATCTGGTAATTTTTGTTGCAAGAACTGCCGTAATTCGCTGCTAGTCGGCGCAGGTTCTTCATGAGGAACAAAATAGGCTACTAAGCGTTTATCACCAGGAATATCTTCACGAACAATGATGCTTACCTGAGCTATGGCTGGGTGTTGGCTAAGTAAAGCTTCTATCTCTCCCAATTCGATGCGGAATCCGCGAACTTTGACTTGATTATCTATGCGTCCCAGATATTCAATGTTGCCGTCATTCAAATAACGGCACAAGTCGCCAGTTTTATAAAGCCGTGCATTTGGATCATTGCTCAAGGGATTGGCAATAAATCTTGCTGATGTTAAATCGTCGCGATTGAGATAACCTCTGGCTAGACAATCACCGCCAATATACAACTCCCCAGCTACGCCGATGGGGACTGGTTGCATACGAGAGTCAAGAATATATATCTGAGTATTGGCGATCGCTTTACCAATTGGTGGTAGTTTTGGCCAATTCTGGACTGAATTATCTAAGGTAAAAGTGGTGACTACATGGCTTTCCGAAGGGCCATAGTGATTGTGTAAGGTGCAATTTGTGGCCTGTGTAAAAAATTCCTGAATGGCAGGGGTAATCTGTAATTGTTCACCCGCAGTAATAACTTCTCGCAGATGTTGGGGGAATAATTTAGCTGTAACTGCTACTTCTGCTAGTTGTTGTAAGGCTACAAAGGGCAGAAATAGTCTATTAACAGCTTGTTGATCAAGTAAGTTTAATAAAGCTAATGGATCGCGGCGTAATTCCTCTGCAATCAATACTAATGTTCCTCCTGAACACCAAGTAGAGAACATTTCTTGGAAGGAAACATCAAAGCTGATGGGCGAAAATTGCAGAGTTTTTGCTTCACCTAGAACGGTGGTATTTTCTATTTGCCACAAGATGAGATTACAAAGGGCAATCTGAGTCATCGCTACCCCTTTTGGCATTCCTGTGGAACCTGATGTATGTATTACATAAGCAAGATTTTCTGGTTTAACCCCTGTCACTAAATTCTCTTGACTTTCTTGGTTAATATCACTCCAGTTACTATCTAAACAAACAACTTTTGTCTCATGTGCTGGCAATTCAGCTACTAAATTTTTTGTTGTCACTAGCACAGTTGCTTGCGAGTTTTTGAGCATGAAACTCAATCTATCTTTGGGATAAGCTGGATCTAAAGGTACATAAGCTCCCCCGGCTTTGAGAATGCCTAATAATCCGACTACCATCTCTAGGGAGCGTTCTACACATATACCTACTCCTACATCCGGTTGCACTCCCAGCTTTCGCAAATAATGTGCTAGTTGATTTGCCCGATTATTTAACTCTCGGTAAGTAAGTTTTTGCTCTTCAAATACGACTGCGATCGCATCAGGAGTTTTTTCTACTTGCTCTGCAAATAACTGAGGCAAACATTTATCTTGGGGATAATCTATCTGAGTGTCGTTCCAGTCTACTAATAACTTTTGTTTTTCTGGTGCTGTTAGTAGCGGTAACTCAGAAATTGCTTGTTGGGGATTAGCCACGATTGCTGTCAGCAACACTTCAAAATTTGCTGCCATGCGGCTAATTGTGTCGCTATCAAACAAATCGGTATTATATTCCCATTCACACCTCAAGCCTTCTTCGTTCTTGGATGTAATTAAGAATAAAGTCAAATCAAACTGTGCTGTGTTCTTTTCTACAGAATATTCACTTAACTTTAAACCAGGAAGCTCTTGATTTTGTAAGAAGGGATTATCAGCAAAGACTAAAAGCACTTGAAACAATGGTGAATAACTTAAGTCTCGTTGGGGATGTAATTCTGCTACCAGTTTCTCAAAGGGCAAGTCAGAATGAGTATAAGCTCCCAAAGTCACTTCTTTAACTCGACCCAATAATTCCTGAACACTCAGTTCCCCAGACACAGGAGTTCGCATCGCTAAAGTATTCACAAAAAAGCCTACTAAGCCGGCTATTTCCTGGCGGTTTCTGTTAGCAAAGGGTACACCTACTACAATATCTTCACTATTTGTATAGCGATAAAGCAAGATGTCAAATGCTGCTAACAGAGTCATGAATAAGGTCACACCTTCTTTCTGACTCAATAAACTCAAACCTTGGATGAGTTCATGAGATAGGGTAAAGTAGTGCGAACTACCTCGGTTTGTTTGTACTGCTGGTCTTGGTCTATCTGTCGGTAATGGTAATAAGGCTGGTGCGCCTACCATTTGTTTTTGCCAATACCCAAGTAAGGATTCTAAAACTTCTCCTTGTAACCATTCTTGTTGCCAAATTGCAAAGTCGCCGTACTGGATAGGTAACTCTGCTAATTTTGGCGACTCGCCATTACAAAATGCCGTATATAGTGCTTTCAATTCTTTGGAGATTACCGCCATCGATTCGCCATCTGTGGCTATGTGCTGCGTGACTAACAGCAGGATATGCTCCTCTGCGGCTATTTTCAGCAAGCAACCCCGCAGCATTAAGTCTTCTGATAAGTGGAAAATTCGCTGAGTTTCCTGGTTTAAGTACTCTTTTACTGCTGTTTCTTGCTCTGATTGCGGACAGTCTTGTAAGTCAATGATTTGTAATTCTACTGGTCGTGGAGGACTAATTACCTGAATAGGTTCGCCATTTTCACTGATATAGTTTGTTCTTAATACTTCATGACGAACGACTATCGCATCTAGAGATTGCTGCAAAGCCTCCACATTCAATTTGCCAGTTAAGCGTACTGCTTGGGAAATATGATAATCTGACCTATTTGGTTCTAATTGGTGCAAAAACCACAAACTTTGTTGGGGATAAGCTAACAAAGCTGAGTCTCTGTTTGCTCTGGGGAGAATTGCCAAAGCTTGAGAGTCTGCAGAAGCTTGCTCATCAGTTTTTGGAAAAGTTACAGTTGCCAATAGTTCAGCTATGGTAGGCGTTTTAAATAGCTGATCTAAAGATAGTTCTAGTCTAGAATATATTTTGAGGTCAATATTTTTTCTGAGCTTAGATAGCAGTTGAACTGCAACTAAGGAATCACCACCTAATTCAAAGAAATTATCATCAAGTCCAATGTTATCGATACCCAAAACTTGTTGCCAGATGTTGATAATAGTTTGCTCTAGCTGTTTTTGGGGTGTTTGAATTAGTTCACTTTGTGATGATAATTGCTCAGAGATAGTCTTAGTTTTTGAGGATTGATCAACTTCAGATTCATCAAAAATATCTAGTGATTTTGTTGCTGAGAGTTGAATTTTTTGCGTCTGCTTTGATGGTTCAATCCAATAGCGTTTCCGTTCAAAAGGATAAGTAGGTAACGGAAGACGATAATGTGGCTGTTCACTATAAAAAGCTGACCAATTTATCTCTAAACCAGCTAACCACATTTGACCGAGATTATTTAGCAAGAAACTCACATCAGAGTATTCATCTTGAGGATGACGAACTGAAGTCAGAGTAATTTGCTCTTTTGGTTTATCGGGATGGCGTTGAGCTAGAGTACTTAATGTCCTTCCTGGCCCGACTTCTAATAGAATTTGCTCTGGGTTTTCAAAGAATTGTTTGATGCCATCAGCAAAGCGTACAGCTTGACGCAGATGTTGAGCGTAATAATGAGGGTTGGTAGCATCTTCAACCGTGATCCAAGTTCCAGTTACATTAGAAACAAAGGGAATTGTTGGCGCATTCAGGCGAATTTGTTTCACCTTATCTGTAAAAGGTTCTAATATTTCTGCCATCATTTGCGAATGAAAGGCATGGGAAGTATGCAAAAACCGTCCTTCAATATCTTTCTCTGCTAACTGTTTAGCAAATGCTTCTATTGCTGGTTTTGTTCCTGAAACTACACAATTATTAGGACTGTTAATTACTGCAATTTGTAGCGAAGTTCCTGCTAATAATGGTTGGACTTCGTGTTCAGGTAGAGGCACAGCTAACATTGAACCAGGAGGCATAGACTCCATGAGTTGACCTCTGGCTGCAACTAAGGCTAAAGCATCTTCTAAAGCAAAGACTCCAGCTAATGTGGCTGCTACATATTCGCCAATACTATGACCAATCATGGCTACAGGGATGATTCCCCATTTCATCCATAATTTAGCGATCGCGTATTCAATGACAAATAATGCAGGTTGGGTAGTAGCTGTTTGAGTTAGTTGGACTGTGGCGGTGGCAATTTCTTCTGCATTGGGATACAAAACATCGCGTAAATTAAAACCTAAATGTGTTTGTAAAATTTCACAGCACAAGTCAACTTGTTCTTGGAAATAAGCTTCTGTTTCATAGAGTTCCCGCGCCATATTTACATATTGAGAACCCTGTCCGGAGAACATGAATACTACAGAACGAGGTTTAATTTTACCAGAATTAGTAAAAACTCGTTTTTTGTCTCTAGTATTTAGAGCATTAACAGCATCTTCAATATCACTAACCGCAACGATGCGCCTGTGGTTAAAGCCTACACGACCAATACTTAGAGTATAGGCAACATCAGCTAGGTTAATGTCTGGGTTTTGTTGTAAGTAATTAGCTAAATTCAGAGTGGCGGTATCTAAAGCCGAAGCAGTCTTAGCTGATAAAACTAATAATTCTTGGGAGTTTTTAGCTTTGACTTTGGACTTGCTTGTAGCGTCATCCCACTCTTGCAACACTACATGAGCATTTGTCCCACCAAAACCAAAAGCACTTACTCCCGCACGACGGGGAGAACCATTGCGTTCCCATGCTGAAAGTTTAGTGTTGACGTAGAAAGGACTATGAGTAAAATCAATCTCCGGGTTAGGTTTTTCAAAGTTGAGGCTAGGCGGTATCTGTTGATGTTTAAGTGCCAAAGCTGTTTTGATAAAACCAGCCACACCTGCGGCTGTGTTCAAATGTCCAACATTAGTTTTGACTGAACCAATAGCACAGTAGCCTGTTTTATCTGTTTTGAGACGAAAAGCTTGAGTTAGACCAGCCACTTCAATGGGGTCTCCTAATGGAGTACCAGTACCATGTGTTTCTATGTAAGTAATAGTTTCCGGTTCAATTCCTGCATCTCTGTGTGCAGCCGCAATTACTGTAGCTTGACCGTCAACACCAGGAGCAGTAAAGCCAACTTTTAAGTTGCCATCATTATTGATGGCGCTACCTTTGATTGTGGCGTAAATATGATCTCCATCTGCGATCGCCTGTTGTAATGGTTTGAGGACGACAATCCCCACACCATCGCCAGCAACCATACCTTTGGCTTCGGCATCAAATGCATGACAATGACCGTCGGGAGAGAAAACCATCCCTTCTTCATATACATAACCAGTCTTTTGCTGTAGGGAAACACCACCAGCCAGCGCCATATCACATTCTCCCCTTAATAAGCTTTGACAAGCCATGTGGATAGCCACTAAGGAGGTAGAACAGCCTGTTTGCAGATTAATTGCTGGGCCTGTGAGATTAAGTTTGTAAGCTACCCGCGTGTTGAGAAAATCTGTACTATTGCCGATAAATGCTTGTAACCATGAGGCTGACTCTACCAAACGACCTTCGGCCAGATCGTCATTCTGTAGAATATTGTTCAATAAATAAGTGCTGGGAGCTACACCTCCATAAATGCCAATGGTGTAACGATGACTATCTGGTTGATAACCAGCATCTTCTAGTGCTGACCAAGCACACTCTAGGTAAATTCTTTGCTGAGGATCTATAACTTGGGCTTCTCTGGGAGAATAGCCAAAGAAAGCAGCATCAAATTCTGCAATTTTAGGAATAATAGCCGCGGCTCTGATATAGTTCGGATTGTTTAATAAGCTAGAATCTACTCCCAAAGCTCTTAACTCTTCATCTGACAATTGAGCAATAGATTCCACTCCATCCCGAAGATTTTGCCAAAATTCATTGATATTGGCAGCACCTGGGAAACGACCAGCCATACCAATAATTGCAATATCTTTGTGCAACTTTGTTGATGCTGCTGGCTCTATTACGTCAGAGTTAGACTTGTGTTGATTGTTTTGTGTAGTGCTTGGTGTTGGAGCTAGATTCCGCTCTAATAAACATTGGGCTAAACTGCGGATAGTTGAATATTGAAATACATCAACGATAGAGATTTGTATTCCTAATACTTCTACTATTTTCGTTCTCAATTTAGCTATGAGTAAAGAATGACCTCCTAGCTCAAAGAAATTATCATCAATGCCAATTTCATCAATTGTTAAAACTTCTTGCCAAATAGTAGTGAGGGTTTTCTCGATTTCATTTTGGGGTTTTGGACTTACTGGATGGAATTGCGATCGCTCACTTGTGGGAGTAGTGTGATCTTGACGTTCTATCTTTCTTTGAGTGTTGGGTGCAGGTAAAGCTTTGCGGTCAACTTTGCCGTTGGATGTGAGTGGTAGAGTCTCCAGCATGACAAAAGCTGAAGGAATCATATAATCTGGCAATTGTTGGGAAAGGAAATCCCGTAGGTCATTAATTGTTGGTTGTTGCTCCTGATTAGAGACTACGTAAGCTACTAAGCGTTTATCTCCTGGTCTATCTTCATAAACTGTAACTACCGTTTGATTGATAGCAGGGTGTTGGCTTAATGCAGACTCTATTTCTCCCAACTCAATCCGGAATCCCCGGATTTTGACTTGATTATCTATCCGCCCAATGTATTCAAGACTACCATCACTCAAGTAACGCGCTAAATCTCCAGTTTTATAAAGACGGGCATTAGGGTCATCACTAAAAGGATGCTTGATGAATCTTTCTTTAGTTAGTTCATCGCGCTGCCAATATCCTTGTGCTACTCCCGCACCACCAACATACATTTCTGCCCACACACCAATAGGTACAGGTTGGAGATATTGATCCAAAAGGTAAACTTGTAAATCAGGAATCGGACGACCAATTAAACTGCTTGTGGCTTGAGCATCTGCTAAAGTTAAAGGACGGTAGGTGACATGAACGGTGGTTTCTGTAATGCCGTACATATTCACTAACTGGGGAGATTGATCTCCATGTCTCTCAAACCAAGGCTGCAAGTTAGACAAGTTGAGTGCTTCACCACCAAAAATAACAAACCGCAAACTCAATTCATCTCTGGATTTGGCCAGTTTATCGGCTTCAATTAATTGATAAAAAGCTGATGGTGTTTGGTTAAGGACAGTAACTTGTTCAGAAACTAATAAATTGTGGAATGCTTCTGTGTCTCTACTTACTAAATAGGGAACAACTACAACACGCCCTCCATAGAGTAAAGCGCCCCATATTTCCCACACAGAAAAATCAAAGGCGAAGGAGTGAAATAGAGTCCATACATCCCTTTCATTAAAGTGATACCAAGCTTCTGTGGCTGTGAATAAACGCACCACATTGTAGTGGCTGACTAATACTCCTTTGGGCTTTCCTGTAGAGCCAGAAGTATAAATAATATAAGCGATATTATGACTCTGGACACTGACGATTGGGTTGTTGTCAGAATATTGAGCAATTTTCTCGTTGTCAGTATCTAAGCAAATCATCTGTTCGCAAACAGGAAAAATATTCACCAATGCTGACTGCGTGACTAAGATTTGCACTTGGGCATTAGTCAAAATGTATTCCAAGCGGTCTTGGGGATTTTTGGGATCTAAAGGTACATAAGCCCCACCTGCTTTTAAGATGCCTAAAATCCCGACTATCATATCTAGGGAACGCTCGACACAGATGCCGACAAAAGTATCTGCTTTGACTCCCAAAGTAATTAAATAATTGGCTAATTGATTTGCCTGGCTATTTAATTGCCGATAGGTCAGTTGCTGTTTTTCAAACACCACTGCAACTGCATCTGGTGTACGTTCAACTTGTTCCTCAAACCAGCGATGAATACATTTATCTTGGGGATATTGGATTTGAGTATTGTTCCATTGAAATAGTAATTTTTGTCTTTCTTCATCGGTGAGTATTGTTAACCCAGAAATAGGCTGTTGAGGGTTAGCAATAATGCTTTGCAGTAAATTGTGTAAATGCCCATTTATCCGCTCAATGGTGATGCTATCAAATAAGTCTGTGTTATATAACCACTTACCTGCTAGTCCGTGATTGGTGGGTTTTAAATATAAAACTAAATCATACTGGAGAGCGTTATTGTCTAATATCCAAGGACATACACTTAAACTAGAAAGCTCAATCTTTTCAAAAGAAACATCGTCTTCAATAATCAACAATACTTGAAATAAGGGCGAATAGCTGGAATCTCTGGGAATGTTTAATTCTTCTAGTAATAACAAATAAGGAACTTGTTGATGAAGAGTCGCATCTGTAACTGCGTTCTGCACTCTCTGAAGTAAGTTATGAAAACTGGGATTTCCAGACATATCGGTACGGAGAGCTACAGCATTCACAAAAACTTCTGAATCCTCGTAGTTAGTCAAGGGAGAACCGACGATGATGTCTTCTGTGCCTGTATAGCGATAGAGCAAGGTGTCAAAAGCAGTTAACAGGGTCGTAAATAAGGTGACATTTTCCTGTTGGCTGAATAAGCTGAGTGCTGTTGTTAATTCCTCAGAGATGACAAATGATTGTTCCGCGCCCTGGAAGTGTTGCTCGGCTGGTCTTGGTCGGTCGGTTGGTAATGATAATAAAGGTGCTACTCCTGCTAGTTGTTGTTTCCAATAAGCAAGAGACGACTCAATAGGTAGTTCTCGTAATTGTGAAAGTAGGGCTTGATAGGATATTTCGTAGATTTTTTGATCGACAAATTTTAATTTTGGATCGTAATGCAATAGTAATTGTAAATATCCCAGAGCATCCAGCCATTGCTCAGATTGAATAAACCGTTTGATTTCGTAGGGAATTCGTTCAATAAAAAGTTTAATCCAAGCTTGTCTACCCTGCTCATAAGCTGCTGCATATTCTTGGTTCCCAGATTGTTGAATGTAAGGAAGTTGCAGACTATGAGCATTTAATGAATTAATCAGCATAGCTGCTGGATTAGCTGAGACGTTACCGCCGTGATAGCGATAAGTAGAAACTAATTGACCATGAGCGTATATAGGAAACTCACGGGCTATTCGTAGATATAAATTATAATCTTCCGCGCCTTTAGTCTTGGGATCAAAAGCTCCTACAGACTCTATAGCTTGACGTTGAAATAGGATACAGGCACATTGCAGTTTAATCTTGCCTGCTAGGATATTTTCATAATTAGCAACTTCTTGATGATTTTCATATATTTCTTCATTTGTATATGAACCATCAGGGTTTTGAGATTGTAGAGCATAATTACCAAATACAAACCCTGCTTCTGGATGAGCTTTTATAGCATTGATACCACTTTCTACAGCATAGGGGAGAATAGTATCATCGCTATCCAGAAAGAGGATATATTCCCCTGTACTAGCTTCAAATCCCGTATTACGCGCTCCAATGAGTCCTTGATTGCTTTGGTAAATATATTTTATCGTCAGGTAGCGATCGCAAACTTGTTTCGTCTCATCAGTTGAACCATCATCTACTACGATGATCTCGAACACAGGGTAAGTTTGTTTGAGTACACTTTCAATTGCTTCTGGTAAAAAATTAGCGCTGTTGTATGAAGGGATGATGACTGATACGCGGTTTGACATTTGATTTTTGGAAATTATTGGTTAATGTAATATGTTTGCAAAAAAGTCAATTGTTGACCTGGTAACGAAATATATAAATCCGTTTTGATTACTGAAATTCTTTGCGAATAAGACAGGGAGTCAAGAAAAAACTTCATGAGTTTTTTAATATAAGTCTGATACATCAGAAAAAAATCATGATGTATTGAGACAAAGTGTCAAACCCTTGTCTTAATTCATCCAAACAGCATAAATATCTGGAATAAAAACTCCAAACATATAGGAATTTGTGCTTGCATTTTTCCTACAAGGAAGAGGCAAGCGTATATTATGCTTATTCAGTTAATTCCAGAATAGATTTTTAGCTCAAAATTTATAGGTAATGCTAGGCTAATTTTCTGCGCTAAGACATAGACGTTAAAAATAACGCCTATCATGATTTACAATAAGCTTTTAAAACTTAATTTGCAGCCATTGTAGTCATCAGTACAGAAAAGCCTAATATATCTGTTTTTCCTTAGATACTCTTCGGAAAATGGAAATGTATTGGTTAATTAAAAATGGTATCTTTCGCCAATAATTAAGTATTTGGTTCAATCAGGTTTAGCAAAATATAGCAATCCTATTTCAGTTGTGAAAAATATCAGTTTTGGCTGTTGGCTGTCAACAGTTAACAAACCTATATGTGAAGATTTCACAAATCATTTATGATTACTATATATTTCTACCAGTTAACTGAAAAACACAGTATTTGCTTTCTCTATGTAAAGTACAATAAAAACCAAAGAAATTATCTTTATTTCTCAGTATTTACACTAATTTTACTCAAAATTTATAATTTACCTGATACTTATAAAAATTAGATGAATTCCAAATATAGCAATCCCTAATCATTTGCGAGAAAATACTGATTCGAGATTTTTATTGAAAGCGGTGGGAAACTCCATCGTCTTGTGGGTGGACGAGGTTGTTCTCCCCGCCGCTTGGATCATAGGGAATTGGGCATTGGTATGTTCTTTCCCATGTCCCAGCCCTATGCCCAAAAACGAATTTCCCAAGTTCCACTCCGTTTCGCATGGGGTCTTCCCACAAAGAATCATAAAAAAGACAGGCAATTTGCCTGTCTGTAATAAGTGAGTTAGCAAAGAATTTAGAAATTCATTTCTGCAGCTTGGACTTTCTCAACCTGCTTCTTCTTCAACACGAGCATAACTTGAGCCATCATCACCAGCGCGATGAATGCAATCAACCATTTGACGCGACTAGCATCTTGCAATACGATTTCTGCATCTTTTTGACCAAATCCACCAACGTTGGGATTACTGGTTAAAGCATCACCAGCTTTTACAGTTTGCCCTTCAGAAACAATGAGTTCGGGGCCTAAAGGAATCGTATCAGAGACATTTTCACCAGCGTCGGTTCTAATGCTGACTACATATTTAACATTTCCGTCTCCATCTTCTTCTTTGGCAATCTTGGTGATTGTACCAGCAGCAGAAGCATTGTAAACAGAGTTGTTGCTCTTTTCACCAGTTGGGTAAACTTGTCCGCGTCCCCGGTTACCACCTACGTGAACTGAATATTTACCAAAGTGGATATTTTTATCAGTTGCGGGGTTGGGAGACAGAACTGGGAAGATTATTTCCTGATACTGTTCACCAGGGAGAGGGCCAACGATGACGACGTTTTCCTTATCTTCGCTGTAAGTTTGGAAGTAAGTATCGCCGACTTCTTCTTTGAGTTCTTCAGAAATGCGGTCTTCAGGAGCAATTTTGAAGCCTTCGGGTAGCATCAATACAGCGCCAACATTCAACCCGGTTTTAGAGCCATCAGCACCTACTTGCTGCACGCTAGTATCGTAGGGGATTTTCACCACGGCTTTAAACACGGTGTCAGGTAGCACTGATTGCGGAACTTCCACTTCTGTCGGCTTTGCAGCTAAGTGACAGTTGGCGCAAACAATCCGCCCTGTTGGTTCGCGGGGTGTTTCGGGATAGGTTTGCTGTGCCCAAAAGGGATAGGCAGCAGCCGATTGTGGCAGAGCTAAATCGCTAGTGAAGTAGAATGTCACCGTAGCGATCGCTATGAGCAATGTTTTGACGATTGCTCTAGTACTGCGAGTTAACCTCGCTGTTATCGAAGCATTTCTCATCTCTATAAGGGCAACGATTGTCTCGTGAATTGGTCATTGGTCATTTGTCATTTGTCAGTGGAAAGTAAATAACTGACCACTGATCGCTGACTGCTGACAAAGATAATTAAGCCCACCAAGGTTCTTCGCCTGTGCGGAAGTCGGTTTCAGTCCAAGGAGAGACTACGACTTTATCGTCTTCTACTTTGGTATGCGCCAAAGCCAAAGAAAGCGGTGCTGGGCCACGAACAACTTTACCAGTTGCGTCGTATTGAGAACCGTGACAAGGACACTTAAATTTGTTCTCA
This sequence comes from Nostoc carneum NIES-2107, assembly GCA_002368155.1. Classification (GTDB taxonomy): domain Bacteria; phylum Cyanobacteriota; class Cyanobacteriia; order Cyanobacteriales; family Nostocaceae; genus Aulosira; species Aulosira carnea. Next base: position 2,474,860 of record AP018180.1, read on the forward strand.
GCTACGTTCCAGGGCACAACACAACCCAGGTGGGTGCAGATGGCATTAATGCCGTAATCGCCAATCGCTTCTTTGCTTTCTACTACAAGATAAGTTGGGTCGCCCTTGAGTCCCTGAACGAGGGAGCGATCGCCTACATTATGGCTTGCTAGAAATTTGCTGACGCTAACATCGTTGCCCAACTCGTCTTTTGCCGTTGTACCGCCACCAGCGCCACCTGCAGCAGGTGGAATAAAATAATTGACAACGGGATACAATGCACCCAGAGCCACTCCAGTGACGGTTCCAAAAGTGAGCAGATTCATGAACTGACGACGGCCCATATCGGGCACGTCTGCTGATTCAGAAAATTGAGCCATAACCTACGCGCTCTTTGTGTATTTTGTTAAGCATTTTGATAAGAGTACTAGTAGTTGAGCACCTCTTATCTAAGTCGAAATGCTAACGCCCACAAAAATGCCATACTTCTTTGTTCCAAGATATATCTAGCATCTTTTCTGTTAGCATTACATTTCTTTATATCCTTATCATACTTGAGTTACGGAACTTAACATCATAACTAAATGTAAAATCTAATTGAGACAACCTATGACAGGACTGCAATTACGTCAACTGTTGCTAGAAAAGTGGGGACGCTCTTATGATGTGCAGCTGCGGCGATCCCAGGGAAAAATCTTTTTGCAAGTCATGTGGAAGTATGTTGAGCAAGCTTCTTTTCCCTTAAGCGAAGAGGAATATCAAGCCCACCTGGATAGCATAGCTAATTATCTTCATGCTTTAGGCGGAACCGCACAAGTGCAAACCTTTATTACTCAAACACGCGATCGCCCCCGTCTGGGCAAAGCTGTGAGTATTCCCCTCGATTTGGGCGAGCGTTCTTCAGAATGGATCTTATGATTTATCTTGACAATTTGCTCCTTTAAAGATATGTGCAGTCATTTATGAAATGACTTGTAAACATAGGGAACAGGAAAGAAAAAATGTAGAGATGCATAGACTGAGAAAAATCAAGCAGGAATCTCATCAAACCGGGAAGTATTGTAACTAACCCTACAGCTAAAAATTTGGTAAATCCCCTCACCGTACTGTGAAAAACTATCAACAACAATCAAACGCTTTCCCCAGCGATTATCTCAATAAATTATGGGGAGAAATCCATGCTTGTCCTTACTTTTCTGTCAATAACCTCAACCGCGATTTTGTTGGTACGAAGGGATTTTCTGTGGTGTTTCAAAAATCATATATAGCACAAGTAGAGCAGCAGTTTCCCTATTTCAAGCCTTATTTAGATTTAGCTCTTTTACCTAACTGTAATGCTTTTTACCTTAATCCTTTGTTGCTCAAAGAAGGTTCTCGTGTCGATCCGCATATTGATCGCTCTTTGCGTTCATACTGTAAAACTATAGAACCACCTTTAGTTGTTAGCGTTCTTTATGTGCGCGTACCTCCCGATATGCAGGGAGGAGAATTGGTACTGCGATCGCACAAACGCCAACTTGGGCAAATTAAGCCGCAAATGAATAATTTAGTTCACTTTCAAGGCGATTTAACACATTCTGTCAATGCAGTTCAAACCCCTGGAAATCGTCTGAGTTTAGTTTGTGAGCAGTATAGTTTAAACGAAGTAGAACTCGCAGAAATACCAGAATTTACTATTGAGTCGAGAGTGGCTAAATCTACAACAAAAAAACGCAAATAATGGGTAATGGGTAATGGGTAATGGGTAATTTCTCCCTTGTCCCTAGTCCCAATACCTAACTCACAATCTTTTTATCATAAAGAAACTGCTCAATTATTTCCCCTGCAAAATTCCGAGTTAAAAGCGTGCATTGTTGAATTTGCAAATCTTGTGCTATTTTACATAAAACTCCGCAAGTCCAGTCTGTAGGGTAAGTTTGCCATTCCAGAGTTATCCAAACTTCTCTACAACCGTCAGCTAAGATTGGAGATATTTGCCAAAAGTATTGTTTTTCCGGGTATGTTTCCCCTGATATGCCTAATTTAGATATTTGTACTAAACAGGTATGAATTATAAGTTCTTCATGCATTTATTATTTAATTTTTCCATTTAAATAAATCACACATACTTAGTAAACTCCAGATTGTGAATCAAGGTTTTCTGGTAATTTCTCTTGGATTAACTATGTCTGCTACCCCATTTATTTTTATTTTTCTCCTTCCTAGACAAAAATTTTCTGAATCAATCTAAATATTTAAAATCAGATATCTACTTTTTATCCCAAGTAATGATTCCTTTATAAGCTTTATCTAAGCTTTCTTCCACTACTTCATTCAAATTTTCCCAACAAATATCTTCCCGTTGCAGCAAAAGTTTGAGTTTTTGGAGAGCATTTATAGCTGAATTTTCTTGTGAATTACCATTAACACTATAATGTTGTACTTGAGCTTGCAGCTGTTCGTAAAGATGTGCCTGTTGAATAGCGATCGCTAATTGAACGCTCAACTGCTTAAGTAGCTCAATCTCCCAATCTTCCCATTTTCTAGAGTTCTGGCAATGATGAGCAATTAAAAGACCCCATAAAAAATCTTGGCGGATCACCGGAATAACTAAATTTGCTCTTACTTGCAATTGAGCTAGTAATTGAACGTGACAACTAGCTAATCCTTCTAGATAAATATCGTTAATTGCTCTAATTCGTCCATCGCGATAGAGAATTGCATGTTCTTTAGAAAAGCAAGTATCATTAATATTCATGTCTAAAATAGACATATAATCGGAGCTAACAGATTCTACTACTACTGAACCATTCCAATCATGGGCAAACTGATATAAAACAACTCTATCTGTTGCTAGTAATTGTCTAACTTCTTCTACAGATGTTTGCAGTACTTCTTCTAATTTTAATGTTTCCCGAATTTTCAAAGAAATTCTGCTGAGTAACTTTTCTTGACGCAATTTTTGGCGTAGTAAATATTCATAATTGCTAGACTCGTATAAGCTTAATTGTTTTGTCTGAGAGATATTGTTATCGACTTCATCTTTCTGATATGGCATTAGTGTATAACCACCTTTAATCCAAGGATACCAATTAATTAGAACGAACTATTTTTAATAAAAAAATGCCATATTTTTACATCAACTTTCACTTAGCGATAGTGCCAGCAAGATGTAGGCATAAAATATAGCTAATTTCATAAGTCGGTAGGGGCATAGCAGTGCCATGCTTCTACAATTATCTGTACTTAACCAACTTGCAATCTGCTGTAAATGTGTCGTTATTCAAGACATAGAATAAATCTCTAAAATAATAGAATGCCCTAAATTGATATTAAATACAAACCGTGACAATACTTAATATTGCCATGAGAAATTCCATAAAGGAAATTTATAAATTGAAGCTTAAATGTAGTTTTTCATATAAAAGTTATCAGGCATCGCCAGATAGTGTGTAGTGTAAGGCAATGCCCTAGTTTTTTGTATCACACTATGATGGAAAATATACACTTACAACACACTGATGTAATTAGTTTTTAACTTGATAAATAAGCTACAACCAGGTTTGTTTGAGGTTTCATCATGTGTAAATTGGGCAGGCGACTATTGTTCAACAATTTTTTAGAAAAATGTTAACTATATATGTAATATATATCACTCAAATATTTTAAACTTAATTCATAAACAGAGTGAAATTGTAATTGTTTATGAAAATAGAATTAAAGTTTTTTAAATAAATGTAATTATATTTGAAATCTATTAATAATCCTGGGAATAGTACTTAATTCAGCAAAAGTTGCTAGTCAGATCCCCGACTTTTTCAAAAAGTCGGGGATCTAAAACTCGCTAAAGTAAGTGACCGATCAATGAACCATCGTTGCTAAAGAAAGCACATAATCAGGAAACTGACGTTTTAAAGCAGGAAACACAGGACAAGGTGCTTGTTCTTGCAAATTCTCTGGTTTGCTCCAAGTAAATGGGGCTTTCTGCGCTGCAGACATCCACAATAAGCGCTTGGCTCTGGTCATGGCAACATAGAGTAAGCGATACTCTTCCGCAGTTTTCAGGTGTTTTGCTACTTCCCAAGCTTGGGAAACATCGGGTATTTGTGATTCATTATGCAAAGCAGCACGTACTTGGGCGCGGGCGACTTCTGATAAGGTGAAGTCGCCTAAAAATTGGCTTTGAGGTGGAACCCAAAAGCGACCGGGAATTAGGTTTTCGTGGAGAAAGGGAATAAAAACATAATCCCAATCTAGCCCTTTGGCTTTGTGCATGGTAATAATTGTCAGTTGACCGTTACGGGTGTAACGTGCTTCTAAATCTTCTGTTTCTACTGCTTCAAAGCGTTCGGAACTGACAATTTCACTTAAGGCTGACAGCATTGCGCCCATTGAACTATTACCAGAAATTTGCTGATTTACCCGTTCTGCAAGTTTGTCAGCCGTTGCGAGTTCGGCTTGGTCGTAATTCAAAGCCAAAGCTAAAAAGGAAATTAGCTGATATATGGGCAATTCTAAGCGGGCGCGGAGTAAACTTCGACACAAGTGTGAAGCTTTTTGGACTGTTTCTGATTGCGGTGCGGCTAAGGGGCCAGGATATAAAAAATCTTCTGGTAAACTCGCCAGTGCGTTCAAGTCTTGGGTGGGTATTAATTGGCGTTCTACTAATACTTCTAAAGCCGCTTTTAGGTAATCTGGGGAATGAGGGCGATCGCAAAATTGGAGTAATGCTAAAATTTCTTGGGGAATTTGGGAACGGCGATCGCGTTCTCCCACATCATAAAGTGTAATTTTATGCTCTTTGCATATAGGTTCTAGCGCCTCAGCCAGCCATCTTCCTTGGCGGTTTTCCCGCACTAACACCGCAGCACTAATTTTGCTGGGGTCATCAGCAAATAATTCTATGACTCGCTGGGAAAGCAACTCAACGGTGTGATGAATATCACGTGGGGTATATAGTTCCAAACCCCTTCCTACTGCTGCTGGGTTTGCGTCTGCTTGGGGGTCGCCGGTATCCACAGCCCGAATTCTCTGGGGACGGAAGGGAAGAGAAATCACGGATTCATGCGATGATTGTTGCATCTTCACACCGTAAAAACTATTAATCCATTCCAGCGCAAAGTTAGCCGCTTCCAGGATAATTCTTGTACTGCGCCCAGCTTGATCCATTGTCGCCAATCTGCTCATGCGATCGCACTCAGCACAAAATTCTCGAAAATAAATCGGATCGGCTGGGGTAAAAGTTGAGTTAATGGCTTGGTTGGGGTCGCCTACGCGGACTAGGTTGATTGGGGGTTGGGGACTGGGGACTGGGGACTGGGGACTGGGGATTGGGTAATTGGTAATTGGTAATTGGTAATTGGAAATGGGATTAATTCCCTCATCCCCCTTATCTCCCTCATCTACCTTATCCCCCTCATCCGCCTCCGCATTACTCGCCAAGATTTCCAGCAACTTCGTCTGCAATGGGCTGGAATCTTGGGCTTCGTCTTCAAAGACGGCGAAAACTTGATTTTGCTCAATACGACGGGCGCTGTCGTTTTCTAGGACGCGCAGGGCGGCCAAAATCATATCGTCGTAGTCGATGAATTCACGCGATCTCATTAATTTCTGATATTGCTCGTACAATCCTGCGGCTATATTTAAAATGGCGTAGGGGTCTGAGGTTTGTTTACTCCACTCGCGTAAATCTTCGGGGGATAAACCAGAACTTTTGGCTTCGTGAATAACTGTTGTTGCTAAGTCTGGTAATACTTCTGTTCGCAGTACTGATTGACGACGTAATCTTTCTGTTTCCTCACCGTCAAATTGGCTACCTTCGAGTAAGCGTAAATAAAGGTTGGGATTATTTGCAATCCACTGTTCTACAGCAGTACGGATGAAGCGGTGGCTTTGATTGGGTGTAATTAATGTGACGTTTTCTAACTGCAACCCCGATAATTCAGGATGGCGGCTGGCGATATTTAATGCCAAACCATGCAAGGTATAAACAACAAAACCTGTCTGAGGCAAAGATAAATCATCGCGTAAATATTTGCGGATTTTCGCTTTAATATTAGCAGCCGCAGAACGGGTAAAGGTAACCACTACCAACTGACGACGAGAAGCTGGGCGCGACTGGGCTGCAAGTTCATATTGACGCGCAACTGCAATCGCCGCCGCCGCCGCCATCCCCGTAGATTTACCTGCACCAGGTACAGCCGACACAGCCAAAGGGCCAGAGTTCCAATCAGCCATTTGCTGTTGTCCAGGGCGTAGGCTATTCCGGATGCGTGCGATCGCTTCTGCCCGTAGAGTAGAAACAGGAGATTTATCAGATAATTCTTGCGTCACAGTATCAATATTATTAACGTCTGACATTACAGGAATTTAAATTTGGAATTTGGGATAGGATTCTCAAATCGCAGACTTTATAAATTATTAGTGTATCTCTCTGGTTGATAAATTTTACATCACAAATAAATTAACTAATATTTATATGATGCCAAATTACAGGCTCTCTTATGGGATTGGGTGAAGGGGAAGGTGAGAATTTATCTTTAGCGCTGATGCGTTACGCTATCGCTAACGCATCCTACGTGAACTAATCTCATGGTAATTGGATAGCAGTGTCAACCCTTCGCAAAAAAATAGCTCCTCGACTTCTCCAAGAAGTCGGGGATCTGGCTTTAATTACGAACTACGAATTACGAATTATTTTAATGTGCCACAGCCCCACCAGTTGCCTTGACTTTTTTAATAAAGATAATCGCCAGTCCACTTAATAGTAAAGCAATGCCAATAAAGTAGAAACAATCATTAAACGCCATCACAAAAGCTTCGCGCCGTACAATATTAGATATCGATGCGATCGCCTGATTTTGGGCGGTACTTAAATCGGCTCCTCGGCTAATAAAATATTGCGTCATTTGGTCGATTCGCTGTTGAGTTTCGGGATTATATAGCGATACGCTATCACCTAATCTATTAGAGTGAAATTGCTCTCTATTAGTTAATAAAGTTGCTAAGGCTGCAATCCCTAAAGAACCACCCATATTCCGCATCATATTAAATAAACCACTCGCTGAACCGGCTTCTTTAGGACTTAATCCAGCTGTGGCGATAGTAGTTAGAGGAACCATAATTAATGGTTGTCCCATTGCGCGAACAAGTTGTGACCATCTTAATTGATCTAATCCAGTTTGAGAAGTCATTCCGGCGTTCATAAACGCACTGACGGCAAACAAAGCAATACCTACACCAACCATTAACCGCACATCAATGCGTTGCATTAATTTGGGTATCAAGGGAATAATAAATAATTGCGGAATCCCTGCCCAAATTAAGACTTCACCTATTTGTAAGGCGTTATATCTTTGAATTTGGGCAAGATACAAGGGCAAAATATAAATTGAACCATATAATCCCACCCCCAAAGAAATATTAATAATACTCGCTAAACCAAAGTTACGTTTAGTGACTAGCCTTAAATTAATAAATGGTTGCTTGCGCGTTAATTCAATAAATAAAAATAAGGTGACAAAAATTGCCGCTATCACACTTAAGCGCACAATGAAAGCTGAACTAAACCAATCTTTGCGACTACCTTCTTCTAACACAACTTGTAGAGAACCTAAGCCAATAGCCATTGACATAATTCCCCACCAGTCGCCTTGCTTGAGTAATTGTAATTGCAGTTTATCTTGTTTAATGCCGTACCATACTCCGGTTAGCATTAAAACCCCAGGAAATATATTGATATAAAAGCTATATTGCCAACTATAATTTTCGGTTAACCAACCTCCTAATGTGGGGCCAATTGATGGCGCAAATACTGCCGTAATGCCAAATGCTGCTAATCCTATTGCTTGCTTAGAGGCTGGTAAAGTAGTTAGTACAACTGTCATCGCCGCAGGAATTAACACTCCACCAGTAAAGCCTTGTAAAGCGCGAAATACAATCATCGAATTGAGATTCCACGCCCAAGCACAGCATATAGAAAAGAAAATAAATAGTACAGTATTTACTAATAAATAGCGCCGTAGAGAAAACACCCGTGATAACCATCCGGTTAAGGGAATTACCACAATTTCTGCTACTAAATAAGCAGTAGAAATCCAGGAACCTTCTTCTAAAGTTGCACCTAAACTTGCTTGAATTTCTTGTAACGATGCGTTAGTAATTTGAATATCTAAAACCGCCATGAATGCACCAAGCATACTGGCTAACACACCAATCCAAGTTCTTAGCGGTACATGGTCTGGTGGTAGGGTAGGATGTTGTTGGATAGCACCTGTATGAGCCATAGAATTGCTCTAGTGTGAAATTTGGGTAAACAAAAATATCAATTTGTAATTAAAAATTACGAAAGTTATGCTGTAGGCTAACGCACCTTTATCTAGCAGCACCTACAGGTTTTATAATCCCCTTTTCTTCATAAATGGGCATAACAAGTCTTTTTAATGCAGGTAATTGTTTGTAGAAAAATATAGAGCCGATTATACAAACTATGCCATCAAGAATTAAGGTGTTAGGAGCACCAATTCTACTGGCTAAGAAACCTCCTAATAAATTACCTACAGGTATCATGCCTAAAAATGACATGGTATACAAGCTCATTAATCTACCACGTTTGTCTTCTTCCACAATTGTTTGTAAAAATGTGTTACTGGCTGCAATCTGGAGAATTGTTCCTAAGCCTACAAATAACATTGTGAATAGAGAAAGTGGTAAATAGCGAGACAAAGCAAAAGCTATTAAACCTACCCCTAAAATTGACGGAGCTATAGCAATTAATTTGCCAATTCCTAATATTGTGCGCCGCGTCGCTAAATAAATCCCACCTGATAATGCTCCTACTCCCGAAGCTGCCATTAAAAAGCCTAATGCTTCTGCACCACCTTTAAGAATTTCTTCAGCAAATATGGGTACAAGAATAGTATTTTGTAATCCCATTAAGCTAACTAAAGTTGATAGTAATAAAATAGCTCTGATTGGTGGAAAGCTAAAAGCATAGACAAATCCCTCTTTAACTTTTTGCAGAGCATTTCCCTGAGTTACTGTAACTTTCCAAGGTTTAACTGTCATTGCTAATAAAGCAGCAATCACAGCAATATAGCTTAAACCATCAATCAGAAAACAGTAAGCCGTGCCAATTCTCGCAATGATTAAACCGCCAACTGCTGGGCCAATTAATCGCGCCCCATTAATCATGGTGGAATTAATAGCGATCGCATTGGCTAAATCTTCTCTTTTTTCTACTAGTTCTGGTACAAAAGCTTGTCTAGCTGGTGCATCCAAGGCGTTAATAAATCCTTGAAATAAGCTTAAAGCAATAATGTGCCAAACTTGAATTACACCAGTTAGTGCCAATACAGCCAATGCTAGCGACTGAATCATCGCCATGATTTGCGTACCAATTAAGGTACGATAGCGCGAAAAGCGGTCTACAAAAACACCCCCAAAGGGAGCAAGAAAAAAGCTCGGAATTTGACTAGTAAAACCAACTACTCCTAACATGAGAGCGGAGTTAGTTAAGCTATAAACTAGCCAAACTGTAGCTAGTTGTGTCATCCAGGTTCCAATTAGAGATATCCCTTGTCCGGCAAAAAATAGGCGATAGTTTCTGGATTTTAATGCAGGTAGAATTAGTTGGTTTTTGGTCATTTGTTATTTGTCATTTGTTATTTGTAATAGCTAAAAAGCTAGCAAATAAACATAATAAAATTTACCCACCTTCTAACCATAATTGCTGAGACAAAAAGCATAGCTTTGGTGGGGTGGGGTTTAAAGTAAATTCAGAATAATTTATCGGTTATAGTATGATTTTCTAGTGTCAATAGTCATCGGTCATTGGTTATAACTAAGTACCAATTAACAAATGACTAATGACAAAATAATTACTTAACCTCTACATCAACTTCCGCAGACATCCCTGGTGTAATTCGTGACTCATATCCTTGGATACTGTTTTGGTCTAAAGTTACTTTGACTGGAATCCGTTGGACAATTTTGGTGAAGTTACCAGTAGCGTTATCTGGTGGTAGTAAAGCAAATTGAGCGCCAGAGGCTGGTGATATGCTGTCAACACGACCTCTAAAGGGGTGGTTGGGAAAAGCATCCAGCTTGATTTCCACTGGTTCTCCAGGTCGCATTTTATTTAATTGGGTTTCTTTAAAGTTCGCTACTACCCAATAGCCGTTATCAACAATCGCCATTAATGGTGTACCAACTTGCACCCGGTTACCAACTTCCACGTTTTTTCTGCCGACTCGTCCGGCACTAGGGGCGGTAATGTTGGTGTAAGAAAGCTGCAATTGTGCGTCTTTTAGCGATGCTTCCGCTTGGGCGATCGCAGCTTTTGCGGCTTCATATTGACTTTGTTTCACAGCCGTATCTTGTCCGGTGGCGGTGGCTTGTTGCAATCCACCCCTTGATGCTGCGAGTTTTGCTTGAGCGCTGGTAACACCTTCTTGTGCTTGTGCAAGTTGCGATTGCGCTCTCGCTACACCCACTCTCGCAGAGGCTAACCTAGCTTGTGCTTGTTCTACTCCCTGAACTGCAGCATTTTTCTGCGCTACAGCCACATCATAAGCAGCTCTGGCTGTATCTAACTGCTGGCGAGCAATTGCGCCTTCTTTAAACAAGCTGTTGTAACGGTTGTAGTCTGCTTGGGCTTTTGCCAAGTTCGCGTTAGCCTGCGCTACTTGCGCTTGGGCGGCGGGTATCCCGGCTTGGGCTAGTTGCACTTCCGCTTGAGCAGCGGGTATCCCGGCTTGCGCTTCTTTAACTGCGGCTTGCGCTGTGGAAATCGCCGCCAGCGCACTGTTAACATCACCTTGCGCTTGAGCAGTTTTACCGCTAGAAGTTTGAGAAGATAAAGCGATGTTTGCTTGGGCTGCTTGCGCCTGTCCACGAGCATTTTCTAACGCTGCTTGCGCTTGCAGTACTTTACTTTGGTAATCTCTTGGATCGAGTGTGACTAATAATTGTCCAGGTTGCACCAGTTGGTTATCATCCACTAGTACCTGACTAACAGTCCCCGGAATCCGGCTAGCAACTTGGTGAATGTTTCCCACTACCGTAGCGTTATCTGTTGATTCGTGGGTAGAAGCATATTGCCAATAGTGATAACCAAAACCACCAGCCGCGATCGCACCAACACCCACACCAGCTAAAATCAAACCCAATGATTTTTTCCGCTTCTTCTCAGCCTTTTTCTCTGTCTGTGCTTCTGGCTGAGGATGAACCTCAGTTTCTGGTACTGGAGGAGCTTCGGGAGTTACAACTGGTGCTTCTGCACTGACGGAAGGCTCTCTTGTAACAGCCTCTAAACTCTCTACATCAGTAATTAGTCGTTTGTCTATAACAGAGATATTGCCTTTTTTGTGTCCGTTTCCAGTATTAGCGCCCATGATTGTTGATTCCCCTAACTCATAAATCAAATTTAGTTTTTTACTTAGTACACGTAATATTTAATTACTTGCCTTCATTTAGCGTTCCCTTCGCGTGCGTACTATTATTATGCCAAAACAAAACTTCACAGTACTTCACCCAAGTGGGTGATGGTAGCTTTAACTAAAGATAGAAATTTTGGAAATGTGGTGCGAAGGCTGTCATGGGTCATGGGTCAAGGGTCAAGGGTCATTAAATTATTGCTTCCTTTCTTTCCCCAATTACCAATTACCCATTACCCAGTCCCCAATCCCCAATCCCCAGTCCCCAGTCCCCAATCCCCAATCCCCAATCCCCAATCCCTCAACTCAAATTCGCGATCGCCCGATTTAACAACTGCGAAAACAATTCGCGCTCTTGATAGGAAATACCAGACATGGCTTGATCGCGTAATTCTGCAGCTAATGGCGGTAATATCGTTTCTAACTCTTTACCTGCATCGGTTAGCCAAATTCTCCAGATGCGGCGATCATGTGCATCCCGTTCGCGACGAACTAAACCGCGTTCTTCCATGCGATCTAAAACACCGGTTAAAGTCCCGCCTACCTGTTTTAGCCTGTCGCCAATACTGGAAGTCGGTAAACCATCTTCTTCCCACAAACAGCACAACACTAACCAATGAAACGGTGTCAATCCGAAAGGCTCTAGCCTTTCTGTAAACTTGCGAGTTAGCAGTTGTGAGAGCAACTTGATTCTATAGCCAATACTGTTGGGTGCCAGAACTTGCTGCCAGGACTCCAAAACTTCAAACTCATTAGATGTAGACACCATTTCACTATATTATTTAGTGTGCGTAATATTATTCTAACTAACCTAGTATTTGCTTGCAACAGTAGATTGCCATCTATCTTAAGGAAGGACTTGAATCAGCTGATACTCTTGTAGTGTAGCAAGAATACGATAAGACGTGGATAATTGAGAATTTTGTTGTTTGTAAATCCAAGCATAGCTAGAAGCCGGTAATTGGCTAATTGAATCTACTTCTTGCCCTGGAATTGGCGTGTAGAAATGCAGCAAGACAGAGTTTTTATCGTAAACTTGCACAAAAGACACAGGATGAGTTTGCAGAATAGATGCGATCGCGCTTTGTTGGAAAAAGGCTTTTAAAGTTGGGTTATAGTCGCTTAACAGCCCTAAACTACCAGCTGTAGCCAAAGTCAGCCAGCAGGGAATTAACCAACTAGCGAACCAATAATTCTCAGTCAAAAACTTCTGCCCAAAGCGGTGACGTGCTATCCACACCACAGGCACAATCAGCCAACCTAAGCCTAAAATGAAACCAAGATTTGTGCGATCGCGAATATAAGCATCTTGAGAAACTAACGCAAATATACTGACTGCTATCAGTAAAATTCCCAGTATGCCAATGGCATAACTAAGGTTACGCGGTAGATTGTTCTCAGCCTTCCTCATCCATGACAATAATTTATTACCTCCATCAGGGCTAAAGGCAAAAGATTGAGCTATCTTGCGCTTATCTGGTAGCAACCTCACCCCTCTAGGCTGAATTTTGGTGATTCCCTCACCATCCTCTAGGAAATCGTTATTTTTTATCAATAATTTTTCGCTTGTAGAGACGCGATTCATCGCGTCTGTTTGCCTACATTGATAAATTTTGCCCAACCAATCTAAACCCACAGCCGCCAACAACGCGATAAACGGATAAAGCCCAAGCGCATAGTGAGATAGACGAGTAGAGAAAATACTCAATTCAGTAAATAAAACCAGGGGAAACCCGACTAAGATTAACTGATAATTCGCAATCGGACGACGCAGTGCTACAATCAAGCCTAAAATTGCAAAAAAGAACCAGGGAAAAGATTTTAAAGGAATATTCCAGAAATAAAATAATATGCCATTATGGTTGCGGTCTTCAGAACCGAGTTCTACCACAAACCCTAATAACTGCCCAAAACTCTCAGCACCATAGCGCGACCAGCTTAACCACAGCCAAGCCAATACCGGAATTAAACCCACTACCAACCCCAAATACAACCTTGGGTTAGCAAGATGATGATGACGGCGATGTTCCTTAATTAAATAAGGTAATAAAGCCACCATCGGCAACAAAATCATAAAGCTGCGCGTCAAGAAGCCCAAACCAAAACACAAGCCAGCAATAAATAGCAACAAATCGCTATATTTAGGATGTAATTCCGCTTTTAGTAAAGATAAAATCGCTAAAAGTACCAATAAAATCATCGGAATATCAGGTGCAGCTAAACGGCTAGACTGTAGCCAGAGAAATTCCACACACAAAATTGTCGCTGCTAGCCAAGCTACCTTTTTACCGACAATAATTTTGCCAATTTCATATAAAATAAACAGAGCTAAAATACTAGCGATCGCACTCGGAAATCGGGCACTAAATTCACTTACACCAAACAAATTATAAGCAGTAGCAATTAACCAATAAGGGCCAGGGGTTTTATGATGAGCAGTTCCCCAAGGAGCTATCCAATCACCAGAGTCAAACATCTGGCGCGCTCGTCCTGCATAATAGCCTTCATCATGAGCCATTAAGCTACTTTGCCCAGAATTGCATATTAACAGAGGCAGTAGCCAAATTAACAAACTTATGTAAGGCAATCTAGCTAAAAGATAGATTTGCCGCCAAATACTCGGGAATAATCGGATTTTGTAGGACATTAATTAGTACGAATTGATTGCAGCATCGGAGATTTCATATATTTGTGATCTGACTTTAAAATATGTAAAGCAGCATACAAAATATTTGATCCAAATCCTAGCTGAAATAAATTCAGTTGTGGAAAAAATCCTTCTCAATAGACATTTAAGATGATGATTCTCAAACCAGATCAACGCCTAAAGCTAGATGACACAAATGACAAACTGTTTTACGACTATCCACGTTTTGTCACCCATGTTGATGAAGCGTTCATTAAACAGTTAACAGATGTATACCGCGATCGCCTTAAATCTAACACACGCATCTTGGATATGATGAGCAGTTGGGTGTCTCATCTGCCAGAAGAAATGCAATTTGCCCATGTAGAGGGACACGGACTCAATGCTGAAGAATTAGCACGTAATTCCCGATTAAATCATTATTTTGTACAAGACATCAATGCCAATCCCCAGCTACCTTTGCAGGATGCAGAATTTGATGCGGTACTCAACTGTGTCTCTGTACAGTACATCCAATATCCCGAAGCCGTCTTTACAGAAATCCACCGCATTCTTAAACCCGGTGGTGTAGCAATTATCAGTTTTTCTAACCGAATGTTCTTCCAAAAAGCCATTCAAGCTTGGCGGGATGCTTCCGAAGAAGCGAGAGTAGAGTTAGTTAAAAGCTATTTCGCCTCAGTCCCAGGATTTTCTACTCCAGAGGTAATTGTCCATAAGTCAACCACCCCGCCTGTGCTTCAGTGGCTAGGAGTACCGGGGAGTGATCCGTTTTATGCTGTCGTAGCTTATAAGGGGTAGGGATTGGGGATTGGGGACTGGGGATTGGGGACTGGGGATTGGGGATTGGGGACTGAGGATAAGGGAGATGAGGGGGAGAAAGGGAAAAAGCAATTACCAATTACCAATTACCAATTACCAAATATCCCATGCCCAATGCCCAATGCCCCATGCCCCTTTATAACCAATCTCGATAGGCAGAGATTTCACCGACGCTGATTTCAAAGGGCCCGCCTTTGCCAAATGGGGGGTAAACGCGGATTTTGGCGTTAGTGGTAAACCTTTCTAATCTGTTTCCTAGTTGGGGAACATTGCTGACTATATGCCAGTAGGAAACGATGTCAGGGCAGTCAATGACTAGCATTAAGTTATTAGCGTTGCTGGTGAGATACCACTGACAATTAGCTAACAATGTTTGCGTAATGCGATCGCAAGCTTGATAAAAGCATCTGCCAATCGATTGTTCTAGTTCCAGATGTAACATCCCATCCATTTTGCTGATTTCCTTGGGAGGTAAATCATCTGGAGGCAACAAAGGTAACTTAGACATAATTCCGCACCTCTTGGTTATAGCGCGTCAAACTCTCCAGGTTTTTTTGCAAATCGCAAGCTGAGGGTTTGATTGCCAGCGTGCCTAGATTTAATTCATCCTGAAATTTTTTGATTCTGTCTCGGCAGGTTTGCACGTCACCAATAATTGAATTTTCAATCAAAAAGTCTTCATCAAAACAAATATTGGTGCGATCAAATGCCTTATGACCAGTAGAACTTTTCTGCATGACAACAGCTGCATTTGCTGTCATTTTTTGGCTGAATTTGCGGATGAAAGGCAACGCCTCTGTTACTGCTTCGTCGTATGTCCTGGCAACATAAAAGAAACGAGTCAGTACTAGGTTTTCAGAACCAGTAGAATTTAAGGCACGGTATTTAGCAACAGTATTCCGCAATCTGTGCAGAGAAAAAGGCGGCCCCCCCATTAAGCCAAAGGAATGTTTGGCGGCAAACCCTACACCGTCATCATCGCCAGTGGCTACATATACGGGAATTTGTGCTTGCAAAGGTTTGGGGTAAATTGTCAGGCGATCGCATTGATAATATTGCCCGTTAAATGATACTTCTGTTTCATATAAAAGCTTTTGAATCAATGCCATTGCCTCTAGCATCTGGGCACGAGATTCACCCATTGGTGTGGCAAAATGCTTATTTTGTTCGGGAAATGGCCCGCCTTTGGCAATCCCAAATAACAATCTGCCATTGCATAAATTATCTAACGTGGCAATATCTTCAGCCACCCTAATTGGGTTATAAAACGGTAACAATACCGCCGCGGTGCCTAGTTTAATTGTTGAAGTTAATGCCGCTAAATGGCCTATTAACACCAACATTGAAGGGCTAAGATTGGATTCACTAAAATGATGCTCACTTACCCAGGCTTCTTCAAAACCCAAGCTTTCCGCCTGTTTCACCAATGCAACTTGTTCTAAGATGGCACGGTGGGCATCCTGATGATGATTATCGTAATTGCAGAAAAGTCCTGTTTTCATTATTTGCTGGTATTGGCAGTTTGCGCCTACCTTAGATACTCTTTCTCGTACTTTTTTAAGATGCAGCAACCCAATGTAATTCCAACCACAGGCGGGGATTATTTTGCTTTAACGTTGACAATGGATCGCGGAGCAATCTATCAGCATTCATACAAACTACCTGAACTAATCCCATATTATCTGCTATTTCTCTGAGGACATCTTTTTGCGCTTGCACTTGGGGAAGCATTTCATCAGAACAATAAATCCCTATATATTGCAAACGTCTTGCAGGTCGTCCCCAAAAACAGGTAATGACCTTCACATGACAATTTTGAAGTAATTCTCCAACGCTAGGGTAATAGTGATTTACTACTCTAGTAAATTCTTTGGCTAGGATATCTTCGGCAATCATAGCAATTGATATTTCTGTAGCGTTCATCACGCTATTAATATAACATACATTTGTCATTCAAATATGACATTTATTATTACTTCTTTAGAAGTAAATGTTAATTATTAAGAACATCAAAAAAAATAAAAAAGAGGTAAAAATTTTGTTTTTTACCTCTCCAGATTGATTTTAAAATTTTTATCAAAGAGTCCAGAGTCAAAGGTCAAGGGTCAAAAATTGGAGAGACGCGATTAATTACGTCTATACCAAAAGTCAAAAATTCAAAACTTTTAGGTTGCAACTCTCAACAAAATTATTTGTATGAATTTCTCCCCTTTGCTCCCCGCCCCCTTTTCCCCCAATCCCCAAAGGGGACCCCGAGTCCCCCTTGCCTCTAACGTGCATTGCGTTCTGACACTAGAACCTCAGCAACAAGTTGTGGTAAATCTACAAGGTCAACATATCCGTCTGAACCCTTGATGGGTGACATAAATGTATAATTAGGGTCACAAGCTCCTGTATCGTAGACTTGAATAAACCAGCGATCGGGAAATCCTGCTATACCCAGTTCTACAACGTACCAACTCTCACCAACCAGACGAGAATTATTAATTGTAAACCACTCTCTGTCTTGTTCTGAGATATTCCAATCAGCCATGAGAAACTCAAAAGCTATTTGTCCAGCGTCAGTTTCCGTCAATAGCATTGCTACTCCTCAGATGAAACTTCGGTTTCCAAATTGGCAGCTTCAGTATCAGGATACAAACCCAATTGTTGTGCTAATTGACGACCAATAAAAAATAAGAATTGGGCACCATCTTGATTACCTTCATGTGCAAACACAGTTGCCACTTTTAGCACTGCATATACAAAATCCGAATCAATTAATTCTGGATTTGCTTCTAATACTTCTGGTTCTTGGCCATTAGGGCATCTGAGTAGCTGATCGATTAAATCAAAATACAGGAGTTGGCGTTCTTCTGTCATGGTGCTTTTTTTGATGGAAAATGAATAAATTGGAATTTGCTTACTGTTCGATACTTTGCTGCCACAGCCGTTCTAGCATTTCAACTTGTTCTTGAAAAACAGCATTACGATAAACAAGATATCTGTCGTAAGCAATAATCCCTAACCCGACACAAATAGGTGTTAGCAAGAAAAACCATTGCATAATTGTTGCTAGTTGATATTGCTCTACAACAGTTAAATTATGGGATTGGAAGTTTTGCTTAGAGAGGTTTATGCTTGGCTGAGATTGAGAGGAGTACACACCCCCCGACTGGGGAACCAAGAAGCTATCGGCTCTCATATTATTGTTTACTTCACAAGTGAGATTCTGTGCTTTTACTAACTCTAAATGCTTTCCCCAAACCATACTAAATACTAATAAAGCTGGAGATAGCACAGCTAAGAAAACTACACAGACTGTGAGAACATTTAAAAGCTTGACTTTCATCTTGGTTCTCCCTTCCCAGGTAGTATGCACCCAGTAAGACAATAATTTCTGTTATTTACCTACACAAATATTGCTGATAATCAAAAAGTTATCAGTTAACAATTAGCTTATTTTCCATTGTTTATCATGAACTAATTACTAAAAAAGGGGATGATTTGATGCAACCCTTGAACTAATATCTGAAATATATGATTAAATTTATCCGCAATGGCAAATTAGTATTCAGTAATACTGAAATAATTTATTCTTGGGATTAGAACCGACGCTCTCACACCCTAAAACTGAGTTTAATGCAGTTAAGAATAGGGGGTTAAGAAGTCCCCCCTTCATCTCCAGACAGTTGCCTGGGAATGTTGGGGGGTAGAGGGGAATCTCTGCGTAAATCCTATAGGTTTTATATCAGCAGGGTTGCTCAATAGCAGTTTATCGGAGCCGGATCAGAATTATTAAAGTTATTAAATTTGTACTCAAAGGCTGGAAATTTTAGCTGATCAGGATAATAAAAAATATTTGGGGTATAGGGACTAGTATTTTTTGAGTGGCGTTCTAGTGTTTTTGAAGTTGGGTTCGGGTGGGTTTGTACTCAACCTGAAATACTGTGAAATAGCTGATTGCAGAATATTTTTAGCGAGTGATTTAGCTGCTAAAATTTGTACTCAACAAATATTCTTGCCTGATAATATATTACGTTAATAGAAAAATCGATTAAATTTCAGTAAATAGCTATTTTGTTCTGGATAAACTAAACAATATTCAACTTAAATATAAACTCTGGGAAATATATAGGTAGCTTAAGAGATTATCAAAAGTCAAGATTTAAGTGGGAAATGGGCATGGGGCATTGGGCATGGAAAAGACATGATTTTCAAACTCTAACTCTCTGAGCCTCTGCGTCTCTGCGTGAGAAAAAACTATCTCACCAATAAGAATCATCAAAATTTTTAATTAAAGATAGGCATCAATCAGCAATTACCAGTTTTCTATCACAATTACCAAGACAAGAAGACAAAATGGTTTAAAAGTCAATAGGAAGATTTGCCAAAATTACTATCTAAATCATTGCGATTTTGTGGTTGAGTTAGAGTACAAAAATTATGTACTCAGTGACACTTGAATCTAGATTAAAATACAAGATTACCGTTATAAGTAAAAAATACCTGGCGTTGTTAATGAATTTAGGATTTTAGGAGTTAACGAATGCGAATTGCTAAAGATGTCACAGAACTTATTGGAAGAACTCCTTTAGTTGAACTGAACAAGATTCCGCAAGCAGAGGGAGCAGTAGCGCGGATAGTTGCCAAACTCGAAGGCATGAACCCAGCTGCCTCAGTTAAAGACCGGATTGGCTTAAATATGGTACTTGCGGCTGAAGCAGATGGTTTAATCGAGCCAGGAAAAACTATTTTAGTAGAGCCAACTTCCGGTAATACAGGGATTGCCTTAGCAATGGTAGCAGCCGCACGGGGCTACAATTTGATTTTGACAATGCCTGAAACCATGAGCAACGAAAGACGGGCGATGTTACGTGCTTATGGTGCAAAGTTAGAGTTAACACCAGGCCCCGAAGGGATGCGGGGAGCAATTCGCAAAGCAGAAGAAATTGTGGCGAACACACCCAACGCATATATGCTGCAACAGTTCCGCAATGCAGCTAATCCCAAAATTCACCGCGAAACCACCGCCGAAGAAATCTGGGCGGATACTGATGGTGAAGTAGATATTGTGATTGCTGGTGTAGGTACTGGTGGGACGATTACCGGGATTGCAGAAGTATTGAAAGAACGTAAGCCAACTTTTCAGGCGATCGCAGTTGAACCGAGCAATAGTCCTGTATTATCCGGTGGGGAAGCTGGGCCGCATAAAATTCAAGGGATTGGCGCTGGCTTTGTTCCCGATGTTCTCAAGCTGGAATTGGTTGACGAAGTAATTCGCGTCAGCGATGAACAAGCCATGTCATTTGGGCGGCGTTTAGCAAAAGAAGAAGGCTTATTATCGGGGATATCTTCTGGCGCGGCTTTGTGTGCTGCGTTGCAAGTAGCGAAGCGTCCTGAAAATGCTGGAAAGCTGATTGTAATGATTCAGCCTTCCTTCGGCGAACGTTATCTCAGCACCTTGATGTTCCAAGATTTGACTTTGGAATCTGCGGCTGTGCGTTAGGCTACGGTGTACAGGTAGCTGTGTAGTAAAAATCTTTGGAGATCCCCCTAAATCCCCCTTAAAAAGGGGGACTAGGATTAAGCCGCTACACGCGCGTCTACGCAATTTTGGGATTTGAGAATTAGACGGTATTTATAGAAGCTAAAATATGCTTTAACCTGCCCCAATTAGCAATGGTTAGATTTACGCTTATTTTTAATAAAATTTGTCTAGATTAGCAGGCTTATCAGTCGTGAAGTTAGTTTGCGAGTTGAAATGTTAGTTTGCAAGTTGCAATAGTTAGTTTGTGAGTTGCAAATGTTAGTTTGCGAGTTGCAATAGTTAGTTTGCGAGTTGCAAATGTTAGTTTGCTAGTCGCAAATGTTAGTTTGCTAGTCGCAAGAGTTAGTTTGCTAGTCGCAAGAGTTAGTTTGCTAGTCGCAAGAGTTAGTTTGTGAGTCGCAAGTGCTAGTGTCCGCCTCAGAATGAATGTGCTGTTGGCGAATCAGTTAGGGGGTTTGACCCATCAATTGAATATTTCCCATATTTTCAGTGCGTTTAAACGCACTTTATCTATTAGCCCGCAATTCATTGCAGGGCGGGAGAACAACGCAAAGCGAAGGGTCTTGTGGTGGGGGTTATACTCAGTTAATTGACCAACAGCATTATGAATTCTGAGGCTCATAGCAGAAGTAAGCTAAAGCTGACTAAAGATAAAATTTTTGGGGAGCATCATCATCTTGATTATCTTGCTCTAAAGATGCAACTATCGTTCCATTTAAATGATGCTCTTTCTGATTTTTCACATAAATAACAGCTTGTTCCAGTTGTTTTCTACCCAGTGAAAAAACTCCATATCCTCTTTGCCAAGCAAACATATCTTTTGCAGGATATAAATGATTAATATAATGAGTGCTGCTGCCTTTAATTCTTTGAACAAAATCGGAAATGGAAATTTTGGGAGGAATAGAAGCTACTAAATGAATATGATTTTCTACGCCGTTAATAGCATGAATAATCGTATTAAGTTCATCGGATTTGCTAATAATATAATTGTAAAGTCTAACCTCGCGTTCGCTGGTAATTAGTGGCTGACGTTCTTTTGTTGCCCACACCAAATGATAATAAAGTCGCCATAAAGCCATAAATTCACTCTATTTGTGATTTTCAATATTTTGTTGTTTAGTATTCCCATAATGACCAAAAAATTATGGTGTGGTTGCGTCGTTAGTGTCAAATTCAGCTATAAATGGCTGAACTGTTGACTTCTGTTTCTACGCAGAAATTCATTCTGAGGCGTTTTCTGAGGTTGTAGGTTTTGATCCATCTCCCGCAAGGAACTGAAGTTCCTTGCTCATAGTCAAAGTCATCTTCAGATGACTAAATATGGTCAAAATTTTGAGTCTACTTGAGTAGACTTGATCTATTAGCCTCTTAATTCATTAAGAGGCGGGTGTGGAAGGCTAGACGGAAATTCCTTTTGTGTTGTTCTCCCGCCCTGCAATGAATTGCGGGCTAATATACAAAGTGCGTTCAAACGCACTGAAAATATGGAAAATATTCAATTGATGGGTCAAACCCCCCACATGATTCGCCAACAGCAGCATTCATTAACAGGCGGGTGTGGAAGGCTAGACGGAACTTCCTTTTGCGTTGTTCTCCCGCCCTGCAATGAATTGATTGCTCATAGTGAAAGTGCGTTTAAACGCACTGAAAATATGGGAAATATTCAAATAAACACAAGCAATTGACACTCTCAGCGCTAATTCTTCACAACTGGCGACAATACTGCTTGGTTAAATCTAAAAAAAATTTGATCGCTCCGCTTCTCTACACTCTAAAAGCAAAAAAGAACAAGCGTAAAGGAAAAAAGGACTAAAGCATAAAGGGCTAACGAAGAATCCTCTCAAACACGCAGACAACACGAAAACCATTACTGTAGGAGCGGTTGCCGCGGAGACCGTCGTTGCGAGACGCGGAACGGCAGTAATCAGGATAGTCGTACCAGCAACCACCCCGCAGCAAGGCTCTTCCTTGTTTTTGATAAAGTTGATTATGATCATCAAACCACGCACTACCATCTGCTGGCGCTCCTTGATAGCTGCTAAGCCAATCATCTTGACAATCATCTTGACACCACTCGCAAACATTGCCGTGCATATCATATAATCCAAAGCCATTGGGTGAAAAACTTCCTACTTCTGTTGTTCCTCTACGATATTTGCCCTTTGGCTCAGAAGCGTAAGTGTAATCACCATTGTAATTGGCTAACTCACTGATCATCGTCTCCCCAAAGTGAAATGGTGTTGTTGTTCCTGCTCGACAGGCGTATTCCCACTCTGCTTCACTAGGTAGGCGATATTGCTTGTTTGTATTTTTTGAAAGGCGATCGCAAAACTCAACTGCATCGTACCAAGACACGTTTTCTACTGGTAGCCTATCTCCTTTAAAATTAGATGTTGCTGAATTCAAATCACGGTTAACTTTGGGTAGTGCTGCTACTCTTCTCCATTGCACTTGGGTAACTAGATATTTACCCATAAAGAATGATTCAACTGTTACTTGATGCTGAGGTTTTTCATTATCTTTTCCTTCCCCTGATGGTGAACCCATGATAAATTTCCCACTAGGAATGGCAACCATTTCCAAAATGACACCATTGCCTAAGTCTTCAGTAAAATATTGCGATTGACGTTTTTCTCGTTTAACTTCCTCACCTTTAGCATTTACCGTCACCACATCGAATTTAAATACTTGTAGTTTAGGAGTGACTGACTTCTCTCCCCTTAAGAAAGTAACAGGCTCAGGAGTTGCCTCAGTTGACCTTTCTCCCGTTGAGGAAGTAACAGGCTCAGGGGTTGCTGGTGCTGAAGAAACTGCCTGTTTATTGGCAATTCTGATAAATGCTTCCATTACCTGCATATCTGACCCCCTAGCAGCCACATTCACCCGCAGCCATAATTGTCTAGCTAATTCCCAATCTCCTATAACTTCAGCTTGATAAGCATCTAGTTTCAATTGGTTAATATCATTCAGCGTCGCGTAGTCGGGTAACAAAATTAGGTGTAGTTTTGTCGCAGGTTCGGCTATTGCGTATGGATTTTGCAGAATTTTCCGGTGTGTTTGATTAATTGTGGGTACTCTTGCTTGTAAATATCTGTCCAATCTTTCTACTGTGGCGCAATTTCCTGCACCTGCTATCCTCAATCCTTCTAACAAAGCTTGGGTGAATGAGCCATGTTGCAACTGCTCAATTTCATAAGATTTTTGACTGGGACTGCAAGAGTAAAAAGTAACTACTCCTTGATGTTCTGCACCAATACCCACTCCTCGCCTGCTTCCTTCATCACGGCAAGCGTCTAAAAATAACACTACATTATCAGCCCCACTACGGCGCAATCTTTGGGTGACATAATCAACGGGGATGGCTGTATGTTCTACGTCACCTGGGTCGCTATCTATCAGCATTAAATAATCTCGGTCAGCTTCCCGACAACCATGACCAGCAAAGAAAAACCAGAGATTATCCCCAGATTCGAGTAGTGGCTTTTCAAAGTTTGCCCGTAAGAAGCGCCGCAAGTTACCGTAAGTCGGCTGTGTGGGTATCGGTGGATTGGTGGGAATTGGGGGAGAATCGTCAGTAAATAAGAAAACTTGATCAAATCTGGCTTCTTGTTTAAACCAATCGTGCATAGCTTCGGCATCTAGTTTGGCGTAATTTAGGTGCTGAAGGTTGTTGTATTGATTAATGCCAATTGCTACTGCCCAATTTTTAGCCATTCTGCCTTGCTATGCTCGTCTGTTTGCCAGTTTGCGTGTTACTACTGAATAATAGTAATGCAAGATTCCTGAAAGCTTGGTAAAAGCTAATTAAATCAAGAATAATTTAAATCATTAAAGTTATGTCAGCAGAAAATCCTACACCTAAAGCCATTTGGATTATTACCGAAGAAGTTGCAGAAACCTCAAATACAACCACTGAAACAGTTACAGATAGTGTAACCAGAAGCGGTGGAGCTAGAAGCGGTACTAGAGATATGGGAGGACTACTCGGCTCAGTTCAAACAAAGGAAGAAATAGTTGTCACCAAAAAACAAGGCGAACTAGTAATTACTAGACGCAAAGTTGAGGTAACTAAACTCCAGCAAGAAATGAAGGGATTTCTGCAAGCAATGCGAGAAATGCTTGATGAGGCGGAAGAACCCAATTCCAAAATGCAGTTAGATGAAGTTGAACTTTCTGTAGAAATTAATGGCGAAGGACAAGTCAGCCTGTTTGGACTTGGTGGTGGTAAAGCCGGCGGAAAAGGTGCAATGACATTTAAATTTAAGCGGAAATAATCGGTGCTGGTATATGGGTAGGAATTGGGCGATTGTTGTAGGGATTAATCATTATGAAAATTTGCAGCATCTCAATTTTGCCAAGCGAGATGCATCTGTTATGGCGACTTGGTTTCAACAAGAAGCGAGATTTGAGCAGGTTTTCTTATTTACTGATGATTCTCCCCCAATTCCCACCAATCCGCCAATTCCTACTCAACCTACCTTTGGTCATTTGCGGCGATTTTTACGCGCACAGTTTGAGAATGCGTTATTAAAGCCAGAAGATAACTTATGGTTTTTCTTTGCGGGTCATGGCAATCGCTATAAAGACAAAGATTATTTAATGTTCTCAGATAGTGACCCAGGTGATGTAGAAAATACAGCAATTTCTGTTGATTATGTTACCCAAAGATTGCGGCGTAGTGGTGCTGATAATGTAGTTTTATTTTTAGATGCTTGCCGAGATGAAAGTAGCCGTTCTGGTTTGGGAATTGGTGAGCAAAGACATCAGGGAGTGATTACATTTTATTCTTGCACAGCTAACCAAAAATCGTGGGAAATAGATGAATTACAACATGGTACTTTTACATATTCATTATTAGAAGCATTGCGACTACAAGGTGAGGCTAATTGTGCCACAGTAGAGCGTTTAGCACAATATTTAACTTATCAAGTTCCTGCTGTGAATAGTCGCTATGGTAAGGCTACACAAAATCCTTACTGGCAGGCAGAACCACCTTATAAAATGTATTTTATTTTATTAGAGCAAACTGCTACCCTTAGAGATGTTGAGCCATTAAAGTATCAAGCCTCGCAAGCTGAAAATAGAGGTGATTTTTCATTAGCAAAACAATTATGGGTGAGAGTTTTAGCTGTATCTCGTGGTGATTGGGATGCAATTGAAGCGATTGAAAGGATTGCTATTCGTCAGCGAGGAAGTTTTGAACCAAAAAGCTCAAATTCCGAGCCTGTGACTTCCTCAAGCGGAGGTAGGTCAGTAAGTAATGAACTGTTAGCCCAAAAGCAACAAGTACATCGGCATAATTTAGTTCGTTATCGACAAGCTTTCTCGGAAGCAATTCAGCGAGAATATCCGCTCAATGAATTAACTCGTCGTCAATTAAAGCAATTGCAGCAATCCTTGAAAATCAAACCAGAAGAAGTATTACAGATTGAACAGCCAATTCTTGCCCCCAAGGAAGCAGAATACCATCAACGACAAGAACAAGAGAGAATTAGGCAGCAGCAGGAAGCCGAGAGACTACGTCAGCAGCAGGAAGCGGAAAAGCAACTAAAAAGAGCAGCACAGAGACGGAAACAACAACAGCAATTAGAAAAATGGCGACAAATATTTACAACTATTACCACCCCAACGCTAATTACTCGCAGAAGGTTTTTGCAGTGGGCTGGTTTGGGAAGTGTAGGTTTAGTGACAGCAGTAGTAGGTCGTGAGATTTTTAAAGCACTCACACCAGTCTCTGTAGCAAAGCCTAAATATATACTTTCAAAAGAGAAGGTATTTGGATTAGCTTTGTGGCAGGTTGAGTTTGAAACGGTAACAGTCAATAAAAATGGAGAGGTAATTAAACGAAATCCTAACCAGCAAGCTAAGTTATTTAAGGAAGACTTAGGTAATAATGTCACCTTAGAAATGGTTGCAATTCCTAGTGGCAAATTTATGATGGGTTCACAAAAAGGGGAAGGAGAAAATAATGAAAAACCTCAGCATCAAGTAACAGTTAAGTCATTCTTTATGGATAAATATCCAGTTACCCAAGCGCAATGGAGAAGAGTCGCAGCATTACCCAAAGTTAAGCGTGACCTCAAAGCAGACCCATCTTATTTTGAAGGAGACAACCGACCAGTAGAGAGAGTGTCTTGGTACGATGCAGTGGAGTTTTGCTCCCGTCTTTCCAAATATACAAAGAAGGAATATCGCCTACCAAGTGAAGCAGAATGGGAATATGCTTGTCGAGCAGGAACAACAACACCATTTCACTTTGGCGAGACGATTACAACTGAGTTAGCCAATTACGATGGGAATTCTACTTATGCTTCTGAGCCAAAGGGCAAATATCGTGAACAAACAACAGAAGTAGGAATTTTTCCACCCAACGGCTTTGGACTATACGATATGCACGGGAACGTTTGGGAATGGTGTCAAGATGATTGGCATAGCAGCTATAAAGGAGCGCCAACAGATGGTACAGCTTGGTTGAACGAGAATGATACTTCTGCCGTGCTGCGGGGCGGTTCCTGCTTCGACTTTCCTAGCGTCTGCCGTTCCGCGTCTCGCTACTACAACTCTTGGGCGGGGCGCGTCATCCTCAACGTCAATAATGGTTTTCGTGTTGTCTGCGCGTTCGGGAGGATTCTTCTGTAGCCCTTTATACTTTAGCCCTTTTCCCCTTTACTCTTGTTTCTTTTTCCCTTCTTAAGCGTAGCGAAGCGGAGCGATCAAATTTTTTGAAAAAACAGAGTATAAACCCAACATCCAAAAACACGCCACACAAAACCGCCCCTCTCCAAGTTGGCTAGGGACGGTACATTTAAAAGTTATCAAATTCAGTTTTAACTGATTTAATGGCTACAGCTAGTTTTCTTTTGCTCGTGTCCTTTACAACTACCTTCAGCATGGTGGTCATGATTTCCACCCGCGCAGCCTTGTAAATCTTTGCCCATAAGGTTTGCAGCCATTTCGCGGAAGGATTCATCAACTGGCTGTAAACCAATCCAAGCGTCAATTTTATCTACTTCAAATCCTACTTCGCGGCGATCGCCTACTTCTAGTAACGGACGGCGAATTAATAGCGGATCTTGCAGCATTAACGATAAAGCGGTGTTTGCATCCAGCTTTTCGGGAACCACCTCTCCAGATTTTACCCGTGGCGAACTGCGATTAAACCATTCGGCTACGGGGCGATCGCCAAAGAAAGAACGCAACCTTTCGGCTGTCCAAGGTTCTGTTAGTAAGCTTTGGGGTACAACTTCATGGCCTGCAGCTGTCAGCAAAACCTTTTGCCGAGTACCACCTTTACAACCTGGTTTTTCATAAAAAATTACTTTAGCCATTGAATCATCTCCCGGTTATATCTGTGATGAGATTAGTCATTTTAAACTCAGATTTACGCAGAGTTTGTGAGTTATACCAACTTGAATGTGAAGTTGCACATATCTAGATCCCCCTAAATCCCCCTTAAAAAGGGGGACTTTGAAAAGTAAGTTTTCCCACCCTTATTAAGGCGGACTTTGAGAGATTTTCTCCGGTTCCCCCCTTATTAAGGGGGGCTAGGGGGGATCAAATTCTATGGGGGACTTTGAGAGACTTTTTAGTATTAGATTGCTGCGGCAATTCTAAAACTTTTTAGCGATATGAGTCACTGGATCAAACTCAAATCTTGCTTTGGGATCGGTTTCGCCATAGAGGTTAAAAGTCACAGTTGGTTCCTCACCTACTGCTTCCACACAATGAATTGCATCAGGAGTAAAACTAATAATATCTCCTGGTAATAGATTAACTTCTGCCGTTGCTGCTATTTTGTTTTCAGCATCGGGATTAAGATTTCGCCGCCAGATTGTATTCTTTTCTTCACCTTTTAAGATAGCAACAATTCCCCAGGTTCCATGATTATGAATTGTGGATAATGTGCCTGGTGCAAATGTGACGGTTTGCACTGTTAAGGGAAAACCCAATTCATCATACATAAGTAAAACAGAGGTTCCCGTTTTAGCATCCGGTTCTAAATGTTGGCTACGTACCCAATAAGAATTAACAATCAACCTTCTAACCAGCATTCTTAATTCTGGTAGCCGACTTGATTCATCTTCCACATCATTGAGAACATCTTCTACCTCAGTTAAAAACCGATAAAGACGATAATTCTCACGTAATAAATCCCATGCTCTCGCAGATTTACACAGTTGTAACTTGCCATCACCAGTTACAAGAAAATCCCTACCTTGCATAAATTTTAGTCCGTATTTAAACCGTTAATCGAAATGAATTTTGCGGGATTACGGGAGCCGGAAGATTAATAGGACTAATACTCGGTAACGATGGATTAGTAATTAGAGGCGGCGGAATCAAGCTAGGTGTCCGAATGGCAGATAAGGAAGTGAAGTTATTAGATAAATAATTATTCATTGGAGGAACCAAATAATTACTAATTCGTAATTCGTAATTTTTATGACAACTTACAGAGCTTACAAAATTTGATGTGGATTTTTTAGAAAATATCCACAATCAGGTCAAAATACATTTTTGACTCTTAACTCTGGACAGCCTTCACGAAAGAATGTCCAAGTTAAATCTTAATTACGAATTACGAACTACAAACTTTAATCGTCTTCTTCTGGTGGACGGGTAAGAATATCTAGGAGAATTCCTGAGCCAAAATCGTTTTTGTTGTCTATCTCCTTAACTCTGGTACTGATAATTTTAGCTTGCTCGAAATCTCCGAGCTTGGCTAATACTAATCCGGAGGCAGCATAAGCATTCAAATACAGCCTGATGTTTGGGTCTTCTTTCCGACTTACTAAAATCGGTTGGAGTTGTTCCCAGTCATCAGGAAATTTTTCTGCTAATTTAATTTTATCTAATAATTGGTTTGTTGTTTGCAATGCTAAAGAATAATTATTTTTGTAATAAAAGTATCTATATGCTGCTACTAAAACATCTGTATGTTCCCCAGTTTTAGCCACAGCTTGTTGCATATATTTCTCAGATTCCGCTGTGTTTTCCCAAGTCTGTGCAGCTAATATTAGTAGCTCTTTCACATCTTCTGGAACTTGGAACCATGAGAATTTATTAGTATCAACTTGCATAATTTTCTCCAAATTGGGCATAGGGAATGGGGCATTGGGCATTGGGAATTTATATTAGTTATTTGTCCCTTATACCTAGATTAGTAGGTTGGGTTGACGTAAGGAAACCCAACACCAAAATATAGGTTAAGCTTTCAAGATCCATGTTGGGTTGCGCTGCGCTTAACCCAACCTACATCTATTTTCCTAATCCCCAGTCCCCAGTCCCTAATCCCCATTCCCTTAGAATAAAGTGAGAATGTACACTAGGGTGAAGAGAATAATCCAGATAATGTCTACGAAGTGCCAGTAAATTTCTGCCATTTCAATGCCAGTATGTTTGGTAGCAGAATAATGGCCTTGGCGGCGCGATCGCCACAACACACCTAAGATTAATAACAGTCCCACAAACACGTGTAAACCGTGGAACCCTGTCATTAAATAAAAGCAGTTGGCGAAGATGTTGGTAGTTAGTCCGTATCCTAATGTGGCGTACTCGTAAACCTGTCCAGCTAAGAAGATTGCGCCCATAATTGCGGTGAGAATATACCAAAACCGCATACCATTGACGCTATTCTTTTTAATCGCTACATCACCCAGGTGAATCACGAAACTGCTAGACACCAGAATGATGGTGTTCATAGCAGGTACAAATAACTCTACTTCTGTACCTTCTGGAGGCCAAACTGCTGCGCCACCTCTCAAGTACAAGTAAGTAGCAAAAAATCCCCCAAACATTAGGGATTCCGAAACTAGAAAAGTCAACAGTCCCCAGACTCGTAAATCTGGATGATGTTCTTGGTGATGTTCGCTTGTGGTTGCGATGGTCATATTATTTATGTATTGGTCATGAACTGCATACAAATAAGGAACTCAATACTTGTCGGTTAAAGGGAAAAAGGGGAATGGGAAAAGGGAAAGAAAAAACCTTTAACCTTTAACCCTTAACCTTTTCCCCAAAACCCATTTTGAGTTCAAAACGCTATCCCTTGTAGTATTGAGAAGGAGCTAGTAACGCTACGCGAAATTCAAAATCTAAAATGAATCAGGCGTAAGCGTTTTGTTGAGGTAGTTTTCACGTATTTAAACCACATTCAGGGCACAGCAATACTCATTGGTGTCAACTTAAGCTAAAAGCTATATAGGGCGGGCGTTGTACAAATACCTCGCGCCCTCATCCCCTAACCCCTTCTCCCTCAGGGAGAAGGGGAATTGAATCTCTTGCTCCCCTCTCCTGGTGGGAGAGGGGCTGGGGGTGAGGGCAAAACCTTTGCACAAAGCGGGTTTGGTGTTAAGTTGACCAATGAGCAATACTATGCTCCTACAGCGTGCATGGTCTATTTACAGAAAGATGCTATAAACATCAAAATTTCTCCTCCTAGTCCCTAATCCCTAGTCCCTAGTCCTTAATCCCTAATCCCTAAGCACTAACTTCTGAGGTCGCGACTGGCACACTATCACTATGACCGTAGTCGTAAGGGCCGTGGGTGACAACGGGTAATACTTCCCAGTTTTCGATGGCTGGTGGTGAGCTGGTTGTCCATTCTAAGGTCAAAGCTTCCCAAGGGTTATCACCTGCCAAAGGCCCTTTCATCCAGCTTTGGATGATGTTGATGGTGAAGGGAATCACGGAAATTCCCAAGATGATTGAACCAAAGGTACAAATCTGATTAAGATCAATAAACTGGGGATCGTACATTGCCACTCGGCGGGGCATTCCTTGCAAACCTAACTCGTGCATCGGTAAGAATGTGAGGTTAGTACCGATGAAGGTCAGTCCAAAGTGAATGCGTCCCCAAACTTCATTGAGTTTCCGTCCAGTCATTTTGGGGAACCAGTGATAAATCCCGGCGTAAATCCCAAATACAGAACCGCCAAATAGGACATAGTGGAAGTGTCCCACTACATAATATGTGTCATGAACGTGAACATCAAAGGGGGCTGTTCCCATTGTCACGCCGCTTAAACCGCCCATGACAAACATAGACAATAAGCCGATCGCAAATAGCATGGCACTGGTAAAGCGAATCTTACCGCGCCATAAGGTAGCTACCCAACCGAAAATCTTTACGCCTGTAGGAACGGCAACAAGTAGGGTAGAGATGGTGAAAAACATCCGCATCCAGCCGGGTGTACCACTGGTAAACATATGGTGTACCCAGACGAACAAACCAACAACGCAGATCGCCAAGCTGGAATAAGCGATCGCTTTATATCCGAAAATTGGTTTGCGGGCGTGAACGGGAATGACTTCGGACATGATGCCGAAGATGGGCAGAATCATTAAATATACTGCCGGGTGAGAATAGAACCAGAACAGATGTTGATAAAGAACAACGTTACCGCCTGCATCTGGTTTAAAGAAGGAAGTACCAAAGTTGAGGTCAAACAATAACAGCACTAAACCAGCAGCTAACACAGGTGTAGATACAAGTGCTAGTACGGAAGTAGCTAAAATTGCCCAGCAGAATAAAGGTAGTTGATCCCATTTCATGCTGGGAACCTTCATCATCAAAATGGTGATGACAAAGTTCAGCGAACCCAAAATTGAGGAAGTTCCCACCAACACGATCGCTAAAATCCACAGACTTTGAGCGATGGGTGCTGTGACTAAACTTAAAGGTGGGTAAGCTGTCCAACCAGATTGCGAACCGCCAAAGATAAAACTAGCTAGCAGTAATAAACCTGCTGGTGGGTTTAACCAAAAGGCGATCGCATTCAGTTTGGGGAAAGCCATATCTCTAGCACCAATCATCAACGGTACTAGGAAGTTACCAAATCCCCCAATGGCGCTAGGAACGATCCACAAGAAAATCATGATCGTGCCATGATTGGTCATGAAAGCGTTGTACAGATTGGGATCGAGCAAATCTGCTTCCGGTGTTGCTAACTCCACACGGATAGCCATCGCCATCAAGCCACCGATGAGATAGAACACAAACGCTGTCACTAGGTATTGAATCCCAATCACCTTGTGATCAACATTAAACGTGAAGTAGTCCTGCCATTTCCACGCTTTGGGGTGAGAAGTATGAGCAACCGCCAGAGTTTGCGACTGATTCTTATCTGGTGGCGTATTCCGAGGAGATGTTACTTTTGTCATATTTTTACGCTATGCAAAGTCCAGGGTCAAAAGTCCAATGTCCAAGGTGATTAATTTTGACTCTTGAGTACAGACGCGATTAATCGCGTCTCTCCAACCCTTGACTAATGACCATTAACCATTGACTCTAGAGTTGCTGCATTCACTCCCAAATCTTGGATATGGGGTGCGAGAAACTCTGATGGGGATAAATCGGCTGGGTTAACCGCAATTGCTTGATGCAAGTCTTGCTTTTGAGCAATTTGGTTTTCTGTTAGCCAGCTGTCATACTCTTCCGGTGTGTGGACAATGACTTGCGATCGCATTGAGCCGTGATAACCGCCACACAGTTCTGTACAAACGATGGGATATGTACCTGTTTTAGTGGCGACGAAACGCAATTGTGTTGGTATTCCCGGAATTGCATCTTGTTTCACCCGAAATTGTGGCACCCAAAACGAGTGAATTACATCCTGTGCTGACAAGTTAAGTTGCACATCTGCACCAATGGGTACGTGTAATTCCCCAGTGGAAACACCTTCTTTGGGATAATCAAACAACCAAGCAAACTGCATCCCAGTCACATTCACAACTAAATCGGCTGCTTTATCTTGGGTTGTGGATGTTGCACCAATACCGATGGTAGGCGCTGCTGTAGATGCTAATGAATTATCCAGAGTTGCAGCAATTGCACTCCCTTTCATCTTAGCCACATGAGCCGCACCATGAGGATGTCCAGCCGGCTCCAAACCTCCCATCCGGTTAAACACATCTACACTGTAGATGCCCAAACAAACTACAATCAGCGTTGGGATAGCAGTCCAAAAAATTTCTAGGGGAACGTTACCTTCAACCGGCGCACCATCGGTATTATCTCCCCGACGGCGACGGTACTTAACCAAGAAAATCACAATCGTTCCTTCTACTACCAAAAAAAGAGCGATCGCAATGGTAAACATGACATTGAAAAAACCATCTACCAAAGGCGCTTGCAGCGATGCTTCTACCGGCAGTAGAGAATGATGATTACCAATCCAAATGCTGATTGCTGTCACAATAATGCCAGCAACCAGAGTCCATAGTGAAACAGGAATTTGTTCCATACATACTACCTGCTCTGTAAATGCTGGGATTGGGGATTGGGTACTGGGGATTGGGGATTGGGTACTGGGGATTGGGTATTGAGTATTGGTTACTAGAGATTAGAAATTAATTTCTCATATTCCCCAGTCCCTAGTCCCTATTCACCAGTCCCCAGTCCCTACCCCCCAGTCCCTAGTCACCAGTCCCCATTTTGTCTCTCATTATGTTTGTAACTTACCCCTATAAAAATTGGGGGAATTTTCCAAATGTCTTCACATCCTTTACCCCAAAATTTTAAAACTATATCTTTGTTTTGATGACAAAAAAGACTATGATTTGTACCAAAAGCTATTCATAGCTAGCGCTTTTGGCTCTAATATTAATTTAACTGTCTAAGCCGCAATTATGGATTTGTTAATAGATAACAGTTTGCTATTTACAATATTGTTTACTACGAACTTTTTGCCAATTTCGATTCAAAATCTCTTGTTGCACAGCATAAATAACTACATAGTATTCAATCACCCGTAGTTAACAGTAAGTAAAATGCTATACGAATTTGAAAAAAGAATGCGACAGATTGTAGGGGCAAGGCAGTGCCTTGCCCTCTAGAATATATTGATGTGTCGCAAACATTATTTGATTTGGTATTACTTGAAAAGATTTAGATCCCCGACTTCTTAAAGAAGTCGGGGATCTGAACAGCAAAGTTATGGATAGAGATTTATACCCCATCCATAACTAAATGACCTTGAAAGGTCTGATAATACACCTCTTTTGAATTACGAATTACGTAGCGCTTTGCGCTTCCCGCAGGGTATTACGAATTACGAATTCATAATTAATTATTCAATGGAGCGTGGGTGTAGCAATTTTTAGGACAAATACGAGAGCAAGCTTCGCAACCAATACAGTTGTCAGGGTTAGCAACAACCATTACCTTGCGTTCAATTTCTTCATCATCTTCATCTTCAACAAATTCGCCTTCTTCGTTGAGCGCTTTCAAATCAAGCACACTATACCCGCAGGCTTTCATGCATCTGCCACAGCCGATACATTTATCCTTATCGATTGATTGGGCGAATTTGGGAGTCCAAGTTTTACCTCCAAAGGTCAATCCTGTTAGTTGTGCCATGAATAAATCCTCGGCAATTGTGCCTACAAATATGTTTGTGCTTTAATCGTTATCCTAACTTAATCTTAATAGTCTATTTTTGCTAATAAACAATGTTTTTTGCATCATCAAAGTTTTATGACTTATATCAAGTATTACTTGTTTTTTAATTGACTTTTTTAATTGCAATATTTTGCCAACTATGATTCTCGAATTATCTTTTCCCTACTTTTAGGCTTTGATAAATAAACCTCGAAATCAAATGATTTCGCACAGCCTAATGTGCTTGTACGGCTGAAAATCCATAAACCAAATATAGATATTAATAAAATATAAAATCAACTAACAGATTTTTTTGTGAGTATATAAACATGGTATTTATACAATTCATGTCATTGTCAAATCAAGATTTTTTTTGCTAATTCAGAAAACCTTGAGATAACAGTGCTGAGAGATACAGATAGCTCTGATATTGAAAGCGATCACCCAGATAACTAAAATAGTTATTATCTCAATCTTTTTACCATAATCTGAAATTAGCAGTTGATACAAATGCAAATAAAACAAATGTAATTATTGCACATTAAACCAAATTATCTGGCAAGCTTGATTTACGAAAAGAACTGTAATCATGATTGCAGACCATAAAGTAATGTAAAATATTAAAATTATTAATAAATAAGTTGCATACCATTAAAAGTAAGGTCTCATGTTCGAGCAAAACAGTTTGGCTAAGATTTTAAGGTCAAAGAAAATCTATCTTCTGAATCTCTAAAACTAAAGTTGCTAAAAAACAGTCCTAAGCTCATTGTGAACAAATTTATCAATATGATTATGAAATTTATAGTTAATAAAGAAATAAATTATGGCGCGTCTGGATTGTAAATTTATGCATTAAGGCTGTCATTGTTTATTAGTCATTAGTTATTTGTGGTTACAAAGCACGAATGACCAATGACGACCCTGACAAATCAATATCCAATTTAAGCGCGTAATAGCTGAACAAGAGGCTCAGGCGAAAAGCCTTAAATAGCTTCCAAATGGATGCAATTTCTCAAACAAGAAACAATTTTCTTGTTAGCAAAATAATTTGGTGGCGAGTCGCAAATCTCATTCAAAGAGAGGGTACATCCTGGGGAGACTTGAGCCAAACATCTCAACGAGTATAGTTGGAAGTGCATTATGCCGTATACAATTCCTAACAACAGTTGCGTTGGATGTGACAATTGCCGACCCCAATGTCCGACGGGTGCAATCAAAATCGAAAACAACGAATATTGGATCGATCCTTGTCTTTGTAACGATTGTGAGGGTTATTATCCCGAACCGCAATGTGTAGCCGCCTGTCCCATCAAATCACCAATTCCGTGGCAAGCAAAAAAGGGGAGATGTAAAGTAGAACCAAGAGATGCTACCAGCCCAGATTTATTTTCTAATGGCAAAAATAACGCCTTTGCTTCAGCAATTGTGATTTGGGAAGCTTGTAACGTCTTAGCACAGCGTACTTCCTTACATTGGGAAATCGATGAAGCTGGGTATTTATCCTATAGTAGACAAGTTAATCAAGGTAGAGGTGCGATCGCATTTCATATCCAAGATGCATTGAATAATAGCACTCGCACTACAGATATTGCAGCAATTGAGGCTTTAGATATTAGAGCCGCTTGCATCCATCTGATTTTTGCAGCTCATGCGACAGCCGTAGAACAACCTTGGGAGCAAGAGTTTTCAATTGACGAACGCCAACTAGAGAAATATTTAGGCCTAGAAAAACGCAAAGACTTAAGCAAAAATGCCAAACTCGCCTTAATGAAAAACATAGTGCAGCAAGCTTGCTCACTGATAATTTCCATAGACTGGCCCCAACAAGGTAGAGTCAATGGCTTTTCCATCGCCGGCACACGCTTATGGCATTTAGTAGATATTGAACACTACTTTCAAGAAGATAAGCAAGGATGCAAATACTTAGTGGGGTTGACTTTTAAAGTTAAAGCCGGAATTTGGGCACAGCATTTCTTAAATAAACAAGGATGTAAAGAACGCACCGCCTTCTATCAATATGGAATTTTGCCAAAAACTCTGCTCACAACTATTATGAGCATTTGGCAACAACATGAAGGTGCAGCCAGACTGATGCTGTGGTTGCTGTTTAAAACCAAAATGGGACGAGAACAACGCATTACCGTCCCCACCTTACTACGTGTAGCTTACGGTGAAGCCAAAGTCACCTCAGCATCCAGACAAAGAGAAGAACGCAAACGTCTGCTGCGAACCTTTGAAAGCGACTTAGAAATGCTTAATCACTATGGCATTAAACCTATATTTGACCCAGTTACCTACCCAATAGAAATTCAACCATTGTGGGCAAAATTAATTGATGTCCCCGAAGATCCAGAAGCAGCTTTAGAATTTTGGACAAATGATGGTAACGGCGAATCCAGGCTAACAGACACAGGCCCCCGTGGTAAATGGAATCTGCTGATGAATGCGCGGATTCTATCCTTTGAGTTACCCACAGAATGGGAGCAACAAACTGCAGACTCCGACAAAAAACCACGGCGTAACGTTAATAGAACCAAGAGAAAACCCAAAATCACAGGCGACTTGCTTGGCGAACAGATTTTAGCAGCGCGAAAAAATCTCAACCTCTCCCAGCGAGAATTGGCAAAGTTGACAGGAAAAAGCCAAAGCTGGATTCGCGATATCGAAAATGGGCGTTTAAAAGTCAAGTTAGAAGACCAAGCGCTATTGCGGAAAGTACTGAATATGGCTTAATAGATTAGTGCAATCTTGCTGTGATGCCATAACATCGCCCTGTTATGTTAATGCATCGTCATGTTATGCCATAACATCGGTCTGTTATATTAATACGTCGGCACGTTATGGCATAACATCGCTCTGTTATATCAATACGTTGCCATGTTATGCCATAACATCGCTCTGTTATATTAATGCATCGACCTGCAATTGAATTGCATAGTCATGCACGAATCACAGTAATAGTACGCTGATTTTGGGTCACAACAACCTGCGTTGACAAACGTTCTTCAATTGGTAATGCATTTTTCCGTCTATCAAATATCAATAGCCAGCCAAAATCCAATCCCAAACGTGCTAAATAAGATTCTAATTGCTCTATCCCTTCAGTTTGAGGATCGCGCTTTTTCTCGCGCCATACTTTTAATTCGATACCTAACGTCACACTTCTATATCGCAAACATAAATCCATTCTGTCACTACCAATTGCATATTCTCGCTCCAGGGTTCCACCACCATTAACAACACGATGCAAGAAAGCCATTAATACTAAATGAGGCGCGATTTCATGGTAAACAGCGCTACCAAGTAACGGTTCTCCATGTTGTCGCCAAAATTTGATAAACGCTTCTAACAACGCATCTGTATTTAATTCTCCTGACTGAGCTAACCAACTGGGGCTAATGTGAGGTAAACTATCTTGAGTTCCTTGCACTAAAACGCGGGGAATGACTTCGCGGTAAATCGGGTTAGAAATAACCAACCCCCCCGCAGGATCGCGTCGCAATAATCCTAAATCGATTAAATATTGACGGTCATCGGCTGGAGTATCCCCTAATGCCAGTCCTGCTAACATTGGTTCGATGATGTTTTTGACTCGTTTTTCTCTGAGTTTTTCTGCTAGAGAATCGAGATGAGTATCTTGACGAGCAATTAATATTTCCTTAGCTTGTAAAATATGCTCTTTGGTAATAGTAATACTTCTATCCTTAACCAGTTTTTCCACAACTTCCTTAGCCAGCGCATTAACTAACCAAGGTTGTCCCTGAGTCAAATCAAAGGCTGTTTGTGTTGCTTGCGGGCTGAAAATTTGTCCCGTTTCTTGGGTATGTTGCTGGTATAGTTCTTCTACCTCTGTGGCGTAAAAATTTCTCAGGGTGATGGAACTGACTTTGATATTAAAAGGGCTAGCTGTATTTAATCTGTCACCCTTCGGGTTCAACAGTTTGCTTATGCCGGGGAACCCGTCCACCGCAACTGTTTCACTACCACCAGATGCAACCTTGTAATCCCGGACATCGCGCAAGCCAATTAAACCAACAGACGAGGGAAAGTTCTCTGGACGATTGGGATAACCATCTCGTAACTGTCGCAACACCGAAATTAGAGTTTGGTCTTGTAAGGAATCAATTTCATCGATCAATATTACCAAAGGTCTAGGTGAAACCTGCGCCCAAGCTTGTAAACTAGCTTTAATTCTCTGTCCTGGTTCCTCATAAACCCAAGTTGGAGGTTGTAAATCCTGCGGTAAGCGGATGGAAGTTGTATCACGCCAACTTCCCAAAATCGCTAATTCTGCCGCACTGGGGTCATGATTAAATGCGCTTCCCACTTCTGCGGATACCATAACTGCGGTATAACGTCCACTGGCGGTAAGTTGTTGCGCTAGTGCTAGCATTGCGGTAGTTTTACCTGTTTGTCGCGGTGCGTGAACGACAAAATAACTCTCTTGTTCGATTAGCACCTCCAAGTCAGGTAGCCGACTGGTAGCGGATAGCATGTAGTGTTTGTCGGGGTTACAGGGCCCAGCAGTGTTGAACCAGCGAGACATGAAATGTTGGCGGATAGCGGACACTTTGAGTTTAGACGATTTTGGAGTTGGGGATGGGAAGACAATACTTTTCGGTTAAGGGGAAAAGGGGAATGGGAAAAGGGAAAGAAACAACCTTTCACCTTTAACTTTGAACCTTTTTCCCAAAAGCTATTTTGAGTTCAAAACACTTAACCGAGTAGTATTGGATTTAGTAACATCTGGCATTTTGGCGAAACATCGCCGTGCTATCTCAACGCAAGCCGATGCAATGTTAATGTATTGCCTTACATTGTTAATGCATTGCCCTACATTGCCAATGTATTGGTTTACATTGTTAATGCATTGCCCTGCAAAAATTTAACTTGCCTGTGAGACCCTGGAATTTTGAAGCTGTCTTGAGTTGAGGAATTGGCGATCGCAATTTTACATATAGAAAATGAAAATTAACAGTATATTTTCGGAAATACGTAACAATAG
Organism: Nostoc carneum NIES-2107; assembly: GCA_002368155.1. Classification (GTDB taxonomy): domain Bacteria; phylum Cyanobacteriota; class Cyanobacteriia; order Cyanobacteriales; family Nostocaceae; genus Aulosira; species Aulosira carnea. The sequence continues at coordinate 2,514,637 of AP018180.1, forward strand.
TTTTGTATAAACTAGCTAAGAAGCCTTGTTACGAGGTATTTGATGACACTAGATTTACAAAAGTTTTATCAGGCGTGTAACCCTAGCAAAACCTTGGCAGTGGAGAACGCCGAGGATCGGAAATACTATATTGATTTCTCTTCAGTTCGTGGTGGCAAAATTATTGATGAGTTAAAAGAGAACATCATCTTTTTTTCACCTAATGAGCCTACCTGTGAATTATTTACAGGTCACATTGGTTGCGGTAAGTCTACGGAATTACTCAGACTCAAAGCTGAATTAGAAGCAGCTGGCTTTCATGTGGTTTATTTTGAGTCGAGTCAAGACTTAGAAATGGGTGATGTTGATATTGGAGATATTTTACTCGCGATCGCCCGCCGAGTGAGTGAAAGTCTCGATAGCTTAGAAAAATTAGATATGCCTGAACCCCAAGGATTGAAAAGAATTCTGCAAGGAGCCGCTAAACTGTTGATGACAGAAATTGAGGTTTCAGCAGAAGCCACAATTCCTGGTATTGCTAAAGTTGCAGCTAGCACTGATGGGAAGTTTTCTGCGGAAGCCACAATTTTAGGTATAGGAGAACTAAAAGCCAGCGAGAAAGAAGGAGTATCACTGGTAGCCGCAGGTATTGGCAAGATTTCTGCCAAAGCCAAAAATAGTCCTGAACTTCGCAGCAAATTGAGAGAATATCTTGGCCCCCGCACCAAAGGTATTTTAGATGTCATTAACGAAGAATTGCTGCTACCTGCCACAACGCAACTCCAACAACGGGATAAAAAAGGATTAGTGGTAATTGTTGATAATCTTGATCGCGTTGAGACTACTGCTAAATCTTGGGGACGACCGCAGCCAGAATATCTATTTATAGATCGGGGAGAACAATTAACTCAACTTAAGTGCCATGTATTGTACACCATGCCTTTAGAGTTGATGTTTTCTAATGACTTGAGTCGGCTAACACAGCGATTTACGGTGCATCCAAAAGTATTACCAATGGTGCCAGTAAAATTACGTGATGGTAGCGAATGTAGTGAAGGTATGGCACTATTGCGACAAATGGTGTTAGCAAGAGCTTTTCCCGAAGTAGAACCGGAAAAGAGACTGGCTTTAATTACAGAGGTATTTGATACACCAGACACATTAAATCGATTATGCTGTGTCAGTGGTGGTCATGTTCGTGAATTACTCAGGCTACTCAACGACTGGATTAAAAAGGAACGAAAATTACCTTTGTCTGGTGAAACTTTAGAAACTGTGATTAGAGCTTATTGTAATCAAATGACTTTAGCTATCACAGATAACGAGTGGGAATTGCTGCGCCAAGTCCAACAGCGAAAATGGGTGAGTGGCGATGAAGGCTACCGAGTGTTGGTACACAGTCGATTTGTCTATGAGTACCGCGACACTCACGGATCATGGTTTGAAGTTAATCCGATTTTGGCAGAAGCATCAGGCTTAAACCAAGTTTAGATTTTCCTGAGCATTCACCAGTAAATATTTCCCAAGATTTAGCTTTACATAGTATGCAAGAAGCGCACAGGCTGGAAACGGATAACGAAAATTCTGTACAAGAATTAGCATGGGCGATCGCAACTTCTCAAGGAGAATTTTCTTTAATTTTGGCGCTTTGTAATGCAGGGAGTTTGCAAAAAGCTTTCAGCCAACGCTTACAAGCATCTTGTTCACAACAAATTCGGGAAATAGTTTTGGATAAGTCTGTCAAAACATTTTTTCAGACTATCCAAAACTCACTGGGTGAAGAACAACCACAAGCATTGATAGTATCTGGTTTAGAGTCTGTCACTCACCTTGAGCAAGTGTTGACAGCTGCTAACCAAGTAAGAGAAGAATTTCGCAAAAATTTTCATTTCCCCTTAGTGGTTTGGGTAACGGATGAAGTATTGCAAAAACTGATGCGATTAGCACCAGATTTACATAGTTGGGCGACAACAGTTGAATTTGCGATCGCGACAGATGATTTAATTAATTTCATCCAACAAACTGCTGATGATGTTTTTACCAAAGTATTAGAAGCTGGCGCAGGAAGATATCTCGACAGTACCGCGCTAAATTTGCAAGTTGGTTCACCACGTCGCATTGAATTAGAGTCAGCCAGAATTGAACTGCAAAATCGCAAAGTTGCATTAAAGCCAGAGTTAGAAGCAAGTTTAGAATTTGTGCTAGGTCGAGCTTTTTCTGGTTCAATGGAACAGTCGCGACAACATTACGAGCGCAGTTTAAAACTTTTTACCGAGCAATCCTTATCTCTGTCAACCCTAGAACGTCAGGGTTGTGTACATTACTCCCTTGGTGTGTGGTGGGGTACATACGCAGTATTACATCATGCTGAACAGAATAATGCTTATCGTCAGGCCGAAGCTTACTTACAACAATGTATTCAGGTATTTGAGCAAGCTAATCGCCAAGACTTAGTAGCTAAATTTATCAACGCTTTGGGGTTAACACTACAACAACTCCAGCAATGGGAAGAATTAGAAACTGTTGCTAACAAAGCATTAGCATTACATCAAACCTACCCCAATCAATTTAAACTAGCGAGAGCTTATGGATTTTTGGCTGAAGTCGCAATTGCAAAAACAGCTTGGCTAGAAGCAAAACAAGCGGCTGAACAAGCGCTTTATCTTGTCGATACTGTGCAAATAGATGAGTCTGAAGCTCAATCTCCAGCAATCAAAGCAGATTTAGATTGGGAGAAGTCCTATCATCGGGGTTGGTATTTATTTGCGCTAGCGCGATCGCAATCTGCACTCAATCAACCAGAAGCAGCAATACAAACTTTAGAAAATGCTAGAGCCGAAACTAAAGCTCAATACGATCCACAGCTTTACATTCACATATTAGCTGAGTTACGCGACACCTATTTTAAAAAAGGTGAATATTTTACGGCATTTCATATTAAACAACAGCAGCGTTCAATTGAACAGCAGTATGGTTTCCGTGCTTTTATTGGTGCAGGTAGATTGCAAGCACAACAAACGGTGAATAACCCTGCTTTACCATCCGTTGAACAACAAACAACTATAGCTACAGAAATTGCTGCTTCTGGAAGGCAACAAGATATTGATCGCCTGATAGAACGCATGGGTCGGTCTGACCATAAACTAACAGTAATTTATGGACAATCCGGTGTAGGCAAAAGTTCAATTTTACAGGCTGGTTTAATACCAACCTTAAAACAAAAATCGATTGGTACTCGAGATGTTTTACCTGTTTTACAACAAGTTTATACTGATTGGACTCGAGAGCTTGGTAATCGTTTACAAGAAGCGCTCTCTGATTTAATTCCTTCCAATCATTGTTACGCAATAGAAGGTGCAAAAGCTATCTTCAAACAATTGCACCACAATGATGCTGATAACCTACTCACAGTTCTTATATTTGATCAATTTGAAGAATTTTTCTTTGTTTATAGAGATCCAAAACAAAGACAATCTTTTTATAATTTTTTAAATGAATGCTTAGATATACCTTTTGTAAAAATAATCTTGTCATTACGTGAAGATTATTTACATTACTTGTTAGAATGTAATAATCGCCTTGCAGATTTCGATGTTATCAGCAACAATATTTTAGATAAAAATATTCTTTACTATTTAGGAAACTTTTCAATCAATGACACTAAATTAATTATTAATAATTTAATAATTAAAACTCAACTTTTTTTAGAAGAATCATTAATTGATAGTTTGTTAAGAGATTTATCTAGAGATTTAGGGGAAGTACGCCCAATTGAATTGCAAGTAGTAGGAACAAGACTACAAACTGAAAAAATCATAAAATTAAAACAATATCAGCAATTTGGGCCAAAAGAAAAATTAGTTGAGCGTTTTTTAGAAGAAATTGTTAAAGACTGTGGTTCTGAAAATGAACGTGCAGCCCAACTAATTTTGTATTTATTAACGGATGAAAATAATACCAGACCTCTCAAAACTCTTGCTGAGTTAGCAAAAGATTTAGCTGTAGAAGCTCATAAGTTAGATTTTTTGATAGAGATGTTAGTTGGGTCAGGTTTAGTTTTTCGTATACCAGAATCTCCTAATGACCGTTATCAACTAGTACATGATTATCTAGTGCAATTTATCCGAAAACAAAGAGGAGCAGAAATACTAGCAGAATTAGAAAAAGAGAAAGAACAACGTAAGCTTGCTGAAGCTAGACTTAATCAAGTTCTAAGACGGCGAAAAATCGACATAGTTGTAATGCTATTATTAGCAACTATGGCGGTAACAATAGCAATGTTATGGTGGCAGGCAGATTTACAAAAAAGAGTCGCCATTCGCCAAACTTTACTAGCAGAAAAAAGCGAAACCAATTTTAAAATAAGTAATATCGCTGCTTCTAGTACAGTTTTATTTGCCTCTAACAAAGAGTTTGATGCCTTACTAGAAAGTTTGCGGGCTTGGAAAAGCCTCAAACAGTCAGAAGATATTCAAGCAGATACAAAGATGCGAGTTGTCACAGCCCTACAACAGGCTGTTTATGGCATCAAAGAAAAAAATCGTTTAGAGGGGCACGAAGATATCGTCTGGGGTGTCACTTTCAGCCCAGACGGTCAATTATTGGCTTCAGGTAGTACAGATCAGACTGTAAAAGTCTGGCGAACTGACGGAACTTTACTCCAAACTCTCAGGGGTCATAGCAACGCTGTTACTAGCTTAAGTTTTAGTCCAGATGGTCAAACCTTAGCTTCCGCCAGTCTGGATAAAACCGTAAAAATTTGGCATAAAAATGTACTTACAGGCTTATTTGACCCAGAACCATACACAAACTTGCAAGGGCATGGAGATTGGATTTATAGCGTCAGTTTCAGCCCAGATGGTGAGATGTTAGCTACTGGTAGTAAGGACGCAACAATTAAACTCTGGCGCAAGGATGGTACTTTATTAAAAATTCTCAGGGGACATCAAGGATGGGTTAACTGGTTAACCTTCAGTCCAGATGGAAAATTTATTGCTTCAGCAAGTGAAGACAAAACTGTCAAAATTTGGCGACCAGATGGGAGTTTAGTTACCACTTTGCAGGGACATCGCAAGGGTGTAACTGCTGTAGCTTTCAGCCCCAATGGTCAAGTACTGGTGTCTGGCGGTAGAGATCAGATCATACAAATTTGGCACAAAGAGCGTAATAGTAATAAAAACAGCTTTGATTTTCGCCCTGGCAAAACTTTGCAGGAACATCATAAAAAGATTTGGAGCCTGAATTTTAGCCCCGATAGTCAAAAATTTGCTTCTGGCAGTGACGATAACACAATCAATCTCTGGAGCGCCACGGGTAGCTTACTCAACACCTTTAGACATAGTGATTCTGTTGCTAGTGTGGCTTTCAGCCCAGATAACAAACTGCTAGCATCAGCTAGTTATGATAAAAGCGTCAAGTTGTGGCGTTTAGATGCTCCAGCAATACCTGTTCTCACAGGTCATACGAGAAGAGTTTTAAGCGTAGCCTGGAGTCCAGATGGTCAAATGTTGGCTTCCGGGAGTCGTGATCATACTGTGAAACTGTGGCGACGTGAAGCTAGAAATGGAGCGGTAGAAACTAAACTCTACAAAACTCTGCTCGGCCACACAGATAAAGTTCCCAGTGTGAGTTTTGATCCCTTAGGTGAAATATTAGCTTCAGCCAGTTATGACAAAACTGTCAAACTTTGGCGGCGCGATGGAACTTTAATCAGGACGCTACAGGGGCATACTGATAGTGTGATGAGCGTCAATTTTAGTCCAGACGGACAGTTGTTAGCCTCAGCGAGTAAAGATAAGACAGTGAAACTTTGGCATCGTGATGGTCGCTTGCTGACAACTTTAGTAGGACATAATGGTTGGGTGAATAGTGTCAATTTCAGCCCAGATGGTCAGCTTCTAGCAACTGCGAGTGACGACAAAACCATCAAACTCTGGCGCAGGGATGGGACTTTGTTGAAAACTTTTTCGCCTCAAGAGAGCTGGGTTTTAGGTGTCAGCTTTAGCCCCACTGAACAGTTACTAGCTTCTGCTAGCTGGGATAACACTGTGAAGTTATGGCGGCAAGATGGGAAGTTGTTGAAAACCATGTTAAAAGGCTATAGCGATAGTGTTAACGCTGTTACCTTCAGCCCCAATGGAGAATTGCTTGCTGCTGCTAGTTATGACAAAACAGTCAAACTCTGGAGCCGTGAGGGTAAACTGATTCAAATCCTCACTGGGCATCAGAGTGCTGTATTAACTGTCAGTTTCAGTCCTGATGGTCAAACATTGGCCTCTGCTGGCGACGACGACACAATTATTCTGTGGAATTTGAATCTTGATGATTTAGTACAAAGGGGTTGTCATTGGGTTAGTGATTATCTCAAGCACGACCGCAATGTTGACGAGAGCGATCGCCATCTCTGTGACGACATCTACAACAAAAAATAAAACTGTGCATAAGACAAAATTGATCAATGCAACAACTTGATTAGGCTAACAATACTCAAAGTGCGATCGCCTGAACGCCAACCTATCTCCTCTACGGCTGATGTCGGCAATAAATATTTACACTGAGTATATTTAAACCAATGTTTAATAATAGTATTTAGCTACTGTAATTGCATTCAGCAACGCTAAGTAAACAAAAGTTACAGAAATCAGGAAAATGACCTGTAGCCAGTGATGCAAGTATGTAGCCTGTCACCATATAGTATTGCAGTGAGTGGATACCGTGGTACCAGAGAATCATCGCGATCTATCAATAGCCCGCGAGCAAATGCTGCAAAATCTCCTGCAAATAGAAGACTTAGCAGCAGTACAAGAACGTAAGCGCATTGCTCGAGAAATTCATGATTCTTTAGGGAACGCCCTGACAACTCTTAATGTGCAGCTGCAAACAGCGCACAAACTTTGGAATATCGACCATACCCTAGCGGAAAAGTATTTACTAGAAGCCCAACGTCTAGGTGCGATCGCTATTCAAGAAGTGCGCCAAACTGTCAAAAGTATGCGCGAGGTTGTACCTCTAGAGCAACCATTAACCGAACTGATAGATTCTTTAATCCAAAATTTTTATCAAGTTACAGGTATTTCACCTGCTACCAATATTGACATACCTGTATCTTTAGCGCCGGAAGTAGCTAAAACTCTCTACAGAATTATCCAAGAAGCTTTGACAAATATTTGTAAATATGCAGAAGCCACAAAAGTAGAAATTAATCTCACTCACACCTCGGAAAATTTGTCCCTGATCATCCAAGACAACGGCAAAGGATTCAAAATTTCGCAAAACCGCAGTGGATTTGGACTGCAAGGGATGCAAGAACGGGTATCAGCTTTAAAAGGGAATTTTAATATTGATACAGAACCAGGATATGGCTGTTGGATTGTGGTTAATTTGCCTTTGGAACAGGAAAAAGTTCTTAGACAGCCAAGCAAAGAACCAGAATATAGTTTACAAACTGCTAATCAAACTTCAATTGCAGAGGCTTATGCTATAGAAGAATTTAATTTACAAATCACTGAGACAATTTCTGAGACAACTCGAATTCAAGAACTTTCTGCATTAGAGTTTGATTTAAAATCACTGGATACAACTTTACTGCGAATAATTCCCAAACAAAATTTAAATTTAGAATTACCCGATACAGTTCCCATTGCAGAGAACCATCAGCAGGAAAGTTTTGATTGGGAACAAGAAATTATGTTTCCATCTCCGGTGCCAATTGCAGAAGCAGAAATTGAGCCGGAGCATTCACTTTGTGACAATAAATTTATTATTCAAGTTGTACAGGCTTTAGCTGAATTTATCGGCCCGATAGCTGATTATCTAGTGCAAAAGCTGTTGCAATCTTACCCTGATATTTCTCAAGAAGAACTTATCGAAATATTGGCATCAGAATTATCTGAAAATAATTCCATATTGCCAATGTTTAATCATCAGGAAATTATAGATAAACTATCTGTACATCGTGAGCCTGATAATTCAAGTGAGTTGAGCCAGCAACCAAACTTGGTAATCAAGAAATCTTGGGTTCATTCTGAAGTTCAATCAACACCAAACAATGTACCTATCAATTCTTCAGATACAGATGAACAATTTATTTCTGCAAGCTTTTTATGTCAATGCGAGCATAGATTAGCTGAAATCATTGGGCCAATGGCAACTTTTATTGTGAAAAAAGTTGCCAAATCTTCTGAAAGAATTTCTCGTGCGGAACTCATAACAATGTTAGCGGCAGAAATTCCCGAACCTGGCAAAGCTGAGCAATTTCAGCAGCATCTACTTTCTCAAAATTGAGAATTGCTTGTGATGTAATTTTGCAATGTAGGATGCGTTAATAACGCATCCTACCTTATACAAAAAAATGTGAAAGATTGTAGGAGCAAGGCATTGCCTTGCCCTCTAGAATATATTGATGTGTCGCAAACATTATTTGATTTTGTAATATAAAATATAGATGCGTTACGCTGGCGCTAACGCATCCTACAATTGAGATTTTTTGAGCATTTAAATCGGATTATTAGATACAAATCGCTATATATGAATATTATTTATTCAAAATAGAATTAGCATAAATTGCCAACTGCGAGCGATTTTTCACATTCAAACGATTAAATAGATTGGTGACGTGGGTTTTAACTGTACCTTCGGAAATATAAAGTTTCTCGGCAATTTCGCGATTCGTTGCACCCATACCAATCAATTGCAAAACTTCTTGTTCTCGATTTGTGATTCCACCCAAATTTTGCTGTGGTGTTTTCTCTTGGCTAACTGGTTCTGAAGCTGGTGCTTTACCTAGCATTTTCTCAAATAACCCTGGTGCCATTTGGGTAAAACCTTTATACACAAACCGAATCGCCTGCGCTAGTTCCTCCGATCGCATATCTTTGAGTAAATAGCCTTTAGCGCCGGCGCGCATAGCCTCAGCGATATTTTCATCATCATCAAATGTTGTGAGGACTAATACTTTCATACCAGGAAAGCGCTGACAAATAATGCGTGTGGCAGCTTTACCATCCATCACAGGCATTTGAATATCCATCAAAATCACATCAGGTTGCAAAATTGTAGCTTGCTCAATAGCTGTTTCACCATTATCAGCAGTTCCCACTACTTCCAAGTCTGGCTCTAAATTGAGCATAACTTTGATTCCGTCTCGGATGAGAGATTGGTCTTCTACTAATAACAGCCGAATCATGATGAACACCTCTGAAAGTGCTACTGAGTGCTGAGTAAAAATCCCCGCCTCGACTTTTATCAATGGCGGTGAAATGTCAATACTTGTCGGTTAAGGGTAAAAGGGGAAGGGTAAAAGGGGCAAGAAAAAACCTTTAACCCTTACCCTTTCACCTTTTCCCCAAACCAACTTCCGAGTTGAAAATCCTTAACCGAGCAGTATTGGGTGAAATGTTTTTATTGAGACTACCTAAATGAAGGCTGATGAGACTTTGATTATAGTTAGGATACCAAAAACCGCGATCGCTTCTCCATCGCGACAACACCCAGCCCCCAGATTACTCCGTGGCATCATTAATTTAAATTAAGAATTCTTTGTAAGGGTTCACTTAATCAGCAACACTGCTTGACGAATGCACCTTCTTCCAAAGGCGATCGCGGATAATTTTAAGCTGTTCTTGATTACTTATGGGGTGGCGTGGTGGCGGTAGTTCGCTATTCGGCCAATTTGGCAAAGTACTACAGGGACAATATAAAGCTGGCATACCCAGATTTCGCATTGGTACTGGCATTTCGCAACGACTACAAGGCAGCATTTCCCATGCTGGTGTTAGTAGTTCGGCAATTGTTTCTTCGGTTCCTTCTAGATAACTCTCAGTCGCTTGATGACAAATTTGTTGCCAAATATTTTCAAATTCGTCACTATAGCGATCGCCTTGCAGCACTTGTTGAGGCAATAACTCTGCTTTGCCATTGCCAACCATAACCTTTCTGCCTAACTGAAACCAGTAGGCCAGATATCTTTTAACGTCTTGTTCGTTTGCCATATAACTAATTCTAGATTGTAAATTTGACACTTTGATTATTCAATGCTGAATAAACAATTAAGAGATTTAGTCAACACTTGTAGAGACGCGATTCATCGCGTCTAAGATTCATCGCGTCTAAGATTCATCGCGTCTGTACTCAACAATTAATACTTAAGTATATTTCTTAATTGTAAATAGCTTATCTTTCTGGGGGCGGTAATGGCGTACCAAGAATGCTGAGATTTAATACATGACCCCCAGTCACTAAATAAAAGCTATCGCAAATAACTCCTAATTGGCGGACTAACATACCTAAGCGATCGCGGAATTGACGGCCACTAGGATAAGCAGGTACAACTCCCCAACCCACTTCTTCAGCAACAAATAACATATCGGCTGCAACTAGTTGTACAGTCTCTAAAAATTCTGTTATTGTATTCTCCCAGCTAATTTCGTCTTGTTCAAGCAAATTAGCTACCCAAGTTCCTAACGAGTCAACTAAAAGGCAGGTGTTTGGTTTGGCATCAGCTAAAGTAGCAGTAAGTTCTATAGGTACTGATAAAGTTAACCAATCTTGAGGACGGCGTTGCTGATGTTTTTGAATGCGTTTTTGCCATTCTTCATCAGCTGGGTCTGACACAGCTGTTGCTACGTAAACAACAGTCTTTCCTGACTGCATCGCTAGAGTTTCTGCCCATTCACTTTTACCAGATCTCGCTGGCCCTGTGATTAAGATAACTTTACCCAAAGCCTTTTCCTTAATATATTTGATTGATTCAGGTTAGAATTTCTGAACTGAATTTTCCCGTTAGGGCTGAGATTGTTGGTTTTAAATATCTCTAAAGAGATAAAATTAGCACCAGCATCATTGATGCACAAATGGCATAAGCCAAAAATCCCAACAACCCCATTGTGAATTATTCAACACTACTGGGGACAGCAAATTTCAGGATATCTTTATGAAAACAGGCTGGAAACGCATTGAGGCAACTCTACACGATTTAGGGAATAAAGGTAGCGCCGATACTCCAGAAACAGGTGATCCGCAAAAGCGGCCTTTCTCTTTTAGAATCAGCGTTGGGACAACTGAATCTACAGATAGTGTGCTGAATCCTTCACCAGAAGAACTAGAAAATGAGGGGAAGACAATTGACCTCAGTCCCGATGCTGAAGGTAGCTTTTCTGACTCAGAGGAATTATTTGCTCACCATCATGGTGTACAGGCTTTTTCGACACAAGATAGCGGTGGTAAAACACCTAGCCTACCGAAATTTAAATCACCCAGCTTCAGCAACCATCGTCACGGTGCAAATCCGGGATTGGCAATGAATCTGTTAAAGGATATAGAGGAAACTGTTGTAAGTTGGGAGAAAGAACTACATACCATCCTCAAGCAAATTCAAGATGTTTATTTAGAAGGGCCGATAGTCAATGGCTGGTTAGAATCCAATACTAAAGAACCAGACCAAGGCGGGAAAGCGACATTACGCCATGCAGAAGTTGAGCAGCTGATGGACTATGTAGAAGAAATTTGTGCTGCGGGTGCGAAAGTTTCTTATCAATCTTCGCGTACAGGCTACCGTCTTTGCGGTGTTGATGCTTCCGGTCAAGTTTGGACACGTCCCTGTCCTCCAGATCAGGTTCCATCTGTAAGTATGGCGATCGCACGTTATCAAAAATTACGCCAACTTTTAGGACGCAAACAATACCTGGAAACTCGCCTTAGTCAATTAGCTGAAACACTGGTAATATTACACAGTCACGTTCAGCAAGCTTAAAGTTCTCAAGATTATTTCCGAAAAAACTCGGTTGGTATGACTAGATTTTTGGTATAGATTAGCGGCATTAGGTTACGGTTGGATGTTGTCATTAGTCATTGGTCATTAGTTATTAGTCAAAGCTCTATGGAGTTTGTATAACTTGCGACTGTGGCTTGAGACTTTTGACCACGGACAACTGGTAACAGCAAAAACCATAACTAATGCCTATGCCAGATATCCAAATCTCTGCCATTATTTGTACTCACAATCGAGACACCTATTTAGGTGCAGCGATTGATAGTCTGTTGGCACAGGATTTTGCGGCTGAGTTTGAAGTTGTGGTAGTTGATAATAACTCCAGCGATCGCACCAAAGAAGTTGTAGCACAAAGAGCCAGCAATCCCCGGTTGAAATATGTCTTTGAACCAACTACTGGTTTATCTGTAGCGCGGAATACGGGTGCAAAACTAGCGAGTGGAGAGATTCTCGCTTATTTAGATGATGATGCAGTCGCAAGCGATCGCTGGCTTTCAGTATTTTATGATGCCTATAAAAATAACTCGCAACTAGCGATCGCTGGTGGTAAAGTTACTCTTTTATGGCCCCAAGATGTGCAACAACCACGCTGGCTATCCCCTGGATTAGCCGCAAATTTGGGTGCATACGACTTGGGTGACAGCACAACTTATATTGATAAACCGAGTTTCACCCCCAGAGGTTTAAATTACTGTATACGCCGTTCCTTCTTGGAAGAGATTGGCGGTTTTGATCCGCATCTTGGTCGAGTCGGCAAAAATTTATTATCCAATGAAGAACTGCAAATGACAGAATTTGCCCTGCAAAAAGGTTGGCAAGTTGCTTATCTTCCCGCCGCTTTAGTGGCTCACAACGTTGCACCAGAACGTCTAAAACGTTCTTGGTTTTTAAACCGTGGCTGGTGGCAAGGTATTAGTGAATGTTACCGCGAACAGCTGGCAGGGAAAGCCGGAATTAGTCAATTACAACGAGGTGGCGAACGCTTTATCCGCGGTTTATATAAAGCATTGCAATACTTTTCCGACCCAGCAGAACGCTTTGACAAGCTCGTTTATGCTTATGGTCAGATTGGTTATTTAAATGCTGCTATTCAAGGGCTGCTATCTACAGCAAATAAAAAATAATTAGAACTTATGCAAGTGTCATATTTATTTTCGTTTAGGTTTGTCAAGTGTCAAATGTCAAGAGTCCAAAAACTTCGATTTTTAACCCTTGACTCTTGACTCTTATGCCAGAGAATCACTGTGCTAGTTGCGTAAGTCCTGATAATATCTAAAATCTATTTTAAATCTTATATGTCATCTAAAATACCTGTTTCTGTACTTATTCCCGCCAAAAACGAGCAAGCTAACTTACCAGCTTGCCTCACTAGCTTGCAAATGGCTGATGAAGTATTTTTAGTTGATTCTCAAAGTACAGATAACAGCGTCGCCATTGCTGAAAGCTTTGGCGCTCATATCGTCCAATTTAAATTTAATGGTAGCTGGCCGAAGAAGAAAAATTGGTCTTTAGATAATCTGCCATTTCGTAATGAATGGGTGTTAATTGTCGATTGCGACGAGCGAATTACACCAGAATTATGGGCAGAAATTGCTCAAGTAATTAAAGATGATGAATATGCAGGTTATTATCTCAATCGGCGAGTATTTTTCCTCGGAAAATGGATTCGCCACGGTGGTAAATATCCCGATTGGAATTTGCGATTATTTAAGCATAAACAAGGGCGTTACGAAAACCTGCACACCGAAGATATTCCCAATACTGGCGACAATGAAGTTCACGAACATGTAGTTTTAGATGGCAAAGTCGGCTATCTCAAAAACGATATGTTGCATGAAGATTTCCGCGACCTTTACCACTGGTTAGAAAGACATAATCGTTATTCTAATTGGGAAGCCCGCGTTTATTACAATTTGCTCACCAATCAAGATGAAGGTGGCACAATTGGCGCACATTTATTTGGTGATGCAGTCCAACGCAAACGCTTCTTAAAAAAAGTCTGGGTACGCCTACCATTTAAACCATTATTACGGTTTATTTTGTTCTACATTATTCAACGCGGCTTTTTAGATGGCAAAGCTGGATATGTTTATGCCTGTCTATTGAGCCAATACGAATATCAAATCGGAGCCAAACTCTACGAATTACGCGATTGTGGCGGAACGCTGAATACGGCGAAATCGTAGTGAGGGGGGATTGGGGATTAGGGACTGGGGACTGGGGACTGGGGATGAGGGAGAAGGAAGCAGAGGGAGCAGAGGAAGCAGAGGGAGCAGAGGAAGCAGAGGGAGCAGAGGGAGCAGGGGAGAAATTCCCATTACCAATTACCAATTACCAATTACCCATTACCAAATGACAAATGACAAATGACAAATAACAAATACCCAATGCCCCATGCCCCTTTTGCCGATTTACGCAAGTATGACCAATCCTGGTTTGATAGAGGGCGACCTGGTTGGTATATTTTGTTGTGGTGGTTGGTGCAGGCGATCGCTTTTCCTTTGACTATACAGCCGTTAAATCAGGTGCGTTGTATGTTACTGCGTCTGTTTGGGGCGCGGATTGGTAAAGGTGTATTTATTCGCCCGACTGCGCGCTTTACCTATCCTTGGAAAGTGAGTATCGGTGACTATAGCTGGATTGGTGATGATGTCGTGTTCTATAGTCTGGATGAGATTATCGTTGGGGAACATTGCGTAATTTCCCATAAAAGTTATCTCTGTACTGGTAGCCACGATCTGCGCGATCCGGCTTTTGGATTGAAGACAGCGAAGATTACTATTAATAATGGCGTTTGGGTAGCAGCCGATTGTTTTGTCGCCCCAGGTGTGGAAATTGGCGCAAATGCTGTGATTGGCGCGCGTAGTAGTGTTTTTAGTTCTATGCCATCTGGACAAGTTTGTTTAGGTAGTCCTTGCCGTCCGCAGTATCCGAGGTTAGTTAATAATTCGTAATTCGTAGTTCGTAATTGATGGAGTAAGGGACTTCCAAATAAAAAATATCCCAGTATTTATTGTGGGGTGGGCATCTTGCCCGCCCCACAAGATGGAATAATTTATTTCTTGGAAATCCCTAAGGATTGGTTTAGCGGTAAACTTCTGGGTTGACGCAGTAGGGAAGACGATCGCCTTTTAAGCCAGCAATTAAGTTTGCGATCGCAATGTCTGCCATTTTTGCTCTTGTTTGGCGGCTAGCGCTGCCGATGTGGGGTGTGATAATTAAGTTGTCTAATGTGAGTAAGGGACTATCCATTGGTAGGGGTTCGGGATCGGTGACATCTAAAGCTGCGGCGGCGATTTGCTTTTGGGAAAGTGTGCGGTACAATGCTGCTTGGTCGATAATCGTTCCCCGTGCAGTATTAATTAAGATAGCCGATGGCTTCATTAATGCAAATTGGCGATCGCTTAATAAATGATATGTCTCTTGATTGCCTGGTGTATGGATGCTGATAAAGTCGGATGTTTGCAATAAGGTATCTAACGTCACAAACTCCGCACCGTAACACTTTTCTACTTCTGGCTGACATTTGCGGTTGCTGGTATAGAGTATTCTCATATCAAAACCTTGGGCACGACGCGCTACAGCTTGTCCAATGCGTCCCCAGCCGATAATACCCAAGGTAGCACCTGCAACATTCGGCCCTAATAATAAATCTGGTTCCCAAGTGCGCCACAAACCTGCACGGGTAAATCTATCAGCCTCTACAACTCGCCGTGCAGCCGCCATGAGTAATGCCCAAGTTAAATCTGCGGTGGCATCAGTTAATACACCGGGAGTATGCCCCACCGGAATCTTTTGTGCAGTCGCTGCGGCGATATCGATGTTATCGAACCCGACAGCCATTTGACTAATGACTTTCAGCGAAGAATTAGCAATTAAATGTTGGTCGATTTTGTCAGTCAACAGACATAACAACCCATCTACAGCCTTCACTTTAGCCAGCAACACCTCATAAGGCGGCGGTTGACGTTCCGGCCAAACTTCCACAGATGCATAGGTATTGAGTTGTGCTAAATCAGTTGGTAGATTGCGAGTGATGAAGATTTTCATTGGTCATTTGGCATTTGTCATTGGTCATTTGTCAATTGGTAATGGGTAATGGGTCATAATATTTTCCCCTTTCCCCTTTTCCCCCCTCATCTCCCCCTCTACCTTTGAAAGGCAGGGGGAGATGAGGGAGATGAGGTGACAATCAGAAAATACAGTTCAGTTAAGAAAATTAATTGATCACAAAAGCAAAAAACTGCTTATATCAATTCAAATAATGTTTGCGATACATCAATATATTCTAGAGGGCACGGCGTGCCGTGCCCCTACAACCTGTCGCATTCTTTTTTCAAATTGGTAAGCTGTTCCATATTTAACTTGCATATATTGGGCGGGCAAGATGCCCAACGCCACTTGCTACAACGCGGGGAACCCGCGCAACACAGTGGCTCCCCCACAATAAATATACAATTTCAGATTATGCAAACTAAATGTGGTTTAGCTTATTATTCAACAAAAAAACAGATCAATCATTTTGGAGGGGGTTTGGGGGACGCAACCGTCCGAAGTTTTGTGGAAGGAAACCTTCCCCACAAACTTCACCCAATCGGGGGTTTGGGGGAGAATCCCCCAATTCTTCCGGCTTCTTTAATAAGTAACAAATTACCAATTACCCATTACCAATTACCAATTACCCATTACCAATGCCCAATGCCCCATACCCCATTACCTCAAACACTTTCCCCTCTCTTGCTGCAATGCTACTTGAACCTTGACAAACTCAGCTTCTAAATGCTGTAGTTTATCCTTAACATTGGTGATTCCGGTAGAGGCGATCGCTTCTAATTCGCGGCAAAGATTTGCTAGCTTAGTGGCTCCTAGATAGTCGCTGCTTGATTTCCAGCTATGGGCTAGACGATATAAAGTCTTAGCGTCTCCTTGAGCAACTGCAGTTTTCATTTGTTGCAGCAGTAGTGGGGAATCTTCTAAATAGCAATCAATCATTTCTACCAGAAATGTTGCGCCATCTTTGGCAGCAATTTGCTGAATCTCTTGTAAAGCTTTGGTATTAATTACTGCTAATTCTACCTCTGCAATATCTGTTTGCGGTTGCCTGTGATGTACTTGGCTTGCTTGAGTGCTATTACTCCCCGCTATTGGCAGACATCGACTTAAAGCATGAGCCAAAGTATCAATCCGGATGGGTTTGGTGATGTAATCATCCATCCCGGCGCTGAGACATTCTTCTTTGTCGCCTTGTAGCGCCCGGGCTGTCATGGCGATAATGCGGGGACGAGAATCGGCTGCATATTTAGCACAAATTACCTGAGTAGCTTCGATACCACCCATTTCTGGCATTTGTACATCCATTAAAATTACGTCATAACGCAACTTTTGCACTGCTGCTAAAACTTCTACGCCGTTACTTACAACATCAGCGCGGTATCCCAGTTGTCTGAGCATCAATACAGCCAGTTTCTGATTCACAGGATGATCTTCCGCGAGCAAAATTCTCAGAGAAGATGATTCTGCGATCGCAGAATTGACTGAGTGCGATTGACTTAACTGGGTACTTTTTGGGGGGGGAGTTAATTTTTCACTAGTTGCTGTGGTGGCGACAGAGGAAGCAACCGGGGCGACGATGGAGAAATTAAAGGTAGATCCTTCTCCTTGCTGACTTTCTACCCACATCTTACCGCCCATCAATTCACTGAGTTGGCGGCTAATCGCTAATCCTAAACCTGTACCACCATAGCGGCGAGTTGTGGAAGAATCTACTTGACTGAAAGATTGAAATAAGCGATTCAGTTTTTCTGGGGGAATGCCAATTCCTGTATCGCGTACAGCAAAATTGAGCTGATAAGGCACATCAGCAGAACCAACTGGTAAATGTCTCATTTGGGCTGTAACTGTGACATTAACACTGCCATGTTCAGTAAATTTAATCGCATTACTTAATAAATTCACTAAAATTTGCCGTAGCCGAGTGACATCTCCCACAATCATTTTAGGTACATCGGCGGAAAAATGATAGCTAATTTCTAATCCTTTAGCTGCGGCACTATTAGCTAGTAAAGCGATAGATTCTTTCAGGCAGTGTACCAAGTCAAAAGGCTCTGCTTCTAGTTCCAATTTCCCTGATTCTATTTTGGAAAAATCCAAAATGTCATTAATTAAAGATAGTAAAATTTCCCCACTAGAGCGAATTGTCTCTACAGCATCTTGTTGTTCTGGAGTCAGCTTTGTATCTAACAAAATCCCCGTCATCCCAATCACCGCATTCATCGGCGTGCGGATTTCGTGGCTCATATTAGCAAGAAAATCACTTTTAGCCTGAGTTGCTGCTTCTGCGGCTTCTTTGGCGTGTTTTAATTCAATTTCTGCCTGTTTGCGCTCGGTAATATCTTCCGAGATGCCCATGATATATTGGGGGTTACCTGTATTATCAAAAATTGGTAACTTCTTAGTATGTAAAATTCTAGTGCCGTAATTTCTGGTTTGAATTGGTTCTTCGGGAATATCTAAAATGCTACCTGATGCCAAAATATCTCTATCTTTACTAGTAAAGAAATCCGCTTGTTCTTGAAAGAAGAAATCATAATCGCTCTTACCGAGTAAATCTGCTCGAGAATAACCTAACAGTTCCTCCCCAGCTTTATTGATTTGCACAAACTTCAGGTCTTTGGCATCTTTGACAAAAATCATGTTAGGAATATTTTCGATAATCGAAGTCAAAAATCTTTGCACATTTTTAATTTCTGCCTCCGATTGCCGAATATTGCTAATATCGCGGAAGTACCAAATTCTGCCGTAAATTTCACCATTAGCAGACATCACACTGGCAGAGTAGCGGTCAAAAATTCGTCCATCTTTAAAAGTAATTTCATCACGGCTAGCTAGTTCTGGATGCTGATATAAATACTCTACCTTATCCAAAAATTCTTCTGGATCGGCTAGATTAGCCAGCACCAACTCTAATAATTGGCGATCGCTATTTTCGACAATCTCAGGAGTAATATTCCATAACTGACAAAATTGTTGATTGTACGAAACAACTTTGCGGTTTTCATCAATAATTAAAATACCATCTAGCGCCGATTCTTGCTGTGCCTTTAAGGTGGCGTTTTGGCGACGCAAAGCCTTAGTATTTTCCTGAATACCCACAGCCATGCGATCAAAAGCAGTGGCAATTTGGGCAAGTTCATCTGAGCCTAATAAACCAGCACGAACGTTGAATTCTCCATTGGCTAATCTCTTAGTCACAGCAACCAAATGATCTACTCTACGCGTCAGAGTAAGTTCAAAAAAGAACCATAAGCCAATACAAAATAATGCTAAAACTGCACTAGAAACAACAGTTCGACTCGCCGCCGCTGCATAAGCTTCCTGCTTTTCGTTCCCCAAATCATATTCCATGAATAAAATCCCCACCCTAGAAGGGCGGATTTCTCCTGGTTGGACTTGCAAAAGCACAGGATAAATGACTCTGAGGTAGCGCCTATCGGGAGACAGAGTGACTTCGCCAGCCATTTTTTCGCGCACGTTAGCAAATCTCGATAAATTAGGGGCGGCTTCTGTATCCTTTACCAGCACCTTGCGTAATTGATAATGATTCGACAGCAGAATCCTATCCTGCTCGTTAACTAATAAAATCACAGGCAATCGCGGATTACTTCCCAATTGACTGATAACAATTTCAGCCTGTTCTACATCCCCGCCCCTGTAAAGGTAGTCCAAAATGCTGGCAATTTGACTTCCCAATGATTGCGCGTAGTGAGTGGCGTTTTCTTCAGTTTTGTGGTTACTTTCAGCAATTTCTCGATTGAAAGAAAACAGCCCTAGTACTGTGCCAAACACAATTAAAACCGCAGGAATCGAAAAGCGTAGGGGAAAGGGGAAGCGTTTCATAACAAGCACAGAACTTTAGCGAGAATGTTAGGGAATCTTGAGAAACAAGGGAACAGGGGGAAAGGGGAAGGGGAAAAGGGGGAAAGGGTTGGTTTTATTCATAACAGGTAGATGCTTTCTAAACATAAAATCAGAGGGTGTAATACCAATTGAATGTGAAAGTTACACATATTTAGATCCCCCTAAATCCCCCTTAAAAAGGGGGACTTTGAGAGTTTTTTTCCGGTTTTAACTCTTAAAAAGAGGGACTTTAAGAGTTTTTTTCCGGTTTTAACCCTTAGAAAGGTGGACTTTGGGAGTTTTTTTCCGGTTCCCCCCTTTTTAAGGGGAGCCAGCGTTGTGGGCGGGTTTCCCGACTTGAGACGACTGGCGTGGGCTAGGGGGGATCGAATTCTATACAGTTTCATAAAAAATTCATGTCAGGAGCAATCAGCGGTTGCCATCAGGATGATTATTTTTAGAGTTCCCGAATCGGGGAATGCAGCAACTCTAGAGTTTAGCGTTTTTGACAAAGCGATCATCAAGAATGCTAGCAGGGTCAATTGCTGTGGGAATTAATTTGTGTTCTACCATGACTTTGACAAGTCCTTTCATCCCATTAACTAAAGCAGGATCGGTTTGGTTGAGCAATTTTTGATTTTCTTCTAGGTTAGGTTGGTGCATTCCTTTAAAAGCATCAAGAATTTGCTTAGGAGTAACTCCGGTGCGTGGGGCGATTAAAGCCGCAGCCGCCTCCGGATTTTTGTTCAAGTAATCCAAGGCGCGGAAACGTTCATTCACCAGAGTTTGAATTGTGGGAGAGTTATTCGTGATCGCATCTTGGCTGACAACTAGGGTATCAACAATTTCACCGGGAATTTGACTACTATCAAATAAAAGTTTGGCACCTGCTGCTAGTAATTTGAAGCGTGGCGGCCCAAATGTCACAATGGCATCAACTTTGTCTTCCTTAAAAGCGCGCTCATGCTGAGAAAAATCCAAGGATACAATTTTGACATCTTTAGGAGATAATCCATTTTTTTCCAGCGCCCTAGCGATAAAGAAAGCACCCAAAGCTGTAGACTCCACACCAACTCGCTTTCCCTTTAAAGCTTTGATATCAGGAATCTCTGGTTTCCCCAGAATCACATCCCCACCATTAGACACATCCATTACCGCAATAATGCGGAGATTTTTTTGAGTTGCAGCCAGTAGCATTGCCTGATCGATAGATAATCCCGCGCCTTCAATCTCGTGGTTGCGGTATGCCCTGACTTCCTCTGTCCCCGATGGATAATCAACCAAACGGATGGGTGTATCTTTGTAGTAATCTAGATGCCGCGCCAAATATAGAGTTTCATATCCCGGCCACATATTCGTGCCAATCCGTAGCAACGGCACTTTGGGGGTGGGTGTCACGCAATTTGTGAGAGCGATCGCACAAATTAGCCCCATCAAACCGAGTAGCCATCGCCGCAGCTTTTTCACTTTGCTGAAATGTGTTGTCATACTTTCTACATTAAATTTATCAGTAATGTATGCAACATAGTGGCACAAAATTTACAAAAAGTCGGCGGGAAAGCTACTGTTTCAAGGGTTGGGATGAAAAGCTGCCGACTTAGGGCATTGGGCATTGGGCATTGGTAGCTTTTCTTATGACGGCAAATCATGTAGAGGCACAACATATTTTCAAGGGATACCGCTGAATTGATGCGATCGCGTTTCCTTTGGCTTAAGTAAATCTTAGTAAAAATCTGTGTGCTGTGTAACTAAAAGCCGGATTACTTTTCCCTACAATTCTTTACAACTAATTAGTGAATGATGTATTAAATTATAGCCCTGTATCTACAAGACATTACTTAATTGTAGAGCTTGCTTGCTGTTTTGTGCCTAGCCCTAACAAAGAATACTTGAATCACACAATTGAGATGATGTGGAGTGTTAACTATGCCAAGTGAGATAATTACTCAAACTGAATTATGGGATGAAAAAACTGAGCAACATCAAAATCCGCAGCAAATTCTCAGTATTGAAGAATTAGGCATTTTAAATGAACGCTCTAACTTGAAAGGGTTAGTGCAACTAATAGGACATTTAGCAATTATTGGCTGTAGTGGCTATGTTTGGGGTACTAACTTGGGTAATTGGCCCTTAGCCATCCCTGCATTGATTATCTATGGCTTTAGTCTGGCTTGTATGTTTGCACCTATGCACGAAGCTGGACATAGAACTGCTTTTGCCAACAATCGCTTAAATGATATTGTTGCTTGGTTTGCAGGTGTACTTTCGTTTTATAACAGCACATTTTATCGTCGTTATCACAAATGGCACCACCGTTATACTCGCGTTCCCGGTAAAGATCCAGAATTAACGGATCTCACACCGCGTAACCTGGGTGAATACTTCTTGGTACTTAGCGGTTTACCTTGGTGGTTAGACAAAATCCAAGGACATTATCGCGCTGCAATGGGAAAACTGGATAATTGTCCATTTATCCCAGATACAGCAAAAGCTGAGGTGATTCGTTCTACCAGATTACAATTAGCAGTTTATGCAGGTGCGATCGCAGTTTCAATTGCAGTCGGTAAACCTTGGTTTTTCATGTATTGGCTGCTACCCCTCATTGTCGGTCAACCGCTGCTGCGTTTTATTTTATTAGGAGAACATACAGGCTGCACCCTTGACGCTAACCTGCTAACCAATACGCGCATCACCTTTACACTTTGGCCTGTGCAGTTTTTAATGTGGAATATGCCGCTTCATGCAGTACATCATTTATATCCATCAATCCCATTCCATGCCATGCCGCAAGCATATCCCATGTTGAGTGACCATTTTACTCATGTGGATTCAGGTTATATCAAAGTCAACCAATATATTCTGGCTAACTTAGGAAAGTTACCTTGCTAAATCTTTTCTACAACTTTTTTAGTAGTCCATAAGCCAGATGAAGTTTCTGGATATGACAGCAAACTTAGAAATAAGTAAGCGTAAATCATCAGAATCATGACTACTGACAAACCAAATTCCCAAAATATTGCTGCAACTAATTCTCAAAGCGGTGAAAGCAAAAAAGAACTCAATCAAAAGACTTCGCTTGAATTTTCCGTTAGCCTTGTCTTAGGCGTTTTATTTATTATTCTGGCAGCAGCCACCGCTTATTTCGGATTAGTTCGCTAATGTTTTCGATTGATAAAACTTAAAAAGCTTGTTATAAAACAAGCTTTTTTTGTGCTTATTTACTGGAGAAAAGTATACTAATTTGAAAAAAGAATGTGACAGATGGGTAACCGTATTTTTCTTTCTCAATACCCATTACCCATTACCAACCTTCACAGATATTAAAGTTTTGCAAGCAAGGCTAAAGCTTCCTGTAAATCCTTTGTCTTAAATTCCTCAGAAAAACTGCCGTAAATTTGGGAAAGTATTTGTCGCGCTGGTTCATTCTTACCCTGCTGCTGCCATAAACGCGCCAAACTAATTGTTGTCCTGAGTTCTAATGACTTAGCACCCTGACGGCGGGAAATATCGAGAGATTGAAGGAAACATTCTTCTACAGATGTGTCTTGCACTGCAGCCTTTGTCTGCTGCAGTTGCACTCTTAAATGCTCTCCCTTAATTCGATATAACTCCGCTTGCCAGAAACATTCTCCTGTTTTCTGTACTTCACTCAGCGCCTTAGCCACGACTACCAGCGCTTCTTCCACTTGCCCTAATTTTCCATAAGCCTCAGATAGCAGCGCTAGAAAATACGGCAGCCAGCCTTGTGTGCCTGTACTTTGGAAAATGGTTAATCCTTTGCATATCTGGTTAATCCCCTCCTGTGCTTCGCCCAAATGAGCGATCGCCCAACCGCGTAAAATATTTCCCCACCCCAGCCAAAAAGGAAAACTCTGTTCTTGAGCTAAGGTAATCACTGCATCTGCTAGCTGCAATACAGTTTGTGTTTCTCCCAAAAATTGATAAAGCCAACAGGCGCAAGCGTTAGCTTGTGTCAAACTGTAGGGATGAGATAGCTGCTTTGCCAGAGCGATCGCTTTTTCGCTGTACTGCATAGCTGCTTCTGGGAAGCCTAACAACCAGACATTCCAAGAGTCAACTGCTAAACTCGCAACTCCAACATCTTGGCCAGTAATAAATGCGTGGGAGTGATGCAGCTGTGGTTCGTAAAGGGCAATTCCTTGCTCAAATTGTTTTCGAGAATTGGCAAATTCTCCTAGCCAGAATAAGTCTAGTCCTACAGCAAAATGAGCTTCCAGTTCTAAACCTCGGTCTTGCTCGGCTATGGCGATGCTCATCAGTCGCTGCCCATATTCTAGGGAAGTCTGATACCTTGCTTGCCCCGCAGACATGGCCCATAATCCCCTCAGTACCCAAAATAATCTAGGCGTTTCCCCAATCTGTTCGCAGATTTCTTCACTGCGTTTGTAAGCTAGTTCTACTTCTAAAGCGGCATAACCTTTGGTGGCGACTAAAGCTGTACCCAAGGTAGTTTGAAAAGCTAATTCTTGCTGATTCCGTTCTGGGGTAACTGGCAGAGTCAAGAGCAATTCCAATCCCTTATGCAGATGTTCTATGGCTTCAAGATTGGCTGAAGATGCAACTGCTTTTTGACCAGCTAGTTGCCAGTAGTGAATGGCTTGTGCTTTTAATTCTGCTTTTGTGTAGTGATAAGCCAACAGTTCTGGTTCTGTCTCGACAACTTCCGGAAACTGCTCCTCTAAAACTTGCACAAGTTTCTGGTGATAATTTTTGCGGGTGCTTTTCAGCAATGACTCATAGGCTGCATCGTGAATCAGGGAGTGTTTGAACACATAGGATGCTTGCACATTCACTACAATCAGCAAGTTAGCATCAACTAACCGAGTCAGCGAACTATTCAGCGTTACTGTATCCAGAGGTGAAACAGCTCTCAGCACCTCATAGCTAAACTTCCGCCCAATAATCGCTGCAATTTGTGCTACTTCTTTAGCTGTGCCTAAGCGATCCAGCTTAGCCATCAGCAAGTCTTGAATCGTATCAGGAATTGTCACATCATCACTAGCCTCTCCCTCTGTCAGCCATCTCGATTCCACAGCCATTTTAGCCATCTCTTCAATAAATAAAGGGATGCGATCGCTTTTTGCCACCATGAGCTTCATGACTAACTCTGGTACAGCTTGGTCGCCTGTTATTTGCTGAATTAGCAGCTGTGTTTGTGATTCTGATAATTGTTTGATGGTAATTTGGCTAAAATACTCATAATCAGAATTTAACAAGTTAAATCCTGGTCTAGCTGTACACAGTAACAACACACGGGACTGTGATGCTTGCTTGGCGATGAGGTTTAGCAGTTCGACTGTAGAAGGATCAACCCAGTGTAAATCTTCAAAAATTAATAAATATGGCTGTTGGGCAGCAAGCGCCATCACCATAGTTAAGAGAGATTCTAAAGTTTTCTGCTTCTGTAGCTGAGCAGATAAATTCAGTGCTGGGTAACGTTGATCTAAAGGAATTGATAGCAGATGAGCTAACAGCGGTATTACTAACTCTATTTGACATTCATACTTATGTAATAACTGCTCTAGCTTTGCCAGCTTAATTTCTGGGGAATCTTTAGTCGCCAGATGCATCTGTCTTTCTAGCAAATCGATGACAGGATAGAGCGCGCTATTTTGGTAATAAGGAGAACAATAGCATTCCCGTAATACATAGTCATCGTTGGCAATTCGCTCTTTAAACACCTGCACCAGGCGGGATTTACCTATTCCCGCTTCGCCAGTAATCAATACCACTTGCCCGTTACCAGACTGCACCTGCTGCCACAAATGAAGTAGGGTTTCTAGCTCTTGCTCTCTACCAACATAAGGAGTCAGACAGCCTGTAGCCGCTTCTAAACGGTTGTGTACATCTTTTTCCTGTTGTACTCGATGCACTTCCATTGGTTGCGGAACACCTTTGAGAGTGTGGTATCCCAAAGATTGGCACTCAAAATAACCTTGAATAATTTTATAAGTAGCAGCACTGATAACTACTGTATTAACTGGTGCTACAGTCTGGATTCTAGACGCAATATTTGGGGTATCGCCAATAATAGCCATTTGTTCGTGGGTATCATCGTTACCCATTTCTCCTAATACGGCTCTACCTGTGTGTATACCAATACGTACATCTAGTTTGATATTTTTTTCTGACATTAAGCGAGCATTCAGTTGCTCCATATCGGCGATAATTCCAAAACCGGCGCGGATTGCTCGTTGGGCATTATCTTCGTAGGCTACTGGATACCCAAAGAATACCATCAGCCCATCTCCGTAACTCTGGGCAATTCTGCCTCCATTGCGGTGAATTGCCTCAGCGCTGAGTTGTCGATAAGCTAAAATTATTTCTCGTAAATCTTCTGGATCGATTTGCTTGGATAGTGCCGTAGAACCCACTAAATCGCAAAACATCACTGAGACTTGACGACGTTCAGCTGTAGGGGATTGGGGATATTCCTGTTGTTGATTGCCTAATTGCTGTTTTATTGGCAGAGAAGTTTCTCCAGAAAGGCGAGTACCGCATTGCATACAAAACTTTGCTGTATCTGGATTTTCAAACAGACAATTAGGGCAATTCACTTGCTAACTCCTACTTGCAGATAGATTCCTTTAAAATTTCGAGATATTCAGTGAATAATAATTTTAGATTGTGAATAGCAGCCCTAAACCCAAAAATTTACGCAAATTTAAGGTTTCAGCGCTAATAGCAATTGGATAAATAATAGCTATAAATAGGTTAAGAACATTTATCTGTACTAATATTGATTTTTGGCAATTTGTCAGCCAATTTAAAGCTGCAATTCCAGATGAGATTGGGCTTCCGTAATTCCTAATTCGTCATGGCAAATGATGAATTGGGATGGCAATTGAAAATAAAAATCATAAAACTTTGAATAAAGTAATAAAAGCCTCGGCTCTCAATTTGGCATTTTAAGTTGAGAATTTTTAAGTCAAAAGCTTTAACACCAGGCATTCTCAACACAATATTGCCTATGGCAATTTAATATGCGTAAAGTACGGCATTAGTCATAAATGTAAAGAAAAATATCTGTTGATGAGAAGCAGGCTAAATTGTTGAGTTGACTGAAATTTTATGCGTTGCAATACTACAAGGGATAGCATTTTGAACTCAAAACGGGTTTTGGGGAAAAGGTTAAAGGTTTTTTCTTTCCCTTTTCCCATTCCCCTTTTTCCCTTAACCGACAAGTATTGTTATGTGTTGTGGTTGCAATTCTAGCCAGTTGTTCTCGTCCGTCAAGAGTGCTGTGTTAATGATGTAGCGGTTACAGCAATCTCACAACTGGCCCACGACAGCAGAAGGAGGGATTTTTGGTACGTCTGTCACACAATCTTCTTTCTGTCGTTCTCTGTTGTTATCTATTGAAACTCAAGTTTAAATACTTGGGATGCCAAATTGCCAAAAAGAAATCAGGAGTTGCAAGAGATGCCGTAATCTCGCTGCTAAAGCATCCTACGTGAACTGATATTCTCATACCAATTTGAAAAAAGAATGCCACAAATTGTAGGGGCAAGGCATTGCCTTGCCCTCTAGAATATATTGATGTGTCGCAAACATTATTTGAATTGGTATTAGACAATGACAACAATTTAAACTCAATTATGTCCAATATAAAATATTGGCGTTGGGAAAACGATTTTGAATTTCTGACTCAAAAAACCGTTTCATGGAGTTGTTGGTTTCAGCATCATAAACATACTTAATCCCGCCAAACTTATTGCGTTTGATCCGGCGTTTTTCCTCATCCATGTCTAATTTGGAGTGCGGATACCAAGATTGCAAAACTTCCTTTGAGCCTGGTGTAAAGCGGTGTGAAATTAGCTCAAAAGTTAATTCACAGTTGTAATCTAGTGCTTCGCTAATCAAGTCAAATAAGCGACTGTATTGTATCTGCCAATCATCTATAGGCATGATTGGCGCAATTACCAATCCTACCGGATAGCCGCTGTCAGCTAACTTCCGCAAAGCTTTTAGCCTTGATGCTACAGATGCCGTGCCACCTTCAAATTTACCCGAAATTGGTGCCGCATTGACGCTGATTCGGCATTGAGTGCGACCATTGTGAGGTAAGTTGAGTAAGCTATCTACCGCGTCAAATTTTGATACCCAGCGTAAATTTGCATTGCTACGAGTACCAAAGTAACGAATACATTCTGCCAAGCTACCTGTTAAATGCTCAATACCTAGCGGGTCAGTATAGCAACTTACCTCATAAGTTGTGAGTTTTTCTGGTTTTTCGTAATTACTTAAATTCTCTAATATTTGCGGTAAGTTAGCATAAGTGCGAATTACAGGCGGGCCTGATAAACTACCTGCCAAGTAACAATATTGACAGTGTGCTGGACAACCTTCAGCAATGTGAAATTGCCAATCAGCAGATGGTGGGATAGGACTCAGCTTAAATTGGCTAGGTGGTGCCGTCACAATTGCAAGGGTACGCTTGGCAATATTGTAAGTCTCCCGTTGATTTTCTCCACGCAAGCCAGTCAAGCGATTAGCAGTTAACTCTTTTATAGGCAAGTTAAGTGACTGTATGCGCTCAAAAATCTTCTGTCCCCAAGGTTCATTTAAAGCAGCAGGAGTAAACATCACTTGTTCAGGTATCCACAACTTTGCTGCTGGTGTTGATGAGTCTGCTTTTGATATCAAGTCTGTCATAGTATAGTGCAATATCGCTGTGCGTTATCTGTTGTGATTGATATTTGCAATTAGCTATTACGAAGAAGTTAGAGGCGTTCTCTGCTAAAACAGTTAAACTGCTCTCAATTTAGGAAATGATGAGTAATTTCTGCAACTTATAACAGTGCGGAACTATAGCGAAATTTTCTATTATGCTGTTTGAGCTATTTGCTGGGGATTTAACAAGATTTTTCTAAAATATCTGGTGATATGTTTAGGTCGCATAACTCTATTCTAAAATCAGAGTTGAGATATTCTCATGCTCAATGAGCGGATATTACTGGATTCCAGAGTAGTAATTTCCACCCCCACTGACTTGAAAGTAGTAGATGCGTTACGCTATCGCTAACGCATCCTACGTGAATTTATAAGATTGAGAACGATATGGTTGGGATGAATTTAAATATGTCTAAGAAAGCAAGGAAATTTAACTGCTTTAAATCTCTTGATAATGTGGAAATCATTATTCAGGAACCATGTTAAATGCATTACGGCTTACTGTTACCTCCTGAGAGAAATAATTTCAGAAACCAAAGCGGATTCCTATAATATTATTTATTTTGCGGATTGACTAAAATAGATTTCGGTTGCTTTGCATCAAATAAAGAAGCAGATAACAGAATAACCGGACTGTTTGTTTTGTTTTCTCCATAATGAACCATACCGCCGGGTTCAACCAAAGCATCACCTTTTGTAATATCTATAGTTTTCCCTTTTTTGAGAATCACTTCTGTACCATTAGCTTTCGTGATTTTAGCTTCTCCATCCACCACTATATAAGTTAAAGTGCCTGACTCTACTCGTTCAATTTGCATTCCCGGATGGATATGAATCGGAAGTTTTGTTTTGGGTGCAATTGTGTAACGCACAAGTTCAAGAATTTGCTTTTTATCTTGAGTTGGATAACCATTAGCTAAAACTTCACGGGTAACAGCTTGGGTGTAAGCATTCGGTGATGTGTCTTGGCTTTTAACAGCTATGCTACCAAAAGTTAAAATAGCTAAGGGGAGAATCAGAGAGAGTTTTTTCATCTTCAAGCTTGCCACTTGTGTTTTATTTAAAAAAGGTAAATCATTTCACTAGCGTGAAATGATTTACCTTAAAAATGGGTTATTTGGAATCTCAACAGCTAATTTTTAGACATTCATCTCCAAATTTTCGCAAGATATGAGTTAGTTAGATTTATTCTTCCACCCAAACTGATACTGAACCGCCTAAGCAATGAAATTCAGCCCAACCTGAATCATTGGTGTATACAGGTTCTTTGATATGTTCTGTTAAATCGATGAATTTAGTATTTGGTTTACCAACTTCCATCCATTTATTACCTTCTGCACCATCACTCATAATTACAGCCATTGCTTTAGGATGATCTTCATCACCTAATCTTGTCCAGCCAATAGTATTCCAATGGTCAAAATAATTGTATTGTGGCCCATAAGCATAATGCTGACGTGCATAAAGTAACTTATCAAGAATCCAACGGTGAGAAGGCATAAAAATCTTGTAGCGATTGCCATCTCTTCCCCAATCTTCATATTCTGCGCCGTAGTAATCAGCATGAAATACGCAAGGATAACCTTCTTCTCGCAGCAAAATAATCGCGTATGCTAGCGGTTTAAACCAAGGTTCAACTACAGATTCTAATGCTTGTAAAGGTTGAGAGTCATGATTCTCAACAAATGTAACAGCATGGGTAGGACGTTTCTGCATCATTGTGCCATCTAAAATCCGGCGCATATCATAATTGCCTCCAGATTTACTGGCTTGATGGAAGTTGTAATGTAGTGGTACGTCAAAAACTGACATCTTACCACCAACCCGATCAACATACCAAAGCAGAGTATTGATATCGTTATACCAATATTCCCCGACAATAAATAAATCTTTGCCAACATGGCTTTC
This sequence comes from Nostoc carneum NIES-2107, assembly GCA_002368155.1. Lineage (GTDB taxonomy): Bacteria > Cyanobacteriota > Cyanobacteriia > Cyanobacteriales > Nostocaceae > Aulosira > Aulosira carnea. The sequence goes on from AP018180.1 coordinate 2,544,881, forward strand.
TAGTTCATCAATCCATTGTGGAAAGAACCATGAGGAAATATGTTTGATCGCATCCAAACGGAAACCATCTACCTTTGTGGTGTCAAGATACCATTTACCCCAGTAAGTGATTTCACCACGTACCCAATCGCTTTGGAAATCCAAATCGCTACCCATTAGGTAGGCAAAGTTGCCTTTTTCTAAGGCTACATAATCATCAAATTTTTTGCCTTCGAGTAAATAAATTGTGCTGCGATCGCCTTGGTTATATTCGTTATAATCAACAGCATCAAAATGCCACCAGTGCCACTCGAAGTTAGAGTATTTGCCCTTTCTGCCAGGGAAATTGTAATAAGAGTAGGTCTTAATTTCTTGCAATCCACCTTTAGGATTGAGGCGATCGTCTTGAGAAAAAGGCGTGGCTTTGGGTGTTTCTGTCCGATCGCCACCCATCTTATGATTTAACACTGCGTCTGCATACACTTGCAAACCATGTTTTTGTAAAGATTTAACCGCATCAAGATATTGTTGACGCGTACCGTATTTTGTCCTTACTGAACCTTTTTGATCGAATTCACCTAAATCAAATAAGTCGTAAACACCATAACCCACATCATATGCACCAGCAAATCCTTTGTAAGCGGGTGGTAACCATAAGGCTGTAAAACCTGCTGCTGCTAATTCTGGCGCTGAAACTTCAACTTTGCTCCACAAGTTCCCATCATTAGGGGTGTACCAGTGGAAATATTGCATCATTGTACCGTTAATCTTTGCCATATCTCGTCTTGCTAGTTAATATCAGCTTTGAACAAAGATACAGTAGAGATTGGTAAAAATTCGGAATTTTGGCGGCGATTTTGAGCCGATAATCTAAAGAAATAATTAAGAAATGAATAATTGCCCGCTAAACTTGCATGGTAGATGCGTTACTAATACCAATTCAAATAATGTTGGCGACACATCAATATATTCTAGAGGTCAAGGTAATGCCTTGCCCCTACTATCTGTCGCATTCTTTATTTCAAATTGGTATAACACATCCTACAAATCAAATATGAATTTTATCAGATTGAGAAATATAAGGTTGGGATTAATTTAAATATGTCCAAGAAAGAAAGGAGATTTAAAGCCGTTAAGTCTCTTGATCATGTGGAAATCGTTATTCAGGAACCATGTCAGGTGCGTTGGGCAGATATGGAAGGTGATAATGATGTGCGAAAATGCCACTATTGCCAATTAAATGTTTATAACTTTTTAAGCAAGTCTCCTCAAGAAATTCTTAATTTGATTAATCTCCATGAAGGCAAACTTTGCGCTCAGTTTTTTGCTCGTGCTGATGGAACAATGACAATGGAATCTTGCCAAGATAAGCAACGAATTGAGATGGTGAGAGGTAACATTCAGGTAATGGGTAACGAATGATGGAAATTGGGCTTTTCTCTTTCTCAGCAATTGATGTCAGCAATTCAACCTGATTTCTATATAACTTATGATTGAAATCAAACCTTTATCAAAAGAAACTCTGACAGCTACTATTGATTTAGCCAATCAAGTATTTCCATATCTGAGGTGGTGGGAACAAGCAAGTTGGAATTTTCAATTAAGTTTGATGCCTGGTTATTTGCCAAAGTTATTATTGGGATTGCTGGGTATTAGTTGGTGTCGTTATTGGGTAGCAGTGAATTCGCAAGCAGAGGTTTTAGGTGTTACCGGACTATATAGCCAGCGTGGAGATGCAGAGACTTACTGGCTAGGTTGGACTTGCGTTAATCCTGAAGCTAGAGGACAGGGAATTGGTGCGAAATTAGTTGATTTTGCGATTAATCAAGCCAAGAATTCAGGGGCTAATAATCTTAAACTTTATACCTCAGACCTTCCAAGTAATGCGATCGCACTTCAGTTATACGAACGCCGAGGATTTAAATTAGTTCAGCAGGTGCCAAAAAAGCACAAGCAAATGACTTTTAATATTCTGTATTACCAGCTGCCATTAAAATAGCTGGTAAGCTTATGCACATCTAAATGGCAGATTTTCTTGTTTGGGTGGTCAAGGGTCAAAAATCAATAGTCCAAGTTCATCTTTGACTTTTGACCTTTGACTTTTGACTCTGGACAACAGCTACCAGCGCATCTCTACAGCCCAAGAACCTAATCAAGAGTTTCTGGTATAGATTGGAGAAGTATGCCGCTTGCAAAACTGCCCAAGGGATAGGATGGTTGTGATGAAGAGTAAAAATCCAGTCGCCTACGCTTTAGTTTTACAAAGCGTGATTCTGTTCTCTCCTTGGCTGCTATCTCCGCAAGCTAGTGGGCAAACTCCTGCATCTGTAGCCCCAGTTGTGACTCCTGCTCCGGTATTATCAAATCAGGAGCGAGAAGAATTAGCTAGACTGCGTGCAGAAAAGCAAATTCGAGATGCAGCCCAATTTGATGTTGAGCGGAATTTTAGTCGTACAACCATGCTATTTAACGTTTGGTTAGTTTTATTAAGCTTGTTTCCCGTAGCGGTGATTGCTTTATTTTGGCTGTTACGACGGGTAGCCATCCGCGAAATTGTCACTCAAGCTATGTCACAGCTAGAAGGAGTAGAAAACGCCCAAAATCAGCTAACTCTGGTGAAGCAAGAAGCGGAAAATGCTATTCAAGAAGTTAAAAAAATTACTGAAGAGTTAAGCAAAGAGACGGAAACTCTGCAACAAAGGCTGAAAGCTGAACAAGAAAATATATCTTTAATTACTTCTGAGTTTGTGGGGAAAAAAGAAACTATCCTCAATCAAATAGACTTAGAAATTAATATTATTCAAAATAAATTAGCGAATTTAGATTCAGAGATTACTGCTCAAGTAGCGCAATGGCAATCTGATGCTGTGGGGAATTTAGGTAAAATAGAATCTGATTTGGCAGAGCAATTATCTACACTGGTATTAAGAGCAGAACAACGAAAAGATATCATTATTGAAAGTTTAGAAAAATCTCGCTTGGAATTAAATTCCTACTTATCGGGATTGCAATCTGATACACAAAGAGAGAAGGATACAGTTGTTGAGAATTTAGGCAATTTACAAACAGATTTCACGCAACAACTATCAGGATTGCAGACAGATGCTCAACAGCATAAAGATACAACTTTAGCTAATATTACAGAATTAGAGAATTTATTAAAAGCTCAACTATCAGAGTTACAAGTCAATTCTCAACACAATATAGATACAACTCTCGCTAATATTGCAGAATTAGAAAATTCCTTAAAATCTCAAGTATCGGGATTACAGGCGGAGATTGCTCAACAGAAAGAGCAAATTTTTGCTGAATTACAAAAATTGCAATTAGAGTTTGCGAATAAATTAGCCCAATTACAAGCAGATGCGGAAAACCAAAAAGCGCTGATTATTGAGAACCTAGAAAATTCTGGCTCGGAATTTACTTCGCAATTCTCAGAATTACAGTTAAATGCTCAAGAACAAAAGATTCTGATTTTAGGAAAACTAGAAGAATTAGAAAGGAATTTTGTATCGCAACTTTCCGAGTTGCAATTAGATGCACAACAACGGAAAGATTCCATTGTAGAAGAACTTACAGAAATTAGGCAGCCAATAATTCCAGAGGAAATTGCACCGGAAATTGAGGAAGAAATTCCAGAACCGCCGCCAGTAGCAGAATCCGTTGAGGAATATATTGCAGAGGGAGATGTGCTGTTTAATGAAAAGCGCTACGAAGATGCGATCGCACTTTATCAGCAAGCTGTGAAAATCCAGCCGAGTAACCCCGTAGCTTGGTTTAAACAAGGTTTAACTCTTGCTAGGTTGAAACGCTATCAAGATGCGATCGCATCCTATGATACAGCTTTAAAAATCAATCCCGAATATCACCAAGCTTGGTGCGATCGCGGTGTCGCCTTTGGGAACTTACGCAAACATCAACAGGCTTTTGTCTCCTTTAATCAAGCCACCAAAGTCAAGCCAGACGATCCAGTGGCTTGGATGAATCGCGGTTTAGCGTTGATTGAATTAGAAGAATACGACGAAGCGATCGCATCCTTTGACCAAGCCATCGAAATTAAACCAGCGCCGAAAGTTTGGGATAAACGCGGTTATTGTTTAGTGCGCTTGGGAAGAGATGACGATGCGATCGCCTCTTTTGATCGCGCATTAGAATTGAAGCCAGATTATGCCAGTGCTTATTACAATAAAGCCACCTGTTATGCATTCCAAAGAAATGTAGAATTTGCTTTAGATAATCTCCGCCAAGCAATTAGATTAAATCCGCGATATCAAGAAGAAGCAGCGACAGATATCGACTTTGATGATATCGCACGTGAGCCAGCCTTTAGGGAATTGGTGGGTAATCGAGAGTAATCTCTCAAAAATTCTTCCTTCGCGCACTTCGCGCCTTTGCGGTTCGTTTTTTTCTTACGCAAAGACGCAAAGAAGAAAGCCAGAGTATCTCTTCCCCATTCCCTAGTCCCCAGTCCCCAATCCCCAATCCCCAAGATGTATACTTAAAAACAGCCCTTCCCACCCCCGGCAATGACTGTTAAACCGCAGAAAATTCTGATATTAGCCGCAAATCCCAGCAACACATCACGATTGCGCCTTGATCAAGAATTGCGTGATATTAAGGAAGGCTTGCAAAGGTCGCTAAATCGAGAGAACTTTGACTTACGGTATGATTTAGCAGTCCGTCCCAGGGATATTCGCCGCGCTATTTTGGATTATCGACCGAATATTATCCACTTTTCTGGGCATGGTGCAGGGATACAAGGACTAGCTTTTGAGGATGAAGCGGGAAAATCACAGCTAGTTACGGGTGAAGCATTAGCTGGATTATTTGGACAGTTTTCTAAACAAGTAGAATGTGTGCTGTTGAATGCTTGTTACTCGAAAGTGCAAGCTGAGGCTATTTCCCAACAGATTAATTATGTGATTGGGATGAATGATGCAATCGAGGATAAAGCCGCGATTGAGTTTGTTGTGGGTTTTTACGATGCGCTTCTGGCTTATAATCCCGAATATGATGAAAATTCGCCTGTCGAGTTTGCTTTTAATATTGCGCGGAATGCAATACAGTTAGCTGGTGTATCTGGTGAGTTGATTCCTGAACTTAAAAAAAAACCCATTTAACCCCCCATCACCAACCTTTAGGGAATCTTACCAACGTCCCAGAGTTACCACCGCACTTTTTAGCCCGTAAAGAAGAACTTACACCCTTAAAACAGAAAGTATTATCACCAACAAAGCAACCTGTGGGGATTACTGCGAAAAGTCGCCGTGTGGGTGTGCAAGGAATGGGCGGAATTGGCAAAACAGTCTTAGCTACAGCCTTAGCGCGAGATCCTGATGTTAGAAAGGCGTTTCCTGATGGGGTGTTGTGGGTAACATTTGGACAAACGCCCCAGATTTTAACTTGGCAATCCTATCTGGCTTCGGCGTTGGGCGACAAGCAAGCGGCGTTTACCGAGGTGGGATTGGCAAAAGCGCGGTTACGGGAGTTGTTCGCCGAGAAAGCTTGCTTGCTGATTTTGGATGATATCTGGCGTTTGGATGATGCGACGGCGTTTGATGTGTTGGGGGAACGCTGTCAGATGTTAATTACTACCCGTGATGCGGCGATAGTCACGGGGTTGGGAGGGGAAGAATATCAGCTGGCAATTTTAGGTGAACAACAGGCGTTAGAACTGTTGGCAGATTGGGCAAATCAATCTGTAGACGAGTTACCGACGACAGCAAAACAGGTAGCAAGGGAATGTGGGTATTTGCCATTGGCACTTTCCCTGAATGGCGCAATGGTAAGGGATGGAACACCGTGGTCAGATTTGTTAGAAGCACTAAGAGAAGCTGATTTAGAGTTTTTTGAACATCCTCATGGCAGCATCTTGAAATCAATTAAGATTAGCATTGAGGCACTGCCGCCACAAGAAGCACAAAACTATTTGCAACTAGCAGTTTTCCCTGAAGATAAACCCATACCAGAAGCCGCTATTGTCAAAATTTGGACGCATGGCAACAGATTAACGGAACGTAATGCTCGTAAATTACTGACGAATCTAGCGCGCAAAGCCTTACTCCGCACAACAGGGGAAGCACCTCAACGACAAATAGAACTGCATGACTTGCAATACCTTTACTTGCGGGGTGCAGTGTCAAATTTACAGGAATTGCACGCCCAGCTTTTAAATGCTTACAGCGAAAAATACCCCCAAGGTTGGCATAGTTTAGAAAATGACGGTTATATTTGGCAAAATTTAGCCTATCATTTGCTGGCTGGGGGAAGGGATGGGGAATTAAAACAACTGCTGGGTGATTTTTGCTGGTTGCAAGGGAAGTTGGAGAACATCAATATTAATGCTTTGCTAGCAGATTATGATTTTTTGCCCGAGGATGAGAATTTACAGTTAATTCAAGGTGCTTTGCGGCTGTCGGCACATATTTTAAATGAGGATAAACAGCAATTGGCGGGGCAATTATTAGGGCGGTTGCTGGGTTTTGAAGGTTCAGAAATTCAGAGATTGTTAACGCAGGTGCAGCAATGCCAAAATCCTGGCTTGCTTCCCCAAACAGCCAGCTTAACTTCCCCTGGCGGTTCCTTAGTACGTACCTTAGTAGGTCATAGTTCCTCGGTAAAAGCGCTCGCCCTCACCCCAGATGGCAAGTATGTGATTTCTGGTTCCGATGACAACACCGTCAAAGTCTGGAATTGGCAAATTGGGGAAGAACTACGTACCCTAAATGGTCATAGTAACTCGGTAAATGCCATCGCCCTCACCCCAGATGGCAAGTATGTGATTTCTGGTTCCGATGACAACACCCTCAAAGTCTGGAATTGGCAAACTGGGGAAGAACTGCGTACCCTAAATGGTCATAGTTCCTATGTAAAAGCGCTCGCCCTCACCCCAGATGGCAAGTATGTGATTTCTGGTTCCGATGACGACACCCTTAAAGTCTGGAATTGGCAAACTGGAGAAGAACTGCGTACACTAAATGGTCATAGTGACTGGGTAAATGCGCTCGCCCTCACCCCAGATGGCAAGTATGTGATTTCTGGTTCCGATGATAAGACCGTCAAAGTCTGGAATTGGCAAACTGGGGAAGAACTGCGTACCCTAAATGGTCATAGTTCCTATGTAAAAGCGCTCGCCCTTACCCCAGATGGCAAGTATGTGATTTCTGGTTCCGATGATAAGACCGTCAAAGTCTGGAATTGGCAAACTGGGGAAGAACTGCGTACCTTAAATGGTCATAGTTCCTCGGTAAAAGCGCTCGCCCTCACCCCAGATGGCAAGTATGTGATTTCTGGTTCCGATGATAAGACCGTCAAAGTCTGGAATTGGCAAACTGGGGAAGAACTGCGTACCCTAAATGGTCATAGTTCCTCGGTAAAAGCGCTCGCCCTCACCCATGATGGCAAGTATGTGATTTCTGGTTCCGATGATAAGACCGTCAAAGTCTGGAATTGGCAAACTGGGGAAGAACTGCGTACCCTAAATGGTCATAGTTCCTCGGTAAAAGCGCTCGCCCTCACCCATGATGGCAAGTATGTGATTTCTGGTTCCGATGATAAGACCGTCAAAGTCTGGAATTGGCAAACTGGGGAATTAATTGCTAGTTTCACAGGGGAAAGTGCAATAAATTGTTGTGCTATTGCCCCTGATGGGGTGAGAGTTGTTGCTGGGGATGTGTCAGGACGGTTGTATTTCTTACGGTTACAAACCACACAAGACTAATTCGTAATTAAGAAATGCGGATTCTATTTGAGCCAGTTGTGGCGAATGGGGATAATATGGAGTCCGGTTAGGCAATTATCATGGCAAGTGTTGCAAAACAAGCCGCGAATTGTGCTATTCCTTGTTTTAATTTCCTTCCCATCACCATGACTGTTGCTAATTCACTCATCAACCGTCATCAAAGTGCTATCGCTCTTGCTCATTTTCTCACCTTTCAAGCAAAAAGCCGCAACGTTGAAGATAAAAGCCGCAATTTTCCGCATCAAAGCCGCAATGTTGAGGATAAAAACCGCAACGTTGAGGCTAAAAGGCTCAACTTCCAAGATAAAAGCTGCAATGTTCGAGATAAAAGCTGCAAGCTTCAGGCTTTGAACTCCAACCTTTATGCTTTGAAGTGCAAATTCCACCTTCTGAAGGTGAACAGTTTAGTATTTTTCTCGGTGAATTATGCTATTTCAGTCATATAACCATACCAATAGGCGGGTGAGGGTTTAGCAGTGCTTGCCCTCTAGAATATTATTCAGCTGAATGTAGATGTTAATTAGATAGAAGAGCGATCGCACTGCCCAAAAGTATAATTTCATACTAAATATGTAGCGTAATTGGATGCGATCGCTTTTAATTTAGGTATTATATATTGTCTCAATCCGAAGAAGCGTCATTCAGTGGATTGGTATTACACCCTGCTTTAAATAACTCTAAATTTACTGGTTGACTAACTGTCTTTCAAAAAACATTAAACTTTTAGATCTGCACAATTAATCGCTCTCATTTTGCCTGTACAGCTTCTTTGATACCAAAGTTAACTTCTTGCAGGTGTTCATTGATGTATGAAAGCAAAGCATATAAGAAAACAACAATGCCGAACATCTCGCAAAACTCTTCAACAGCGGTAATCATTGCATAGGTTAGATCCAGATTATATATCTCATTATGTCGTCCAGCAAACATTTCTGCACCTATGGCACCACTAACAAAAATAGTACCAGCAACAACAAATAAAAGCCTTGTCTTTTTGGGAAGATGAGTCAAAAATTTGAGATAAGACAACACAAAAATAATTGTGAGGGGAATACCAACAGCAACCCAACCGAAGTGAAAAAACCCAGTTCTGCTAATGTGTGACCCTAAAATTACATCTGCATTCTCATGGATCATCGCTACTTCATCTATAGACATATACAAAAAAATAGCCGATAAAACTTGCCAATGCGTGATGTAGCGAGTACGAGCCTTCTTTTGAGATTTAGCAATGAATGCTAAAAGCAGCGAACAAAATAACAGCATTATAGATGAATACCATGTGGGAATATTTGAATCCTGCCCCACATCGAACAACCTGACTAATCCAAAAACTCTACCATGACCAAGAACATAGGTAGAAAACTGTCCCGCAAAGCTGATAATGCTTAGACCTATGACTACTATGGTCAGAAGTATGCCAACTCTTCGCGGAGAAATAAATAACGCTAGTCTCACTAAGTGTAATTTCCTAAAAGAGAAACATCAATATCAGTATTTTAAATTTAATTAATCAGTATTTAACTTGGATTTAACATTTAGTTGTTTGAAATTTAAATTTAAAAAAATACCATCAGAGCATAATCTTCTTAGCAAGTAAACTCAAGAAAATAATTGACAAACATAGGATTTTAATAAATATTAAAACTTTTAGCGATATATAGCCTAAAAGTCCCTTTTTTCACTTTAAAAAGCTCAATTATTCCTCATGAATTCCAACTCTTGTAATGCAGAAAAATAATTTTGATTTCTATCCTGGGAGAGATGACTAACTATTGATATTCAGATGCAACTTTTATGTGAACACAATTTATCTTGCCCATTGTTGCAAGATATAAGCATAAAAAGCTTCTTTATCTACTCGATCCATTGCATAAATCTTGCGACCACCAGGTACTACTTTAGTCCGTCCTTGGCTAGGCCCAGTAGTAATAATTTCTGTTTCCCATTCCCGCAATTGATAAAATTCTGGATGTCCTAGATAAGCCGTCGCCAACACATCCCAAAAATAATAATCTTGGGGAATAACTAATGCATAACATTGCCCTGCCAAATCAGAAATAGGATAGTGGCGTTGCTTTCCCATTTTTTGCACTAAATCTGATGTTACTGGCACATTATTAGTTAAGTCCAAAGGACACATAATAATTTCAATTTGGCTTTTCCAGACCCGCGCTGCAGAAACTGCGTCCCAATAAACATTCCATTCCGCAGAACCGTCTTGTCCTGGTTCCCAATTTTTTTCTACATTTCCAGGGACATTTAACGCACCCCCCATCCAAACAATCTTTTGAATTTTCCCCTCAATATCTGGTGCTCGATCTAAAGCCGTTGCCACTGTAGTCAATGGCCCTGTTACCATCAGCGTTACTGGTGCGATCGCCTCACGCAACACCTTCACCATAAAATCTTGCCCTGTCTCCGCAACCAAGGGCGTTTTAATAGTTTCGTTTTGATTGAGAATTGGTAGATGGTCAACTACAAAAGAATCACGGCGATAGAGATAGGGAAAAGCATTAATACCCCGCACTGTACTTTCCGCCACCGGGATATGCGAAAATCCCATCAAGTCTAAAATTTTACGCGTAGCACTCACTGCAGGTTGCACATAGCAATCAGCCGGAGTCACAACCACACCCAGTAATTCCACATGATCCATCGTCAACAACAACATAGTTGCTAGATAATCATCTACACCGCCATCGTGATCCATTAATACAAGTTGTTTAGACATACAAGGAGCATTAAATATATGGATGAATTTATGCAAGCTGCAATTCAAGAAGCAAAACAAGGTAGACAAGAAGGGGGAATTCCCATTGGTTCAGTGCTTGTCAAAGATGGCAAAATTCTCGGCAGAGGACACAACAAGCGCGTACAAGATGGTGATCCTGTAACCCATGCCGAAATTGATTGTCTCCGCAACGCCGGAAGAGTCGGTAATTATAGAGGTACAACACTCTATTCAACCTTAATGCCATGCTACTTATGCGCTGGCGCAGTCGTGCAATTTGGCATTAAAAAAGTCATCGCCGGAGAATCGAGAACCTTTCCTGGTGCTAAAGAATTTATGATATCTCACGGTGTAGAAGTAATTGATCTCGCTTTAGATGAATGCGAACAAATGATGAGCGAATTTATCGAAACTAATCCCGAATTGTGGAATGAGGATATTGGGAAGTAGTTATTTGTCATTTGTCATTTGTCATTTGTCATTTGTCATTTGTCATTTGTCATTTGGTAATGGGTAATTGGTAATTGGGGTTTGGCATTAATTATTGCTCCCCTGCTCCCTGCTCCCTTGCCTCATCTCTCTCATCCCCGTTGCTTGGAAATATCAGTGTGCTATATTAATGCGCCGGGATGCAATGCCATTGTATCGGCTGACATTGTTAATGCATCGGGATGCAATGCCATTGTATTGCCTGACATTGTTAATGCATCGGGATGCAATGCCATTGTATTGCCTGACATTGTTAATGCATCGGGATGCAATGCCATTGTATCGGTTGACATTGTTAATGCATCGGGATGCAATGCCATTGTATTGCCTGACATTGTTAATGCATCGGGATGCAATGCCATTGTATCGGTTGACATTGTTAATTTATCCGGATGCAATGTAATTGTATTACCCAATAGCCAATCTTTTACTTCCTCATCTCCCTCATGTCCCTCATCCCCAAACTAAACCCCCCTCTCCTTCAGAAACGCATCAAACGTTAGCCTATCAGGTAAGGAAGTTTGCGCCCCTGATTTTGTCGCAGCTAAAGCACCTGCAGCCGCACCCCAAACAACCGATTGGCGTAAAGGAAGGCCTTCATAAAGCGCAGCGGCTAAACCACCATTAAAAGCATCACCCGCCGCAACCGTATCTACAACCTGGATGGGAAACACTGGGACAAAGAAACTTTCTTCAGCAGTGGCGCAGAAAACACCCTTAGCGCCGAGTTTGACGATCGCACATTTCACTCCCCGTTGCAGTAAAACTCCAGCTGCTGCTTTTGCTGACTCTTCGTTATTTACAGGAAAACCAACCAATTGCCCAGCTTCCACTTCATTGGGTGTAATGATATCTACTAGGGAGTAAAGTTCATCTGGCACATGAGATTGTGCGGGTGCAGGGTCGAGAATTACTTTTACTCCTGCTTGATGCGCTGCTTTCGCCGCAGCCACCACAGCAGCTAGCGGAATTTCAAATTGTAAAAGTATTGCGGTGCTATTTGGTAATAAATCAGACAATCGCTCTACATCTTCTTGATTGACACGCCCATTCGCACCAGGAATGACAATAATTTGATTTTCACCTCTGTCATCGACTGCGATCGCAGCTACTCCCGAACTGACATTTTCATCAATAGAAACATTTTCAGTTTCTACACCAGAGTTTTGCAAATTGTATAGTAATTCTGAACCAAAACTATCTGTACCTACACGCCCAACCATGTGAGTGGGAATTCCCAAACGTGCCAGCGCGACAGCTTGATTTGCACCTTTTCCTCCAGCAACTTGCACAAATTTATGTCCTAATAATGTTTCTCCCGGATTTGGCAATCGAGGTACTGTGGCGACTAAATCAATATTGATACTGCCAAAAACAATAATACTCATAATGCTGATTTTAAAGGTGATTTAGCCTCATCCTACACCTGCATCTCTCACAGCAGATGTAGCGGCTGTCTGGATTGTCAAGCGAATTCCTACTATAGTTGTTATGGTAGATAAACTCGCTGGTAATGTTGCGCTCTACAATTCATACCCGCATCCAAAAACAGCTTTTCTAATTCTTGCAAAAATGTAGCTTTGCTCACTTTTAGCATTTTTTAATTTGTGCCAAGCGAACAGAAAGGATTTTGCCAATTTTGTTACTAATTTCTTAATAATCGTTACACCAGTCGTAACACTAGGAAATATTTCTTATGGCAAATTCGCTTGACAATAACCGACCACATGAAGTAGTTATCGTTGGTGGTGGTTTTGGGGGATTGTATGCGGCAAAAGCACTTGCCAAGGCTCCGGTGAACGTTACACTCATTGATAAGCGGAACTTTCATTTGTTTCAACCACTGCTGTACCAAGTGGCTACAGGTACTTTGTCACCTGCTGATATTTCCTCACCGTTGCGATCGGTGTTGAGTAAAAGCAAAAATACACAAGTCTTTTTGGGATCTGTCGATGATATCGATCCTCAAGCTCAGAAAGTTTTGGTAGATGGTGAAGCTATACCCTACGATACGTTAATTGTGGCTACTGGTGCGAAGCATTCCTATTTTGGTAAGGATGACTGGGAAGAATTTGCGCCTGGGTTAAAAACCGTCGAAGATGCAGTAGAAATGCGTCGCCGGATTTTCAAAGCTTTTGAAGCCGCCGAAAGAGAAGCAGATCCCGTAAAACGCCGTGCTTGGTTAACTTTTGTGATTGTGGGTGGTGGCCCTACAGGAGTAGAATTAGCAGGTGCGATCGCAGAGTTGGCATACAAAACTCTTAAAGAAGATTTTCGCAAAATCGACACTTCAGAAACTCGAATTTTGCTATTAGAAGGTTTGGATCGCATCCTCCCACCTTTTGCACCAGAATTATCCCAAGCCGCAGAAAAATCTCTCAAAGAATTAGGGGTAATTGTTCAAACAAAAACTTTGGTAACGAATATTGAAAATGATATTGTTACCATCAAACAAGGAGATGACAAAAGAGAAATTGCCTCTAAAACTGTATTATGGGCAGCAGGTGTGAAAGCATCGCCAATGGGTAAAGTTTTAGCAGAACGTACAGGTGCTGAACTCGATCGTGCAGGTAGGGTAATTGTTGAACCTAACTTAAGTATTAAAGGATATGACAATATTTTTGTTGTTGGTGATTTAGCCAATTTCTCCCATCAAGATGGTAAACCTTTACCTGGTGTGGCACCAGTAGCCAAGCAAGAAGGAGAATATGTAGCTAAATTAATTGAACAACGGCTTCAAGGAAATACTTTGCCACAATTTAATTTCAATAGCCGAGGTAGTTTAGCTATCATTGGACAAAATACGGCTGTTGTAGATTTAGGTTTTATCAAACTCAGAGGTTTCTTTGCCTGGCTATTTTGGCTACTAGTGCATATATACTTTTTAATCGAGTTTGACAATAAACTAATAGTTATGATTCAGTGGGCATGGAACTACATTACCCAAAATCGTAGAGCGAGATTGATTACAGGCGCAGAATCACTAATCGCAACTAAATTTGGCGATAAACCTACTTATTATGCGTCAGAAAAGATGAGAGATCCAGTCAACGTCTAAAGATTCTCTCCCAACAGTAGGGTGTGTGATGCCGTAATATTAGACTGAAAAAGCGTCGATTCTCATTTACAGGCAGCACGCACCAGCATAATTCTTTTTATATCCCTAGATATCTTGATTTATCTAGGTTTTTCGTTTATTCTACAAACTTTATTTAATTTTGCATACATACGTTCTCAGAGCTGCTATTAGCCCTCGTTACTGGCGGATGCCCATAATGCATAAGTAGTGATACGGGTTCTGCAAAGCACTACAGCAAACCCGCAGGGTATTTTGAACTTGAAATTCCTCGGAGGGGTTGACATTCTGGACTAGTACATTTAACCTAGTAGTTAATTAACTGCGCGGTTAAATACTTCCAATCTAAATGTCCACCGATCAATTGAGCGTCACCTTTGCCGCCCTTGCCGATCCGACTCGGCGAGCAATTCTGGCTCATCTTGCTTTGGGCGAAGCATCGGTAACTGAGCTAGCCCAACCCTTTGAGATGAGCCTACCTGCCATTTCTAAACATCTCAAAGTGCTGGAGCGTGCGGGATTAATCGCACGGGGTCGAGAGGCTCAGTGGCGACCTTGCCGATTAGAAGCACAAGCGCTCAAGGAAGCAGCAGATTGGATTGAGCAATATCGCCAATTCTGGGAACAGAATTTGGATCGTCTAGACGAGTATTTACAACAATTGCAAGCAGAGGATAACAAACGCGATCGCGAATCATAAAACTGCGTTCCTTTCTTCAGGAGAAACAAGATGTTGAAACAAAATGACTCTACATCCACTCAGTCTGAACGCGAGATTATCATTACCCGTATCTTCAATGCACCGCGAGAACTTGTATTTCAGGCATGGACAGACCCAAAACACATTGTCCAATGGTGGGGGCCAAAAGGCTTTACAACTCGTGTAACTGAGCTAGATTTGCGTCCAGGCGGTCAATCGCGGTATGTCATGGTTGGCCCCGATGGTACAGAGTACCCTGTCAAAGGTGTTTTCTACGAAATCGTGCCTCCTGAACGGATTGTCAGCAGCGATGAATTTGATGAAGGCTTTGAGAAAGTCATCAACGCAGATTTGCCACAGGGAATCGTCATGACAGTGATGTTTGAAGATTTGGAGGGCAAGACTAAAATGACTCTTCAAATTCGTCATGCAACCGAAAGCGATCGCCGTAAGCATGAAGAGATGGGTGTGGTTGCTGGGTGGAATTCTAGTTTCGATTGTCTCGACGAATTCCTGGCCAAGCAAGTTAAACAGCAGCAGAGCGGTTTTACTATCACGTTGCCATCAGATACGGAAATCCTAATTACTCGCGTCTTTAATGCCCCACGCAGACTTGTATTTGATGTATGGACTCAGCCCGAACACGTGAAACGCTGGTTTGGGGGTTGTACCAGTACAACAATGACAGTGTGCGAAATCGACCTGCGCGTGGGTGGTGCTTGGCGCTATGTCTTGCAAGACTCCAAGAACAGCACTGAACATACATTTTCAGGAGAGTATCGTGAGATTGTCCCACCAGAAAGATTGGTAACTACCGAAATCTATGAACCCGTTCCCAATAGTGACCATCTCAATATCCTGACTCTGAATGAAGTTGGTGGCAAAACAACCCTCCATATACATATCCAACACCAATCTAGAGAGCAACGAGATGGGCATCTCCAATCTGGCATGGAAGAAGGACTGAGCGAAACCCTCAACCGTCTCGAAGAACTCCTTCAATCTATAGGGTGAAAATGCTATCCCTTGTAACTTGAGTTTGGGGAAAGGGTGAAAGGGCAATGGCGAAAGGGAAAGGTAAAAAATTCTTGCTTTCTCTTCGCCACTTTTGCCTATATCTCCATTGATAAATTCTTTCTTAGAAATTACCTAATTATTAATAGGTAAATTTACAATAAATGTCGTACCAATTCCCGGTTTACTAGCAAAAGAAATATTACCACTATGCAAATCAACATAATATTTCACAATTGCTAACCCTAACCCATTGCCAGGAATCTTGCCGACATTACTACCTCGATGAAAAGAATTAAATAAGTTTTCTTGATCTGTTGCAGGAATCCCAATACCTTCATCTTGTATCCGGAAAATAACTTCTCCCGATACGTAAAAAACATCAAAACGAATTGTGCCACCTACAGGTGAGTATTTAATAGCATTGGAAAGTAAATTACTCAGAATATGATATAACATCTTGGCATCTAGTTTAATTAGATGTGAATCTGGCACTGCCAGATTATTCTGGATATTTGCTAGGCTACCGTGAACAGTAAATATAATCTTGTGATTTTCGCTAGCATTCAATTGGATATCTTGTAATAAATCTTGGCAGAAATTTTCTAAATCTATAGGTGTGGGATTGAATTGTAATTTTTCGGTTTCATCTTTGCTCATCAATAAAACATCAGTTAATAAATTATCTAGATGTTTGACTGATTTTTGAATATGGCTAATATATTCATGCCTTTTCTCTTCATTTGCGTGCAAATTATAATTTGATAATAATTCAGTACAAGTTAAAATATTATTTAAAGGATTCCGAAATTCATGACTAACCATTGAGACAAATTTGTTTTTAATGGCTCGATTTTCTTTCTCTTTTTCTAGTGCCTCACGCATTACCACTTCTATTTGATGCTTATTTAAAGCAATTTCAATGGTAGTAATTAATTGAGTTTCTTCAAATGGCTTAAGTATATAACCAAAAGGTTGTGTAGTTTTAGCTTTTTGTAAGTGAGTTTGGTCGGAATAGGCAGTTAGATATATGACTGGAATATTGAAAAGATGACCAATTTCAGCAGCAGCTTCTATGCCACTCATATCACCCTTAAGCATAACATCCATTAAAATCAAATCTGGATGTAATTCTGCGGCTTTTTCAACTGCTTGTTTGCCATGAGCAGCAATTGCAGGGACAATATATCCAGCCTTTTCTAAACAACTTTTGATGTCACAAGCAATAATTATTTCATCTTCAACCACCAATATTTTTTCTTGCATAATCTTCTACCTTTGTTCGCTAAAAGTAATTGTAAATGAAGTCCCTAAAGATGTATTAAATGTAATCGTTCCTTGTAACTGCTCAACTAAACTCCAAACTAATTGCAACCCAAGAGATTGATTTTTATAAACTTCTATATCTTGAGATAGTCCCACTCCGTTATCACTAATATTTAAGAAGTATTGATTTCTAGTCGTTTGTAACATTTCTATATAAATATCCCCCTGTTGGTTTTCAGCAAAGGCATATTTTATAGAGTTAGAAACTAACTCATTAATAATTAATCCGCAAGATATGGCGGTATCAATTTTGAGAAAAATCTTATCGATTTTTAAGTGGCTTTTGATATTTAATTTTATCCCGTAGGAACGTAGTAAATTATTAACTAAACTTCTTAAGTAATCAGAGAAGTTAATTTTTGATAAATTATTAGATTGATATAAATTTTCGTGAATTATTGCCATAGCTCTGACACGGTTATGGCTATCTTGAAAAAGCTCACAAGCTTGCTCATCATTAATATATCTAGATTGCAGACGTAATAAACTAGAAATTATTTGTAAATTATTCTTGACGCGATGGTGAATTTCTTTTAATAAAATATCTTTTTCTTTTAAAGATACCTTCAGTTTGTTTTCTGCTTGCGTGCGAGCTGTAATATCAGTATTTGAGCCAGCTAGAAAACACATATTTTCTTGAGGATCTCGCAGTAGTGTCCCTCGGCTGAGAAACCATATACAACTACCATCTTTTTTCAGCATTCTGTGTTCAATTTCGTATTTTAGAGTTAACCCTGCCAAATATGTATACACTGCATTTTTTACCGATTCCACATCATCATGATGAACGAGTTTTAACCAATCATCGAAATACTTAGGGGTTTCCTGTTCTGGATAACCCAGCATAGTTCTTAAATTGGGATCTATGTAAATTTCATTGGTTTTAATATTCCATTCCCATATGCCAACTTTCCCAGCGCTAATCGCTCTAATATATCTTTCTTCGCTGATACGTAAGGCTTGCTCTACTCGCAAGCGTTCCAAAGCATTACCGATAATTTCACCAACCATTCTCAGCATGATAATGCTATCTTCTGTCCAGGTTTTTGCAGCTTTTACGGAATCAAATTCCAGATAACCAATTAATAAACCACTACATACTATAGGCACCATAATGAGTGATTGAATAGTGTGAGGATTAACTGCAATAGCTAAATCATCAATATTAGGAATGTGAATAGTTTCAAAATTGCTGAGTTTGTCTCTTCCCCAAGATAAAACTGCATTGCTAATATCTTGTAAATTATGAATTTCTCCTGCTAAAGATTCTGCATACCATTCATAGGTATTGCTATCTGCAAACACAAATACATAAGCACGGTCAACATTGGTAATTTCGCCAATCAACTGTAATGCTTGATTGATACCATTTTCAATTTCATTAGGTGCGAGATTAATAAAATGTGTAGAGATAGCAGTAGTTAGTTTTTCAAATTCCACTCGATAGCGTAAAGCTTCTTCAATCCGCTGGCGTTCACTAATTTCTTGCAGCAAGCGGTTATTAATATCTTGTAATTCTTTAGTTCTTTCTGCTACGCGAATTTCTAATTCTGCTTTGGCTGTTTGTAACGCTTCTTGGACTTGCTTACGTTCTGTAATATTGCGAATGATGGCAATAATTTGTTGCTGCGTTGAAGGTAAAATTCTGGCTTCAAAGCTTTCGTCTCTACCAGCAATGGATAATAAATATTCAATAGTAATGATGGCACCATTTTGCTGTGAATTCAGAATTGCTGTGAGAAATTTACTAGCAACATTTGGAGGGAGAACATCTTGCATCTTCCTCCCCAAAAAAAATTCTGGGACTAGATACAAGTCTGATATATTTTTAGCGTAATAACTGAGGATAGTACCATCGCTATCAATCCGGAAATATAAATCAGGAAAGGCTTGAAAAATTTCTTGCAAGTCAGAAGTTGTTTGCAGTAATTGCTCTTCTGTTGCAATGCGATCGCTTAGTTCTCGCTGTAACTTTTGATTGGCTTTAACTAACTCTGTAGTTGCTTGATTAACTCGCAGTTCAGATTCTGCTTCAGCATTTTTTAATGCTATCTCTAAAGACCAGCGCTGGGCAATTTCTAATTGTAAATATTCTCGCGTTTTGATCAGTTCTTTTTGCCAACCCAACGCTAAACTTTCTGGTGTAACAATTCCTAATAATTGCCCTCTATCATTGACAATAGGTAAATTACGGATGTTATATTGCTGCATTAGCGGCAATATCTTGTGAACATCAAAATCTTGGTCTAAAGTAATTAAAGGTTGTTGCATGACTTCAGCAATCTTCAGGGTGGCTAAATTCATGCCAGAAGTCATCAGCCGGATCAGATTGAAAGTTGTTGATATACCTAATAAATGTGATTTATCTACTACATATACACAATCAACTGCTAAATTCAGGTGATGGTGCTGTGCATTTTGAGGAATTAATTGTGTTGCAGATACTTTTACCTGGGGATGATAGGTATACAAACTAGTTTCAGGGATAAATATACTTTTTTCTCTGCCAATATCTTCCCCGATTTGCCCTATATAACTGATAATTTTTTCAACTGGAGTATCAGGAGCAAAAGTTAGAATAGAGTCTATGATTGCATAGTCTGATAGCGGCATATTGGTATTTAAAAATGATTAAATTCATTGATTTATGGGGAGCAAATCATTACCAGAAATATCAGTTAGGAATCATCCCAATTAACCAAAGGTAATTAATAGTTGTTCAATTACTAATTGGTGTAAGATAATTTTCCAAAAACAAATATATTCAGGTCAACCAATTTTGGGATTACTATTTACCCTATGCCTGTATCTCGGCTTCAATTCAGAGTTTTAGAAGTGCAAAATGTTACTAGTCTAAAACTAACTTGTCTGTCAAATCAAAATTTTATATTCTGTATTCTCAATTCAAAATATAAAATTGAAACTGCACCTATTGTCAGGAGAAAAACTAAAAAATGTTAAGAGTTTCAGTAAAACCCATTTATGAACAATGATTTTGAAATCGATTCTGGCGCTGAAATATTTTCAGCATTCCCAATCAAGATTACACAAATACAGAAAATGACGAGACAATTTTGACTGCTACAATGCTAATGGCAATGCTGTGCATAACTTTTCATTACCTCAAATTTTGCTGTTATATGAGTAGATAAGTGGTATCAGAAACAACTTTCCTGTGATTCTAGTGTAAAAAATTAATGACATTGCAACCCTGATAATTAAATCTCTAATTTATCCCCTCTATTTATATTTTGTAACTATAGATAAAAGGTGACAATTTGCTGTAGCCAGCTTAAGTCATAAATATTATCTTTACTTCCGTAATATTGCTTAAATCTAGTACGTATACGTATGTATTATTAATAACAGTTTTTTGGAATTTTTGTAGTCTAAGCATAGGCAGCACTTTTAACTGGGTACTTTTTTGGTGAGTTTAGCCAGTAAATTAGAAGTAGGACGTAAAAAATAAACTGATGAATGCGATCGCTTCTTGTCTGGCATCTATCGTCAATGCAGAAAATGCTGTTTACCTTTGGGAAAATATTACACCCCCACTTCAAGAATCTATCCAAAAGGCAATGGTTGCGGGAAAACACCCCAGTTGTCTTGTTTATCCCAGTACTCAGGAAGAACTAGCGGCGATTATTGCGGAAGCACACCGTAAAAATTGGCGCGTCCTTCCCTGCGGTAGTGCTAGTAAACTAGGCTGGGGTGGTTTAGCTCAAAATATTGATGTGGTTGTGAGTACAGAACGCATCAATCGCCTGATTGAACACGCCGTTGGCGATTTGACGGTGACAGTTGAAGCAGGCATTAAATTTTCCCAAATTCAAGCTATTTTGGCTAATCATCGCCAATTTATCGCCCTTGACCCTACTGCACCAGATTTGGCTACCATCGCTGGTATTGTTGCTACAGCAAATACAGGTTCTCTGCGACAACGTTATGGTAGTGTACGCGACCAGTTATTAGGTATTACCTTTGTCCGTGCTGATGGCGAAATTGCCAAAGCTGGCGGACGAGTTGTTAAAAATGTGGCTGGATATGACCTGATGAAGTTATTCACTGGTTCTTATGGCACATTGGGAATTATCACTCAAGTTACCTTTCGGGTTTATCCTCAGCAAGAGACATCAGCGACAGTAGTATTAACTGGTGCAGAGTCCGCTATATCCCAAGCCGCTGCTACCTTGAGAGGTTCGGCTTTAACACCAACCCAAGCTGATTTATTATCCACTAAACTAGTTGATAGTTTAGAATTAGGTAATGGATTAGGCTTAATTGCCCGGTTCCAAAGTATTAGTGAGAGTGTCAAAGAACAGGCGAATAGATTATTAGAAGTTGGGCAGAATTTGGGATTGGCGGGAGTGATTTATAGAGAACAAGAAGAAGCTATTTTATGGCAGAGATTGCCAGAACAAATGCAATCTGATGCTCCAAATTTACCGATTACCTGCAAAATAGGAGTATTACCTAGCGCGGCTGTAGAAGTTCTCAGTCGAGTAGAAATGGGACTGATTCATATTAGTAGTGGGTTGGGAGTGTTGTGCTTAGATAGTCAAAAGCAAGTTTTACAAATCCGCGATATTTGTCAAAACTATGGTGGCTTTCTTTCAATTTTGGCAGCGCCAGCTAATGTAAAAGAAAAATTTGATGTTTGGGGATATAAGGGTAATGCTTTAGATTTGATGCGTCGGATTAAAGCCCAATTTGATAGCAAAAATATTTTAAGTCCAGGTCGGTTTGTTGGGGGAATTTAGGGATTGGGGACAAATCAATTCAAAATTAAAAATTCAAAATTAAAGAACTTCTGGGGATTGAGAAAGAGAGTTTAAGAAAATGATTCATGGCTTTTGACTCAGGATTTTAACGAACCACGAAGACACGAAGGACGCAAAGTAGAAAGGGGAAGAAGTAATATGCAAGTTTCAGATAATTCTGTTAATAATTCTGTTAATAATACGGCAAGTATCAAAAATTTGCAGGGGTTTGATGGAAGTCATCCACCAGATCCAAAGTTAATTGATAGTTGTGTACATTGTGGATTTTGTCTTTCTACTTGTCCCAGTTATCGGGTGTTGGGTAAGGAGATGGATTCTCCCAGGGGACGTATCTATTTAATGGATGCGATTAATGAAGGTGAAATTGCACTGAATACCGCTACGGTAGAACATTTTGATTCTTGTTTGGGGTGTTTGGCTTGTGTCACAACTTGTCCTTCTGGTGTGCAGTATGACAAGTTAATTTCTGCTACGCGTCATCAAGTTGAACGCAATTATTCCCGCAGTTTACCTGATAAGCTGGTTCGGCAATTAATATTTACTTTATTTCCTAACCCCGACCTTTTAAGAATCTTACTTATACCGTTGCTGGCTTATCAAAAGTTGGGGGTTTCTAAATTTATTCGCGCTACGGGTTTACTAAAAAATATATCTCCCCGTTTAGCAGCAATGGAATCTATTTTGCCAGACATTACTTTAAAAACATTTCAAAGTAATTTACCAACTGTTATCCGTGCAAAAGGTGAGAAACGTTATCGTGTGGGGATGATTTTGGGATGTGTGCAAAGGCTGTTTTTCTCTCCTGTAAATGAAGCAACGGTGCGGGTGTTGACGGCGAATGGTTGTGAGGTGGTGATTCCCCAATCCCAGGGATGTTGTGCGGCGCTTCCTGAACACCAAGGACAAACGGAACAGGCGAAGGCTTTGGCGAGACAGATGATTGATAGTTTTGCCAATACTGATGTCGATTTTGTGATTATCAATGCTGCTGGTTGTGGGCATACATTGAAGGAATATGGTCATATTTTGGCAGATGACCCAGAATATCGGGAAAAGGCGCAAGCATTTGCTGCTAAGGTGAAAGATGCTCAAGAGTTTTTAGCGACGGTAGGTTTAACAGCGAAATTGCTGCCTATTACTGATAAACCTGTGAATTTAGTTTATCAGGACGCTTGCCATTTACTGCATGGACAAAAGATTAGTGTGCAACCGCGTCAGTTGTTACGCCAAATTCCAGGGGTGAAGTTAAGTGAACCTTTGGATGCGGCTTTGTGTTGTGGAAGTGCGGGTGTTTATAATATGTTGCAACCGGAAGTTGCGGAAGAATTAGGTCAACAAAAAGTACAGAATTTACTGAATACTGGTGCAGAGTTGATTGCTTCTGCTAATCCTGGTTGTACTTTGCAGATTACCAAGCATTTGGAATTGCAAGGTAAGAATATATCTGTAATTCACCCGATGGAGTTGTTAGATTATTCAATTCGGGGGGAGAAGTTGGGAGGTTGAGTTTGGGGAAGGGGGATTGGGGACTGGGGATTGGGGAAAAGGAGAATTAGAAACGCCAAATGCTGAGGATAAATGGTTTTGGCGATTCGTTTTAAATGGGGCTAAATCGTTCTATGATTCAGGAATTGCAGGAATGGGATTTGCAATCATAGATTTTTGTTTAGCAAAAGCTACTTTGACATCAGCAATCGCAGCAATTCGACCTGCAATCATAGATATTTTTTTAGCAAAAGTTAGTTTGACATCAGCAATCGCAGCAATTGCACTTGTAAGCATAGATTTTTTCTTAGCAAAAGCTGCTTTAACATCAACAATTGCAGCTGATGTCAAAGCAAAAGTTAGTTTAACACCAGCAAGAGTTGGTTTTGCGATGCCTACGGCGGGCTACGCCTACGCAAAAATAGATTTGGTAGAAATATTGGCTGGAAATTCACTCAGCTTTTTCTCGCCGTTGCTGGAGTTTCATCATAATTTCGGCGTGCATTTCCCTTGTAATGGGGTAAAAGTAGGTTAAAACTAAACCTGCAATTAAACAAACGGTGGGTAAGGGGCCGACTGCGAGGCGGATAGCGAGTAATGCTGATTCTGGTTGTGTGGGTAGTGAAGCTTGTCCGGCTACTGCTTCTTTAAAACCATAAGCTTGTAAGGCGTTTCCGACTAAAAATAAGCCAAAAGCTAAACCAAATTTTTGCAGTAACACCATGAAACCATAAAATACTCCTTCACGGCGTTGTCCGGTTTGGAGTTCATCTAATTCAATCACATCGGGAATCATTGACCAGGGAACGAGATAAGCTGTAGAGACACCAAACCCTGCCATGATTGCCATGATGTACATTAAGGTGAGTTGTCCGGGTTGCAAGAAATAAAGTCCGGCGGCAGCGATAATCCATAAAATCATGCCGAGAAAATAGACAACTTTTTTGCCAACTTTTTTACTTAAATTACTCCAGAAAAATAGCATTACTAGCGCTGTTCCTTGCACAGCAATCATCACTGTGGGGACATCCGCTTCTTGCAGACGCATACAGTAAACGACAAAATAAGGAATAATGCTGGCTGTAATCTGTACGCCTAACCAAGAACAGAGATATATACCAATGACGAAGAGAAAAGGTTTGTTGGTAAAGGCGATTTTGATTTGTTCGGGAAAGGGGAGAGATTGAGGTTCTTCTAGTTGAATGCGTTTCGCTTCAAATGCTAACACGCGATCGCGTGTGCCATAAACACACCAATATAAGGCTAAGACGGAAATTACAGTACAAACTGCGGCTAATACTATATATTGTTGTCCGCGATCGCTAATTACAGAAAATACAATTTTTGACAATATTAAAGATAAAATACTGCCACCGATGGAAAAGGTGAAGCGAAAACTGTTTAAGCTGGTACGTTCGTCATAATCTTGGGTGAGTTCTGGTGTCATTGCCGTGTAAGGCAAATTCACCACAGTGTAAAACACCTGCGAAATTAACCCAATTACTACGTAATACCAGAACAACCCCCAAACACTAAATGGTGGTACAATCCACTGTAAGAAAAAGAATACTCCAAAGGGAATCGCCCCATATAATAACCAAGGCAAAC
This sequence comes from Nostoc carneum NIES-2107, assembly GCA_002368155.1. Taxonomy (GTDB): domain Bacteria; phylum Cyanobacteriota; class Cyanobacteriia; order Cyanobacteriales; family Nostocaceae; genus Aulosira; species Aulosira carnea. Next base: position 2,569,814 of record AP018180.1, read on the forward strand.
GACGACCCCAGCGACGAGATTTGGTTTTATCAGTCAGAAACCCTACAAATGGATCGTTGACAGCATCCCAAATTTTACCCACCATTAAAATACTGCCAGCTAAACCCGCCGGGATACCAGCGACATTGGTAAAGAAAACCAAGAGAAAAAATATGGCAATATTGGCAGTAATCGCGGGGCCTAAATCGCCTGCACCATAAGCTAGTTTGGTTTTAAATGGCAGTTTTTCACTATAAGCAGAACCATCAGCGGCAGAATCATTCATAATATCTTGCGCTCATATTAAAATAGAGAATTTGCGTGTGCTTTCAGTATTAGCCAAAAACTACATCCCTTATGCCAGACCTTTACGTTTCTTGGTCAGATTATCACCAAAAAATTGAACTACTGGCTGCTAAGATTTATCAATCGGGTTGGCAATTCAACCAGATTGTTTGTCTTGCCAGAGGCGGACTGCGAGTTGGAGATATTCTTTCCCGTATATATAACCAACCGTTGGCAATTTTAGCAACATCATCATACAGTGGCCCAGGTAAGCAAGAAAGAGGTGCATTAAACTTTTCTCGCCATATCACTATGACTACGGAAACTTTAGGTTCGCGGATTTTGCTGGTGGATGACTTGGTAGATTCTGGAGTTACACTCGAGCAAACTATCCCTTGGCTACAGCAATATAGTGAAAGTGCAATTCTAGATATTCGCACGGCTGTAATTTGGTATAAATCTTGTTCGGTGATAGAACCGGATTACTATGTAGACTACCTCTCAGACAATCCCTGGATTCACCAACCTTTTGAAACTTATGAATATACGAATCCTGCGGATTTAGCAGCAAGAATGAATCAAATAAAGGCTGAGGTATAAAGGTTAAAACTATACCAATTCGTCATTACGACGGAAATTTATAGCACAATACGCTTGGTTTAAAATCATTAGAGATTGATTTCTCACTTGTGGAAAAATCCAGCAGAATTGGGGGATTCTCCCCCAAACCCCCGATTGGGTGAAGTTTGTGGGGAAGGTTTCCTTCCACAAAACTTCGGACGGTTGCGTCCCCCAAACCCCCTCCAAAATTATTGTGCTGTTTTGTGTTGAGGGACTATAGCGGTTTGCAGGATATTAAAAATCCTCTGGATTTTCTCCTAATTCTCGCAAGCGTGCAGCTAAACGTTCTGCTCGTTGGCGTTCTGCTTCTGCGCGTTGAGATTCTGCTTCTGCTCGCTGGTGTTCTGTCTCTGCGCGTTGAGATTCTACTTCTGCTCGTTGGAATGCTGCTTCTTCAGGTAAGAAAACTAAATTTGACTGGCGGTCATAAAATCGTAACCAAGGCGCAGTTTCTCTGTCTATTGTTCCTTCCCAGGTTCCTAACCAAAATCCTAAGGTTTCACACCACAACCAACCGCGTTCATTAGCAACTAATTGCTGATAGCGAAAATTAGCATCTAAACGCCATCCTTGCAAGGAGTTAGGGTCAAAGGGATCAAAAACAAAATAGGCGTTGCATAAATGCGGGATGAATTAGCTAAATACGGGTATTTCTCCATACTTCAGGTAATGTAGTAACAATTTAATTGATAGCTTAAGCATATCTACAGATTTGGAGTAACATAATGTTTTGCGATGTAGACGTGCCAGATAATGGCGTAAACGTGTATTTTCTCCTTCTACTCGTGTCATATATGTTTTGCTAATAATATGGTCTCCTGGGTTAATGAAACTAGCGTAAACAGGCCATCCATCTGTGACGTAAAAATAGCATCCCCAGAGGCTAACAATATTCCATAAAGGTTTAAAGGTTTCTGCACTATGGTCTCCTACAACCCAAGCCAAAATTCCCCTATTAAAGTGGTCTAACGCCGTCCATATCCAAATTTTGTTTTTTTTGACCGCACAAAAGTTTCTAGTTCATCTAATTCCCCAACGGATGGTATTTTATCTGTTGGCGGTGCCTCCGGCAACTTTTCGCCGATTTGTTTTACCCAGTTAATTATCGTCGTGTGATGAATCCCTGTTTGACGTTCAATTGCTCTAAAGCCTGCACCATTAACGTATGCTTTTAAGCATTCTACTTTCTTCTCATCTGAGTATCCTTTTGGTGGGCTGTAGATATCAATGAATTGGCGATCGCAATTAGTACAGATGTGATTCTGTTTACCTCGTCGCCAGCCATTTTTCCTAATCTCAGTAGAGCCGCAGTATGGACAATTCACAGTAGCGCACCTAAATTCATCCCTCTATTATGCAACGCCACAAAATAATCTCTAGTTCTAAATACTCCCTCATAGAGATGTTTTTTCTCACCTAAATCTACATTTTTGGTTGAGGGTGACATCAATTCCACAATCACATCTGGGTAGCGTCCGTTTTCATCCCAGACAACCCAACCTTGGCGAGAACCAGTCTCTTCGACGTTGAGAACTACAAAAAAATCTGGCCCTTTAAAATCCCGATTTCGCGCTTGTATCCGGCTATAGTAAACAAACATATTACCGCCAACAAAATAATCATTGCGGTCTGACCAAGCTTGTTGCAATGACCGGATTAAAACATTCATCCCAATACGGTGGCGGTTACTTTCCAAAGGTTCTCCGTCATCAAATATTAAATCTGTTGGTGGTGGAGTAGGTTCCCAGTCTGATTCAGGCGGCGCTGGGATACTCTGGCTTTCAGTAATGTTAGTTGACATGGCATAACTTGATATTTGTCATTTGTCATTGGTAATTGGTAATTGGTAATCTCTCCCCTTGTCCCCAATCCCCAATCCCCAGTCCCCAGTCCCCAGCCCTCAAAACAGCCACAGCCAAAAAGGTAATGTAATTAATAATACTATTGCGCCTAATGCTAAGGCTGTGACAGCTAAATCGCGGTCAAGATTGAAGGTTTCGGCAAGTACTAGAGTAGCAAAGGCTGGGGGCATAGCCATTTGTAGTACGATTACTTTGGCAGGTGAACCAGTGACACCAAAAAACGGTAATGTGCAACCTAGAAGTAAGGGAACTATTAACATTTTAATTGCCAAGCTCATTCCTACTTTGGGGATGTTACTCCAAGACTTTAATTGTGAGAGTCGCATCCCAATTAATACTATGGATAAAGCTAAAGATGTCCAAGCCAATTTATCTAAGCAAAATTCCAGCGCAAAGGGGATTTTTACCTGTCGTAACAGTAAGCCAAAGCCAAAACTCCATAAAGCGGGATTAATCACTATTGCTTTGGCTATCTCTGCATAATTATGCTTACTATTGCCAAAATTAGCTGCTAGTGCTACTCCTAAACCGTAAGCACCGAAGAGTGTGCCTAGTAAATCGTAGAACAGCGCCCAAGCGAAGTATTTCTCTCCTACCATTGCTAAGGTGATAGGAAAGCCGAGATAACCTGTATTTCCTACCATCGCTGCCAACAGAAAACTTCCTTGAGTTGGTGGCTGCGGCATGGTATTTGTGAGATAGGCTTGTCCTTTAATTGCTAGCCAAGCCAAAAATGCCCCTAGGAAAATGGCAAGGTATGCGATCGCAGGTGCAATCCAAATTTGTCCTGATAAGTCGGTTTTGTATAGAAAAAATACAATGCTTATAGGTACTCCTACCCAAAAAAGGAAGTGAGCTACACCTGAAGGAACTGTACTAGGTAATTTACGTCCGAGGACGAATCCGATTAGGACTAGCCCCACTAACTTGACATATAGTGCTAAAAGATTTATCAAGGTTGCACCTAAAAACGCTGACGTAAAATCCTAACGCTTGCGTTTATTTTTATCCAGTCTACAATCTGTTATGGCTATTCAAAAAAAGCAGGAGTGAACTCTTGAATAAAGCTGGGTTTTCTGGAGAACCTCAACACTCTTCGGCTGCTTCTGGTGATGATATTCCAGCAGCTTTACGCGATGCTCCCGATGCTAAACCTAAGGTGGGATTAAAACCGATGGTTTTGCTCGTTGGGGGAGTATTGGCATTTGTCCTGCTTGCTGTGAGTAGTGGCTTTGTCTTTTTCATTCTTTCTCCCAAAAGAACAGCCAATTCTCAACCTTCGCCAACTAGTTTACCGACACCAACACCTGATAGTGCTGCTAACTCTCAGAGTACCAATACCGATACTGTCTTAGGACATTTAGCATATACAGAAGCGCCAGAATCAGAACTAGCAGTAATTCCTGGTAGTGGGCGCATTAGAATGCGAAAACCTGCTGCGGAAAAGTTTCAAGAGATGAAACAAGCAGCACGTAGTGCGGGTGTGATTTTAGTGCCAATTTCTGGCTTCCGTTCTGTCAAAGAACAAGAGCAGTTATTTTTTGCAGTTGGCGCGCAACGCAATCAAACACCAGCCGAAAGAGCTGCGCTGAGTGCACCCCCTGGTCATAGTGAGCATCACACAGGCTATGCTGTAGATATTGGTGATGGCGCAGTTCCAGCTACTAATCTGCAAGCTAACTTTGACAATACCAAAGCTTATCAGTGGCTAGAAGCAAACGCTGCCCGTTTTGGTTTTGAAATGTCCTTTCCTAAAGATAATGCACAAGGTGTCAGTTATGAACCTTGGCACTGGCGTTTTGTAGGCGATCGCGATAGCTTAGAAACATTTTACAAAGCTAAGAACTTAAAACCAACCCCCACTCCCACAACAACGCCAAAATAGTTTGTAATTCGTAATTCGTAATTCGTAATTAACAAAAGTGGTAGGATGCGTTAGCGCTAGCGTAACGCATCCGCGCCAAAGCTTTTTGTACATTACATCTGACTGAGATTTTTTCAGAAATAATACCAATTTAAATAGTGTTTGCGGCACATCAATATATTCTAGAGGGCATGGCAATGCCATGCCCCTACCATCTGTCGCATTCTTTTTTAAATTGATATCAAATCGGATTCATATAATATTTTTCTCTATCTGGTTAAGATAAAGCAGATTGCAATTTGATGAGGTAAAGATAATCTTAGCGATTATGGCTGTGTGCCTATGAGCGTAAATCATTGAGTGGAAATAGACTGTAGGTAACCTGATTTAACGCTTCTATCGTCATCATTATATAGATATTGACAAGGAATATTAAAGATTATCCCTAAACCAAGCTAATGCTTTAGGGTAGAGCGAAAATTTTAATTAGGATCAGTCCATCTACCTAATTGCATAAAACTTTTTCATCAAACCTAATACTTATTGAACGCAGCCTAATACTAAATTTTTAATTTTTAGGAGTCAGAAGATGAAAGTATTTTCTCATGTTTCCCAGATGGCAGCTTTAGTTGCTATTTTGTCCCCCATGCTGACGATAGATACTGCTCATGCACAGCAGAGCTATCCCTTGACCTGTCGTGGTGGTGGTACGGTAAGTATACAAAACGATGGTAGCAATGGTGTAAGAATCAATTTCCAAGCTGGGCCAGGAGCTGCTCCCCAGGGTTTATCTCCTGGTCAGTGTACCTGGTCGGATCGAGCTTTTAGGTCTGGTGAGCCAACAACTATCTGCGATAGTAGTGCAAGTGCAGCGCAATATGTAGCTTTGTTAGTTCGCTCAGATCAGTACCCAATTTTGCAAGTTTACAACGATGGTCACGGCTGTATGAAAGTGACCAGAGTTGGCCCTTAGAGATGGTTATAAAGTAAACCTTAAATTGTAAAGTGCGTTAGCGATCGCATAACGCACTATCTTTCTCGGTGCGTTACGGCTAATTATCGCTCTCTTAAGTTCCGAAATCCTTTTATAGCCGTAACACACCCTTGGTCATATTAGACCGCTGTGTAGCATGGGGTACAACATTGTTGTGCCCGGGGAATTTGTACTGTATATCAAAAACTAGTGTGCATGACTATAGCTTTAATTAAGTAGTCCAGCAAAATAATTTAATGTTGCTGGATAATTCTTAATTAATTCTTGGGTTTTAAGTTCGGTTTCAGATAAACTTTGTTGATGCTCTTGATGTGTTTCTAAATTTTCTTGCCAAGTTAAATTTTCAATACCAAGTAGTTTAGCTAGCGCATTGGTTGTGGCTGGAGAATTAAACAGAAATTCTCTAATTTTTAACTCATTTTCGCTGAGTGTTGGTGCAGCCTCAACTTGTTTGACCTGTTCTTTAATTTCAGATTGAGGTTTTGACCAGGCGGGAACCCAGCTATTAAAGCCAGCTAAGTTTTTGGGGAAATTACTTGAGGCTTCTTTAATTAATGCTTGGAGAATTTGAGCATGGGGTCGCAGTTTAAGAATTAAGCTGGGTAGCCAAGGTAATAAAATTTTATCGGGAACGGTGGCGAATAATTTACTCAACAGTTCGACAACAAATTTACTAATTCTGGGTGCAAAGGTTAAAGATAAAATAAAGCCATTTAAATATTCGGGGAAAGATTTAATTAACATTTCGTTGTTAATCACATCATTGAAAAATTCTCGGATTTCTTCTAGTTTTCTTAATGTTAGTAACCATTCAGTTGTCCACAATAAACCGATTTTGGCGGGGTCGTCTAAACCTTGGCTGGATTGTTTGACACCGATTAATAATTGACTGCGGTTACAACCGAGAGATAACGCCAAACTTTCCAGGGTGAAGATAAAATTCAACATCCCGGCGATTTGTTCGGGTGTAGTTCCCCTATCTGCAAAGGCTTGGGGTAATAATGTGGCGTAATGTCCGTAGCCTGTGGTAACAAAACGTTCTATCCATTGCGGTAAGCCTGTGGGTGTGGCGCGGTAATAATGCACTAGGCGACGGACGCGTTCAAATACTTGGGGTGCATCGCTGACACCTGTTTCTTGTTTGAGGAGAGAAATTGCGTGTTCTCCGAGTTCTTGGGTTAAGCGGAGGCTGCGCGCGTATAAAATGCTATCTTCTGTGGCTTTAAGTACATCGCTGGTTTTGGCTTGGGGAGAGAAAGCTGTTTGTTTAAGGCGCTGTTCTAGAACTTGCTCGATGCTGACACCTTCATAACCGAGCATAATAATATGGCGCTGGTATTTACCTATGCGAATTTCCCAAGATTCTTGAATTGGCTTTGAACCAAGACTGCGATCGCCCATAATGGGTTTAACAATCGTGTCACCGGATAAATAGTACAATCGCCACAGCACATCGGAACAGGGTAAAAGTTCCGGCTGCTGTTTAAAATCCATTAAGGCGCGTTGGTTGGTTTGTGCAAGTAAGTTAACACCCAAAGGTTTCAGTCTGTCGTACACATCTTGCGCTAGGGGAGGTAAAGAAGCGTAACCAACCGTACCAATGCGATCGCCTCCGAGTAAAATTTGGCAAAGTTGGTAAATATTGCGTTTTTTCGGGGTGCGGTCTTTTTCTAAGCAGGTAATTGCTGCATCTTGAAAATCGTAAGGCGTGGGGTGCATCCGATTTCGCATCCCAGCTAGCAGCATTGAGGTTTGGTAGATGGCGATAGAGTCTGCTGTACTCGCTAAATAGGCATTTTTTCGCGCTAATGCGACAATATCCGCGCACCATTGCAATAATTGTTCGGTATCGGCTTTGGCTAGTTCTGGGGGACGAGTTAAAAAGGCGGTGAGGTTGGAATTGGTGGTTGTAACAGGACTTGGCTTTGTTTTAGTTGCTTTCTCTTCTTTATTGAGTGAAAATCCTTTTAAACCTGTAACCTTGAGATTCTTTTTCCAAGTTGCTTCTGCTAGCGATACTGTACCTGCTGGGTGATGAAATTGGTATTCAATAGCCGCAAAACTAGAAGGAATTAAACCGTATAACCATTTGGTTTGGGTGCGTTCTGGGATTTCCCAGAGATTATTATTAGTAACGCTATATTCTTCTACATCGCTAGCGGAGTGAGCTGCACCACATATATAGATAGCTTCCGATGGTGCAATATTATGCGCCGCCATGTGTTTTTTCATGGAAGTCCACATATAGCGTTCGCGCTGACGGTCGATTTCGATATCTTTGTCGCGGGTTCCTAAGCGGCGCATTAAGCCACCGATGAGGAACATGACTTGGCGGTAAGTATCGTAGTCTGCGCCGATAATTGCTGTTTCTACATATTCATCCCACCATTCCGAAAAGTGGCGGGTATTGGAGTTGCGGAGTAAAAAGCTTAAAAATTGGTCGAAAGTGGGGATGAGGCTACCGACTTCTACACCTACCGCCGAACCATGCATTTTCGCTTCATCGCTGGGAGGTTCCTCTGACTCTTCAGCAAGTTTAGTATCGGGGGGTTCCCATTGAAAGACAAAATCCACCGCCCTATCAACAAATACTAGCTGAGTTTCGGGATTTTGTAGCGCAAATGCGATCGCTTGATATTCTGCGGAAGCTTCGGTAATTGGTGCAACTACACTCAACGGCATAATTTTGGGCGAAAAATGCTCAGATTCGGCAGCAAAGGCTTGTAAAGCGACGGGTAATTTACAATCTCGGAGATTTTCAACGGTGTTTTGTAAGTCTTCGCACAGTTCCAAGTAGATGACTTTCGGCGGTTTTTCCCGTAAACGGCGCACCATCTGCAAAGCGGAGGATGGGGAATGGTGACATACGGGGAATATTTCTAGGGGTTCGCTGCTGGCTTTTTCTACGTCTTGTATTAAAGCGGTTAGCATTTCGCTTAAAGGTTGTGCATCGGTAGCGAATTTTTCCGCAGCGTTGAGGAGTTGTTCTTGGAGTGCGTTGAATGCAGTTGGGAGGGTAACCATAAGTTATTAATTAGTCATTAGAGACGCGATGAATCGCGTCTGTACAATTGTCATTTGTCATTTGTGGGTAGGCGTGTTCTGGATTTCCCATAATATAAATACAACCCATGTCAGAATCGGAGGCGTTATGTCACTGACAGTTGAAGATTTAGAGAAAATGCAGCAACAGTACCCCGACTACCGCATGGAATTAGTTAAAGGTAATGTTATTGTCATGAGTCCATCAGGGTACGAATCAGATGAAGTTGCGGCTACGATGGTGTCTCAGTTATACAACTGGGTGAAACCGCGTAAATTAGGCAGAATAACAGCTTCTAGTGCTGGTTTTAGATTACCAAACTCAGATTTGCGCGCACCAGATGCTTCATTTGTCTTGGCTGAACGTTTGCGTCGCAGTCCCAAAACTTTTGCTCAATTGGCTCCTGATTTAATTGTTGAAGTCAAGTCCCCCAGCGATAATGTAGAGGATATCAGAGCGAAGATTCAAGAATTTCTGAGTTTGGGAACTACAGTCGGAATTTTGCTGAATCCTGATGAGCAAGTTGTGGAAGTTTACAATGTGGGAAAAGAGGTAATAGTACTGCACAATGGCGATGTACTAACGGTTCCCGAATTGCTTCCAGGTTGGGAAGTAGCAGTTTCCGATTTATGGCCTGTAGAATTTGATTGAGAAAGTATTCACATCGTCTCTTTAAATTTTTACCTGATTTTTTATGACGATTGAGCTAAATTTTCTCTTACCCATTGCCGCACATGACGAATTAAACTTGTTTCACCCATCGTTAAACTTAACTCCAAAAACTTCATCAACACAGCAGCATTAAACATCGGTAACACTAAGGACATTTCACTGGGTTGATAGTCATTATTAACTAAACTCAAAATTGTCAAAATATCCCGATCAAAACGCCATACTTCCGGAACACCTAACGCCGCATAAATCCCCATACGATTCATTGAACTGCTGGTACTATCAACCTCAATTGCCAAATCTGGGGGTGGATCAATTGTCAAATCAATTACATCTTTACCACGCACAGCTGACTCATTTTGAATGTAATAACATTCATCTGGTTCTAAACCCTTGCGTAAATCTTCTCTTGTCCAAGTTGTAGAACCTAAACTACGAATTTCAATTCCTAATTCTTCTGTAGTAACTTCAACAAAACGACCAAGTAATTTCTTAAAAGTTTCGTGTGGTGGTAGCGGCATCATAATCTCCAACGTGCCATCATCATAAGTTAGTCGCGTTCCTGGTTGTGACTCCAAATCTCGCACTAAATTCTGATATGTATCCCAGTTAATGCCTTGAAGTATGGTGATGTTTGTAGGTAAAGATTTTGCCAAAGGTGTATCGGAAGCGGCAATAGTCATCGTTTTCTCCTTTAGCTGTAAATATTCAGTTCTTTGAGATATTCACTCATCTTAACGCGCACCTCTGTATAGAGATTGATTGCTTAAAATAAACCCATTGCTTGTTTTCCACCTTCGAGGAAGGCTTCCCATTCACCTTTGTATTCTTGACTGCGCTTCTCCACAACGGCGTGCCAAAATTGATTCATTACGGAAATATCTTCTGGTTGACGACGTACTAAAGTACCGACTAATGATTTAGCTAATGCACCCGCTTCTAAATTAGTCGCACCAAAATAACGGCTGTGTAAAATCGCATCTTCTAATACACCGATTTGTTCGGCTGTAGAAAGCGCCGACTCTAAACGTTGGTCGTCGGAACTAGCTGCGGCGCTGGTTTCGCGCAAATCGGCGAAGGTTTGTAATAATACATCTAATAATGTTGGCGGAACATCGACTTCAAAGCCGTGACGGTTCATCAATTCTTTGGTGCGGAAGAGGATAATTTCTTTTTCTTGTTTCTTATTCGTCACCACCGGCATATGTACGAAATTAAACCGCCGTTTCAACGCTGATGAAAGTTCATTCACACCCCTATCACGGCTGTTGGCGGTGGCTATGACATTAAATCCGGGTTGCGCGAAAGCTACGTTATCTGTCTTTAATTCGGGAATTGAAATATACTTTTCACTCAGTATAGATATCAGTGCATCTTGGACATCGGAAGTACAGCGCGTTAATTCCTCAAACCTACCCATTGCACCACTATGCATGGCTGTCATAATGGGTGAAGGAATCAAAGAATCGCGGGATTGACCAGCCGCAATTACCATCGCCACGTTCCAAGAATATTTAATTTGGTCTTCTGTTGTTCCCGCAGTTCCTTGAACTACATAAGTTGAATTACCAGAAATGGCTGCTGCTAGTAATTCAGCTAGCCAGCTTTTACCTGTACCGGGGTCGCCAATTAAGAGTAAACCACGGTCAGAGGCTAAAGTGACAATAGCACGTTCTGCGATCGCACTATCTCCATACCATTTCTGCTCAATTTGGCGGTCTAATTTTTGCGATGGGGTACTTCCTAATACAAAGGTGCGTACCATTTGCGGCGACAGTCGCCAAGAAAACGGCTTTGTACCTTTATCAATTGAGGCTAAATATTCTAATTCTTCGGCATATTTTAATTCTGCTGGTTGGCGCAGCATCACAGTATTATCTTTGCTTTCGCTGCTAGCACTATTTGTAGTGTTACTCTTAGCTTTTGCCATTTTTATCTCCTAATAATTAATGTAAAATCTCTCTTAAACTCTCTTACCTTCGCGTTCTTTGCGTCTTCGTGGTTCGTTTTTTTTTACTAACCGCGAAGGCGCGAAGGTCACAAAGGAAGAAATTGCTGAAGGGAATAGGGTTGAGTAGATTCAAGTTACTATCACCTTTTTTAACTCCTGAATTAACTTCTTCGGACTCCCTGTTAAAATCGGCATACCTAACTCCTTCAACTTATCCCTAAACCATTGATTCACACTGAAATATCCCGAACTCGTTACCGCACCCACTGGAATAAAATGCAATCCCGACTCTTTCAGCGATTTAATATAGTCAAATAAAATTTGGTCGCTACCACCTTCATAAAAATCAGAAATTAACACCATCGCCGTATTATTTGGTTCTAAAATCTTTTGTGCAGCTTCAACTAACGCCGCATAAATATGCGTCCCTCCACCTAATTGAGTCCGTAATAAAACCTCAAATGGATCATGTACCCAAGCTGTTAAATCAATGACTCGCGTATCAAACGCTAATAAATGCACATCCACATTGGGAAGTCCGGCGAAAATTGACGCGAGAATTGTACATTGCACCATCGCATCCACCATTGAACCTGATTGGTCAACTACGACAATCATGCGAGTTGGTGTTTTTTTCTTGGCTGTATGGTGGTAATACAACCTATCAACAAATAATCTCTGTTCTTCCGGATTCCAATTAGTTAAATTCTTCCAAATTGTCCGCTTTAAATCTAAGTTGCGAAATATCCGTTTTGGTGGAACTGAATAATCAATTTTGCCGGCGACAGCTTGCGCGACTTGTAACCGCAAAACTTGCGCGAGTTCGTCTACATATTCTTGAATTAACCGTTTGGCATTTTTCAGCGCATTTCCTGATAAATTGGCTTTTTCTCGTAATAGCTGTTCTACCAAAGCCATTGATGGTGTAAGTTGACTGGCTAACCTGTCGTCTTTAAGGACTTCGTGTAAAGCCATGCGGTGAATTAATTCACCTTCTAAAGCTTTGAGAGTAGCGCGTAGTTGTTCTTCGGTAACGGTGAAACCGCCACCAGTACCTAAACCTGCACCCATACCGCTACTTTGACTGCTACCTTGTCCTTGATTTTGTTGTCCGGGGTTTTTCCCCATTCCTGGCCCTTGTCCGCGTAAACTTCCCGGTTGACATCCCAAAGCTTTTTCTAAAAAGCCGACATCTTTCAACCATTGCGCGTATTGTTGCGCGGTGACAACTCCGGTTTGGGTATTGGGGCCGAAAGCATTCAGGAGTAATTTGGAGAAAACTAAGCCTCGGCGTAGGGTTGTGGTTTCAGCTTCCGGTGTTGTGTCGTCTTGGGGAATAATGGGATGATTAAAATCTGCTTCTAATTCTGGGTAGCGGTGCAGTAAGTTTTCAATACTAATATTAGGGTCGAGGATTAATTGGGGTAAATTTAACTCGCTGACAACTTCCGTCGCCATGTGTTCAAAATTTGCACCCTGTTCGCTAAAGCCAAACATACTGGTTAGTAAGCGCCAGTATACAACTTGACGGCGTTGAGCAATTTGTTCTGTATCCATGTTTTTTCCTCAACTCTTACGCAGTAGTCTGCTAGAACGTTCTTGTAAGATTCCCACAACGCTATTTTTGATGGAATCTTTTTTCGCAATGACTGATGCTGCGGTTTGTCCCGTAGATGTGATTTTGTTTTTCACTGCTACTGCTAAAGGTTGGACTGACCATTTACCCGCATCAAAGCGTAATAAGCCGAAGATTTGCTGAGATTTGGCTATTATGTCTAAATTTAATTCTGATAAACTGCTGATACGTTCATTAGCAATGCTGAGTTCACCCGCATCACCCCAAGTTAAAACAATATTGTCGTCATTTTTCACGACTTGATAATTACTGAGATATATCGGTTCCGCGATTTGAATGGGATGGCGATCGCTCGCTGCAACTGTAGAATAAATCAAGCTATTACCTGTATTCTCAGCAAAAAATTCCGCCGCCCGCTTCATCAAGTTATAATTTTGACCAAGTTCGCCTTGACCTTGCCACAATAAATCTCCAGTAGGTAGCAAAGGTACATCTTGAATCTGCAATACCCGGTTTTGTGCAAAAGCATCTAATAACACCGCCGCATTAGGAAATAGCAACCAAATTTGCTCATTATTAATTGCATCTACCTTGTAAGCTGACTGGCTAACTCGCACTAACTGAGTTTGATTATTCGCATCTAGCAAACCATAGGCTGTAAAGCTAACTAAATTGGCGTGTTGGCGTAAATCTAAACCTAAAATTTCTAAATTACCCGATATTAGCTGTGATTTCGGTAAAATAGCTGGGCGCACAGTCCCTAACATCGCCTGTGTCCACAAATCAACCCAACGATATTTCGGAATTGCTGCGCTATCCGCTACAGGAAGATTTCGCATCAATTCATTAAAATAGCCAGTCAGTAAAGCAGCTTGTCGCACTAATAAAGGTTCTGCTTGGATTTGTTCGAGTGTTCCTAAAAATGGAACCAAAGTTGCGATATCCAAACGCGCATAACCTACCAAAGCAATTTCCATTAACCAGTGACGCACACTTGCTAACAGCACTTTGACATTATTCGGCGGTTCGTCAGTTTCATAGTCTAACTCTACTTCAGCTATTGCTGTGCGTCCTAACAAACTCCTCGCTTGAGCTAGCAAGGTATCAAATATAGCTCCTTGAATTGCAGCCCGCACACTTGCCAAAACTGCAAAATGCCTATCTACAAACTCATTTGTGGTAATTGCCACAGTCGCATCAACTAAAGATTGCTGTAAAGGTGTGCCAGTAAATATACGCCCCAAAGCCTGTAAAGTTTGTAAATGTTGCTCATCTAAATTCGCAAAACCAGTAATAAAACACTCATCTAAACTTGCAATCAACTCGAATATTTCTTGATTGCTGTCGCTGATTTGATGCAATGCGCCGGGGAAAGCCATGTTTACAATTCAAAATTCAAAATTCAAAATTCAAAATTAAATCTTTATAACTGTTTCGTGGGACAAATGCCCAATGCCCTATGCCCCATGCCCTATAGTTAAACAAACCAACTCATTTCTGGGAGGGGAGAGTTGGCGGTTGGTAATTCTAGGTAGCGGAGGTAATTTAAAAAGCGGCTGAAGACTTCGCTGGCTGGTTCTTTTTTGACTGTACCGCGACGGTTGAGAATATCCTGGGGGGAGGTAATTTGATTGAGGTCGCCAGGAACCTTAAGATAATTAATTACTTGGTCAATACCGTAAGCTGCGATCGCTTCTTTCATCACAGATTGCAAATGCTTACAGGGATAGCCTCCCAAACCTCCACAAGGACGATTGTTATTTGTACTGCAATAAAAATCTAGGGTTCCGGCTTCAAAAAAAGACACATAAACTCTCTCAATATCAGAACCGCTGGAAACGACTCCTTGCAATCGGTGATTATATAGTTCAACAAACGGAACCTGCTTCACATCCCGCTTTGTCGTAGCATTTTTCTGGCTCGAACCTACAAACGATGAATCAGGCATAATAATAATTCGTAATTCGTAATTCGTAATTTAAAAGCGCTTAAAAAGGTTGGCTCTAAGCGATTCCAATCTGTTCATACTCATCTGTAAATTTTATCTATAGTAACGCTGAAAATACGTAAAATTATACAAACCTTATTATTTTTATAAGTATTTATTCGTAATAGCAAGAGTGCGATCGCAGCTATAAAAGTCAGCCTGCATACCAGATTTTGGCACAACCAAGCATCATGCCCAATGCCCATTTTCAATCTAGCAACTTGGTTTACTACTCTTTGTAGATTGCTATTTCAACCAGATTTCCTACAATTATGAAAAGAATATGAAAATTATTTACGTAGATTATAGATGACTTTCCCAAAAAATAAACCCAGCCTTCCAGAGGTTCACCGTAGCATCAAAGTTCCTAATAGTAATGGCTTTTGGCGCAAAATGCTGGCTTATGCAGGGCCGGGATATTTGGTATCAGTGGGATATATCGACCCAGGAAATTGGGCTACAGATATTGCTGGGGGTGCGAAGTTCGGGTATACCTTGTTGACGGTGATTTTGCTGTCTAACTTGATGGCAATATTATTGCAATCGCTATGTGTGCGTTTGGGTGTGGCTACGGGGCGAGATTTAGCACAGGCTTGTCGAGACTATTTCAGTCCTAGAGTTAGCTTTTGTTTATGGGTATTGTGTGAGATTGCGATCGCAGCTTGTGACTTGGCAGAATTATTGGGAAGTGCGATCGCGCTACAATTGTTATTCGGCATTCCCTTAGTATGGGGTGTGTGCATCACGGCACTAGATGTCCTAGTTTTACTAGTCTTGCAGCATAAAGGCTTTCGTTATACAGAAGCTTTGGTAATCATGCTGGTAGCAACAGTAGGCTTTTGTTTCACAGCAGAAATTCTGTTTTCTCACCCTGATATGAAGGGTATTTTGTTGGGGTATTTACCAAAAAAAGAAATTGTCCAAAATTCAGAAATACTCTACATTGCCATTGGTATTTTAGGGGCAACAGTGATGCCTCACAACTTATATTTACACTCTTCTATTGTGCAAACTCGTGCTTGGCAACCTAATACGGAAAAAAGATGGGAAGCTATTAAGTTTGGCACAATGGATTCAACTTTTGCTCTATCTTTAGCATTATTTATTAACTCGGCAATTTTAATTGTATCTGCTGCCACCTTTCATTTCTCTGGTAATCACAATGTGGCAGAAATTCAAGATGCTTACAAACTGCTATCGCCTTTATTAGGAGTTAGTGCTGCTAGTGCCATTTTTGGGATTGCTTTACTTGCTTCCGGTCAAAGTTCAACATTGACTGCTACCCTGGCTGGACAAATAGTCATGGAAGGCTTTTTACAATTTCGCTTTCCATCATGGTTACGGCGTTTAATTACTCGGCTGCTGGCAATTATTCCCGCGTTGATAACAATAATTATCTTTGGAGAACATAGTACAAGCCGCCTGATTATTTTGAGCCAAGTTATTCTTAGTTTGCAGCTACCTTTTGCCGTGATTCCTTTAGTGATGTTTACAAGTAATCGTCACTTAATGGGTGAATTTGTCAATCCTTTATGGCTGAAATCTTTGGCGTGGGGAGTTGCTATGATTATTGTTGGGCTAAATGTTTGGTTGCTATTACAAAGTATTTTGGGTTAACAGGAGTTGCAGAGACGCGATTAATCGCGTCTGTACAAGAGTTCTGAGTAAAAATCCCCGCCTCGACTTTCATGCTTGACGGTGAAACTTGTTTCATCGGCACTGCCTTCTGCACTGAATCACATCCCCTGCATCTCAACTTGATAAGTAGTCTGACAGAATTAATTACACAAAGTCATTGCGAATGGAGCGAAGCGGAATGAAGCAATCGCAAGAGCTGGGATTGCTTCTCTTCGAGACGCTACGCGAACGCTTCGCTCGCAATGACTGTAAATATTTTTGTCCAAGTACTTAGATATATCAAGGAGAAAACCAAGCTATGAACTACATTTACTCTTCTGTGACCATCCTAGCCATAACTACAAGCCTAGTGAGTGGAATACCTGCTGTCCATGCACAAGAACCACAAACGCGCATCCAATCGATGAATTTTCAACAATACCATAACCGAGGTGTGCAAAAGCTGGAACAAGGCAACTTCAACGGCGCAGTAGAAGATTTTAGCCGGGTAGTACAATTAAATCCCAAATACTATGAAGGTTTTTGCTTGAGAGGTTTAGCAAAATCTCAATTAGGAAACTTTCAAGCAGCTGTTATTGACTTCGATCAAGCACTGCGACTTAACCCCAATCATACAGATGCTTACAACAGTCGGGGAACTGCCCATGCAGAATTAGGAAACATTCAAGCCGCAATTACCGACTTTAATCATGTACTCAGGATTGATCCCAATTCTGTAGATGCTTACTATAACAGGGGTTTTTTGAATTATAGACAGGGTAATCACCAAAAAGCGATCGCTGACTTTAACCAAGTACTCAAAATTAACCCCAACTTAGCTGATGCTTATGGTAACCGCGGGCTAGCTCAATATGCTTTAGGCGATCGCAAAAATGCTATTAATGATTTACAGCAAGCTGCAAGTTTGTTTCAACAACAAGGAGATACCCAAAAGTATCAGCAAACACAAGCTATTATTGAGCAGATTCAGCAGTAAGCAATATCTCGGTTCAAGGTTGTAAAAATTATTTTTCAGCAGTTAATCTTCTGGGTGGGCAAACAAAGCTTACCCTTAAATTTAGTTTATCTGAACGGCATAAACTAGAAAATTGCTATTAAAAAGATAATTAAATTACTGATACCAATAAAAAAAGAATATGACAGATTGTAGGGGCAAGGCACTGCCTTGCCCTCTAGAATATATTGATGTATCGCATACATTATTTGTAGTGGTATGATTCTAAAAAATCCCTTGATATTTAAGCAATAATCGCATAACCTAGATGTTCAGTTATCTCTAATAAACTAATGAACAAAAAGCTCATACTGAATTTATTTGCTAGTTCCTCAATTTTTACCTCGTTGATGTCTACACTGGGGGTCATCAATCCTGCCCATGCTAGTGTTAACCTCACCCAGCGATTACTACACACTAATGACGGTCGTACCTGTATTAGTAATCCCCACGGCTTCAAGAATTTTGTCTGTATTCGAGATTCTGAGAGAAATCCCAACTCACCCCTACCAGCCAAATCAACGGTAATCTCGGCACAGACATCTGATAGCACAGTTGCAGAACTTAACTTTACCGATGAGGAAAGTGAGGCTGCAATTAGATTATTTAAATGTGACTGTCCATTTTGCATTAATTCTTTGCGACAGTTACGCGGTACTGGCAACTTAGTTTATTAACACTTACTTTGTATCTTTTGCTAATGGCAATAAATTTAGCATTCTTGTAACCAAATGCCATATCAAATAAACTTTATTTTTCAGGTAAATTCCAATACAATTCAGATAAACTTGAAGGTTATCCACTCTGGTTTCTGTTCCCTAACTTCCACAAAATAGTTTTTATAACTGAACTGTATTGGAGGAAATTCAAAATCTACTTTGCTGTTTTCTCCGTACTTTTGCCATTCGTATCATTTTTCTCTATTTTTAGTGATATTTCAGTGTTAGCTAGTGCAGTTATTGGTGTT
Organism: Nostoc carneum NIES-2107; assembly: GCA_002368155.1. Lineage (GTDB taxonomy): Bacteria > Cyanobacteriota > Cyanobacteriia > Cyanobacteriales > Nostocaceae > Aulosira > Aulosira carnea. The sequence goes on from AP018180.1 coordinate 2,588,247, forward strand.
GCATCCGCAGCAGTTCGCTTCTTACTCTGGCGCGCTTTTCCACCCGCCTGCATATACTGGAAACTTTTCTTACCATAGCGTGTCCCCACAGTCACCAACATTTTTTCAGAGTAATTGCTCAAATCTTCCTCTAGCAATTGAATTTCCCCCATTGCTTCATCCAGACTAGAAAGCATCTTGTTGTAGTCAGATAGCTTCATTTGCAAGGTTTGAATTCGCCTCCCATACTCTGCCATACTCAATCCTTCACCAAAATCCAGCGTTTCACTAATCGAGCGCATCCCCGACATTCGTCGTGTTGCTTTCTCCAACGCCTTAGAACTACGTTTCAATCGTGTCATATATGCATCTCCTGCCAAAGATGATATGAAAATTACAGCAATTTCTACCTCTAGGGATTGAGCATGGCTTAAATCCCTAGATAATGGTTTATTTACCTGAAAATAGCTGTAATAGATACTTGTATTCCCACTCTAGCCATCTCCCATCCTGATTGCCCTGAGCAGAAACCACGAAAACTATAGTATGGGCTACAGTGATATTCTAGGCATATTCGCTAATATTACGGAAAAGCTCATAATTAAAGCTTGAAAGCTTTGATTTATTCGTCTTGAGTTCCTAAATATCGTTTCCGGGTACCTAATCATCGTTTCCGGGTACCTAATCATCGTTTCTGGGTACCTAATCATCGTTTCCGGGTAGCCAATCATTGTTTCCGGGTAGCCAATCATCGTTTCTGGGTACCTAATCATCGTTTCCGGGTAGCCAATCATTGTTTCCGAGTACCTAATTATCGTTTCCGGGTACCCTATCATCGTTTCCGGGTAGTCAATCATCGTTTCTGGGTACCCTATCATTGCGTCCGACTACCCAATCATAGTTTCCTGGTAGGCTCATATTTTACACTTTGAAGCTTATGTCTCTCCGTAAAAATCATGGGATCAGCTTGCCTCCTGCCTTACCATAACTATAATTCTTCAAACCGAGCTACTTACAGCAGATTGCAAGTTGGTGAGGTATAGATAATTGTCAAGGCAAGGCACTACCTTGCCGCGAAGCGCATACCTCATTTACCTGCAATAAGCAGTATATTCCCTGAGCAAATACGAAATTCAAATAGCTAAATTAAGATAAATTGCTAAATTGTGAACTTATAATTACAATTATCAAAAAATGAAAAATGTTGATATTTGTTACTTCAAACTAAATACTCAGCAATTTATCGCTTAATATGCATAAAGCTAAAGATGACAAATAAATTCTTAAAAAATAATTAAACTTAAAATATTTATTTTAAATTAAACTTTTTTGTTGGTTATCTATCACATTCCCGACCTCAAGAAAGCTTTTGATATGAAAATTTTAGTTGTAGAAGATGACGAGCTACTTGTACATGTGCTGAGCGAGATTCTCGCTAGCCTGAACTATGCTGTTGAGGTGGCTGAGGATGGAGATACGGCGCGGGATTTAATTGAAACTTATGATTATGATTTAGTACTCTTGGATGTGATGCTGCCAAAAATGGACGGCATTAGTCTTTGTCGTCATATCCGATCGCGTGGTTTGCAAATGCCTGTTTTGTTATTAACGGGGTGTGATAGCAGCCATGAAAAAGCCATCGGCTTAGATGCAGGGGCAGATGATTATGTGGTTAAACCTTTTGACCAAGAAGAATTAGTGGCGCGGGTGCGGGCTTTATTACGTCGGGGTGGGACAACTTCACAACCTGTATTGGAGTGGGGTAATTTAAAGCTCGACCCCATTAGCTGCGAAGTCAGATACAACCAAGAACTGCTGTCATTAACCCCGAAGGAATATGCACTCTTAGAACTTTTCTTGCGAAACAGTCGCCGGGTATTTAGTTGCGGCATGATTTTAGAGCATCTTTGGTCTTACGAAGATACTCCTGGTGAAGAAGCTGTGCGTACCCATATTAAGGGGCTGCGGATGAAGCTACGAAGTGTGGGAGCAGCCAGCGATTTAATTGAAACAGTTTATGGAATTGGCTATCGACTTAAACCCCAAACACCAGAAGAACAGGGTAATAAAGCAGAATTAGACGCAAAAAAATCTGCTAATTCACATCAAAAATCACAACAACAAACACTCGCAGCAGTTGCGGGTATTTGGCAAAAATTTCAAGGGCGAGTTAATCAGCAATTAGAGGTACTAGAACAAGCATCTGTCAGCCAGAAAACCTTAAATCCCGAATTGCGATCGCAAGCTGCTCAAGAAGCCCATACTTTAGCAGGTTCCTTGGGTACTTTTGGTTTACCTCATGGTTCCAAATTGGCACGCAAAATTGAGCAATTGCTAAAATCTGACAAAATTTTGACGCAATCAGAGAATAGCAAATTACAAAATTGGGTGCAACGATTGCGGCAAGAAATTGAGAGCCAACAGCAGCAAGCAGCATCTCCAACCACTGATAATGATGACAATCCCTTGGTTTTGCTAGTTGATGCCAATGGTAAATTAGCGGAACAATTAAAACTTGAATCGGCTAACTGGAATGTCACAGTTACAGCTGCTAACAGCATTGAATCTGCTCGACATCTCATCTACCGGGAGCATCCTAGTGTAGTATTACTTGACCCCAGTGTTGCCCCCAATCCCCAAGAAAGTTTCAGCCTACTCACCGAACTTGCTCAAAACAAACCACCCATCCCTGTGTTAGTTTTTACCGAGCAAAGCGATTTTAGCAACCGCTTGCAAATAGCACGCAATGGCGGACATAGATTTTTGCAAAAGCCGATGTCGGCGGCGCAGGTGTTAGAAGCTGTCACCCAAGTATTGCAACAAGCGCCCCATGCGGAAGCCAAAATCTTAGCTGTAGATGACGATCCCCATATTTTGGCGTTGTTAGAAACTTTACTTAGTCCTTGGGGGCTGAAAGTAATAGGTTTACAAGACCCGCGACAGTTCTGGACAACGCTAGAAACCGTCGCCCCAGATATGCTGATTTTAGATGTGGAAATGCCCCATAGCAATGGTATCGAACTATGCCAAGTAGTACGGAACGATGCCCGGTGGAGTGAGTTGCCGATTTTATTCCTGACAGTTCACAGTGATGCTGTCATTGTCAATCAGGTATTTAGTGCTGGCGCTGATGATTTTGTCAGCAAACCGATTGTCGGGCCAGAACTGGTGAATCGGATTATTAATCGCCTAGAACGGATCAAACTGTTGCGGCGGGTGACCAAATGCCAGAATCGGGAAGTGACTGCATCAGAAAATCGCTGGCGATCGCTGTTTGATAGTAAGCATGAATGTATCACTGTAATTGCCGCCGATGGTAAGTTGTTGGAAATTAACCCCGCTTGTCTAGCCATGTTGGAAGCCAATAACAATGCGGCGGTAATTGGTAAGTCAATTTACGAACTCATTTCCCCTGAATATCAGCAGCAATTCCGCCAATTCCACGCCAGTATTTGTCAAGGTAATCAAGGAACTCTCCAATTTGAAATTGTCAGTTCTAAAGGACATCGGCGCTGGCTAGAAACTCACGCTGTACCTCTGCGCTATGAAGCAGATGGCACAACTGTGCAGTTGGCGATCATGCAAGATATTACTGAATATAAACAAGCAGAAATTGAAATTCGCCGGGTAAATCGCACTCTGCAAGCTTTAACTAATTGCAGTCAGGTATTGGTGCGCGCCAAAGACGAGTTAGATTTGCTGCAAAGAATTTGTCAAATGATCGTCGAAGTTGGCGATTATCGTTTGGCATGGGTAGGTTTAGCAGAACATGATGCCCAAAGCACCATTAGTCCCGTCGCCCAAGCTGGTTACGAAGATGGATATTTGCAATCTCTCAACCTCAATTGGGCAGATAATCCCGCAGGTTTGGGGCCAGTCGGGACAGCGATTCGCACAGGAGAAACCTGTATTATTCAAAATATTTTAACTGACCCCCATTATGAAATTTGGCGATGTCAGGCGATTAAGCAAGGCTATGCTGCATCCATTGCTTTACCCTTAACAGCCGATGGGCAAGTTTTGGGTGCATTGAATATCTACGCCACTGAACCAGAAGCCTTTGATGCTGATGAGGTGAAACTTTTAGAAGCCCTAGCCATAGACCTAGCTTACGGGATGATGGCCTTACGCAATCAACGCGATCGCCAAATAGCCGAAGCCGCATTACAAAAAAGTCAGCAAAGCTACCAACAGCTAGTAGAACTTTGCCCAGAAGCAATTTTTATTGAAAGCGAAGGTAATTTTGTCTTTGTTAACAGCGCCGCCGTGCAGTTGTTTGGTGCTACCCAACCGCAAGAATTACTTGGTAAACAGGTATTAGGGTTAGTTCATCCCGATTCGCAACCAGCAGTGCGCGAACAGCTGCAACTGCTAAAAACCTCCACCCAGCCAGTTACCCTGGAAGAAGCCCAATTTCTGCGCTTAGATGGCCAAGCGATCGCACTGGAAATCGCCGCCGCTGCGTTTACCTACCAAAATCAACCCGCATCGCAAGTTGTCGCCCGTGATATTACTGCGCGTAAACAAACGGAAGCATTATTACATCAAGTCAATAATGAATTGGAATTAAGAGTAGCCGAACGGACGGCAGAGTTAATTAGTCTGAATTTGAAACTACAAGCAGAACTCGACGAACGTCAGTCCATCCAAGAACAGCTACGCATCTCCCAGGCGAAATTTGCCCGAATTTTAGATATTGCAGATGATGCGATTATTTCCATCGACGCTACGCAAAAAATTACCTTATTTAACCAAGGCGCAGAGAAGATTTTTGGTTATCAGGCAGAAGAAGTGATGGGGCAGCAGTTAGATATACTCTTACCATTACGCTTTGCCTCAGCCCATCGTCATCATGTCGGCGACTTTGGTAAATCTCCCAGCCCCGCCCGGAGAATGGGCGAACGGAGAGAAATCTATGGTATGCGTCGGGATGGCACAGAATTTCCGGCAGAAGCTTCGATTTCTAAGTTAGATATGGGAGGAAATACTTATTATACTGTTATTCTCCGGGATATTACAGAGCGCAAACTAGTCGAGCGGATGAAAGACGAATTTGTCTCCGTCGTCAGTCACGAACTCCGCACCCCCCTGACTTCCATTCACGGCTCTCTAGGAATGTTAGTTAGTGGTTTACTCCCAGCCAACTCAGAACAGGGAAAACGCCTGCTGCAAATTGCTACAGATAGTACTGAGCGCCTAGTCCGCCTAATCAATGACATCTTAGACATTGAGCGCATCGAGTCTGGTAGGGTAAAAATGGAACGGGAAATCTGTAATGTCGCAGATTTGATTAAATCCGCCGTCAATGTCATCCAACCGCTAGCAGAGAAACTCGGAGTGCAACTTTCCATTGCTGACGTGTCAATACAACTCTGGGCAGATCCCGACAGAATTGTGCAAACCTTAACTAATCTGCTGAGTAACGCCATTAAATTTTCCCATACAGGGGAAACGGTGTGGTTGACAGCCAAAACCCAAGGCAATGAAGTATTATTCGCCGTCAAAGATACCGGACGCGGGATTCCTGCCAACAAACTCGATAGTATATTTGAGCGCTTTCAACAAGTTGACTCCTCCGATTCCCGCAACCATGATGGTACTGGTTTAGGTTTAGCGATTTGTAAGAGTATTGTGCAACAGCATAGCGGGCGAATTTGGGTAGAAAGTATTTTAGATGAAGGTAGTACTTTTTACTTTACATTACCCATTCTTTCAGCTCGGCAAACGCCTGAGCCAGTTCAGGCGATCGCACCCGAATCAGGATACATGACTCAGCACTCCCCCTTAGTCTTAGTCTGTGATGATGACCCAGCAATTGGTCAGGAATTACAAACCGTACTAAAAAAAGGCGGATATCAAGTCATCACCGTAGCCAACGGCCAAGAAGCGATCGCCGCCGCCGCTAGCCAAAATCCCGACGTAATTTTATTAGATTTACTCATGCCAGGGATGAATGGTTGGGAAACAATGGCAGTATTAAAAGAGCGTGCCGATACCAAAGATATTCCGATTGTGATTTGTAGTGTCTACAAACAAAATAGTAATAGTCAACCCACTGCCGACTTTGTGGATTGGGTGAGTAAACCAGTCCAAGAAAGTAACCTGTTAAAATCACTGAGACAAGCAGTAGCCACAGCTTCTAAGCGAGTCAAAATTCTGATTGTGGAAGACGACAACGACTTAGCGCAACTACTGATAACCCTATTTGAAAGGCATGATATTGACACCTACCTCGCCAAAACCGGCAGAGAAGCCATCCGCCTGAGTCAACAAGTCAACCCTGACTTACTAATTCTCGACTTAATTTTGCCAGAAAGCGACGGTTTTGCCGTTGTTGACTGGCTACAGAAACACAATCAACTATGTAGCACCCCTGTGGTAGTTTACTCCGCCACAGACTTAGACGAATCAGAACGCGATCGCCTGAAATTAGGACATACAGAATTTTTAACCAAAGGACGTGTCACCACCCAAGAATTTGAACAACGGGTAATGGAATTACTGCAGCGAATTACACACAATAAACAAGAAGGAGAGCAATTTTAAATCTAATCAGGACTTACGCAACTGGTACAGTGATCCTCTGGCATAAGAGTTGCAGAGACGCGATTAATCGCGTCTGTACAAGAGTCAAGGGTCAAAAATTTAGGTTTTTTGGACTTTTGACATTTGAACGCCAGTTCACTCAACGGAGGGGAGGGTTTCCCTCCTGCAGCGGTGGTCTCACCGCACGTGACTGGCTCCCCTAGACAAACCTAAACGAAAAAAATATGACACTTGCGTGAATTCTATCTATTTCCCAGCCAACGCAGTTTCAACTAGCAAAAATCTCAAATCCACAATTCATTGACAAGATGACAACAAAACGAATTTTAGTAGTTGATAACGAAGAGTACATTCAAGAAGTTGCCAAAATTTGCTTGGAAACCGTTGCCCGTTGGGAAGTGATGACGGTAAGCTCTGGTAAAGACGGCATCATTAAAGCCGAAGCTTGGCAACCAGATGCCATTCTTTTAGATGTAATGATGCCTGATATGGATGGCATAACTACCTTTGAAAAACTCCAAGCCAATCCAGCCACCAAAGAGATTCCCGTAATTTTATTAACAGCCAAAATCCAAGCCGCCGATCGCCGCCGCTATGCTCAAATGGGAATGGCAACTGCGATCGCCAAACCTTTCAACCCCCTAGAATTAGCTGGACAAATAGCTACGGCTTTAGGTTGGAGTTTGGATGGCTAGGGATTGGGTACTGGGGATTGGGGAGAAGAGGAAGCAGCAGAATAAAAAATTGCTTTACACAGTCCGATTTTCCAAAACTAAATTGAGTACTTGAGAAAAGTCTTGATAGTTTCTTGTTACCAAAATTCCATTTACAGAAAGTGCGTTAGCGAAGCTTACCGAAGGTATCGCGGCAATTCGTAAATCCCAATACAGTTCAGTTAAAAAAATAAATTGACAACAAAACAATAATTTTGGAGGGGGTTTGGGGGACGCAACCGTCCCCCAATCGGGGGTTTGGGGGAGAATCCCCCAATTGAGCTAGCCGTTTCCACAACGTTCAATACACTCTCGACAGTTGACGGTACATCACATCTGAGCGTAAAACATACTTTCGTCCTTGGATCACAGGAGAGCCTTCATGTACTAGTTCGTGAACAAAACATAAGGCCATACCTGTAACTGGAACAACATCCATCGTAGGTAAATGTTCATAATATCGGCGTGGAAGATGAAACCGAGTTGCGCCGCCATCAAAACCTTCATTTAGGTAAATCATGAAAGTCAATAAACTTTCCTCGCCGTTGGGTCGCTGATAACAACCATCATGATGAAGTGCAAACCTTTGACCTGGATCGTAGCGATAGAAACGAAAACGCTCATTCAGCCCCACAGCTTGCCATCTGCCCATAGTATTAGGTATATAATTTGACACTCGCTGCCATAAATCGCAAGCTCGTTCCGGAACATCTAAAATTACACGTTGATTATTGCGGATGTCTGGACGTATTTGAAAACCTTGCATCGTATTAATCGGAGCATCTGTATAACCAATGTTTTCAGTGAAAGTAATATACTCAGCACATTCTTCTGGTGTGAGAATATTATCCAATGTGAAAATTTCGTTACCAAGCAAATTTTTCTTGGTCATGGTTGTATATGAGCGCATTTTTAGTAATGACGCACATCATTAATCATAGTTTCAATCAAAATCTCGCCAAATCGAGGTTTATCAGCCAAGAATTTGCAGCATTTAATTTTCTGCGATGCTATTGCATCCGATACTGTATCGTTTCCGCTACATGATTAGGTTTCAATTCATCTTCGCCAGCTAAATCTGCAATTGTCCTTGCTACTTTGAGAATGCGATCGCTGCGTCAATCTCAAATCCAAAATTGTTTGACTAGGAAAAAATACTTGACACAGTTTCTTTTTGATATATTATTTCAATAAAGATAAGAATAATTTGCATTAATCCTTATAATGTCCAAAACCCACCTCGCCGCATTACAGCCTGGTCAAATCGCTACAATCTTACATTTGCAGAGCGAACCTGGATTACACCAACGCCTGCTAGCGCTTGGTTTCCGCACTGGCCGACAAGTAGAGATGATTCGGCATGGATGGCTCTCAGGGCCGCTGCATGTCCGCATTGGCACAACGGAAGTGATGCTGCGCCGTCGAGAAGCTCAGGAAGTAGGGATTACGGACGTGTGTACAGGAGCCGCACAGTGAGGCAAATAGCTGTTTTGGGAATGCCAAATACTGGCAAATCTACATTCTTTAACCGTTTGACTGGTGCTAACGCTAGTATTGGTAACTGGCCAGGAATTACAGTAGATTTAATGATGGCGAAAGTCAAACTTGGCGAAGAACAAGCCGAGGTGATAGACTTGCCAGGGATTTACGATTTGCGCGGTTTTTCTGAAGATGAGGCGGTAGTACGGCGGTTTTTGGAAAGTACACCAGTGCATTTAGCGATCATTATTTTAAATGCTACTCAACTAGACCGCCAAATTAGCCTGGCTCTACAGGTGAAGCATTTGCATTTACCAGCCATACTATTACTGAATATGGCAGACGAAGCCCCAAAATTCGGAGTAAAAATTGAGCCTGAGAAAATAGCCAAGCATTTAGGGATGCCAGTATTGCCAATCAGCGCTAAGTATGGTACAGGCTATGATCAAGCATTAAAAGCGATCGCTCACATCCTCAAGCAACAAGATCAGCCAGTCACAGTAGGTTCTCTAGAAGCGCATTTAGTTGCTGAACACCAAATTGCCACGGAAATGGGCAGTTTATTGCAGGATGCAGTACACACTCCTGCACAACTTCCAGACAACCTGACAACACGCTTAGATAGAATTTTATTGCATCCGGTATTTGGCTTGCCGATTTTTTTTGCGGCAATGTTTTTGATGTTCCAGATAGTATATGCGCTGGGAACACCTTTGCAAGATTTACTGGGTAATATCCTTGATTTGTTTAAAACTGTAGCCTTAGAACCACTTTTAGCGAACTTTCCGCCATTGTTAAAAGGTTTCTTAATCAACGGTCTTTACGATGGACTGGGAACAGTGGCGGCGTTTATTCCAGTAATTATCTTATTTTTCTTCTGCATGGCAATTGTCGAAGACAGCGGCTACTTGTCTCGCTCAGCATTTTTGATGGATGCTTTTATGGAGCGCCTGGGTTTAGATGGTCGCTCATTTGTCATGTCGCTGATGGGATTTGGTTGTAACGTACCTGCAATTATGGGTACAAGGGTGATGCGTTCCTCAGGCTTGCGAATGCTTTCAATGCTAGTCATCCCCTTTTCTTTATGTTCAGCAAGACTGAATGTGTTTATCTTTATGACCACAGCTTTATTTTCTCCTCAAATAGCACCTGTGGTCTTATTTAGTTTGTATCTATTTAGCTTTGTCGCTGCTATTTTGACAGCAGCCTTATTTAAAGGTAAGTATCCCAATCAAGAGCCATTGGTATTAGAGTTACCACCTTACCGCTTTCCTACAATTCAGCAAATGTTATTGCGTGCTTGGAGTGAAGTTAAACATTTTTTGCGCTGGTCAAATCGGTTTATTATCTTTGGCGTAGTCACTATCTGGTTGTTGAACAACTTACCCCCTGGTGTCCCACCTGCAAGTTCTCAAACTTTGTCTGGGATGATAGGTAAAGCCACAGAACCACTCTTCGCACCCATAGGAATTAACTCACAATTGATTGTGGCTTTGCTGTTTGGTTTTATTGCCAAAGAAATTGTTTTAGGTGGTTTAGCAGTAATTTATGGCAAGTCTGAGGGTGCAGATTTGATGGGGGCGATCGCTAATCAAATAGACTGGGTTCAGGCTTATAGTTTTATGTTATTTACCCTGCTTTACGTCCCTTGTCTGTCAACCGTAGCGGTGATCAAAAGTGAATCTAAAAGTCAGAAATTTGCTTTAATGTCAGTCGTCTGGTCTGTAACTTTGGCTTGGGTAGCAAGTTTTATTTTCTACCAAGGTGCGCGATTATTAGGATTTTGATACTTACTCCGCTTCCACCTTCTTATTGCATCCGATCAATAGTGCGATACTGTATCGCTTCAGCTACATGATTAGGTTTTAACTCATCTTCGCCAGCTAAATCTGCTATCGTGCGTGCTACTTTGAGAATGCGATCGCTTGCTCTAGCTGATAAACCTAATTTTCTAATTGCTGCTTCTAATAAATTACGGCTAGCATCATCTAGCTGACACCATTTTTGCAGATGACGACTCAGCATTTGGGCATTGCAACGCAAATTTTGTTGTCCTTGGAAACGGGTACTAGCGCGATCGCGTGCTTGTTGTACTCGTTTGGCTACGGATTGGGATGTTTCGCCTGTTGGTTGTTGGGTAATTTCCTCTGGTTTGAGGCGATTCACAGCTACCTGCAAATCGATTCTGTCGAGTAATGGGCCAGAAAGCTTTGCCCAATAATGTTCCCTTTGCCTAGGAGAACAGGTACATTGTTGGATAGTATCGCCATAGTAACCACAAGGACAAGGATTAGTACTCGCCACTAAGGTAAACTGCGCGGGAAACATCACCGATTGTTTGGTGCGGGAAATGGTGACATAGCCATCTTCTAAAGGTTGACGCAGAAATTCCAAAACATCACGCTTAAATTCTGTTAATTCATCGAGGAAAAGTATACCTCTGTGTGATAGAGAAATTTCTCCCGGACGCGGGAAACTTCCACCACCAACCAAAGAAGGGCCAGAAGCCGAATGATGAGGACTACGGAAAGGGCGATCGCGTACTAATGAACCGCGATTTTTTAATAAACCTGCGACTGAGTGAATTTGAGTTACTTCTAAAGCTTCGGCAAAACTTAGCGGTGGTAAAATACCTGGTAATCGACGCGCTAGCATAGTTTTTCCACTGCCTGGAGGCCCAACGAAGATTAAATTATGTCCTCCAGCCGCCGCAATTTCTAACGCTCGACGAGCATGAGCTTGTCCTTTGACATCTTTTAAATCTATACTGCCAGAAAAAGATGTAGCATAATCAGTCTCTACAGCTTGATTTAATTGCACTGGCTTGTAACGTGCTGGATTATTTAATAAATCTGCCACCTCAGATAAATTTTTACAGCCGTAAACCGCTAAACCTTCTACCACCGCAGCTTCTTGGGCGTTATCTACAGGTACAACTAAACCTGCAATTCCCATTTTCTCAGCAGTCGCCGCAATGGGGAGAACACCAGCCACAGCACGCAAACTACCATCTAAAGAAACTTCCCCGACGAATAAATAATCACCTAGCAAGTCAGCGCTAACTTGTTCAGAAGCCGCTAAAATTCCGACGCTGATAGGTAAATCAAAACTTGGCCCTTCCTTACGCAAATCAGCCGGAGTCAAGTTAATTACAATCTTCCGCATCGGAAAAGCAAAACCCGCGTTTTTCAGTGTTGCTTTCACCCGTTCTTTGGATTCTTGAACTGCCGAATCTGGTAATCCCAATACCACAATTCCTGGTAATCCCCCGGATACATCGACTTCCACACCTACTTTTATGGCATCGATGCCGACAATTGATGCACTCCAGACTCTAGCAAGCATTTTTTATCTAACAATAACCCTTTAAAATCTCTAGCAGATGAGTACGTAAAATGACATGAGTGAAACCACAGAGACGATTTTCAGTAAAATCATTCGTCGGGAAATTCCCGCCGATATTATTTATGAAGATGATTTGGCTTTGGCTTTCAGAGACATTCAACCCCAAGCACCAGTTCATATTCTGGTGATTCCCAAAAAGCCGATCGCTAAATTAGCTGATGCAGAATCTCAAGATCATGCTCTTTTAGGACATCTGTTATTAACCGTTAAGCGTGTTGCGGAAAAAGCGGGATTAGAAAATGGTTATCGGGTTGTCATCAACACCGGTGCTGATGGAGGTCAAACTGTCTATCATTTACACCTACATATTCTAGGCGGGCGACAAATGAAATGGCCTCCTGGTTGATGATTAATCATTAAGCTAAAACGCAACTACCCATAAAGGTCGTCCTTCAATACTTGTCGGTTAAGGGTAAAAGGGGAAGGGGAAAAGGGGCAAGAAAAACCTTTAACCTTACCCTTTCACCTTTTCCCCAAACCAAATTCCGAGTTGAAAATCCTTAACCGAACAGTATTGGGTCGTCCTTTGTCATTGGTCATTTGCATTGACAAAGGATAAATGACAGTCTCACCTAGAGAATGTGCAACGCCGAACCCATATCAAAATATTCTTTTAAACTGAATTCATCTAAAATCTCGGAAGATTGCTAACATAACTCTGTATATATATAGTGAAAACGGATTGTGACTGTAAAACCAGACTGGTTGCGGGTAAAAGCGCCTCAGTGGGAGCGCGTTGGGAACGTTAAAGAAATTTTGCGGGATTTAGCGCTCAATACGGTTTGTGAGGAAGCGTCCTGTCCGAATATTGGCGAGTGTTTTCAAGCTGGTACTGCCACATTTTTGATTATGGGCCCTGCTTGCACTCGTGCTTGTCCCTACTGTGATATCGATTTTGAAAAAAAGCCTAAACCTTTAGACCCTACGGAACCAGCACGTTTAGCCGAAGCCGTGCGCCGGATGCAACTCAATCACGTAGTCATCACCTCTGTAAACCGAGATGATTTACCTGATGGTGGCGCATCGCAGTTTGTGCAATGTATTGCTGCAGTTCGGGCTGTCTCACCCAAAACTACAATTGAGGTATTAATTCCAGATTTGTGCGGTAATTGGGAAGCTCTGGAAATAATTCTCCAAGCTGCACCCGAAGTATTAAACCACAATACAGAAACCATCCCTCGTCTGTATCGTCGTGTCCGTCCCCAAGGTAACTACGATCGCACTCTGGAATTACTAGCGCGATCGCGTCAACTTGCTCCTTGGGTCTACACAAAATCTGGCATCATGGTGGGACTTGGCGAAACTGATGCCGAAATTCGTCAGGTTATGCAAGACCTACGTGCCGTAGATTGCGATATCTTGACTATTGGGCAATATCTCCAACCCAGCCAAAAACATTTACAAGTCAATGATTTTGTCACCCCAGAACAATTTGCCGCTTGGCAAGCCTTTGGCGAAGAACTGGGATTTTTACAAGTTGTATCTTCTCCCTTGACAAGAAGCTCTTATCATGCAGAGCAAGTACGTGAATTAATGCAGCGTTACCCCCGGAGTAGGGGATGAGGGGACAAGGGGACAAGGAGAATAATTTTTAACCCTTGACCCTTGACCCTTGACCTTTGACCTTTGACCCTTGACTCTTAACAAATGACCAATGAAAATCCACAATCAGTAGCAATTTTGGGAGCCGGTGCATGGGGGACAGCGCTGGCGCATTTGGCTGCGGCTAATGGTCATCGGGTGCAGGTTTGGTCACGTTGGGGAGAGGAAAAGTTGGAAGCAGTGTTGGAAGATGCCCAAATTATCCTTTCCGCTATTTCGATGAAAGGTGTCAGGGATGTAGCGGCTCAAGTTAAGTCTTTACCTGTCTCTCCTGACACAATTTTTGTGACGGCTACCAAGGGTTTAGAACCAGAGACAACCTGTACGCCTTCGCAAATTTGGCAATCTGCTTTCCCTGACAATGCAGTTGTTGTTTTATCTGGCCCTAATTTATCGAAAGAAATTGAAATGGAATTACCAGCTGCAACTGTAGTCGCCAGCAATATTTTTACAGCGGCGCAAACAGTGCAGCTGGTGTTTTCTTCTAATCGCTTTCGGGTATATACCAATCCCGATCCGGTGGGAGTGGAATTAGGGGGAACACTCAAGAATGTAATTGCGATCGCAGCTGGTGTATGTGACGGTTTAAAATTGGGAACCAATGCCAAAGCTGGTCTAGTCACCCGTGGACTTACAGAAATGGTTCGCATCGGTAATTTCTGGGGTGCAAAAACGGAAACATTTTATGGTTTATCAGGCTTGGGAGATTTGCTAGCCACTTGTAACAGTCCCCTAAGTCGTAATTATCAAGTAGGTTACCAGCTAGCTGCTGGCAAAACACTCGAAGAAGTCCTTTCCCATCTCCAAGGAACTGCTGAAGGTGTCAACACCTGTCGAGTGTTGATGCAAAGAGCCAGACAGCAGAATATTCCCGTACCAATTACCGAGCAAGTTGATAGATTACTTCAAGGTAAAATTACACCCCAACAAGCCCTTGATGAATTAATGCTACGTGACATCAAGCCTGAGTATCATTTTGAGGATGGGAATTAGGGATTGGGGATTAGGGACTGGGGATTGGGTACTGGGTAACAAAGAGACCAGGAAAAAACAAATGCTTATACCCATTACCCATTACCCATTACCCATTACCCATGCCCCATGCCCCATGCCCTACTCCTTATAAATACTGAACTGGTAATTGCTAGGTATTAGCACTTCAGCGTTCTTACTAACGCATTGCCGATGACAATTACCTCAATACTTACCAAATATTCCCTAGAGAAAAATTCGTAATTTGTCAGGATACAACGTTTTTAGTGGTGTAGATATGACTATGCCGATTATGAACATCATTTTTACTGAAATATGTTTATACATTGTTACTTTTGTAACAGTAAAATCTCATCAAATTTGAAATGTTGAAAAGCTAATTCAAAACTTAAAAGCTAGCTGTAGAAATGAATAGCTATTGGTTCAATGAAAGAACTACAGCAGCTTTCTATTCAGTAGTTATGTAACAAAAACAACTATCACGGTTTTTTTGAAAAAAAATTCAAAAAAAACCGTAATAGAATCCTCAACCGTGTTAGTTCTTCGTAAATCACGGGAACAATAGCAACAGTTGAATAGCTGACCATTAATTTTAGCTGACCGTAATCTATTGTTACCTGGAGCCATTGAGACGATATTTATGCCAGCAACATCTTTTTACGCAGATGCCCCCTACAACGCACAAAAATCTCAGCAAATCTTAGACCCAGATCTCACGGTTGACGATCATGAGTTGCCTTTAGATGATTTGCAAGATTTAGAGTTGGCTTCTGTTGATCCCGCAAGTTTCGCTGCTAGCACCAACCGTCGGAGTACAGATTTAGTACGCCTCTATCTTCAAGAAATTGGTCGGGTACGCTTATTAGGGCGAGACGAAGAGGTTTCAGAAGCTCAGAAAGTCCAACGTTATTTGCGGATGCGGATAGTGCTTGCTAATGCTGCCAAGCAAGGGGATGCAGTCATTGAGCCTTATCTGCGATTGATTGAAGTCCAAGAACGTTTAGCATCTGAACTGGGACATCGTCCATCTTTGGAAAGATGGGCTGCTACTGCTGGTATCAACTTGTGCGATCTCAAGCCAACCTTATCTGAAGGTAAACGTCGTTGGGCGGAAATTGCCAAAATTACAGTGGAAGAATTGGAACAAATTCAGTCCCAAGGACTCCAGTCTAAAGAACACATGATCAAGGCGAATTTGCGCTTGGTTGTGTCTGTTGCTAAGAAATATCAAAATCGCGGATTAGAATTGTTGGATTTAGTCCAAGAAGGCACACTTGGCTTGGAACGTGCTGTAGAAAAATTTGATCCCACTAAGGGTTATCGCTTTAGTACTTACGCTTACTGGTGGATTCGTCAAGGTATTACCAGAGCGATCGCTACTTCTAGCCGGACAATTCGCCTTCCTGTTCACATTACTGAAAAGCTCAACAAAATCAAAAAAGCTCAACGCAAAATTGCTCAAGAAAAAGGCCGGACTCCGACTTTAGAAGATTTGGCGGTTGAGCTAGAAATGACACCAACTCAAGTGAGAGAAGTTTTGTTACGGGTTCCTCGCTCTGTTTCTCTAGAAACCAAAGTAGGGAAAGACAAAGACACTGAGTTAGGCGAACTGCTCGAAACTGATAGTGTTACCCCAGAAGAATTATTAATGCGCGAATCTTTGCAAAGAGATTTACAGCATTTATTAGCAGATTTAACCAGCCGCGAGCGTGATGTAATTCTGATGCGGTTTGGTTTAGCAGATGGTCATCCCTACTCTTTAGCAGAAATTGGACGTGCGCTGGATTTATCACGGGAACGTGTACGCCAAATTGAATCTAAAGCTTTGCAAAAGCTACGCCAACCAAAGCGTCGTAATTTGATCCGCGACTATCTGGAATCCTTGAGTTAGTTGATGTTCAGCAGTTAATTAATTTTAGATTTTAGGTTGACCCCAACAACTCTGGGTATTTAGCACAAGGATTTTAAATTTTGGATTTACTCCGCCTACTAAGGGCGGGATATAAACTAAAAAAAATCTAAAATTGGCAATCTAAAATCTAATCTTGGCATAGTCAATAATCAATAGTGACTATCACAAAATCCAATCTATAGATTGTTGACTCTGAACTCTTTATTGGTCACAAATTTGTTCGATCCCCGTGCCAAAATCTCTTTTTTAGGTTATGGCAAATGATTTTCATCTAAATAGCTTTGAGTTTTGTAAACTCTATATACATAAGACTGTATGGGCGGGGATCGCCTATTATTTTTGGTGTGTTAAATTCTCATGAATTTTTCTTCAGTCTTTAGTAAATATTCTCAATAAGCAACGATTGTTGCAAATACCTCAAAATATTTGCTATATTCTCAACTATGAGGCTTTATTGAGAAAAATTAGTATGACTGTTTACACTTCTACTTCACTAAAAGCGGAATTAAATGACCGGGGTTGGCGTTTAACTCCCCAACGTGAAACAATTCTACACATTTTCCAAGAACTTCCGCAAGGCGAACACCTCAGTGCTGAGGATCTTTATCATCGCCTAGAAACTGATGGCGAAGGAATTAGTCTGTCAACTATTTATCGGACTTTAAAGTTGATGGCTAGAATGGGGATTTTGCGGGAATTGGAACTGGGGGAAGGACATAAACATTACGAACTGAATCAGCCCTACCCCCATCACCACCATCACCTCATCTGTGTGAGATGTAACAGTACAATTGAGTTTAAAAACGACTCAATCTTGAAAATTGGAGCAAAAACTGCCCAGAAAGAAGGTTTCCATCTGCTCGACTGTCAAATGACTATTCATGCAGTGTGTCCCAAGTGCCAAAGAGCTTTGATGCCGTTATAGCACCTGGGTGAGATAACTAAGCGGAGTCTGAAATAAACCCAATCAATGAAATTTTGAGCTATTTCTCATTCGCTGTTATCGGAGGTAAGGAATCATTTGGGGACTCTTAGTGTTAATACCTAAGCGGATGCTAAAAGCGTCCGCTTCTAACATCCTTGAGACTGATACCGTAAAACTCTTGGGCTTGTTTAATGGCTTTTTTGGTGTCATCTGCCATTACACCATTGAGTTGACCTTTGTAGAAACCTTTTTCTTGTAGTCTTCTTTGAATTTCCAAAACACTAAATTCACTCTTAGAAGTATTAGTCACTAAGCTATATAACTTGGCTCTGGTAGTTGGGCCAGCTATACCACTAGGTGCTAAATAATTAGCGGCTTGAAATCGGCGCACAGCATCTGCGGTATTGGGGCCAAAATAGCCATTTGGTTCTCCCTGTAAATAACCAGCTTTGATCAAATGATCTTGCAGAATCCGAACTGGTTCACCGCGATCGCCCATCCGCAATTTATCGCGATCGGCTACTGCTTTGGGAGCATCCTCACCATCACCAACACCAAGGGGCGGTAATTTCCTCATTGTTGCTGGGCCTACAACACCATCAGCATCGAGTTTATAAGCTCCTTGGAATCTTTTCACAGCCTCTTCTGTAATCGGGCCAAAGATACCAGTGGCGTTACCGTAATAAAAGCCAGCAACTCGCAATCTTTCTTGTAAAACTCTAACAGATTCACCTTCATCACCTTTGACAAGGTAATTGGGATTGCTGCGTTTGTTAGTTGCTGTTGTTGTTGGCACAACGGTAGCTTTTTTAGCGGTTGTACTGTTGGTAGCTGTTTTTTTCGGTTGTGTACTGACAGTAGTTGTTCTAGTAGCTGTTGTATTTGTACTAGTCTTCTTCGCTGGTGTGGTTGCATTTGCAACTCTAGGCCGCCAGTTGTCTAATTTTTGTAAAGTTGTTGTACTTACGATCCCATCTACTGGTAAGCCAGCAGCTTTTTGAAAGCGGCGTACAGCGTCTTCAGTAGGGAAGTCATAAATTTGTGTAATGGGAGCTTGATAAAAGCCTACTTGTTTCAACTTTTGTTGTAGATTCCTGACAGATGGGCCTTGATCGCCGCGTTCAAGTGCCAAGGCACTACTAACAGCACTGAGAATCGACAAAGTGAGGGCAAGAGGTAACATATATCGCCAAGCCCTGCTAGAAAGCCGTTTCCAGTCTGGTGTTGCTGCTGTGTTAAAAAAATCTTTCAGAGAAACCAATTCACTGGATTCGCTGTCTTCATAGGCAAAAGCTAGGTGGAAATACGCGAGGTTGTCCATATGGGGTTCCTACACCACTTATTTTTCTTCAATTGCTGCTTCAGCTTGATGTACTAAGGCTCGTAACATTTCCAATGTTTGTGTATTTACATCCTGCCATAAACTGCGCTTATGTGCTTCCAATAATTTCTCAGCAATATCACGCAAAGCCCACGGATTTTTTTGGTGAATAAATTCTTCCACAGCAGGATCGAGCAAATAAGTATTTACTATACCCTGATACATATAATCTTCGACACATTGAGTTGTGGCATCGTAGGCAAAAAGAAAATCTACTGTCGCCGCCATTTCAAATGCTCCTTTGTAGCCGTGGCGCATTACCCCAGCAATCCACTTAGGATTAACGACGCGAGAACGATATACCCGAGCAATTTCTTCTTTGAGTAGGCGGACTTTTGGTTGGGCGGTATTGGAATTATCACCAAAATAAATTTGCGGATTCTGTCCTTGAAGAGAACGGACTGCGGCGGTTAAACCACCTTGAAATTGGTAATAATCATCAGAATCGAGTAAGTCATGTTCGCGGTTATCTTGGTTATGCAGCACAACTTGTGTTTGCATCAAGCGTTGCTGTAAGGCTTCGGGGGCGGCGGTTGGGGACTGGGAACTGGGTACTGGGGACTGGGTATTGGGGAGTATACTGCCTGAAGTATAGGCGTAAGAACTCCAGTTAATGTAGGCGCGGGCTAAATCTTGATCATCTGTCCAATTTTGCGATTCCATTAAGCCTTGGAGTCCAGCACCGTAAGCACCTGGTTTAGAACCAAAGATGCGATAGCGCGATCGCATTTGTGCTTCTTCTGAAGTTAATCCTTCTGCTTGCCAAAAATCAGTATCTTGCTGCACTTGCGCCGCTAGGGGATTTTGTTCTGGTGGTTCATCTAAGGCGGCTACTGCTTGCACAGCTGAGTCAAATAAATCAATCATGTTGGGGAAAGCATCGCGGAAAAATCCCGAAATTCGCAATGTGACATCAACACGGGGTCTGCCTAAAACCGACAACGGTAAAATTTCAAAATCTACTACCCGCCTCGCTGCACCATCCCATACAGGACGCACACCTAATAGCGCTAAGGCTTCCGCAATATCATCACCACCTGTTCGCATCGTGGCTGTGCCCCACACTGATAATGCCAGTGTTTTGGGATACTCACCATTATCTTGAGTGTAGCGTTCAATCAGCGTTTCAGCAGCTTTTCTGCCTATATCCCAGGCTGTTTCCGTAGGTAATGCCCTAATGTCTACAGAGTAAAAGTTTTTACCTGTTGGTAACACTTCTGGACGACCCCGTGTTGGTGCGCCAGATGCAGCACTCTGGACATATCTGCCATCTAGTCCGCGTAACAAGTTGGTGATTTCTTGCCGGGTTTGTTGTAATGCGGGGAGGAGTTTGAGGGCGATCCAGTTGAGGATGGTGGGGACTGGGGATTGGGGATTGGGGATTGGGGATTGGGGATTGGAGGTTATGAGTTGTTCGACTAGGTAAGCGGCGTATTCTTCGAGGATTTCCACAGCGTCGCCGATAGTGTGGCAAGATTTCAGCTTGGCGGCAAGATGTAAAGGCGCGAGGCTAGATTCTGGTAGGGTAAATTGGTCGCTGAAATTGGCGGTGAGGGGGTCGAAATCTAAACTCCATTCTTCAGCTAAGGCGCGAGTAATACCGATGGAATAGCGATTGGGTATCCGGGCGATCGCTACTATTAAATCTCGTAATTGTTTTCCTTGGGGACATTGCCCAAAAATGTGCAAGCCATCACGAATTTGGGCTTCTTTTAATTCACAAAGATAGCCGTTGATGGAATTCAAAATTAAATTTTCAAAGTTTAAAATATCTTGCTCATTCGTAATCCCTAAGTCTTGATGTAAATTCTCTTGTAGAATCAGTTCACGAATGCGATCGCGAATCATTGGTAAACGTACCGGATCTAAACTTTCCGCTTCGTAATACTCATCAATTAAATTCTCTAATTGTTGCAGTGAACCATAGAGTTCCGCCCGAGTCATTGGGGGTGTTAAATGGTCGATAATGACGGCTTGACTGCGGCGTTTAGCTTGTGAACCCTCACCTGGATCGTTGACGATAAACGGATACAAGTGAGGCATTTGCCCCAAAGCGACTTCGGGATAACAATTACTCGATAAAGCTATACTTTTACCGGGTAGCCATTCGAGATTTCCGTGTTTTCCCACATGAACAATAGCATCCGCGCCAAAACATTCCCGCACCCAGTAATAAAAAGCTAAATAATTATGAGTTGGTTCTAAATCTGGTGCATGATAATTCAAACTAGGGTCAAGGTCATAACCCCGCGATGGCTGAATGCCTACGAAAATATTACCGAGTTGAATGCCGGGAATTGGGCATTGGGCATGGGGCATGGGGCATTGGGCATCAATTAATATATTCTCCCCTGCCCCCTGCTCCCTGCCCCCTTGCCTCATCTCCCCAACCCCCCATCGCTGAGTAATACCTTGTTGTACGGCTGATGGTAAGGTGGCGAAATAGTTTTGGTATTCTGCTACAGAAAGACTTTGGTTGACTGCGCGCCAATCTCTACCTTCTGGATCGTTGGTTACGCCTGCGGTGAGACGTTGAATTAATTCATCGCTATTAGCAGGTAAATTTTCTAGGTGATAACCAGCTAATTGCAAGGCTTGGAGAATTTCTACACAACTAGCTGGGGTATCTAATCCTACTCCATTAGCAAGTCGTCCATCGCGGTTGGGGTAATTGGCGACAATTACGGCAATACGCCTTTCTTGAGGTGGCTTGGAACGTAGGCGTACCCAATTAGCCGCTAGTTGAGTGACAAACTCAATGCGATCGCTTATTGGTTCATAAACTACCACATCGGTTTCTAAATCTTGATTGCGCGTTTTCACTGTTTTAAAAGATACAGCGCGGCTAATGATTCGCCCATCTACCTCCGGTAGTGCCACATTCATGGCGATATCGCGGGGAGAAAGCCCTGCCATTTGCGATTCCCACTGCTCAACTCCTCCGCCACTGAGAATAACTTGTAACACTGGCACATCCAATTTTTCCCAAAGTTCAATTTGGGGTGTTTCTGTCTCTAAGCGCGCCAAAGAAAAGCTAGTGGTATTAAGCAGTACTGCAATTTGTTCTGAGTCCTTGGGTTGGAAAAACTCGCTCAACTCCTCTTGAATATCTGGTTCGCGCAATGAAGAAACAAACACAGGCACAGGCTGTAAATTTTTCTGTACCAAAGCTTGACATAAACTATCAATTACTCTTGTATTGCCAGAAAGATAGTGAGCGCGGTAGAACAGAATGCCGACTTTGGGCATGGGGCATGGGGCATGGGGCATGGGGCATTGGGCATCACTTCTTTCTCCCTCATCCCCAGTCCCTAGTCCCCAGTCCCCATTACCCCTTATCCCCAGAGGGGGCCCCGAGTTCCCCAACCCCCACTCATACAACCCAATTCGCGGCACTAATTCCGGTGCTGGAGGATTAAAAGAAGTTGAAAGGCAAGTATCAGAAATAAACTGCAGTGCGTTAACAAAATTCTTTACACCACCTTGGCTAAAGTATTGCCATACTTGGTTCACAATATCTAAAGGCACGCTAGACTGAGAAACTAAATGGGGATCAAAAGCATCATCCCCTGGCATTACAATGAGGTTTATACCATTACTTTGAACAATTTCTTGTACTACTTCTAAACCGTAAGCCCAATAGGAACGTCCTCCTAATAGGCGCACAATAATTACTTGAGCAAGTTCTAAAACTTCCTCACCATAACTGTCTATACTTATTTGTTGTTGTAACTGCAACAGGTTGGCAACTCTTAATGCAGGAAACGTCGCAGGTAATTGGGGAACCGCAGCTGCCAGGGTTTGAATGTCTGTATCAGCAGCCGTAATAAACACAAAGGGAGCTGGAGTTTGTTCTATAAATATCAAGTCTTCTGACTGATTCCATCCTCCGGATGTGGCACTTACACGATGCATAATTCTGTATTACCGTCTTAAACTGTTGATTAGAACACAAAAAAATCTTTGAGCGTTAGTAGCTAGCCTCTCACACCAGACTTTTAACAATGCTTAGTTCTCCTGATTTGAGCTTCTCTCGAACCTTACCCTTAGATACATTTAATCAGCTTGGGGAATTGTTACAACAGATGGCTCAAGCAGTTGGAAGTGCAGCTTTGGTGCTGACAGAAGCGGTGTTGGCAAGGATTCGCGTCCCTGCTGAGTGGCAAGAGCAACGTTTTACATTACTGGTTTCTGAGGGGTTTAGTGCGCTGTTAATGGGAAATTTTACCCAGAGGGAACAGCCGTCATTAGGTACGGAGGTAAGAGGAGCTAGCTTTACAACAGGAACAAAAAATTCCACTAATAGTTTCTCCAACTCTGGTAACCAGCCCAAGCAACCTTCCTCTACATCGCAGCTTACCAGTATTTCCTATTCTCAGAATGCCGCAGAGCTTAATACTAGGTTGACATTTAATTGCGAAGCGATCGCTTCTTTCTTGGTAAAATTGCGAGATTTGTTTGGTGCTGATTCCTATACTTACCAAAATCTGCAACGTTATAGTCAAATTCTCCGTACTAATGACGCTACGCTCCAAAGTCAATTTACGCTGTTGTTATTAGAATATCTCCTGCCGCAGCACAATCAGCAGGTAGATTTTGCACAAACTTTAAATGAGCCTCATGCTTATATTTGTCAGCCTGTAGAAGATGCACTGAAAAAACAGGTTGCTCAAGAACGACTGTTAAATCAAGTTACAAACCAAATCCGCAGAAGCCTGGATTTATCTGTGATTATGACGACGGCGCTCACACAAGTGCGTGAGTTTTTAGAATTAGACAGATTAATAATTTATAAATTTGAGAATGCAAGTTCGACAAATCCCTCATACAACTTTGATGCTGCATACTTAAATAGTGATAATTGCCGTACCTGGTTTGGTAATCAACCAGAAGAACCTCCCCATCAACTCAACGGACAATATGCACTGTCAACACCAATCAATCCCCAACCCCCACTACAAGATTATCAACTACATGGGGGTTGTATAGTCTATGAAGTCCGTGCTAATGAGGCAATTCCTTCTGTTTTGAATTATCGAGAAGAAACTTGCTTTGTACATCACTCCCAATGTTGGGAGAAGTATCGCCAAGGTTTTACCTTAGCGGTGGTTGATGTGGAAAAAACTTACAGCCTCGAACAGTGTTTGTTAACTTTTTTAAGGGAAGTTCAGGTACGTGCTAAGGTAGCTGCCCCTATTATGTTTGAGGAAAAACTTTGGGGACTGCTAATTGCACATCAGTGTCACGATCCACGAGAATGGACTGAAAACGAGAAAAGTTTGCTGACTGCGATCGCAGAACAATTAGCGATCGCTATTCACCAAACAGAGTTAATGCGATCGCTGCGAGATGCTGCCAGAACTCTCACTCAAGAAAAGCATACCCTGGAACAACGAGTAGCTGAACGCACACTAGAGCTACGCGATGCTTTACTTGCCGCAGAAGCCGCTAGCCGCCTGCGAAATGAATTTTTGGCGACTATTAGCCATGAATTGCTTACACCCTTAACTTATGTCATCGGGATGTCTTCAACTTTGTTACGCTGGCCCTTGGGTGAATTGAGCCAACGTCAAAGAGATTATTTACAAACCATCCATGACAGCGGCGAACATTTATTAGAAATGATTAATGACATCCTCGATTTATCGCAAATTGAGGCAGGCAAAGCAGTTTTAAATATTACAGAATTTTCCTTAAGAGATATAGCAGAAAGTACGCTAAAAACCTTAGAAGACAGAGCCAATCAGGTACAGCTAAATCTGACGCTTGATTTGCAAATCGATCCTAGACGCGATCGCTTTACTGCCGATGCTACTAGAATCGAGCAAATTATTTCTAATTTATTAACTAATGCCATTAAATTTACCCCAAAAGGCGGCAATGTTACCTTACGCTTGTGGGTAGAAGAAGAGACTGCCATCTTTCAAGTAGAAGATACAGGTATTGGCATTCCCGAAGAACAGTTACCCCTACTTTTTGAAAAATTTCAACAACTCGATACACCCTATCGCCGCCGCTACGAAGGTACAGGATTAGGTTTAGCTTTAACTAAACAACTAGTAGAACTCCACCGCGGGCGCATTGAAGTAGAGTCTACTGTAGGCATCGGTTCAATTTTCACCGTCTGGATACCAGCACAGCCGATGACGGCGTGTAAGTCGTGATTGGGGATTGGGGATTGGGGACTGGGGACTGGGGACTGGGGACTGGGGACTTTGGATGAGGGAGATGAGGGAGATGAGGGAGCAGGGGTGCAGGGGAGAATAGCCATTACTCATTACTCATTACTCATTACTCATTACTCATTACCAATTACCCTATGCCCCACGCCCCATGCCCAAAAGGTTTAATAGTCTCTTGCCAAGCTCCTGTTGATTCACCGTTGCATCAACCGCTAGTAATTGCAGCGATGGCACAGGCGGCGGTGAATAATGGCGCTGTTGGGGTGCGGATAGATACCCCCAGTCACATTCAAGCTGTGCGTGCTTGTGTGGATGTGCCGATTATTGGGCTATGGAAACAAGTCATCGCTGGCTACGATGTCTACATTACCCCTCAGTTTCACCATGCTGTAGCTGTGGCGGCGGCTGGGGCTGATATTATTGCCATCGATGCCACCATGAGAAGCCGCCCTGGTGATGAGCAATTAGCAACGATAATTGCCAAGATTCATCAAGAATTAAATAAGCCAGTTATGGCAGATGTCGATACAATTGAGGCGGCAAAAGCAGCAGTCAATGCTGGAGCAGATATTGTGGGAACAACTCTTTTTGGTTACACAGCTTCAACCAAAGATTTTACACCTCCTGGTTGGGAACTCCTGAGCCAGATGGTAGAACAGCTAAATATTCCCGTGATTTGTGAAGGTGGGATAGCTTCACCCCAAATGGCTCGTCAAGCCTTAGCTTTAGGGGCTGATGCTGTTGTCGTTGGTACTGCTATTACTGGGATTGACATTCAAGTCAGAGCCTATAAATCAATAATGAGTTCTGAAGAATTATGAAAATACTTGTACTGAATGCCGGATCTAGTAGTCAAAAAAGTTGTCTTTATGAAATCAAAGATGATTTTCTCCCCAAACAAGCACCTCAACCGCTTTGGGAAGGCAAAGTCAACTGGACTAAAGAGCAAGGTGTCGCAGAAATTCAGGTGAAAACCGCTACAGGTGAAGTGCTGGAAGAATCAATCTATGCGGACTCGCGACAGGCACATGTCACCTATATGCTTTACACTCTGACTCGCGGTGCTACCAAGGTAATTGGTAATCTGTCAGAAATCGATGTGGTAGGTCATCGTGTAGTACATGGGGGAGAAGATTACCGTAAAAGTACGGTGATTAATGAGGATGTAAAAAAAGCGATCGCCCAACTCGCTACTTTAGCACCAATACATAATCCAGCGGCTGTGGAAGGGATAGAAGCAATAGAGCAAAATTTAGGTGATGTGAAGCAGGTGGCAGTATTTGATACCGGATTCCATGCCACTATCCCTGATGCTGCGGCAATCTATCCCGGCCCTTATGAGTGGGTAGAGCAAGGTATCCGTCGCTATGGTTTTCATGGTATCAGTCACCAATACTGCGCCCAACGGGCAGCTGATATTCTGGGACGAGATTTAGCATCGCTGAAATTAATTAATTGTCATTTAGGTAACGGCTGTTCTTTAGCAGCAATCCAAAAAGGCCGCAGCATTGATACGACTATGGGCTTCACACCCTTAGATGGGTTAATGATGGGTAGTCGTTCTGGTTCCATCGATCCAGGGATTTTAATTTACCTGCTACGACAATCTAATTATTCGGCCGAAAGCCTGGATTATGTTCTCAATAAAGCTTCCGGGTTACGTGGAATTTCTGGCGTTTCCAGCGATTTGCCAGAAGTAATCGCTGCGATCGCTCAAGGTAATTATCGCGCCCAGTTAGCTTGGGATATGTACGTGCATCGCTTGCGTTCTTGCATTGGTTCTATGCTTGCCAGTTTAGGGGGTTTAGATGTTCTAGTCTTTACCGCAGGTGTCGGTGAAAAATCCCCGGGAATTCGTCAAGCTGTTTCCGAAGGCTTTGGGTTTTTGGGGCTGAAAATCGACCCGCAGAAAAATCAACAAAACCCCGTTGATATCGACATCGCCACCCCAGAATCAACGATACGGGTCTTAGTCATTCATACTCAAGAAGATTGGGCGATCGCACAACAATGCTGGTTACTTTTAAATAAGTAAAAATAGCACCTCTAATCTTCACGCAATTACTACTCTGCATCACCATTAACCTTGGCTGTTGATTTTTGTTGTGTTGTAATTAGATATACCAGTCAATGCCTTGAGATAATGCAGTTTTTTGGTGGAAGTTGTCAACTGCAATAGGGGATAGGGAATTAAAAAAAATACTAGACTCTTGTACAGACGCGATTAATCGCGTCTCTGCATTTCTTGACAACCCCACCAATAAATATGCAATTTCTATGCATTACAGCTGACAAATCATCCCCAGCTAATAAGGTTAGTCAATCACAATGTTTGCTTTATATCGTGAAACTATCAATACATTTTTGACAATTAGTGCCTGTATTCTAGGAATTGGCTTAATGCAATTACCTCGAATGCAAAGCTTTCTAAATAATCGAGAAACTGCTTCTGTAGAAGCGCTAGAAAGAGAAATTAAAGCCGAACAGGTTCGATTAAATTTTTTAAAACAAACACCTAGCTTTGGCTATGAAAACTTGATTGCCGATTGGGTATATTTAAATTTTCTCCAATACTTTGGTGATGAAGAAGCACGCGATAAAACAGGCTACACAGCCAGCCCTAAGTATTTTGAAGTGATTCTCGGGCATAATCCCAGATTTCTAGATGCTTATTTAGGTTTATCTGTCAGTACTTCTCTTTATGCAGGTTTACCTGAACGTTCTATAGAATTAATGGAACAAAGCTTACATTTTTTATCCCCTAAACTCCCGGAGAGAGCTTATTATGTATGGCGTTATAAAGCTATCGATGAATTATTATTTTTAGGTGATGCTCAAGCCTCTAAAAAATCTTTGATGAAAGCTGTAGATTGGGCTAGCACTTATGATGATGAAGAAAGCAAGAATTTAGCTAAAATCTCACAAAGAACTGCTAAATTCTTGAGCAATAATCCTAATAGTAAACACGCTAGGATTTCTACATGGGTAATGGTGTTAAATAACGGAGTTGATAAAAACACACAACAAAGAGCAATTAGAGAAATCGAGGCTTTAGGTGGCAAAGTAGTTAAGACTCCAGAAGGCAATAATCAAATTCTATTGCCGCCAAAAGATTAAATTTGGGGTTTGGTAATAGGTAATGGGAATTTCCCCTGTAACTCTAAGGGTAAAATCACTTAGGTAGTACGTCATAAACCTTAACATTATTTGCGTATATTGCTGAACCGAAATGTACCTTCATTAAGGCAAGCTAGCCGTAGAATACTATATCAGCGGTGACTTCTATGCCTCGCGAAAGACAAAAATCACGTATTTTAGAAAAGGCTCAATTAAGAACCTACGGACTCCATGCGATTGATCCGAACATTGATTTTGGCGAAAATCGCAACTTGGAAGGCATGACACAGCTAATAGAGAAATTACGCAATAAAATCCTGGCTTATAATACTGCTTTAATCACGCTAAATACTTATAAAAGCGAGATTCAAGATCTAGAAAAAACCTTGGGCGACCTCTGCGAGAGAATGTTACTGGGAGTCGCCTTTAGATACGGTAAAGACAGCCATGAATATGAATTAGCAGGTGGTGTGCGTACAAGTAAACGCGTACGTAAAAGTACGATTACCCGTGCTAAGGCGGTTAAAGAAGAAATACCGGGTGGGAAGACGAAGAAGGCGTAGGGGTTGGGGATTGGGGATTGGGGATTGGGGATTGGGGATTGGGGATTGGGGACTGGGGATTGGGGATTGGGAAGTTAGAACTTGTGCTTTCTCCCTCATCCCCCTCATCTCCCTTATCCCCGCTTCCAGTCCTTAATTCCTCCCGTTCGGCCTTTGAATAATTGTTTCCGTCACTCGGCGCTTGGCTTTGGGATCTATGGCTACTAAACGCAGGTACTCGCCTTCATAATCAGTTAGACATGATTCTAAAGCTGAGATAGCATCTGAGTGAGCATCGATGTGGGTATTGAGACAACTTTGCCAGGAACCTGTGCGGAAGCGTCTTTCATCGACGTGTTCAATGTTAATTGTGTAACCCTGTGCTAAGAATTGCCGAATTTGTTCTTGTGTTTCTAGGGTTAAATGGGGACTTAATGTTTCTTGTTTTTGCGAGTTGTTATTAGTTGCGCCTTTATTTACACCATTGCTGGATGGCTGAGTTGTTGGTGTTCCTGTAACAGGTGGTGCAGCTTGATAACCTTTACCGCGATTGAGACGATTGTATTCGTCAACTAACTGGGAACTTTCGACTCGTTTTTGTTCGCCAACCATCAATTTACCGGATTCAAGTAAATGAGATAGCCGAAAATCTGGCTTTTTAAATTCTGGTGGCCCTTCATTGCTATTGACTATCCGCAGGGAAACACGCTCAAATCCTATTTGATGGATGAAGTTGCGTATTTGTTCGTCATAAATGCGCGATCGCAATGCACTAAAAAAGTCTATGGATTGATTGGGGAAGGTGTCAACTAGCTGTTCAATTTCCCGTTTCGAGAGTCCATCCGGTTCAAATATCCCACCAACTATTCCTACCTTGTCGTCGCGATCGGGTTCCCAGTAAAATTTCTCCATGCGACCATCCCGAATTAATGGTGCATAAAGGGTAGAAAAATCGTTGCCTGTAACGATAATCGGTACTCGACGTAACGGTGTGGAATCGTAGCTTCCAGGTAATTGCACGTCTGTAGGATTATCGGCAATATTCATCAAGGTGGCGTTCACCAACTGAGTATTGACAGTATATTGCGTTCCTTCATCAAATCTGCCTGCACCTGCATCCAAATCATTAATCATCAGCACGCACATTTTACCGCGCACTTTGATTAATTCTGCGGTTTCCCGATAGCGCAGACGGATTAAACGTGCGGGATCTCCCGCGTCTGGACTTTCTAATTCACCACCAGATATGTGAGTTACCTCTACACCCATTTTCTCGAAGACTAACTCACATTGAAAAGATTTTCCTTCTCCCTTACGTCCGTGAATCCCTAAAATTAAGGGAACTCGCACGCCAGGGAGATTGAGAAAGTTTTTGGTAATATGGACAGCTAATTTGTCCAAAAACCGAGGAGCAATATAGTAACTCATGCAATTAATTTTGGTTAGTGCTTCTTAGGATCATGGTAGTTTTTTTTAGCTACTGATGTTTATGTATCTTTGGGTAGAGAAGGGGTTGGGGACTGGTGATTGGGTATTAGGGACTGGGGATTGGGGAAAGGGAAAGAGAAAATGTAAGTTTAGGGTGGGTATGGGCAATAACTTAAAAAAATAAGGGCTTGAGCGATAAAACTGCCCACCCTAAGAATAAGTGTGATGAAAATTATTTCAGGCGCTATTAACTGACGCTGAGGATGCAACCGGCACGTGGGGGAAGAGAGAGGGAAAGCTGCTGTGTTTCTCCTTGTTTATCCCAGGTAATTTCAGCATTGCCATATACCAGCTTGTTGGGTTGAGTACGCAAATTATTAATGTCAATATTTGCGTTTGTTGATGCTGTACCTGTGTTAACAGCAATAATTAATTCTTCTGTGCCTAATGTTCTGGCAAATACATACAGTGCGCCTTGGGCATAAATTACTTGGTAATCGCCTGTCCGCAAAGCTGGGTAGGTGTGGCGGAGGGCGATTAATTGGCGGTGAGTCTGGAGAATTTCCCTCTCCCAGCTAGCTTCTAAAGGAAAGCCACGGCGAGAATCGGGATCTATAGCACCAGGTAAACCAACTTCATCACCATAGTAAATACTAGGGGCACCAGGAAATGTCAGCAACAGGAGGGTTGCTAGTTCTACACTGGCTTTATCGCCACCAGAAATTGTGAGTAATCGGGCGGTATCGTGACTCGCTAGCAAGTTTAATTGCGTTAGCTGAATTTCCCAAGGGTACAGTTGCAATACTTCCTGAATTTGGGTAGCGTACTCAGCTGCAAATAAAGGTGGATAGGGTTTATAGTCACGGCTTTGCACTTGATCTAAGACTACGCGATCGCCTGCCGCAAAGGCGATGGTAGGCCCGGCAAATAGATAATTCATTACGCCGTCAAATTGCGTACCATCTAGCCACTCGCGGGAATCTCCCCAGACTTCACCCACAATATAAGCTTCGGGATTAATTGCTTTGACGCGATCGCGAAATTCTTGCCAAAACCCAGGGGTTTTAATTTCAAATGGTACATCTAACCGCCAGCCGTCAATGCCGAATTTAATCCAATATTCGGCAATTTCCATAATATATTCTTTGACTTCGGGGTTGTCGTGGTTAAATACTGGTAAAGCCCGATTTCCCGCCCAGCCTTCATAGTTGGCAGGAAATTCACCGTTATAAGGTGAAACGGGCCAGCCCTCAACTTTAAACCAATTTACCCAAGGAGAATGGGGGCCGTTTTCTAAAACGTCGTGAAAAAAGAAAAAGCCGCGACTGGAGTGGTTAAATACTCCATCTAACACAACTTTGATATGGCGCTGATGGGCTGCGTCTAGTAATTCCTTAAAAGCTTCATTGCCCCCTAACAGTGGATCGACCTGATAATAGTCGTGGGTGTGGTAGCGGTGATTACTCGCGGATTGAAAGATGGGTGTAAAGTAGATGGCGTTAATTCCTAGATCCTGGATGTAATCCAAACCTTCCAGAATGCCCCATAAATCCCCACCTTTGTAACCTTGCAGTGTGGGCATGGCTTCCCAATCTTCCCACCGGGCCTCATGCAATAAGCGTTTGCGAGGCTGTTTACTTCTAGCAAAGCGATCGGGAAAAATTTGATAGAAAACCGCGTGCTTAACCCAGTCTGGTGTTTGAATTTGCATGAAGTCCTCTCTATAACCATTAGGTGCGATCGTTGCAAATAATAGCTTCTTTGTGGGTCTTACTTGTGGTAGAAATTCTGATCTTAAATAATAATTGTTACTGCCATTCTCTTAGCTTACGGTAGAGTGAGTGGGGTCTAGGGATGAATGCAGCGTAGACAAAAATGAATCAATGACTTTCTCTCCCTTGCCCACTGACCCTTTTCCCCTACTGTAACTTGCTTATGGAACGCCCAATTTTATACATAGCCATTACTAACCACGGTTTTGGTCATGCTACTCGCATGGCATCAGTCGCCGCAACTATTCAAAGGTTTTGTCCAGAGGTTTTGTTAATTATGGTGACTACTTCACCCCGGTGGTTGCTAGAACGCTATATAGACGGCGATTTTATCCATCGTCCCAGGGCCTTTGACTTGGGTGTGATCCAAGCAGATAGCTTGACAATGGATAAAGCTGCGACTTTGGACAAATTAAGAGAAATTAAGCAGAAGCAGAATTCCCTCGTGGTATCGGAAGTGAATTTTATTCGCCAAAATCGCGTCCATCTTATCTTGGCGGATATTCCTTTTCTCGCCTCTGTAATTGCTAAGGCTGCAAATATTCCTTGTTGGTCGATTGGTAACTTTGGCTGGGATTTTATCTATCGTGATTGGGGTGGGGAATTTTTGGAAATTGCTGACTGGATTAGTGAGTGTTATTCAAAATGCGATCGCCTCTATCGTCTCCCTTTCCATGAGCCAATGTCTGCTTTCTCCAATATTATTGATGTGGGTTTAACAGGTGGTTCACCCCGTTATGCTGCTGATGATTTGCGTTCCAGTTGGGGAATTACTGCACCTGTGGAAAAAACTATTCTGATAACTTTCGGTGGCTTAGGTTTGCAGCAGTTTCCTTACGATAATCTGCGCCTTTTCCCTGATTGGCAATTCATTGTATTCGATCAACAGACCCCAGATTTACCTAATTTGGTGAAAATTACTGACCTCCAATACCGCCCTGTAGATTTTATGCCGATTTGTGGGCGAGTTGTGTCTAAACCTGGTTATGGTACTTTTGCAGAAGCTATCCGTTTGAATCTACCTATTGCTAGTGTTACCCGTGAAGGCTTTGCGGAAGCAGCTTTCTTAGTAGAAGGGTTAACTAATTATAATCAGCATCAAATTATTAGCCCAACAGAGTTTTTCCAAGGAACTTGGGATTTTCTCCATCAACCTCTGCTGCAACCAAAGCTATCCCAACCAATTGCTAAAGATGGCAATGAAGCGATCGCAAATGCTGTCATGCAATATTTTTCTATGAGTTAGGAGCGATCGCACTACGCAAATCCTACTCTGCAGGATTTGCTTCCAACCAGCTAAGTAAATCCTCTAACCCTGTAAAATCTAGCAAAGCTTCGCCAAGTGCTTCTAATTGCGCTAGAGAAAGGAATTTAATACGTTCTTGAACTTCTTGCGGTAATTCTCCTACCCGTTTTTTTACTTGCCGAAGCACTAGACTTTGCGCTTGTTCCTGTTGTCCCCGTTCGTAGCCAATACGTTCACCAGTTGTTACATAGCTCATAGTTCGCTCCTGCTCAAATTGCTTAAATTCTTCCCAAAACTCCGCTTCCAATGCTTTTGGTAAAATCATAACCCAATCAATAAATCGGTAGAGGTTACGAATATCTTTTTCTTGCAGTCCTTGTTCGTATAATCGACGGATTAAGCTAAATTTCCAAGTTTTGCGATCGCCTGGTTTTTTACTGGTCTGCTGCGTTTTTAAATGTGCCATGACAACCGTTGCAAATGGGTTATCGCTCTTCTCTAACTCTGCCCAAAGATTTTGATAATCAAGAAGTTTGACTGTGCCAAATTCAAAATTTAGCCTGGTATTGGGATAATTATAATTGTATTGATTTGGTCGCCAATTTGGGTCAGCATCACACAGAATCGCCAAGCTAATTGCTGGTTTACCAAATTTGTCAAATATTCGCAGATTATAAGAAAACATCCTTTGGGCAAAGTTATCTTCCGATTTGGCTTGAATTTCTACATGAATTAATAGCCAAATTTCTTCTCCTTGAATTTGCCAAACTTTAACCAATTTATCGGCATATCTTCTTCCTTGTTCAGCATCACGCGCTATTTGCTGAAACTCTTTATCTAAAAATTCATGTGGACGTTCCCAGTCAATTAGTATGGCGGTTTCTGGGAAGAAAAAATGCATGGCTTGGGGAAAGTATGCTTCTAATATTTCTTTCCACGGTGAATCATTATCGGCTCTTTCTAATTCCTCAGTCATTTTGATTTTTAATTTTGCATCTGTTCAACGGATATAGTAAAGAATACTCTAGTGTCAATTATTGCCATACTAAAGATGATTTACTTACACAAACCCGCGGCGATCGCACTGTGAATGAGGATGCTGCTCCCAAGTTGTGTGATATATTCTCAATCAGCAAGCGAATTCTCATAGCACCAGACTAACAAGCTTCACTCGCGGTGCTATGTAATTAATTAACGGGTGTGATTAATTTTGAATTTTGAATTCGGAGCGAAGCGACGTGACTCATTACCAAAAGCTACTTAGAGTTTCCACTACTGGCAAGTCTTTTCAAAATATCACCTCAAAAATTGAAGCGATTGTTGCTGAGTCGGGTGTGGAAACTGGTCTTTGTACTTTATTTTTACGCCACACTTCCGCTAGTTTAGTGATTCAAGAAAATGCTGACCCTGATGTGCTTGTGGATCTGGCTAACTTTATGGCGAAACTTGTACCAGAATCAGGCAAGTACATTCATGATGCAGAAGGCCCTGATGATATGCCGGCGCACATCCGTTCAGCGTTGACTCACACTTCAGAACATATCCCCATTAATCGAGGCCATTTGGTGTTGGGGACTTGGCAAGGTATTTATGTTTGGGAACATCGTCAGCGCAGTCATGTGAGAGAATTAGTAGTCCACATCTCTGGATAGAAGTTTTCAAGGGTCTGCTAATCATTAAATATTACTTAAGGCACAGTTTTATGGTGTCTTAATTGGGCATAAAATAATTAGCTCACTTTGTGGCTACTGAGATTTAATGAGAATTGCTGACTTAATTACTTGGTTTGAAGAATGGGCAAATCCTGCCTGGTGCGAAAGTTGGGATAATTGTGGTTGGCAGGTTGAACCTGGGATTTTACAAGAACCCGCTAGGGTTTTGGTATGTTTAACGCCAACTTTGGCGGTGATGCAAGAAGCGATCGCCACTAATGCTAATCTGATTTTTGCCCATCATCCCCTAATTTTTAGCCCGCCTAAGTCTTTTCGTATTGGAGAAGCGATCGCGGATATGGTGCGATTAGCTTTTCTGCATAATATTGGCATTTACAGCGCCCATACTAATTTTGATCAAGTACAGGATGGGACTGCTGATGTTTTAGCTCAAATTCTCGAACTCCAAGATTCAACCCCTATCGTTCCTACACAAAATGGTTTAGGGTACGGTCGAGTAGGAAATCTTCAGCCTGTAATCACCTTAGAAAAATTACTGACATTAATCCACAAGCAACTTGCTCCCAAAAGCTTGATTGTTTCCCCAACTGCTGATTTACACCAAGAAATTTCCCGTGTGGCGGTTTTGGGGGGTTCGGGTGCTAGCTATATTTCGGCTGTGGTGAAAACTCATGCCCAAGCTTATCTAACTTCCGATTGTAAATTTCATCAATTTCAAGAAAGTCGCGATCGCGGTCTCATTTTAATTGATGCGGGACATTACGCTACTGAACGCCCAGCTTGCGATCGCTTGACCCAGAAATTACGGTCTTTGAATCTCGATTGGGTAGAGTTAAGCCAACAAGATGAGGATTTCCGCGAGTTTTTCCCTGAATAATATGTATATTATTATTCCTTAATATAATTAATCTTGTTAGCTTTCATGTGGCAAATACTGAAAAATAATGTATATTTAACTATCATAACTTTTTGTCCGGTTGCCAGTTGAGTACTAGGGAAGTATGTATTGTAATCCGTACTTTTATTCATAAAATCGGCTGTCACAGAATCGGACAAGATGCAGATTCTCGATGACGGAGATCACATATTTGTGTAATTATAATCACAATAGCTGCTGTCAGATATCAATTAGTAAAATCAGCAAATATTCCATACTGGAGGTAACAAATTGCATAATATGACCTAATTATTATGATTCGCACACTTGTTGAATCTGCTTTCCAAACTGGATACCTTAGTGTTGAATCTGAAGGTCTACTCCATCAAGTGCTAGCGACAAAGTCTTATCAGTCAGATGATTTGGTAGCCCTTGCCGCTTTATATGATGCAGTTCGTGGGGGTAGAGTGAAACGAGAAGCATCCTCAAAATTACTCATTGAAATTCCTTTAGGGAATCAATCTTGCTGATACTCTTGCAACAGTTGACTTTGGCGTTGCATAGTTGCTCCAAGGCGGGACACGTCACCTCAGTCAAAAAGCCCTAAACTCAAAAACTCTTGGGCTGTTGTTGTCTAAAACCGTTCAGGTCAGCAAGAGAATGAGTTAAGATCAAATACATAGGGGTAAAAGTACAGCCGAGTTCCCGGACTTCCCAGCAATGCCAATGACTACAAGTAGGCAACTCAAACAACCGCAATCAATGTTTGTTTCGGAGTATCTATTATTACATAATGGTAGAAAGAACTCATCAGCAAGGATTAACCTAGTGAGGATCAATCCCGAATTGTATGACTTCTATGAAGAATACATTTGCTAAATCCCCCTGATAGAGTTTTAGTTTCACCAGCGCAGTCACTACTAGTTGATTACCCAAAATTACCTTTGCTTGGGGTTAACACAGGTAGAAAAGCGAAACCGTCAAACTAGCTCTTTCGGGTATTATGCTCTGGGGGCAAACCCAGATTTTGAAAGGTTTAACTACGTTGTTTAAAAAGGCAGAAGCAGTACATGCTACACCGCAAGATTTATCAGTTGTGTTGCGATGGGCGGGAGGTATGTGTATTCTTGCGGGATCAGCAACGCTGGATCGAGCGTGCCCGCATCATTGATATAGAGGGAGATTTAGTGACCCTACGCTATGAAACAGATGAAGAGGATGAAGTTTGTTCTTGGGAAGAGATGGTTCGACTCGAAAGTATTGGTGCTGTCACCCAAAAGTTAGCCTCAGTACCACGCGGCAATGTAGAACCTCTGCTAACCGAAGACTGTCCTGAAGCTGAGCGTATTCGTAACCATTTCCCAGATTCCAATGCTGAATAAATTAAAATAGTCGAGAGTTAAAAGTCCAGAGCCAATCTTTCCGCCCTGGACTTTTGGCTTATTTGGGCATGGGGCATTGGGCATTGGGCATGGTGTTTGTACCCATTACCCATTCCCCATTACCCATTCCCCATTACCCATTCCCCATTCCCCATTCCCCATTCCCCATTACCCATTACCCATTCCCCATTCCCCATTCCCCATTCCCCATTACCCATTCCCCATTCCCCATTCCCCATTCCCCATTCCCCATTACTAATTACTCATTACTCATTCCCCATTCCCTATTCATCCTCATTCAACGCTTCATAGGCGGGACAGTAACCTTCTAAGGTAACCTTGAAGTTATATAAGGGGGAATTGGGATTCCAGCAGCGCTGTCCCCGTTGATATCGGCAGGTTCCGCAGCATTCTATGTCTGTCCAGGTAAAGCGATCGCTATTTTGATTGAGTAGTTCTCTTTGGGGTAAACCTCTTAATACGATTTCTTCTCCTTGCCAACGGGCTTCGATTAAGCCTGTGTCGGCAAATTGTCGCCAACGGGGGTCTGTTGTAATCGTTTCTGGTAGGGTGATGGTGATGCCAGTTCCTAATTCTGTCAGTTCGCCTTCATAATTGGTTTCTGGGGCGGCTGGTTGTAAAAAGGTGTCGCCTATGGGCAGTTCTACTAAAACACCCGCTGCTGGGGAATGCAGGTGGTAGCGGTTTTGTAACTCTTCTAAGCCTGTTAGATCTGCTAGGTAGGCGGGGGAACCGTGAACAAAGATTACGTGTTGTGGTCTTAAATTATGAATTAGCTGGGTAGTACCTGGCCCATCACTATGTTGGGCGAGGAGATAGCTTTCAATAGTAGTAGGCGCAGGATATTGTTTTTTAGTTTTTATATCAATTTTTTCTGGCAGCAAAATTAACCAGGGGCCTGTGTCGGCTTGACAATATTGGCTGAAATCGGCTGTGGAATCGGTAAGAACAATACAAGGAGATTTGCCAATATTAGGACGATGTTCTGCTTGCAAACGCCGCACGCGGGGGCGTACTCTTTCATCCCAAAATAAAGGTTGATGGCGGGCGAAGTTTTGAACTGAGGAGGGGAGGTGGGGTAAAAGTTCGAGATAAGCATCGCAGCCTGTGGCGACAGCACCGTCAACCCAAATATCTAAATCTCTACCTGTAAAGTGGTGATGGCTGCGTAATAACATCAGCAGTTCTTGTCCCAACCCTAATGCGGGTGTGGGAAGCAGCACAGAACAGCGTTCCGCGATCGCGCGATGAATGCGTTCTGCTAGCTGATTTTCTTGGTTGCGACGGTGGGGATGGCGGGAGGTGCCATAAGTGCCTTCAATAATGAGAGCATCTAAGTCTAATCCTCGTAATTCTTCTAACCGCAATCCTTCCACCAACCGTGAGTTAGAAAGGAAAAAGTCCCCTGTATAAAGCAGCCTGTAGGTGCGTCTTTGGCTTGTATAGGTAAGTAGAATTGCTACCGCCCCAGGTAAATGTCCGGCGGGAAATAATTCTGCAACGAGGCCCTCTTTAAATTCCACAGGCGATCGCAGTGGTAACGCCTGACAAAACTGGGGAATTGACTTTAAATCTTGGTTTAACCAGTTTAATGATAGTAACTTGCTGGTTACTTCGCTGGCGTATATAGGTAAATGTGGAAAAGCCTGATGCAGTTCCAGTAAGCCTCTAGCATGATCGGGGTGAGCATGACTGATTAAAACTAAGTCTGCTGGTAGGGGTAAATGCCGTTGGCGGGCTGAATTTTTCAACCCCTTCACCAGCGATGAAATATCTCCCAACCCACAATCCAGCAAGATGCGGTACGGACCCATCCGTACCAATAAACACACGCCCTCATCATTATGCTGGACGCTATAAGGCAAACATTCTAATTCGGTAGTTTCCTCCCCAGCATCAATCCGAGAGGACGAAAGATTATCCCTCATAATTCTCCTCCCCTCAAGCCTCATTGTTATGGACATATCCCAAAAGCCAAAAATTACGGGGTTTGTTTGTTTTTTGACTTCGGGGTAAGTCTCATTTTGCACCCCTTCACCCTGAAATTGCGGATTTTTGATGGGGGAGGACACCTCCGCCGAACCCGCGCTGGTTCGGAAAAGTTGGGTACTGAGAAGCCCTCAAACTATGGGCTAGGGGAGTTTTCCTCTTGTCTACGTTCCTTTCCGATGCTCTAAAGCTCTTTCAATGTGCAGAGCCATTACCGTGATAATTGTCGGAATCATAAAAGCCATTTTTTGTGCCGAAAAATAAGCACAAAACTGTAAATATGACTGTTAATCCCACCAAAATCAGCTTTACGTCCATTGGTTTGCTACTCTTTACTAAAGACTTCCATCATATTAATAGGGTGCTTCTGCATCAATGCGGAAACACTAGAAAATCTTTACTATGCTTAGGTTGATTAGCTAATAGGTAAATCTACCGCAACAAGTCAGATTGTAGACTCTTTCGGCTCACCTGTCTATCTATCTGTATATCATTCTTAGCATTACTGTGTACATCAACCTGGGTTAATAAAAGTTTGCCATTTAACCATTTGGGCACATTTTAAAGTAGGTCTTCGTAAATATTGATCATTCAGAATAAGGCAGGAGGCGTGAGGAAAGAGAGTTTTAGCTTAATTAACTTTTCTTAATATATGTTTGTCTTTTTACTAACTTACGTAATGTATTACTAATGTTTTATTTGCAATATCTATTTGTATTCATTCTTTTATTTAATTTACCTATATAGCAGTCTGATAAAAACAGGGAACAAGACATCAAGCCTACGGACTTTTTTCAACCATCAAATAAAAGTCCTATAGCTGTTTAACCAAATATCTCGCTCATTCAGCGTGAAGCATAATGCTTCTCTCTGGCATTTTTTTGTACTTAAAAGTATTTATACATTTTACTCTATATCTTACTTAAGGTATTTTGTGTTTAAAATATAAGCTTACTTATATTTAGTATACTGACTTTATTTATACAAAACATACAAACACTATTTATACAAAACATACAAACACTTAAATGTTTAAACATTTAAATAACATCTAAACATCTAGATGCAATTTAAATGTCCAGATGTTTAAATATGCAGTAGAATTC
Source organism: Nostoc carneum NIES-2107 (assembly GCA_002368155.1). Classification (GTDB taxonomy): domain Bacteria; phylum Cyanobacteriota; class Cyanobacteriia; order Cyanobacteriales; family Nostocaceae; genus Aulosira; species Aulosira carnea. The sequence goes on from AP018180.1 coordinate 2,628,517, forward strand.
TGGGAACTATTTGCTGATTAAACCAAAATGATTATTACGGTAGCGGCGTTTAAGGGAGGTGTAGGTAAATCAACTACAGCACTACACCTAGCTACATATCTTCAGAACCTAGCTGATACACTGCTTGTAGATGGCGACCTCAACCGCAGTGCTTTGGATTGGTCTAACCGAGGTTGTTTACCATTCAAAGTTGCTGATGAACAGCAGGGGATACAGTTAGCTAAACTCTACGAACATATTGTGATTGATACTTCAGCCAGGCCAAACCCAGATGAGCTAAAAACTATTGCTCAGGGATGCGATTTGCTAGTTATTCCTACAACTCCTGATGCGATCGCTTTAGCTGCAACAATGCAAATGGTGGAGGCTCTCAAGCAATACAAAACCAATTATCGCATTTTGTTGACGCTGATTCCTCCAAATCCCAATAAGGCGGGAGAAGAAGCACGAACAGCGTTATTAAATGCTGGGTTACCTGTATTCAAATCTGGTATTCGCCGCCTGGCTGTATTCCAACGTGCAGCTTTAGAAGGAGTACCAGTGAATGCAGTGAAAGATTCCTATGCTCAAATTGCCTGGCGGTGTTACGCTGAGGCTGGAAAAGAAATATTTGAAAATTTAATAACAGTCAAGGGTCAAGGGTCAAAGGTCAAAGGTCAAAATAATTTGTAGCTATAGTATGTTTTCGTAATTATCTAATTCTCACTCTGCTTTAACGATTTTCCTTCACACCTTTAAAGAAAGTTGGATTCATCAGATTCAAACTTTTGACTTTTGAGTACAGACGCGATTAATCGTGTCTCTGCAACTTTTGACTTTTTGACTATTAACTAAATACGGAGAAATTAATTTTGAATAAGAAGAAAAATAGCCGTTTTGATGAATTAATTGATGCTGCGCGTAGCCGTCAACAACGAGACAACCCACAGCTAATAGAAGATAAACCGACTTCTTTAAGCAAAAGTACCGACCCTGAATATATTCGCACAACTATCTATCTGCCTAAGCAGCTGCATCGAAAATTGAAAGCAGCAGCCGCTTTTCAGGAACGACAGATGAGCGACGTTATGACAGAGTTGGTTGAGCAATGGCTTTTATCGAATGGGGGATTGGGGACTGGGGATTAGGGACTGGGGATTAGGGATTGGGTAATTGGTAATGGGTAATTGGTAATGGGTACAAACACCAAAACTAAAGCACAATTTCTTCGCCTCGCTCGGTGAAGCGTACTTCTTTAATTTTCCATTGAGGGTTGCTGGTGAGGGTTTTACGAAGGCTACCAAACATGGCAAACTGTTCACAACTAGAAAGAGAAGCTATTTGCCGTTTAGAGTTGGGGGCTACTCGCAAATCAACGGTAGCAACGCCATTTTTGAGGTTGACGCGATAACTAGATAAGTTAAAGTCTCCTGAATCTCTTTGCTCTAAAATCTTACTTACCGCACCTTCTACAGGCTCATCTGCTGGTACTGCTACTTTTTGGGGAATTAGTTGTTGGCATTGCGTGTCACTTGTGTATAGGGTGACATTGGTAGTTTTACCTGTAGCAGCTTGCTCTGTAGGAGAAGCTTTTGCGGAGGGTGTCTCAGTCGTAGTTGCAGCAGGTGTGCTTTCGGTGGTTGCTTGAGGCGAAGGTATGCCAATATTGTCAGATTTAGCTCTCAGTTGAGCCATGCTGGGTGTTTGACTGGGGGAGGGTGCTGATTCGATGTTTGATGTTGCAGTGGGCGCTGGTGCCTCGCTAGCGGTATCCTGGGTAGCGCTAGGATTAGAACTACAACTGCTGATGCTGGTTGCGATCGCCACAGCAATTAATGGTAAAAAATATCTTTTAGTTAGGCTCATCATGTTATACACCCCTTTGAAGTTGTTGCTTTGAAGTTGTTAGGTTGTTGTTATTAACTTCAGTGTTATGGTTCTCAGTTCCGTATAAATTAGCGAGATTTGAATTAGGTTTATCCAAGCTTAATTTTGCTAGTAAAATTGCTGATATTTAAAACTATTTCCCCAATTGTGCCTTAAATTGTCAGTACTTTCCTCGATGCCAGAAAAGCTTATGTCTAACAATGAAGCCAGTACATACGATATCCGTAATGCTGAGTACGATGGGATTGCAATTGATACTTGGGAAGCAGCCAAGTGGAAGCAATGGAAAGCCAAACATTCACCATCTGACGAAAACGTGAAGATGGAGCGTGAATATCTCAGGATAAAACACGCTGTTCAGCAAGCTAACTTGGCATTAAGTTTGGATAAGGTGAAGGTTAAACTTAAGCTTACTAGTGCTAAAACTATCGGTTTACAAGGGACTTTTCCTTGTAGGCCTGGGGATGTGGGAAAAAATGGTAGTCCAAGTAAGCAGTATACCATTTCATTTGGTTTTGCTGCTAATGATATTGGTGTAAAAACGGCAGTAGTTAAAGCCCGAGAATTAGATTTATCACTAATTACAAAACAATTCCAGTGGACACCAGAATTATTAGGGAAGCAAGCACAGAAAATTGCCTTACCAGCACCGGAAGATTCTGCCAAACTCATCAGTGAATGGATTCAAGAGTACGAGCGGGAATTTTGGAAAACCCATGAGAAAAATCGCCAAGGAATCCGCACATGGGAAACTCATTATATTAGACATCTAAAAAAGCTACCGTCAGATGAGCCGATGTCTTTATCAGCGTTAGAAAAGGCATTGGAAAAAACCAAACCTAATACATCTGGGCGGTTTTTCTTAGCATGGCAATTGAAGAAATTTTGCGAATTTTGCGGGATGAATGGCTTAAAAACAATTGATGCTTATGCTACGCCTAAGCCTTATCCTAGTATTCGCAAAGTACCTACAGATGAGGAAATTATTCAAGGATTTAATAAAATTGGGATGCCATTATCAGCATTCGCTGCTAAGGAGAATATTACAAAACCGGAACAATGGCAATGGGCTTACGGAATGTTAGCAACTTACGGCTTAAGACCCCATGAATTATATGCCATTGATCTAGAAGCGTTTACTCATCCTCACAATACTTTTCATTTAGTAACATTAAATCCGCGATTGACAGATGGAACAAAAACCGGGGAGCGTAGTTGTGGGATTCCGCCTTTATATCCCCATTGGATAGAATTATTTGATTTAAAAAATGTCAAGTTTCCTTACAATGAAGGTAAACTCAGCAATAAAACAGCAAAGCTTTACATCAGATTTAGAGTGACAAATATCGGGTTTAGACCATACGAATTACGTCACGCTTATGCCATCCGTGGACATCGCTTGCAAGTCCCGATTAAAACGATGTCTGATTACATGGGGCATACAGTACAAGAACATACTAAAACATATCAAAGATGGATGAATGAGGATGCTAATTTAGAAATTTATCGCGAAGTTGTCATTCATCGCCAAGGTACAAGTAAGGAAGCTTTAAAGGCGAGAATTGCGGAATTGGAAGCAGAGAATCAGGCGATTAAAGCTGAGAATGCAACGCTGAAAGGATTGCTGATTCAACATCAGTTGGGTGAGGTAATGGGTAATGGGTAATGAGTAATGAGTAATGAGTAATGAGTAATGAGTAATGAGTAATGGGTAATTGGTAATTGGGTGTTTGTTATTTCTCCTTCATCTCCCATTATCTATGCCCTATGCCCCATGCCCCATGCCCATTTCCCAGTCATAATGTTGTTTACTGCGTGGAATTGGGAAGACTAAGTACTAATGTTAACTTCATCTTCCTAGCTCGCAAGTGACAAACCTATGACTTGCAATCTGATTACTGTAGATAAAAATACTTATGAATCTCTACAACAGGAACTGACAGAACTGCGTCAGATAGTGGGGTCTAATCACTGCTTCAGTACGCTAAAATCTCGCCAGCAGCAAATGCAGTTATTTATAGAATACACTCCAGCTGCGATCGCAGTTTTTGACTGTGAGATGCGCTACTTGTTAGTTAGTCAGCGTTGGCGAGAAGATTATAGTTTAGGCGATGAAGAGATTATTGGGCGTTCTCATTATGAGATTTTTCCGGAAATTTCCCAGAATTGGCGGGAAATTCATCAACGCTGTTTAACAGGTGCTATTGAAACATCTGAAGAAGATATCTTCATTCGTGCCAATGGTACAACCGAATGGGTGAAGTGGGAGATACATCCTTGGCATGAAGAATCTGGTGCAGTGGGTGGCATTATTATGTTTACCGAAGTGATTACCACTCGGAAACAGACAGAAATCGCCCTAGCTAACAGCGAAAAGTTTTTACGGAATATTGCTGCTAATGTACCTGGGGCGATTTTTCAGTTCACCAACCATAACGGCGTTTGGAGAGTGGACTATGTGAGCGATTTTATTCAAGAATTAGCAGGAATTTCAGCAGCAGCAGCTATGCAGAATTTTGATTGCTTTGCGGCTTGCATACATCCCGAAGATATTGAGAGTTTTACGGCTTCCGTGGTAGAAGTTATCGAAAATCCTATCCCTTGGCACTACGAAGGACGATTAATTAAGCCTACTGGGGAAGTTGTCTGGTGGCAAGGAGATTCAACGCCGATACGAAACAACCAAGGAGAGGTTATTTTCTGTGGCGTACTCTTAGATATTACTCAACGCAAACAAGCTGAAGCAGAACTGAAACGACTTAATGAAGAATTAGAAGCCAGAGTTGAGGAACGTACAGCAGAGTTGCGTCATAGTGAAGCTAGGTTGCAACGGCTAGCAGATAATGTACCAGGGATGCTTTATGAATTTTGCCTCAAACCTGATGGTACAGTGTCTTTTCCCTATGCATCTTCGCGATGTCAAGAGATTCTCGGACTAGCACCAGCAGAAATTAAAGAAGATGCGTCTTTTGCATTTAGCCTAATTCATCCTGATGATGTTGGAGAAGTACAACAAGCAATTGCTAACTCAGCCCAAACTCTGCAAAACTTTGACAGCGAGTGGCGGATGATGACTCTTGCGGGTAAAAAGAAGTGGGTGAAGGCTTTCTCTTTTCCTGAACGTCAAATAGATGGTGAGATTATTTGGTATGGTTGCTTATTCGATATTAGCGATCGCCAAAAAACTCAGCAACAACTCCAAGGACAAGCACAATTTTTACAAAGCATCTGGGAAGGTGTAGATTATGGCATCTTTGTTTTAGATGTTTTAGATGATGGTGCCGAGTTTCGTTATGTAAAATTCAATCCTGCTATCCTCCAACTCAGCCCCATGCCATTAGAATCTTTTGTGGGGCGAACAATGGCGGCTGCATTACCTGCAGATATGGCATATTACTATCGTCGCCGTTATCAAGAATGCATTAAGTTACGCAAGAGTGTATTTTTTGAAGAATCTTTCTGGCATAATAACCAAGAAAATTGGTGGCTATTAAATATTACACCTCTGTTCGATAGCAACTCACAAATTACTCAATTAGTTGTCACTACAACAGATATCACAGAACCGAAACAAGCTGAACAAGATAGGCAAATTTTTGTCTCGTTGATTGAAAATAGTAGTGACTTTATTGGTTTTGCGACTTTGGAAGGAAAAGCATTATTTTTGAATGAAGCTGGACGCAATATTGTAGGAGTTGAAAGTCTGGAATTTGTCAAAAATTCCCAGATTATTGACTATATCTTTCCCGAAGATAGACAATACTTACTCCAGGAGATTTTACCGATAGTTATCAAACAGGGAGTGTGGCAAGGGGAATTGCGTTTTCGACATTTACAAACAGAAAAGCCTATTCCTGTTGATTACAATATGTTTGTGATCAAAAATCCTGAAACTTCCGAGCCTATGTGTTTTGCCACCATTACGCGTGATGCTAGTGAACGCAAAGAGGCAGAAAATAAATTACAAGCACAAGAACAATTCTTACGCAGTATTTATGATGGTGTTCCTCAATTAATATTTGTAGTTGATGTTTTAGAAAATGGCGAATTCCGTTTTGCTGGTTGTAACTCATCAGCAGAAAAAAGCATGGGAATGAATCATGCCAAAATAATTGGCAAAACTCCTGAAGAGTTATTGGGTACGCTTGAAGGTGCAGTGGTGCGTCAGCGTTATCAAAGCTGTATAGATGCTGGTAAAGAAATTACTTATGAAGAGTGCTTAACTTTCAATGAACAAGAAACTTGGTGGTTTACCACACTCAATCCTCTCATCAATAATCAAGGAATAATTTATCAAATTGTCGGTACAACTTGGGATATTACTGAGCGTAAACAAGCCGAAGCAGCACTGCAAGCTAGTCAACACTTTATTCAACGCATAGCAGATTCTTCTCCTAATATTCTCTACATTTTCGATTTAGAAGAACAACGCAATATTTACGCCAATCAAGAACTTGAGACGCTGCTTGGTTACTCTAATACAGAAATTCAGCAAATGGGAGATAATCTACTTCCCATAATTATGCATCCAGGCGATCGCGAAAGAGTCATGCTTCACCATCAGCAATTTCTTACCACTAAGGATGGTGATATTGTGGAGATTGAATTTCGCGTTAGACGTGTAAATGGTGAATGGTGCTGGCTTTACTGTCGAGAAACGCCATTTAACCGCGATGAAGAGGGAAATATCAAGCAAATTCTGGGTGTGTCAACTGATATTACCGAACGCAAACAAACCGAAATTCAATTACAAGCACAAGCACAAAACTTAGAAAACACTCTGCGCGAACTCCAACGTACCCAAGCACAACTCATCCACAGCGAGAAAATGTCATCTGTGGGGAATATGGTTGCTGGTGTCGCCCATGAGATTAATAATCCAGTAAATTTTATTCATGGTAATCTCATTCCTGCTAGTGAATATGTTGAAGATTTATTACATCTGCTGGAATTATATGAACAATATTACCCTGAGCCTGCCGCAGAAATTCAAGCAGAAATTGATGATATGGAGCTTGATTTTCTCAAGGAAGATTTAATTAAACTGCTCCAATCTATGCGGGTAGGAACGCAACGCATCCGAGAAATTGTGCTATCTTTACGCAATTTTTCACGCTTAGATGAAGCAGAATTTAAGCTAGTAAATATCCATGAAGGTTTGGATAGTACTCTGATGATTCTGCACCATCGCCTTAAAGCGAAAGCAGATAATTCTGAAATTGCAGTTATTAAAGAATATGGCAAATTGCCCTTAGTCGATTGCTATCCTGGACAACTAAATCAGGTATTTATGAATATTCTCAGTAATGCAATTGACGCTTTAGAAGATTCGTCGCTGAGTAATGGAGAAGAAATTCCAAATCCCCAAATTCGCATTCGGACAGAAGTTGTTAATAGTAATCTTGTAGCTATCCACATTGCAGATAATGGTAAGGGGATTCCCCCAGGAATTGTTTCTAAATTATTTGACCCTTTCTTTACTACTAAAGATGTGGGAAAGGGAACCGGATTAGGATTATCGATTAGTTACCAAATTGTAGTAGATAGACATGGTGGAAAATTATATTGTAATTCCGCACCAGGAAAGGGCGCAGAATTTGTGCTTGAAATTCCGATTACGCAACCAGATGTGCCAACGTAATTAAGTATAAGAGGATGTTTTAAAGGTCTATTGGTTAGTAGCACAACGTTTTAGATCCCCCTAAATCCCCCTTAAAAAGGGGGACTTTGATTCTTTTCTACCCATTTTTTAAGCTATGCATTACCCACATCTTTCTTTACAATCTTAAAACCCTTGTTTTATAAGCATCTTAGAGAATGAGAGTTTAGGCAGGCTTGACAAATTCGCGTGTATTCTTCTCGCTAAAAATGGGATTTTATTGAGAATTAACAACGCAAAAATCATGGTTCTAGAGACGTGAATTAATACTCTCAAAATGTTAAGAAAGATGTTGATAATGGATAGCTTTTTTAAGGGGGGTTAGGGGGGATAAATAAGTGTCTAAAGTCACAGCCAAATACTTTTAAAACAACCTCTTAATTTTGCATAAAGTCGAGCTAAAATTCTGGATGCGTTAGCCTCCGGCATAACACACCCTGCTTTTGGTTGAAAATAAAATATGATGGAGTTGGTACTAGTTAGGTGAAATCTAGAAACGAGGGTAGTTATGTTACTTCAACTCAACCAGCTAGTTGTACCTGTCGGTCATCAGTTGTTGATTAAAGATGTATCTTGGTCAGCATATAAAAATATTTTGGCGGAATTAGGTGAAAATCGCAATTCTCGCATATCATACAGTCAAGGAATGTTAGAAATCATGGCTCCATTACCAGAGCATGAAGTAAGCAAAAAAATCATTGGCAATTTGGTAGAAATTTTACTAGAAGAACTCGATATAGAGTTTTGGAGTTTGGGTTCTACCACTTTTGATCAAGAAAAAATGGATGCTGGGGTGGAACCTGATGATTGTTTTTACATTCAAAATGAAGCAACTGTACGCGGCAAAGATAGAATTGATTTAACAGTTGATCCACCACCAGATTTAGCAATTGAAATTGATATTACCTCCCGCACTCGGTTTAATAATTATCAGGTATTGGGTGTACCGGAATTATGGAGCTGGAAGGGTAATAGATTAGAAATTAATGTAATGATTAATGGTAAATATGTAGCTTCTACGGCTAGTGCTGTTTTTCCCAATTTACCGATTGCTCAAATTATTCCTGAGTATTTAATGCGGAGTAAAGTTGAAGGGAGAAACGCTACTATGAAGGCGTTTCGAGCTTGGGTGAGGGAGCAAATATGATTTATTGGCGTTGTTGATTAATGGGATGAATTTCTCACGCATAGGCGCAAAGGGGCAAAGGAAAGTTATGTTACTTAAACTCAACCAACTAATTGTACCTGTCGGTCATCAGTTATTGATTAAAAATATATCTTGGTCAGCATATAAAAATATTTTGGCGGAATTGGGTGAAAACCGCAATTCTCGTATATCATACAGTCAAGGAATGTTAGAAATCATGGCTCCATTACCAGAGCATGAAGTAAGCAAAAAAATCATTGGCAATTTGGTGGAAATTTTACTAGAAGAACTTGATATAGAATTTTGGAGTTTGGGTTCTACCACTTTTGATCAAGAAAAAATGGACGCTGGGGTGGAACCTGATGATTGTTTCTACATTCAAAATGAAGCGGCTGTACGCGGTAAAGATAGAATCGATTTAACAATTGATCCACCACCAGATTTAGCAATTGAAATTGATATTACCTCCCGCACTCGGTTTAATAATTATGAGGTATTGGGTGTACCGGAATTATGGCGCTGGAAGGGGAATAGATTAGAAATTAATGTAATGATTAATGGTAAATATGTAGCCTCTACTGCTAGTGCTGTTTTTCCCAATTTACCGATTGCTCAAGTTATTCCTGAGTACTTAATGCGGAGTAAAGTTGAAGGGAGAAACGCTACTATGAAGGCGTTTCGAGCTTGGGTAAGAGAGCAGATGTAATTTAGACAAAAATCTTCATAGAGGTTTAAAAAGGGAAACTGCTACTAAAAGACAATCTCTCATCGAACTAATTAATGAGTATCTATGTCATGCACCAGAAAATCATGTAACTACACACACTAACCGAAAACCACAAGCACCGTTATAAAAATCAGGAGGTTTGTTACCACGATCAGCAGATCGACAATACCAAGGATAGGCTGACCAATAACCACCGCGCCGCACCCTAAGAGTATTATCTCCACCAGTTAACCACGCACTACCATCAGTAGGTGCGCCTTGGTAATTATCATGCCAATAATCTTGACACCATTCCAAAACATTACCGTGCATATCATATAAACCAAAGGCATTAGGTAGAAATTTGTCTACTGGTGTTGTTCCTTTACGATATTGACCTGGTTTTTCAGAGGCGTAAGTACTATTTCCGTCGTAGTTTACTAAATCAGTAGTAATGGTTTCGCCAAAATAAAATGGTGTAGTGGTTCCAGCACGACAAGCATATTCCCATTCCGCTTCGCTGGGTAGTCGATATGTGCGTCCTGTTTTCTGACTTAACTTTTCACAGAATTTTACTGCATCATTCCAACTAACTTTTTCTACAGGTTTTTTTTGACCTTTGAAATTAGAAGGATTACTAGCCATAATTGCTTGATATTGCTCCTGGGTCACTTCATACTTTCCCATAAAGAATCCAGAAAGTGTTACTTTATATTGCTGCGGCCCTTCATCTTTATCTCGTTGTGCTTCCCCTTGTGGTGAACCCATCATAAAGGTTCCTCCTGGTATCTGCACCATTTCTAAAGTGACACCATTCCCCAAGTCTTCAACAAAGTATTTCGCCTCACCCTTACTGGGGTTAGCAGGTTTTCCCTTAGCATCTACTGTAACCACATCAAATTTAAAAGTTTGTAAGCGCTTTTGTAAGGTGGGTATTGATGGTTGAGAAGGAAATAACAAACCTTTTCCCACAATTGCTGAACCTACCCCAGCACCTACCAAGCCAACAATTTGAATCATCCGCCGTCGCGGTAAAATCAGCGATGGTAATTGTGGTTGTGGTGGGGTAGATTTTGTAGATGTTCCCTTCCTAGTAGTCTGAGTATTAGAAGGTGGTGGAGGTGCTTGAGGTTTCACTGATAGCCTTTCAAGTTCAATTCTTTGTAACGCCTTTACAGCTTCCATATCTGTACCAGAAGCCGCAGCTAGTACCCGAATCCATAGTTGTTCTGCTAAATCAAGATTCCCTTCGTCTTTTGCACGATAAGCATCATTTTTTAGCGTCGCAATATCCGCTAAAGTTGCATATCGCGGTACAAGTATCAGGTGAGATTTATTTACAGGTTCAGCAATAATATAAGGTGTTTGTCTGCCATTCTGATACTGACGGACAATTGCTGGAACGCGAAAATTAAGATACTGGTTTAACCGTTCAACAGTGGCGCATTGTCCTTGAATCCCTAAACCTTCTAATAACGCAGTAGTAAAAGCACCTTGTTGTAATGCGTCAATTTCATAAGAATATTCCTGGGGACTACAGGAAAAAATGCTGATGACTCCTTGTTGACGCGCTTGTTCTGCTGTTTGTCGTCCAATTCCCTCGCCACCTTTTTGTGCAAGGCTGCGACAAGCATCTAAAATTAAGACTACGTTATCAGCACCACAGCTACGCAAGCGTTCTGTGACAAAGTTAATGGGAATTGCTGTTTCTTCAATATCTGTGGGATTGCCATCACAAGGCATGAGATAATCGCGGTTATTGTGGCGTATCCCGTGACCACTAAAGAAGAACCAAAAGTTATCCCCTGCTTCCATAAAGGGATTTTTAAATAATTCCAGCAAAACTCGCCGCAAATTAGCACGGTTGGGACGAGTAGATTTTCCCGCAATATCAGGGGAATCATCAGAGAAAAAGAAAATTCTCTCAAACCCTGCTTGATTGCGGAGAAATTCCTGCATTAACTGTGCATCCCGCTGGGCATATTTTAGCGGTTGCAGTAAATCATATCGGTTAATGCCAATTGCGATCGCCCAATTTTTCGCCATCTCACTTTGATTCTGGGCGTTTGAATGTCAGTTTGATTGCGCCTTTACCGCTGGCTTTCGCACCGCTACCAATTAACTTGACTTCTCCCTCACCGCTAATTTCTACCGAAAGTTCAATTTCTTCTAGCCGCATCCCAGAGTTACCTTGAGCTTGTTGTTCTGCACGACTGAATAAGCGTCCTACAACCTGCAGAAAGTGAGACATTTCTTGTTCTAATTTCTGCGCGCTGACTTTAACTGCATCTCCAGGTGCTTTGGTACCTGTGGTTTCTCTGGTTTCGTCTCCCCAGTCACCACCTCTATAAGTCACGCCTTTAGTACCATCAGGAATCGATATTTGCGGGGTGTCGTCGGTGACAATCCAAATGCTATCTGAAGGTGTTTCTGGCATAGTCTTTTCAGGGTTTATCTCAGTTTTTCTCAAAATACTATACAACGATATCAATGGTGATTTCAGAAATAGGTCACTCGTTTTGTTGCTGGAGTAAATTTTTCTCACGCAGAGGCGCGGAGGCGCAAAGAAAAATTTCTGAGGTTTAGTTTGTTTGATTTAGATTTTAAAATGATCTATTTGCTTCTGCATTTAGAAATATAATTAGCTTTCACCTAAATTTTCATTTATCGACATCTTCAGAGAAAATGGTTAAAGCCAGATTTTCTGAAGTCTTATATTGCTACCTTTAGCTACCCTTTTTGAGTTCAATTACAACCTGTATGCGTTAGTTTCCTCTTGAGGCGAGATGAAATGTAATTTCTCTTCGTTAGCGCAATCGTTTACCATGTTTAACATCTAAAGTCAATACTGAACGGGGCAAAATGGGTCAAAAATGGGTGGTGAAAAGTAAGAAAAAAGTAAGAAACAGATTTTTTGGGAAACGCTAGGAAGTAGATATAGAGAGGAAAAGAGATGGTGCGACCGCGCAAGGTCTTTGCTCAGCATTGGCTCAAAAGTGAGAAGGCTCTGGACGCAATTGTACAGGCGGCGGAGTGTAAGGAGGGCGATCGCGTTTTGGAGATAGGCCCTGGTACGGGTATCCTGACGCGGCGTTTATTACCTTTGGTGCAATCTTTAGTGGCTGTAGAAATTGATAGAGATTTGTGCGATTTATTAGCAAAGCAGCTTGGTAAAAGAGAAAATTTTCTGCTGCTGCAAGGAGATTTTTTGACTTTGGATGTACAAGGAAATTTAGCAGCATTTCCTAAGTTTCAAAATCAAAATAAAGTAGTTGCGAATATCCCCTATAACATTACAGGGCCGATAATCGAAAAACTGCTGGGTACGATTGCAAATCCTAACCCTAACCCCTTTGATTCAATAGTGTTATTAGTGCAGAAAGAAGTAGCAGAAAGGTTATATGCAAAAGCAGGTTCTAAAAGCTTTGGAGCGTTAAGTGTAAGGGTACAATATTTGGCAGAATGTGAGTTAATTTGTACAGTTCCAGCTAGTGCATTTTATCCACAACCAAAAGTAGATTCCGCAGTTGTGAGATTGCGTCCCAGAGCAATAGAAAACCCAGCCATTGACCCGCGCAAATTCGAGAATTTAATCAAGTTGGGGTTTGGTGCAAAGCGAAAAATGTTACGAAATAATTTACAACCAGTAGTAGAACGCGATCGCTTGACCCACTTACTGGAACAATTAGAGATAAATCCCCAGGTACGCGCTGAAGACCTCAGTGTATCCCAATGGGTAACTCTAGCTAACTTACTTATCTCTGAGTAACTCTTACTCAGCACTCAGCACTCAAAACTCAAAATGCGTTCCTACACCCTCATTGCCCCTGCTAAAATCAACTTGTATTTAGAAATCATCGGCGATCGCCCGGATGGATTTCATGAGTTAGCGATGATACTGCAAAGTATCGACTTGGCTGACCAGATTAGTGTGCGTTCTCTCAGCACCGATACGATTCGCGTTCACAGCCATCACCCACAAGTACCCACAGATAAAACTAATCTGGCGTATCGTGCGGCAGAATTAATGGTGAAAGAATTTCCCGATAGCTTTGCAAGATTTGGCGGCGTGGAAATTACTATTGATAAACATATTCCTGTAGCAGCTGGATTAGCTGGTGGTTCGACAAACGCCGCCGCTGTGTTGGTGGGGATAGATTTACTCTGGAAATTGGGACTAACTCAATCAGAATTAGAAGAACTAGGTGCGGTTCTAGGTTCAGATGTACCCTTTTGTATCGCTGGGGGAACAGTAATTGCGACAGGAAGAGGCGAACAACTTTCCCCGTTACCAAATTTAGACAATATATATATAGTATTGGCCAAATATCGCAGCCTAGAAGTTTCTACAGCTTGGGCGTACAAAACCTATCGCCAGCAGTTTGGTAGCACCTATATTAAAGATACCGCCAGCTTAATTGCCCGTGCCAGTGCAGTACATTCCGGGCCGATAGTGAGAGCGATCGCAAATAAAGATGCAGCAGACATCGCCAAAAAAATGCATAATGACTTAGAGCGCGTCGTGTTACCTGAGTATCCCCAAGTTTTGCAACTGCGAGAATTATTTGCATCTCAACCAGGGGTTTTAGGAACAATGATGTCTGGTTCCGGCCCATCAGTTTTTGCTTTGGTCGAATCGCAACAACAAGCCGAAGTCATCAAGCAGCAAATTCGTGCCACAATTCCCAATGAAGATTTAGAATTGTTCGTGACGCGGATGACTACACATGGAATCAAAATCGCCTCTTCAGTTTAATTTTGACTTTTGACTTTTGACTTATTATGACTGACCCCAACTCCCTTCCCCAACCAGAAACTTCCACCCCAGAAACAATGAATCCGTTACGCTGTGTCATCGGAGCGATAATTTCTGGTGGATTAGGATATGCAATATATTCGCTGATGATTTCAATCGCCACAAATTTTGCAAGTAAACCTATCCATTCCGATAACCAATTAGTAGTCAGAATCACCTCCGCAGTTCGGACATTGGTAGTCGGTGTATTCGCCTTGGGTGCGGGAGTATTTGGTATAGTTGCTCTGGGTTTATTAGCTTTAGGTGTGCAAATGGTAGTGCAAAAGTTGACGAAGGCTAAGGAAGGTTAATTCGTAATTCGTAATTCGTAATTCGTAATTCGTAATTACAAATCAAGATGAGAATTAAGGATTGAAACCCTTAGATGAGTAGGGCACGGTACCAGTAGGATAATTGAATATAGCAAAAGATTGTGGATGCCGTGCCCCTACATGGAATTTATGTGTCGCAAATATTATGTGAATTGGGATAACAGGCGTAAAGAGTGAAAAAATACTGATGGTAGAAGCTGAAATAAAAAATGGTATTTGGTTAGCTAGTTCCCAGAAGCTCAACTTTGTGACCTTACCAAGCCACCTATAGATGAGGGGGGAATGAAGAACAAAAATTACGTAGCTTGCTAGTTGCACCCTGGGTGAAGATTACGAATTACGTAGGCGTTAGCCTTCCCTTAAGGTACTACGAATTTTGAATTGTGCTCGATCCAAACAAACTTGGAATTTTTTCGCGAGTATCTCTACATGAGGTTCCGATATCAGGGAAGCGTGGGAGCCGGGGACATCATAAAGTTCCACACCACCAGCCGCTAACTTACCCCAGCCTAATTCTGGGTCAACATCTAAGCCAACATTTTGTTGACTGGCGCGGAAGAGAGTTACTTGACCGGGGTAGATTGAGGGAATGTAACTTTTACCAGCTTGATTATTTGCTAATGCTACTTCCAACAACCGCAGGTCTGGAAGCGATCGCTTCAGATAACGCAGGTAAAATTTATAAAACATACTCATCTTCCCAATCTGAAAATGCCAAGCTAATCGTTCCCACACATAAGTTAGCTGGTCTTGAATATTTAAATTCAACAGTTTGCGGAGATGGAAAAAGTTCGCCTCATCTGAATTGGGAATTGGTTTCGCATAACCTGGCGATGAAACATCAAATATGGACATGAGGGCGATTTCTTCACCCTGCGCTTTCAGTTGTTGGGCCATTTCAAAACCGATAATCCCACCGAAGGAATAACCACCAAGATAATAGGGGCCATGCGGTTGCATCTGGCGGATTTCTTGAATGTAGTTAGCAGCGATTTGCTTCAAGTCAGTGATGGGTGCTTGTTGACCATCAAGTCCCTTGGCTTGCAAAGCATAAACCGGTTGTTCTGGGTGTAAATAACGTGCGAAATTCCGATACAACAGGACATTACCCCAGACAGCATGAACCAAAAATAGTGGTGGTCTGGAACCTTGAGGATGAATTGCTACCAGAGATGAGCTAGATACTGAAGATTTAGCTTGACTAAGAACAGCAGCCAATTGCTCAATAGTGGGTGCTGGAACCAGGGTAGATAAAGGTAAACTGTAGCCTAATTTCTGCTCAATTTTGTTGAACAGGGTAACCGCCTGCAAAGAGTCGCCACCTAAAGCAAAGAAATTATCGTAAATTCCTACCTGTTGCAGATTGAGAACTTCAGCCCAAATTTGAGCTAATGCTTTCTCTAGTTCAGTTCTGGGTAAAACAAAATTGGTCTTCAATTCTTGTTGCAGCTTTTTGGCTAAACCAATCCGCTGGAGTTTACCTGTGGAACCCTTGGGAATATCTTCCACAAACACTATTTGATTTGGCACCTTAAACCCAGCCAGTTTGCTAGCGACAAATTCACGCAGTTCTTTGTCGGTAACAGTAGCATTCTTATGCAGAACAATGGCTGCTGCTAAATCCTCTCCCAGAGTGGCATGAGGAACGGCAAAAGCTACAGCTTGGGCGACTGCTGGATGCTCTAAGAGAATGTCATCAATTTCCCGAGGCGCTATTTTTTCGCCACCGCGATTAATTTGTTCCTTCAGTCTGCCTGTTAAAAACAGGTAACCTTCATCATCGAGATAGCCTTGGTCTCCGCTTCTAAACCAGCCATTGAGAAAGGAGTTTTGATTAGCTACAGGATTATTTTCATAACCATGCATCACATGGCCGCCCTGAACTACAATCTCCCCGATTTCGTGGGGTGGCAATAAATTACCAGTTGCATCCATGATGCCTAGTTTCATGCCAGTGGCAATACCAACGGAACCGGGTTTACGTTGGCGTGGTGGTAGTGGATTGAGGGTAATAATACAGCCAGTCTCGGTCATACCGTAACCTTCAAGTATGGGAGCTTGGAATAATTCCTCTATAGCTCTCATCACTGGCCTTGGCAGAGCCGCACCACCAGAACGAATAAATCGCAATTTGGGAATGTGGGTGATATTGTTCTGAGTCGCCGCATTTAAAACTGCTTGATGAATAGTAGGCACCGATGAATACCAAGTAGCTTGCATAGTTTGCAGCCAGTCAAAAAACTGCAAACTATCAAATCCTGGAGCACAAGCCACACTTCCACCAGCCGCAATGGAAGAGAGAATTGATATAAATAACCCCTGTACATGGAACAGGGGCATCACGTTCAAACAGCAATCATTGGGTTCTAACTCCAGCGCCTTTTTAATAATGTCTGCGGCGATATATAAATTAGCCTGAGTTAGGGGCACTATTTTCGGTCTGACTGTGGTTCCTGATGTATGCAGTACTAGGGCGGTATCTTCATTTTTACTGTGAGTGGGTTTGATTGGCGGTAAATGAGTTTCACCGCTGAGTTCAAAAATTCCGGCTTCAGCTTCTAGCTTTGGTGTCAGTTCAATAATGGGAATCTGGCGAGCGGCTGCAACTTCTCTGACGATGGAATCTATGCCAGATTGCACAATCAAAGCTTTCGCATTCAAATCATCCAGATAAAATTCAAATTGCTCAGCACTATAAGTAGGATTGAGCGGGGCGCTAGTGGCACAGGCGGCTACAGTTAAAAAAGCCGCCGCCATTTCCGGGCCATTGGGCAGTACAATAGCAACGCGATCGCCTACTCCCAAACCCAAGGTATTTAAGGTTGTACGAATATCTTGGAGGTGTTCATAAAGACGAGCGTATGTCAATGGCGGACGACCAGGAGCTGCAATTGCTCTCCCTCCTGGGTTTTGCCTCACACCATCTATGATTAACTGCTCAATTGTCAAATTTGTTGAAGTACCAAAGATTGACGTGGCTCTGTCTTGTAAGTCTTGTATTGCCATTGGTCTTTCGTGTACTTAGGTATATATAGCTAGTTGCAACTTTTTTGCAAAAGCTGCGACAAAGCTAATATATAGATATACAGCCAATAACAGTATAATTTTTTATCTTTATCAACGCTTTAAATCATAAGTATGATTACTACGTAATTTATAAAGTTAGTATAAAGATAATTCACCTTGATGATGTTGCTAACAGCGCGATCGCCGAATGAATAATTCTCATTTGATTAACTATACGTTCTAGTTCGGCGAAAACCGGAGTTTGTTCTCGGACAGCTTGTAACGTTGGTGTCACAATGTGGGGATCGATAGTAATTTCTGAGATTCGCGCCGTATACAACTGCTCGGTTTGCTCGTGAATAGTTTCCAGATGATTATTAAGTATTGGTAAGGCTTCGGGTGCTTGTCTGTATTGCAGAGCAGCAGCTAAATTCCCCAAAATTTGGCTGATACTATCAGTAAATTCTTGGAGTGCAGAAAATTGATACTGACCGCTAAATTCTCGCTGATGTTCCGCTAAAGTTGTCACTGAACTATAAAAGTTGCGAATATATATCATTAGTGTCATTACAGGTTCGATTTCTCCCTGAACGTGACGGGGTTCGCTAAACAATCTTTGAGCTGCGGCGTTGGCGTTGGCATTCTCTAGTGCAGCTTGATGACGTAGGCTGTTGAGAGCAGCAAGAGAATCATTTTGGGAATTGAGATAGTTCGCAATTACCTGTTGAAAGTATGCAAGATTAGCGCGAATTGTTTTTGCGAGTTGGGCGGGAAGTTTTTGTCTTTCCCAACTGGGGAACAGTAAATAGCTACCAATCAGCGCCAACCCACCGCCAACGCAACTATCAACAATCCTTAATAATCCTACTTGCCAGCCACCAGCATTAATCATATTCAGTAGTAAGATGATGGCGGGAGTCAGCAGCGTAATAAACAGGGTATAACTGAGCGATCGCACTGACATAGCTGTAAACACCAGCAATAATAGAGAAAATGCGATCGCCCATTGATTGTGAATTAGCACGACTATAGTAATGCCGATGATGCTGCCAATAATCGTACTAATCACACGTTGCACCGTTGTCTGCGTTGTCCCGCCAAAGTTAGGCTTAAGCGCCACCAGTGCTGTTAAAGTAATCCAGTAGCCTCTCGGAATTTGCAATAATGCAGCGATTAATTCTGCTAACGCCACAACAACTGCAAGGCGCAACGCATGACGGAACATCACCGAATCAAAAGTTAAGTTGCACCGCAGCGTCTCAATCATCTCAGCAGTTGTCGGCTGTTTGGGTAGCGTAATATCTTGGTTAATCTGACTGCGTCGTTTTCCCTGTTGTAAATCTGTAACTATCTCTGCATCAGTATGAATTTGTTGTGCCAACTTGGTGAAGCTGGTGGTTATTTTCCTGAGATTAACTAAATCCCAATACTCATCCCTGGGTAAATTACTGTTTTGACTGACAACTTGATTGCGTAAAATTTGCAACTGATGTTCTAGTGCTTCCACAGAACGATCCAAATCTCCCAAATGCACAGAATTTCTGCCTTTAGCGATCGCAGTTGCTAACATCTGCATAGCAATTGCCAACTGCGTCATCACTTGGGAAATTTCTCTTTGCAAACGAGAAAATAACGGATGATCAGCTGCGATCGCCAACAGTTCCACCTGCGCCACTACCGAAGTGATAATTTGGTTAGCATCTTCAATTAACACAATTAACTGATTTCCCCGCAGACTAGCACCTTTTTGGGTTGTCCAGACACTAGCCCAAGTACTGCGGGCTGCTGCTAAGTCCTGTGTAACGGTATCCTGTGCTTGGGCAAATTGCTTTGTCCAATTCTGTATATCCTGGGGATGGACAACTCTCTCACCAGCCACTTCCACAAATTTACTGAGCGAATCGTAACATTTAGCTACAGCCGCCGTTGCTGGTTTATCGGGGCGCACTACCCATAACCCTAGAGATAGCAGCGTTGTCCATGTTCCCCCAGCCAGACAGAGTAGAGAGTGCTGCAGTAGTGTAGACAAATTCCCTGGTGCAGAGAATCGCGCCAAGGAGACAACAAACATAATCCCAGTAATTAAGCTGACAGAGGCGACAACACTACCAAAAATACCCGCCAACCCAACAATAAAAATTACCAAAAACGTAATCGGAATTGCTAACCACAGAGTAGTGCTAACTAAATTTGCGATCGCAAACACCAAAGTCACGCTGATAGTAGCAGCGATCAGTGCAATTAGCTTTTGACGATACACCCCATCAACATTTACCATCCCCACAAACCAAGCTGCCATAGTAGCGATCGCACTTTCCGCCCCATGTCCTGTAAATATGCCAACACCAATCGGCACACCGAGAATCAACAAACTACGCAATCCATTGGTAATAGCAGGCTTACCCGGCTGGAGTTGAAACTGCTGTAACAGCCAAACAACAGGACTTTGATTGGACATGATGGCAAGTATGAAGTGTTCAGTCTGAAGTAGTATGAAGTATAGAGAAAATTCCTGCTTCTACTCTAAGTACATAATTTCTACAAACCTGCAGCAGATTTGATGTTTATCAAGTACAGCAACTAATTGAAAAAAGTAATGAGTAATAAATAAATTCCCTACTCATTACTCATTACTCATTACTCATTACTCATGATATACCTCACTTTAAATACTTCTGCAACAAACCAATAAACACCTCTGGCGTTTCCAAATGGGGTAAGATGCCGGTGTTTGCGATCGCCACAAATGCACGAATAAAATCGGGATTTAAATTTGCTAATCTTCTACCAAGTTTAATATTGGTAAATTGCGCCTTTTCACCCCAGAAAAATACTGTGGGGATTTTGAGTTGTTGAATATATAAACTCAAATCAAAATAAAGGTCGCCTCGCAGAAATGCCAAGCCTGCAAATTTAGCATTTGGCTGTTGTGCAGAAGTTAAATAAGCTTGCACTATCTCCGGAGAGACACGTTCGGGTTTGGCAAACAAAAAACTTTGCAGAAAGTTGCGAACTGCAAATTCATTTTCCGCACCCACAGCATAAATTAAATTATCAATCAATGGCGTATTAATCAGTGGTAGCGGTAGTCTGCGTGCCACACCTTGACCAAAATCATCAAACCCAGCCGGACAAACTAAATATAAATCTTGGAATAACTCTGGCTGGGTAATTGCCAAACGAATAGCCAAAGCTGCAGTTAAAGACGAGGCAACAACTGTTACAGGCTGACGACAAGTTTGGTTAATAAATTGGGCGATCGCATTTAAATAATCTCGAATTTGATAATCCCATATTGGATGAGCCGATTCTCCCCAACCAATTAAATCTGGGGCTAATATGTGGTGACTCTCAGCAAAAGCTGGATAAACTTTCGACCACTCGTAAGCAGAAGCACCGCCACCAAAATTATGCAAAAACAATAGCGGTGGTAAGTTTTCAGCATCAGTAATCGACCAAGGTGTAGTTGTTTGGGTATAGTAAACCATCGCCCCCAATGAGGTATGAATTACTTTTTGCCCAAAGCCAGGAGGTTGGAATTGAAGCATAAAATTAAGTATAAAGGATGAAAATTTAACTATTCAATGTTTATAGAATCGAGGAAAATCAAAATTTTCATAGGCAGGTACACCTATGAATTTTTAATTTTTAATTTTCTATCTCACATCCTTGGGAGTAACTTGAATAAGTTGACGCAGATTATCACCATTAATGTTATAAGCTGACCCAAAACCTACTACAAAACGACCTTGACTAGGAGTTAACTGAAAAATCCGAAAGTCAGCCAAACCGCGAAAAACTTCGATAATTTCACCAAACCGATTTTGAAAGCGCTCAACAATTTTCTGCCACTGGTCAGTGTCTCTTTCTATTAAAGTTGCCGTACAATCAAAACTTAAACGACGGCGGGCAAAAATTTGCTGCGCTTGATTTTCATCCTCAATAAATAAGACGCTCACATGAGGATTGACAAGAATATTTTTAGTATGGGCAACTAACCCACTCACATAAATGTAAATATTATAAGAATCATCCATTACAAAAGGAGCATAACTTGCATTGGGCATTCCCTCAGCGTTAACAGTGCTAATGATGAGACTTTGAAATTGCTCAGTGAATTTTTCGTACTCAGCTTGAACTTGTTCTAGTTGGCTCATAATCCAATTACCCATTGATGAATGACAATTTGTTGAGTATTCTAACCTTGTTCGCCCCTCAGATGAAATAATGCTAGATGTGGCTTCATTGTACCTAATTTCCACACATCAGGACTTAGGCAAATAACACATATTGATTTTGAAAATCTACGTAGGATGCGTTAGCCTTTGGCGTAACGCATCACTTAGGCAAATAACACAGATTAATTTTAGAAATACATATCTTACCCGACCAAATTATACAAGTTCATCTAGAACATCCGACAACACCCACATAGATCCGCAATCTCAATCAATACGGTTCAGTTAAGAAGATTTTCTGTTGAAGCAGGTAGAGGAAGCAGAGGGAGAGAAAAAAAGGCTTATTTGAACCGTATTGCCATATAAATCCATACAGTTCAGTTAAAAAAATAAATTGATCACAAAACAATAATTTTGGAGGGGGTTTGGGGGACGCAACCGTCACCCAATCGGGGGTTTGGGGGAGAATCCCCCAATTGAGCTAGCTGTTTCCCCAACTGACAAATCAATCACTAATTTATTGCAATCTTAATTTTAAATCCAAAATTGTCTGACTCTGGACAACCTCCACGAAAAAATATGACAATTTAGACACCACTATCTATTGTATTTATTTGTAACAAATATATAAGAAGCTAAACTAAAGAAAGTTATGAGGACGCAAATATGACTAACCAAAATCGTTCTCAATGGGATTTATGCAGGTTTATCAAAACCTTAACCTACTTTGAGGTTATTCCTTTGCTTAACTGGGTACAAAAGTTGATTCCTGGTAATTCTCAAGAGAATGAAGATAGACCTAATGGAGGAAGAAATTTGGGTGTAATACTAGTAGCAGGTGCAACAGGTGGTGTTGGTAAACGTGTTGTTAAGCGATTATTAGAACGTGGTTATCATGTGCGCTGTCTTGTCCGTGATATTGAAAAAGCCAGGACAATTCTTGGTAATGATGTTGATTTAGTAGTTGCGGATATCACCAAACCAGAAACCTTAACTCCTATAGTCATGGCGAATCTGCAAGCCGTAGTATGTTGTACCGCCGTGCGCGTTCAACCAGTAGAGGGAGATACAGCAGATAGAGCCAAATATTATCAAGGCATCAAATTTTACCAGCCAGAAATCGTTGGCGATACACCCGAAAATGTCGAATATCAAGGTGTGAAAAACTTAGTAGACGCAGCGAAAAAATATTTGCTCACACCTAACACCAAGCTGATATTCGATTTCACCAACCCATCAGCAGAATTAAAAAATATCTGGGGTGCTTTAGATGATGTAGTAATGGGTGGTGTAAGCGCCAGTAATATGCAATTTGTCGATGATACAGCATTATTTGCTGGCTATGTCTCCACCGCCAACTCCGGAGGCTTTGCTTCTGTGAGAACCAAAAATTTTGAGCCACCATTTAATTTATCTGGCTATGAAGGTGTAGAATTACGCGTCAGAGGCGATGGTCAACGCTATAAATTCTTTCTCCGTCCAGACGCAAAATGGGATGGATTAGGATACAGTTATTCCTTTGATACTGTAGCTAATACTTGGATAGATATTCGCATTCCTTTTGCGGATTTAACACCTGTATTTCGTGCCAAAACGGTGAAAGATGCACCACCAATTGACGCGAGTACAATTAGCTCATTGCAATTAATGTTAAGTAAATTTGAATATGATGGCGCATTAAATCCCAAATTTACCCCTGGTGGTTTTAGTTTGCAAGTGGAATCAATCAAAGCTTATGGTGGAACCAATTTACCGCAGTTTGTGTTGGTAAGTTCCGCAGGTGTCACCCGTCCCGGAAGACCAGGAATTAATTTAGAGGAAGAACCCCCAGCCGTGAGATTAAATGACCAATTGGGCGGAATTTTAACTTGGAAATTAAAGGGAGAAGATAGTTTAAGAACAAGCGGTATCCCTTACACAATTATCAGACCTTGTGCTTTAACAGAAGAAGCAGGAGGTAAAGAATTAATCTTTGAGCAAGGTGATAATATTCGGGGAAAAATCAGCCGTGAGGATGTTGCCGAACTTTGCCTACAAGCGCTGCAACAACCAAAAGCTTGTAACCGCACCTTTGAAGTCAAAGCAGGAGAAAACAGCAATAATTCTATCAATTGGCAGAGCCTATTTTCTAACTTACAGCCTGATAAATAAATCTTAGAAAGGCGAGAATAGGGAAGAAAGGGAAAAGGTAGCACAATACTTGTCGGTTAAGGAAAAAAAAGGGGAATGGGAAAAGGGAAAGAAATAACCTTTAACCCTTACCCTTTAACCTTTTCCCCCTAACCAATTTTGAGTTCAAAACGCTTAATCGAGTAGTATCGAAAGGTAGCACCTTTCCCCTTTTCCCCAAGCACAGAAGTAAATGAAATGTTTAACAAACTATTATTCGCTGGGTTGTTGATAATTACGCTGTTATTGGGGATATTATCAAAACCAGCTTTATCCCAGCAGATAGAATCACGAATTAACAACTTAGAAGCAGACTTAAATCGCGTTGAATCCCAGTTAAGTCAAATACAATCTCAACTCGGTCAAAGTCGCTTGTCTTCATCCCCAAGAACAACGCTTACCCCCCGTCAACCAAGCGGTTCTGGACGGAATTTATCAACGACAGAACGAGATAGAATGTTTGATCGACTTGCAACTTTGGTTGTGGAACTCAAGCAACAAGTCAACAAATTAGAAACACGTGTTTCCAAGCTAGAATCGCGTTAATAAATTGTTCTACCCATTCACGACAATTGGGTACCTGAGAACGATAACTGTGTACCCGGAAACAATAACTGAGTACCCGGAAACAATAACTGGGTACCCGGAAACGATAACTCGGTACCCGGAAACAATAACTGGGTACCTGGAAACGATAACTCGGTACCCGGAAACGGTAACTGAGTACCCGAAAACGATAATTGAGTACCCAGAAACGGTAACTGAGTACCCGGAAATGATAATTGGGTACTCGAAAACGATAACTGGGTAACGCGTTGCTTAATTTTGAATTGGTATAAGCTGTGATAATTAGAAATTACTTAAAATTCCCAGTTTACTTGTAAACCCAAAACATCAACTTAATTTTCAAATTTTGTCTTTCGTACTGTAACAACAAAACGTTGTATTTTAGCATCTTTCTGTTACTTGAATTTTGTACCTTTTCGCCTCTGCAATACTTACTTGCGATAGATAACAACTAAACCTCTTGACTGATGAAATTTTGTATCTCATCAGAGAAACTGTAACAGTAATTGAACAAATGTAAATACATTTGTCATAGTCTGAGGAGGAAAATTTGGTTTCCCCGCCACGCTACTTAATCCAGCGTAGGAATTGCACCCTTTAATCCATAATTGATCGCAAGTAACATGAATGCAGAGATATCCGCAGTTTGGCAGCAAATTCAAGGCATGATCGATGGATTTATTGTGCTGCTTCCTAACCTAGTTTTGGCATTAATTGTCTTTGTCATCTTCTTTCTAATTGCTAGAGCAATTAAAAGATTGGTCAAACGAGTAACACGAAACCGTCGTCAAGCTCGTAATTTAGGATTAGTACTTGGGCGTTTAGCACAGGGAACAACAATTCTAGTAGGACTATTCATAGCTCTATCAATTGTCATCCCCACATTTAGAGCAGGCGATTTAGTGCAACTTTTAGGAATCAGTGGGGTAGCAATTGGTTTTGCTTTCCGTGATATTTTGCAGAACTTTTTAGCAGGAATTTTAATTTTACTCACTGAACCTTTTCAAATTAATGACCAAATAGTCTTTAAAAATTTTGAAGGAACTGTAGAAAGTATTGAGACCCGCGCCACCACAATTAAAACCTATGATGGTCGGCGGATTGTGATTCCTAACTCTGAATTGTTCACCAATTCTGTGACTGTAAATACTGCCTTTGAAAGTCGCCGCTTACAGTATGATGTCGGCATTGGTTATGGTGATGATATCGACCGAGCCAAGCAATTAATTCTCGAAGCAATGCATAGTCTAGATGAAGTGGTGTCAGATCCTGCGCCTGATGTATTGGTGATGGAATTAGCTGAAAGTACCGTAAATATCCGCGCTCGTTGGTGGATAAAACCACCTAGAAGGGCCGACGATCTCACTTCACGCGATCGCGTCCTCACTGCAATCAAGAAAACCCTCACCGCCAATGGTATAGATCTACCTTTCCCTACCCAACAAATTTTATTTCACGACCAAACCGAAGAAACAGATGGCGATCGCCAAAGTCAGCGTGAAGGTTGGCCTGCTGGTAATCGGGAAGTACCAAAGCCTCGCCGCATCAGCGATTCTCTGAGGTTACTGGCACAAAAACGTTCCTCTCATGATGGGAATGGCAAGATAGATTCTCAATTCAATGAACAATAAAATTCCAATTTTAGATTGCAAATATGAACATTAATAACTTTGTACCTCAACCACTACCACCACAAACTAATACCCAGCCTTAATTTTTTTGTATTGCCTTTACAATTATCTGTACCTGATTCTGAAGGATTGAGTTGCAGAGGTTCACGTAGGAGAGTTCACGTAGGAGAGCCAGTGCGTTGCGGTGAGACCAGCGCTGCGGGAGGGTTTCCCTCCACAGGCGACTGGCGAACCCGAAGGGAGGTTTCCTCCGTTGTAGCAACTGGCGTTGCGTTAGCGATAGCGTAACGCATCAGTAACGCATCAGTTAAAAATATAACCACCTACCAGGCTATAAATTAAACTAGTAAGAACTAACAATGTAATAATCACAAAGCTCCATATCCGCCGTGAAAGGAAAGCAAAAAGAGAAATTATCACGCGGATGATGGGGGTAGCAATCATCAGCAATATTCCTAGCTGAATAATGGCTCTATCACTGCCAGCCAACAGCGCTTTGATCACACCTAATGGAGAGCAAAAATTAGATGGTTCACCTCTAAAAATTTGATATCTTGCAGGTTCATTTCCGTAATGAACTAAGTAAATTATTCCTCCAAATAAAACTACAGCACTAGCAATTAAAACGCCAAATTTGAGTAAGCTACTCAGTAACTTCTCAAATTTCTGGTCATCTTCACTTTTAATAATATTTTTGGCAGAATTCAGCGTGATATCAGTATTTTTAGTGAGCTGTTTTAAAGCTGCAATATCGCTATCTATTTCCTCTGGCTCTAAAGGTTCTACAACAACTTCGCTTTTAGGTATGAAAGCAAACGAACGCCGAAATAAATCAAAATAGACCATTGATTATACTCCAATCAGACTGTTGTAGACCATCTTCAGCGCCATTGCTATTAATACAAAACTGAAGATAATTCTTAAAACTTGGGTTTTAGCACCTATGAGAATTCTGGCACCCAAAAAAGCACCAGGTAACACACCCAACATCACAGGCATTGATAACCCAGGGTCGATATAACCACGGGCTAAATAAACTCCTGCTGAAGCTGCGGCTGTCACACCAATCATAAAATTACTGGTGGTTGTAGATACTTTAAATGGGATACGCATCACGTTATCCATTGCCAAAACCTTAAATGCACCCGAACCAATACCAAGCAATCCAGAAATGATTCCAGATACAAACATCACAGCAAACCCACCTGGAACCGCATGAACTTGATAAGGAATAAAGCCATCGGGTGTTGGGTAAGCACCATTCAATTCTAAATAATTTGCAAAGCCATCCTCTGTTTCATTTTCTGGTTCTTGGCGTTTGGGTTGTTGTGAGAGATATGCTGAATAAAGTAAGATAATTGCTAGGAAAATTGTTAAAGCTTTCACAGAAACTTTAGTAGCAATTATAGCGCCTATAATAGCTCCAAAGGTTGTTGCTACTTCTAAAAACATTCCTAATCTTAAATTAGTGTAACCTTGCTTAATGTA
Organism: Nostoc carneum NIES-2107; assembly: GCA_002368155.1. Classification (GTDB taxonomy): domain Bacteria; phylum Cyanobacteriota; class Cyanobacteriia; order Cyanobacteriales; family Nostocaceae; genus Aulosira; species Aulosira carnea. The sequence continues at coordinate 2,656,061 of AP018180.1, forward strand.
TGTAGATGCTGCACCTAAAGAAGTGGCAATTACAGATACTAAAGAAGCGCCAACAGCATAGCGAATATCAACACCAAATACTGAAGTTAGTAAGGGTACAATCACTACTCCGCCTCCTAAACCGGTTAATGCACCTATCAACCCAGCAGTAAATGAACCTACCCAAACTAATAAAGAAAATTCCAGAATATTCACATTTGTTAGCCTTTTGTTATCTAAGTAACTTTCTTTTATGTAGAGACGTGTTTAGCGTCTCTACATTTTTATTGCTTAATTTTAATCAGCTTCTTCCTCGCCGCCTAGAGGCACATCCGGAAGCCTAGAAGCAATATTTTTTTCTCCAACATTAGGAATATACCAGTTGATATCGCCAGCCTTCAAAAGTTTATTGGGAGTGATATTAAACTCTAAGGCGCTGGTTTCTGGATTGCTTTTAGCTATCAGTTGTGTACCTTTAAATATTTTGATAGCAGCTGCACCTTCTAATGATTGACTTGGGTCTATGTTTAAACCAGCAACTTTCGCATCATTTGCTAAATAAATCCCCTGACAATCCCATCCTGCTGGTGTTTCTTGACCAGCACCTAAAAAGTAAAGTGTATTATCGTAGGGTGTTTTCGGTTTTTTAGGTTTGGGGCCGTACACAGCAATTGTTTTGTCTGTTTCATTGCGACATTGACCCCAGTTAATCCCTTTTTCGAGAGCATATTTTTGAAACGACAATTCATCAATTTTTTTCTGGATATCTTCCACGGTGAATGTCTCGGATATCGTTTCTCCCGTTTTAGCAGCTGCAAGTTGCGCTTCCAGAATATCGAGGGATTTGGTCACTTCTACGTAATCAGGACTTTTGGTAATTTTTGGTGGGTCTGCTAAGGAAGGTCTAGCAAAGATAAAATTTAACCCAATAATTAACACTAGTAACAGAGCTTTAAATAACTTCATGGTTCTCCTGCTGAAAACAAAGATTGATGTAGAGACGTAAAATTATCCTGGAAATTTTACGTCTTCAGCATTATTTAGTCTTCTATTGGTGCATTAGGTGCTTGAGCACTAACATCAGCTGCGGATAAATTGGGAATTGTCCAGGTAGTGTCACTTATTTTGAAGATTTTTGCAGGCGGAACATTTAATTCAATCGCGCCTGTTTGAGGATTTGTTTGAGCAATTAGCTGAGTACCAGGGACAAATTTTAATGCTAGGGGTTCTGTTAATTCTTGTGCTTGGGTATCACCAGGAATTAAGCCAGCAATTTTCACTCCAGATGGTAGGTAAACACCATCACAGTTCCATTCATCGTCTGTAATTTTTCCGTTACCTAAATAGTAAATACTTGGCTGTTGATTTTTCTTGGCTTTGTGGGCAAAAATTGCTAAATTTTGTCCAGTTTGATTACGACATTGTCCCCATTCCAGAGATGTCTCCAGAATGTATTTTTGGAGATTTAATTCGCCTGTTTTTTGTTCAATTTGTTCTGTTGTATATCCTGATTCTGCTGGTGCTGCTTTTGCTTGGGTTAGTTCATTGAGGGCTTGTGTGACTTCAGCATATTCAGGTGTTTGTGTCAGTAGTGGCGGATCAGCCCAAGATGGTTGGACAATTAAAAAATTCACTAAGAGTGTGAAGACTAATAAAAGAGTTTTAAAGAGCTTCATGGGGTTCTCCTGATGAGGCTTAAAGGGTAAATTTTTACCCATTGTTGATATCTATCGCTAGCAATCAAAATTGCAATTTCTCAACTGCTCAATCCCAAGGCACAAAATTTTAACTGCAATAAGTTGTCTAACTTTCACCAATTTCCTGATTTTTAGCCTATTTTAGTTCTCTTCGACTTCTGCCCTAGGTTTATATTTTTTGACTATCAACATCAGACAGATACAACTGGCTACTAAAGCCAGTGGACTCAATGCGCCACTTTCTAAGATGATATATACTCCTAATCCCACCAAAACAAAGGGAACCAAATTACTACCGTAACGGTTGAGAATAGCTGCAATATTGTTTTGGTTAATTAGTTTGTAGCTGCCATAGCACCAAACTCCTACAAGCAAAAAGAAGATGATGATAATTACGCTCAATCTGATGAGATTGCTGTTAGCAAACAATGGCATATAGATACTTATATTATCACTACCATTGGCAATGGTAATTGCTGCAACACTATAAGTTTGTGGAGCAAGAAAGCTGGCAAATGGAGAAGGTTGTGATTGTGTTAATTCCTCATCTTCTGCATCGTCATCATCGCTTTCTTGATTGAGCCAGCTACTCATACCAATTGCTATAGGAGCTAGTCCCAGTAGACCAATCCAGTGTTTTGGTAAAATCATACCGCCCAAAAAGCCAGTCAGACTTGCAATTACTAAAATACTAAATCCGAGAAACTGACCGATAACAATATGCCGCGAACGGAAATTATTATTGATTTGTGAAAACCAGAGCGACAAAATAACTAAATCATCAAGATTAGTTGCGGTAAAAGCTGTTATGCCTGTAGGGATGGCGGTAATTAATTCTTCCATTACACAGTTTTGGATATTGAATACTGGATTATTGATGATTGCAAAAAGGTCAAATAGCTAATATCATGTCTGTTTGCAGACTTATCATATCTGTGAAGGTTGGGAATAGGTAATAGGAAAGAAAAAGACAGTTTAACAATTACCAATGACCAACAAGACCAACCATATCGTCAGTAATTAGCCAGACTTGATATAACTTGGCTATTTTTTGCCCTGTTTCGGATTGCTGTAGACATCGCTGTCAAATCTGATGTGAATTGCGTCGATAGCTTTGATCATTTTGTTAACCATTTTGGGCGAGCGTAGTCTTTGACACATGAACCATCCGCAAGCCGTAGCAATATAGATTAAGAAGAGGTAAGGAAAAAGATTATAAGGAGCTTCGGGAACTGGAAACAGATGATTTCCGGGAATTCCAACGCTACCTACTAAGGGAATGCACATAAACCCTATGGCTATTAGGGAAAATGTGATATCTATAAGACGCAGACTATTGATTTTGTAGAGGTAAATTGGTGCGGCAATAGAGATTAAGATGTAAACGGTGACAAATCCAAAGCTTGCGATCGCACCTAAATATCCCATACTCTCAAAGAGTTTGATTTGAAATAGAGCCATCACCGCCGGAATTAAGAATGTCAAGAAAGAACACATCGTAACTGCAATGTGAGGCGTTTTATTCGATGTGTGTGTATTACCTAGCTTGGCATGGAACAATCCATGACGCGCCATTAAGAAGAAAATTCTGGCGGCGGGATTAATACTTCCCAAGACGCAAGCAAAGAAGCTAGCTAAAGCACCTAAACCCACTAATTCACCCAGCCAACCTAAACCTATTTGTTGGGAGAGATAACCTAGAGGCTCTTCGGTGTGGGTAATATCTACTCCTGAGTGGCGAAATGCTAAGACTTCTATATATGTGGTGCAGACATAGAATAAACCAGCGAGGATGACACTACCTAAAACTGACCGCGGAATAGTTTTTAATGGGCTTTTTGCTTCATCACCCAAGGTGGTTGCACTTTCAAATCCAGAGAAGGCAAACATTACCAGTACTAATCCTGTTGCGAGACTACCTGGCTGCACATCACTCAAAGTTAGTTGGGGTATATCTAATGCAAAACCGTGATGTGCCCAAATCATCACACATAAGATGCCAATCAATGCTATAGATAGACCCTCCATCCATAGCATAGCGACGGCTGAGAGTTGGATATCTTTATAACCTGCATACCAGGCAATACCTGCACCTAAGGCTAGTAAGGTGATACTAGAAGGGTGAATTCCTAGATAACCAATCAATACGCTGCTGAAGTTGGCAAACCCGCACAACACCGACATTGCAGTGAATAGATAAGCCAAAACCAAACTCCAACCGCAGATGACACCAGCTGTCGGGCCAAGACCTTTGACGATATATGAATAGAGAGAACCTGGTGAAGCAGAACGGCTAGCAAATTGATTGATATTGATACTGACAAATACCAATCCTACTAAACCTAGAAGCATACTTAGCCAAGTACCATTACCTGCAAGGGCAACTATTAAACCCACATTAGATGCAGGGATAGTTGTTGGTGCAATGACCGCAAAAGATTGTGCTAAAACTTCGCCAAAAGAAAGGCAGTGTGATTTTAAGCCATGAAAACTTTGTTGTAAGACTTGTTGTTGGTTTGCATTAATCTTGAATTCACTGGACATGAAAAATACCCCTGGTATATCAAGTGTCAGCCATTGACCGAAGTTTTACTTGTAGTGTCTTTTAACCAGCGATCGCTATCAGTACTTATGTTTTAAGTTATCTCCCTTACGTGAGAAAAGCAAACATTTTTTCTTTTTAATTCAATAAATAAAAATAATTGATTTCCCAAATATTTTGGAAAGCTTCTTCGGCTAATTATTTCAGCGACATTTAGACTCAAAAAGCTGATTAATTGTAAAAATTCTATGAGGCTGCACTACAATATATCACTTCGATTTTAAAAGTCGTAACAAAACGTACAGTTTATATATTGTGCCTGTGAATTTAATTATAGATTTTTGATTTTGGTCTTAATAAACTACTATAAATCTATCAGATTTATGTTTTATTATGATATTTCTAGATTATCTAAGTAGCGAATTAAACCTATTACTAATACGGCAAATAAATCGCGAGATTGCAAAAGCAATGCATTACAAGAATTTCGAGCATTGCAGACCTCATGAGAGATGTTTATTTTGGTATATTTATTTGCTAATTTTATGCTACTCGAAGTCGGTGATAGCTGATTTAATTTCCCGGTAACCCGCAAGGAAATTGTATGTATTAACTACATTAGAGGTGGTTATTTTAGTATTTTTTATTTGCTATTTTTGGTGTCTTGCTGAAATGATCTAGATTTGGTCATCCCCAATTTAATTCCCGGTAATCCACAAGGAAATTGTATGTATTAACTGCATTTACGTGTGATGACTAGATAGAAATTTGGGAATGCGATCGCAGATGATCAAAAAGTTGTGCTATACCATATCTGCGATTGTCTGATGATAAAGATTCCAGTTTTTTTTATTCTTTAGCCGCCAGGAAATTTATTAAGCAAAAAAATGATTTTTAATCAAGCAGAATTTAATTTAAGATGTGAATGGGGGGTACAAGGAGTTGTTCAACTTGCACCCATTAGTGATGTCATTATTATTGTCGATGTACTCTCGTTCTCGACTGCAACCGAAATTGCTACCAACAAGGGTGCAATCATTTATCCATATCAGTGGAGAGATGATTCTGCCATTGATTATGCCAAGTCTGTAAAAGCAGAATTATCACAAGGTCGTTGGGCCAAAGAAGGTTATTCACTTTCCCCAGTATCTTTAACTAAAATACCTGCGGGAACTAGGTTAGTGATACCTTCTCCCAATGGTTCAACATTGACATTGCTCACTGGTAATACTCCCACAATAGCTGGATGCTTGCGAAATTGTGCAGCAGTCGCAAAATTTGCTCAAAAATATGGGTCAAAAATTTCAGTAATTGCCGCAGGCGAAAAATGGGAAGATGGCACATTGCGCCCAGCTTTTGAAGATTTAATTGGCGCAGGAGCAATTCTGAGTTGTTTGCATGGTAGCCTATCTCCGGAAGCGGAAACTGCTGTCACCACATTTGCGGCGTTTCAACATGATTTACTAGGATACTTAAAGAAATGCAGCTCAGGGAAAGAATTAATTGCCAAAGGTTACGAGCTAGATGTGGAATTAGCAGCAGCTTGTAATGTGAGTGAGTGCGTCCCCTTATTGATTGACAAGGCTTATATTAAAACACTCCACCCCCGAGGAGGGGATGGAGTTGTTGGGTATAGGGAAAGGGCATAGGAGAGGCAAGTAAGTTGCAAAGAGGGTTGCTTGGTGTACCCTTTCAGGAAAGCTAGCTTGCTCTTGTGACGAAGTTTTAGAATTAATTTGTGAATATATGCAGTTTTTATCACCGATTTAGCTTCTTTAATAGACTAACTTTAAGCTCACCATCATTAATAGAGAGTAAATAATAAATCGCAATGGCTTTTGTGGTGCAATTTGACAAACTTTAGCCCCGATTAATACTCCTGGTACAGAACCAAGCCATATAGGTAATACTAAATTCCAATCAACTGTTCCTAAAGTGAGATGGCCAAGTGCAGTAAATAGCAAGAGAATTGCTGCTTGGGAAATATCTGTACCAACTAACTTCCTAGCATCTAAGCGGAAAAATGTAATTAGCACTAAAGCAAACATCGAACCAGAAGCAACACTTGTGAGACTGACAATACAACCTAAAAATGCTCCTATGCTGACAGTCTGTAAACGTCCTAGTTGAGTGTTTAAGTCAAATTTGGGCAGTTCAGGTAAATTTACTTGTGGCAAGAAAGTCAACAGCAGCATTTGCAGTAACGCCAAAACTGTGACTAACAAAATTGTGGCACCTAGCAAGTGCAGCATGAATTCATTCAAGTGATTCTCGGCCCGCATTTTAATCAGGTGCAATATCCCTACCCCAAATAGAGAACCAGGAACACTTCCCAAAGCCAGCCATTTTACCACTTCAGCATCTAGGGTTTTTTGCTGCCAGTGTTTGATTCCGCCTACGACTTTCATTAACGTCGCCGCTACAACATCCGAACTGACTGCTACAGCTGGTGGGACTTGAAAAACAAAAATCAACATTGGCGTAATGAGAGAAGCGCCGCCAATTCCTGTCAGACCTACAACAATACCAACTAGAAAGCTGAATAAAGGCAATAAGAAAAAATCCATATTCCTGTCCTTGAGTGGGGTTTCGTCAATCCGGTTTTCTTTAGCTGAAACTAAAAGATTGGTTGTAACGCTGCTGTGTAAAGCTTTTCGGGTAACTGTAGATTTTAAGCAACGCCTTGTACATCATCACAAAGAGCCAATAGCCGACGTGTTTACCGTATTTTAAAGCCAAAATATAGTAAAAGTCTATGTTTTTGTGAAGTAATACCAGAGCTTTGTATTATTTCATACAAGTATTTAAAGCTAGTTTTTCAGACAAGCTAATTTCAATAAATGTTTACAACGCAGTATTCTCAACAATAGCAGTATTTCATAATACTACATTAATCCTAGCAGAATACAGGACTTAGTCTTCAAGGCTAAGGAGACTTCGTATTGAGCAGTCCCAATGAAAAAAATCATCGCCAAGTTTTACTCAGGACTCTTGTACAGACGCGATTAATCGCGTCTCTCCCACTCAGTCACACCTCTACCATTAGGCTCTGGACTTTTTTGATTTTTTCTTCTAAAGTACGGTTAGTTGATGGAATTACTGTACAACAATGACTGAAATCCAAAATAGTGAGCAAGAGTTGTCATCACAGAATCTAGAAAATGTACCTAAAACACTATTGCAAAAGGTTAGAGGTGGGTTTTTATTAGTAATTGGATATTTATTATCACCATTATGTTGGTGGAATGATTTGGTATTCAATTTACCAATCGCTTATGTTTTTGGCTATGTTTGTAGCCTTTTCTCCTCTAAATTAATGATGCCAGGAATTATTATTGGTTACTGGCTATCAAATATTGTTGGTATTCTGCTAATGCAAGCTGGTGCATTAGATATGTTGCAAAAACAAAACCAAGAACGCAATCTAAAAAAAGAACTCTTGACAGGCTTAGTTTCGTCAACTGCTTATACATTCTTGATTGTGCTATTGATCCAACTTAAAGTTCTCGATACTCCTAATTTCTTCTCTGGTAGTTAACAGAAAAACCCAGGTTATAATACTGGGTTTTTCATGATTAGAGCTAAAGTATAGATTACTTAAATTTTAAAATATCGCTGGGATTTCAAAACTTAGGCGCATCCTTAGTCATCATTAAAGGTAATACCAAATCAAATAATGTTGGCGACACATGAATAATATTCTAGAGGGCAAGGCACTGCCTTTCCCCTACAATCTGTCGCATTCTTTTTTCAAATTGGTATAATTTACCATCCCATCTTTAAATTGCTGCTCAATACATTAGCAAGGGCGAAGATATTGAGCAAATTCTTTCTCTTCCTCTGCTAGCCTAGCGATCGGATATTTTTTAGTTGGAAGTCCCTTGGAGACTCACCAGAAGCGACTTATCTGCAGGCATTGCTGGGCAATATCTGCTACTCCCTTGGCAAGGGATTGTACCAGCGATCGCTCGGCAAGAGTAGTTTATCTGATTCAGGTGGGCCCCATGTATTTGGCTCATATTCGTAAACGGGTGTGACGCGATCGAGAATTGACTGGACAATCCGCCATTCCTCTTCCACCGTATCTTCGCGCACAAACAAGGTGGGATCGCCCCGCATCGCATCACCCAACAGACGTTCATAGGGTTCCATCTCATCCCCGCCTCCATAAAAGGCCAACAGTTCCACCGCAGAGCCAATCATGTCTTCGCCTGGGATTTTCGTGCGCGCACCCAACCCGACAATTACCTCCGGATCTAGTAGAAACCGAACATAATGAGTGTTTTCTTTTCCACCTTCTTTGAACACATCTAGAGGTGGACATTTGAGTTTGACCATCACTTCAGTGGTCTTCACAGGCAATTTTTTCCCAGCGCGGATGTAGATGGGAACTCCTGACCACCGCCAGGTATTAATAAATAGCCGCACTGCAACAAAAGTTTCTACTTGGGATTGGGGAGAAACACCTTCTTCATCGCGGTAACCACGAAATTGACCGCGAATAATGTCATTGGGTTGCAGTGAAAGTATAGCTTTGAGAATCCGCTCTTTTTCATCCCGGATGGCATCAGGAGCATTACTAGCGGGTGCATCCATGCAAACGGAAGCTAATACTTGCAGCATATGGTTTTCCACCACATCCCGAATTGCACCAGTCTCCTCATAGAAGTGCCCCCGTCCTTGAATGCCAAAGTTTTCTGCCATCACAATCTGGATGCTTTCAACATAGTTACGATTCCAGATTGGTTCGAGAAAAGAGTTAGCAAACCGAAAATAGAGTAAATTTAGCAGTGGTTCTTTGCCCAGGTAATGGTCGATGCGATAGATAGAAGATTCGGGAAACACCGATGCCAGAATTTGGTTTAACTCACGTGCTGATTGCAAATCCCGGCCAAATGGTTTTTCGATCACTACGCGGGCATTTTTAGCACAACCTGATTTACCCAATCCTTCCACTACTTGGGCAAACAGACTAGGCGGAATTGCCAGATAGTAGAGAGGACGAGTGGCATTACCCAAGGCTTGACGTAATTTTTCGTAAGTTTCTGGTTTGTTGTAGTCACCAGAGACATAGTGAAGCAATGAGGAAAGTTGATCAAATGCTGCTTGATTTACACCACCATAATGTTCCAGGCTATCACGTGCCCTTTCCCTAAGTTGATCCGTCGTCCAAGGTCTTCCAGCAACACCAATCACTGGCACATTAAGATTACCCCGCCTCACCATTGACTGAAGGCTGGGAAAGATTTTCTTGTATGCCAGGTCACCTGTTGCCCCGAAAAATACCAGTGCGTCTGAATTAAGAGTTTCCATGACGAACCTCTTGAGGAATGAGCTTTTTCATGATAGTTGCCAAACTGATAGCGTCTAGCTGACAACAGTTTATCAGCAAAATCTGCTTTACTACGGGAGGTGTTTCAAGTTTTCCCTCACACCATTTAACTGTCAAAATTTGAGTACCTTTATCAGGTTTCGGGCTGATTTGAATCCACTATGTTTGTAGATTTGTTTGACCGCGCAGATTTGCTTGATTCTATCTTAATATTTGATTTTTAAAAATCACAAATATTATAAATATAGGTAGTATTAATTGAGTATATAACGAATAATTTATGTTTGAGAAATAGTTAATCCCCATGCTTGCATTTGCGGAAAATCCTGTTGAATAATTTCGATAACTTTGCTTTTACTTTCTTGATTTTTAACAATCAGTTGTGCAGTTCCATCACCTTGAGAGCCTACACCTTTTCCTCCAAAGATATATGGTTTTAAAGGCTGATGATTGAGAAGGAGGTGCAGTTTCTTTGCAGTTAATTCAGAAGGGCAAGCTGGAATTAGATGCCTATCAAATTCAGCTTGAGCTTTTGTCATTAAAGCTCCCAGAAGTTTGGCATCTCCTAATTGTAGTGCTGCAACTGCTTGCTGAGTAATTTGTGAACTAATAGAACCTAAATATTTTTGGACATTTTGCTGTTGAGTATTAATGGCAAAAGGATAACACTCGTTCAACCTTCTCAAAATCTCTTGTGTGTTTTTGCTACCGCCGAGATCAACAATCACAAAAAACAAATCTTTGCTAACTGTTAGTTCCTTTAAATCAATTTGTTCCCCATCAAATATCATCAAGATTGGGCGATTTCCATAAGCGCAAGCCTGATCCATGCGACCACACAGACTAGGAGTGGTTCTTTCTCCTAGATAGGCCAGTTCCATTTCTTGACGAATTGTCATCTTCAAGTCATACAGACGATTAAAAGCACGCGCAATCAGAACGCAAAAGGCAGCACTAGAAGATAATCCTTTTTGGATAGGTAAGTCAGTTAGATAATTATCAACCTCAAGTCCACCAACACCATAGTGAGTCAGAAATTGATAGGCTGTACCAGCAGCATAACTAAAAAAACTACCCTCTTGAGCTACTGACTTAAGGACATGAGATTTCATAGGTAATCTGAATGCTTCAGACTGTCCACCATCACATAAAGAAGCACGAATAATTAACTCGTTAGAATTAACTTTAACCGTAGCGTAAATTCCTTGATTAGTACCAACAATTAAGGTGTACCCCTTTTCAATTTCAGGATTAATTTTGCGATATTCTCCTGACCAATCACTATGTTCTCCGAACAAACAAAGACGACCTGGAACAAAAATTTTCATTTTAAGTTTCCTGTTGTTAATTGGAGTATATCTGTTTTCAATAACATTACCTAATTGACATAGATTTTAAGCTTAACTGAACTGTATTAAACTTGAAAAGCTATTTTTCAGCGGTTGTTATGACAACTGGTGATATATAATAGATTACTTATTTATGGCTCAAGCCTTTCTTAAGAGCTTTTCATATTAGCTAGTGAGTCCTATTTTCCAAGACTATAGTCTGTCTGGACTCATAAAAGCTGCTTCACCATCGCTTTTAAAACTAATAAAAATTGTGGTCAATTCCTCTCAAATGCCGAAATTAGCTCTATAGGCAACACTTTTAGCGTAACTACTTACAATAAAGTTATATATTAATTGCATGGCTTTTTAAGTAGGAAGATTAGGGATTTTATCAAAATGACTAGCGAACAAACAGAGATAGAACAGGCAACACAGGCTAAGGAACAAACACCATCAGGGATATTTCAAGCAATTGGCGTAATTACAGGTGATGTGGCTTTTATCAAAGATGATGAGAGAAATAAATACATTGCAAACATCACCATAGGACAGTACAAGTACAACCTATTCCCTCATGGCTCATCATGGAGCAAATTAGCATCTTTTAATGGACTACGGAAGCAGATAGAATCTACAGGTATTAGCAAACAGAAATTAATTGTTTACCCCAAAATTACACATTACCCAGGTAGAGAGCAGCAACATAAGATAGCATTCCAGTTGGTTGCATTCGAGAATGATAATGTAGAGAATTCAATCTCACAGGAATTAAATGACCTGGAATTTAAGCTTTCGGGTTTATGGCAATTCATCCCAGTTTGTAGAACACCATGCATCACAGTGATGAGAAATTTTAGTGATCAACGCTTGGAATACATCAAACAAGCTCAGCTAAGCAGTAAGGTCAACTTTATGAAAGCATCTCATATTCCCTTGATGTGGAAAGATGCACCTGTAAATCCTTTTAGGTTTAACCCAAAATTGGAAAAAGAGCAGCAGGGTAAAGCAATGTTTGTCAGCATCAAAGCCAGGTTTATTCCTGGTAAAGATATGTTTGGGTTTGATTCTCTTTTAGGGATGCCACAGGATGAACCACCAAAGTATTTAAAAGCAGGTAAAAAAGATAAGGCAGAAGTACTTAAGAGTAAGTTAGCTTTTAAGCGCCAAAGAACTTCTAACGAACAGATGAAGGGAGGGAATCGGCCAAAAGTTGTTCCCAAAAAACTTGACCCCATAGAAACAAGTCCAGCCGCAGTCATAGAAAAGCCGAAACTAAAACCTAAAAACTAGGCTCATTTAGCAACGCATTTCCACAGAATTAAGGAGTTTGCAAAGTTTGGGTGAGATGCGTTGATGAGTTAAATCCATAATGTAATTAGTGTTGATTCTGTCCGTTATGTGTGATTCGTTCACTCTAATAAGTATAGAAAAGGTAACTATGATGACTGAACGAGAATTTCCCAATTGGGAAGCGCTTTATCAAGAACAACCAGTTGAAACCATGCCCTGGTTCAACCCAAGTTTAGATCCAGATGTCGAATCAGCCTTCCTCACCCTTGAATTCAGCAATGGTTCAGTACTGGATTTGGGCACAGGGCCGGGAACCCAAGCGATCGCCCTAGCCGAACGAGGCTTCCAGGTGGTAGCGACAGACTTGTCAGAGGCGGCTATTCGTCAAGCAGCAGCAAAAGCAAATCAGAAGGGTTTAGAAATTTCGTTTCAGCAAGATGACATTCTCAACAGTCGTCTGGAACAATCTTTTGACTTGATTCTCGATAGAGGATGCTTTCACGTTCTCTCACCCCAAAGTCGAAGTACTTATGTACAAACAGTTGCGAACCTGTTAAAGCCTAACGGCTACCTATTACTGAAATGTTTTAGTCATTTGGAAACACGAGAACAAGGCCCTTACCGCTTTACCTCAGAGGAGATTCAACAATTATTTACAGAGCGATTTAATCTGTTTTCGGCTAAACAGACAGTCTATCATGGGACACTCGATCCATTTCCCAAAGCACTCTTCTGCATTCTAAAAAAGCATTGATTTTTTGGGTTTTGTTGCAAGTGCGCTGAGCAAGACCGCTGAGCTTTTAAATACAATGTGAGAAAACTGCATGAAAAATAAAACCCACTTACCCTTCAGTAACGTCAAGGATAGGTGGGCTTTATTTATCTAGATGCACCCTGAAACTTGTCAGTGATCAAACTGGGATGCTCCCATTATGCTTGCCAGCATAACTTTTGATGTTCCTTGTGGTTTAGGAAAAGGGTAAAGGGAAAGGGTGAACTCAAACCTTTCCTCTTTTCCCATTAACCAAACTGCACTGGTATGTTCCCATTCCTGAATACTCTAGCCTGATTGATTAATAATTAAATCTCCAAACGAAATAATTAAGATGTTTGGAGAAAATGTGGTGTTCCAGAGGAGTTATTCTTTGTAGAACTTTAACAATTAATGGTGAAATTAACGGGTAAATATCGGTGAGAAATCGGGTATTTCCTAAAGCTGCTTTAAGCGATAGCCTAATCCATGAACTGTTTCAATAAAATCATCAGGAGCACCTATTTCTCGGAGTTTATTTCTGAGACTCTTAATGTGAGATTTCACAGTTTCTTCGCTGGGTGGATCGTTCAGTGACCAGATGCGTTCAATAATTCCAGTGCGGCTGAGTACCCGCCGACCGCTAGAAACCAAGAGTTCTAAAAGGGCAAATTCTTTGGGTGTCAGATGTAGGGGATATTCAGCATAGGTGACTTCATAAGTGCTGGAATTTAAATGCAAATCGCCCCAACTCAAGCCACCGAAAGAAGTAGCGCTTTGATTGCGGCGTAACAATGCACGAATGCGCGCCATCAGTTCTGGCATTTCAAAAGGCTTTACCATATAGTCATCTGCCCCTGCATCTAACCCAGTAACTTTATCAGCTAGGGTATCGCGTGCTGTTAACATGAGGACAGGCAGACTGCGGTGATGCGATCGCAAGCGTTGACAAAAACTGACACCATCTAATTTGGGTAAAGTTATGTCTAGCACCACTAAGTCATATTCCAACCCCTTGATAAAATCCCATGCTTCTTCACCGTCTTGGGCTATATCCACTACATATTGACGGTCAGTCAGGGCTTCCACTAGCATTTCTGCTAGCTGCACATCATCTTCAACTACCAAAATCCGCATTTCTTAAATATTTATTGATACTTAATTTCACCTTAATATTTTCAATTGGCTTTAGGCCGAGGAAACTTAGAAGGTGGCTGGAATCTTTGTACTGGTACATCCTTAAGTGCCTTCTGCATAAAATCACGCCAGACAGGGGCCACTGTACCACCACCCGTGGCACTGTGAGCTAATTGTCGGTTGTCATCCCTTCCTACCCAGATAGCAGTACTTAACTGTGGTACAGTGCCAATAAACCAAATATCCTTTTCTGAAGAAGTTGTACCAGTTTTGCCGGCGACGGGACGACCGATAGCTGCACCTCTACCAGTTCCTTCATTGACTACCGATTGCATCACATCTAAGGTGGCGGCTGATGCCCAAGGGTCAAGAACTAGTTGCGGTTTTGGAGTATTATCGAGCAACACATTACCACTACTATCAGTCACACGGGCAATAATCGTCGCTGGTGATTGCCAACCATAATTAGCAAAAGTGGCATAAGCACTAGCCATTTCCAGTGGTGTGACACCAATTGCACCCAATGGCAGAGAACTTACTGGCACCATTGGACTCATAATTCCTAAGGTACGGCAAGTTTCAATGACTTGATTCATCCCTACAGCTTTACCAAGCTTGATTGCGGGAATATTACGAGACAGAGCAAGGGCAGTACGAATCGATATTGCTCCCATAAAGCTATTATCATAGTTGCGTGGATAATACCAACCGCTACCATCGCGATAACTAACTGGGGTATCTAGTATCGTGGAATTGGGCGTGAATTTCCCACTGGCAAAAGCCGTATAGTAAACGAACGGTTTAAAAGAAGAGCCAGGCTGACGCTGTGCTTGTGTGGCGCGGTTGAATTCGCTAGTTTTGGCATCTACACCACCCACTAGTGCTTTGACAAAATGTGTGCGCGGATCGATAGCTACTAAAGCCATTTGATTTTTATATATCCCTTGACTCTCAAGGGTGCGATGCCATTTCTTAATAGTATCTTCTGCCATCAGTTGGAAATCTGTATCTACTGTCGTTTGTACCCGCATTCCAGCTTTGAGTAATGCTTCACGTCCAAATTTTTTAATTAGTTCTTGAGATACAGTATTGGTAACGTAAGGCAAAGCGCTACCTTGAAAAGATTTGATTTTACCAAGTTTGATTTTTTGTTTGAGGGCATCATTATATTCTTGCTGACTAATCCAATTTAATTCCAACATCCGCCCCAGTACTTCTTTCTGTTTTTGTTTAGCCAATTTCATATTCACAAACGGGCTGTATTCCTCTGGAGCGGGAATTAAACCTGCCATCATTGCTGATTCAGCAAGAGTTAAATTGGCGGCTGATTTATTAAAGTAAGTGCGTGCGGCTGTTTGTACACCATAATTATTGTGACCCCAGTAAACTTGGTTGAGGTACATTTCTAAAATTTGGTCTTTAGTAATAACTTGTTCTAACCTAATTGCTAATACTGCTTCGGCAATTTTTCGGGTAATAGCACGCTTCTGGGATAAAAATATATTTTTCACTAACTGCATGGTGATTGTCGAACCACCTTCGCGGACACCACCAGCTACGTAGTTTGCGATCGCAGCACGTCCAATCCCCACAGGATTAATACCATGATGCTGGAAGAAATTACTATCTTCGCTAGCTAATACAGCTCGTTTTAAATTAGGAGAAATTGCATCTAAAGCCACTACTTGTCGGTTAGCTTCACCATGTATTCTGGCTAAAAGCTTGCCTTTAATATCATAGATATAAGTTGTTTCTGATGGAAAAAAGTTGCGTAACTGTCTAACATCTGGCAAATCTCGAAAACTAATAGCTAAACCAACTAAACCACCAGATATTACAGAAGTTGATAACATAATGATGGATAGCAGTGTACCACCAGTTACTTGACCAACTCCTTGCCAAAATTCCCACCTAGGTAAAGTCTGAATTTTTGATTGTTGCGTATCAATAATTTTAGATGAAGACACGGCAATTATACCTTTTAATTTTTAAAATTCACTACAATAAAACCGTAAAGAATGCCAAGTTGATTTATAGATATTTGATTTGATAAATTAGTTTTTGATAAATTTTAATTTACCTACTGCTATGGTAGTAACGCTTAAGAATAATTTAGCACCATAAGTCTTAAGATAAATAAGAGCGATCGCTCTTGCAATATTCCTAATGTCATATATCTATTGGAGTAGTTGATTAGGAGGAATCTGCTTAATTGGAATTAATGCTTTGATGACAGATTGGACAATTGGTGCAGCAACAGTACCACCATAAGCATTTGCGCCTTTTGGTTCGTCTACCAATGCTAAAACTACATAATGAGGTGATTGTGCTGGTAATATCCCCAAGAAACTGGTGATATAAGCGCCTCTTTGATAACCACCACTAGCACTAAATTTTTGTGCCGTACCAGTTTTACCAGCTATGCGATAACCAGCAATCTTTGATGCTTTTCCAGTTCCTTGGTCAACTACAGTTTCCATCATTTTAATTACCTGTTGAGTTGTCATGCTTGAGAAAATTTGGCGTGCTGTGGGGAGAGTGGGTGAATAATGCATCTGTCCTTGACTATCAATCAGTCCTTTAACTACGTGAGGTGTGACTAATTTCCCTCCGTTAGCTAAAGCACCGTGCAATTGCACTAGCTGTAGTGCTGTCAGGGAAAAGCCTTGTCCAAAAGAAGCTGTCGCCTTCTCAATGGGTGAAGCCATAAATTTTTCTTGGCTTTTTAATTGACTACTAACTACAAATGGCAAATCTGTCTTGATAGATTGTCCTAACCCTAAGCGTTGCAGCCATTGGTAATAGATTGCAGTTGGCAATCGCTGCATAATTTTCACCATGCCAACATTGCTGGAGTGTTGTAAAATTTGAGCAATGTTGATTGTGCGATCGCTATTTTGCTCTGCATTTTTGATGGTGCGATCGGCCACCCTAATCAAACCAGGATCGTCAAATACATCGTCTGGTTTAATGACACCAGTCTCCAATGCGATCGCCACATTTAAAGGTTTAAAAGTCGATCCTGGTTCATACAGATCTGCTATTGTCCAATTTTTAAATAGGGAAATATCAGCTTTGGAATATTCATTGGGATTATAGCTAGGTACAGAGACTAAAGCTAGCAACGAACCATCCCATGCATCCATCACAATTACAGCACCGCGTTTTGCTCTAAACTTTTCTACTTGCTGTTGGAGTGCAGCCCGCGCTATTCTTTGGATACGGCTATCAATAGTTAGTTGTAGTCGCAGGTCATCAACACTGAGAAATCCCGTTGGCGTACCATCTGGTAGTAATGCTCCATTCCCCTCTCGCCTGAGTTTTATAGTTTGTGCAGAACGCGCTAGTAAATTTTCTTGGCTGTACTCTACACCAGCTTGACCCTGACGTTCTGTATTGATGTAACCCACCACATCTGCAGTTAAATCTGCTTCTGGATAAAATCGCAAGTATTTCTGAGTTAGTTCCAAGCCATTCAGATGTAATGCAAATATCTGAGTAGCAATTTCTTCTGGGACAGCAGAGTCCAGCAAAATCCCAGTTTTTTGACGTTGAAATATTTTGACTAATTCCTCAGCATTTTTATTCAGTATGATAGCTAGGCGTTGTGCTATTTCCTCTGGCGATTTTTGAAACAGTTGAGGATGGGCGTATAAAGTATACACAATCCGGTCAAAAGCTAAGAGATCATTATTGCGATCTACAACCATTCGCCGAGGTGTAAAAGGTCGCAAAGTTACCATTTGCTGTTCTCTAGCTTTTTTGGTTAGCTTGTCTCCCTGCACAATTTGCAATTGATACAAATTAATAGCCAAACCTAAGCCAGATAACATTAATATGCACCAAGTTACAAACAGTCTGTCTCTATTGTTTGGTATTGAATTTTTGGTATTTCTAGATAGCCTATTGCTGATATATCGTCTGAAAGTCTGCCGCTTTTTGAATCCAGTATTATCAGAAATTTGGGATTTTGTTCTACTATGAAACTTACCCATAGCTAATTTAGAATTTCATAAAAGCTTTGCAGAAATTTTCTAGAAGACAAGATTGAATATCTATTATTTAAAATCTGGCAATCTTGAGAAGGTTTCGGTAAAGTATCAATCAGCAATATAATTGATTCCTGAAGGGATATATGCTGACTATCTGCATATAATTTGAGCTTATGATACTGTGCCTTGGTTAGTACAAGGTTAGCAATATTAACTGGAAAATGAGACATAAAAGTGTAGCAAAAAACAAAATAATCTTGTGAGTTTTTCGTTATGTTTAACTTTACACCTTATCTATCAAAAAAATGGGGAGAAATCGGGCAGAAATCGGGTAATTATCGAATAGATATTAAATCCACAGTTTTTTTCATAAATCGCTACAATCTGCAATATTGTATGACTCTAGGCTAATACAGCTTTAAATTGCATAACTACTATTGGTAATGGTTGACTGTTAACTGTTGACTGTCAACGGTCAATGTGCAAAACCAGTAAGTTGACAAATTAAATCCGACTACTAAGTAAGTGGGCAGGAAAATTTATAACTATGTCATTGCGTTCGTCGAAGACGTTCCCGAAGGGTACGTAGCAAAGCGAAGTGTTCGCGTAGCGTCTCCGCAGGAGAAGCGTTCCCGTTCGACGAAGTCGTTCCCGCAGGGTAGGGTAGCAATCGCAAGAGTTTTGAGTAATTTACATTCTTTTACATAGTTAAGTTTATTCGTGTCTACCTACTTACAATCAGCTTTTTAATTAAGATATAGAAAAATTAAAATTCTCCAAACTAAATAATTAAAATAGTTTGAAGAATGTATAGTGTAAAAGAGGTTAATTCAATTATTAGCCTAACAATAAATTGTCGAAATAAGGGGCAGATATCGGGTAGAAATAGGGGAATTTATAAGGTAGCATTATGAAATGGTCACTGGAAAGAAAATGGATTGCTTCTGGTTTTGGTTTATCTTTGCTACTCATGGGTATAGTTAGTTTGATTTCTTACCAAAATGCCACTCAGTTAATTGCAAGTAGCAATAAAGTAAAGCATACACATGAAGTAATGAAAAGCCTGATCGATATCTTTGCTACCTTGACCGATGCTGAAGCAGGACGTAGAGGGTATATTCTGTTTGGAGAACAATCGGAACTCAAACGTTATGAACAGGCAATGCAAAGTCTAGATACCAAAGTCAACAACTTGCAACAACAACTGGCTGATGATACTTCTCAACAGCAACAACTCATGAAGCTGAAAGTCTTAATTTCTCAAAGAGTTGAACTTTCTCAACAGTCGCTCAAACTTCAGGAATTAGGCAAATCAACCGTTGCACTGCAAGCTACGAAAATTAACCAAACTCGTGGTGAAATTCGCCAAACTCTAGCTCAGTTGCAAGCAAGAGAAGAACAGTTACTAGAAATTTCGGTGAAACATTCCCAGCAAAATATTCATAACAGAATGTTAATTGAATTTCTGGGTACAGTCCTGAGTTTTGCTATTTTATTGGCTGTTTACGCCTTGCTTTATCAACAATTGGTGAAGCGTCAGCAAGCAGAAGCTTTGCAAAGGACATTAGCTCAAGAAAAAGAACTTAGTGAATTAAAACTACGGTTTTTTTCGATGGTTTCCCATGAATTTCGCACCCCTTTGAGTATTATTTTAGGTTCGGCTCAATTATTAGCTCAAAGCAATCAGCAGTGGACAGAAGAAAAGAAAGTTAAAAATTTACATCGGATTCAATCTTCAGCTCGGTCAATGAACCAATTGTTAACCGATATTTTGACTCTGACTAGGGCAGAAGCTGGTAAGCTAGAATTTAATCCCGAACTTTTAGATTTAGAAGCATTTTGTCTTAACTTAATTGAAGATATTCAATTTTGTAATCAACCACAACATCCAATTAAATTTATTACAAAAAATAACTGTACCCATGCTCAGTTAGATGAAAATTTGCTGTACTCAATTCTCAGTAATTTGCTTTTCAACGCTATTAAATACTCACCAGCCGAGGCAGATATATTGTTAATTCTCAGTTGTGCAGCAGACACTATTATTTTCCAAGTTAAAGATTCTGGCATAGGTATACCATCAGAATTTCAGCAGCATTTATTTGAGCCTTTTCATCGTGCAGAGAATGTGGGTAAAATTATTGGGACTGGACTAGGATTAGCTGTAGTTAAAAAGTGTGTGGAATTGCATCAAGGCGAAATTTACGTAGAAAGTGAGGTAGATGTTGGCAGTACTTTCACAGTAAAAATTCCCCAATCTCACAGCCAAATTAAGAAGTAAATAGAATGAATTTTCTGATGATCCGGATCAAAGACGACAGGTTATAAATTAGAGTCGCCTAGATTTGTAAACATTACTTTGATAGCACTTAGTAGTAACAAAACTCCAAAAATTCTTGCTACAACTACATTAGATAATCCGATTCCTATTTTTGCTCCCAACCAACCACCCAATAAAAAACCTACACATAACAACGCTGCTGTTCTTATATCCACATAACCTTGCTTGTAATAAGTCCATGCAGCCAAGATATCAATAGGAGGAACCAGCAAAGCTAATGTAGTTCCCTGTGCTTGGTGTTGAGAGAAACCAAGCACAAAAATTAACGACGGTAGAATAATTATACCACCACCAATTCCGGTGATTCCGCTGACTATTCCGGCTATTAATCCCAAAATTAAACAAAGTATTATGCGATCCATAAGCTGGGAAGTATTTGAAAATATTTCTTGATCCTTGATGCCATGCTGGAGAATTGCAAAACCAAATTAACTGCGATCGCGCGCAGGTATCACGCTAGCTAAACTCTTAAAAAGCATAGTTAGAGAACTATCTATTCAGCAAACATCTACAATATAGCTGGTATCTTTGACAAAGATATGACCCCATTGTGGCATTAATATGAAATTTATCTAACTACTACAACTTGATAATTTTACAGTATTTCAATCTAGTTAATTAAGATTAGTTTAACTGAGAAATATATCAGCTTTTATGTGTAAAGTAATATATGTATTGCCGATTTTTTGAAGTATGAAGTCACGATATGGTTCAATATTTTTATGATATAGAGCATAAAAAAGGGCTACTTTGAGAAGCAATCAATTTTTAAGTTAATTCACTAAAAATTACCAAAATAATCGGTGTTTTCAAGTAGAAAGCTCAATGATGGAGAATTAACCTTGAATACTCTAGATTTTTCGTTAATAGTATGGTTTGGCTCCTTAACTGCAGGGTTTTTAGGAGCTTTGACAGGTTTAGGTGGCGGGGTAGTCATTGTTCCCTTCTTAGCTATAGTTTGTGGAGTAGATATTCATTATGCCATTGGTGCTTCTTTAGTATCTGTAATTGCTACATCTAGTGGAGCCGCATCAGCTTACGTCAAGGAAGGGTACACTAATCTGCGATTAGGAATGTTATTAGAAGTAGCAACAACATTTGGTGCAATAGCTGGAGCAATGGTAGCAGCGAAGATTTCTACAGGAATAATTGCTGTTGTGTTTGGAATTGTTTTACTTTATAGTGCCTACTTATCTCGTCAACAACATTCCGAAAACATAGATAATTTACCGCCAGATCCACTAGCAACGCGCTTGAAACTCAATAGTACATATCCAACTCCCACAGGAGAAAAGTCTTATAACGTGCGTGGTGTTCCTTGGGGGTTTGGATTAATGTTTACGGCTGGTGTACTTTCTGGCTTGCTGGGCATTGGTTCAGGCGCGCTGAAAGTGCTAGCAATGGATCAAGTCATGCATATCCCGTTCAAAGTTTCTACAACTACTAGCAATTTCATGATTGGAGTGACTGCAGCAGCTAGTGCTGGAATTTACCTGAATCGAGGATATATTGATCCCGGACTAACAATGCCAGTCATGTTGGGAGTTCTGCTTGGTGCTGTATTAGGGGCGCGGCTATTAATCAAGGCTAATGTAGGGCTATTACGAAATATTTTTAGTGGTGTCATTTTGGTGCTAGCCCTGGAAATGATTTATAAAGGGCTAACTGGGAGGCTTTAGAATG
This sequence comes from Nostoc carneum NIES-2107, assembly GCA_002368155.1. Taxonomy (GTDB): domain Bacteria; phylum Cyanobacteriota; class Cyanobacteriia; order Cyanobacteriales; family Nostocaceae; genus Aulosira; species Aulosira carnea. The sequence goes on from AP018180.1 coordinate 2,678,136, forward strand.
TCTTTGAAGAGGCACAAATCCGAAAGACGCTTTGAACAATTTATCAGTAACTTTTTACGAATTGGGGTAATGCTTGCCACTGCTTTAGTTTTAGTAGGCGGAATTTTGTACTTAATTCGCCACGGCAGTGATATTCCCAATTATCGGTTTTTTCGAGGGGAACCAACAGAATTTCGCACTGCCAATGGAGTAAAAACATCAATTTTATCAGGTCGTAATCGCGGCATTATTCAACTAGGACTGCTGCTACTAATTGCGACTCCAATTTTACGAGTCGCTTTTTCTTTGTTAGCTTTTGTGAGATTAAGAGATTTTTTCTATGTAATTGTGACTCTGATTGTACTGTGTGGACTTGCATACAGCCTGATAGGGTAAGATTGTTCAAATTTGGTTTAGAGACTTCCACTAGTTACCGTTAAACCAATAGCTCGAATTCTCTGTACCTGTACTATATGAGTGCGACTAAAAGCATTCATCAATGATATGACCGAAGCGATTTTAGATTTTGGGTTAAACAAAAATTTTTCAATATTTAAGCCTCTTCTTTATAAGGAGAGTTTAATCCAAAATAGTAAATCCAAAATCCAAAATTGAATGACCTTCACTCATAATTACTGTTTTTATGCTTGCCAAAGATAGAGAAGTGAGAAAAGAAAAACCCAAACTATATCAACAAAGTGCCAAAACAAAGTACTAGCACTCACACCAAAGTGACCCTTATCATAGTTACCTTGTCTGAAGGAGCGGACAAGCATAGTTATTTGCAGAATGACACCAGTGAGTACGTGTAGACCGTGAAAACCTGTTAATAGATAAAATGTGGCACCAACTAAACCTGTACTTAACCCAAAATTAAGGTTGCGCCACTCAATTCCTTGAGCAATTAAGAAATAGGTTCCCATACAAATTGTCATCAACCACAGCCAACGAAACCTCACTAACCTGCCACGTTTGAGAGCATTTTCTGCTGGTTGAATCACAAAGCTGCTGGAAAGTAACACCACTGTGTTAATAATTACAAAAGTAGACAATTCTGGACCCGAAACACCAGGTGGTAGCCAATTTCCTGAGTGTGTTAATCGCAAACCAACGTAGGTAAAAATAAAGCTCAAAAAAACTATACTTTCTGACAACAGGAACACGGTAAACCCAAACATTCCTTTGCCATGATGGTCTTCAGCACGTCCACCCCGAACTGGCAAAAAACGCTTGAGCCAATTTGGTAGGTATCGCCGCCATCGTTCTAAAGGGACAGGACTTTCATCTACATGAATTACGCCACGGTTCATAATTTTTGTGATTTGTCATTGGGTAATTGGTAATTGGTAATTGGTAATTGGGTGTTTGTCATTAATTATTTCTCCCCCTGCTCCCTGCCCCCTTGCCTCATCCCCCTAGTTCTCAGAGTTCTTGGTGATGATAATCGGGGGGTTCGATGACTGAGTATTTGGGATCGCCATAGTCGTAGGGGGGTCTTTTGACTACGGGAATTTCTTCAAAGTTATTTTGCGGTGGTGGTGAGGTGGTTGTCCATTCTAGTCCAGTGGCTAGCCAGGGATTGTTACTTGCTCTTTGTCCGTAGAGACAGGAACCCACCATATTGGCAATAAAAGGTAGTATCGACACTCCTAATAAAAATCCCCCTAGACTAGCAACGACATTCCATCCTTGATAACGCGGGTCGTAGGAGGAAATGCGGCGTACCATTCCTTGTAAACCTAGTGGGAGCATCGGGAAGAAGGTGAGGTTAGCACCGATAAAGGTTAACCAAAAATGCACCTTTCCCCAGCCTTCTGCATACATCCGTCCAGTTATCTTAGGAAACCAATAATAAATGGCAGCAAAGATTGCCATTGTGATGGTGTTAAAGACAATGTAGTGGAAATGCCCCACTATAAAGTAGGTATTATGCACATGAATATCAAATGGTACAGCTGCCAGCATCACACCAGTAACACCACCAAGCAGAAACATGGCTGCACCTCCCATCGCGAACAGCATGGGTGTTTCTAAATGCAGTTTACTTTTCCAAATTGTGGCAGTCCAACCAAACGCTTTCACTCCAGTGGGTACAGCAACCAACATCGATGTCACCATAAATAACATCCGCATCCAGCCAGGGGTAGCACTGGTGAACATATGATGTACCCACACAAAGATGCTGACGATCGCAATACCTAAAGAGGCAACAGCTAATGAGCGATAGCCAAACAGCGGGTTACGGGAAAAGGCGGGTAAAACCTCCGCAATAATACCAAAAGCTGGTAGTGCCATGATATACACTGCGGGGTGGGAGTAGAACCAGAAGAGATGCTGGTAAATGATCGGGTCGCCATTTTCTAAGGGTTTGAAAAAATTTGTCCCAAAACTGAGGTCAAATAACAGTAGTACCAATGCACCGGTTAAAGAAGGCAAATTCACTAACTGCAACAACTGGGCGCTGAAAACTGACCACACAAACACAGGCATTCGGAAAAAGGTCATTCCTGGTGCCCGCATCCAAAAGATGGTAGTCACAAAGTTGACAGCCCCCATAATGGAAGAGATGCCAATCAGGACAATACTTACAATCCAAATAAATTCACCATTAATCGGCTGACCGGGAGGCACTTGCAGACTAATTGGGGGATAAGACCACCAACCAGACTGGGCTGTACCATTAGGTAAAAAGAAGCTAGATATTAATAAAATCCCACTGGGGGGAATAATCCAGAAAGATATGGCATTGAGTAGCGGAAACGCCATATCCCGCGCGCCAATCATTAGCGGTACTAGGTAGTTAGAGAGACCAGCATTGAATGGGATAATCCATAAAAAAATCATGATTGTCCCATGCAAGGTAAACAAGCCGTTGTACAGGGGGCGATCAAGCACATTTGATGCTGGCGTAATCAGTTCGGCACGGATCAGCATCGCCAACAGTCCGCCAATTAGAAAGAAAATGAACGTCGTCACCATGTACTGAACGCCGATTACCTTGTGGTCAGTACTAAAGCTGAAATATCGTCGCCAGTTATGCAGAGACTCATTTTCAGCGTTTTCAGAATCTCTATTCAGGATGATATTTTCACCAGAATCATGTGTCATTCATTACTTTCCTTTCATTTGCAATTGCTCTTGGCGCTGGTGCGACAGTGTACCAGTTGCTCTTAAACCAGGTTTTTGGCGGTTGGGTATACTCAGCAACGGCCTGATTTTCGTTGGTTGTCGGTTCTTGTTGGGCGTGACTTAACCACTGGTTATATTGCTCAAGAGATTCAATTTGCACATTGGCATCCATCAAAGCAAAGTAAGTCCCACTGAATAATGCATCTTTGAGCTTGTATTGGCCTATGCGTGTGGGTGTAACTACAATGTCTATGGAACGACCAGGGACAACATACTGCTGTAAGCGAAACTCAGGCACATAAAAACTGTGGAGTACGTCCTGAGCGTGCAGATTTAAGCGAGTCCGAAGATTTACAGGTAGATGCAATTCATTGCTAGTAATATTATTGGGATAGCGAAAAGACCAATCCCACTGCTTGACAAAAACCTCAATAGTTTCAGATGCTGGTTTAGGTTTGTCTGTGCTAACTGCGGCATAGACTGGTTCTGAATCTAAAGGTGTATGCAAATGTACGACTTGCTGCAAACCGAGAATATCTAATTGCTGATAAATATTGAAACCTTGGAAAGCCAGCCACAGTACTAACAAAGTTGGCGCTGCTGTCCATAAAAATTCTAGTTTGAGGTCACCTCGCGATGGATGTCCTTCACTATAATCATTTTTGGGCGCACGAAAGAAAATTACTGAGTACAGCATCATGCTTACAAGCCCAAAAATAATGAATGCACCTATTGAGGTTAAGAAGCTAAACAAACTATCAACTTTTTGCGCTTCTGCTGTAGCTTCAGGAGGCATCCAAGAATATGACCACTGCCCAATCCAATGGCTTATTGCGAGCAGCACTGCAATATAAACAGCTATTAGTAAATATTCTAAAAATCTCCCCATAATATTTTATTTAGTTAAAACTTTGTAATACAAGTTAATTTGCTATCTGCCTCAAATTCAAATTGATTCGGAAATTTTCTGGATATTTTTTAATCTGAGAATTGCTTTCACAAAAACCATTCTTAGTAACTATTGCCTGACATATAGTTAAAAAAAACTATCTTCGGGATGATTTATTATCAATACAAATTATTTGTTTCTATTTGTGATGTAAAGTGCTTAAAAAGTTCATACTTTATCATAAAAATTAATAAATCAAATTTTCATAAATTCCATTTTTTCTTGAGCAGGACTTACGCAAAAATAAGGGAACTCCGTCATTACGAGCGATAGCAAAGTAATCTACCCTGATGCTGGGATTGCTTCCCTAAACTTTGTTTTAGTCGCAATGACATTATCGGCGTTGCGTCAGCCCTATTGAGAATATCCGAAAATTAAATTACCCGATTGCTGCACTCATATCACTATTAAATCTGTTCTCCCCTGCTTGACTTTTTCCTGGTTATTAAAAAACAACTTCTGTTAACTTCATTTTTTAACAATTTCATCAAATAATGAAAATTAAATGAAATTTTCATAGACCTTAGGATAGAAGTGTTGATTCTGCCACTAGTTGGAGGTAATCGCCACAGTAAACCTCTAAATTGATGCCAGAATTAACAATAACAGTCAAAAATTTACTACAAACTTATGTAATTTTTATTACATTACTACCAATCATTTGATTAGGGAATCTACCAGTGAAAGTGAATTGTAAACCTAGCTGTTAAATCTTGAATTTTATACATATTTATCAACAAAAAACCAATAATGAGCGCATTTTTCAGCATTAGCAACAAGAACATTTTATATTTTCAGGAAACACTATGAGCTATTCTCCTTACCTGCTCAAAGGTCAAAAAGCACTTGTAACAGGTGCTAGTTCAGGCATCGGTGAAGCTATAGCTCGTTATTTAGCTTTATCAGGTGCCGCAGTAGCGATTAACTACCATTCTGAAGCCGAAGAAGCCCAAAAACTTGTTGATGATATTAAAGCTAATAATGGTGAAGCTTTTGCTATTCAAGCTGATGTCAGCAAAGAAGACCAAGTAAAAGCAATGTTTCAGCAGATAATCCAAGAATTTGGAACTATTCACATCTTAGTAAACAATGCAGGTCTGCAAAAAGATTCACCTTTTGTAGATATGACTCTCGACCATTGGAATACAGTGATTGGAGTGAATCTTACAGGGCAGTTTTTGTGCGCTAGGGAAGCTGCCAAGGAATTCTTACGTCGAGGAGTGCAACCACAGATTTCATCTGCCGCAGGTAAGATTATCTGCATGAGTTCTGTGCATCAGGTAATTCCTTGGGCGGAACACGTCAATTATGCTGCTAGTAAAGGCGGTATTAATATGATGATGCAAAGTATTGCCCAAGAACTAGCTCCTCATAAAATTCGTGTTAATAGCATTGCTCCTGGTGCCATCAAAACCCCTATCAATAAATCAGCTTGGGATACCCCACAAGCCGAAGCAAAGTTATTACAACTGATTCCAGCCAAACGAGTTGGTGATGTAGACGATATAGCCAAAGCCGCAGTTTGGTTAGCTTCCGATGATTCTGATTATGTCAACGGTACAACTCTGTTTGTAGATGGTGGTATGACTTTATATCCAGGTTTTACTGAGAATGGTTAGAAAAGGGATTGGGGATTGGGGATTGGGGACTGGGGACTGGGGGTAGTGATTATGCCAATTACCACCAATTACCAATTACCCATTACCAATTACCAATTACCCATGCCCAATGCCCCATGCCCCATGCCCAATACTTATGCCTACACAAGTTACTGTCAACCCTGGTGTAGTTACGATTAATGATGGTTCCTCATTTTTGGTAACTGCTAGTGATGCTTCTATCGACGATAATCAAGCGCAAGGTTTTTTTGTACGTGACACACGGCTAATTTCTTATTACGAAATTTCTCTCAATCGCTACCGGCTGGTACTGCTAGCTTCTAGCAATCTCAATCATCACACTGCCCTTTATCAATTTACCAATCCCCAAATCCCTACGGTTAAAGGCAACTTACCCCCTGGTAGTTTGCTCTTAACTATTCGACGCGACATTGTAGGCGGAATGCATGAGGATATAGACATCACCAACTATCACTCAGAAGCAGTTGAATTTCAACTCATGTTGGCGATTCGTTCTGACTTTGCAGATATTTTTGAGGTCAAAGCCAAGAACATTATCATGCGGGGTAATACTGAAACAGTATGGCAAGACGGTGTACTCACTACTAAGTACCGTAACAGTTCTTTTGTCCGTGGCATCGTGACAGAACCAGTTTTTTCTAGTTCACAAGCTAGTTATGCTAACGGTCGTTTGATGTTTAATATAGTGATTACTCCTGGTAAAACATGGCACAGTTGTATCAACTTTACAGCCTTAGCTAATGGGGATGTTCTCAAACCCCAACAAACTTGTGCTATGTCTCACACTACAGCAGCCAGAAAAGTCAGCGATGAATTTTTAACTAAGGCGACAAAATTGCGATCGTCTAATGCCGATATTAAAGGATTTTATCAGCAAGCGCTCGTTGATATGGGAGCGTTGCGGATTGAGGTAGATGATAATGGGCATCAATTTTGGATGCCTGCGGCTGGGATTCCTTGGTTTATGGCTGTTTTTGGTCGTGACTCTGTAATTACCAGCTTGCAAACAATGGCAGTTTATCACGAATTTGCCCGTGGTACCCTTGTTCGGTTAGCCCAGTTACAAGCAACAAAGTTAGATGATTGGCACGATGCTCAACCTGGTAAGATGCTGCATGAGCTGAGGCGTGACGAATTAACCAAACTCAATCAACTGCCGTACAATCCCTATTATGGAACGATAGATACTACGATTCTGTGGATTGTTACCTTAGCTGAGGCTTATAGCTGGAATGCTGACCTCAGTATGCTTGATGAGTGTCGATCGCCATTAGCAAAAGCATTAAAGTGGATTGATACGTACGGCGATTTTGATGATGATGGGTTCGTTGAATATATCACGGGTTCTAGCCACGGATTACGCAATCAAGGTTGGAAGGATTCAGGCGACTCAATAGTTTACCCCAATGGCCAATTAGTTCAACCGCCAATTGCTTTGTGTGAGGTGCAAGGTTACGTTTATGATGCTTGGTTAAAAGCCGCTTTAATTTTTGAGATCTGGGGAGAACAGGAACAAGCTAAAAAGCTACGTCAAAAAGCACAAGAACTATATCAACGCTTTAACGATCGCTTTTGGATGGAAGATGAAGGCTTTTACTGTCTGGGTTTAGATCACCACAAGCAACAAATTAAATCTATCGCCTCTAATCCTGGTCACTTGCTTTGGTCTGGTATTGTACCCCAAGAAAGAGCCAAGCAAGTTGCAGAGCGACTTTTTCAAGCAGATATGTGGTGTGGTTGGGGTATACGGACTCTTTCATCTCAAAATCAAGGGTATAACCCTATTAGTTATCAACGTGGTAGTGTTTGGCCGCACGACAACTCAATTATTGCAGCTGGGTTAAAGCGATATGACTACCACAAAGAAGTTAACCATATTGCCGAAGGAATTTTTGCGGCTGCTAGTTATTTTCAAGCTGGAAGAATGCCAGAATTATTTGGGGGAATTGAACGCCGAGATGATAACTTTCCAGTCCCTTATCCAGATGCAAATATACCTCAAGCTTGGGCTGCTGGTTCAATTTTCTTACTGATTCGCAGCATACTAGGACTCGAAGCCGATGCACCACAACGAAAATTAAAGGTACAGCCAAGTTTACCAGAATGCTTACCAGATTTAGAACTAACAAATCTCTCTGTCGGAGATGCCAAAGTATCATTACGTTTTTGGCGTGAAGGAGAACAAACTCACTGGAAAGTTACCCATCTTGACGGCGACTTACAAGTGCTAAGTGCAGAGTACTGAGTAAACATCCCAGTCCCCAGTCCCCAATACTCAATCCCTCATACCATCAGATTCATCGAAAAAAACAATCTTTGCAGCGATGGGTGCTAACTTAGCGATCGCTAGACTTAGTTGTGTGGGAATATTGGGTAATCTTTCGATAACTTCTGCACCCCGACGCACCGTCCGAGTTTTTTGTTAACGTTAGCTGAAGGCTTTGGCGAAGCCATCGCTTGACATTGCAGACTGTCGCTACATCTGTTAAATCTGCTGTTTGTGAGAAATGCAGGTTTAATTATCCCATCAATCAAAAACACCAAAAATTGCTATAACAAAGCAGGTGACTGGTTGAAATACTTGCTGTATTTACACCGTGCTATATTATTCTTATAGCAATATTAGATTTTTACTTGTTAATTGATGGCTTGATTATCGATTAATAAATAAGTAAAAATTATTTTATTTAAGCGCGCACTACCATACTATATAAAATATTTTGTTACTTCTTTAGATAGATGCATAACCCGCTAATATTGGCTCTTAATTTAGGCGAGGTATTATAGGCGTTCATCTATCACCAAGCAAGAAATACATATTTGTTCACACTCTAGCCTGTGATAATTTGGATGATAAGTATATTTATTTGAGGATGAAACTTTTCTCCAGCATTGTGCTAAAAATCATTTGCTTATTCTTTGCTTTTTGAATTTCACGATTTAAAGAAGAGTGTTTTTTCTATTTTAATTTTAGCTGCTCTATGTAATTTTTATCAGTAAATTTTTCCTATGCGATCGCACTTATCATGGAAATCCGCAAATCAGCTTCCGGCTTGGACTTCTTATGTAGTTTTACTAGGAACGCTGCTACTAACTGCGGGAGCAACAGGCTTACTAGAAATTACAGCGGCGACTCAAGATAAGTTGCGGTTTCAAAATGCAGTTACTCGCACTCAAGACAATATTCAAAGTCGTTTAGATACTTATATCACCTTGCTGCGTGCAGGTAGCGCCTTATTTGCCGCGAATGAACAAGTCAGCCTGGCGGAATTTCGCGCTTTTGTGGAAAGATTGAACTTAAAAGAACGTTATCCGGGAATTCAGGGAATTGGATTTTCCAAGCGAGTCAGTGCAGAGGAATTACCTGGATTACTCAGCGATATGCAAAAGCAGGGAGTGAAGAACTTTAACCTGCGGCCAAAATATCAGCGTAATGAGTATCACTCGATTATTTACTTAGAACCCTTGGATAGACGCAATCAAGCCGCCATTGGTTACGATATGTATACCGAAGCCGTGCGACGTGCAGCGATGGAAAGCGCTCGAGATGGTGGCACAGCCGCAGCATCTGGTAAGGTGACGTTAATACAGGAAATCGATCAGCACAAGCAAGCTGGCTTTTTAATTTACATTCCAGTTTACCGTCAAGGAATTATACCCAAGACAATTGGTGAGCGCCGAGCAAATTTACTCGGCTTTGTTTACAGCCCCTACCGTGCTGATGATTTACTACAAGGAATTTTTGGCGGAGAAAAGCCTCTAGTCAATTTTGACATTTATGATGGTACAGAAATTAAGTCAAGCAATTTATTACACACCTCTAAAAGTAACTCTACGGGTAAAAATTCCTCTTATCACCCGCAATTTCAAACCAATCACATAATCAAAATTGCTGGACGTAATTGGACGATAGTTTTCCAGTCTCAGCCAGAGATGGATGTATTATCTTCCAGAAATTTAGTGCCTTATATTGGCTTTACGGGTGTAGTCATTAGTTTTATTTTATTTGGCATTACGCGATCGCTCAATCGGGCGCGTAATGCAGCCGAAACATCAGCCGCAGCTTTGGGAGTATCGCAAGCTGCACTCCTAGAAAGCGAAAAGCGCTTTCGGCGGTTAGTAGAATCGAATATTTTTGGTGTTGCTTGCAGCGACTTTGAGGGAAACATCAAATACGCTAACGAATATTTTCTGAGAATGCTAGGTTACACCATAGAAGATATGGTTGCAGGTACAATTCACCCCAATAAAATTACACCTGCAGAATATCTATCTTTAGATAACCAAGCAATTACAGAACTGAGAAATAATGGAGTAGCGACTCCTTTTGAAAAGGAATTTATTCGCAAAGATGGTACTCGTGTTCCTATTCTCATTGGTAGTGCCTTAATCCAAGCATCAGAGAGCGAACCGGAAGAAATTATTACCTTTTATTTAGATTTAACTATTCCTAAACAAATAGAAGCAATATTACGCCAAAAAGAAGAACAATTACGCTTAATTACTAATGCTGTCCCTGTATTTATTTCTTATATTGATAATCAACAACACTACCGCTTTAATAATCAAAAATATGCAGAATGGTATGGAGTATCAAGCTCAGAACTCCACGGAAAACATATCAAAGAAGTAGTAGGCGAAGCTACTTACAAGACAATTCGCCCTTATATCGAAACAGTATTATCAGGAGAAACAGTAACCTACGAAGTAGAAATTAGTCCCCCAGATGGTAGCAGTCGTTATATTCAGGGTGACTATGTTCCCCAATTTAGCCCCGATGGAACAGTAGAAGGCTTTGTTGCCTTAATTAGCGATATTACTGAAAGTAAACAAGCCCAAAAAGCTTTACAACAAAGTGAAGAACGCTTCCGCAAACTCACAGAAAAAGCGCGAGTAATTCCTTGGCAAGCTAATGCTCAAACGGGAAATTTTACTTATGTTGGTCCGCAAAGTGAAGAAATTCTTGGTTATCCTGCCATAGATTGGTACGCGGATAATTTTTGGCAAGAACATATTCACCCAGACGATCAAGAATGGGCAGTACAGTATTGTATAGAATCATCTCTGACATTAGATAATTATGAATTTGAATATAGAATGTTGGCAGCAGATAGCAGAATTGTTTGGATATATGACATTGTGAATGTGTTGCGGGAAGAAGGTCAACCGCAGATATTACATGGCTTCATGATTGATATTACCGACCGCAAACTCTCAGAGCAAGAACGGGAACGACTGCTAGCCGAAGCCGAAGCAGCCAACCGTATGAAAGATGAATTTTTAGGGACACTTTCTCACGAACTGCGTACCCCTCTCAACGCCATGCTAGGTTGGACGCAACTACTAAAAAGCCGCAAGTTTGATGAAAATACCACAGCTCGCGCCTTAGACACAATTGACCGCAATACCAGATCCCTAGCGCAACTGATTGAAGATGTCTTAGATGTCTCTCGGATTATCCAAGGTAAACTCTCCTTAAATCTTCAGCAAGTAGAACTAGTCCCAGTTGTCGAAACCGCCATCGAGACAGTACATCCCGCCGCCGATGCTAAAGAAATTCGCATCGAATGCAGATTTGACCCAGATATCGGCATTGTCATCGCTGATGCTAACCGCTTACAACAAATTATCTGGAATTTACTCTCCAATGCCGTCAAATTTACACCCAAAGGTGGCAAAGTTGAGGTACAGCTACAACGGATTAATTCTCGCGTGCAAATTCGCGTCACCGATAACGGTAGCGGTATTCCCCCAGAATTCCTACCATTCGTATTTGACCGCTTTCGCCAAGCCGACAGTTCCAGCACGCGATCGCATGGCGGATTGGGATTAGGGCTAGCGATTGTCCGTCATCTGGTAGAATTGCACGGTGGTACAGTATCGGCGGAAAGTCCAGGCATTGGTAAAGGTGCAACTTTCATTGTCAATTTACCAATGAGAGCAGTTGCTGTAAATCATACCACCTCACCCCAGCACGAACCCCTCATTAACAGCGATCGCCCCAATGAACCACAAACCCTAAATGGTGTACGCGTGCTAGTCGTCGATGATGAACCAGATGCGAGACAATTACTCACCACAGTTTTATCACCCTATGGTGCCCAAGTCATGACAGCTGCATCCGCTGCTGAAGCTTTAGCTGCTGTGCCACAATTCTCCCCTGATGTCCTGGTGAGTGATATTGGAATGCCAAAAGAAGACGGCTATGTCTTAATTCGCCAACTCCGAAGCCTACCCCCACAACAAGGAGGAAGAATACCCGCCGTTGCACTCACAGCCTACGCCAGGTCAGAAGACCGCACACAAGCCTTATTAGCCGGCTTTCAACTCCATATTCCCAAACCCGTCAATCCCGCTGAATTAGTCGCTGTGATTGCAAATTTAACGGGGAGGATGTGAGGGATTTGGGACTGGGGACTGGGGACTGGGGATAAGGAGAAAATTCCTATTACTCATTACTCATTACTCATTACTCATGCCCCATGCCCCATGCCCCATGCCCCATGTAAAATGTAGTTGACGTACATTCTAGTAGCTAAAGTGTCAGACTCTCTACCTTTACGCGATCGCTACCTGGCTTTAATTGATGAAATTGTGGACACTACCCTTAAGGGCAAGATTAGCTCTGTGGAGCAGGTGTATCAAATGCTGCTTAAAGGGGTGAATCCTGGTACGGGGGAAGTGTTTGAATTAGTGTTGAGCGATCGCTTGGGTGCGATTCAAAGCCAGGTAGACGGGGAAAAGGATGAACTGAAAAAAGCTAAGGCTACTCGTTCTTTAAGAGCCATGAAAACCATTCACAGTCAATGGCTGAGATGGCAAGAACACAACAAAGCTACAGAAGCGATCGTCTCTGCGGTCAGAGAAATTACTACAGCTGAGGCTGAGGAACGTCTAGCAACATTTCTGAGGTTTACTGACCCTAATCAAAAATATCCCCTGAATTCCCAACAGCTACAGCAATTGTCAAAATCTTTACAGCAATTTGCTCAAGCAGATTCAGATTTACAGCAAATATCCCAAGGCATGAACCGGGGTTTAGCTGCTTGGCAAAGATTGCAAGAACACTTAGTTAGCTGGATGTACGAGCAAAATCAAGCACTAGGGTTTGGTGGTGTAGCCGGAGAAAGCGGCCCTTGGGCAACTTGGGCAAAGCAGGTTACTAGCCCATTACCCCAAGCATTACTGCGTACCTTAGCATTGGAACAATCTGCCATTGAATTTGCCGCACAACAGCGCAGTATTACCCTGGGTGATTGGGTAGAAATGGCATTTATTCTGCAATATTTGCAACGGGGTTTAGTTAACTGGTTTGACCAACAACCTTACAATATCCAAGCTGGGTCAAAGTTATCAATTTCCACCTACTTGACGTTTGCGGTGCTGTGGAGTCAGTTAGCCAGTGGTTTCCAAAATGTAGCCACTGTCTACAGCAATGCTGCATCCCAAATGATGCTACAAATTCTGCGTAACTTTGCGGTGCGTCCTTATTTTCCCCTTTACGGCGGAATTTTCGCTTCATTTTCCGGTAATTATTTACGGGATGCTTTAGATTATCTCGATGAACCCCTGCGCCAAGTAGAAAAAACCCAAGAAAAGGCGCGGATTTTGACACTTTTAGGTTATTCACAACGAGCTTTAGGACAATACGGACGCGCAATTGACTTCCATCAACAAGCATTAGAAATAGCCAGAAATGCAGGCGATCGCCCCTGTGAAATTGCCAATCTCAATCACCTCAGCCGTACCTATGTCCAAGAACAAGATTATGTAGAAGCGATTAACAACAGCCAACGCGCATTAATTCTCAGCCGCCAAGCAGGCGATCGCACAGGGGAAGCCAACGCCCTAATTAACTTAGGCTACAGCGAAGTTATGCACGCCCAAGAATTAGAGCAAGTAGAGCCAGAAACCTACGAAATGGCAATTAACTATTTACAACAAGGCTTAAAGTTATCAGAACAATTAGGTGATATTCAAAGTAAAGCTTTGTGTTTCAGTAGCTTAGGAATTGCCTATCTCGTGATTGGGCAACAACAGGATGCGATTAAATATTTAGAAGAAGGCTTTAAAACAGCGCAGATATCTGGTGATTTATATTTGCAAGGACGCAATTTAGCTTATTTAGCTGAAGCCTATTATCAACTGCAAAATTACGAAAAAGCAATTTACACTGGCGGTTTAGGAATGTATCTGCTAGAGCAAATTGCCTCCCGTGAATGGCGACAACCAGCCGGATTACTGACAATTTTACAAGGACAAATAGGAATAGAAGCTTTCCAAAATTTCTTACAACAACACCGTCCCAAAATTATCGCCATTATCGGTGTAGATGGCTACGATCATATTCCCCATTTGTTAACAGTTTATCAGGGCGATAGGTAATACCAATTTGAAAAAGAAAGCGACAGATTGTAGGGGCACGGCACCAATAAGATATTTGATATGCCAAAAGATTGCGGATGCCGTGCCCTTACAAAGAATTTATCTGTCGCAAATATTATTTGAATTGGTATAAGAATGTTGAGGGCAATAAAAAAACCACACCTGACCCAGTGGGTAGGTGTGGGTAGGTTATTCAACCACTGATGTTGAAGCTCCTTCAGCGGATGAAGGTACGCTAGGTAATTCCAGACAATATCCTGCTCCGTATACTGTCTTGATATAGCGGGGATGACGAGGATCTGGTTCGAGTTTGGTTCTTAAGTGGCGAATATGAACTCGAATGGTCTCAATGTCATCGTCTGGATCGTAGCCCCAAACTTCCCGCAGGATTTCGCTAGGAGAAACTGTCTGTCCGTGGCGCTGGAGCAAGCAATGAAGTAACTCAAATTCCAAGTGAGTCAGTTTGACTGTCTCATGAAACCATATGGCCTCAAATCTTTCGGGAACGAGGGTAAGCGGGCCATAATTCAGAATTTCACTGTGCTTTGCTGCTTGAGGAATACGATCAGTGCGCCGCAAAAGCGCTCGCACTCGTGCCAGCATTTCTTCCACTTCAAAGGGCTTGGTAAGGTAGTCGTCAGCTCCAGCATTGAAGCCTTCTACCTTATCTTGTGTTTGGCTTAAAGCCGTCAACATCAACACGGGAATTTCAGCGGTGCGCTCGTCCCGACGCAGCCGTTGGCAAACAGTAAATCCATCTACCCGGGGCAACATCAAATCGAGCATGATCAAGTCTGGTTGTAGCTGGAGAGCTAGCGCTTGACCTTTTATCCCGTCTTCCGCTTGACTAACATCGTAGCCAGCCATTTCCAAGTTGACGGCAACGAGTTCTGAAATTGCTGGGTCATCGTCTATGACAAGAATCCTCGGCATTCTTAAAAAATTATTACTACTTATTAAGGATAAATAAGAACCTTTGGTAGATACAAAGATTTCTGTATTGATTATAAAAAAGATTTGAAATCTAACATAAATCTTAAGATAAACAAGCTGAAGAAATCCCCCTCAATGTACACGAAATACTCTATATGATGTGTTACGCTCCCTACAATCCGCCTTGGTTCCTACAAAATGGTATAGCAATGACTGTATACACCGCTTTGTGGGGAAGTCGTTATTGGGAAAGTACAATTAAAAATCCTGAGCCGCAATATCATAAAACAGTTTTAGCTGGTGGGCAAGGTGTACCAATTTTTTGTTGGGTAGCGATACCAAAAAATGCTCATAGTACGATTATTGGCACTTATGGTATTACAGGAGAGTTAGGTACGCAATGGTTTTTAAGAATTTTAGGATGTAAAGCTTACGCCGAAGGGTATGCTGTGGTGTTATTTGATTGGCGTGCTCATGGTAAGACAGCTGATTTGTCACCGACTTTGATGTCCGATGGCTTGTATGAGGGAGAAGATTTTGTCCGTCTCGCTGCAGCTGCTGCAGCAATGGGATGTCCCAAGAAATTTTGGTTTGTGGGGTTTTCCTTAGGGGGACAATTGGCACTGTGGGGTTTAAAAGCTGCTATGGAGCTAACTAGTAGCGATGAAGATTTAGGAATCACAGCCAGCGATATTGGCGGTGGTGCGGTTATTTGCCCAAATTTGGATTCTGTGCGATCGCTAGCTTATTTAGTTCAATATCCCTTTGGCAGGTATTTAGAGGCGAATATAGCCCGAAAATTAGAACAACTGGCATGGCAGATCCATGATGCTCATCCTGGTAGCCTCGATCCAGCAGCGATTAAACGGGCAAAGAGTATCTGGAATTTTGATCGAGAACTGGTAATTGAAAAATTAGGTTTTTCTTCTGTGGAAGCGTATTATCAAGCCAGCAGTCCTTTGCAATTTCTACCACATCTCTCAAAACCCACATTGATACTCTATGCGGCTGATGACCCATTTTTTGACCCAGAAATTATTCCTGATTTAGAAGCGGCTTGTGCTAACAATTCAATGATAAATTTGATGCTCACCCGCTACGGTGGACATATTGGCTACTTGAATAGTGCTAAAGGTCAGCTTCAAGCCCAAGATTCAGACCCTTGGTGGGCTTGGAATAGGGTTTTACAGTGGATAGAGCAGCAGAAGAAACAGCAGGATTAAGAGGTGGGAGGTGGTTAAAGCCAAAGGAAAGAATACAAAACCTTTCCCCATTGACCCTTCTCCTGCGGAGACGCTAGGCGAAGACCTTTTCCCAACTTCTGCAAGCAGAATATTTTGATTGATAACCCAAGTTGGAAGTTGTGTAAGCTAAAAACACAGCAGATTCCCAGTTATCCCACCATCCCATGCAGCAGTCAGATCAAGACAATAACCGCGATTTTCTCCGCCAGATTGTCACCCTAGTTGCAATTATTGGCGCTTTTGTAGTGAACGTATTATCAAATATTTTTCCGCTAAATGGGCTGAGTATTGGGCAAATTTCCAATACTTTGTTCAAAAATGTCATGATTATCCCTGCTAACTATGCATTTGCTATTTGGGGATTGATTTACCTTGGTTTATTTGCTTTTGGCATTTACCAATTTCTACCTAGCCAGAAACATGATTCTGATTTACGCAATACAGGATATTTCTTAGTTATTGCCTCTATTGCTCAAAGTATCTGGGTATACCTATTCCTGTCTAGGCTGTTTGTCTTTTCTGTTGTAGCAATGTTGTTAATCTTGCTACCTCTAATTGTGATATATCTGCGATTAGATATTGGTAACCAACTTGCACCTAGACAAAAAAAGTGGTTTATCTACCGACCTATTAGCATTTATCTCAGTTGGATTAGTGTAGCAACTATTGTTAATGTTGCCTGTGCTTTATATTTTCAAGGTTGGAATGGTTGGGGTGTTTCTGGGGAAATTTGGACTGCGATTTTGTTGTTCATAGCAACTACAATTGCTGTAGTTATCGTCATCCAACGCCAAGACATTGCTTATACTGGAGTCACGGTATGGGCAATCTTAGCGATCGCCATCAAGCACTGGAATAATCCTCTACTTAGAAATGTGGCTTTAGCTTTAGTAATTGCCCTTGTCTTGATTGCTATATTTAAAATCAGCCGTAATTAAAGACAGTTCCATAAATTGGGCATTATTTTAATAGTAGGACTTAGCAAAAGTCACGGAATTATGTCATTACTTCCCTACACTAAGTTCCGGTCGCAATGACAAATTTTGCTTGCGTAAGTCCTGAATAGTTTTTTAGGATGAGCATCTTGCTAGCGATTTGTATTTATCAGGCAGGTAAGATGCATAACACCATAATTATCCCTAAATTCAGCAATGCGAATTTTAATTAAACAGGTTTAGATACTGAACTGTAATATTGAAGCAAATTTTTCTGCAACTAAATCCTTGCCTGGCGAAACTTATTACGGCTTTTGTCTTAGCTTAATCTTTTAGTCGCTCATCCTTATTGTTTTCTTAACCAGTCAGTGAATATATTGTTCAGACTAGTTGAGTTGGGTATATTTTAACTATTTGTTTTATCTAACTTATATTTCTCTTAATCTTGCACAGACAATATGATTAGCGATAGGGCAGTCATCAAGATTCATGATAGTCAATGCTTTTGTGATAGATGCATTGCCTATATCAGCACAAATTTTTGCACGTAATTAGTTTAGTGATATCTCAATTATGGTGACTTTGATAGTTAAGGTTTTAGAGTTAAGCGCTACGTTCAATAAATGACATCTTTGAAATCAAAAACTATTAGCTTTGGCTCTAAAAAATATTCAATTCAGCAGCTTGAATATGAATAAGGTTAGCCAGTTTGTTTGTGCGGAATTAAACGATTTTACCGATAGGAGAAAGGGTGCATCAACCTTTTCTAGATATTACTTATTTAATCGGTAAATTTTGCAATCATAAATTGAGGTTCTTCATGGCTGATACACAATTCGATACAACTCAACCTGCTCAAGTGAAGGGTTTGGGTGGTTATACTGTTAACCCCATCTTTACTGTTGGTGAAACCATAGATGGTTATGCTCCTCCGGGAATTCTTGATGGTGCAGGTGCTTATAAACTTAATGACAGCACCGTTAGAGTACTGGTTAACCACGAAGTAGCTAACAATGTGGGCTATGCTTATACCCTCAAAAGTGGCGCTTCTCTACCTGGTGCGCGCATTAGCTATTTTGATATTGATAAGCGCACTCTGCAAATAGTGGATTCTGGTTTAGCTTTTGACACAATTTACAACCGCGCCGGGAAAGTTGTAGAGAAAGCTGCTGAGTTAGAATTTGCAGGTCTGAACCGCTTTTGTTCCGCACAATTGGTAGAAGCTAATCAGTTTGGCGCTGGTTTGGGATTTAGCGATCGCATTTATTTTACTGGCGAAGAAACCGATGGTGGTACCCAGTTTGCCCTAGATACTGCTACTAATAAACTCTGGGCTGTACCTTGGATGGGTCGGGCGGCTTGGGAAAATGTCACCGAGCTGAACACAGGCCGCACTGATAAAGTGGCTTTATTAGTTGGTGACGATCGCGGCCCGGCTCCCTTAATTCTGTATGTTGGCGATAAAAATGCTAAGGGTGACGGTAGTTTTCTGGATCGCAATGGACTGGCTCAAGGTAAGCTTTACGTTTGGGTAGCTGACGATCCCACCGATGCTTCTGACCCCATTGAAGCAGATCCAAGAGACTTTCAAGGTAGTGGAAAAAGTCGCGCTGGTAAGTTTGTGGAGATTGACTACTACCGTCCTGACTTAGCAAATACCGCCAAAGATGGTGCAGATGCAGATACCAGCATCCAGAATGAACTGGGTTATGATGCTCAAGGTTTTGCTACCCAAGCACAACAAGATGCACTGGCTAAGGAAGTCAAAGCCTTCTTATTCTCTCGTCCGGAAGATGTCGCCACCAACCCGGCTGATGGTACTCAAGCTGTATTGGCTTCTACTGGTCGTACTGGTTTATTTAATGATGCTGATACCTGGGGTACAACCTACAAAGTTGATGTTGATTTCGGTAGCAACCAAATCACAGCTAAAATCGACATCCTCTATGACGGAAATGATGTAGGTAACAAAGATTTCGGTTTGCGTAGCCCCGACAACCTAGATTGGGCTGATAATGGCAAAATTTATATTCAAGAAGACCGCGCCATTGGTGCAGACTTATTTGGTGCAACTTCAAAACAAGAAGCCTCCATCTGGCGTATTGACCCTGCAGCTACTAACCCAGCCGCAACTGCAACCCGTGTCGCACAAATTGATCGTACTGCTGTACCCTCCGGTCAAACCGACTCTAGCCCCACAGATCTGGGTAACTGGGAATCTTCTGGTATCCTTGATGTTTCTGCACTGTTTGACTACGATCCTGGCGAACTACTACTTTTTGATGTGCAAGCGCACAGCCTTCGGGATGGTGCAATTATTAATGTTCCTGGTGTCGATACCAATAAAAATGGCAAGATTGAGCGTGAAGATAACCTGGTAGAAGGCGGTCAACTAGCTTTCCTGATTGCTCCTAATGCTGTTCCTAAAGTTGAGTTAGTTGGATTTGCTTCTCTTCCTGCTGATACCTTCGCGGAAGGCCCGGCTTCTGGTAAGGGAATTTCTGCCAATGGGAGAACTGGGCCTTTCCCTGGACAACCAGTACAAGGTTTGAGTGGCGTACAATTCGCTAACAATAACTCTTTCTACTTCCTCTCAGACAATGGTTACGGCGCTAAAGATAACAGTGCAGATTTTCTGCTACGTATCCAACGTTTAGACCCGAATTTTAAGGGAGCGGAAAATGGCGATGGTAGCGTCAAGGTTTTAGACTTCATCCAACTTTCTGACCCAGATAAAAAAGTTCCTTTCAAAATTACTAATGAAGGAACTACAGAAAGATTGTTAACTGGTGCAGACTTTGATGTCGAGTCATTGATTGTTGATCAAGATGGTAGCTTCTGGATTGGTGATGAGTTTGGCCCCTACCTGCTACATTTTGATCGCACTGGTAAGTTATTAGAAGCTCCCATTGCGACACCCGACGAATTCAAAACTTTAGATGGTAAAGCACCGAAAGTTCTAGGCCATAGAGGTGCAAGCGGTTTCCGTCCAGAGCATACCCTGGAGTCATATAAACTAGCTATTGAGCAAGGTGCAGACTTTATTGAGCCTGACTTAGTAGTAACTAAAGATGGTGTGCTAATTGCTCGTCATGAGCCAGCTTTAGCAATTTTGAACGCTGACGGCACAATCAACACTAGCAATACCACTACCAATGTAGCTGCGATCGCTAAATTTGCTGATCGCAAGAAAACAGTCACCCTAGATGGAACCAAAATTACAGGTTGGTTTGCGGAAGATTTCACTTTAGCTGAAATCAAAGAATTAAAAGCAATAGAGCGTCTATCTTTCCGCGATCAATCCTACAACGGTCAATTTGAGATTCCTACCCTCAAAGAAATAATTGACCTCGTCAAGGATGTAGAAGCTAAGACAGGTAAAAAAATTGGCATCTATCCAGAAACCAAACATCCAACTTACACTGCCCAAGAAGCTACCTATGTAGGCACTGACACCAAAATTAACCGGAATTTGGGTCAGATACTCATCGATACTTTGAAGGCAAATAACTTTACCGATCCTAACCGCATTTTCATCCAGTCTTTTGAAGTTGGCAACCTCAAAGAACTGCATGATGTCATCATGCCTAAAGCTGGGGTAGATATCCCACTTGTACAGCTACTTGATGCTAGTGATATTGATATCAACGGTAAGCTGATTGAAAGTCAGCCTTACGACTTGAAAGTTAGTGGAGACAAACGCACCTATGGCGATTTGCGAACCCCCGAAGGCTTGGCGGAAATAGCTAAATATGCTGATGGGATTGGCCCCTGGAAGCGCATGATTGTTAGCGTCAAAGGTACTGATGCTAATGGTGATGGTAAGGCTGATGATGTCAACAAAGATGGAGTAGTCAATGATGCTGACAAAACCACTTTACCACCTACAACCTTAGTACAAGACGCTCATAAAGCAGGGTTACAAGTTCACCCTTATACCTTCCGCAATGAAAGTCAGTATCTAGCAGCAGATTACAAAGGTAATCCTGAACTAGAGTTTCAACAGTTCATTCAACTAGGTGTTGATGCTTTCTTTACAGACTTCCCAATTACAGGGGATAAAGTCAGAGATCTATTGAACGATCCTCAGAATAATTTAGTACGCTCTCCCCAAAATCCTGATGTTCTCTCAGGAAAAGCTTTTGCTAACTTAGGCGGCTCTAAAGGCTTTGAAGGCGGTACAATCAACGCCAGCCAAACCAAGCTCTATATGCTGTTAGAGGGAACAGTTCAGGGCGATCCGACTGGTGCTTTGCGGATTAACGAATTTGACATTGCTAGCCGCAAGTACACAGGTAAAGAACTTTACTACAAACTGAATAATCCAGCAAATGCGATCGGGGATTTCACAGTTATTAATGACAATGAATACCTGGTCATTGAGCGGGATAATAACCAGGGAGCAGCAGCTAAATTCAAGCGGATCTATAAAGTAGACTTGTCTAAAACTGATGCTCAAGGCTATGTCGAAAAAGTAGAAGTTGCAGACCTGTTAAATATCCAAGACCCCAACGACCTGAATGGAGATGGTAAAAAAACCTTTGACTTCCCATTCCAAACTATTGAAGATGTCTTAGTGATTGACAAAAATACCATTTTGGTAGCTAACGACAACAACTATCCCTTCTCTACAGGTCGTCCTGGGAACGATCCCAAAAATCCCATCATTGACAACAACGAAATTCTGCTGCTGAAATTGGATAAGCCGCTTAATTTGGCTCCTGGTGTTGGTCAGCCTAAAGCTGAAGAAATTAAGTTTGGTTCTAGCAACAGCGATGAGATTACCACCCAACCGAATCAAACCTTATTCACAGGTGATGGCGCGGATATTGTCACTGCCAACAAAGATAATAAAATCTTTACTGGAAATGGTGATGACATTGTCTTTACTGGTAGCGACGCTTCTATCTCTACTGGAGATGGTGACGACCAGGTTTTTGTCGGTGTCACTGGCCCTGCTAGCAATACTAATGCTAATGGCGGTGCAGGTAACGATGAAATTACAGTAGTAGAAGCCAAGGGTACTAATAACCTGTTTGGTGCTGCTGGTGCTGATACCCTCAAAGTGGTGGAAGGTTCTAGTCAATTGCTGTTTGGTGGTTCTGGTAACGACACCATCACCAGTAACGGTAAAAATAACCGCCTCTATGGTGGTTCCGGCGATGACAAACTTTTCTCTAATACCAACGACACCATAGTGGGTGGCGATGGTGATGATGTGTTATTTGCTGGTGCTGGTGGTGGTAACCGCTTGACTGGTGGCGCTGGTGCTGATCAATTCTGGATTGCTAATGGTAGTCTCCCTACTAGCAAAAACATCGTTACTGACTTTACCGCAGGAATTGATGTGATTGGATTGGGTGGTATTACACAAGCTAGTAAGTTCAGTGACTTAACCCTATTACAACAAGGTAGTGATACTTTGGTAAAAATAGGAAGCACAGAATTAGTTTCTTTACTAGGAACTACAGCAAATACTCTCACAGTAAGTAACTTCGTTTTTTCTGCTAGTGTGGTTTAATTTGCATCTGTAAATCTGGCGAAAAAATTAATTAGCAGTTATCTAAGCTGTAATTCTTTTTCAGGCGAGGGAATACTACTTCCTCGCCATTTTCTATTTTATTCATCTCATCTTTATCTTCAAAAAACTTCAAGAAATTGTTAACGTTAACTTGTTGATAACCTTTCTTAAACTTTGAGCTATTATTTTTGGTATTTAGTAACCAAAATTACACCATATTATTTGTCCACATTAATTTAGAAGATTCCAGAAAAATCATATTCCAATTTTTCTTCAAGGATGGGCATTTTACCCTGTCTGTGAATATGTGCTGTACAGATTCTTTAACCAAATTGATTATTTCTGGAAAAGCCTTGAATGTGGATTGAAAGCATTTTGTCGCCAATTACTACTTAAGTCTGGATATCTAGTCAAAAAGTTGAAATTTGACATCGGGAATTAGGAGTAATTAATAACTTAGTCCTATCAAGGTGTGTTACTAAAATTCTGAACAAACAGGGATATAAAGGTCAAAAATCTGCATTTATATCTGGCTATTACCCTAATTTGATGGAAAAATAGACACAAAATATTGCTAGCTGATGTTAGCAATTAAATTTACTATGTCACCTCACTAGGACTATAGTTAGCTACCCAATCTCCTGATGAATTGCAGAAATAAATACTTAAGGAGTATGAGGCATGGCTGATACAAACAGCAGCAGTAGAAACGTCATTATTTATGTTGCTGATGGTTTGCGAAATGGTTCTGTAAACCCTATTGATACACCAACTTTATATAGCATCCGTCAGCAGGGAGTTAATTTTACTAACAGTCATTCCCTATTCCCTACGTTTACAACTCCGAATGCTTCTGCGATCGCAACTGGACATTACCTCGGTGATACAGGTGATTTCAGTAACACTGTATATACTGGTTATCCCGTAATTAACTCCAATGGTAGTGTTACACCATTTATTGAAAACGATCCGATCCTGGCTGATCTCAATGCCAATTCTAATCTTGCCGATCCAGATACCAGTTTCAGCAAAAATAACTTCCTCACAGAAGAATCACTTCTAGCTTATGCGCGTGCTAGTGGGTATTCTACAGCAGCGATTGGTAAGCTGGGGCCAGTAGCAATTCAAGATGTTACTCAAGATAGCCGTACTGGTGGCACTACAACTCCGAATATTACCCCTGAGACTGTAATCATCGATGACAGCACGTATATCAACAGCATTGCCAACGCTACAAATCCTCCTGTTAACAGTGTTGGTTCACAAAGTGCAATTCCATTGAGCCAAGCGATCGCAACTGATCTGAATAATGCGGGTTTAATCGGTCAAAATGTCCCCGGTACAACCACTGTAGCCACTACTATCGGTAGCATCAGAAGTAATCAGCCTGCGGGGAACTTAACAACAGCCGGAACGCTGAACCCTAATGCTCAACAACAGCAATACTTTGCGGACGCTACTACCAAAGCTGTCCTACCTCAGTTTGTGTCTGACATTGCTAGCAAAAATTCCCCAGGATTTGCCCTAGTTTATTGGTCTAGAGATCCTGATGGTACTCAACACAACAATGGTGATGCCTTCAATCCTGCTGATCCTGGTAACAACTCCCTCACCATTGGTATCAATGGCCCTACTTCCAAGAAGGGTATTCAAGATGCTGATGCCAATTTAAAGCAGATTATTGATTATTTGAAGGCGACACCAGACCCGGCAAATCCTGGTCATACACTCTACGAAAACACAGATATTTTTGTGACGGCTGATCACGGGTTTTCTACAATCAGTAAGCAGGCTGTAGGGGTGAAATTTGATGCCGCCGGTACACCAACCTACATCAACACAACTAGCTATGCTGCGTCTTTGAGCTATTACACAGTAGATGCTACTACTGGTGCGAAAACTCCGACTGTTCACGCTGGATTTTTACCCCCTGGTTTTGTCGCGATCGACCTCGCCCATGACCTTGGCGCAACTCTCTACGATCCCAATAAACCCACAGCCCCCGTTACTACTAGCAATATCAATAATATTCAGTACGCCGTAGTTGATCCAACCGCAGGTCAAAACCCTCTCAGTGGCAATGGTGTGATTGGTGGTAACGGTAAGGTTGTCAATGGCGTAATTGACCCTAATACTCAAGTCGTAGTTGCTGCAAACGGTGGCTCTGATTTGCTTTATGTTCCCAGCAAAGATAAGGCCTTAGTAGCTAAGATTGTTTCATTCTTGGCACAAAAAGATTATATCAGTGGCATCTTTACTGATGATACTTTTGGTGATATTCCTGGAGCGCTAAAACTCAGCACGATTGGACTAGTAGGGACTTCAGAACTTCCTACTCCTTCGATTGTCATTAACTTCAAAACCTTTAGCACCAACCCGAATAATCCTAACGATCCTCAAGCGCAAGTAGAAGTTGCTGACACTACTCTCCAGCAAGGACAAGGGATGCATGGTAGTTTTGGTCGCGGTGATACTTTCAATAATATGGAAGCGATTGGCCCTGACTTCAAAGCTGGTTATGTAGACTCTACGCCTGTGAGTAATGCTGATGTTGCACCTACACTAGCTAAAATTCTGGGGTTCAACATTCCTAGCATTGGCGATTTAAAAGGACGCGCAATTACAGAAGCATTGGTAGGCGGGCCTGATACAGTTGCCTATACTAAAGGAACTTCAGTTTCTGATGCTGCTAGTAACGGTCAAAAAACAATCCTGAATTATCAAAATGTAGGTAATACTCAGTACTTTACAGCCGCAGGATTTAGCGATCGCACTGTGGGACTCCAGGGACTACCACCAGATATTCAATTTGGTTCTAGCAACAGCGATAATATCACTGCTAAACCAGGACAAATCTTATTTACAGGTGATGGCGCAGATACGGTAGATTCCACCAAAAACAACACAATCATTGCTGGAAATGGTGATGATACTGTGTTTGCAGGTAGTGATTCTTTAATATCAACAGGCGATGGTAATGATCAAGTCTTTGTGGGTGTGACTGGCCCTGCTAGCAATACTAATGCTAATGGCGGTGCAGGTAACGATGAAATTACAGTAGTAGAAGCCAAGGGTACTAATAACCTGTTTGGTGCTGCTGGTGCTGATACCCTCAAAGTGGTGGAAGGTTCTAGTCAATTGCTGTTTGGTGGTTCTGGTAACGACACTATTACCAGTAACGGTAAAAATAACCGCCTCTATGGTGGTTCCGGCGATGACAAACTTTTCTCTAATAGCAATGACACCTTACTTAACGGGTGACAACCTAGCTACAAAGCTTGTTGTATGAGGGACAGAGCATAAAAGCCTCGCTGAAAATAGAGGCGTTTATGAGGTTTTTGGGCAATCAGATTCAGCACCCAATCGGCCCATAATTCCATCCCATATTTCCATCGTTGCCCATATATTCCAAGGTTGAACTCACTCTGTCTAGGAGTCTTATCTTTGTGTTCTTTAATACGTCCAGCGTAAACATCTATGCCTAATTTCTTCAGCCACTGTCCTTGGAGAGTTGCCAAACTATAGGCGATGGCAATTAATAATACTAAGGCTAAAAACCGAGTCTCATTTACTTTTGCTGCTTCTAAATTATAGCCCCCAGTTTTGCAATCCTTGAACAGTTGTTCGATTCCCCATCGACAACAATAGACATCCAATGCTTGTTGAAGAGTGGGCAGATTGGTCAAAATATACCAGGGTTCTTTTGGTCCCTTATGACGATATTTTCGTTTCCAATAGACGGCGATATTAAATGGTCCTAAAGAGTCACCTTTATTGCACAATACACCCTGATAAAATTTGGACATTCCTGGTTTGAATCCCAGTGCTTTAAGAACCTGATATTCCTCATTCAATTTCTCTTGGAAATGAAGAGCTTTTTTCTGACGTAGGGCAAAGTATACACCCTTAGATTCCAGCCAATGAGCGAATTTAGGGCTATGAAACTCTCGGTCTCCCAACACTAGAACTGGATAGTTTTTAAATAGATTTAGTACTGGTTTTAATAAACGTTTTTGGGTTTTAAAATCGCTATTGCCTTCATGAGCTAAAACCTCCCAATATAGGGGAAGAGCATGGGTTCCCCAGATAATACTCACCATGAATACATTGCGACCTTTCCATTCTGTTCTATCCATTGCAATGAGCCAATACCCAAATTTTTTATGCTTGAGTTTTTTTAATCGCCGACGGTACTCTCTGTTGCTTCTTCTTCCAGTTTGCTCAAGTCTTATCCAATATTTAATCAAGGGAAACCATAAGGTTTTGATGCTCAACTGCGGCAATACTAAAAAGCGTTGCAAGTTCCTTTTCCGACTTTGATATTGAATCGGTTGTGGAAACACACTGGCTAATATGGAAAGTTTTACTTGCCGATGAACCTGTATCAATAACAACAAAAGCTGTATGGTTAGGTACTGGCTTTCATTCAGATGGGCACGCAAAGTTTTTTGGTAAGATACAGGGAACATATTTTTACAGGGGAGCCACAAAATTGCTCCCTATTTTTTATCCTCACCATTTTCTCAAACTTTTGTCCCGTATAGCTTAGAGTTGCCTTGTCACCCGGTAAGGACACCTTAGTAGGTGGTGATGGCGATGATGTGTTATTTGCTGGTGCTGGCGGTGGTAACCGCTTGACTGGTGGCGCTGGTGCTGACCAATTTTGGATTGCTAATGGTAGTCTACCTACTAGCAAAAACATCGTTACTGACTTTACCGCAGGAATTGATGTGATTGGATTGGGTGGTATTACACAAGCCAGTAAGTTCAGTGACCTGACGCTATTACAACAAGGTAGTGATACTTTGGTGAAAGTAGGAAGCACAGAATTAGTTTCTTTACTAGGAACTACAGCAAATACCCTCACAGCAAGTAACTTCGTTTTCTCTGCTAGTGTGGTTTAATTTGCATCTGTAAATCCGGCGAAAAAATTAGTTAGAATTTATCTAAGCTGTACTTCTGTTTTTCAGGCGAGGGAATACTACTCCCTCGCATTTTTATGTTTTATTAACCTCATCTTAATATGAAAAACTTCAACATTTGCTTATCAATAATTGCTGGATAGAGATGAGAGGTTAAGGAATAATTAACTGACGCTAATTTTTTAGGTAATGTAACAGGTCTATGCTGTAGATTGAATCTTTTTGAGATTATCGGTTTGTCAAAACTGGAATTTTCTTGGCTTAACTTTTTGATAACCTTTCTTAAAGATTAGATACCCAAATTATCTCTTGCAGTGATTTGCTGTTCTTGTTGATAACTGCGGATGGTTTTGCGATCGCCTGCAACGGTAAACATCTCAATCAACGTCGGGTAAGGCTGATGTTTTCGTTGTTTGGAGTGCCTATATCATTAATATTCTTATTTCGTTATAAAAGCATTTAGTTAGAACTATTAAATGTTATGTCGCTTTCACCGCCAGCTATTGATACTTTCTACAAAGTAGAAAATACTGAGTTATCTTGATTCCCAGAAGTGACATTCAACCCCCTGGCAGCAAATAACTTTACATTGACAGCTTAAAATTTGTTACAAAAAAAATTAATTAAGTTGTAATAATATCACCCAGAAGCGAGAGTATCCGTTACTCACCTTTTGCATCGATTAATAATTAAATTTTATGAATACAACACATTACTAACTCACACCCCATAAATCCTATCTAGCAAAAGCTTTAGCTGCATAATTGCACAATATCAAGCCTAAATTATCAAATTATCACAGGATATATAATGGAACTTCTAAGTATGCTAATGTATCCTTTTTTAGCGAATTATAGCGTTTAAGTGAGAGACAACATTAGCTAACTAGAGGTGATAAAATAAACCTGTTTTCCTAAAATACACCTAAGTAAAAATATAATCATGATTATTAACGGTACTGCCAATCCAGATGAGTTATTTGGCAATATTAATGACCAAGTATTTGGCCTTGAAGGAAATGACACATTAGATGCTGCCGATGGACAAGGGAGTAATACCCTGGATGCTGGGCCTGGTAACGATGAACTTTATGGAAACACTAAAGACACTCTCAAAGGTGGTGCTGGCGAAGACACTTTATATGCTGTTGGGATTGGAGGCTTAAATAGCCTGGATGGCGGAGATGACAACGATCAGCTGTTTATCGTGGAGGGCAACAATAATACACTGGAGGGTGCCCTTGGAGACGATAAGCTGTGGATCATTGAGGGTAGTCTTAACGTTCTCCGAGGAGGCGTTGGTAATGACACATTAGACGCATCTGAAGCCGCTTCCAATATTTCTGGTAATAACACCCTAGAAGGTGGTGCAGGGAATGATGTCCTAATTGGGGGATTAGCTAGCGATCGCTTATTTGGTGGCGATGGTAATGATTCCCTATTTGCTGGCAAAAAAGGTAGCCAATTTACAGGCGGTGCGGGCAATGATATCTTTTATCTGACCAGTCAAGGTGTTCCCGATGTTCCTGTAGAAGTCTTCGACTTTACCAAGGGTGAAGATAAAATCCAGATTACTGCCATCCCCGAAGTTAAGAGTTTTCAAGACTTAAAAATAGAGCAGATTTTAGTAAATGGGCAACCAGGCCCAGATACGGTCATTAAAGCCACGATCAATGGCGGATTAAAAGAGTTAGGCATTTTAAGAAATGTCCAAGCCAACACTCTGACTGCAGATGACTTTGATTTATCCGTAGCGATTTTCTCTATTACTAATGCTTCAGCTGGAGAAGGAAATGCGATCGCTTTCACTGTGACTCGCTTTGCAGGTACACAACTTGAGCAAAGCGTTACTGTATCTACATCGAAAAAAACAGGGGATACAGCCAGTGATACAGACTTTAAAGCGAAAACCGAAACTCTCACCTTTAAAGCAGGAGAAACCCAGAAAACCTTTACAGTTGAGACAATACAGGACTCCTTGGTAGAAAAAGATGAAACTTTCACCGTAACTTTAAGCAATCCCACCAATCAAGCCATCGTCAGTTCTACTCAAGGTACAGCCCAAGGAACCATTATCGATGACGATAAAAAATCTTTAGAGTGTACTACTGATGGTGATGTTTTCACCATCAGAGGCGAGGGTGATAAAGCCAGATTGAAAGTCAATCTCACAGGCTACAGTTCTAAATATGTCAACGAACTGGGAGTATTTGTTGTTGACGATAATCAAGGGAGAATTAACGGAATTGCGCCAGGTGCAGCAGGTTATGCTGAAGCCGCTTTAGCGCGTTCTAAAGTAATTTTCTCTGCGATCGCCAATCGTCCCAATGGTTTTAATATCAACAGCATTAAGAGCTTACTAGAATTTAGTTCTGGTGAGAATATCAGATTCTATTTAGTAAAAAACGGCACCATTGATGGTGTGAAAAATGGTAAGAATTCGATTACAGATATACTATTTTCTGGTAGTACAACCCAAAAAATTACAGACTTAGGCTCTAATAGTTTTTCTCTGGCTTGGCAAGATGGTTCTGGTAGTAGCACTACTAGTTTCCAAGATTTGATTGTCCAGATTCAAACAACAAATGAATCCTTATCTTTAGGTACAAGTCA
Organism: Nostoc carneum NIES-2107; assembly: GCA_002368155.1. Taxonomy (GTDB): domain Bacteria; phylum Cyanobacteriota; class Cyanobacteriia; order Cyanobacteriales; family Nostocaceae; genus Aulosira; species Aulosira carnea. The sequence continues at coordinate 2,708,385 of AP018180.1, forward strand.
GCAAAGCCAGTCTCAAGGTGAATGTATTGATTTACGCAGTGTCAGCCAACAAGTCAAAGCTAGCTTTGAACTGCATCGAGAAGCTAAATTCAACAACTATATTGGTTTCTTTAAAGCAGTTGATGAAAAAGGTGGCATTGATACCAATGGCGACGGTAAAGCAGATTTACTACCCGGACAAGCTGGTTATACTCAAGCTGCTATTGGTGGCAGAGTTGGAGGCATTGACTTAACAGTTGATAACCAAGGTACAGCCACTTTTAACGGCAATTTTCAAGGTGGTTCTGTCTTTGTACCATTTATTATTGTTGATGGCAAAATTGACGCATTTTTAGATAATAATGCCAATAACGATCCAGCAATTTACTTCCCGTTCTTGGGTGCTAACTCTGATAAAGTTGACCATATTCGCCTATTAGGAAATAACACCTTTGGCTTTGAAGATTTAGCCAACGGTGGCGATATGGATTTCAACGATGTCATCGTCAAAGTTAATTTGACTATTGCGTAGTAGCTTTTCTAAAACTACTGTGTGGCGGGCAATTTGCCCGCCATATTGATATGTCAATACGCTTCAGTTAAGAATCAATGTAGGTTGGGTTGAGGGACGAAACCCAACATTTTCACGACTTTGTTGGGTTTCACGACCTTCTACCCAACCTACACCAAATAAGGCTTTTGAGGCTAACTGAACCGTATTGATTTATATGTAAGTTGACGTAGGGTGTGTTGTCGCCAAGCGCCGCACCAAAGCCCAGAATACTGGCGTGTCGAGACTAAAACCCACATTCCGCACCTGCGGAATGTGGGTTATCAAATGGCACAGAAAGATTAAAAATAGAGGCAATGCGCTAATTAATCGCATTTCTACGTTGGCTTCCAAATCATCGTTAATTAACAGCAGTATGACATGATGTTGAACTTAAGCCAGAAGCGTAGGGGGTAGTTGTAGGAGGATCTGCTGTGAGGATGACTGTACCATTAGGGTTAACATACCAACCTTGGGCTGGGGGTGGTAGTTGGGAAACATGGGTTTTGGCTGTGGCGATCGCATTTGTTGAAGATTCTGCTTGAGTAGAAGTAGACTCAAAACTTGCCAACGTGTTACTGCTAAGTGGTTCGCTGGGGCGGGGTGGTAATCCTCCGCGTCCAGAGATGATAAACTGACTCCGACTCTGGTTCTTTTGTGCTGGACAGGCTTGCGCTACTACTTCTTCGGGTTTAGCAATTTCTGGCGATAAGTCCAAAACTTCTGGATTTCTACTTGTATCAAATGTCAATATCTTTACTTGACCATCAAGGCCGAACTGAGAACTGGCACTAATCTGGCATTCTGGGCACACAAACAAAGCTTGAGTATTAATACTGATATTACCGCCATTACCCTGAAAGGCATTGGCGATGATTTTACTACCTTCTAGCAAAGCCACATAATCAGCAGGGCTGTTGCCAGTAATTGTAATGTTACCTCCATTGCCAGTCCCGCCTGTTTCTGTAGAGATTTGACTGCCACCACGCATCACTAGAGAATTTGTCCGCAAGAAAATGTTGCCACCTTCGCCAGATGTGGTTGCAGCTGAAATGCCACCCTTAGTATCGATAAAAGTAGAACGAGCATTAATCTTTAGGTCTCCGGCATTGCCTGAGCCTTCGTTGCGGGCGGTTACTTGTGCTCCATCCTTGACCACTAATCGATTAGTGTTAATCGTCACACCACCAGAAGCACCACTGGGTGCAGGCGGTAGTCTAAACAACTGTCGGGTGATTTCACTTTCTATATTGGCTCCAGAACTGATCTGAGAGGGAATAGAAGTTCCCACAATTGTGCCAGTTACCTCTACAGATTGGGGAGCGTTAATTGTAATACTTCCGGCTGAGCCAGTGGCAACAGTGGAAGCATCAACCCTGCCGCCATCTCGCACAAATAGTTTGGGTGTATTGATAGTCAAGTTACCAGCATTGCCACCATTGAAAGTTGAAACTCCCAAAATGCTGGGCTTCAAAAAGCTGGGTTCTGCACCGATGACTTCTACAGAATTAGTTGCATTGATGCTAATATCTCCTCCAGAACCAATGCCAAAGGTTGCAGCACCTACGGTTCCCCCATCAGCAATGGTCAGCTTTCCTGTGGACAGGTTGATATTTCCCGATTTACCCAAACCGAAGGTTGAAGCACTGATAAAACTGATGGCATTGGGATTAAATGGTATAAATCCACTCACTTCGACTGAATCCGAGGCATTGACATCGACATTGCCACCTGCTCTATCTGTAAAGGTAGCAGTGGAAATGCTGGCTCCTCCGCGGACAACTAAATTTTGGGTGGAAATTGCAATGTCTCCTCCCTTCTCACCCAGCAAAGTTACAGGTGAAAAGAAGAAAAACTGCCCTTGTCTGATCCCTCCTCCCAATTCGGATGTAATACTACCTCCGCTATCTACCAAAATAGAGCCAGCGTTCACCTTCACAAATCCGGAATTTCCTGAGCCATCATTTCTGGCTGTGACTGTAGCGCCATCTGTAATCCGCAACTGACCCGTATTAATTGTCACATTCCCAGAAGCTCCACTGGGTACGGGAGGCAAGCCTAAAAGCTGTTGCAAGCTGGGATCGACTAAATTGGCAGAGGAGCCAATCAGACTGGGATTGACCGATCCTAATACTGTACCTTTTACTTCCACGAACTCAGGGGCATTAATAGTAACATTGCCAGCTGCACCACTGGCAGAGGTTAAAGTCCCAACTCTCCCCCCATCTTGAACTGTTAATCTGGGCGTATTGAGTGTTAAGTTGCCGCTATTTCCAGCATTAAATGCAGTCACAAATAAAGCGCTGGGAGCAAAAAAGTTAGGTTCCACACCCATAATTTTGACAGCATCAGCGGCATTAACATTCAAATTTCCGCCTTTACCGCTACCAAAAGAAGCCGAAGTAATCGTTCCTCCTCCTGTGGCGCTGACACTTCTAGTTGATATGGTGTTATTGCCAGAGTTTCCCGGGCCAAAAGTGGCAGCAACTATAGAACTAGTAACGCTAGGATTAAAAACACTTGCGCCATTGACTTGTAAGGAATCAAAAGCATTGATATTGATGTTGCCGCCTGTGGCTGGAGTGAAGGTTTTCGCAACGATGCTGGCTCCACCTTCCACAACTAAATTTTTGGTGGAAACAGCAACATCTCCCCCATTACCAAGTCCCACTGTTTCGTTTGTCAAACTGCTGCGAATATTGCCGTCTGTACTGGCACCACTGACTTTGACAGACTCAGAAGTATTCACTTGGATGCTGTTATTTGGTTCAAAGCCTTGATTTTGGATCAAAACCAGTGAACCATCGCGTACCGTAAGGTTGCGCCCTTGCACTTGGATAAAACCATTACTACCACTAGCATCTGCTAAGGCTTGTTGAGATAGCTCAATATCGCTGAAACTAGGTACTCCCTGATAATTGAAAGTCCAACCGCCAACAATCGGATTCAGGTTAACCAAACCTCCAGCCACGCTACCTAATTCTATTCGCCCGCTTTCTGCGGTGAGAGTACCCCCATCTAAGCTGAGATTACCGCCAATCAAAGCTAGAGTCTGCCCTGGTTGTACCCGCAAACCTGTTAAATTATTGCTTCTGGTTACAGGTGAGAAGATGGGATTGCTCACCGTGAAATTATGACCTGTACCTTGTACGCGAATTGCTGCGGGATTCTGCCCAAATTGCAAGCCAACTGGAACGCTGATTGTCAGCAAAGGAGAATTTTGAGTATTGGTAGCACTAAATTCTGTACCATCGGCAAATATGAGGCTACTAGCCGTAGTTCCTAAAAAAGAGCCACCTATATTTAGTTGAGCATTAGCACCAAAATTAATCCCACTCGGATTAATTAAAATCAAATTTGCGCCATAGTTTTCTCTAATTAATCCATCAATATTAGAAATTGAGCCACCTGTAACTCGAGTAATAATATTGACGATATTACTGGCATTCGGACTTAGCTTAAAAAAAGCTTCACTACCATTAAAAATAGAAAATTCTCTTAAACTATGGAATAGGTTATTACCAGCTTGTGTGCCTCCGGTAATTTCAAAAACATTATTAATTTGATTGACATTGCTTGGTGTTGGCAGCGTTCCATCTGAGGAAATTTGTGCCTGAGCGATATTATTTGTTAATATACAGCAAACAACTGTACTGCTAGTAAGTAAAATCTTCTGAGCAATCTGTCTCATTTGGAAAAATATAATTAACAGATTAAGTTTATTGAAACTTACTTAAGTACTCTTTTTATGTGAACTTTAAGTAAATTTTCAGGACACTTGGCATGAGACACCCTGGATCGCATCTGGCAAGTCATGAAACTAAGCCGATTTTTGACGGATTTAACCGTTTAAACTAGTATAACTGAAAATTTACGTGAAAATACTGACTTAAATTATTTTGTAGTTGAAACTGTCTCAATGCTTGTCGGTTAAAGGGAAATGAAAAACTCCACCCACAAGGGGATGGAGTTTTAGGGCATGGGGAATGGGGAATGGGGCATGGGTAAGAGTTCCCAATGCCCAATGCCCAATCTTGAGTTCAAAACGCTTAATTGAGTAGTATTGGGAACTATCTTCACTGTTAGGCTGAGAGTAAAGCTTTGACTTGACCGAAACGGCGATCGCGTTTTTGGTAACTCAACAAAGCCTGATGAAATGCTTCTGTATCAAAATCTGGCCAGAGAATATCAGTAAAGTACATCTCTGTATAAGCCATTTGCCATAACAAAAAATTACTCAAGCGCATCTCGCCACTAGTACGAATCAGTAAATCTGGTGCTGGAGTATCTGCTGTGTAGAGATATTTTTCTATAAGGCTTTCATTGATTGATTCTGCACTGAGTTGACCTTTTTGCGCTAGTTGCGCTATTTGACGACAGGCTTTTGTAATTTCGTTGCGGCTACCGTAGTTGACTGCAACAGTAAAGTGAATTGCTTGATTATGCAATGTTTCTGTCATGGAACGTTCCATTTCTGTTTGCAGAGATGGGGGTAAAGCTGATAAATCGCCAATAAAGGAAATTCTCACGCCTTCTTGATGCATCTGGGCTAACTCGCGGCGTAGCAATCGCTCAAATAAGTGCATGAGAAAGTCTACTTCTTCAATCGGACGTTGCCAATTTTCTGTAGAGAATGCGTAGGCGGTGAGGGCTTTAATTCCCCAATCTTTGCAGCAACGTAATAGTTGTTTGAGGGTGCTTGCGCCTTGGCGATGTCCGGCTATGCGTGGTAATCCTCGGCTAGTTGCCCATCTACCGTTACCATCCATAATGACGGCTATATGTTGGGGAATTTTTTCGGGGTTGAGGTCTGGGGGTAAGGGAGTCACGTCGCTTTGCTCCAAATTCAAAATTCAAAATTATAGAAGATTGTTCAGATACTCTGGGGTGAGGCTTTTATGCCATGTCCAGAGGCAGTGCATGGTGTGGGTGAAGGTGTATAGTAGGGTGGCTTTGTTGGTGAAAGTCCAAGCATTCCAGTTGAGTGTCGCCATCATCCGGCGTAGGGTACGAATGAGGTTGTTACGTTGATAGGTTTGGGAACGGGTTTTGATGAGGGTTTTTCCTACTCGTATGAATCCGGTATCGGGGAAAGCCCAGACTCCAAAGCCCCAAAATTTAGTCATGTGGTTAATTTCATCTTTTGCGAGTTCTTCGAGAACATCTTGGAGTGGGCCTGTTGTGTGCGCCATCAGCCACAGATAAAGACAGGTTGCACCATATTCTGTAGCTACGCGATGTAAGCCGTGGCGATATAGGTCTTCTTGGGGGTCATTTGTGGGGAGATAACCTCGGACGATGCGCTGTTTAGGCGTGATTTTTTCGCCTGTTAATTGGGTGTAAATCTTCATTAATGCCGGTGTGTGCTGGCGTTCTTCTTTTTCCCACAAGCCAATCTCTTGCAGTTCGCCGTTTTTACTGACTGTTCCACCAACAAACCGCGCCATTTGCGGATGTAATTTCTCTAAATACTTGCGGCTGGTTTGGGTGTAACCGCGAATTGGGGCTTCTGTGTCCATTGCACCAATTAAAATAGATAAAAAGATTTCTGGGTTGATGCCGATAATTTGATTGCAGTTAATAGCTTGCCAATCAATAGGTTTCCAGGGGCGTGGTTGGGGATTGGTAAACTGTAAAGGTAAATCTTGCAAGCGTTCATGGAGTTTTTCGGCTGCAAGATAGTTATTTATTAGAGAATTAATTCTGTGCTGTATTTGCCAGTAATTTAGACGATAAAAGCTTTGCGCCGCCGATGTTTCTATTTGTGGGCTGGCGGTATTCAGCATAATTTTTATACTTTAACTCTATGCCCAATAGCCTAAGCGATCGCACTTTGTTTTGTCAGTCGGCTGAAGTTGGGAATTTTATCTGATCTACTAGGGATAGTAGGATAAAAAGTCGGTTACTACATCTTGAGTTTTTACTGTGCAAAATTATTCTTTAGGCTACGCTAGGCTTAAACGTCTAAAGTAACAAAGATAACGCTTACCTACTACACCCAGGTGTGAATAATGTTGTAGTATAAATGTATTGTATTTACACTTCTTTCAACAATGGCTGTATTTGATTTGTTTTCAAAACGTCAAAAAAGACTCAGAGGAGAATTTCCTGACGTTTATCAGTATGATGATATTCCTAATCAGCTTCGTGTACAAATTGTTCATATTATGAACGATGCGCTAGGTGTGCACAAACTACCAAAAACAATAGAGATTTACCAAGCTATACATAAGGTATTATGCCAAGAATATGGCAAGTTTTATTTAATAGAGAAACCATTTTTTGATAACTTAGAGAACTTAAATCCCGTCGTAGATGTAATTAATTTTCTGCTAAAAAGCCAAGATACTAATGAGGTTATTGATGTTATAGAATTAAGCTTTAACCTACTTGATACAGTCTACAGAAATACTAATACCAAAAACTATACTCTGTCAAAAATTACACCTGATGAGGCAATTAGTACATTGAATATCAGGTTTAAAGAACACGGTGTAGGGTATCAATATGAGTCAGGTCAAATTATCAGGGTTGATTCCCAAATTATTCATGCTGAAGCTGTCAAGCCAGTTTTGCACTTATTAAGTGATACCAAATTTCAAGGAGCAAACGAGGAATTTTTGAAAGCACATGAACATTACAGACATGGACGCTATAAAGAATGTCTTGTTGAATGTCTAAAAGCTTTGGAGAGTACTATGAAAACTATCTGTGATTCTCAAGGCTGGACTTATCAAGCTGGAGACCCTGCAAAAAAACTCATCAATGTTTGCTTCCAAAACAATTTAATTCCTATTTACTTACAAGACCAATTTTCTTCACTCAGACAAAATCTAGAAACTGGAGTCCCTACTATGAGAAATAAAAATGGCGGTCATGGTCAAGGTTCTCAACCACTTAATGTTCCAAAACACTTTGCTGGCTATCAACTTCATATGACAGCAAGTACCATTTTGTTTTTAATAGAATCTGAGAAGGCTTTACCTTCAAGTTAATGCTTATCTTAGAGACTATTTATAAAGTAAAAATAAAATTATTGTAGGATGCGTCAGGCGCTGCTTTCCAATATGATTTGTCACGGAAGAACTATCGTAGCGCCTAACGCATCATCCATGCGGCGGTGCTGAAACCAAGTCCAAAAAAGTAGGGAAAAAAGTAGGATTTACAGAATCTTATCCGAAAATTAGCTCAGGAGGATTGTAGATTAATCTATAGTTCTCATATTTAACTACCCTCATCGCTACAGAATGGACGCTGAAGCAGCATTAGCATGGTTAGACACCATTATTCCTGCTCAGACCGGGGAACGGTTGAGCGATTTGCAAAAAGTTATTCTTGTGCAGGTTTGGTTGGGTAGAAAATATTTAGATATTGCCCATGCTTACGGTTGTACGGAAGGACACGTTAAGGATGTGGGTTCGCAGTTATGGAAGTTGCTGTCTCAGGTACTACGAGAGAAGGTTACTAAAAGTAATTGTCGCGCTACTTTGGAACGGATTCTGAGAAAAGCTGCGGCTATCTCCAGCCCGATCGATCGCTCACAATCGCCCCAAGTTTCCACCCTTAAACCAGAGGATAGCAATTTTTTTGGTAGAGAAGATGCGATCGCTCACCTGAATACTTTGGTAAATCAGGGGTCGAAAGTCATTGTCATCCAAGGTGAAGGCGGCTTAGGTAAAACTACTCTCGCACAGCAATACCTGCAAAATCAGGGTTTCGAGTTGGTTTTAGAATTGTTGATGGCGAAAGAAACCCACAATATTACCTCAGCGCAACGGGTGGTAGAGGAATGGCTTAAACAAGACTTTGGTGAAGAACCGGGGGTAGAATTTGGTGTAACTTTGGGACGACTCAAGCGGCTACTCCATCAGCGGCGGATTGGGGTGTTAATTGATAATTTGGAACCAGCTTTAGATCAACAAGGAAAATTAATTCCTCCCCACCGCAATTATCTAGAACTGCTGAGGATTTTAGCTGATGTTAGGGTACAGTCTCTCACACTAATTACCAGTCGCGATCGCCTGTGTGAACCAGAGCTAAATGTACATCATTATCGGCTTCCAGGTTTAGATCAAAGCGCATGGCTGAAGTTTTTTCGCAATCGGGGGTTAACTATTGACCTTCCTAGCTTGCAACAAATACATCGTACCTACGGCGGTAATGCTAAAGCAATGGGTATACTCTGCGGTGCGATGCAAGCCGATTTTGGCGGTGATATGGCGCTTTATTGGCAACAAAATCATGGCGATCCTTTAGCCGCTACAGATTTAAAAAATTTAGCAGTTAGTCAAATTAATCGTCTGCAATCTCTCGATCCCCAAGCCTATCGTCTGCTTTGCCGTTTAGGTTGTTATCGTTATCAAGATATACCAACTATTCCAGTTCAAGGAATATTTTGTTTATTATGGGATGTTCCACCTGCTGAACATCTGCAAATCATCACTTCCCTGCGAAATCGTTCTTTAGTAGAGTGCGTTCAAGGTGAATATTGGCTACATCCGGTCATTCAAGCCGAGGCGATCGCGCGTTTACGCATGAGTGATGAGTGGAAAATTACTAACCACAAAGCCGCAGAATTCTGGACAGCTAGTGTTACCCAAATTGCCACTTTTCAAGATGCTTTACAGGCTCTAGAATCCTATTATCACTACGTAGAAATTAATGAATTTGAGTTAGCAGGTAAGGTGATTCTCAAGAGCCGTAATAATCAATGGCAGCAGTTTTTACCACTTGGTAGTACCCTGTACCGCATGGGTTTAATTCAGCCCATACTCACGGCAATTAATCATATATTAACTCATATTGATAATGAACAAAATATTATCGAATTATACAATATTTTGGGCGATTTATATTGGATAACAGGTGATATTAATCAAGCGCTAACTTGTCAAGAAAAAACTATAAATTTAGCCAAGCAAGCACTCAAATCACTTGTACCATACTCAGAAAATAAACATGAAAAAGTCCATCCACAAGGGGATGGACTTTTTGGGCATGAGGAACAGGGAATAGGGGGAGAAAAATTTACCAATGCCCCATGCCCCATGCCCAAAGCGACGGGGCGAATAGCACTCTCCACCAATGAAGAAATCAAGTTTCCCGTCGCTGCCAATAAAGTTTACTACCTGAGAATGTTAGAAGTAGATTCCCTTTTAAGCATTGGTCTTTACAAAATAGATTTGTGGGAATTAGCAGCAGCTTTTGAATTATTTCAACAAGTAATTTACCTGGCTCAAAATACCGCTCATCATCGCTGGGCAGAAAAAGCTTCTGTGTGTTTAGCTTTAGTTAATTCATCCTTAGGATTATGTGATGCTGCTCAGAAGTTAGCCAATATCGCCTATGAAAATCTTAAAAATGAAAAATTGCTCAAGAATGGCAGCTTTGCTTATTTTATGCAAATTTTAGGACAGACATATATAAATTTAGGAGATTTCTCTAAAGCCCATCAAATGTTTCATCAAGTATTGACTTTTGCAGAAGCCAGTCATTATATGCAAGTTAAAGCCAAAACCCTCAATGGTTTAGCAGAAATTTATCGCCAACAAGCAGATTATCAATTAGCTATTGGCCATCATACAGAAGCAATTGAACTTTTAGATAAAATCGGGGCTAAATGTGACTTAGCAGCAGCTTATTTTCAGTTGGGTTTGACTTACAAAAATTTGAGCAAGATTGATGAAAGTCAAATGTATTTTCATCAAGCAATTCAGCTATTTACAGAAATCAAAGCACCAAAACAAGTGGCGAAAATTTCTCTAATTGCTAGTAATTAAAGTAGCTACACATCAATAATATTCTAGAGGGCAAGGCAATGCCTTGCCCCTACAATCTGTCGCATTCTTTTTTCAAATTGGTATCACATCAAGCGTAATTTTAAATTTTGAATTGGTATTAATAGTTCTGCAATCGCTGTTGTAATCTTGTGTATCGCTGTTTATCATCACTGGAGCGCACAGTTAGGGATATGGCTTTTTTAGAGCCAATCACAACTGCCAACTTTTTAGCGCGAGTTAGCCCAGTGTAAAACAGGTTCCGCGACAGCATCATATAGTGCTGCATATATAGTGGCAAAATTACCACTGGATACTCACTGCCTTGAGATTTATGAATTGTGGTGGCGAATGCTAGGGATATTTCATTTAGGTCAGCATAATCGTAAACTACTAAGCGCTCGCCATACTGCACTGTCACTTCCTGCTCCTCTGTATCAATACCAGCAATAATTCCCAAATCCCCATTGAAAACTTCGCGGTTGTAGTCGTTCATTTGCTGAATAATGCGATCGCCTACACGTAAAGTCATCCCACTCCTAGTAATCTCAACCTTGTCGGGGCTGGGAGGGTTAATTAGCTGTTGCAATACAGTATTCAGGTTGCGAGTGCCTACAACTCCGCGTGTCATTGGGGAAAGTACTTGCACATCGGTAGCGGCATTAAATCCTAAGCGAGGAATCAAGTCTGTAATCAACTCGCAAATCGTTTGTACTCCATGTTCTGGTTCAAATCCTCCCCCATGCCACAGACAATCAGACACCGGCTGATCGGAAATTGGCTCAATTGTGGGAGATTGTCCACGATTAATTTGATGTGCGGCGGTAACAATTGCGCTTTGCTGGGCTTGCCTAAATACCTGTGTTAAGCGCACTACTGGCACTTGCCGAGAATTGATCAAATCAGCCAGTACTTGCCCTGGCCCCACTGAGGGTAACTGATCGATATCTCCCACTAATAATAGTTGAGCGCCAGCCGCCACAGCATTTATTAAAGAATACGCCAAGAATAAATCCAGCATTGATGCTTCATCAGCAATAATCGCCTGGTGAGGCAAAGGATTGTGATTGTCGCACTTAAAACTCATGGTTTTTGGTTCAAATTCCAGTAAGCGATGTATTGTCTTCGCTTCTAGCCCAGTCATTTCACCCAGTCTTTGAGCCGCCCTGCCAGTTGGTGCCGCTAAAGCAATAGATTTGCCCATTGCCTTCCATAAGCTGACTATGGTGTGGGTAGTAAAGGTTTTACCTACACCAGGGCCGCCTGTCAAAATCATTACAGGAGAATAAGCTGCCATTTCTACAGCTTGTTGCTGCTGTTCTGAAAGCTGAATTTTCTGGCTGCTGGTAAATCGCTCTAGCCAAGCCCTTACTCTAGGAATATCTTGTGCTACAGGTTGACTCAAACGCCGAGAGATGAGTTGTGCTAAATTTTCCTCAGTGTGGTAGTAAGTTGGCTTGTAACACAGTACAGTTTTCTCTGGTGTTTTCTCTCGGATTAAGTCATCTTTGAGTGCCATGTCTTTAATAGTTTGAGCAATGGCAGATTCTTGTGGCTGATGCTCATCAGTGGTGAGTAATTTAATCACACTCTCAGTCAATTCGCTATCTGGTAAGTAGCAATGCCCATCTTCTGCGGCTGCACTCAAAGCATGAATAATACCTGCACAATATCTAAACTCACTATCTGGCGCGATTCCGATATTACGAGCAATTTTATCGGCAGTCAAAAATCCAATCCCATAGATATCAGCTGCTAGTTGGTAAGGATTTTCTGTAACTTTGGCGATCGCCTGCTCTCCGTACTGCTTATAAATTTTTACTGCGTATGTCGTAGAAACACCATGCCCTTGCAAAAATACCATAACTTCTTTAATGGCTTTTTGCGTTTCCCAAGCGTTTTTGATTAACTTAATGCGCTTTTTGGCTATCCCTGGAACTTCAATCAATCGCTCAATTTGATGTTCAATAATCTCTAAGGTTTCCTGTCCAAAGTGGGCAACAATGCGTTTAGCTGTGACTGGCCCCACACCTTTAATCAGTCCACTACCCAGATACTTCTCAATTCCCGTGAGTGTTGCTGGTTTAGTTTCCTGATAATTGACGACTTGAAACTGGGGGCCATACTGGGGATGCTCGCGCCAAAAACCTGTGAGTTGCAGTGTTTGTCCTGGTTGAATATTTGCAAAGCTACCAGTAATTGTGGTCAAGTCCTTAGCATGAGGACGTACCAGCCTCGCTACCGTGTAGCCTGATTCCTCTGAGTAAAAAGTCAGGCGTTCTACTACTCCGGTGATAGTTTCGTAGTTAGGTGAGGCGTTGATTGTTTGCTGTTGATGGGTTGGGGAAGTGGACATTGCTCAATTAAAAATGCCGCACATCATTATAAGCATAGAAATAAAATCATTATAGTACATAGATACTATTTTATTGGCGGGCATGGGGCATAGGGCATAGGGCATGAGGCATTTCTTTCTCCCCCTCTGCTCCCTCTGCCCCCCTGCTCCCTCTGCTCACCAACGCGACTGTATATTTTTATTAGCTCAAAGCCCCTATCTCCTTCAACAGAGCTAAATGCTTACTCACAGGAGCCAGGGTATTAGCAACAATCATCCCACTAGCGGCAACAGCTGGTAAACCGATGCCGGGGAATGTGGAATCGCCGCAGCACATCAACCCTGCTAAGGGTGTACCATGACCAGGAAATAAACCAGAGGCGGCAGAAATTGCAGGGCCGTAAGAACCACGATGACGACGTAAAAAACGTTCGTGGGTAAGAGGTGTACCAACCAAGGTGATTTCGCAACGGGTGCGGATATCGGGAATGATGCGTTCTAAAGCTTGCCACATTACCTCAGCGCGCGATCGCTTTTGTTGTTCATATTCCTGACTTCTCCTATCCATCCCTTGCCAAAGTGCGTAGGGTTCATTTCCTGGGGTGTAAACGTGAATTACGTGCTTACCTGGGGGTGCAAGGGATGGATCGAGTATTGAGGGGATTGATACCAGCACGACATTTTGCGGTGCAGTGATACCCAATTGCCAATCATTCACCACAATATAATGGCAAGCTAAATCTGCTGGTAAACCTTGAGCATCAATACCTAAATGCAGATGCATAAAGCTGTCACATTCTGGTGTGGCTTGGCGTTGGTTGCGAAATTTTTCTGGTAAAGCCCCTTGTGGTAGTAATTTCAATGTATCCCACACCGCAGCATTAGACACAACCGCCCGCCGTGCGCGAATTTCTGCACCATCACGCAACCTCACACCAACTGCTCTATTTCCTTCTACCAAAACTTGCTCAACATGAGCGCCTAACATTAATTTTCCGCCATGTTTTTCTAGTCCCTGCACCAGTGCATTGACCAAAGCACCACTACCACCGACAGGGTAATCTAAAGTGACTCCGGGTTTGTACCAGTCAGCAAACATAAATGCTACCTCGGCCGCGTTAGTCCCCGATGCTGGTAGCCCCGAGAGCAGAAAACATAGTAAGTTTAGCCAATTGCTAATGAAGCGATCACGGACAACATCATCCATAATGCGGGAGAAGGGCCCCGTTAATTTCATCATATTGCCAGCGTGTTGAGCCAAAGATGGCGCAAATCTGCCCACAGTTAAAGCCGCACCTAGATCCCAGCGTAATGCAGCTGAAGGGAGAGCGATCGCAGCTTGGGCTAGTGGTGTCATCACCTCTTGCAAGTGTCGCCATTCAGACACCGCATCTTCCCCCCGCAGCCTAGCCAGTACTTCACAAAACTGTTCTGCACCAACAGATGTATCAAAATCACCCTCCGGTAGGCGACAGCCCCAAGTATCATAGGTCACACAAGGCAAATCAACCCCAATTACATCTAATACTTGTCGCAAAGGATTCACAGAAGGACTGTCAGACAACCCAGAATAAAGAGAAGGCCCCGAATCAAACTTAAATCCTTGACGTTCAAAACTGTGCGCCGCCCCACCAGCAATTGTATGACTCTCACACACAATCACATCAAAGCCATAGCGAGCCAGAACAGCCGCACAACTCAAACCTCCTACACCACTACCAATTACAACTACATCTGTTTGGTTCATAGCCATTAGTCATAACTTTCCTAAGAAATCGTAATTTTTGCCAGGACAAGGATAGTTTTAAAATGTTTTATAACTACCATTGTGAGAAAGGATGTTGAGCTAAATTACTATTAAAATACTTAGGATCATGGGAAACTTCTTCGCCGACCCAAATTGGTAGTTCAAATTGCTGTTGCTCGTGGCTGAGTTCAACTTCTGCTAATATCAATCCTTTATTAACACCATCAAACTCATCTATTTCCCATATTAAATTACCGTATGCTATTTTGTAGCGAGTTTTTTCTATTAGAGGCTTTTCGCACAAAGTATTTAGCATTTCGCGAGCATCTTCTAGTGGAATTGGATATTCAAACTCTGACCGACTATATTGAACAGTCTTGCCTTTAATTGTTAAATATGCCTGGTTACCTGCTATCCGAACGCGGACAGTCGCTTCTTTTTTTGTAGAAATATATCCTTGAATATATAAACTACCCTCAGCTAGGTGTCTCCAACTATCTCCTTGAACTAAAAATTTTCTCTCGATTTCTGCTGCCATTATGATTAATAATAGATGTCATAGATATTTAAATTTACCAATAATTCCTAAATTGTGGCAACCAAAATATCTATTTAAATTGATTTTTGAAAAATCTCAGCAAAAGCTTTGGTGGTGCGTTAAACCAAGGCTAACGCACCCTACTGGCTAGACATGATAGTCGTTAAGAGTAGCTGTGTTAGCTCTGCTATATCATGCTTTATAACCCGTTAATATTGGGATGAATTCCTAATTCTTTTTTAGATTTTTTCAACTGCTTCCATACTTTTTTGATTTGCAGATAAGCTTCTTCTGGTGAAAGTTTACCGCTAGTTTCCAAGCAGGAGATATAAGCGACTTTTTGAGAAAACTCTTGGAGATTCGCATTAAATAATAAGGTTTCTGGTTTTATTTGACCGTAGTAACGACTGCGAGGATAGATAAAGTTGTCTTTGATAATGCGGTTTGATTCTGTCATAATAACCTCTTGTCTCTCAGAAAAAAATTCAATAATTATCTAAAAATCTGAATTCACAATCACTATCCTTAACTACTGTAAATCATTATTGAGGTTGATGGGAGCGCACCATGAAAGCGTGAAAAATTTTCTATGTTTAAATCCATATTGAGCGAGAAGCTTTCCTGATGGCTTTCCTATAAGTTTTATTACAGCATCAGCCGCAGACTGTACTAAACTCACCATTATTAGTTTTTCCAATTTCTCCTGAGACTTATACTTATCATGCCTAGAGCCATTGGCAAAAATCTTGAGATATGTAAATTGTTAGGAGATTTTAGCATTGCTAAACCCCTAAAATTTATCACTTAGGTATTTTTGCTATGATGAAACAGCTATGTCATTATCCATCTGTCAGCTAAACTGAATTATTGAGGCGATCGCGTAGCTACATAGAGTATAGCTAGTAAATATTTTAACTACTAAATTATAGATGGTAACCTTGGTAATAAAGCTTATAGAAAGCGACTGGAGAAGTTATTAAAAACCGATGCTCAAGTGACAAACGTGAGAATAAATATGGATGCAGCATCAGCTACTCCACCAGTAGCAATGCTTTTCGTGCTTTACAGCTTACGTCTAACACAAACTACTAAACTATTCGTTGTATTTGAGATTGCTAGCCAGTTGTATTGTAGCGATGACCAAAAGCTGTAGGTTGGTTGTAGAGTAATTCTACAGATATGGTTCCACAACTGGCGATTTGTAGGTTTTCTTTTCTGTAGATATCTCATTTAAACTCTAAAACAGCGACTTGTGGTGCCAAATTGGCAAATTCTTTGACGTAGTACTATTACTCCTATCTTTGTGATTATCTTTGGGCAAATTTTAGCTGGCGATCGCAAAGCACGTACAATAATGTTCGGTTATCACTCATCTGCATCTAATAGTGATTAGCCAGAATGTATTAGTGCAAGCAATTGCACTGTTACAAAAGCTAATTACAGAGGTAAACTATGTTTCCTTTTTGGGGTAACCCCTGTTATGGAAGCGAACCCATTTCGCGCAAAGCTAGCTTAGAACGGAAATTAAAATTCTTGCTTTGGCTACGAGATGATTTAGAATCCAGATTGGCTGGTATTAATGCTTCTATTGATACCATTCGCCAGCAAATAGAACGTTCAGATTCAGCTGCTTAGAACTTACTTCTTGCTGATGTTTTAGTTAAGCCAATGTAACTACTTTGTGGCTGGGCGCTGTCAATGAGCTGCATTTTTTGCAAGAGATGGGCAAAGGGAAAAGGTTAAAGGAGAAAGGAAAAATACAAAATCTTTCCCCTTCCCCCTCCACCTTTTCCCAACTTCTGCAAGAAGTCTAACATTACCAGTCTTTTTACAACGCTCGTAAGGATTCAGGCCGAAACTTGAGGTATTAAAGATGGGGTCTGCACAGTAAGGTCAAGCATTGCTTTGATAGCTTGATCAAAAAACTTAATGACAGAACGTCCTTGACGACGACAAGTTTGAATAACCGTCAATAAATTGGCAGTATCTTGAAACCGCTCCATAGAACGAGAACCACCACTAACTTTTCGTTTTGTTACCGCTAAACGTAACGTTCGTTCGGCTAAATTATTATCAGGGGGTATCTCCGGGTGGTCTAAAAAATACCACCACTGATGAGCTTTATTGAGTAAGGAGCGTAGAAGTTTACCCGCCTCTCCGCCGGCTTTATCAATCCATGAATGAATAGTTACTTCAACTTTTCCTCTAAACTCGGATGCCCAAATCAAGAAGTCATCAAGGTTTTTGTTTTGTTGGAATAAAGCATAGTTTTTAAAACCTTCATCTATCAGGCTAATAAATATTGTCCCAATCTCTTGGTTATTTAAACCAGGAAGTTTAATCAGTTTCTTGAAGTGACGACGTAAATGTGCCTGACATTTCTGTTGAGCTTTCACCGGATAACCGTTATAGGCGCTAAAATCATCAGAACTGAGTACACCCTCATAGCTAGAACCCAGGATAGATTCTAATTCGGCGCGAGAACGAGTATCAGCCGCATGAAATAAAGCAAAGTCAGTATTAGCAAAAATCCACAACCATTCTTTTACACCTTTGACTACCCAAGGTGTTTCATCTGAATGAACATTCGGTTGGGTTTGTTTTATCCACTCTTTGAGACTATCAATACTTTCTCGCACTGCACTATCTATTCTTTCATTTGTGGCTACTAATGTTCCTACTCCAATTTTTATTTGACCCAGTTCCCACAACAGTTCTTGTTGTTTTTCATAGGGTAAATGTCCGTAATTATTGATCCATCCTAAGAAAGCTTGCAGTCTGATTCCTATATCTTGTCCCGGTACTATCTCTTGTGACCAGTCTGCTTTTTGTGTTTCCCCACACTCACTGCAAATACAGGTATATCTTTGATATTCTACTATTTCAATTGGCCTCTCCACCAACTGCGCTACTTGCTGGGTTTCGATTTTTATTGGTTCGCCACTGAATTCTCTTTGACCACAGCATCTACACAGTTGCGGTCTTAATATCTCAAATCTATCTACTCTGCCGAATCCCTTTCTTGTTTTTCCCTGGTGTCCTGGTTGTCCTCCTGGCTTTCGTTTTGGAGTCTTGTCCTCTTCTTGTGCTTCCTCAAGTTTCTTTTCTGATTTTTTGACTATATCCCCCGATGGTGGTTTCGATGATGTTTTACTATCTAGATCTCTACTGACTTTGAGTTTCTCTAATTCTTGTTCTAGTTCTAAAATTCTGGAGTTTAGTTTCATCGTCGCGATCGCCTGCTCGAAAATGATGTCCACCAGTTGTTCTCGCTCCAACTGGAGAAGCTTTTCACGCTTTAGTTTCTCAGGCAGGTCGTTTTCCATAATTGTGATAGTCCGCTTCAGATGTCACACTTGTCAATACCCCTTAACCTGAATCCTTACCAACGCTCTGTCACTAAGTAGCGTACCAAGATATCTGCATTACTGAAAAATTAGGCATATATAAAGCTGCGCTACTTTGCTTAATTGTGCTTATATTCTTTAAGTCAATATTAAAACTACTTACCTATTTTAGCTCTAAAGATAGAGACATTTTTCAAAAGTTGCAGCACACTGGTAAGAGCAACTTTTAGTTCCAATCATGGTGTGAAAATGTGGCTAAAATATGGTGTAGATAGAGATGGTATATTAGTAAGTATCGAAGATATCAGTAGTGGTAAAACTACACTTAAGTGCCCTTATTGTCAGGGTGATTTAATTGCTAAGAAAGGCAAGGTTAAAGAACATCATTTTGCTCATAATGAAGAGACTTGCCGCCCTGTAGCTAACCGAGAATTTCCCACTCTACCACTGTATGATAATTTTAATATTCAACTATCTGGCAAGGATGTGGCACAGTTAAAATTGCTGTGGCAGGAGTACGGAAGGCAAAATTACTCCATAAGTTCTTATTTAGTTACTCCTGGGTTACTCAAAGCAGGAATGTTGAGAAAAAATCTGTATTTCAGCCCACCAGCATATGAATTTACGGAATTAGGTAAAATTCCTGCGGGGGCGTTAGAATTAATGCTATTCAACGAAGTTCAAGAACCCCTATTACTGAAAAAACTTTTGAAACTACAATTAGCTGCGGAACACGCACTGCACAAAAATACTCCTGATTTAGCATACAGGCTCACTGATTTAAAACTCTACCGCGCGCAACTAAAACGTATCTTATCTTGTACATTATATTTTTTAGAAGTTCAAACCAATAAAGGCACCCTCTATAAAATAGGAGTGACTGAGCGGCAAATAACTGAAAGACTAGCAGAAGTCAAAAAAGATTTACTCGCACATTACCAAAATGTTACTATTAAGTTATTAGGAAATTGGGCTAATCGCGGTAATGTAGAATTATATTTCAAACATCGTTATCGTGACTTCAATTACAAGATACGCAGTTTAACAGAATATTATAAATTCAATCCGGAAGATATTGTAGTCGTGTTGAACGACTTGCAACAAATAAAACTTAAAGTACTTTCGCAAATAGAAATAGATATTCTTGCCGAGAACTCTCGTTTAATTCAAATTGCTGTTTAATTAGCTCATACCATTGTTAATAGTAGGTAGGGGCAAGGCACTGCCTTGCCCTCTAGAATATATTGATGTGCCGCAAACATTATTTGAATTGGTATTAGGTTTAAAAATTCTCGTGATAGCAAGGTAGGAAGCAGCCTCAATGAGATTTGTACTCAGCACTCCTTAACGATGGACTGAAATGCGCTTACCGGGGTCTTGCTTTTTTGTCAGGACTCAGCACTATTTCGTAGAGGGTGATTTATTTACCTGCAAATAGCTGTACATTAGGCGTGAGGTTGTTTCCAGAAAATCCCTGCTCAAGTTAGCTTAGTTAAATATTTATTGAATTTTGCAATATTCACATATATTTTTTACAATTCGTTCATAATTTATCCATAGAAAAATAGATAAAATTTATACTCTCAAAACTCGTTTATTTCTTTACTCCTACTTAGAACTAAATAGTATGATCTTCATCACTACTTAATTTAAATATGCTGATTTATATCATTGTATTAACAGTCTAAGTGATTGATATTTGAAAAGGAGATTGCAACTATTGCTTGCTTAAAATTATGAATAAGAAATGGGCTGTTAAACGCATCACAATTAATCTCACATCCAACGAAGCCGAGAAACTTGAACAATACTGCAATGTCACAGGTAGACCGGCTACTGATGTGATTCGGGAATTAATTCGCTCTTTAAAAACAGAAGCAACGGAGACAAATAATTGAGCAATTTAGCAAATACTGACTGGGCGGCGATCAATACAGTTCGGTTAAGGGGGGAAGGGAAACAGGGAAAAGGATTGAATTAACCCTTACCCCTTTTCCCATTCACCTTTTCCCAAATCACAAGAGAGATGCAAAATACTTATCCGAACCGTATTTGGGCAGCGATAATACCTGTTTAAATAAGAATTAGATTTGATGCGAAATTATGCCATTTTAAAAAAAGAACGCGACAGATGGGTAGGGGCACGGCACCGATAAGATAATTTGATATCTCAAAAGATTATGGATGCCGTGCCCTGACAAGAAATTTATCTGTCGCCAACCTTTTTTGAATTGAGATTAATGGCTTAGCAAGGAAATAGGGAACAGCAACGCACGACTTTGCCAGAGGTGTATTACGAGTAGCGCTAAAGTACCCTACTGAGGTAAAAAATTGCTCTTGTATGAAATGACATCTTTTCGTGGATACATCCCAAGGGTTAGGGGGAGATTGCAAGCATCGCTGCTGAAGTTGCCAAAAAGCAGTAGTTTATTAAATTAAATGTAAATTTAGGTGCCAATACCGTGAAATTATCTCTGGGAAAGCGATCGCCAACTTTTCAAGTAATAACTTTTACAGGGTATAAGTATTACACTGTGAAATAATATATCCCACAAATAGGAAATATGGCTAAAATCATCGTTACAGGAGCAGCTGGATTTATTGGTTCTCATCTGGCAGAAGCATTACTCCAACAAGGTCAAGAAGTAATTGGTATTGATGAAGTTAATGATTACTATGACCCAATATTTAAGCGCAAAAATCTAGCACACTTACAAGTATTTCCTAACTTTACATTTATTGAAGAAGATATTCAGTTATTAGATTGGCCAGCACTACTTCAGGATGTGGAAGTAGTTTACCACCAAGCAGCGCAAGCAGGAGTTAGAGCTAGCTGGGGCAAAGGTTTCCGCGCTTATACCGAACGCAATCTTAATGCCACACAAGTTTTACTAGAAGCTGCTAAAGATGCGAAAAACTTGCAAAGGCTAGTGTTTGCTTCTACATCCAGCGTCTATGGCGATGCAGAAACTCTACCCACCCACGAAGGAATTCCGCCTCGGCCTGTTTCTCCTTATGGTATTACCAAGTTAGCAGCCGAGCGTTTGTGTGGGTTGTATCACAAAAACTTTGGCGTACCTTTTGTATCCTTACGCTATTTTACAGTTTACGGGCCGAGACAGCGCCCGGATATGGCATTCCACAAGTTTTTCAAAGCGACTTTAGCAGATGAAGCCATTCCCGTTTTTGGCGATGGACAGCAAACGCGAGACTTTACCTTCATTAATGACGCTGTCGCCGCCAATTTAGCCGCCGCTACTGCACCTAATGCGATTGGCGAAATATTCAATATTGGTGGTGGTAGCAGAGTAGTTTTAGCAGAAGTCTTAGCGACGATGGAAGAAATTATTGGCAAACCCATCAAAAGAAACCACATAGAAAAAGCAATGGGAGATGCGCGCCACACCGCCGCTGATGTATCTAAAGCGCGGGAAATTTTAGGATATCAGCCCAAAGTTTCCCTCAAAGAAGGTTTGACCCAAGAATGGCATTGGATCAAGGCTTTGTATAGTTAAAAGATAAAGGCGATCGCAATTGCTGCAAATGAGATTCCAAATACAGCAATTGCGATCTCATTTGCTATAACTGCTTATAGTTTTATGCAATTAATTAAGCAAAACTTATTAATCTCAACAATTTGCAGGCGCACAACATTCTTGTGTCCTCAACCCACTGGTAATTTCCCCCCAGTCCCCAGTCCCCAGTCCCCAACCCCCACTACCTCGCCACAGAATACTCTTGCTGCTGAGATTCCTGGTTGAAATAGTAGTAACTATGACTTTCGTTTTTGGGAATCACACCATTAACAACTTGTCCTAAGACATTCTGACCAGATTTTTCTAAAATTTCACAAGCGATCGCAGCATGGACAGAATCAACTACCCCAGGACGAACGATAAATAAAACACCATCAGCCATTTGTCCCAAAGTGGCTGCATCGGCGGCGACATTTAATGAAGGCGCGTCAATAATCACAAAATCGTAATTGGTAGCATAACTTTGCATTAAGGAAGCCATACGTTTTGAGTCTAATAAAGATGCAGGTGAAGGCGGTACAACTCCCGCTGTCAACACATCTAAATTATCTGTAACTTGTTTGATAGCTATGTCACTTTCAGCTTGTCCAATAATCACATGGCTTAAACCTTGACTATTAGTGAGTTCCCAAATTTTATGCTGAACTGGACAATGTAAATCCCCATCTATGAGTAGAACTTGACGTTCTGTTTGTGCCATAGCTAGAGCTAAATTAGCTGCTACTGTTGACTTACCTTCTCCGGGAATGGAACTAGTAACCACAATAGTTTTTAACTCTTTATCAGCACTCATAAACTTCAAATTTGCGCGTAGCATTCGGTAGGCTTCGCTAATAGGAGAACGGGGATAATCTCTCACAACTAGCCTAGAAGGATAGATTTCTAAACTTTCCTGGCTATGATGATATGTTCTCGGCTCTTGAAAAAAGGGTATAACCCCTAACAAAGTTAATCCCAGTAATTCTTTAGCTTCATCAATTGTTTTAATTGATTTATCTTTGGCTTCTAAGATATACATATATGCTATCACCGCTAAAGTAGCTAATAAACCTGCGCTGACATATGCAATTAAAGGTGAAGATACAGGCTTATCAGGAACTTGAGCCTCAGATACTAAACTGGCATTACCTACATTTTGATTTTCGGCAATACGGCTTTCTTGCAACTTTTGTAGTAGCAATGAATATGTATTTTGTGATGCTTGAACTTTGCGTTCTAACTGTCGCTGTTGTTGCTCTAAACGCGGCAAAATATTGAGCCGTTGCTTATATGCTGATTGTAAGTTAGATAAGGCTGTAACTTTGCTGACTAAACCCAGACGATTTGACTCTAATTTTACCAAATCTCCAGCCAGTTGTTGTTTAAGCGCTCCATTTTGAAAATTGCTATTATCTTGTGGTTGTGTTGTGCCTACAGCCTGTTTAATGCGCTGGTTTAATATTGATTTTAAAGCTTTTTGTTTGTTTACTAAACTGATGATTTCTGGGTGATCGTCTTGCAACACAGTACGTCTTGCAGCTAGTTGCGATTCTAGTTGCTGAACTTCTTTAAGAATATCTTGCACTCCAGCAGTTTGGCTGACGTTAGTTGCAGCTACAGCCTGTTGTGATGTCATGTTTAATTGCTTACGGAGTGATTCAGACTGTGAGTTGATATCGGCAATTTGAGATTGAGATTCACCTATTTGCCTTTGAAATTCTGTAACTAATTCGATTGATTTACTGGCTTCTTCTTCTAAAGAAACGACTTTATTTTTTTCCTTGAATCTTGCTAGTTCAGCTTCGGCATTACTGACAATTGATTCGGCAGTCGGTAATTGCATAGTAATAAACTTGCGGGCGGCGGCAGCTTCTTTGCGTCGGGAAGATACATTATGATCTAAATAGGCGCGCATCACTGTATTCACAACTTCTGCGGCAACTTCTGGGTCTATATCTCGATAGGAAATTTGGATGACATCCGCTCCCTTAATATCTTTCACTGTAAAATTCTTCAAGAATTCCCGTGGTTTTAAGGGTTGACCAAGGTCATTTTTCAAGTCAAGTTCAGTGATAGTTTGTTGCACTAAAGGAATAGAACGGATAATTTCTGCTTCTGTATTTAAAGGATTAGTTTTATCGTCCTGTGTCACTGCTTCTAGTTTGCCCAATTCTGGTGCTACTCCGGTCATAGTAGAAATGGTATTTGACCTTTGAAACATCAGTTTACCCTCTGCCTCATAAGCAGGTTTTTGGAAATGTGAAGCTAGCAGAGTTAGAAAAATTACTGGAAAAAAAACTCCTAAACTAGGGTACCAGCGGCGCTGGATAATTTGCCAATATTTATCAAATGAGGATGCAGATTCGATTGTATGCATAACGGTTTTTGTTTTTATAATAAACAGATTTGATTAATTACTAATTCTTAATTTGTAATTCGTAATTAAAAATTCCTCGTAGCGATCAGATTTTTTTAATAGAAAGCCTTTGAGGTTAACAAGATGAAAAATGATTTTTTAAATTAGTTGTAGAATTTTGATGGTGAATTGTGGCGATCGCACTGACTACCCGTTCTAAATCTGCGTTGGTTAAATTGGAACCTGAAGGTAAACAAAGACCTCTGGTAAATAAATCTTCGGACACCGCACCACCGATACATTCACAGTCAGCAAATACAGGCTGTAGATGCAAAGGCTTCCATACAGGACGGGATTCAATTTGCTGTTCTGCAAGGGCGAGGCGGATTTGTTCTCGATCTGCACCAAAGGCTTGGGGGTCGATTGTCAAGCAAGTAAGCCAGCGAGTCGCTTGACCAAAACCCACTTCTGGCATAAATTCGATTCCTGGTAGCTTTGCTAAAGCTTTTTGATAGATTTTAAAGTTGCGTCTGCGGGCTGTAACTCGTTCAGATAAAACCTGCAACTGTCCCCGCCCAATTCCCGCCAAAACGTTGCTGAGACGATAATTGTAACCGATTTCTGAATGTTGGTAATGGGGAGCGCGATCGCGGGCTTGGGTAGCCAAAAATCTTGCTTTCTCTATCAGTTGGGAATCATGAGAGACTAACATCCCACCGCCAGAAGTGGTAATAATTTTATTGCCGTTAAAGGAAAAAATACCGATGCGTCCGAAACTTCCAGTGGCACGTCCCTTATAAGTAGCACCTAAAGATTCGGCTGCGTCTTCAATTAAGGGTATGCCAAAATGATTGCAAGCTTCTAAAATGGGGTCAATATCTGCACTTTGACCATATAGGTGAACCACAATCACAGCTTTAGGTAAATTACCAATTCTGGCGCGGCGTTCCAACGTTCCCCATAATAAATCGGGATTCATATTCCAAGAAATGCGATCGCAGTCAATAAAAACTGGCTTTGCACCTAAATAAGTAATGGGGTTCGCTGTAGCCGCAAACGTCAAAGTAGAACAAAAAACTTCATCCCCAGGCTGTACCCCCACCAATCGCAAAGCCAAATGAATCGCCGCTGTTCCCGAACTCACAGCCGCAGCATAAGGCGCACCTATGACTTGACAAAATTCCTGTTCAAAAGCATCAATATGCGGCCCTACTGGCGCAATCCAGTTAGTTGCAAATGCTTCTTTGACGAATTCTAACTCGCGATCGCCCATGTGAGGCGGTGACAGGAGAATTGGTTTCATAGTTGGGGATTGGGGACTGGGGAACTCGGGGCCCCCTCTGGGGATAAGGGGTAATGGGGATTGGGGACTGGGGATTGGGGACTGGGGATTGGGGATTAGGGACTTGGTATTGGGGATTAATAAAAAGTCACAATTACCAATTACCAATTACCAATTACCAAACTATTTAGTACAAACAAAATACAGCATTCCCTGATTTGGTTCTTGGAGAAAATCTTCTAAGTAAGTCGATAATTTGCCTTGATTTATTTGAAAATCTGAACCCATTGCAACTATCTCAAAACTTGCTGCTTTGATAATTTGATATGCTTCTTCAACTCGATACCAATATAAATAGGGTGGTTGATCGAGTAGCGATTGCAAGTTAGTATTTCCTGCATACTTCAATTGGGGTAGATATTGTATTGAGCGATTGACATGAGTAAGCCTCCTTAATAAGCGTAAATAGGCTAAATAAGGTGAGTAAAATGGACTTTTAGCTCTACTATCAAAATTCAACAATGAAAATATTGCTGTGCCGCCTGGTTTTAAAATCCGATATGCCTCTTTAAAAGCATTAAATCTACCAGCTTCATCTTCAATATTACAAAGTACTTGTTGCAAATAAATTAATTGCTCGAATTCATTATCGCCATAACTTAACGATACCGCATCCTCAACAGCAAAATTAATGCTACTAGTAATATCTCTTCGTTTCGCTATCTCAATAAATTCAGGCACATAATCGAAAGCATATAGATTGGTGAATCCTCCCTCTCTCATACATGAAATTATCCTGCCTCCGCCTGTACCAGCCTCTAATGTTTTCAAACTTTCATCTAAATAGGTGGCTATCAAAAATTTATCATAAGAAGATAATGAATATTCCTTATATGCCCAAAAGTTAAATTCTACCGTGCTATACATTTCTTTTGGGCTATATATTTTAACTGCACTAGCCATGATAAACTCCTGGTATTTCTGGTAATCAATCACTATGTAATACTTGTCGGTTAAGGGGAAAAAGGGGAATGGTTCAAGGGAAAGAAAAAACCTTTAACTCTTAACCCTTAACCCTTAACCTTTTCCCCAAAAGCAATTTTGAGTTCAAAATGCTTAACCGAGTAGTATTGAATCACTATATTTCCTGATAACGATATGCAGGAAAAAAGTGAGAGTTGAGTATAGTTTTAAAATCAAGATTTAAAGCCTTCGCCTGTAAGTCCACCAATGCAAAATATTTTTCTTCATCGAGAATTAGCCGTATTGTTAAAAAGTTATGCCGGAGTTTAGAAAAACTCGCTTTGAAATTATAAAGATTTGTTGTTGCACCTCCTAATCCACCTCCTAAATGAAAAATATGATTACCGCGGTTTTTAGCCCAAAATCGAACATAATTAATTTCTAAGGAACCTGGAGAGAGAGTAATAAACTGACTACTAGTTCCTCTAAAAACACTTTGTACTATGCCACCATATTCTGTGTATAGCCCAGCAGAGGCTATTTGATTATCAATTTCAACGATACATAAATGCAATTTTTCCTTCAAAACATCTTTCATTTTTTTAAAATATTGAGCGTTAAAAGAATAGTAAATTTTTGCTGCTGTAACTCGCTGCATCGTTTCTTGATAAATTGCTGTAAAATTATCAAGATATTCATCAAAATTTACCATTCTAGCTGTCAATCCCACTTGCACACAGTAGTTAATTTTCTTGCGGCGATCGCGCTTGGTTTGATTCCAGATTTGTTCTTCAGAAAGATGCAAGTTAATATATACGGTCTTACCGTTAAATGTTAAAATATTCTGATTCTGCAGAACCTCATTTAAATTATGATTGATAATCGGATGCAGGCGAAAAAAAGCTGAACATACACCCTTATCTTTTAAGACCATATTTAACTTTTTAATAGCAGTCTCTACAAAATCTGGTGTAATCTTAGCTGCGTCACTTAATAAAATACCTGGATAGCCATAAGGTGAAACTATATCAATACTTTCTATGGGTATTGATGTTTCTACCCCTAAATCATCACAATTACGTAGCAAATAAGGCGCAAATAAAATTTTGTCATCTTCAGATATTAAGATTGCTTCGGCAACAGCCTGATTCCTCATTGCTTCCAATGCAAAATATTCAGGAATTTGATAAAAGTCATGTTTGATATTTTGCAATATTTCTCGCCAATAATTGCTTCCTAAATCAATTACCTGAATATTCATAAATCCTCAGATTCAAGTAAATTAAAGAATTTTGATTACCGTAGGCTAACGCACCTGCAATTTTCACGGTGCGTTGCCCAAAAATACCCTACTTTCTCTGGTTAATTTCTTCTAGCTTCTTGTTAACTAACTTCTCAAGAGTTTCTGTATTATCTTTCACATCAGAGAGTTGGTGTTGAGCTTCTTCTTTATCCAAGAAACCAGTAATAACTTCTCGCGAAAGCAACTGTAACTCTGGATGATAGCCTAATCTTTGACTAACTTGGTATTCTACTAATCCTGGCAGGATGCAATTAGTACTATTACCATGAATTTTTACTGTTGACCAACCAAAGTCATCGAGAATTCTATAAATATCCTTTTCCGTTAATTGCAACACAAATGGCAGAGAAAATATTTGTATTTTCATGCCTGTCGCTGCATTTGTTACCCACTTTGTAGAACGTACTTCTGGTTCTATCCAGTGCCACCAGTTACGCCCCATAATTATGCGATTGATACGATGTTTTACACAATAATCTTGAATTTCTTTGTAAAACATATCTCCGCACTTGTAGCATGGATAACCATTTTTAAAGTTATTATCCATCATGTCTTTTACATAAGGTGCTAGGTCAATATTTAATACAACTAATTCCACTCCTAATTTGTCGCACAACTTCTGACCATTTTCAATTACCTGCTCAGGAATAAATCCATTCTGGACTAAAACAGCAGTTACATTTAACCCAAATTTTTGCCGTGCTGTAATCAGAGAAACTGCGCTATCTTTACCACCGGAAAAACCCACAACTGCATCAATCTTGGCACCCTCTTCTCGGGGAGTATGCAAAAATGTTTGTAATTCGCTATCCAGAATTTCTTGTTTAAAATTCTTTTTGTAAGTCATACACATATTACAAACACCATCAGAGCCGATATAGATGTTTGGTATCCGCGTATCGAATAAACATTCCTGACATTCTACAGGCTTAATAAAAGGATTCTTACCTGTATTTACCCAAGTTTTAATTTGATTTTGTAAATGTATTCTCCGCGCGCGAAGATTATAGTTAATGCCGTTAATGGAAACTTTGCACTTATATGGCGAATAATCTTCCCGGAGGAACTGAGGAAGTAGAAAATCGAAACTTTGTAATAAAGTATTTGCTTGGCTCATAAATACCTCGGATTCTCAAAATATTTTTGATGAAAATTCTTGCCCAAGCTGGTATTAAAAATTAGCGAAATTGAAATCTTATTTGATATATGGATAAAGGAAACAAGACTTCTGGAGAATTGCTAAATTTCGTACTAACGATGATTTCCAGTGTTAGCAAAGTCATTTACTCTTGACTCTTGACTCTATCCACTAATTTGTGACAGTAGAACGATAAGCCGGAAAGAAATTTGATTTGAGTAAGGTTCCTACTTGGCTATTTAAAGCTTTGGCTCTTAACTCCACTAAATGAGTATATTTTTCTTCATTAATAGTTAATCTCAGCGTCAAAAAATTCTGGCGCTTTTGCGAAAAACCCGCTTTAAAATTGTAAACACCATCTTTAGTTCCCCCATATCCGCCCCCTAGATGCAAAAGTTTATTACCTCGTTCTTTTGCCCAAAACCTAACATAATCAAACAGTAGTTTATCTGGGGAAAACTTTAAAAACTTGTTTTTCGTGCCGCTTAAGTAAGACTGAACTATTTCACTGCATTCTGTGAATAGGCAAGCACACATAATCTCACATTCAAATTCTACAATTCCTAAATGCAATTTGCTACTTAATTTATGTAACAAATTACTAAAATACTCGGGAGTAAAGTAATATAACTGAGGCGCGCCAACCCGTTGCATTGTTTGATAATAAATTTCTAAAAAATCATCAAAATATTTATCAAACTCTACAATTCTGGCTTGGAAGCCATAACGTTTCTGGCGATTAATATCTTTGCGATGATCGGAGCGAGTCTGCCGCCATATTTCTTCAGGCGAAAGTGTTAAATCTACAGCTATTGTTTCTCCACTTATTTGGCAAATATGAGGAGGATAAACTTTTTCTAATTCAGCGTTTAGTATAGGATGTAACCGGACAAAGGCTGAACAGATATTTTGCTGTCTAAATGTAGATATTAATTCCTGCATTGCCAATTCTAAGAAATCTGGTGAACTAGCCGCAGCCTCACTCAATAAAATCCCAGGATAGCCATAAGGAGAAATTACATCAAAAAGTTCTAGACTTTCTGAAGGAGCAGCAAAAAAATCGTGACAGCGACGTAGTAAATAAGGTAAAAAAAATAGTTTTTCTCCTTGAGCAATTACAATCGCCTTGGCAGTAGTATTAGTTCTTAGCGATTCTAAATATACATATTCTGGTAAGTGGTAAATATCGTGACGTACGGTTTGCAAAATCTGCATCCACAAAGGGTTGTTTAACTCGAGGATTTGAATATTCAACATAAGGGTTTAATCCCATTGCACTACAAAGTCTGAAATGGTATTAACGGATTTGACGTACCAACATAAAAGCTTCAGCTGCACCCAGGCTAACAGTTGCACCTCGTAACTTAGCTAAAGCTGCGATCGCATCTAAAGAACGAGGATGAGGTGGTTCTTTGATCTGGCTTTGATAGCAAGTCATGGCTTTGAGCTTTTGCTCTAAATAATCTGTGATATCGACAAATACCGTCGGGATAAAAGCCTCATCACCGGAAGGAGTTGCCCATTCTGTTTCGGAGAGAGTTTCGTAACAAAAAATCTCACGCACAGAACAACCATTAATCGGGCGACTTGCAACCAATGTGGCTTGATAGACGAGTCGGTGATCAGCATGAATATCACCTCGATGTGGTAAGTAAATAATGTTGGGTTGCAGTAAGCGAATTGCTGTGCCAATAGCATCAGCTAACTTATATCCTGGGTAAATATCGAGCTTGGGAGCGAGAAAATCTAAGAAACTGACGCTGGATATACCTAAAATATCGTGAGATGCTTTTAACTCTTGGCGGAGTCGCAACTGTACCTCTGCTGGATAAATATCTGGATCGCCACAGGTAACTATAACAGCATGAACCTCATCACCCTGATCTATATGACGTGCGATCGTCCCTCCACAACCTAAAACTTCATCATCTGCATGGGGTGCAATAACTAATACATTGTTTTTCATAGCTTCACTAAATCACGCCCTACAAAATTTCTCGTTTCCGCACCGCAACAAAAGAGAGTATCTAAAATTGACAAGTCAGGGATAAAGCCTAATTCCGGAAAAGCTTGAGGATAGGCTGGGTAAGCGAACTCTTGCCAAAGTAAATCAATCCCCGCCGCCGCAAAAGCTTCTAAATCCATATATCTTTTACCTCCCACACCGGATAGGTAAGTATCAGCCCCTACCGCTTGACAGATATTGATCAGCAGTTCTGTTTTGTTACCTTCTACACCCAATGCAGACATATATACAATCGGTTTATGAATGTGTAAAACATCCATCACCCATTGAATTATCGCCATATCGAGTTCACACAGATAACGCCAATCTTTATTAAGTATTTGTTCCAGTTCTGGCGCATACTGATGAAAGTAGGGAGCGCGAGCATAATTTGTGACAAGAGTCTGCCAATGCTTTCGCGCCCAAGGCAGTTCTGAGTTAATTAACATCTCATTGATCCGTTCTTCATCTCTGTTGCGATGGCACACTGGTACAGTTAGCCATTGCACTCCATTAGCAGTTTTAATTCTGTTACGGTGTTGAATCCCACGCCGCTGAAACTGCACGCTATCCATAACTACAAAAATATCGCCTTGTTGTAGTTTGTGAAAGAATCCCAGGTATGGCAAAAATTGTGCTTGGTGAATTACCGCTATTTTCATAATTTATTAGCCAAAATTCAAATGATAATTAACCGCCGATAAATGCTGATGATAGATACTTAAACAAGAGGCTAAATTTATTGTGCGTTTGATAGATATTATCTATGAAATGACTATTTATCTAATTTTTTACTGTCTGATATATTTGCATCTTTCACATAAACTCCTTCTTTGCGAAGCACTACAGGAATTGTTCGCAAGATAATTAAAATATCTAACCAAAAACTCCAGTTATCTACATACCAAACATCAAAATTTATTCTCTGCTCTAAGCTATTATCTAAGCCACCATTCACCGCTTCCCAAGCTGTAAGTCCAGGTAACATTAATAAACGTTTCTTTTGCCAATCGCTGTAGTTGAAAAGGCTAGCAACTAATAATGGTCTAGGGCCAACTAAACTCATATCGCCACGCAGAATATTAAACAGTTGTGGCAATTCATCAAGATGGTATTCTCGCAAGAACTTACCAATGGGGGTAACTCGTGGATCGCCGCGAAAGGTATTCAGCCCAGCACCTAGATTAATTGCGCCATCAACCATTGTGCGAAATTTATAAATCACAAATGGTCTTCCTAGAGTTCCTAGGCGTGTTTGACAAAATAAAATTGGGCCAGGTGAAGTTAATTTAACTGCTAAGGCAATTGTTAGTAAAACGGGTAATAAAAGGAAGATGGCTATGGTGGCAAGAATAATATCTAATAACCGCTTATATATTAGTTGCCATTTCATTTTTGGATGCTCTGCCAAAAATGAATTTTTAACTTCTTGCCATTGTTCTTCTGTCCATACATCTATAAAAATATTACCATAATTCGAGAATGATTGATTTTTTTTAGCTTCATTTTTCATCAGAAATGCACTCCTTGGTAAAAAAATAAACATCTTGCAATTACCAATTACCAATGCCCCATGCTCAAACATAAGCAGGATAATTCACCTGATTTAAAGCTTCTGCATATAAACTTTCATGTAGTTGCAGAATGTGTTGTAAATCGTAATTAGCCATAATTTCCCAGCCGCGTTTACCCATAGCTTTGGCTTCTTGGGGATGGTCTAATATATAGGCGATCGCATTTGCTAATTCTGCAATATCTCCCAACTGCACCAGTAAACCACAACCACCCTCTAGCAAATCCCGAATCCCGCGAATGTCGCTACCAATCACCGGAACTTGCATACACAAAGATTCCATAATGCTTCTAGGTAGCCCTTCTTGTTCAGAGACGAGTATAGTAGCGATCGCACTGCCAATTAAATTTGCAATATCCCGCCGAAAACCTAAAAAGCGCACTCTGTCTAAGATTCCCAGTTCCGCTGCTAACTGCTGCATCTGTGCTTTTAAAGGCCCATCTCCAGCCAAAGCCAAGCAACTATTCGGTTTAGCAACCTTAGCAAAAGCCCTTAATAAATCTTGATGACGCTTGCGTGGGATGAACTCGGCAATACACAACAACAATTGGGTTTCTGCTGTTAATCCCATTTCTTGCCGTACTTGCAAAATCGCATCTGATGCAACTGCATTCACATTGAATTGTTGCAAATCCACCCCAATTCCCGGCATATAGCGCACCCTCTCTGGAGGTACGATATGATACTGCTTTGCTGCTTCTTCATCCTCGTAGTTCATAACTACGAGGTAGTCAGTCCAACGCCCAGCTAGCTTTTCCAGGGTCAAAAAGATAGCGTTGTCCAATGGTTTGCCCCCACGGTAAAAATTCAAGCCATGAGATGTGTAGATCATCTTGGGTATTCCCTGCTTTCTGGCATCCTTGAGGGCGTAGCGGGTTACAAAAGCAGCTACTGCCATATGTACATGAACTATGTCGTATTTTTCCTGTGCTATTACCTCTCTGATTTGTTGGGGAGCAATTAATAGATTTCGTGGATCTAGGGGACTGCGTGCTAAATCCACATCCCAGATCCGATCAAACGCTGCTAAACATTCAGTACTAGCAGATACGCCCTGTGCCATAGCATCTACCCGCCATCCCTTGGCTCGGAAGTGGTAGGCAAAAGGCAGGAGAAAACTGTTTATTGTTTCTGGAATAGCAGCAATTATTAAAAGACTTTTCATGTTCAACAATTTAATTTCTAACTACTAGTTTTCAAATTTGGAGTCAATTTAATAACACGAACAAATCGTACACTTAGGTCTTTTTGACCTCCATTAAAGATGCGAAAATCTGTACTACCTTTCTGACGGTTGAGAAAAGCTGCATCATTGATTTCAAAAGTTACAGTTTTCCATTTAGCATCATTTATATTTGCCACTGTAGATGATTTTTTATAAGCACTATTATTAGATGAATCATATTCAATCCACCATTGACTATTATTATCATCCAAGTAAGTTACTTTGATTTGTATATTATTATTGCCGCCTTTGATGAATCTATCATCAACTCCAAAGTAGATATAGTTGTTACCACTTTGATGATCTGTACGTCTTGCTTCATAACTTTCTTTGTTAAATGTGACTGGAGTTTTGACATAATCAGTCCGGACTGTTTTACCATTTGGCTCAATTTCTCTTTGGATAAGCCAGCGCTCAAAATTCCTGATCCACCAGTCTTCCTTCTCACCAATATGCCAACGTGCCCATGCTTGATAGACATCTTTCCCTTCACGTAAGGCAGTCCATGCATCTGGAGAATCATAATAGTGTTTACCCAGAGTTTTCAGCATATAATTATGTAATTCAGGTGCTTGACTCCAAACCTCTTTGCCCATAAATACTACATTCACCCGTGCTTGCAAATTCTTAAGTGCCGTTAGCTTCAGTTGGTGATAGTTTGAAACAGGAATATTTGGGGTGCCTAGTTCTTCGCTTTCGCTCCCAATAAATCGCTGAGGATTGTTAATCAAAGGGGCATCATCATTAGTCACCATATACCTACCGTCGCCTATAGTAACTACTGGAATTCCATAGTTCGGCATATCAGTTGCGACAAAATTATATTTTTCCAGAAGCCCGAAGCGGGTGCTACCACCTTGCTGCATAACATAGCTAAATAGATTTCTATCTATTGCTTGACGCCACTTAACGTTGCCATCACATAAGCAAAGAACATCTTGTCCTGTATACATAAGCTTGTGGGCATTCTTTTTTCCAAAAGCATCCACATAGGCATCTATTATTTCTTTGAACCAGTTCAGGAAATTATTAGGAGTTATACCTTGCTCTGTCATATTCTGGATAAATTTGACATCAAACTCACCGTATTGCCAGGCTCCAGGTATATAGGCAAACTTCAGATGGGGATGTGAACCAAATTCGTGTTCTTTAAAACTTGCAAGCAAATTCCTAAATTCTTTCTTAAATCCCGAATGCCACATCGGATAAAAGAGTCCTTCACTCCTCACATCAAAATTATCTTTATATGAACCAAGTTTCAAAGGTTTAAGATCAGGGTATTTCTTCTGTAGCCATTCCGGACAATGTATTACATCCGAGTTCTCCAGTCGGATATAGATGTTATATGGTTTTTTAAGAGCATTTTCCAAAATACTCCAGTCGTAGACTCCCTCTTTTGGGTTAACATCCCGCCACCTAAATGTAACCAGTTTCAAGGTTTGTTGCGGAACCTCTTCAGCATCTGATACATAAAATCCTATAACATCAGGAAGTGGTTTGACCCATTCGGGTAACCACCAATCATCTTCAGAAGGCTGTTGATAAGAAGGATTTTCTAAAGGCGATATTCTGAATGTGGATACAACCATACAGGTTGTGACTAACAGGATGACAAAGAAATAAGTAAATGGGATAAATATTTTAATTTTTGGAAATAGCATACTTTGGTACAATCCCAGTAAAGTTAATTTTTAATCACTTCATCTTCGACAGAGATTTTTTAACCTATAACTGCTTTCAATCCCAAATCTTTTTCGGTAATCTTGATGAATGTAAGATAAATTTACTTTTGCTCTATAAACAGCATCAGCAAAGTATTCAATTCCATTGGAAAAGCATCAATGAAAGCTCTGACTTTTTGTTTGAACATCATAGTTTTAGTTTTAATCACTTTTGACTAGCAATATTACTTTGATATTTATGCTTTTTGATAAGAAAACTTTCATACAAGTTCTCATACTGGTCTACAATAGAATCCAGAGAAAAATGTTCAATAATCCTTGCTCTTGCTGCCCTTCCTAAGGCTTCTCTATCTTCCAACCCTAGCTCAATCAAATCTTTCCACGCATTAGCCAACGCCTCTGAATTCCGTGGAGGTACTACTCTTCCTGTATTACCAACAATCCAGGCTGAATCACCAACATCTGTTACCACACAAGGTACGCCACAAGACATAGCTTCTCCTACAACCAAAGGAAATGCTTCACCATAAGCAGAAGACGAAGTTAGAATATCTAGTGCAGCGCTCAGGCGAGGAATATCTCTGCGTTCTCCGAGTAAATGGATTCGCTCAACAATCCCTAAATCCTGAATCAACTGATACAAACTTTGATTTTCTGGCTCAACCTGATTGCCAGCTAGAAGAAAGTGTACTTCTGGAAAATCTTTGACTAATAAGGCAGCAGATCTGAGAAAATTAGCATGATCTTTCATCTGATCATAACGAGCAAGCGAGCCAATTATAAAAGATTCAGGTGATAAACTTAACTCTTCTCTAACGCTTAATCTAGCTTCATTGGATGGTTTAAATAGCGAAGTATCAAAACCATTAGGGATGACACAGCTATTATCACAGCAATATCCTAGTGCTTCATGTTGTATTTTACTATTTCGAGCCACAAAAACAACCCAATCGGTAAAATTAGCAGTCAGAGAACAGAATCGAATAAAGCCTTGGTCAATTATCTTCTCATCAGCAGCGAGGGGATTAATAGAATGATGAATACTCCATACAACAGGAATATGTCGCCAGGAAAAAATACTAGCTAATTGTGCTGCTAGATTGCCGTGATACATCCAACCTTGAATTATATTGGGTTTAAGTTGATGTATTGTATGAATCAATCGCCAAATTATAGCAGGGGTAGGTAGCATTCTAGCTTTCATCCCAAGGGTATAAACAGGGATATCCAAGGCTTCAATGCGATCGCCATAAATACCGCGATCCATCAAAGAAATTACTATTGGTTCAAACCGTAATCTATTGGTTTTCAATAGTAAGTTATAAAGCATTCTCTGCCCACCACCACTGGCAAGACTAACGATGATATGTAATTGGACAAATTTTTGACTTGAATTAATATCAATAGACACGGCTTTTTCTCCCAGTTTGTTTGTGATTGTGAGACCGAACCAAGGATGTCTTATGCACTATAAAGAGCAAGAAAAAACTTGAAGTCAAATAACAAAAATAACCTTTAATAAAGAATTGTGGATCTCCAGAACCACAAAAATTTGTCCAAAATATGACTGTTGTAGCGTAGAAAAAAGGTATCCAGCATATAGTATCCAAATAACGGGTTAAAATAGTTTGTAGATAGCGACCTAACCATCCAAAAGCTAAACAAAAAGTAATCAGTCCAGCCCAAGACATACTATAGATAGCAAAAGCCAGAAAG
The DNA here is from genome assembly GCA_002368155.1 of Nostoc carneum NIES-2107. Taxonomy (GTDB): domain Bacteria; phylum Cyanobacteriota; class Cyanobacteriia; order Cyanobacteriales; family Nostocaceae; genus Aulosira; species Aulosira carnea. Next base: position 2,745,415 of record AP018180.1, read on the forward strand.
CCAGGTGGTATAGCAGTTTCGTTGTTTACTATAAAATAACTATTGTAATCAACAATGGTTTTTGGCGATTCAATACCAAATAACTGCTTTGGTATTAAATCAACAATACCTAAGATAAAATCTACAAATAAGCGCATATCATACTCGTTATTGAAAGCTGCATCCAACGAATGAACTGGATAAACAAAACCTGTGATAAAACTATAAAAATTAAATTCGTTATCTGATGATTTAGCCTGCAATGAGGTTACGAAGGCATCCACGAAAGCATCAACACCGTCAGGAAGTGTAGCTAGACTGAAAAAGAATGCTTTACCGTAAAAAATAAATATAATTGCGAAACAAAGGAAAGGAATCAGCAATGAGATGCTAAGTTTTTTTGTCTGAAGAACATAACCCAAGTAAAATATAAGAAAATAGTTAATGACACGCTGCCGACCACCAGCCAATATAGCTGCCAGTATTGAAATAATTACTGAAAATAAAAATACAGTGTATATAAACCACCGATGAGGTTGTATTTGTTTAAAGAAAATAAATGAACCTGATAAGTAGGAAGCATAAAAAGAGTACTGGGCTAGGATTGAAAGAAATAAAACTTTACTACCACTTTCTAAATTAGCTTCTTGACTTACTCGAGCTAGCATTGCTTTTGAAATGGCAAGTAATAAGCCTCCTTCTCCTGAAGCATATACAAGCATTGATATTAAACCAATTAATAGTAAGATAATCGAATAAATGAGTACCTTATTGTCACTACATTTATTGATAATGACATTCTTTGCAGATTGTTTGGCTGAATTTGAGTGGAACCCAAGGATGACACAAAAATATCCTAAAAATATTGCTACAGCAGTTTGTATATTGCTTGTATAAAACCGATTTTCATACTTCAGTGCTAATGCATCACTGGAGTTGTTAAGTAGATTAATATCTAATACCAATGCAGGTAGTGGATACCATAGTAAATAAAAGAGATGGAATAATGTGAGGAAATCAAACTTATTTTCTTTCTTCCGGTTGAATTCTATAAAGAATATAAAAAGTATGAGTGCTAGGTAAGCTAGAGATAGCATATAGAATTCCCCTTATAAAAAATATTTAAATTAGAGATATATCCCATTGTTCTAAAAGAACTGCTTCTGTTTTTAAGACTAATTGCTCTACCGAAAAATTAGTAACTATTCGCTGTCGAATGTATTCTCGATCGCAACGCTTATTCTTAATATTTTCTATTAAGCTCTTAATAGCATTTTTTAAAGCTTCAGAATTTTGGGGCGCTATTACTGCACCTGTATCACCAACAATCCAAGCAGAATCGCCGACATCTGTGACTACACAAGGAACACCACAGGCCATTGCTTCGCCAATGGCATTAGAAAATCCTTCGCCATAAGCAGAAGCAGAACAGGCAATATCTAGTGCATTGTGTACTGCTGGCATATCTGGGCGTTCTCCTGTCCACATGACTTTGTCAGAGATGTTTAGATCCAAAGCTAGCTGGTGTAGTTGTTGTTGATAACTTTCTGAACCGGCACCTACACAAACAAAATGCACATCCTGTCTCTCTTGGCATAGTAGTGCTGCTGCCTTCAGAAAATTAGGATGGTCTTTCATCAGATCTAATCTTGCTACTAAACCAATTAAAAATTTCTCCTCTGGAATTCCCCATTCGGCTCTAATTTTGGTTCTAGTTATTGGATCTGGCTGAAAACGTTTGATATCAATACCGTTAGGAATTACCATCATTTTGTTTTCAGGTAATCCATAATCCAGATAATCTTTACGACCGGCATGAGAATTGAAAATAATTAGGTCAGTGAAGTACGATAAACGAACTTCCAGCTTGCCCAGCAAATTCCCTAACCAATCAAAACGTTCAGGAGCCATTTTAGATTCACGTCTTCCCCAAATAATTTTAGTTGAGGGTAAAAAAGGCTTTAAGAAAATAGTCATGAGATTTGATTCGCCAAGATATCCATGCAAGACATCGGGCTCTATATTTTTAAGCTCCCGAAAAATACGCCAAAAAAAACCAAATACATCCCAACGGCATTGTTTATTCAAGCAAATTGCTGGTATCGAACTATCTTTTAGATCTTTCTCTAAAGGCCCTCCTGCATAAAAATATAAAACTGTTACTTCTAAATTTCTTTCTTTCAGACCTTTGACTAGCGTCACTAATTGTCTTTGCGCTCCCCCATAGTTGAGGTCACGAATTAGAAAATCAATTTTTTTTCTCATGCGATTATTTAGCTTTATATCACTCATTAATATCACTCACAATCAGAGTTTTCTTGCATTCATAATCAAAACATCTCTACAGTAGACTAAGTATCCTAAAGGAATGGTAAATAACCATAAAAACTTGCTCCATATAGTGGTTAATGATTTTACTTGAGTAATAACGGATGTTTTGCAGTGAAAGGAAAATCGACTATAATGTATAGCTGAAATTATAAATATTTCTGGTGCATATAGAAAATAATCTATTATTGTTGTGTTCAATAGATATTGATGTAATATAATTTGCCCCAAACAAAATTTTCCTGGTACCCTATAACGAATTCCAAAGAACTTACTACCTATAGTTATTTTGTCTAGACCAGAAGTATAGTAAGTTCGTAAGAATTCATTAATAAATCTTGCTTTGTATTTTCTAGAAATTTCCAACCAGGTAGGGAGTTCTGGAACATATTTTTCGTTTGGGAGTTCTAGCAAAGGAAATTCTCGCAGCACATCAGTTCGATAAACCCACCAGTTTTCTCCTGAAACCTTAAATCGATAACGCACCTCTATTAAATTAGAATCAAAGACATCAGATGGAAATTTACTACCAACAATTTTCCCATGCTCATCTTTAGATAAAGAGATAACACCAGCAAAATCATTTTTTTGCTCTTTTGGAATTGCATCCCAGCTATACTTAAATCGTTCTAATGCTTCTGGAATGCAAGTATCATCAGAATCTAATTTAATAAATAGTTCTCCATTAGCTTCTTTTACTGCTCGATTAAATGCTACTATCAGTCCACCATTTTCCTTATAGAAATAACGAATAGGAAATAGGCTTTCTTGTTGCCACTGTTTCACTAATGTATCGGTATTATCAGTAGAACCATCGTCGATGATTAACCACTCAAAGTCACGGTAAGTTTGTGCCTTGAGACTCTTATAAACACGATGGAGAGTGTGGGCACGGTTATAAGTAGCAGTAAAAACCGTAAATACATACTGATAGGTTTGTTGGGACAATCTTAGTGCCTCATGTTGTGTTGTCATTTTGCTCTTTCCTTCGTTTAAGATTTATCGCATTGTTTTTATGACTTATTAACCATCTAATTGATGCTCTGGTGTTTCTTTAATTGATATAGACAGCAAATGAATATGAAACAAAAAGATATTACATAAACAATACTTGTAGACAAAGCAATACCAGCAATACCCCAAATTCTCATGAAGACAATATTTAAGACAATATTCACTATACAATTAATAGCAGAAACCCACATTAAAATTTGATTCAAACGTAAGGCAGAAATCATCTTCACTACTAAAATATTAGCTATATAAAAAGGTATTTGAAAAGCAAAAAACCTTTGAACTTTAGATACTGTAATTGTATCTTGATAACCAAAAGCACCTCTTTGATAAATTATTTGAATGATTGGTTCAGAAAATAAATACAGAAAACCTGCTATTGGTATAGTGACTATAAAAATTATTAAGAGATAACGTCTAAGTGTGTAATCTATTCCCTTCCAATCACTATGAGCAACCATTTGGGAAAAATAGGGAATTACAGCATTGCTTAAAGGGGTTGCAGTTAGGCTCAATATAAATGCAATGCTCCTATTACCATAGTTGAGTGCAGCCACGCTACCTGGTGACAACATTGCTGCCATCGATTGATCTACTAAACCAGCACTATTCATTAAAAATGCCCCAGCAATCATTGGCATATACTGATTAACTACCTGACCTAGATGAGTGTCAAAGCCATACCATTTTGGTAGCAATGAAATACCTTGCCGATGCAATAGCAATCCCAAGAAAAATAATTCTAGTAACGTACCACCAACTATCCCTGACACCAGATTAAATACTCCCCAAGAATTAAACAACGAGAGAAATATGATAGTAATAGTTGGAATAATAATCGGAGAAAGAGCGACTAAAGCAAAATGTTCTCCAGCATTTAAAACAGCACCCCAGGTAGTGGAAATACCACTGAACAAAACAAATGGAGAAACTACACAAAGCAGCTTAAAGGTCAGGTCTAACTTTTCAGCACTGAATCCCGAAGCAATCCAGGGTAGATAAATTGGTGCTGCTACCACAATTAATATAGTTGTGATTCCTAGCAGTCCTAAACTCCAGACTGCCACCCCAGAAAATAGCTTTTGAGCTGTTTTTATTCCTTCTTTTTCTCGTACCTGAATATAAGTCGGAATCAGGGCAGCATTAAAAGAACTAGCAACTATACTGACGACAAAAGACGGAACTATTAAAGCAACTAAAAAAGCATCTAGATCGTCGCCAGTACCAAATTTCCAAGCTACAAACAACTCTTTAACCAAAGTTGCTACTTTAACTAATCCTGTTCCTAAGGCAATAGTGACAACCGCGCCCAAAATCTGGCGATTGATAGAACCACTTGTTAGCTTTTTCCATACCTCAGCAACTTTATTTAGCACAAATAGCTCCATTCACTTAATATGTTAATCAAAAGCATTAATTTTTTGTAACTAAACTAAGCTTTCGCATTTAAATGTTTTTTACATCAGTTGCAAACCACATGGGTTTCCCTGTATAGCTTTAATGTCGAGATCATTTGTTCCCAGTGGGAGTATATTTTCCAGTTATGAAATAGTATGCAGATGGATAACGCCAACGAAGAATGGGATCAATCAGCGGATTCACCGCTACCTTGGCAGGAATAAGTCTCGCGGGAAAACCCATTCCCTCTTTGAAGGTCGAGAGTGCTGGATCTGTAGGAGTATGGTAACCGTAGACAATTTCACGAATTTTGCCTGAGCGGCGACAGGCTTGCACAAACTCAAAGACTAAGCCTGTACCAATATAAGTGGAGAGTGCTTCGGTGGCCAGCAAAGCTCTTTCGATATAAGCTGTACCATCAACCACGTAAGTTGTCATATAGCCACCTAATTTATCGTTGATTAATCCTGCAAAAACATAACGCTGTTTAGAGGGTATATGTTTTGCAAGTTGAGATAGATAAACTTTTTTAGGAATTACTTTGCCGCCAAATCGGATTGTTGCCGAATAAAAAACTTCATATCCTTGTTCTTCTAAGAGGTCTGGACTCAATAACTGCAAAATTTCTGCGCGTTTGTAACATCTTTTTAGGTGATTTCTCCGATTTGATGACAGGCTTTGCAAGTTGTAGCCTTCAACATCAGATAGTAGATGAATGGGGATTGATCCATTGGCTGCTGACGCATCAGCTTCACACAAAGATGCTCGAAATCCTAAGTGGATTTGTTTGGGGCAAGTTGCTTGCTTTGCAGTCAAACGAGCTAGTAAATTAATGGGTTCATAAAAACCAAATTTTGTCTGTTTCCAATAATGTCCCTGATGGTAGACAATTTGTATTCCTTGGTGGCGATACCAATCCGCTGTCTCTTCTTCATTCATGGACAAGATTACAGCTTCAGAAGTTGTTTGCCTTATCTGTAAGTTAGTCATTGATTAATTCCCCTTCAAGTTTTCCCTCTCCTGAGAAATAGCAAGTTACTAGCAAATTTACATATCTTGATTGCTAACTTAGTTTCTAGCTGTTTATGCTTCTTGCGGTTTCAATTTTCCCCGTTCATTGATATGGGAATTTGTCTTTGCATAATTTTGTGCGGCATTTTCTGACACTTTATTGCCTAGAGATTTGGGTTTATATCCTGGTACTATTTGTTCCAGCAAAAATATAATAGAATCGCTCTCATTTCTCTCTGCTACTTTACACAAAGACTCGACAACAACATTAATATTTTCTGGGATAATCCGACTGGCATTTTTCACAACTAAGAGCTTTTGATGTTCGGTGGGTTCATATTCTTCTCCAGCAATAAACAATTCTTCAAATAACTTTTCTCCGGGTCGCAAGCCTGTAAACATAATCTCAATGTCTTTGTTGACTTCGTATCCCGAGAGGCGAATGAGTTCTGCAGCTAAGTCCACAATTTTGACTGGCTGTCCCATGTTCAGCATTAAAACTTCACCACTACGACCAAGAACAACTGCTTGTAAAACTAGTTGAACTGCTTCGGGTATGGTCATGAAATAACGGCAGATTTCGGGATGGGTGACGGTCACAGGGCCGCCTGCGGCGATTTGCTTTTTAAAGGTAGGAACGACGCTTCCCCTACTACCTAAAACATTGCCAAATCGCACAGCTACATAAGGTTTACCGCTTTCTCTGGCGGCTTGCAGTACTAACATTTCTGCCACCCGCTTACTTGCACCCATGATATTTGTCGGGTTCACGGCTTTATCTGTGGAAATCATCACGAAATGTTGAACACCATATTGCAGTGCCATGTCCAACAAATTTTTAGTACCTACAACATTGTTAGTAATTGCTTCCGCTGCATTGTCTTCCATCAGAGGCACGTGTTTATGGGCTGCAGCATGAAAAATCACATCTGGTTGGAATTGCTCAAAAGCATTTTTTAATCGCGACCGAAAGCGAATATCAGCAATAAATGCAGAAATCCGCGGGATGTTTGGTTGTGCTTTACTACCCTGTTTCAGGACTGGTACAAGTTGTTCTAATTCCTGTTGGATATTAAAGACAGAATTTTCGCCATGTCCAATCAGGATCATTTGCGCGGGACGACATTGAAAAATCTGCCTGCACAGTTCGCTACCAATCGAGCCACCTGCACCTGTAATTAGGACTTTTTTACCTGTGATAAATTTGGCAACTTTCTCAATATCTGTCTGTACAGATTCTCGTCTGAGTAAGTCTTCAATGCGGACATCACGAATGTTGTCTACCCGAACACGACCGTTGAGAATCTCATGTATTCCTGGTAGGGTGCTAGTGTGAATGCCTGTGGCTTTGCAAATATCTACAATCTCCCGAATCACTCCCCCAGCTACGGTGGGCATTGCAATTATCACTTTTTGGATCTGGAGAGATTGGATCGCTTGGGGAATGTAGAAGCGATCGCCTACTACAGGAATCCCACGAATACGTAAGTTCAATTTTTGTGGAGCATCGTCAATATAGGCTACCGGATAAAAACCTAGTTGGGGATTTCTTTGCATTTCTTGCACGAGCGAAACCCCAGCACTACCCGCACCTACTATTAATACGCGCTCGGTTGTGGGAGACAATACTGTTTTTTGGCTAGTTTTATCGACAGCGCGGACGCTAAAACGCAGCGCACCTACGAAAATAAAAGACAGTAAACCATCAATAAATGGTAGCGATTGGGGAAGTTTCTGGATAGTCAAATATGGTATGTAGTGAAAAGCATCGAAGACTAGGCTTTGAATAACTACCGCAGCCAACATTAACATAGCTATATATGTTAGTTCTTCAATACTGGCATAACGCCAGTAACGTCGATAAAAACCCAGATGCCAAAATAAAATTAGTTTAATTGCTAAGAACAGGATTGTAGCAATTTCTAACTCTGTGATATATGCATTTAATGCCAAAACTCCATCTAAGCGGAGAAATAAAGCTAATAATGGTGTGATTGCAAATAAACAAATATCACAAATTAATAAATGTTTATTTTGCAGTTTTAGCAATCCGCATAAGAATGTTTGGGCAACTTTTCGAGATGCCGACTGAAAGGTAAACATTAGGTATTTCATGCTCTTAGAGCTTTTTAACCTTGGTAAACGATCAATGTTTATTGTTTAAGCAAGCTTTTAAGCTTTATTTACAAAACTGGCAAAAAATTTATTTTTATGATGGCGAACAATATCCAGAATTTATTCAATAAAACTCTGGATGATACATCGGAAATTTGACCTTTTACTACTGAATACTAATGAGCGCAAATCTCTACAAGATTTATTATCATCATTCTTTAGAGTAAATAGTTATTTACTCTATTAATTGAATCCTAGTTATAGAAATCTAGTTGTCTTTTGCAATCTTAGTATCTATAGACTGGAAATAATCCAGCTCAATTGGCATAAGTTAGCGATGCCACGCTTTACAGATTATGGCCAAAATCAAAGAGGAATCCTATAGATATTATTGATGCCAATATAGACCTATATACTGTCAGCAACACACTCTGGGTTTACCAATAATTAGAGTAGTCTATTGCTGCAAGATAAAAAGCACTAATTTTTGACAATTCGCTATCGAGAGCAGCCAACCTACATAAACAGCACGAAAGATTTTCAATACTAAATCTAAATTAATATTGAAAAATTCTTCTTAGTATAATGAATTTCGCCGCTGAAAAAAGTCAAGGTGAGTACGTCTAAAGCAGGTTATTTTTAGGTTGAATTTGATGGCTACTCTTGGGGAAGCCTCTCCAATTCTAAATTTTCGCAATGATAAATGCGATGCTCAAAACAATTTTCTCAAATACGCACACCCTGTTTATCGCGTTGTGTATTTCCACTTAAGTTTGATACACAACTATGTTAGGTATATAAATGTTCCTAAACTTTCTGAGTTACCTCAGCGATAAACTATGAATGTTAAACCAGTTTTTTTTATTTAATCTGTCAAAGCTTGGCTTTAATTTCAGATTGATTTGTCAGATGTAGTAACTATCCTCCTAGAGATAGGCAACACTGAGACTATTTAAAGCTTTGTCTATAAACTATATATCACTTTATTCTTGTGAATGTATATATGAGTTTATAAATTGCAATATCTCATACTAGCCCTTTATCGGCTTTTTTAGCATATTTTACTCATTATTCATATATAGATTTCATAAAAATGCTAATACAATCTCCGTAAATTTATATAGATTTTATGAAGTAGGTAATTGAGAGAGATACTTCTAATGTGCTAAGTTTTGTATCAAGCTTCAATCCGTCTACTTGCTATCTAATCTGCCTAGACAACGGATTATTATTTTTTGGGAGATAAAACTTTATCCGTTATTTGTGATTAATATCATAGTTCAAATAAAAATACCCCTTTTGATAGTTGTAATTTCATAAAAGCATTTTCAATGCATGAGCATCACATCTAATACGTAGGGCTTGCTGAAAAATCAAGAAAAAGTGACAGTCTCTGGATTATCAGACCCTAGAAGTATATTCAGGTGCAACAAAAGAAAGTAAAATAGCCCAAAATCCTTGCATCACAGTGGTCAGTCCCACCACTGTGTATCGGAAGTAACCATGTACCGAAAAGAAGAATCAACTCCAATTGCACCGTCAAACTTCTTGCTTCCATTTGAGGGAAAGTTGTCATCAGAAAATCGTTGGGTAATCATGGCTGATTTAATACCCTGGACAGAATTTGAAAAGGAATATTCTTCATCTTTCTCCGCAGATATGGGAGCGCCAGCAAAATCATTTCGGATGGCGCTAGGCGCATTAATAATCAAAGAAAAGCTAGGGATAAGCGATAGAGAGACAGTAGAACAAATTAAAGAAAATCCTTATCTACAGTACTTTATAGGGATGTCATCTTATAGTAATGAATCTCCATTTGACGCATCAATGTTAGTACATTTTCGCTCAAGAATTAGTGCTAACCTAGTGAACAAAGTGAATCAAGAAATGGTGAAGAAGATGCTAGAGACAACATCTTCTCAAGAGGCTAAAAAAAAACCAGTTAATTATTGCCGGAGCCAGCCTAGAACCATTAAGTAAGAGACAATATAAAACTTTGTTAGTTGTTGGAGAAATTTATCGTCAACAACTATGGTTGTATGAAAATAAAAAACAGAGTATTGATGACCGAATCGTTAGTTTAAGCCAACCACATATCCGTCCAATTGTCCGGGGAAAAGCCGGGAAAGCCGTGGAATTTGGGGCAAAATTATCAGCTAGTTATTTTGAGGGATATGTATTTTTAGACCATATTAGTTGGGATAACTTTAATGAATCAGGAGATTTAAAAGCACAAGTAGAAGCATATAAAAATTACACAGGTTATTATCCAGAATCCGTTCATGTTGATAAAATCTATCGCACAAAAGAGAACCGAGCTTGGTGTAAAGAAAGAGGTATTAGAATCAGTGGAGTTCCTTTAGGAAGACCTCCAAAAACTGTGAGTAAAGAAAAAAAGAAGCAAGCTCAAGAGGACGAAAGGATTCGTAATTCTATTGAGGGAAAGTTTGGACAAGGTAAAAGAAGGTTTAGCCTGGGTAAAGTGATGGCAAAACTGTCTCATACTTCTCAAACAGCAATTGCTATTACTTTTTTAGTCATGAATCTTTCTACTCACCTGTCACGGGTTTTTTATGCCTTTTTAGGTCTATTTTGGAAAAATAGACCTTTTTTAGCCAATGGCATAATTTAAATTTATGATTTTCCTAGCTATAGGCAATAAAAAATTATATTTCACTTTGCTTAGATAACTAGTCAACCCTTAAGATTGCTTTTTTATGACTTTTTCAGCAGACCCTACGTAGGGGTACAAAAGAGTAATATGATTGATGGTTTGTGCACAATTGTGGGAATCGCTATGATTTAATTCCTTTTCTCACCAATTCTGGAATTTGGGAAGGGCGTTCGGCTACTGGAACTTGTGCTTCTTGGAAAGCAGCTAATTTATTTTGTGCAGTGCCAAAGTTAGGATCGCGGCCGATGATTGTGGCTAAAGTGCCAGTTTGTCGCCAATGTTTTCCGGGTGGTGCTTGTCTACCTGCTATATAGGCAATTACTGGTTTATCTATCGCTTCGCTAATGTAGCGCGCCGCAGCTTCTTCACTACCGCCACCAGGCTGTCCCACTAAAACGATCGCTTCTGTAGTTTCATCTTCATCAAGAATTTGCAACCATTGCAGAAATGAGGAACCAACGATCGCATCACTCCCAATACTGACACTAATTGATTGTCCTAAACCCGCTTTGGTTAATTCCCAAGCAACTTCGTAGGTGAGTGTGCTGCTACGGCTGACAATTCCCACATGACCAGGAGTGTAAAATTCACTGGGGTGAGTTCCTAAGAGAATTCTACCTGGCACAATAATTCCCGGACTATTTGGCCCTACCACCAAAGTTTCATGGGATTCAGCTTTCCTGAGTAATTGCACCATATCCAAAGGTGGTACACCCGCAGCAATGATAATAATTTGGCGAATATTAGATGCGATCGCTTCTAAGGCTGCATCTAAAACTTGGTAAGGGTTGACACAAATAATTGTTGTGTCAATGGGCCCAAATTGTCCTACTACCTCCTCAACCAAATCAAATACAGGCAGATCGTACTGTTTTTGTCCACCAAATCCGGGATTGACACCAGCAACCACATTTGTGCCATAAGCTTTCATCTGAGTAATATGAGTTGCTGAGATAAATTCGCTGAACCCTTGAATTACAACTTTGCTATCTGGCGTTAAGTTCATAAACTGATGGGGGATTGGGGACTGGGGATTGGGGACTGGGGAACTCGGGGCCCCCTCTGGGGATAAGGGGTAATGGGGACTGGGGACAAACAATTCAAATTTAAGACATATCTTTGACTTTTGGCTTCAGACGCGATTAATCGCGTCTCTACAAGTTTTGGCAAAATCGCTATCTTGGCGTATACAAATCATGATGGCTACTTATTTTTTATAAGCAGTTGATTTGGCTAGGCGGACTGATTCTGCTACTGCCTCATCTAAATTTTCTACTAATATCAGGGTATCGCCTTGGGTTTTTAATGCGGCTAAAGCTTTTCTCGCTGCGCTGAACTCAGAACCAGCCAGCCGCACAACTAAGCGGGGTAAATAGCTTTCACGACGGCTTTTGCTGCCATTACTACGCACAGATGAGGATCTGAGTTCGCTTTTATCTTGTTGTAAAAATTTACTAATTATTTCAGCTAATTCGTCGTACTGGGGAATGCTACCCAAAAGATTGAGTAGTATTACTTGAATACTTCTGTCAGCAGCGAGGATTTGCAAACTTCTATCGAGGCGATCGCAAAATGTCGTCTTCGAGGTGTCAGTTTGAAAGCCATGACGCAGATTCAAGCAGACACCAGGCTTACCGCCAGCATTGGCTACTAAATCTAAAGTCGCTAAGACTGAACCAGTACCATTGCCAAGAATGCCAATTTTACCGTGCAATTCTATGCCATCCCAATTGCCCAAGTTGCTATTAACTTCTCCCGGCCGATGAGTTGAGTTGATTTTTGCTGCCATTTCGGCGATGTCTGGGTGACGACCTATGGAACGTTCGTTCACCCTGACTTTACCATTCAAAGCCATCACCTGACCCGTGACGCTGATGGCGAGGGGATTAATTTCTACTAAGTCGAGGTCTTTTTGGATAAATAACTGATACATCTTCTCGATCACAGCACTGATCGATTGCATGAGTGTACTTTCTAAACCTAATTTTAAAGCTAGTCTGCGAGCATAAAATGGTGAGAATTCTTGTTCTACAACCACATATTCCATTTTTTCCCCTGCCGTTTCCCAGTCAATATCTGCTTCCTTGCAGCCTAAAAGTACTGGTCGGCAAAGTGCGGTATCTAATACTACTGCTAAATATAATTCTTGCTTGGCATCATATTTAGATTCTGCCAGTAAAACTTCTGGTAACTCGCCCCAAATTGGCAAATTGAAGATAGTTTGCGCGGCGGCGATCGCATCAATTGTAGTTTCCACAATTCTGACTCCACCAGCTTTGGCTCTTTCAGCTGCATGTACCTGAGATTTCAGTACAACTGGATAGCGAATTTTTAACCGCTTCAGATCTGTGGGATGATCGATGCGTTGGGAAGGCAATACCGGAATGCCGATTTTCCCAAACCATTCTTTAACTTGGTACTCCAATAAATCCATGAACACGCACCTGGTAGCGACACTAGCAAAGCTTTTCTGTTCTTTGTTTTTTTAATCTACCGCAGCACTCTCATTACGGAATTCAGCCTGAGACAGGTATAAATAATCATTTTCATTGATAAATTTTATCGAATTCAGCAAATGGGGTAAATTAAATTTTACTGCCTACAATTTCGCGGTAGTTCAACCTGACGTAACTAATCTTCTCAGTAGTTTTGCCTGGATGTAATCAAACCACTAACCACATTAATAACCCTTTAGTCATAGAAATTTGGTAATCTACAATTCCTAGTGTAGAGTGTGAAGTACGATAGCGTAACGTATTACTTCTGAAATCAGAGTCAACTTGCCTGTAATAATTTTTGCGGCTAATTTGTCAAGAGCCTCAAGTCAAATTTCCAGAAAATCCAGCCTTTGAAGAGCCAGTGGCCTTTCTTGTTCAAGACGTTCAGGGAACCCCAAGGAAAGGGCCTACCCAATAAACAATCATCAATTACGTTGGCAAGCCAGGGAAGCAGAGGAAGTCGGGTAAGCAGAAATCTGATAGTTATATTCGGTGACGGAATTAAGTAATTTATTCATTAAAAGTCCTAAATTTGCAGATAGTGATGGATCTCCAGAAGTCGTAAGCGCGATCGCCCACCTAAAACGATGTAATTTTAAGATTTGACAGTAGTGATTAATATAAATTTGTATACTTTGGCATTGAGATAATTTTGTCACAAATTGAGTACAAATGCTGAGCTAAAGCACAGATGTTTTGAAGCAGTTCATTGTGCTGAAGCAAACAGTGAAAATGCCGAAATATTTTATTATGCCCATTTTATTTTTGTGAATTTATACTTGTTGCTTAATTGTCAAAATTTAACTCTAATTGTAATAAATTCGCAGATGAAAAAGTCGCCAAATCTAGCTCTATGGTTACCTTTTAAGATTTTCTACTTGCTCGATAATTGTTTTTTGGTATTCCTTAACCAAATATGACGACCGTAAAATTACTGCTTTTTTGATTTTTGGTGAAACTCGAGAATTTGTGTTAGAAAGTTGTTCAATCTAATTATCCGGCTATGGTTGGTTAAACTGTGCATCTGCATTCAACAAACGAAAGCCCTTACTTTCCTAACCTCGAAGATAAGAAAAACAATATAGAAGAACAGCGGGAACGCTCTATGAAAGTAGCAGTTCAACAGGATGACTTACAGCTGCTAGCTAAAACTTTGCAAGAACAATTACTTGCGGAAGTTCCATCTGGCGGAGTCTTCCAAGTTAAATGTGCCGTCAATAAAGACGGATTGATGATTTTAATTCAACATCCACCAGGGTTGATAGCTGACACTAGCACCATCTTTCAACTAATTGAAGATGTGATCCAGTCGCTACCAAACCAGCAGGAGCGACAGGTTCAATGTTTTCTGCGAGTATTGGGTGAAAAATATCCTTATACCAATCGTTCTCTCGATTTACATCAGCGGGTAGAACTAAGTGAAATTACTAGCTATCCTCATCTCCCAGAACCCCCAGTTAGTGCATCTACTAATTCTTCTTTAGAGGATAGTAAAGCTGCTGGTAGTCGGCTGATATTTCCACCAATCCCTGAATCTCTCTCAGCCGCTTCCTTAAAGGATGAGGCGGATTCACCATTCACGCCAAATTTTTCAGCGGCTGCTTTAGATGATGAGGATGATTTGCCATTTCCGCCCAATTTATCAGCAGCTGCTATAGAAGATGAGGCGGATTTGCCATTCGCGCCAAATTTTTCAGCGGCTTCTTTAGATGATGACACTGATTCTACATATGCATCATCCTTCTCAGCGGCTTCTTTAGATGATGACGCTAATTCCACATATTCCTCATCTTTCCCAAAAGCATCTTTCAGCGATGACATTGAGGAAGAAGAACCTTTTGATCCCTTCGCTGGTGCGCCAGATTTATCGGCTTCTAAATCGAAAAAACTGATTAAATCTGGTCTTATTGGTTTAGGCGTTGTGGGAATTATTGGCTTAGGTATTGGTGGGTATGTACTGCTGACTCCTTGTCTGCTGTCAGAGTGTAAACCCGTGCAAACAGCCGAAAAATTAAAAACGGAGTCTAGGCGATCGCTGCGACGTGCTAAATCGGAAAGAGAATTAGTAGCAGTACAACAGCAACTACAAGCATCAGCCTCAGAATTAGCTAGTATTCCAGGTTGGTCACCTTATTCTCAACAAGCAGAGGAACTAAGAACGAGTTTATCTGCCTCATCAGACAAAATCGATCAGGTGGTAAAAGCTTTGCAAGCAGCAGCCTTGGCGACGAAAAAATCGCAAACCCCTGCTGAGAACATTGAGGAATTGCAAGCTAGACAAAAACTCTGGCGGCGCGCGATCGCACCATTGGAAAGCATCAGTGCTAACAGCGATTTTTCCCAACTAGCGCAAGTACAATTACTTAGCTATCGTACCAGTTTGCAAACTGTCAATCAGCAATTATTGGTGGCAGAAAGATGGGTGAAAAAACTCTCTGCGGCTAAAGCTGTGGCTAATAATGCCACTCAGATGGAAACAACTGTTAAATCTTTAAATGACTTACAAAGAGTGCAGTTTGCTTGGCAGGTAGCAGTCAATGCCTTAAATAGCATTCCTGCGGCTAGTTCAGAATACCAAGAAGCACAACAGCTATTGCGGGAGTACAAACCAAAACTAGTAACAGCACGCAATCGTACTACCAAAGAACAATTAGCTGCCAAAACCTATCAACAAGCTGTGGGTGCAGCCAAGCAAGCTAAGGTATCCGAGCAAAAACAACAATGGCAAGCCGCAGTTACCCAATGGCAACAGGCTGTACAATCTGTAAAACAAATACCTAATGATAGCTTTCAATATCTCCAGGCTCAGTCTTTAGGTGAACCCTACTCTGCTGCGCTCAAAGAGGCTCAAGGAAAACTGGAAATTGCTAATAGTTTGCAACAAACCCGCAACGACCTGAGTAGAACTTGTACAAATGGCATTCGGATTTGTAATTTCACAGTTGATAGTAAAGGAATTACTGTGCGGTTAACCCGTGAATATGACCTAGCAAGGAGTACTTTACCTAATACTAATCCTGCGACACCAAATGCGGTTCCAGGGCTAAGTCAGCACTTGCAAATTCTACAACAAGCGCTGGGAGTAATTAGCGATAATGCCCACTTACCTTTGTCCGTCTACGATTCCCAAGGCAAACCAGTATATACGCGATCGCTCGAAGGGTAATCCAATTTCTCAGAGCAAGGGAGCAGGGGGCAGGGGGAGAATAATCAATCCTCAATTATGAATTATGAACAACAATCTCTTGTTTCATAATTCATAATTTTTGATTTGTCATACCTGTGGCAAAGACTGCGCCCAACACAATCACGCATCTACCTAATTAATCATTGAGAATTGATTGCTTATGGCTTCTGGGATTTATGCGATCGCTAACATAGGTCGTTTCAAACTTTATGTTAGCGATGTTAACCATATTAAAAAAATTTGGCCTTCTATGCTGGAGGTACTCAACAGTGGTCAGCATCCTCACTCGGCGTTACAACAGGAGTGGCAACAATTAGCACAGCAGCGATACTTTACATTTCACACTCAAAATGAGATTGCAGGTAACCGAGAAATTATCGGCATTGAACGGCTCAAATAAATTAAAATCTAATTCCTAATTGCCCATTGAATCCACGCACAGAATTATAACCAGCACCTACAAAGAGGTGATCGGTAGCACCGACCTGAACACCACCAGAAACCGCAACACCTTTATCTTCGGAATAATACCCCAGTCCTACATAAGGTGAAATCACTGGCAAACTGAGAAATTTCAGAACATCAACTCCAGCAGAACCGTCGGGGCCACTTCCAACTTCCACCCCCAAATTTAAAGCTCTAGCTCCCACAGCATAGGTAACATCGCCATCTTGTCCGCCAACCGAAACCCAAGGTTGTGGTACGAGTTGAGCAGATGCGCGGCTAGGGCTAAATAAAGCTAGCAAACCGAGTGATGCAATGACTGTTTTGGCAATTATCGCTGTTTTCACCTTATCCTCCGACATTATCTGCAACATTTTAATTGTTTTTAATTAGTCATAGTGACGGATTAAACCTTGCTCAAGTGCCTAATACTTTCTTTAATTAATCTTGCTCAGTTTCGTAAAGCACCATGCTTTGAGGCTCAGGAGGATACAAGTTCCAAACAGTATAGTCGGTTTTGGAAATTTTTACACTGAGCTAATTGATTTTTCGGTCACACAAAGAGCGATCGCCTGTTTGTAGTGCTGTGTTAGTTCGCAAATAATCCTGCACCAAGTTACAGCCGTAAGCTAGGGGATGAGTTTTGAGAATACGCGGCAAATTCCAAATAATTAGCGTGTTATCATCACCCCCTGAGGCTAAAAAAGTACCATCCTGGCTGATAGCAATTTTGCGAATGGCGGCGGTATGACCTCTGAGGGTAGTGATTTCTGTACCATCTAACTGCCAAAGTTTGATAGTAGCATCCACACTAAGTAGCTGGTGGGAATTAAATATAAGATGGACGTAGGTTGGGTTGAGGAACGTAGACGCGCAGCGGCTTCCCGTAGGGTAACCCAACACCCGCATGGGTTACGCTATCGCTAACCCATCCTACAAATAATTATGCCTCCCTACTTACCAGAAGCAATTATTTGATTATCAGGACTAAATGCTACTCCCCAAATTGCAGCGGTATGACCTTTGAATGTATGCAATAACTTACCATTGACTGTCCATAACTTGACAGTATTATCGCCACTACCAGTAGCTACCATTTTACTGTCAGGACTAAAAGCTACTCTCCACACAGATGCCGAATGTCCAACTAAGGTGGTGAGCAGCTTACCCTCTACTGTCCACAGCTTGGCTGTACCATCAGCACTGGCGGTTGCTAACATTTTACCGTCGGGACTAAAAGCAACTTGCCAGATTTGGGCTTGGTGTCCTCGGAGAACCTGCGATTGAGGGTGATCGCGTAGTGGTTTGGAGCTTGTTCAAGAAATTTTAACTAAATTTCAGCTACTAGTTGATAGTGCAGAACAGCCTATAAATAGACCATCACAGCCAGAAGAGCAAAAAAAATACTATTCAGGAAAGAAAAAACAACATACTAGAAAAAGTCAGTTTGTTGGTCTTACAAAAGCTCAGGATATTGTCGATGTAGAAGTAGGCTTCCCTGGGACAACTGCGGACATCAATTTATTTCGTAATCAACAAGAAAAATTTCATATCAAACAAGGATTTGGAGGTGATAAAGGATATCAGAGCGGTAAAAATATAAAGACTCCTGACAAGAAAAAAAGAAACCAAGAATTAAGTGATTCACAAAAACTAGAAAACAAAGTATTTTCCAGTAATCGGATATATATTGAGCATCTCATAAGATTAGTGAAAATTTTTCAAATAGCATCACAAAGATTCCGACTAAAAAGCGATGTTTACAATGATATAATTTTTACGGTTTGTGGATTGGTAAGGTTGAGAATTGGTAGTTTGATTTTAGGAGTTACTTAAATTAGACAATAATGGCGATCGCCTATAACTATAAACTCGTATTTTGCTTGTCTAAACTATCAGTAACGATATCAAACCCTAATTATTACGTTGACTGAGAATCTCCAAGGTTTGGTCTCAAAGCCTTGTGTGTACTTGCTTTAAAGTTTTAGGACAGGTCTACTGTGCTAGTTGCGTAAATCCTGATGTTTTTAATGTAGTGGACTGACAGGAAATACTCTACTTTTGCCCATAGTGGGGAAGGAAGAGACTTGCAACTTAAAAAATATTCCATCCCTGCGGGACGCTACGCGAACGCTATATCAGCAGAGGAGAAAGAATATGTGTCTTTGAAAGTGGGATAATTTATTTTCTGGAACATTTCCAGAGAGTAGGGCATAATTATCTGAAATAAGTGGGGTATTGTTCTGAATGCCAATCAATCAAGTTAGAAAAGCGGTAATTCCTGCTGCTGGTTTTGGTACTAGATTATTTCCTGCGACTCAAGTTGTCAAAAAAGAACTTTTCCCTATTATTGACCAAGATGGCAGAGCTAAACCTGTAATTTTAGCAATTGTAGAAGAAGCGATTAGCGCGGGTATTGCAGAAGTAGGAATTGTTGTCCAGCCTGATGATTTAGGAGTTTTTACAGATTTATTTAAAAATCCACCTCCAGAGGAACTTTGGCAAAAACTTTCGCCTGCCAATCAAGAATACAGTCAATATCTGCAAGAATTAGGTGAGAAAGTTGTGCTATTAACTCAAACACAACAAGAAGGATATGGTCATGCAGTATTCTGTGCCAAAGATTGGGTACAAAATGAGCCATTTTTATTAATGTTAGGCGATCATATTTATAAATCTGACATTGATAAATCTTGTGCGCGTCAAATGGTCGAACTTTATGCCCAAGTTAATCAAAGTGTAGTCAGCTTAACTACAATGCCAGCTGCAATCATTAATAAAGCAGGATGCGTTGCAGGAATGTGGCAAGAGTTCAATTCGCTGTTGCAAATCTCACAACTTGCAGAAAAACCCAGTATTGATTATGCACGCCAACATCTACGAGTAGAAGGTATGGCAGAAGATGAATTTTTATGTGTATTTGGCTTATATATATTGACACCAAAAATCTTTGATTACTTGGCACAAAGTATTCAAGAGAATTTGCGTTATCGTGGCGAATTTCAGTTAACGACTTGTTTGGATCAATTATGTCAAGCAGAAGGAATGACAGGTTATGTGATGAAAGGTAAATGTTTTGATACTGGTTTACCAGATACCTATCGCCAAACATTAATTGATTTTCGGTAACATGAGAGGTTACTTATAAAGTAAAACTAAAATTACTGCTTTACTGGTATTATTTTTTGGAGTTCCCTAAAAAAGGAATTAAATAACATGACTTCAGTAACTCACCGTGAAGTCGAAACCAATGGCATCAAGATGCATATTGCTGAACAGGGGCAGGGGCCACTAGTAGTCTTGTGTCACGGTTTCCCAGAAAGTTGGTACTCTTGGCGACATCAATTATCAGCACTAGCAGAAGCAGGATTCCACGCAGTAGCACCAGATCAGCGTGGCTATGGGCAAACCTCAAGGCCGGAAGCAATCGAGGCATACAATATTTTCCAGTTGGTTGGTGATATTGTGGGTCTGGTTCATGCTCTGGGTGAGGAGCAAGCAATCATTGTGGGACACGATTGGGGTGCCCTGGTTGCTTGGCATTGTGCCCTACTACGTCCAGATATTTTTCATGCCATCTCCCTGCTGAGTGTGCCTTATCGACCCCGCACTTGGTCAGACATTCAACCAACACAAGCAATGAAGTTGATGGCTGGTGAGCAGGAGTTTTATCAGCTGCGCTTCCAAGAACCAGGTAAAGCAGAGGCGGAACTGGAGTTTGATGTTCGCACCAGCATACGTACCATCCTCTACACTGCTTCAGGAGATCCACCACCAGAAAAACGCTGGCGCTTCTTGTACGACAAGTCAGAAAAAACATTAGACCCAAGTTCCGTACCAGAGAAGCTTCCCTCTTGGCTAACAGAAGAAGATATCGATTTTTTCACCGCTTCCTTTGAGCAGACTGGTTTCTGGGGTGGGTTGAACTGGTATCGCAACATAGATGCTATGTGGAAACTCACACCGTTTCTCAGCGAGGCAAAGCTACACCAGCCAACTCTATTTGTGGCAGGAGAAGCAGATGCCGTGATCGCAATGTACCGTGAAGCATTCGATTCCTTAGAGCAGAACGTGCCCAATTTGAGGCAGAAGGTTTTGCTACCTGGTGCTGGCCATTGGATTCAGCAGGAGCGCCCAGCCGAAGTTAACAGACTACTCATAGAGTTTTTGAAAGACCTTGATTAAGGGACTTTGACTGGAGTCTTAACGATCAGTTTTTCAGCTATTACGATAAGCTGATGCACATCTAATACCGTTTTGAAAAAAGAACGCGACAGATGGACAGGTAGGGGCACGGCATCCACAATCTTTTAGTATATCAAATTATCTTACTGGTGCCGTGCCCCTACAAAGAATTTATTTGTCGCAAACATTGTTTGAATGGGTATAAATTGCAGATTTTCTTGTTTGGGTTGACAAAAGAATGCGACAGATACACAGACTCAAAGTCTTGTCCTGTCTGGATTCTTAATTTTGAATTTTGAATTTGTATTAATTGGTTTTTGAGCCTCGATAAATGCGTTCCCTTTGTTCTGGAGAGAGTTCTGTCATGGGAAACCATTCATATTCAGAACTAGGAAGTTGCTTGGGTAATCGAACTGTTCGTTGTTCATTTTTTGGGAAATCTATGTCCCCATTGCTAATTAAAGATGGGCTAATTAAAGTTTCATCTATTTCTGATGGGGGCAGATGATTTGGAAGTAATACATAGGCGTGCTGTTGTGGATTGTATGCTAAAACTTCTCCTGTCTCAATTTGATATATCCAAGCGTAAATACTCAGTTGTTTTTGGTGCAGCTTAGAGCGAATCACTGGATAAGTCCGGAGATTTTCGATTTGAGTCAGTACATTCTCTGCAATTATTATTTCTAATAATTCTTCTCCTTTGTAGTGGCTATAGTTATCTTTGACCAGCCGTCGGGTTGCCTCTGTATACTTGAGCCAGTCATGTACAAGCGGCATTTCTGCCCGCAAGCTGTCTAATTTCATTAACCCCTTCATGGCACCACAATGTGAGTGTCCACAGATAATAATTTGTTGAATATCTAATGCTTGAATAGCATATTCAATTGTTGCCCCTTCACCACCATTAGTCGCACCATAAGGTGGAATAATGTTGCCTGCATTGCGAATGACAAATAATTCGCCTAAACCAGCTTGTGTAATTAGGTTGGGGTCGATACGCGAATCTGAACAAGTAATAAACAGAACTCTGGGCTTTTGACCTTGAGAAAGTTGTTCAAATAGTTCTTCATTGGCGGGGAAATAACTACTTTGAAATTCGCGCAGTCCTCTAATCAGTTTTTTCATCTGGCACCTAAATCAATATGGTCATAATTGAAATTTTTCGGATAATTATTTACCCGAAAATGTGAGATAATATCAATCAAAATTATTGGCTAAATTCATTTAGTCATTCTGAATATATTGCCTCACTCTGTTCGCTTAGTCTGTTAAACCTATTATTGTATTGCTGAAGTAATATTACTCAACTACTATCTTTAGTTATACCTTGAATGTAACAGCAATCTGCAATTAGGCATAAAGTTAGTATTTTATCTAACTGCATCAAGTCTTGTTAGTACTAATCTTCACAAGTGAGGATATAAGCAATCAGTATCTCTCGCTACAATATTGTAAATCTACAACAATTTATCTATCGCCAATATTATTTTTATTGGTATCAGGATGAAAAAATTATCACAAAATTTTGATAGTTGCACAAGAATCAGATAGTAGAGAATCAATTCTTTCTTTAAGCTAAAAGTAATGCATTTGCAGAGGGTTGTATGACAAATGTTGACTACTGGCTATTGACATTAAAACTTTTCACAGTCTTGGGCTGCTCTCTGGTTGCGGGAGTCTTCTTTGCCTTTTCCACTTTTGTGATGAGTGCTCTGGCTCGGCTTCAGCCTAGAGAAGGCATTGTTGCTATGCAATCCATCAATATTACAGCCATCAATCCGTGGTTTATGGTGGCGCTATTTGGAACAGCACTGGCTTGCGTGTTTCTGGCGATCGCATCACTATCAAAGTTACATCAACCTGGTGCAGTTTACTTGCTGCTTGGGAGCCTATTCTATCTCGTAGGTACAATTTTGGTGACGATCGCTTTTAATGTACCCCTCAATGATGCTCTGGCGATCGCCAAACCAGATAGCACTGAGGGCGCAAATCTCTGGGCTAGATATCTTGCCAATTGGACATTCTGGAACCATGTGCGAACAATAGCGGCATTTAGCGCAGCTGCTTTGTTGGCGATCGCACTCTGTAAGCAATAGGACTGGTCTAATGAATAACGATTAGCTTAGCTAACGAGAGAATCAGAGTTTTAGCTGATTCCTCACTCAGGTTTGATTATCCCAATTTAACTAGAAGAGAGTTAAATTAGTTTCATTGCACTTAGAAAAAACACTTACTTAATGAATCCCAATTTCGACCAAGAGCTAGAAGTAGAAATTCTGGCTACAGTAATAAATCTCTGACCAATTGCGACAAGCGACGATTTTGACGTTTAAGAGCATCTAAAATGCCACTATTTGATTTGGGTTCTTGCTGGAACTTAATAGCAGCTTCAATAGTAGAATACATCGCGGCTAAAGGTGTGCTTATACACTTTATTAATGCAGGGTATAATATTTAATCTATAGTATTAGCAATTAGCCAGATATTCCTTGATTAAAAGAGAAATATGCTATGACTCCAGAACAGCAAGAAACAGAAATATGGATAGATTTAATGCGTAAACGGCTGCAAAATGTAAACAATCGCTCATACGCATTAGCTATTGAGTATTACTTACAGAAAATGGCAGATAATTTAGATGATGAAAGACTCCTTGATGATTGTCTCTACAACATTCAAATGTTACGCATCCAAAGACATTGGCAAAATTCGGCATTGAATTAGCTGGAAGCGTGCAAAACTTGAAATCGTTCGCATAGTTCTGGATTCCATTTATCTGGCACTTTAAACCTCTTGTTCTTACAGTAACAATTAGGTAATTTTATTCACAGCAGATGTTTGCTAATTAGCCACAAATAAAAAAGTAGATAGTCATAGTTAAAGATGGCAGCATTCTGATGAACTCTATATTTTCTTATATACGGAAAAAGGGAAAAAAGTTGTTCCTTTTTCGGCTTCACTTTTCCCCCTTTTTAATATAGTTATATGCAATTGCCAATCTACTGAGATTCAATTGGAAATGTGCAATATAGCTTTACCTGGATATTGTCTGTCAAGTAGCTTTTGTGCCACATCAGCAATTTGTGTCCAATTAGCTTCAATATTAATGTGAGGACGTAATTGTCCTGCTTCTACTAAACGTAAAAGTCTTTGCAATCCCACTGCGGCTGACTCCCGTTGTAATTCATGGAACAAGATTAAACCGTACAAACTTGCGCCACCTGTGCCATAAAAACTCTGGGCATTAAATGTGACTTCTGTACCTCCGGATGTACCGAATAGCACAACAGTACCGTTTGGTGCTAACCAACCAAGAGATGTGCCTAAAATATCGCTACCTACTGACTCAATAATCAAGTGATAGGAACCATATTCGCTTTCTTTTGAAAGCTTTTCACCAATAATTACAGCATGGGCACCAGCATCTTTGACGAAAGATTCGTATTCTGGGCGGCGAATATGTGCTACTACTTGTGCGCCACTGAGCCGTGCTAGTTGAATAGCAAAGTAGCCAACACCACCAGATGCTCCGGTAATTAATACTGAGCGTCCTAAAAGTGAACCGCCTTTGAGTAGAGCATGATAGGCAGTTAAACCCGCTACGGGTAAAGTCGCAGCTTGTTCAAAGGATACTGAAGCGGGTAATTCTGCTAGAGAGTGGGTGGGTACTGATACCAATTCCCCCCAAGCACCAGAACGGAGTAAACCAACAACTCTAGTTCCCGCGGCTGGGCCTGAACCGTCAGCCGCAGGCGTTTCTACAACACCAGCTAAATCCCAACCAGGCCGCCAACCAGCAGCAGCAGTGGTGGAACGTCTGACTTCTCCGCGGTTGAGAGAAATTGCTACTACTCGGATTACTGCCTCATTAGCAGCTGGGGTAGGTGCATCGACATCACGCAGTACTAAACGCCCTGATACATTGGGGTCAACAACAATGGCACGTATTTTGCTCATGTTAGGGATTGGGGATTAGGGATTAGGGACTGGGGATTGGGAGAGAATGAATTCTTGTACAGACGCGATTAATCGCGTCTCTCTGACCCTTGTCAATTCTAACGTTTGACAAGTTTCAGCAATCTCTTCTATTTCCCTGCTTCACTGTTATGGTTCTTGTATCATGTTGATGGGGTATAGCTGCTATGCCTTGCTCCACGCCATTCGCAGTTAAAATATCTAATTGTATAAATTTATGTAAAACTAATAATTAGTTTTGCTAAGTGAATTTGGTTTGTCTCAAGTTCAGAAAGTAGAACTCCAAAACACCAAGCCCAGATTACCTAATTCCTACTCCAGACACAATAAATTTAAACCCGGATAGCTCAAGGCATAAAGATGATTAAAGATATAACACGCCGCAACTTTATCGCAACTGCTACCCTTGCTACAGGTTTTGCTTTAGCAGTGCAGCCTGTGAGTGCGAAAGTCATTACCACCGATACCAAAGGATTAGTCGCGGGTGCGGTGAAAATACCTGTACAAGATGGTGACATTCCAGCTTATAGGGCACAGCCAGCAACAGGAAGTAATTTTCCGATAGTGCTGGTAATTCAAGAAATTTTTGGCGTACACGAGCATATTCAAGATGTTACCCGTCGTTTTGCCAAGTTAGGATATTTAGCGATCGCACCCGAATTATTTATTCGTCAGGGTGATGTGTCAAAATTAAGCAACATTGATGAAATTCGCCCTATAGTAGCAAAAGTTCCCGACGCTCAGGTACTATCTGACCTTGATGCTACTGTAGCTTGGGCTGTTAAATCTGCAAAGGGAAATGCTAACAGGTTAGGAATTACGGGTTTTTGCTGGGGTGGAAGGATTGTCTGGTTATATGCAGCACATAATCCTCAAGTTAAAGCAGGTGTAGCGTGGTATGGCAGATTAGTTGGTGATGCGACAGAACTGCAACCCAAGTATCCCATTGATATTGCCTCAACCCTAACAGTTCCCGTACTGGGACTGTACGGTGGTAAAGATACAGGCATTCCATTAGATACTGTAGAAACAATGCGCGATCGCCTCAAGTCTAGCAGCAGCAAATCTGAAATCATCGTTTATCCCGACGCACCCCATGCTTTTTATGCCGATTATCGCCCCTCCTATCGCGAAAAAGAAGCAAAAGAAGGCTGGAAAAAGCTCCAGGCTTGGTTTAAACAGCATGGTGTCTGATTTTTAAGGGAAAAAACACATTTTTCGTAGGGGTTTAGCACTGCTAAACCCTGCATAGCACGGAGCTATTAAAGTGAATTTGGGCGATCGCATCTTTTCACCAAAAATTATTGGTGACTCGATAGGCGATGTATACGACGGGTTAAGCCGACGCGCAATTTATATCTTGCAGATACGATTAAACCCTTGTAACACAACCTTTTTGAATCTCTGTGAATATATTCGAGGGAGATGTCAACCTTGTGGTGTCCATTTGCGAGTGCATTTCAAAACATCGCCTTCGATTGTGTAATCACATTTGGCCAAAAAGCTTTGCCCTAAAAGACCAATTGAAGTTTCTGGTGCGATCGCTACGTTAACATTATTCACTTGAGCGCCACCAACTTCTACCGACTTCACCATACTGACAGGCCAAACCACTACTTGGTTATTTGCTACCGTAAACGGTATTGCACCCATTGCTTCTACTTTCAAAGCATTAGCCATTTTTGGAGTAATGATTGTCATATCGGCCCCTGTATCCAAAATCATCGGAAACGTCTGATTTTGATTGAATGTGACATTGACAATTATTCCTCCATTCCCCGATCTGTTAATTTTTGCTGGCCCTCTTTGGGGAAGATGGATAGTCAGTGCTATCAATATCAGAAATAAAGGAAGTGCAAGAGCTTCCATATATTTACCTCAATTTGACTTGAAAATGAGGTTTGTAGATTACCATTTTTTCTCAGAAAACACACGAAGTTTTCAGTAAAATTTTCATCTACCCTAAGTTATAAATTCTTAACATAAACCTCGTCTAGAGCGCCGGTCGAGTAGAGAGTATTGACAAATTAAAAAGACTATGAAACAGGAATGAGCGACGAATTTTCTGGTGTAATGTGGGACATACGAGCCAGAACATGAAGATTGTGAACAACAGCCATTCTGCGGAGATCAAAAAGATTTTTCCGCAGACCAAGATAGCGAGCTTGGTCTCCTTGCCAGTAACCAATATGAGCTAAAGAATGCTCAACACTGATAGGTTGACGGAGTGGAGCGCGTCCTGCAAAAGAAGTTTGACGCTCTCGGAGTTCAAACAGTAAAGATTCATCAGGGTGAATGGAAATGGTTCGACCATGTTTGCTCTTTGTGCATTGAGTACGTAGAGGACAAGTAAGACATTCATGTTCTGGAAAGTGGACAATACCGCCTTCATGAAAGGGCAAACTGATACCATTTGGGCAGCGGATGAGAGAATTGTCCCATATGATATTAACAGGGCACGGAATTTTACTAGCGTTCCTTTGCTGAATGGGGCTTTTTCGCAATCAAGACAATCTAAAACTAGCTGCCATCTTCTATCCATTTCTATGGCTTCTATTGCCTCATCATCTGAACAGGACTGTATATGCTTGAAGGATAATAAACAGTGCCAATTGTGCTGGTGGCACCGGGGACAATCCAACGCTACTATCTTTAAAAATTTTGGACAATTCTAAACCCCATCTACTTTGAAACCCCTAGTTTTTTCCG
The DNA here is from genome assembly GCA_002368155.1 of Nostoc carneum NIES-2107. Taxonomy (GTDB): domain Bacteria; phylum Cyanobacteriota; class Cyanobacteriia; order Cyanobacteriales; family Nostocaceae; genus Aulosira; species Aulosira carnea. The sequence goes on from AP018180.1 coordinate 2,772,932, forward strand.
AATAGAATTTGGCAATAAAATCCTATTCTCTTCCCTGTTCCCTGTTCCCTGTTCCCTTTTGAAAAACTACAGTTCTCAACTTGGATGAGGTTTAATTGAAAATCTGAATCAAATAGTTCGTGGCGGATCTGCCGCAAAAACACAAATAGCTTGGCTTTACGTATACGTTTTACTACTGTTGACTCTTTGGGTGATAACTCGATGGGAGGTTGCCAGATTGGTGGACGCATTTTATACTCCTTATTCTTTAACCCTCATTTAGTTTATTTGTACTACTTTGTCCACATCTTCCTACCTCTTTGTCAATATTTAGATGCGTTTGCCCTGTTTCGCCAACCTATTTATTTTTGCAAAAACTTACAATAAAACCACACAAATTCAGAGATATCTCCCTTATTATCTGTATAAATAGCAGCTTTAATGGAATTGTCAATTTAAATCGACAGTCCAATGTTACAAACCAACCGTAAATTGAACCAATTATTTTTAGCTGCTGTATTTTTAGTATTAGTAGAAACACTGAGTAATCCAAAAGTTGAAGCAAAACCGATAAACAATCTTCAGCAATTACCCACATCAAGCATCATTGCAGCCGCACCAACATGGCAAGAATTTTCTTCATCTGAAGGAAAATTTTCTGTGCTTTTTCCTAATGGACAAGTAGAAGATATATCTCCGCCTGAAAATTCTAATTCCTCAGGTATTAAATCTTTAAAAATGCACGGTGTTAATGGAGGTAAAAATGCTTTTGTTGTGGGATATGCAGACTTTAGCATTGATGTCAGCCAGGTAGCTCCGGGAGCATTAATCGATGCTTTTCTAGAAGGGATGTTAGAAAATGAAAGCAAGTTATTGAGTCAAAAAAATATTCAGGTTGAAGAATATCCCGGTAAAGAAATTAAAGTCAAAGATGAAAAAAATGGCACGATTTATAACAGTCGCTTTTTTCTGGTTGGACAGAAAATATATTTTATGATGGTTGGTAGTATAGAAACTCCTGAAATTAGCGATACGCAAAAGTTCTTCAACTCTTTCCAGTTGATTAAGTAATGCCAATTTAAGAACAGAATGTGACGGATAAGAAGGGCACAGCAATGCTGTGCCCTTTGAATTATAGGCAAAAAATGTCCAAACAGTATGGTAAACTGAGGTTTATGTTTCCAAGTTTTTTACCTACAGCCGTTGGGCAACTAAAAGAACCTGCCGCGATCGCACTTGCTCAAAGTATTCAATCTCAGGCGATCGCAACTCCTCTGGCTAATCAACCAATCAATACTACCTATGTACATCAAGGTAGTGGTGGTGTACCAATTTTATTAATTCATGGCTTTGATAGTTCAGTTTTAGAATTCCGGCGACTACTGCCATTATTAGCCGCAGAAAATGAAACTTGGGCTGTGGATTTATTGGGTTTTGGTTTTACAGAAAGATTGTCTGGGATTAACTATAGTCCCACTGCAATTAAAACCCATATTTATTATTTTTGGAAAACACTAATTAACCAACCTGTAATTTTGCTCGGTGCATCAATGGGTGGTGCAGCAGCAATTGACTTTACACTGACTTATCCTGAAGCGGTGAAAAAACTAGTATTAATGGATAGTGCAGGTTTGCAGGGTGGTTCACCATTAAGCAAATTCATGTTTCCCCCTTTGGATTACTTCGCCACAGAGTTTCTGCGTAATCCCAAAGTCCGCGATCGCATTTCTCGCGCAGCTTATAAAGCTCAACAATTGGTAACAAATGATGGTGTAGATTGTGCCGCACTACACCTACAAATGCCAAGCTGGAGTCAAGCTTTAATTGCTTTTACTAAAAGTGGTGGTTATCGCGCTTTTCGATTTAAAAAATTAGCAGAAATTCAGCAGCCTACACTTATTTTATGGGGTGATGACGATAAGATTTTGGGTACTAAAGATGCTCAAAGATTTAAAGGTGCAATTCCCCACAGTCAACTTGTATGGATACAAGATTGTGGACATCTTCCTCACCTAGAACAACCACAAATCACCGCCAAAAATATTTTAGAATTTGGCAGCAATACCCCTGAATTTTAAAAACGTAGGATGCGTTACGCTGGCGCTAACGCATCCATAAATTTTCACCAGAAAGGTGCGTTACAGCTACGCCTCACACACCATTTAATACTTGTCGGTTAAGGGGAAAAGGGGCAAGAAAAAACCTTTACCCCTTACCTTTTCACCTTTCCCCCAAACCAAATTCCGAGTTGAAAATCCTTAACCGAGCAGTATTGACACACCCTTTTATATAGACACGGGAAGCATTATCAATCAAGCAACCACATCTGCGAAGAACTATCTTCTGGTTCATCTGGTTGTGTTATCGCCAATCTTTCCGACGACCTATGTGATTTTCTATAATAATCTTGAGTATGGCTAGGTCTAACTGGTTTATAACTTTCCTGTTGTTGTTTTAAAGCATTACTTTGAGCTACAAGCTGAGAATTAGCTTCTACAAACTTTTCTTGTTCAGCTTTCAAAGAATTAATTTCTTCTATTAGCTTCGAGTTAGATTCTGCTAAATGTAAAGCAGCTTGTTTAGCTTCCTCAAGTTCTTTAGTTAGCTTTGTAGCTAATGCTTTTTGTTCAGATACAGATGATTCTAAATCTGCAACTTGTTTTTGGAGGTTGGTTTCTGTGGCGTGAGATTTGTCCAGACTTTCTTTTAGCTCTTTAATAGTATTTTCTAAATCAGCCTTGGTGGGTGCGGAACGCCTAGCTGTAGTTGATGACTCTGGTGTCTGCGTTGGTGTTTCCTCTACTTCGCTAACAGCTTCAGCATTTACCTCAATCGCTGTTTCACCTTCAGATGGCGTAAATTTTTGTGCTTCTTCTTGTAATAAATCAGATAGACGTTTTTTAACCATTATTCCTCCAATCAAGCTGTAATTCATTAGCTACACGACGATAGTCTAACTGCGCTTCCAGTGCGTGTTTACCTCGCCATTGAGTAATCGCCACACCCTCTAGTGCTGCTCTCTCATGCGCTTTATAGGCGCGGATAAAGGTTTTACAAGCGGGGATTCCTAATCGCGTGAGGGTGTTTTGCGCCTCAACTGCTTCCCCAATACTCCGCGGATCGACTTTGGTAAGCAGCACCCGATGGGGAACTCCCAAAGGAATGACAGCTTTTCTGACTGTCTCAATTAAGACGGTTAGATCCATTGGTGCTGGGGGTGTGGGTAAAACGAGATAATCTGCGATCGCTACTACCGTCGCCAATGCTTCAGAGTGCAGCGCCGGAGGCGTATCCACTATTACTAAATCGTAACCTGTTAGCTTTCTTAAATCACCTAAAAGTTGCGGATTTGTTTCTTGAGATAGATCAAACCCCATACCGTTCTGATTGCGCCCAAACCACCAACTGGCAGAACCTTGAATATCTGCGTCAATCAGAATTACATTGTATTTTTGGGCAAAGTTTGCAGCCAGATTAACTGCGGTAGTCGTTTTACCGACACCTCCTTTACCGTTGAGTATAGCAATGATGTTTGGCACTTTTTAACTTCCGACGCTGCCATATAAGAATATACTGCTTTGTGCCTCCACTATTTATTTTGCTAACACTTGCTTACAATTCCAAGCAGCCAGCAATTTCTTTCGTCTTTTGCCAACACAAAAGACAAATGACCAAGGACTTATGACAGCCTAAATGTAAAAATTTACAATCTAGACGCACATCAGTTTAACTTTATTCTAATAGAATTTGGCAATTAATTAGTAGCAAATACTCATATCTTGCGAGGGATTTTTCCGCCCTCAATATTAGAAAAACTTGTAACAATAAAAGCCGAAACTTATCTCATCCTCGGAATTTTATATGACACTCACTCACAGCTTACCTGATGGGCCAAAACTACCGCGTTGGCAAAGGCTTTTCAAGTTTGTGACTCAACCAGTGCAATATTTAGAAGGTTTTGCCAAAATCTACGGTGATTCATTCACTGTTTGGAGTAAGGGTGCTAAGCATCTGGTATATTTTAGCCATCCCCAAGCGATAGAGGAGATTTTTACTGCCGATCAGAGTTATTTTCAGACTGGTGGGGGGGATGGAATTTTAAGATTGTTGTTAGGTGATAATTCTGTAATTTTACTTGATGGCGATCGCCACCAACGCCAACGGCAATTATTAACCCCTCCTTTTCATGGCGAAAGAATGCGGGCTTACGGCCAAGATATTCGTGAAATTGCTGAGCAAGTAAGTAATGAATGGCAGATTGGCAAACCTTTCAATATCCGTAACTCTATGCAAGAAATTACCTTGCGCGTCATTTTACGAGTAGTGTTTGGTTTGGATGAAGGTGAGCGGTTTCAAGAACTGCGGCAATTGCTCAGTTCTTTGCTAGATTTTATCGGTTCTCCTATACTTTTTGCTTCCTTCTTGTTTAAATTTATGCGACAAGATTTAGGTGCATGGAGTCCCTGGGGTCGGATAATCCGCCAACTACAAAAAATTGATCAATTAATTTATGCTTTGATTCAAGAACGTCGGGCTGAATCTAACCAAAATCGTCAAGATATCCTCAGTTTGATGATGGCGGCTCGTTATGAAGACGGACAACCAATGTCAGATTTAGAATTACGTGATGAATTAATGACATTATTGGTTGCAGGACATGAAACTACTGCTTCTGCATTAACATGGGCTTTTTACTGGATTGATCAGTTACCAGAAGTGCAAGAAAAGTTACTACAAGAAATCGATACCCTTGGTGTCAATCCTGATGCGAGTAGCATTGCTAAGTTGCCTTATTTAACAGCAGTCTGTCAAGAAACATTGCGGATTTATCCAATTGTGATCAATGGTTTTCTTAGGGTGGCAAAATATCCAATTGAAATTATGGGGTACAAATTACCAGTCGGCACCCTAATTATACCTAGCATTTATTTAGCGCATCATCGCCAAGAAATTTACCCAAATTCCAAACAATTTCGCCCAGAACGCTTTTTAGAAAGACAATTTTCACCTTATGAATATTTACCTTTCGGTGGCGGTAATCGTCGCTGTATCGGGTTAGCATTTGCCCAATACGAAATGAAAATTGTTTTAGGAACAATACTGTCGCATTTTCAAGTTTCATTAGTAAATAAACGTCCTGTGTCTCCTGTACGCCGTGGCTTAACCCTTTCCACACCCCCAGGATTGCGAATGATTGCAAGACCTCAAGTAAAGCGTGGAAATAGTTTAATTACTAATTCGTAATTCGTAATTAAGACGTAGGATGCGTTCGCCTTGGCGAACGCATCATTCAATTGAGACATTATCTAATATTTTGCTCACTTGCAAGACGTTCATAATGTTCTTTATCCCGATACTTAATAGTTCTCATCGCTTGATTACCAACAATTGCTAAAGGCTCTACATTGCCAGTGACAACCGTACCCGCTGCGATAATTGCGCCATCTCCAATTGTCACGCCGGGAACAATAAGAACATTGCCACCAATCCAAACATTGCGACCAATAACTACTGGTTTATGAATATAAACATTATATTCATAGGGCAGTTCATTACTTTGATAATCATGATTTGCCGAGAGGATAACAACGTTAAATCCGATTGTACTATTATCGCCAATTGTGATTCCACCACGCCCATCTAATAAAACATCTGGGCCAATATAAACTTTATTTCCTAGAGAAACATTTTGTGGATGCTCAATTTTGATATCTCGCTTGAATCGCACATCTGCACCACAAAATTTTAATTGCGGCTTCAGTTGTTGATGCTTATAACGCCTGATTTTATTTTCTAAGTATTCTCCCCACTTGACTAAACGGGGTACTAAATTTTGCTCTAATATTCGTTCCAATTTATTCGTTACTTTATTTTTTAACTGTTGCATAAACATTCGCAGGATTTAGGAAACCAGACGGGTATTAAATTACCAGCCATATTTGTTAGGTTTCCCAGAAAAATCTATTTTCTCCCAGATGCATCTGGGTTGCACTAAAAGCAGGGTAGAAACTATTCACTCATAGACTTCGCAATTTGCTAAGATAGCTGATATCTGGCCAGATTACCTTTTATGAATAAATATCGGCTCTTAACAATTCATGCACATTATTACTCGTGCAAGACTTGCAGAATTTTGGGAAAAGCATTCTAATGCACAAACAAGTCTGCGATTATGGTACAAAATTACATCTTTAGCTCAATGGCAGAACTTTGTGGAGTTATGCCAAACTTTCCCTTCAGCAGATCAAGTTGGTAATCTGACAGTGTTTAACATCGGCGGTAATAACTATCGACTCATCACTTTGGTAGATTACAAGTACCAAAAAGTTTTTATCCGCCATGTCCTCACCCATGCAGAATATGATAAGGAGGATTGGAAAAATGACCCCTGGAACACATAAAACTAAAAGCTATCTGGAATTACTTTACTCTTTCCCTCCTCGTCCCATCACTACCGAGGAAGAATTCTTAGCTATGCAAGAAGTAATCGATTCACTGATAGATAAAGGTGAGTTAACGACAGACGAACAAGACTATATTAATGTTTTAGGTACTCTAGTTTACGAGTACGAACAAAAATATCATACTATAAAAGATATTTCTGGTGTGGAATTGCTTCAAGCCTTAATAGCTGAATTTAATTTGCGGCAAAAAGATTTAGTTCCTATTTTTAAAACTGAATCTATCGTTTCGGCAGTTTTAAGTGGACAACGTCATCTTACAGTTAAACACATTAACCAACTAGCGAAGTTTTTTCACATTTCTCCGGCTGCGTTTTTTGAGTCAAAATGAAAATGATTGACTAACCTTTGTGTTAAAGCACAATCTGTTCTCGCATCCGTTGTTCTAACAATTCCAATAAACTATCGACATCTTTAGCAATTTGCTCAAAACAAGTTGGTGGTGGTGGTTCTGGTGCAAATTGAATTAACTTAATTTCACCTTTACCAATACCAATCATCACCACTTCTACTTCTGGTTTATGATTCTCGATAATGCCTAAAATTTCTTGTAGTCGATTCTCAACCCGACTATTTAATTTCTCTACCTCATCTTTTGGACAATAAACAAAATGCGGTGCTGGCTGTAAATCAATGCCAATAGTACCCTGAGTGTTACCATTTTCTAGCCACAATCCCCAAAATAGCGCCGCCAATTCTGGTTGATTTGCTTTGACAAATCTATCTAATTGACTACGCCATTTACTATCGCCTGATTCCGGTTGGGTACTACCAAAAAACATAAATAATTCGTAATTTGTAATTCGTAATTCGTAATTAAGAGTAATCCAGCCAATTGTCGTAGAGACGCGATTAATCGCGTCTCTAGCAACTCTTGAATTTATCTCAAACCAGATTGTACGCGCCAGAGACTAGCGTAAACACCGTTTTGTTCTAGCAATTGTTCATGGGTTCCAGACTCTACTAATTTCCCATGTTCCATGACGTAAATGCAATTGGCATTGCGGATGGTAGAAAGACGATGAGCGATCGCAATTGTGGTTCTATTGACGGTGATCCGTTCGAGCGATCGCTGAATTGCAGCTTCTGTTTCATTATCTACCGCCGAGGTCGCTTCATCTAAAATCAAAATGGGGGGATTTTTTAACACTGCACGGGCGATCGCAATTCTCTGTCTTTGTCCACCAGACAATTTTTGTCCTCTCTCCCCGACGATTGTCTCATAACCTTGGGGCAGGTGCATAATAAAGTCGTGGGCTTCTGCTACCTTCGCCGATGTGATAATTTCTTCCTCAGTCGCTGCAAAGCTACCGTAGGCAATATTCTCCGCTACTGTGCCATGAAACAAAAATACATCTTGACTGACTAAACCAATGCAGCGGCGTAAATCCTGCAAATTTAAATCTTGTAAGTCAATACCATCTAAGGTAATGTTGCCTGTTTTGATTTCATACAGCCGCAACAAAAGTTTAACTAAGGTACTTTTACCAGAACCCGTAGAACCGACAATCGCAATTGTCTGACCAGCAGGAATTTGCAAAGATAGATTTTTAACTACCGGGAATCTATCTTGATAGGCAAAAGTCACATTTTTAAATTCCACTTCACCACGCACTGTCTTTGCAGGTAAAGCCCTATCACCGGGGTGAATTGCTATGGGTGTATCCAATAAATCCATGACGCGATTAGTAGAAGCCATTGCCCGTTGATATTGGTCAAAAGTATCCCCTAATCTAGTTAAAGGCCACAGCAAGCGTTGAATTAAGAATACCAACACGCTGTAAGTCCCGACAGACATCTTGCCAGCCACCGCCGCCATCCCGCCGTACAATAGTAATGCTGTAAAACCTACCAAAATCAGCATCCGAATTAGCGGTACGAAGGCAGCAGATAGTTTAATAGCTTTAGCGTTACTTTGCCTGTAAGCGTCACTATCTTGCTTTAAGCGGGAAGTTTCGTAATCTTCGGCGGTGAAACTTTTAATTGTCATAATCCCGCTTAAGTTATTCACCAAGCGCGCATTCAAGAAACCTACCTTTTCCCGTACATTGGCGTAACGTGGCGCAAGCAACCGTTGAAAAGCAAAGGAACCCCAGAGAATAAACGGCATCGGCGACATCGCCATCCACGCTACACTAGGAGCCAATACAAAGAAAGCACCACCGATAATGACTACTGTTGTGGCAACTTGGATAATATCATTAGCCCCTACGTCCAAAAACCGCTCTAGTTGGTTAATATCATCACTGAGAATAGACATTAAACCGCCAGTGCTGCGTTCTTCAAAATAAGCTAATTCCAAATCTTGCAAATGATTGTATGCATCTAGACGCAGGTTATGCTGAATATTTTGCGCTAAATTACGCCAAAGTTGAGCATATGCGTACTCAAAAACCGATTCTAGTATCCAAATAATGACAGTGAGCAGGGAGATAATTAAAAATTGTCCAAAGACATCTTTTACCCCTAACTGAGCAATAATAGAATCCTGTTGCTTGACAACAACATCCACCGCTACACCAATTAAAGCTGGTGGTGCTAAATCAAACAGCTTATTCAGGATGGAACAACCAATAGCCAGCCAAATTTGTTTACGATACTGATGCCCATAATCCAAAAGACGCTGGAGGGGATGCACAGAATGCCTACGCTTTCTTGATACCTGATGAGATTTAAATGCTGTAGCCACAATGAGTCTCAGTTGCGTGCAATTGATATTAACACGACATTTGAACCAGGCGATCGCGGAGCGGGGGGATGAGGCAAGGGGGCAGGGAGCAGGGAGCAGGGGAGAAATAATTAATGGCAAACCCCAATTACCAATTACCAATTACCCCATGCCCAATGCCCAATGCCCCATGCCCCATAAAATTTACTTGCGGAGATGATTAAGGAGATGAAAACTTGAAGAATCAGCAATTTGCGACGTGGCAAACCACAGTTTTAGGTGTTTTTTTGGCAATACTGGTGAGTATTGCATTTAATTCCTTTATTATTATTAACCCAGGTCAAGCCGGAGTAATTAGTATCTTGGGTAAAGCGAGGGATGGAGCCTTACTAGAAGGTATCCACCTGAAGCCACCGTTTATTTCTGTGATAGATGTCTATGATTTAACTGTACAAAAATTTGAAGTGCCGGCTGAGAGTTCGACTAAGGATTTGCAAAATTTATCGGCGCGGTTTGCCATTAACTTTCGCCTCGATCCCACCCAGGTAGTAGAGGTAAGACGCAAACAAGGCACCTTAGCCAACATTGTCTCTAAAATCATTGCCCCGCAAACCCAAGAAGCCTTTAAAATTGCCGCTGCGCGCAGAACAGTAGAAGAAGCAATTACCAAACGCAGCGAATTAAAGGAAGACTTTGACAATGCATTAGGCGATCGCCTAGATAAATATGGGATAATTGTACTAGATACCAGTGTAGTTGACTTGACTTTTTCTCCCGAATTTGCGCGAGCAGTCGAAGAAAAGCAAATCGCTGAACAACGGGCGCAAAGAGCCGTTTATGTAGCGCGAGAAGCTGAACAGGAAGCACAAGCTGAAGTTAATCGTGCTAAAGGTAAAGCCGAAGCGCAAAGATTGTTGGCAGAAACGCTCAAAGCCCAAGGTGGACAGTTAGTTTTGCAAAAGGAAGCGATTGAAGCATGGAAAGCTGGCGGCGCTCAAATGCCCAATGTTTTAGTTATGGGTAACGACGCAAAAAATAGTGTACCCTTTATTTTCAACTTAGGTAATACTCAAAGTCAGCCCTAATTTGGATAAATCATTTTAGTATAGTAGGCAATTACCACCTCAAATCCAAATAATCACCAAAAACCTCAATCAACTATATTCATGTCAACTCCTAATCACCCCAATCTCACGGCTGAAGACGCAAGAAAAATTCTCAACAAGTTCAACTGTTTAGATATTGCACCAATCCTCAAGCCATCAGAAAAAGCTTCAGTGCGACGCGCTTTAATTCTCATAACTAGCCTTTCTGATTACCAAATTTTGGGTATTTGTGCGGATACAGCCGAATCAGGAAAGCTGGCTATGAAGACTTATTCCCAGGCTTTTGGTTATGAAGCGCCGAGTAATTTACCTGACATTGAAGGGCCAGTTTATATCAAATTAAACGGCAAAAATGGCTTGTGTTATATCGATTCCTACGCCGGTCATCATCGTGGTGTATTAGTCTCTTGTCAGTCGTACAATAGTGGGGGCATCAACGAAATGTATGGACATTTACCCCTCGATTTATTTGTCTAAATTTGGCCTAGGTAGGTAAAGTAATTACTTTATCTACCTAGCTGCCAAATGACAAATTAGCTAGGACAAACCACGAATTTTTATGAGCATTATTACACTACAATCTGTTAAAAAAGACTTTGGTATTAAGGAAATATTAAAAGATGCAAGCTTTAGTTTAGATGCTACTGATAAAGTTGGGTTAATTGGTACTAATGGTTCTGGTAAATCTACTTTATTAAAAATGATTGCTGGGCTAGAACCAATAGATAGCGGACAAATTTTAGTTAACTCTGGTTCTAAGGTAATTTACTTACCCCAGCAACCAGATTTAGACGAAAACCGCACAGTTTTAGAGCAGATTTTTGCCGATAGTGGCGAACACATGGCTTTAGTGCGTGAGTATGAGGAACTTTCCGATAAATTAGCGCACTATCCCGAAGACAGTCAGTTGATGTCGCGGCTGTCGGTAGTCATGCAAAAAATGGATGCAACTGGCGCTTGGGAATTAGAAACCAACGCCAAAATTATCCTGACAAAGTTAGGTATTTCCGACTTTGATACCCGCATTGGCACATTATCTGGTGGCTATCGCAAGCGGATTGCTTTAGCAACAGCTTTGCTATCCGAACCAGATGTATTGTTGATGGATGAGCCAACCAACCATCTCGATGCGCTGTCTGTAGAGTGGTTACAAAGTTATTTAAATCGCTATCGTGGTGCATTATTTTTAATTACTCACGATCGCTACTTTTTGGATCGTGTCACCAATCGCATTATTGAAATCGATAGAGGTGACATTTACACCTACACAGGTAACTATTCATACTACCTCGAAAAGAAAGCTTTAGCGGAAGAATCTGCCATTAGTAGCCAACGTAAACACCAAGGTGTATTGCGGCGAGAATTAGAATGGCTCAAACGTGGCCCCAAAGCGCGCAGTACCAAACAAAAAGCTAGAATTGATCGCATTCAAGCTATGCGAGAAACTGAGTTTAAACAGGTTCAGGGTAAAGTTGATATTTCTACAGTTAGCCGCAGAATTGGCAAAAAAGTTATTGCGATTAATAATGTTTCTAAAGCTTACAATGGGCGCACCTTAATTAAAGATTTTACCTACGAATTTAGTCCCGAAGACCGCATTGGGATTATTGGTGGTAACGGCGCAGGTAAATCAACATTAATGGATATGATTACCGGACGAGCGCAGCCAGATACAGGTAATGTAGAGATTGGTTCTACAATTCATATCGGTTATTTTGACCAACATTCTGAAGAATTGCTCACAGCTTTAAACGAAAATCAGCGCGTGATTGATTACATTAAAGAAGAAGGTGAATTTATCCCTATAGCTGATGGAACTAAAATCACAGCTTCCCAAATGCTAGAGCGATTTTTATTTCCTGGTAATCAGCAATATGCGCCAATTCATAAACTATCCGGTGGCGAAAAACGGCGGTTATTTCTGCTGCGCTTACTGATGAGCGCACCCAATGTTTTAATTTTAGATGAACCGACTAATGATTTAGATGTGCAAACCTTAGCGGTACTAGAAGACTATTTAGAAGATTTTAGTGGATGTGTAATTGTAGTTTCGCACGATCGCTACTTTTTAGACAGAACTATCGACACCATTTTTTCCTTTGAAGAGGGCGGAACTCTTAGACAATATCCTGGTAATTATTCAGTTTACCTTGACTATAAAAAAGCTGAAGAAGCCGCACAGCAAGAAGCTGCTAGTAAAGAAAAATCTAGCAAGGTAGAGGTAGAAAAACCTGCATCTCAGCCAAAAGATTCGGAAAACAAAAAGCGGCGCAGAATGTCAAATTGGGAAAGGAAAGAATTTGAACAGTTGGAAGATAAAATTGCTCAGTTAGAAACTGAGAAAGCGGAAGCGGAGAAAGCTTTATTAAATGTTTCGGCGGGAAATTATAGCCAGGTACAAAAATTGTACGAGCAAGTGGAAACGCTCAAGCAAGCGATTGATAAAGCCACTGAAAGGTGGATGGAATTAGCTGAAATGGATGCTTAAATTAAGATTGACTATTTGTCTTTTATCCCTACAGTACACCTTCAAATAGGTTTAACTGAATGCTAGGAAGATAATCTGTGTTGTTCTTACCCTGGTCTTGAATATATTCCAGAATACAACGAGCGACATATTCAGCTAGTTTCACAGGTACAGCATTACCAATCATTTGTTCCAATTCTGATTTATTTCCGTGAAACTGAAAGGTTTTCGGGAATGTTTGAATGTAACTGCGCTCAATTGTGGTTAGAGGACGTAAATATTCTTTAATCTCGCATAAATCCCCTGGGTGCTTTTTATATGTTTTGGGAATGGGACGATTCACACCACGAACTGTTGGACTAGGTTCATGGATACTGAAAACACCTCGTCTTTTATAGCTGCGAGGATGTCGATAAAAATATTCAATCCCTAAATCATTACCTAAATAGTCGAAAACTGTCATAGGTTTATGCGACTGATTTTTGAGCAGGTAATTAGTCAGAGTATTATCTTCACCATCAAGTTGACCAATTAAAAAGTAACGCTTTCTACTTTGCGGAACTCCACAATAGCTAGCATTTAAAATTGATGAAGTTAAACCATATCTATTTTGTTTGAAGATTTCTAATATAGACTTTAAAGCTTGGCTTTTGGCAATTCTGTCCACATTTTCCATCACAAACCATTTCGGCTTGACACAAGTAACAATATTCGCAAAAGCCAAAGTTAAATCTGCTCTACCAAGAGTTTCATCTCTTTTACCAGCACTAGAAAAATCTTGACATGGCGGCCCTCCAATAATTATTTCTGGTTTAAAATCAGCAATGACTGTAGATATATTGTTAGATGATAAGTCTTGTTCAAAAATAGGATGTGGGAAATTTTTTCTATAAACTTCCACTGCTGGTAGCCAGGAATCAAAGGCAGCAACTATATCAAATCCAGCATTTTGAAATCCCAGTGATAATCCTCCGCAACCAGCAAATAAATCTACTGTTCTCATTACTTAAAAATCAACCTTAGAGTTTTTAATTTACTAATCAAATAGACCCGGAGAGTTATAAATTATAGCATCGAACCTCCGCTCTGGGCTTAATAAATTTTGTCCACCACCTAAAATAATTCTTTTAATTTCTTGCTTTTGGATTCTTGGTTGTCTTAATGCTTCGGATCTCATGTAAGCACGGGTGACTCTACCGCTTACTGCAAATGCTTTGTCATTTTTTGTGTTGTAAGAAAGAGAGTCGATAATCCTCCTGTGATTGAAAGAATTACTAATACTAAAGTCATAAAGCATTCTGAATAGCCAGACAATTGTTCGAGTATGTCTTGAAATAGCTCTTACACTTCCGAAGGCATTAATTTCTAGCTTGGCTAAATCAATGAATAATCTGGTAAATGCCAGATTGCTCCAAACAAAAACATCTAGACAATGTTCTGCAAGTTTTGGTGATTTGCCTTCTGTTTTCCATACAGGCTGCATCAGAAAAGGTTTTTGATATTCTAGAATCAAAAGCGCAATAGAGTCTATGACGTTGATCATCTCTGGAATGTGAGGTATTACAGCAGATGGCTCTGTCCAGTCAGAAATTGCCGAAAATCTCTCACTTATGAGGTTGCTAATAGCAGATGGATTTAATTTCAAGGTATCTGCAATAATACATGCTAAATAAACTATAGTATCCGGTCTGACTACAATTTCACATCCATAGTAATCCTCTGTTAAATCACAAGTTGTATTATCTGGTAAAGCTGTCAATTTAATTTCAATTGCTTGTAAACACGTTCCTAAATCTCGTGCTTGGGTAACTAAATCAACTCCTGGCAAATTTCCAATTATATATTGTTGATATGGCGTAAACTGTGCTTCAAAAGCGTAAAAAAGATTATCTGATTCAGGATTGATACCATATAGAATATCTGTACTGATATTTGCATGTTCAATTTTTAAGTTTGAGTTTAGCTTAATATATATATTTTCAAGGTTTTTGCTATATAAATAAGCGCAAAGTGAAGCTGGAAACGAGGAATTAAAGCAATTTTTACCCCAAGCATCTTTTTGGGTAAAGTCTCTATTTGAATGCTTTAATCCAAATAATCCAGTTTGTTGGTTTGGCGTATTCCCTAAAAACACAATCTCTAACCAATATAAACTACTTAAATAGCTAGTTTACACATAAATTTTCTGTATTAGTAGCATATTTGAGGAGTTTGCTTCTTACTCGTAACTATTGCTTGCTGAATTTCTTAAATTCAAATATTTTGATATTATTAGAGCTGATGAGTTATCTAATGCATTAGATAGCTTAAGGGTGACCAGCTTTAAGTTATGCGATCGCACTTATCACCTGTTGACTATTACAGCATTTCCTGGATTACTGACAATGGCAAAAATAGTTCTAAAGAAGTATCTTCCAGGCTGACAAAACCATAGCGAGAGTAGTAAGTTTTTGCATTTTCATCTTTTGCATCAACAAATAAGCCAATACCGCCTGCATTTTCTGCAACAATTAAAGCACGCTGCATAGCCTCTATCATTAAAACTTCACCAATTCCTTGTCGTTGATAAGCTCTATCAACTGCTAATCTTGCTAGTTTGACACCAGGAACTTGAGAGGGGTATTTTTTGAAGAATTTTGCTGGCAATTTATCTATACGCACTTCACACAATGTCAAGGTGAAGAAGCCTATTATCATCTCTGGCTGTTCTGTATTAACTAAAACGAAAGTGCGGGATACGCCTTTTTGGATATGCTGTCTTGCTGTCTGTTGTAGGAATTTATTGAGTGCTTCATTACCACAGTCAAAGGAATCTCGATTATGCTGTTTACCCAGTAATTCAATGATTCTCACTAAAAAATTCCTTGTGCTTTTTCCAGGCTGCTTTTAACTTTTCATTTGCTACCGGAGGGTTCTCAATCAGGCTAAATACTGTATCAGCATCAGTTTGTGACAAAATAATCACTCGTTCGTCTTCTATCAATTTTTTTGCTTCTTTCAAAGCCGCCTGAATCATAAACTGATTTAAGGTAGCACCAGATAATTCTGCTGCTCTTTGTAGAGTTTCTTGAATACTCACAGGAACTCTAGCTGTTATCCTGACTGTGTTTTCTTGATTGTTAGACATGGTGAATCAAGTGTTATGTTCTATAATCTTAACTTAGTGGTGCCAAAATGACACCATAAACATGAATCTATTCAGATCATTCTCAATACCTGTCTAAAATCACTCACATCGAACTCAAACTCAATACAAGAAATGGTATATTTACAAGTTTGATATTACAAAGTTATCTCTAATATCTATCTAAAAAATATGTTAAATAGTTCTACTCAAAATATCCGTGACTCTGCTATCCATTTTTTAGAACAAACTCCAGTCCAAAGGCTACAAATTCTCCGAGAATTAGGTATTGCTCGTTATGAATTTTTGACTCAACTGCGCCTTAATGAAGCGAATATAAACTGTATTATGAGATTTCTCAGTAATCCCAGCCAATTAAAATTTCCTAATTTAAGCGGTGCCGATTTATCTAATTTAAATTTAGCAGCAGTCAACTTTATTCGGGGGAATTTATCAGGCGCAAATTTGCAAAATACCATTTTAGTAAATGCAGACCTATTATTTGTAAATTTCACCCAAGCTGATTTAAGAAATGCAGACTTAAGCGGTGCAACCCTCAACCAGACTATCTGGTTAGATACGCTAGTAGATGAATGTCAGTTGGGGAATGGGACTGGTTTATCACCCCAACAACGTAAAGATTTACAACTGCGTGGTGCTAGATTTAACACTTCGGCAGATGATAATTAAACGTCAAAAATAAAAATTATCAGATTGTCTCGTTAATATTGACTTGGATTAATTCATGCATAATGAAATTAAATTGCCTAAAAAATTAATGTTGTTGGGTGCAGGAGAGTTAGGCAAGGAGTTTGTAATTGCTGCTCAACGACTCGGTAATTATGTAATTGCTGTGGATCGTTACCCTAATGCACCGGCAATGCAAGTTGCTGATTGCTCAGAAGTGATTTCCATGTTGAGTGGTGATGATTTAGAAGCTATCGTCAGCAAGCATCAACCTGATTTAATTATCCCGGAAATTGAAGCGATCAGAACTGAAAAACTTGTAGAATTTGAGCAACGTGGGATAATAGTTATTCCGACGGCAGCGGCGACTAACTACACAATGAATCGTGACAGAATTAGAGACTTAGCCAATGAACAATTAAATATCAGAACTGCTAGATATGGTTATGCAAATTCTCTAGAAGAGTTGAAAGTCGCTGCTGATTTAATTGGCTTTCCAAATGTGCTAAAACCTGTGATGTCATCATCTGGTAAAGGACAATCTGTAGTTCAGAATAAAGATGAAGTTGAGCAGGCTTGGAATTATGCGATCGCAAATTCTCGTGGTGATACTCAAAAGGTAATTGTAGAGGAATTTATTAACTTTGAAATAGAGATAACTTTACTGACTATTAAACAGTGGAATGCGCCTACTATTTATTGTCAGCCTATTGGTCATCGCCAAGAAAGAGGCGATTATCAAGAATCTTGGCAACCAGCCGGAATCTCTGAAGATAAAATTTTAAAAGCTCAAGAAATCGCCAAAAAAGTTACCGATGCTTTAGGAGGAGCCGGGATTTTTGGGGTTGAGTTTTTTATTACTAAAGATGAAGTTATTTTTTCTGAACTTTCTCCCCGTCCCCATGACACAGGTATGGTGACTTTAATCTCGCAAAATCTTAATGAGTTTGAATTACATTTACGGGCTGTTTTAGGCTTACCAATTCCCAATATAGAACAGTTTGGCCCTTCAGCTAGTGCGGTAATTTTAGCTTCTGAAAAATCAGATTCTATTACCTATACAGGTGTAGCGGATGCATTAGCTGAAAAAGATGTAGATATTAAGCTATTTGGTAAACCCAGTTCCCATCCTTATCGGCGTATGGGAGTAGCTTTAGCTAAAGGCGTAAATGTAGAAGAGGCCAGAGAAAAAGCTACAAGAGCAGCGAGTAAAGTGAAATTAGTCTGATAATTTTCTCTAAGCTGTTACGCATTTAAGTTGCATATTTACTCATCAGCATTGCCAAAAAATTGTAGAGACGCGATTCATCGCGTCTCTGATGAATCGCGTCTCTGATGAATCGCGTCTCTACTGTTTATCCTTGACAACCCTAACACCAGAATATTGGCTATAGGTGCGTATCAGCTTAAATCTGCTTTATGGGCTACCTGTATATTCTAGGTTGCCATCAATGTTTTCAATTCCATTCAAAACTAGAGAACTTTCGTTCCATAAACCATCCATTCTGCGGCAAGTGGCGGATAGGACATCTCCATCAATAGAGATATTCATCGCACTTGACTGAAAACTACTAGGCGCGTAAGGATCAGTTACTTCTAGAATGCCATCAATGTTTTCGATTCCTCTTAAGGATAGTGAAGTTTCGTTCCAAGAACCATCGCGTCTTTGACAAGTCGCTGATATTACATCTCCGTCAATAGAGATATTTTCGCAAGTGTATTGATAATTACTACTCATGGCTTATGTATTTTTCTAGTTAAATCCCGTAGAAGTTGTATGATATTCAACTTACAAGAGGTATGTACTGCAAAAGCATTTTTAGGATAAATCGCCTATATTCCTTATAAATGAGGGTTAATGCGATATATCTAGATGTTATTTGAGACACATTGCTTTTGTTAGTAGTAGATATTACTTCTAACTTTTACAAACCATTGATTTACTTAAGTTTTTTTTAATACTTAATTTCTGAAGGCGCAAAAAGTAAAAAATATATCATTTTAATAAAAATAAAAACAGGATAAACACTTAGCTATTAGCTGTGTTTATCCTCATTACGGTTCGGTTAATAATTTTGCGTCATGATTTTGGGGTTGTAGAGACGCGATGAATCTACAAAGACGCGATGAATCGCGTCTCTACAGGATTTAAATTCTACAATCCGACTATTTGCTAGAAGTTGACGTTGGTGGGAGAATTACCAGTGGCAACGGGGTTAGGCTGATTGAGGTAATTGTAGACAAGCTGGGAAACTTGGCGAATAAAGTCTCTACCTCTACTGTCTTTATAGGGACGTTTGACAAAGATTGCTGCTAGATAATGCTTACCATTTGGCATGGTGATAAATCCCGCATCGCCAATTAGAAAGCCAATATCGCCGGTTTTGTTGGCGATAACTGCGCCTTTACCTAAACCTGCGGGAAGCAGAGTGTGGATTGTGGTATGACGCAGAATATCTAAAGCTTGCTCTTTACTACTGGGAGAAACTAGTTTGTTATTGACTAACAAAGCCAAGACTCTGGCCATGTCTTGAGAACTAGTGGTGTTGGTTCCTCGCAAGTCAGCTAAAAGATGGCGAATTACAGTATCTTTCAATCCCCAGCTACGGAAACGCTGATTGAGTTTCGCTGCTCCACCCAAGCGGTCAATAATCATATTAGTGGCGGTATTATCACTAATAGTCACCATTTTGGTGATAGTTTCTAAAGCTGTGTACTTTTTACCAACGCGTTCATACTGCATATCTCCTGAACCGTTGGTGACTAAATCGCCGCGCATAGTCAGCTTTTCATCTAGCCTGACTTTACCAGCATCTAAATCTTGGAAAAAGGCAATAAGAATCGGCAGTTTAATTGTACTGGCTGCGGGAAAAACGCGATCGCCTTTAATATCCAAATAATTGCCAGTATCCAAATCGAGGAAAAACATCCCGGTGGTGAGGAAGCTGTAGCGGCTCATCAAGGCTTTAATTTGGGGTTCCAAAGCCTTCATTGATGAATTCAACGGGACTACACCCGCAAACAAATTCCTATTAGTAACTATTGGCGGCGTGATGGGTTGCGCTGGAGTAATTACTGGTGGAATACTGGGTTGAGTAATAGCGACTCTCGTGAGTTGGGGTAACTGTACAGACCAATGATTTGGGGATTTTTCTTGTAGCTGGACTTGGGCTGGATCTAGGGTGTAACCGGGCGCTAAGGTAATGAGGATGCGGGTACTATCAGCACCAAACTGTCCAATTTGAATTTGTTGCGTGACTGGGCCTATCTTTTGAGTCACCTGGGGATAATTCAGGTTAACACCCGGTAAGTCAATAGCTAAACTTGTAGGAGTCAAAAGTTGGACTCGTGGTTGTACAGTCTCATCTGTAGTGAAGTCTAGATGATTGCGGTTGCTATCAAAATGCCAATTAGCAACTGTCGCCGCTTTCACCGTTGCACCTAACAAACAGGTACTTAAAAAGCTGGCTAATACCCAGCTTGCTTTCACAATATTGTGTTTGTGTGTGAGTCGCATTAATTAAAACTTTCTGTGTGATGAAGATTGAGAAACTAACAATTAGTAATGGTTACAAAAATACAAATCTGACAAATCGTCAGAATTATATACTGCCGCGATAACTTTACAACTAGCGATCGCAATTTCCGGAAAGTTCTAACTCAATCTCTAAAAAATCACAACCCCAAATCTACGGCAATGCGGTGAGCACAAGCAAAACCCGAAAATGCTACTGCATTCAACCCCTGACCAGGAAAGGTACTATCCCCTACACAATACAATCCAGGGATGGCGGTGCGATTAAATGGCATACTCAATAACCCGCGCAACTTACGCCGAGGAATTGGCCCGTAAGTCCCATCTTCTCGTCCTAAAAAGCGGCGATGGGTGCGGGGTGTTCCTACTTCCAAATAATCCATTCCTGCATCTAAACCAGGGAAAATTTGCTCTAAGCGGTCAATAATTCGCCAGGCTGCGGCTTCTTTACGTTTCTCATATTCCTGCTCGGTTAAGCCTTGCCAATTCTCGATCCAATCTGGGGTAAAAGCATGAATAATGTGATAGCCTGTTGGTGCTAAATCAGGGTCAAGCAAGGTGGGAATGGAAACAAAAATAGTACCTTGTGGTTTGGTCATATCCTGCCAATCTTCTAGCAAAATATGATGACACTCTGTCCCTGGTGGCAGAACTGACTGCTTAACCCCCATGTGTAAACTGAAAAAGCTGGGTGATTTCTGATATACTTGTTGCCATTTTTTCTCATTACGTGGCATTTCCTCTACAGGTAGTAATTTTTCAAAAGTATCCCAGCGTGTAGCATTAGAAACTATGCGTTTTCCCCGATAGATTTGACCATTTACCAATTCCACACCAACAGCCTTTCCGCGTTCGGTGAGAATTCTTTTCACCCTGGCTTGATACTGAATTTTTCCCCCAGTTTTCTCTAAACCTGTGGCTAATGCTTGAGCAATTTTTCCTACTCCCCCTTTGGGGTAATTAACTCCGCCATAATGTCGATCAGAAAAGACCATTCCTGCATTAATCATGGGTGTCATATTGGCTGGAACCACTGACCAGCAATAACATTCCATATCAATAAATCTTAATAATTCCGGGTCTTTAATGTAGCGCCGTGCGATATCTCCAGCATTTTGCGGCAAATATTTGACCAAACCCAGACAAGCTAAAGGATGTTTCAAAAACGTCCGTAACAAATACCGAGGTTCTTCTAATGACAGCAAATCCATGCTGTTGAGACAATTAAATACTTGCCAGCATTCGTCATAAAAACGACGAATCCCCTTCGTTTCATGAGGAAAATAAGCAGTAAGATTTTGCAAATATTTTTCATAAACACGGTCAACTTTCAAGTCTAAACCGTTGGGTAAGTGGTAATGAATCTGCACCGGATCGGCAATTGTCTCTACGCTGACATTCACAGCATTAAGCGCACGGGTGAGTAAATTTGTAGTACCATTTTGTCCCATCCCAAAAATCATTGAAGCTCCCACATCAAAGTGATAACCTTCACGTTCAAAATAGCCAGCACTGCCACCAGGAATGAGATAACTTTCTAATACCAGCACTTTAGCTCGTTTTGCTGCTAGCTGGGTTGCTGTCACCAAGCCACCAATACCAGAACCAATGACAATTACATCAAACAAGGAATTACGGGTCATAAATAATTAAAAATGCACAATTAGTCTTGAAAATTTTTTCAGTGGCTTTCGCAGTAACAGAAGTTTGAATTTCCACACCCTATAAGAATGCAAAATGCAAAAATCTGATTTATGCAATTCATCATTACCATTAAATAGTCAGATATTCCACATAATCCCTTGAAAAAATGTAGCAGATATTACTTTTCACAGAAAAGATAATACTTAACTGCTTTGATAAACTGCGATCGCCAATTAAAAAAATATCCCAATGTTGCAAATATAGAAAGGTTTCGGGAACACAAATATCTCAATTTACGTTCCTGAATTGCGTAGTTTTTATATACTGCGATCGCATCTGTTTTCAGTACACAGCATTTTTCCCTACAGCAGAGTCAATTTATAGAGTAAAATCACAATTTATTGCGAAAACGGAAGCTAGCGCGTTCTTACACACAAAAAAAGAGGGACGAGCCGCTACTGCTGGCTAATCCCGTCTGCCGATCCTTAAAGAGAGGAGAACACTAGATAACAATATAACCTTGGTTGAGAATACCTGTCAACTACTAATGCAATTTATTATCAATAAGCTTGAGTTAGGTGATTTTTGCCAATCCTCAATCCCCAGTCCCCAATATCCCCAATCCCCAGTCCCCAATCCCCAGTCCCCAATCCCCAGTCCCCAGTCCCCAGTCCCCAATCCCCAGTCCCCAATCCCCAATCCCCAATCCCCAATCCCAAATCCAAAATCTAAAATTGTATTAGCTGCCAGTCGGAGACGCGACAGAGTATTATGATGTTTCAGTTCTTATATAGTAAAGAGTCGCCTTTTCCTGGCTATGACGGTACAACTGCGCGTTTATGTTCCACCCCATCCCCTAATTAAGCACTGGCTAGCGGTAGCGCGTGATGTAGCTACACCTTCGGTACTATTTCGCAGTGCAATGGTAGAGTTGGGAAGATGGTTGACCTATGAAGCAGCACGAGAGTGGTTGCCGACTCTAGAGACAACTGTGCAAAGTCCTTTAGATACAACTGCGGCCACTTTCATCGATCCACAAGTACCTGTGGCAGTAGTGCCGATTTTACGGGCAGGGTTAGGATTATTAGAAGGGGCGCAAACCTTGCTACCCTTAGCTTCGATTTATCATCTTGGCTTAGTGCGAAACGAGGAAACACTACAACCTTCTTGTTACCTAAACAAATTACCAGAAAAGTTTGACCCTCAAACAAGGGTGTTAATTACCGATCCGATGTTGGCAACAGGAGGATCGATGATGGCAGCAATGTCAGAATTAATACAACGGGGTGTCGATCCAGCCTTCATTCGGATTGTTTGTGTAGTGGCAGCTCCGCCAGCTTTACAAAAACTGAGTGTGGCTTATCCTAGTTTAAATATTTACACTGCGACTATAGACGAGACCGTCAACGAGCAGGGATTTATTGTACCGGGATTAGGAGATGCAGGCGATCGCACCTTTGGGACTTAAGCTAGGATGCAGCTAGGGTAGGAAAATAAATTAACTGGTGTAAAAGTCACAAAGTTTTTTTAAGGCGGTTAAGAATATGAGTCAGCGTGATGGTTTTGTAGGTGGTTTTTTCGCAGGCGCGCTTTTTGGTAGCGTTGTGGGTGGCGTTCTGGGAGCCTTGATTGCTACCCGTCAAGATCCAGAACTATTAGCCGAAGATGAAGCACAACAGACGAATAACTCCGAGGAAGCTAAAAAAATACCTGGGAAACGTCGTCAGATGAGAGCTTCAGAAACAGACGGACTAGAAATGGAATCAGCCAGGCGATCGCTAGAAGACAAAATTGCCCAGCTCAATGCCACAATAGATGAAGTACGAAAGCAGCTGGGAAATGTCAATGGCACTGCACCACAAACCATGAGCGATCGCTCTTTCACTAAAGATTCTTGACAACCTCAGGGACTTCCAAGGAATAAATTACTCAATTCCGGCATTGAATATAACTATCAGATTTCTGCTTTCCCTACTTCCCCTGCTTTTCCTGCTCGCCAAAGCAATTGATTATTTTTTGATTTGGAAGTCCCTTATCATACAATCAGTCTGCCAAACTCTGCTATACAGACTGCATGACACAGACTAAATTAAAATTTATGGTAATACCTTGTTCGCTTAGCAGGAAACTAAACCATCCATGAATCTACTGATTGCTACACTGGCTACTTTCATTCAGATTTACACTGTTTTACTCATTGTTCGGGTTCTCTTGACCTGGTTCCCCAATATTGACTTTTATAGTCAGCCTTTTGCGGCCTTAGCCCAGATTACAGACCCCTATCTCAACCTCTTCCGCTCAATCATTCCCCCACTGGGCGGTATGGATTTTTCTCCCATCCTCGCTTTCTTGGTATTGCAATTAGCTGGAGACTGGCTGCTTCCTACTTTGCAGAGTCTATTCAATTATATGTAATCACAATTGTGCAACTGATGGAAAAACAGGGTGGAGCAAGTCCACCCTATTTTTATGCAATTTTAGATTTTAGATTTTGGATTGAATGAAACACATTATTTCTCTATTACCCATTACCCATTACCCAATCCCCAATCCCTAATCCCCATTCCCCTATTTCCGCACCTGACCGCTAAACCCAGCAGCCTTAAACTGCTTCAGCTTTAATGGAGTAGGTTGATTTGCTGGTACAGAGATTCTGAATTCAAAATCGCTCACACCTGGGGGAATTTCGGGAATAGATCCCAAACGCGTGCGGTTTTGTAGTACAGAGTCGTTGTTAGCATCATAGATGCGTCCAAAAATATCTGCATCGTAGACGGTTTTATAAGTACCATTCTCGGCTTTGCCAGTGACAATAAAACAGTTAGCAGCCGCAGAACCGCTACTAATAACAGCACCTTCTGCTAGTTCTGGCGGACAATCTTTATAAGAAATATCGAATAGTTTAATTTGTGTCAGCGCTAACGCTGGAGGAGTCAACACCAATAATAAAGCTCCCAAGAGGCAAGAAATAAATATTACCTTAATTGGTTTTAACCACACAGTTACTAGGCGTGCAATTAATTCCTTAAGCGAAGAGGAGTTGAGCTGACCTAAAGCTAGGAAATGAAACCAAGAAGTGATGCGGCTGTTATTTTCCATATCTAAAAATAGTTGTAACGAAATCTCCGTAACATTGATACCAAAGGCAGAATTTAAGCTGATACGCGCCTAAATCAAATATTCTGGCGTTAGGACTGTCAAGGGTCAAGAGTCCAGGGTCAAGGGCTAGCTTGGACTTTGGACTCTTGAACGCCAGTTGCTTCTCCCAAGGGGAGACGCTACGCGAACAAGTCGGCAAAGCCGCCCAACGCACTGGCTCCTTTTGACAACCTGAGTGCGAAATATACAATTTAAATGCGTAACAGCTTATTACTTCAGTAGGGTTAGCTATTAGGTAAAACAAAGCACATTAGTACTGGTTTTTAGTTCCTACCCTTAAGGGTGTAGCATTGCTAAACTCTCATAGTTATAGGGCTACTCTGCACTACTGAATAATTCAAGACTTGGTAACTAAAACTGTTTTTAACCCCAGCTTACCTGAATTTCCTGACCAAAGATATTGGAGAGTTGCATTTCACTTTTGTAATAATTAGGGAAAATAACCCTTAACTTGCTATTAACTTATGACTCCGGATGAGATTGAAGCAGTTTTGCAAGCAGCCTTTAAAAGTTGTGATGCAGCCAGCTGTCCTCTCACTGATACGCAAAAACAGATATTACTGCAAGTGGTAGAGAAAATCCAAGGAAATTCTAAATTTGGGGTGTTAGAGATTGCTAATCCCTTGGATGAACTGACTTCAGAGGAATTGGTTGCATTTTTGCAGTTTGTGAGAACACAAGAAGCAGAAGACAAAATTTGGAAAACCAAATTACTTAATGATTGGTTGCACGAGAATGATTCTGGAGAAGTACAATTTATCCGCGAACGCTATGGCGTACAGTGGCTAAATCGGGTTCAAGCATATCATTTTGAAAAATACGCTGATTGTGAAGACGCACTTAAACTGAGAGTAGGCGATCGCATTGAAATTTCCAATGCTTTATGGGAATGGGTACAAGACGATGGCCCTTGTAAGCCAGAATGGTATTCTTGCGTAGTCTTGCAAGTTGATGAAATGAAGAATGGCGATGATTTCGTTAGCAATTGCGTCGTCCGCTTCTATAACGGTGCTGAATATGAAATTCAAGGAATTTACGAGTGGAACCGTTATAATTGGCGCTGGTTAAAGAACTAACAAGACTACATATTTAAACAATGTTATCTTCTTTCAACAGTATTTTGCTGTTGGCTACAACTTGCTATTGTGCGATCGCTTCTTTGATGGAAGATCGCCAACCCCCACCAGGTAAACTGATTGATGTGGGTGGTTATAGTTTGCACCTTTATACTGCGGGCGAGTCTGGCCCCACAGTTATCGTAGAACACAGCCTAGGCGGGATTGAAGGTTATTTACTGCTGCCAGAGATAGCCAAGCATACAAGAGTTTGCATCTACGATCGCGCTGGATATGGTTGGAGCGATCATAGTCCATATCCGCGCACTAGTGCCCAAATGGTTGCAGAACTAGATTATTTACTTACTCAAGCTAACATTCAGCCACCCTATATTTTGGTGGGAAATTCCTTCGGTAGCTACAACGTGCGGCTGTATGCACAGTACTTCCCCGAAAAAGTTATGGGAATGGTACTTACCGATGGACTTCACGAAACTGCGATGCTGAAAATGCCCATCCCTTTACAGTTTTTAAAACTGTTTTTTTTATCGGGATTTGTGATGTCCTTTATTGGTTCCATTCTGGGTATTGTGCGATTACTCAAAGTCATAGGGGTATTTGAGTTAATCAAACGCGAGTTAATTAAATTTCCTAAATTGATTTTAAACCCAGTCAAGCGTTCTTTCTGCCGTCCCAAGCACTGGATAACGATGAGTCGAGAAATATTAAATTTAGATATTAGTAGCCGCCAGGTTGAACTAGCTAATTACTTTGAGGCCTTACCCATAGTTAGTATTAAAGCTAAAACCTTTTTTCATCCTTCTATTTGGTCTCTGTTTCTACCTATAAAAGCTGCTAATAAATTAAGAGAGCAGATGCATAGCGAAATCCTCAACTTATCTACAAATTCTGTACAAATTCAGGCTGATAAAAGTGGTCATTTTGTTTGGATAGACCAACCTGAAATCATTGTGGGTGCGATTTTGGAGATTTTGAACACTTGCGATCGCAATTAGTGTTTCACAATTGACTCTAGAATTTATATTGGATTCTTGAAGTTCAGGTAGGATGCGTTAGCGATAGCGTAACGCATCAACGCCAAAGCTTTTCGTTCCTCAAACCAACCTTGTATATGTTGGGTTTCACTCCGTTTAACTTGAACCTATATCCACATCTACCAATTATTCAAAATTCAGCAACAGATACTCGACTATCAACTATAGGAAAATCTGGCTTTATTAGTTTTAAATTTTGAATTTTAAATTTTGAATTATTATTAATTCTCTACTGGCTCTTGGTCAAATTGTCGCATCAATTGTAGAAGAGCTTCTTTATCCGTTGGTTGTCCCTCCTTAAGCAATTTGGCTAAACCTTCAAAATACTTTTCGCGTTCTCCTGCGGGACAAAACATAATTAATAACTTTGCAGGTCTGTTTCCTGGATTGCTAAATGTATGAGGAGTTCCTGGTGGAACTAATACAAAAGCTCCTGGTAGACCCTGTATTGTTTGCTCGCCAACTATAATTTCCACTTCTCCTTCTAGAACATAAAACATTTCTTCCATCTGGCGATGAATATGCAGTATGGGTGCAGTTCCTCCTGGTTGTATTAAGTTTTCAAACAATCCCAAGTGACCGTTAGTATCAGTTCCAATAACTTTGAATGTCACTTTGCTGTCACCAATAATTAAGTGATTACCTTCTCCTGGCGCTAATATAATTTCTTTAATTGGTAAAGTCATATAAACTCCTGTGGTGTGAGATTTCTATTTTTACAATTCTAATGAATGGAAAATTATATATCTTCAGCCCCTTAGACAGTCAAGCATCTATCTAGAGACTAATTTTTTCACTAATTAACAACAATCAGGTTATTGATACTGACAAAATTTTATTAATATTGGTCAAAATGAATGTGATGCATAGATTGAAGTTTATGATAAAGCAGAGCATCATTGATAATTTAAAAGTAAAATCCCAAATGATAGCAAATAGCTGAATCAATCGGTAGGAGGATGGAGCTAAGACTATAAATTTTTAACTTTAAAACAAGTGACAACTTTTTAGTGATGTAGAAAATTCTAGCTGGGCAAAACCTGCACCAAATTAAAACCTTTGCAGCATTGTCAGGGTATAAATCAGTTTGGGTTTCTTTACTTTTAGGAAATATCTGACAGCATACTCAATAACAGTAGATGGAACAATTTTGTTTGCTCACATCTTGCTTTTGACTTTGTAGCTAATGCCCAACCTATCAACATCGCTATCAAATAGCAATTGTTTAAAGCTCAGTAATCTATCAGGAGATTGATAAATGACAGCTACAAATGGGAAGCGCAAAATTCGTTACGCAGTTATAGGACTAGGTTGGATTGCTCAAGAAACTGTGCTACCTGCTTTTGCTCAAACTGAAAATTCGCAATTAGTGGCATTATTTTCTGAAGACCAAGTTAAGCGTGACGAATTGGGTAAACAATATGGAGTTAAAGCTTTCTCTTACGAAGAGTACGACAATTGCTTACGAAGTGGCGAAATTGATGTAGTTTACATTGCTTTGCCCAATCATTTACATTGCGATTACACTGTACGAGCAGCAAATGCTGGAGTTCATGTGCTTTGCGAGAAGCCAATGGCAGTGACAGAGCAGGAGTGTGAACAGATGATTCGCGCTACTAAAGATAATAACATCAAGCTGATGATTGCTTACCGTTTGCATTTTGACAAAGCAAATATGCAAGCAGTAGAGATTGCAAAATCTGGAAAAATTGGCGACCCGCGTATTTTTAACTCAGTATTTACTCAGCAGGTTGAAGAAGGTAACGTCCGCCTAGAGCCAATCTCCAATGGTGGCGGTACTGTGTACGATATGGGTATCTACTGCATCAATGCTGCTCGTTATCTGTTTCAGGATGAACCAACTGAAATATTTGCCTTTAGCGCCAGTAAAGAAAAG
Source organism: Nostoc carneum NIES-2107 (assembly GCA_002368155.1). Taxonomy (GTDB): domain Bacteria; phylum Cyanobacteriota; class Cyanobacteriia; order Cyanobacteriales; family Nostocaceae; genus Aulosira; species Aulosira carnea. The sequence goes on from AP018180.1 coordinate 2,801,769, forward strand.
CAAGACTTTGACGAAGTTGACGAAATGACAACTGCTATTCTGCGGTTTCCAGGCGAGAGATTAGCCAGCTTTACCTCTAGCTTTGGTGCTTCACCAGTTTCAACCCTCCAGTTGGTTGGTACAAAAGGCGATTTGCAAATGGATTCAGCCTACTCCTATCAAGGAGAACTCAAGCAGCAAATTACTATCAATAATCAAACAAAAGAACAATTTTATGCTGCTGGCGACCAGTTTGCTGCAGAAATCACCTACTTCTCTGATTGCATTCTTAACGATAAAGAACCAGAACCATCAGGTGAAGAAGGTTTGGCAGATATCAGGATTATCCGTGCAATTTACCAATCAGCACAAACGGCTCAGCCTGTGCATCTGAGTGAGTTCCATCGTCAGCAAAGACCATCAGCACAGCAAATTATTCAGCGTCCTTCAGCTGAATCTCCAGAGTTGATTCATGCAGCAGATCCTTCGGGTAAGTCGTAGTTAAAGATGAGGGAATACGGTTCAGATAACGGACTTCCAACTAAAAAAATATACTATCGCTTTTTTGGCAGGGGGGCAGGGAGCAGGGGAGAATAAAAATATTCTCGGACTATATTGGATAATTTATTTTCTGGAAGTCCCTAAAACAAATCGATTGACGTTTAAATCCTGTAGAGACGCGATTTATCGCGTCTCCACAACCTCAAAATCATCACCAAAAATTCTGAATCGAACCGTATTAATTGATCAGAGAAATAAACTGTAATTCCTGATTCCCTTGTATTCTTGATTGGCTTTTAAGTACAGACGCGATTAATCATGCCTCTCCAACTCTTGACCCCTAAATTATTTACAGATTGATAATTATGGAAATCAGAAGTTCAGCCTTTTTTATCGGCAATACTATTCCCTTTAAATACACTTGCGATGGAGATAATATATCTCCTCCAATTCATTGGGAAGACCCTCCACAAGGTACACAAAGTTTTGCTTTGATTGTGGATGACCCAGATGCACCTGAGAAAACTTTTACTCATTGGGTTGTCTACAACATACCTGTTGATAGGCGGGAATTACCAGAAGGTATTACTCCAGAACCTAAGATTGCCAATGGTGGTATACAAGGACAAAATAGTTTTGGTCGATTAGGTTTTGGCGGCCCTTGTCCGCCTTCAAAGGATGGCGCTCATCGTTATTTTTTCAAAATTTTTGCATTAGACCAATTGCTCGATTTACCCCCCGGTGTCAGCAAGGAAGAATTATTGCAAGCAATCGAAGGTCATGTTTTAGATAAGGCAGAAGTCATGGGGCGTTATGCTAGGGAAATTAGATAATTAGATTTTGAATTGTTGGCTTAGCCTCTATTTCAGTCCAGTAGTGTGCGTTATCAAGTAGACCTGACTTTTCCCGTTAAGTCTTTTTTGCAAGCTGCCAGCCCTCACAGAGGTCGTGTAATTTTAACCAACCTCGCCACAGTACCTGAATACCAATGGGTGTTTTACTTCGATGTTCTAAGTAAGAAGTAGGTGGGAGTATTTGGATTTACCTAAAAAAGTTAATCATTAAAAAAGTTTGGATTTAAATCAACAGGAAATACCAAAAGTTCCCTAGCCGCCTCCTGCTTAGTTATTTGATAAATTTCGATTGCCTTTAATAACCGACAGTATTTAATTGGTATCCATTGCCCATCACTGAAAAAATATATTACAACCCGGTGATTTAGGTATTGTTCTGAAGGAAGCGGAACACTCCAGTTGTCAGTCAACATCTATTTCTTGAGTCATATATTTACTAGGCGTGCACTATTGATTTTTTGATTCCTTCTCATCCTATTGATATGCAACTGTTTTGATTGACTATCTCTAGTTAGGTTCCCATTTATTACGAAGGTTATATTTTAACAATCAGCAGCGAATAATTAAGTTAAGATAAATGAGTGAATAATTGCACTGAATATTTATTGAATGAAATTGAAATTTTTCAAACCTAATAGACATTAAAAATATTCCTGTCAACTATTACAAAAAAAATAATATAGGTGACTATTAATCGTGGAAATTTAGTTACAACTTATGGGCGCAAATTTACCCAGAAACTTGTGAATTATAGCCAAACTCAAATAAACCCAGTGGCGCAATTCTAAGGTCGCAGGGATGAAAAAACGACACACAGGCGTTGCAGTTGCTTTGTTCTTTTGGATTTTCGACCTGACGACTACACTAAATTACCTCTATTATTTCTGTGCTACTTTGGTTCCACATGACCGTGCTGAGATAGCGTTCTCCCGCACTGGGTTGGAGAATCACAATTCGTTGCTGATTGTAGTGCGATCGCTTTCCTATTTGTAACCCAGCATAAACCATTGCACCTGTGGAGATTCCACTGAGGATGCCTTCTACTTGAGCTAATTGTCGTCCTGTTTCGTAAGCTTGCGTCTCGCTGACTGTAAAAATTTCATCGATGAAATCGACTCGCAAAACATCGGGAATGAACCCTGCACCAATACCCTGTAAATTATGTTCCCCTGCGGGTTTACCACTTAGCACCGCACTATTAGCGGGTTCAACAGCAATTATTTGGATGTGGGGATTTTGCTGTTTGAGATAGCTACCAGCACCGGTGAGAGTTCCGCCTGTTCCCACACCGACAATTAACATGGCAATGTCACCATCAGTATCCTGCCAAATTTCTGGCCCAGTAGTATCGTAATGGATTTTGGGATTGGCGGGATTGCTGAATTGATGGGGTGAGAAAGCATTGGGAATGGTGGTGAGAAGTTGATTCGCATGAGCGATCGCTCCTTGAATATCTGCGGCGGCCGGAGTTAAAATTACTTCTGCACCATAAGCTTGGACAATTTGCCGTCGTTCCTGGCTCATGTTTTCTGGCATAGTCAAAATCAAGCGATAGCCCTTGGCGGCACATACCATTGCTAACCCAATCCCAGTATTTCCAGAGGTGGCTTCGACAATGGTGGAAATTCCCGGTTGGATTAACCCCGTCCGTTCTGCTTCTCGCATCATGCTAATGGCAATTCGGTCTTTTACCGACTTAGCGGGATTCATCCCCTCCAATTTCAAGACAATTTCCGCCACACAGCCAAACAGCTGCGGTAAGCGTTGTAGTTTTACCAGGGGAGTATGTCCAACAATTTCTGTAATGTCATGATAAATTCGCATTCAGAAAATTATGTAATTTACTCTAAAATCATCAACCGAAACAGGAATGCTGTAAAACCCAACATCAATAAAAGATGGGGAAGATTCTTAAATATTGGTCGCTGAGTAATGCGTAACAGGGGATAAGGGCTGAAAATCATTGCTGAGAGTAGCGTTACCCCTTGGAGAAATTGAGCCACATCAAAACTCCAGGTGAGTGTGGGTAAGGAAGCACCACTAAATCCTAAAGTTCTGGCTACCACAGGCAGAATTTGCCCTGCTTCCATCATGGCAGCGGGAATGTAGTGAGCGAGATTGGCTGCTAAAGTGAAGGGAAGATAGGCGTAGATGACGGTGAGATAGTTCGGTTGCTGTGGATCGAAGAAACGAGCGATCGCATGAGTCAAATAAGTCAAGATGGCGGGAATAGCCAAAAATACTAGGGCAATGGGAATGCTCATCAGTAAATGATCGGCATTGATGGGAATCCCATCCCATCCCAACCATCCCAGAATTGTCTGGGTATGGTGCATGAATACGCCACCAAACAATAACAGCAATAGAGCCGCTTCTGCCCAAAAACCTCGATGATTGTCTAATAAATCTGATGCTGGAAATCTGAGATTTAATTGTGCTGAACGATTGGGACAGGCTTTGAGGCAAGTCATGCACAACATACAGTCTCGGTTATCTTGCAACTGTGCTGGGTGGGAATAAAGGGGACAACCGCCTGTTGCCTGTCCTTCATTGGCTAAGGCATCGGCAAAGGTAACAGGTGTAGCATCACTGCCTTTGTAACAGCCAAAGGTGTTGCACTGGCTGCCACACACCTGCTGCGTCGAGCGCAACTCCACCATCGAGAGTTTAGCAAACATCCCATTCATGCCCCCAATCGGACAGAGATAGCGACACCATAACCGCCGTTCATAAATCAGGCTAAAAATCACGGCACCAGCTGTAATTACCACCAGCAACCAGGCAGAAAGATAAGCATGGTGCGGTAAATCCCAGAGTTTTTCCCACAGATAAATGGCCACAAAACCTGCAAATAAAATCCAGGCTCCCCAACGGTTCAGCCATTGGGTATTCCAGGGGAGTTGCTGACGCGGCCACAGCCACAGAGAGAATCTTCGCAACCATTCGCCAGTAATCATAAATGGGCAGACGGCACACCAAAGGCGACCGACAAAGGCAAACAGAAACAAATACCCAGGCCACCACCATGCCCAAAATAAATTCAGGGTGATGCTGCTCTGGCGCTCTTGCGGGCCGATAAATCCCAGGATTGTCACAGGTACAAAAACTGCCATCATCACCACCCAGATGCCTTCGGGATACCACCAACTCAATAAAACTCGTCGCAACCAAGGGACATGAGTTAACAGGTCAAGGCGAAAGGCATTCTTTGTGGATTGCACCGACCACAATGCCTGCTCAGAAATGACCGTATGGCCAGATGGTGTCATAATCACAGCACGGTGCAAAATCTCTGCCAGTTCTGATAAGTTGCCAGGATAGTCGTAACTGAGGAGACGGCGTAGATTTGATTGATCCAGCCTTAACAACGAGCGATTCTGTTCTCGGCAGAACTGAGCAAGAAAGTAACGGGCAAAGTCGAGGATATCTGCTTTGCGTTGGGGTAGAGTAAAGAGTTTGATAGTGATGGCGTTAACATCAGACAACTCTAGTTTTTGAGGAGATGCCAAAATCAGCCGCACCCAAGACTGGATCGGTTGAGGTGGTTGAGTTGCCAAATCCGTTTTGCTGACAATGCCATGATTGGGCAGTACTAATCCGGTTTTGAGATAGTGAATTAAGCGAGTGCGATCGCCTTCACTCAATACTTGCACATTTTCTAACAGCAGGGTGCCACGCTCCAATAGTTCCAGGATGCCGGGTTGCTGACCGATTCTGCCAAACAAAGTATCGGTATCTAGCCGACCATCTTCAGAACGAGGTAAATTAGCACAATCCATTTCTGCAAAGGGTTGCGCTGCCAATGCAGAACGAGCATGGATTAGCCCTGCTACAAAGGTTTTACCTGTACCTGGTTGCGCCTGTAAGATTACAGGCTGGAGATTTGCGGCTGCTTGATGAATCTGCTGTGCGAGTTTTTGGGCTGCTTTACTACTGCCGAGAATGCTGGCTTCGTTAGGAACAGCTTGAATGTAGGATTTTAACCCTTGAATTCGCATCTGTTCTTTAGCAATGCGCGCCGCATATTCATGCAAATCCTGATCAAGGAGGGAATGAATTACCTGTTGGATTGCTGGGTATTCCCCAATTAGGGTTTGAAACTGAGCTTGGGGGAGAAACCAAATTTCACTTTTGCTAAGAGCGATCGCACTGGTTTGATAATTGCCCTCAACCGCATTGGCAACTAGTGTATAGCCAAACAAATCTCCGGCATTGCGGTAACGAATTAGCGATTTCCCAATCAGGGATTGACGGAAGATTTCCACACTACCCCATTTGATCAGGTACATACCAATGGGCGTTTGTCCTTCCTGGTAAATAAACGTTTGTGGTTCTACATGAAAGCAGTAAAAAGATTGAGCGATCGCCTGTAATACTTCTTTGGGCAATTTACCCCAAACTCGATGAAAACTTAGCCAACTGCTACATTCAGCCACTAAAGACTCATTCAAAGTTACAGCACTAGCGTTGTCTGTTCCCAAAGGGGATATTTGTCCTGGCATTACCAGAACTGGCTCTCTTTGAAGACTATTGGTCAAAGTTTCTCCAAAATCCATAACGCCATTTTATAGCCGTAACTTGAATCACAAGTAGTTCTACGACATACATCTTAACTGGATGTAATTATTCTCAGGACTTTTGGCAGGATTGACGAGAAAAGCCTTAGGGGGTTTAAATCATTTTGCAGCAATTTAGTCAAAGCTGCGCGTCAGGTTAATCCCTCAGTCTTCAAGGGGCGACAATCGCCTCTAAACCTAGCCAGCTAAAGGTTTGAGGGGCACAGACCCCTGGAAAAATTGGGGTGCTTATTGAGAATGAACTATACGGTTATTAGGCGGCTATCTGTAAGGTACAGTTTAATGGTAAAAAAGAACGGTCTCGTAAATTTAACCAGACCGTCATCATTTGGAAGTCCCTTAGATAGAGAATTAACGAACTTGGTACAGATTAAATTAAAACTTATACAAATCTAAAAAAGGAAGGCGACAGATTGTAGGGGCAAAGCATTGCTAAACCCATAGAATGTGTCGCATTATTTTTTCAAATTGTATGAGGTAAAAAGCTAGAAGATTTAATATAAAAAATATTCTTTTTCCTGCTGCATCCTGCCTCAAAACTAATCAATTTGTAACTCCTATAATTTAAATATGACTTACGCAAAGGTCACGGAATCACGTCATTATGAGCGTAGCGACATAATCGCCTAAAATTATGGAATTGCTTCCCTACACTGCGTTCCGGTCGCAATGACAAATTTTGCTTATGTAAGTCCTGTTAAAAATGCTGTATCTGTACATCATGGCTATGGAAATCTGCTGTAAGTGATTTCCTCAGTCACGCTATTTTGATGAGATTTCAAGCTGAGAAATGGGAATTTTAAGATGAGAAACTATCAACAAAGACTAAATAACCACTCAGCATTTTATGTAGGAAACTATGAAAATTAGTCACAAATTAATTTTGGGTTTTGTGGGGATTGCAACTCTTACGGGAGCCATTGGTGCGATCGCAGTTGAGCAGCAATCCCAGGCGGCTAAATATCTGGCGCGACAGGAAGCTGAAGAAGTAGCGATGCTACTGGGGTATTTCGCGAATCATGAGTTGGAAGTGCAAAAACCGCGATCGCCTACGGAAATGTTAGCCAAGTTGCAAAATCATGTTTTAGCGCTACACAACCAACGGCAACGCGATATAGAAATCGTAGACCGTAATAAAATCATTTTGGCAGATGTAATTCCTGAAGACATCGGCACGAAATTGGATCACGATCAAAATAATGAAGTTGGTCAAACTATTCAAGATGGTATCGCCAGAACTTATATTGAAATTAGTGATGAGTATCCCCAAGGAATTTACTTAATTGCTGTTCCTTTTCAAAATAGTCAGGGTGCAACTATTGGTGCTGTAATTTTGGAATATACGCCACTCTATAAAGCAGCAATGGCGGCAGCACAAAAAAGTATTGTGGCAACATCAATTCTCACTTTGGTCTGTGGTTTACTAGCATTAATAGCAGGTTCGCTGATTGCTAATCATATCTCTAAACCAATTCAAAAACTTCAAAAAGCTGTTTTGAATTTAGCTGAAGGTAAACTAGATACTAGAGTTACTATGAATTGCCAAGATGAAATTGGCGAGTTAGCTATTGCTTTCAATAAAATGGCTCATGATCTGCAAAGTTCTCGCTGGGAATTGTTGAATATTAACGAGCAATTGCGCGATGAAATTGCCGAACGACAGCAAAAAGCAATAGAATTGCAAGCAGCTTTGCAAAATCTCCAAAATCTGCAAAAAACTCAAGCTCAATTAATTCAATCTGCAAAAATGTCTAGTTTGGGACAATTAGTAGCAGGTATTGCTCACGAAATTAATAATCCAGTCAGCTTTATTCACGGCAATTTGACTCATGTAGAAAAATATGCTGAAAGCTTGATGAACCTTGTCGAACTCTACCAAGAATATTACCCCGACCCAGTGGTAGAAATTCAGGCGGAAGCTGAGAATTTGGAACTAGAGTTTTTGCGGGAAGATTTACCCAAGACTGTTGATTCGATGAGAATAGGAACTTGTCGGATTCGTGAGATTGTGCGATCGCTTCGCAATTTCTCACACATAGATGAAGCTGAATATAAGGTTGTAAATATCCATGAGGGTATAGATAGCACTTTGTTAATTTTGCACCATCGCCTGCAAGCCAAAGCAGGTTTACCAGCTATTGAAATAATTCGAGAATACGGTAATTTGCCTCTGGTGGAATGTTATGCTGGACAACTCAACCAAGTTTTGATGAATCTGCTAGCAAATGCGATTGATGCTTTAGAAGAAGCTAATAGCAAACGCACAACTCAACAGCTAAAAGATAATCCTAACCGCATCACCATTCGCACATCTATCATCGATACCCAGTGGGTGCAAATTGCGATCGCAGACAATGGTATCGGTATACCAGAAACAGCGCGCCACAATTTATTTAATCCTTTTTTCACAACTAAGCCAGTGAACAAAGGTACTGGAATGGGATTGTCTATCAGTTACCAAATCATTACAGAAACACATGGTGGCAAACTAGAGTATGTCTCGACTCCAGGTGAAGGAACTGAGTTTATCATCCAGATTCCCAGTCACCAAAAAGTTCTGGCAACAGTTTAAATTTGCAGGCATAGTTTCCAGGAGGCAATCAATAGTACAATGTTCAATTGACCGAGAGGGTATGTAGAAACACTGACCGATTATAGTAGCAATTTTATTTATATATTTACTGAATATTTTGTAACTAATATTACATTTAAAAATTAAATTTACGAAGCGTAGATAAAACCTATATAAAAAGATTAAAAAAATACAAATATTTTAAAGCTTATATTGAGTGTTGCTAAGTTTACCAGTTATAGCCAAAAAAACGGGAATTTTACTAATATGAGGCTGTTTCCTACAATGGATTAGCCTCTCAGCACTATTGGGTATGTAGCAAGAGATGAAAATTAGTCACAAATTAATTTTGGGGTTTCTGGGGATTGCATCTCTGACGGGAGGAATTGGTGCGATCGCAGTTAATCAGCAATCACAAACAGCTAAGTACCTTGCTCGACAAGAAGCTGAAGAGGTAGCCATGCTACTGGGATATTTTACAAATCATGAGTTGGGTGAGGAACAACCGCGATCGCAATCTGAAGTTTTATCTCGGTTGCAAAATCATGTTTTGGCGCTACACAAGCAGCGTCAACGTGATTTAGAAATTGTAGATCGCAATAAAATCATCCTGGCAGATGTAGTTACTGAAGACATCGGCACTAGATTGGAAGACGATCAAAATAATGAAGTTGGTAAAACTATTCAAGATGGTATCAGCAGAACTTATATTGAAACTAGTCCTGAATATCCCCAAGGAATTTATTTAATTGCTGTTCCCTTTAAAACAAATAATGGTGACATTATTGGTGCAGTCATTCTGGAATATACACCACTTTACAAAGCAGCAATGGCAGCAGCACAAAAAAGTATTGTGGCGACATCAATCATCAGTTTGGTGTGTGGTGTACTGGCGTTAATAGCAGGTTTCCTCATCTCTAGAAACATCTCTAACCCAATTAAACAACTCCAGCAAGCTGTTTTAAATCTGACTGAAGGCAAATTAGATACTAGAGTAACTATTCATTCCCAAGATGAGATTGGTGAGTTAGCTACCTCGTTCAACACTATGGCTAACGATTTGCAAAAGTCTCGCTCTGAGTTGCTTGATGCTAACGAGCAATTGCAAAATGAGATTACTGAACGCCAACAAGCAGAAGCCGAACTTCAGCAAACTCTAAAAAATTTGCAAAAAACCCAAGCTCAATTAATTCAATCGGAAAAAATATCTAGTCTTGGTCAATTAGTAGCAGGTATTGCCCACGAAATTAATAACCCAGTCAACTTTATTCATGGCAATTTGACCTATATAAAAGAATATGTTGAAAGCCTAATCGACTTTGTGCAACTATATCAAAAGCATTACCCCAACCCAGTTATAGAAATTCAAGCTGAAGCTGACAACATTGAACTGGAATTTTTGCAAGAAGACTTATGGAAAATTTTAGATTCAATGAATATGGGAACCTCTCGGATTCGTGAGATTGTGCGATCGCTTCGCAATTTCTCCCGGATGGATGAAGCTGAATATAAAGCTGTAGATATCCATGAGGGGATAGACAGCACTTTGTTAATTTTGCACCATCGTTTGCAATCTAAAGCAGATTTACCAGCAATTGAGGTAATGCGAGAATATGGTAATTTACCTTTGATTGAATGTTATGCAGGACAACTCAACCAAGTATTCATGAATATTTTGGTAAATGCAATTGATGCTGTAGAAGAAGCCAATACCAAGCGTAGCAATCAACAAATAAAAGACAATCCCAGCCGCATTACTATTCGCACATCCCTGATAGATTCACAGTGGGTACAAATTGCGATCGCAGATACTGGCACAGGTATACCAGAAACAGCACGTCACAATTTATTTAACCCTTTTTTCACAACTAAACCAGTCAATAAAGGTACTGGGATGGGATTATCTATCAGTTACCAAATCATCACAGAGAAACATTGCGGCAAATTAGAGTATGTCTCAACTTCTGGTGAAGGAACTGAGTTCATCATTCAGATTCCCATTCGGCAGACGGTGTGACTAATAAGCGTCGCACCAACCGCTACAAATTAACTGAACTTTAGCCAAGAGTCATATTTTGCGAACAAATTGCTAGTTTTTCACTTGTATTAAGTCCAACTAAAGTGAGTTTATCTCCTGCATAACCCAATACGCCAAAATCGATTTCTTGAGCGGTTAAACCACTTGCTAGCTCAATCTTATGAATTCCTAGTTCTAGCTTAGATATATCCTTTGAGTGAAGGTGGAACGCAGAAATATCAATTTTTTCACCACGCTCAAGATCAAAAATCTTATCTGAACCATAACCAGGTTTAAAGATAAAACTATCCTTACCTTTATCACCCCATAGTTCATCATCTCCATAGCCGCCATTGAGAATATCTTCGTCATCTCCACCAATGAGGAGATCATTCCCACCTAATCCTGTCAGTATATCTTTACCTTTTTTGCCAATAATGTAATCTTCGCCTTGAGTTCCTCTGAGATAATCTTTCCCAGAAGTGCCATAAATGGGATTGAGGATATTGTAAGTCGTGTCTTGAGTTACATCAGCAACTTTGTAATAACCTCCAAACTCAAGAGTATGGCTTTCTTTGTCTGATAACTTGAGAGCCGCATAATCGCCACCTTGAACAAAAGGAATTTTCCATAGAGAATGACTTAGTTGCCCTAATGTCGGATAACCCTGATTCTCATTGCCATAAAGAGTAGGATTATATAGATTAGGATCTGCTAAAACTGAATTCTTGTCATAGCCAAATACATTATTTTTTGGCAGAAAATATCGCGGTAGATCAGACCAAGGAGCAGGTTGAGTTATTGTTCGCAAATCTTGAGTTTTAAAAGATACTCCTGCTCCATCTACACTGATATGTTGTTGTTCTATTGTTGCTATTAAGTCATGTACCAAATCTACCAGAGTAGACTTCTTTGCATTTGGATTGGTGATCTGACCCGTTTGAATCTGCTTTAGCTGAACTTCAGTTAATGGAATACCCCAATCAGCAATTGCATCCTTTGTCGTTGTATTCTCTGCAGCCTGGTTAACTAAAGGAAAGAAAAGTAGAGAATCTTTAGAAACAACCACTGAGCGTTCTGCTTTTCCTCCCGCTGGTGTTCCCAGCAAGAAAAAAATACCTTTCTCCGACTGAATTGCGTTGGCTTTCTCTATAGAGCCTCGTCTCCCTCGAGGGTCAGAATTATCATCATATAGTAGAGGGTTATTTTCCACTGGAGTAGAGGCGACATTACTCCACCACTTATCTCCTAATGCTGAATAGGTATAGCCATATTTGTTTTTGAGAGTTTCTTGGGTAATCACACTCACCATTATTTCTACCTCCTTGTTATGCAAGCTAAAAAAGCACTAGCCAATAGCAAATCAGCTATTACTAATGAGAACTGAACAAGATATGTATAAAATTAGCCACTACTGAGTAACCATCATGCTGTGGCTGACCGAATTTTGGATTTTGCGAAAAGTGGGGTGCATGGGGTTAATCTAAAATCCAAAATTGATTGACAATCGCAAGTATGGTTTGGGAACACCATAGAGTAGTTAAATTAATTTCTCTATCTCTAGGTAGATGCCAAATCCATTGCTTATAAGGCGAATTTAAAAAAAGATTGTGAGGATCTTGTGAGGAAAGAAGTAAATTTACGTAAAAAAGGCTAAAAACAGCATAATAAATGCTTAATACGCCATAAATATCCCTATAGAAAGAAAAATCTTCTGTTTATATAGATTTTTATTTTATTAGATGATAAAGCTAGCCACTTTGAGCAAAGCGCCATCATAGTGCTGAAGTGTTGATAGTTGCTGTTAAGCGCTTTGTCTGGTGGCGATCGCTTCTGGGTAATCAGTGAATTGCTAAGTAGATTCTCACCCCAAACCTAAGTAATTTTGCAGTGCTTGACGCATCACATCTACAGGTACGGTTTCTTGCTGCAACCAGAGTTTTAATGCTGCTGCACCTTGTTGCACAAGCATTTCTAAACCATCAATGGCGATCGCACCTTGTTGTTGGGCGAGTTGGAGATATTGTGTGGGTTTAGGTATATATATCAAATCGTAGGCGATCGCACCTTTTGGTAAATCAGCTATTTCTGTCGCACTCACAGGCGATTCATCTACTTTGGGATACATCCCGATGGGTGTGGTATTAACTAACAAATTAGCTTGGGGAATTAGTTTCGTTAACTTATCCCATGTATGTACTTGCAAATTTGCACTGACTAAGGAATCAGCCCAACTCTCGTAAAACTCTTGTAATCGCTGCTGATTGCGCCCTACAACATGAATTTCCGCAAAACCTAGCTGTTGACAACCTGCAACCACCGCCCGCGCTGCGCCACCGTTACCTAAAATTACTGCTGCTTTCTGACTCCAATCTTGCTGATATGTGGTTTGCAAAGGGGAAATAAAGCCTTCAATATCTGTGTTAGTACCTACCCATTGGTTATTTTGACGACTCACAGTATTAACTGCGCCAATGGCTTGGGCAATAGGAGTAATTTCTGCCAAGAGGGGCATAATTGCCTGTTTGTGAGGAATTGTCACACTAAAACCCACAACCCCAACAGCCGCAAAACCTGCGATCGCATCTGCTAAATTTTCTGGTGCGATAGGAAAGGGTAGATAAACATAATCTAATCCCAATTTAGCGATCGCCGCATTATGCATCACCGGCGACAGCGAGTGTTCCACCGGATGTCCAATTACCCCGAGAAGTTTAGTTTTACCTGTAATATGCAACATATTCTAGCTGTCAGAGATAGGCTTCGCTTGTATAGACGCAGACTTTCAATCTTGACATAAATTGGGGGATTGGGGACTGGGGATTGGGGATTGGTAATTGGTAATTGGTAATTGGTAATTGGTAATTGGTAATGGGTAATTGAGTGTTTGTCATTAATTATTTCTCCCTCTGCTCCCTCTGCCTCCTCTGCAAGAAGCGATAGGATATTTATTTCAATTGAAATACCTAGATTTCAAACTGGGGACTTTGACGTTGGTGTGGAATGAGTGCAGAATTTCCATGAGGATATTTTGGCTACTGCGTTCTGGTTCATTTTTGCGGGGGTGGCGTTGGATATAAGAACCGTCTGATTGCAGTTCCCAAGCTTGGCGATTGTCTGCCAGCATAATTTCTAAAATGTCTTGTAAGGTTTGGGAAATTTTGGCATCTTCAATTGGTGTGACGGCTTCTACACGCCGATCTAAATTGCGGGGCATCCAATCGGCACTGCCGATGTATACTTCATCTTGTCCATCATTGTAGAAATGGAAGATGCGCGAATGTTCTAAAAAGCGACCGATAATGCTAATAACCCGGATATTCTCGCTGATTTCTGGTAAAGCTGGACGTAGGCAGCAAGTACCGCGCACAATTAAGTCAATTTGTACTCCGGCGGCTGAGGCGGCGTAGAGAGTAGTAATAATTTGCGGATCAACTAGTGCATTCATTTTGGCAATGATTCGCCCTGGTTTGCCGTTTTGACAATGTTCAATTTCCCGGCGAATCAATTCAATCATGCGATCGCGCATACTAATTGGTGATACTAGCAGCTTGCGGTAAGAATGCTGATGGGCATAGCCTGTTAAATAATTAAATAAGTCAGTTAAATCTGCACCTAATTCTTTGCGACAACTAAATAGTCCTAAATCGGTGTATAACTTCGCTGTTTTGGGGTTATAGTTACCAGTGCCGATATGCACATAGCGAGAAATCTTGTCACCTTCCCGACGTACTACTAAGGCAATTTTGGTGTGAGTTTTTAATCCCACTAAGCCATAGACAACATGAACACCAGACTTTTCTAATCTCTGCGCCCAAGTTATATTATTTTCTTCATCAAAACGGGCTTTTAATTCTACTAACACCACAACTTGTTTGCCACTTTCCGCCGCAGCCATTAAGGAGTGGAAAATTTGCGAATCGCCAGAAGAACGATAAAGTGTCATTTTAATGGCTAGCACATGGGCATCGCGGGCAGCTTGGGCGATAAACTCTTCGACAGAGGCGCTAAAGGATTCGTAGGGATGATGTACTAATAAATCATGTTGTTGAATGATTGAGAAAATATTTTCTCTGCCTTCACTTTTCTGTGATTTCTCTATAGCAGTGGATTGATTGAAGGCACGTAATTTTGTAGGAATTACAGGTGTCCAAGGTGGATCTTTAAGTTCGGGTAACGGCAAAGCCATGAAGGACATTAAATCCTTCAAATTCAATAGCCCATCGATTTCATAAATGTCACCTTCTGTTAATTCTAATTCTGGGAATAACATTTGGCGCATCGACTGAGGCATGGATTTTTGAATTTCTAGCCTGACTCCACAACCGCGAAATTGTCGCCCACGTAATTCTTGCTGAATTGCTAAGAGTAAATCGTCTGCTTCTTCTTCTGCTACTGCTAAATCTGCTTTACGAGTCAGGCGAAACTGATGATATTCGTTGACAATCATGTCTGGAAATAAGGCTTCTAAGTTGTGCGCCACTACCTGTTCAATGGGCACACCTATCCAATGATTTGGTATGTCATTTTGCGCTTGGGTATCGTGAGGTAATTCAATAAATCGCGGCAGAATATCGGGGACTTTGACTCTGGCAAATTTTTCTTTTTTAGAAACTGGATCTGTTACCACTACTGCCAAATTCAGGCTGAGATTTGCAATCAGGGGGAAGGGATGGCTGGGATCTACGGCTAAGGGTGTCAGCACTGGAAAAATTTGCCGTTGAAACAAATCTTGCAGGTAAGCGCGCTGTTCTAAGGTGATATCTGTGTAATTGAGCAGATGAATACCTTCTTGTACCATTTCTGTTCGCAACACCTTCTCAAAGTACTCGTGTTGCTGGATTACCATCGGACGGAGAACTTGTGCGATCGCATCTAATTGTTCTTGAGGAGTCCGTCCATCGGGAGTGCGTTTACTTACCTGCGCTTGGACTTGTTCTTTGAGAATTGCCACGCGCACCATGAAATATTCATCTAAATTGGAACTGAAGATAGAGGTAAACTTCAGTTTTTCTAATAATGGTGTCCGCCGATCCAATGCCTCATGTAAAACCCGCCGATTGAATTCCAACCAACTAAGTTCACGATTAAAGTAATACTGTGAATCACTTATTTTAATCACTTTGTTTATCGGTTTGGCTTGGGTCATATCCATTTTTCATTTATTTAGAGAAAATTTAATGGAACACAAATACCGATACTCTATTTAGATTAATGAGATAAAATGGCTACTTAGTCTGTTGCTTTACAGGACATTTTATCTTGGTCAATTAATTAAACTTCCATTAGATTAAATAATTTACATGAGTTTTATTAAGGTTACTTTAAGGCAACTAGTTTAGTATTAATCTAGATAAGATACAAAGTAAATATATTATGAACATCCTTCCTTGGTAAGGTATTTAGGGAAAGGTCAGATTATTTCTCTTCAACATAGCTCGTTAATTGCCTTTGCAATAATCATCTGTTTTACCTTAATGAAATTCCAGAAAAAATCGATGATTTTTTACTTTCTTACTAAAGTAATTTTGCTTAATTACTTTTTAACTTAACATCACCCCATAGCTTCTTATTTATATGTTAACAAAAGATTAATTGTGGGTTAAGAAAGCTTTAATACTAAAATTTGGGTTAGTAATGTAAGGTTTTTAACCACATAAAATTTTATGCGGTTAAAATAATTTTTATTTGATACATGAGAGAAATAAAACTCCTCAGTCTATTATTTAATTTAAGAAATTTACTGAGTTTTTCATGGCTAAAAGTAATACCAAATAATAATTTTAACCTAATTGTTACTTAATCATTAATAGTAGTTACACTAGTATTAAATTTCACATTTAATAGTTACAGGATTCTGCTTTGATTGCTGAAATATACGTAGACTGGAATGTCACTTACTTGAGCGAGATTTAGATCCCCGACTTTTTGAAAAAGTCGGGGATCTGGGCAGCAACTTTTGCTTATGTAAGGGCTATTTCATCCTACAAATACTACACTGATTTGAAAATTTTCATCTCCGTGAGGGGTAAAGGAATTAAAACTAGAGACTTAAACAGTAACTATTACACGCAAGATTTTTAGTTTCCATCCCCTTGAGGGGTGAAGCAAGGTGCTGTTTTTGGTGGGAGACGTAACAAATTACTCTGATTTTTCATAGCGTCAACAAGCAACTTAATATAAGTTTTCTTGCCTACTGCAAATTATTGTTGTGTATCTACACCTGTAAGCTAGTTATCTAAAAAACTGTGATTGTTTTCTCAAAAGCTGCTTTTGCTTTCTCACCAGCAGCTTTTACTTTCTCACAAGCTGCTTTTGCTTATTCAATTTGGTATATTCAGCAAGCAAAAGCAGATATTGCTTTCTCACAAGCTGCGGTTACTTATTCAATTCGGTATATTCAGCAAGCAAAAGTAGATATTGCTTATTCAAAAGCTGTGTTTACTTATTCAATTCGGTATATTTAGCAAGCAAAAGTAGATATTGCTTATTCAAAAGCTGCTTTTGCTTTCTCCTTTGCGTAATTTACTCAAAAATCTCATTATTACTATATGAATTGGTTGAAGCTGAATTGAAAGCGGCGATAGCCCGCACATTGGTGTCAACTGAACGCTTAACCCATAGCCCGACTAGGAATGAATTCCTAGTCTCATAGCAAAAGTCATCTCAAGATGACTAAAAATCCTCACAAATCCGTAGTCTACTTCAGTAGACTTAACCTATTAGACTTGGAATTCATTCCAAGGCGAGTCTGAAAGCCTAGCAAATAAGCTATCTGTGTCTTATGTTGAAACCAATGCAGCCCACACTGCTACTATTTAACCGCCTTCTGCTGCTTGGTTAATTCGATCATCTCTTCAAAACCGAAGCGATCAACTAAATCAATTAATGCTTTGGCAAGGCGATCGCTTGTTGGGGGAATTTCCTCAATTAACCTCAACACTTCTTTGCTGTTAACTCTTAGCGCGGCTTGATGCAGTTGTTCTATCCATTCTCTGGGCATTACTTCTAAGTCTGCAACTGTTAATGAGTTGGTTGGGGTGGATGCACTATTAGTAGAACCAATTTCAATATTTTGCTGCTGGTTCGCTTCTTGGGCGTAAACGTAGCGCACGCCCAAGTGTTCTGCCATTTTGTCAAAAATGATATTTGCCCGGAAGGGTTTGCGAACAAAGTCATCAAAGCCTAAGGATAAGGCTGTTAACCTGTCTTCCTCAAAGGCGCTACCTGTTAAAGCCACAATGACTGGGGGCTGATTACCTGCGGCTTTAATATGTTGAGTGGCTTCAAAGCCGTTCATTACAGGCATTCTAATATCCATCCAGATGAAATGGGGTGCCCAACTTTCCCAAAGTGCGATCGCAGCTTCGCCGTTGACTGCTTCTTTAACTTCAAAGCCGATGGGGGTTAATAATTCTACTAATAACCGCCGATTTTCTAGTTTATCTTCCACAATCAATATGCGATAACTGGATTGCCCTGGTTCTAAGCCGATGACTTGGCGAGTTTCTTGGGGAGTGGGTAAAGTATCTAAAATTACTGCACGGGTGGGGATATCAAAGGTAAACGTTGAGCCTTTGCACAGTTCACTATTCACCCTTAAATCTCCCCCCATCAACCGCACAAATCGCTGGCTGATGGGTAATCCTAGCCCTGTGCCTTCCTGAGATTTGTAACCTGTTTCAGTTTGCACAAATGGCTCAAATAACTTCTCAAAGTCTTTGGAAGCAATGCCGCAGCCTGTATCTTCAACGCTAAAGCGCAGGGTAACTTCTTGGTTGGGAATGATGATTGGTTCCCCAGCATTTACGTGTAATGTTACTGTGCCCGTCTGTGTAAATTTAATCGCGTTGCCGATGAGATTCACTAGCACCTGACGAATTTTACTTTCATCGGCGTGGATGTATTGGGGTACTGTGGGCGATCGCTCGACTATTAACTGTAAGCCTTTGGATTGGGCTTTGAGTGCAAACATTTGTTGCAAGCGTTCCACCAAGTTCCATAAATCAAAATTGGTTTCGTTGAGGGTGACGCGACCGGCTTCAATTTTGGACATTTCCAAGACATCATTAATTAATGTCAGCAAGTCTTCGCCACTGCGGTTAATCGTATCTACATAGTCTAGTTGCTGGGGGTTGAGGGAGTGATTTCGCAGCAGCAGTTGGGTAAAGCCCAGGATAATATTGAGAGGAGTTCTCAGTTCATGACTCATGTTCGAGAGAAACTGACTTTTAGCTAAGTTAGCCGCATCCGCCGCCTCTTTAGCTTGCTTGAGGGCGATTTCTGTCTTTTTCAGCTTGCTAATATCACGGGCTACCCACAGCACTGTATTCTCAGATAATGGGGAAACGCTGGCTAAAAACCAAGTTTCGCGATTCTTCACAGCTAAGTGATATTCCAAGTAAACACTTTTGCGCGATTTATCAGGTTTATCTGGCTGTTCTCGCAACAGCAGTGCTTGTTGAATCGCATCATAAATCAGATTGGCGACATCTTTGGGTAAAACTTCGTGAACTGTTTTCCCAGCCCGGTCTACATCTGGTTTATATGTATAGGATTGGGTTTGCACATATTTGAGATAACGTCCCTCGCTATCAAAAACCACAACCATATCCGTCATCGCCGCGAACATTAACCGCAGTTCCGCCTCAGATTTGGATAGCGCCGCCTCTGCTTTTTGGCGATCGCGAATTTCTTGCTGAAGTTGGGCATTTTTCTCACCCAGTTCTGTGGTTCTTTCGACTACACGGCTTTCTAATTCTTCGTTGGTTTGAGCTAAAGCGTCAAAGGAGGCGCGCAGTTGTAGCGCCATTTGGTTGAAAGACTGCGCTAATTCGTTTAACTCAGTGGTGCTTTGCACAGCCACTCTTTGATTCAAATTACCAGATGCGATCGCTTTGGCTGCACTTCCCAGTTTCAAAATCGGCTGAGTAATCCAACGCGCCGTTAACATCCCCAATCCCGTTGCCAGTACAAATGCGGCTAGACAAAGTATAATCGTTGTCCGCGTATTGGCATTAATTTGATCCATGAAATCGGCTTCTGGAACCACCACCACAATCAGCCAATCCAAACCCTGCTGAGTTTTCATCGGCAGAAGTTGTAAAAATTGCCTTTGACCTTTAATGTCAAAATCTAGTTGTTGTGGTTGAGCAATTTTGGTGAAGTTGCCAAAGTGTTGCTGCAAATATGTAGCGGTATTACGCGTCAACGGATCTTTGCTATCTATCGCCTTGATACGCCGAGGATTCTGCTTGGTAATCGGCGCTTGGGGATTTTCAATTTCGTAGGGTTGTTGGGTGGTAGAACTCCCAACCAGTAATCCTGTTTGTGGCTCGACAATAAAAGTAACACCAGAACGTCCAATTTTCAGACTGCGGAGAAATTGACTAATTTCAGTTAAAGAAAAATCTACAGCCGCCACACCTAAGAGATTTTCCCGATTGTCATAGATGGGTAAACTAGCATTTAATACATATTTAGGTGTTGCAAATAGTCGATAAATTCCCCCCCAGTTCGCTGTTTTAGACTTAACTGCTGATGTATACCAAGGACGAGTTCGCGGATCGTAATTAGGTCTAAATCTTAAAAGTTTTGTATGATTTCCCGGTCTATCTGCGGCATAAATGCGGATTTCGTGATTGGTAGATTCCCCAGAAAGCTTTACTTGAAAGCCACCATGATCACCCTTTTCTACAGCAACGTGTTCGCCATAGTTGGAGCCAATATAAACCGCTGTCACCGTATTAAATGTTTCAATTTGATACCAAAGGTGTCTTTCTAATGCAGCTAAATCTTGTAAATTTACTTCACCTAAGCGGATGGCATTAGCATTGAGTTGGTTGATTTTATGAGGCGTTTCTACATAAGTTTTGAGATACTGCTGAATGCGAGATATAATTTCACTGCGGAGTCTTATTGCTACGTCATTAACTGCGCGTTGCCCATTGTAAATTGATAACCATCCAGTCAACCCAACAGCCAAAGAAATTTGCAAGATAAAAGGCACCACCAGCACGTGACGCAAGTGTAAACTTTTAACAACCTTTGCAAATCGATAGTTGAAAGGACGCATCTTTTAACTCCTGCAATGAAACAGGTTGTTGACTGTTGACTGTGGACTGTTAACCGCCAATAACCCTTCATGTAAAATTTCGCAAATCATTTAAGATTGCTACATTTTTTACTTAGGGATTTCCAGAAATTAAATTTAGGACTTACGCAAATGTCATATTTTTTTCGTTTAGGTTTGTCCAGGGGAGCCAGTCACGTGCGGAGGTTCCCTCCGTTGAGTGAACTGGCGTTCAAATGTCAACAGTCCAAAAAACCTAAATCTTTGACCCTTGACTCTTGACTCTTGACTCTTATGCCAGAAGATAACTGTGCCAGTTGCGTAAATCCTGAAATTATCCAATTTTCAAAGACAAGACCATAATTGTATTCTTCCTCCTCTGCTTTTTATTTAGCAGTCCCTTGTATACATCTGAAAGCGAATTTATTTATCAGCTAGTCTCAAAAAAATTATGCAGCCAGTCTCAACTTTTTTAAGTCAAGCTAAAAACCTTACACATAACCTTCAATAATATTAATAAATGTAAATTGTAGAATGTATTCACGAAAAGTTTGTGAGCGCTGCTAATAAAATTAATTTCAGTATAGCAATCTCATTTGATTAATAAAATTTATTAAAATTCTGACCCATGACCAATTAGCAATTACCTTTGTATTGAAAAACAATAAAGTAAACCATTTTAATAAATTTAAATTGTAAAATATCTGAGAGCGATAATTAATGATTCTCTGAGCCAGTTGAGAAGTATGCAAATTACCCAGTCCAGCAAAGGAGATATTCTCATCATTGATGACACCCTAGATAACCTGCGGTTGCTATCAGCAATGCTGACAGAACAAGGTTATGAAGTGCGGAGTGTTACTAATGGTGCGATGGCATTAATTGGCATCAAAGCTCAACCACCAGATTTAATTTTGCTCGATATTAGTATGCCAGGAATGAGTGGGTATGAAGTGTGTGAGCATCTTAAATCTGACCCCCAAACACAAGAAATTCCTGTAATTTTTATTAGTGCTTTAAATGAGGTATTCGATAAAGTCAAAGCCTTTGCTGTGGGTGGTGTAGATTTTATTACTAAACCTTTTCAAATTGAAGAAGTTCTCGCCCGCATTGAAGTACAGCTCAAACTTTGCCGCTTACAACTGCAACTTCAAGAACAAAATCAGCGCTTACAAGAACAAGAAGCAGAACTCAGGCGATCGCTTGCACAAGAACGGGCGCTAAATCAACGCATTGAGGAAATGGTAGCCCTAGAAGAACGCAATCGCATCGCCCGCGATATCCATGATTCTTTGGGACATTCTTTAGTCGCGTTGAATGTGCAAATGGAAACAGTATTAACACTGTGGCACAGCGATTCCGAACGGGCGTGGCAGTTTTTAGTCGAAGCCAAAAAACTTGGTTCCGCAGCCTTGCGCGAAGTGCGGGAATCAGTTTCCGCCATTCGTTCCGATCCACTCCAAGGACAATTACTCGAAACTGCGATCGCCAACCTTGCCGAGGAATTTTCTCACCTTACCGATATCCTGCCAGACTGCGAAATTGATTTATCACAACCCTTATCTAATACCGTAAATCATGTAGTATTTCGCATTATTCAGGAAGGATTAACTAACATTTATAAATATGCCAATGCTACAAAAGTACAAATCAAAATCCAAACCAGAAATGATGGATTATTGCTCTTACTGCAAGATAACGGCCAAGGCTTTGATTCCGATCAAGCCGTGACAGGCTTTGGACTGCAAGGAATGCGCGAACGTACCGCCGCAATGGGCGGACAGCTAGATATATTCAGTAAACCTGGTGCTGGGTGTCGAATTATGGCACATTTTCCCAGGGAGGAGTAGGGATTGGGGACTGGGGACTGGGGACTGGGGATTGGGAAGATGAGGGGGAGATGAGGGAGAAATAACAAATGCCTAATACTAAACATCTAACACCAAATACTCAATGCTCAATGCCCCATGACGGCAGTTGCTACAACGGGGGGAACCCCCGCAACGCACTGCCTCCCCAATGCCCCATGCCCAACTTAATTAAAGTCTTACTTGTTGAGGATCAAGAAATTGTACGGCAGGGTTTGAAGACGCTTTTGGAGTCAAAGCCGGGTTTGCAAGTGGTGGGTGAGGCTGATAATGGCAAAAGTGCGATCGCACAACTCGAAATTTTGCAGCAAAGTCACCAATTCCCTGATGTAGTGCTGATGGATATCAGAATGCCTGAGATGAATGGCGTACAGGCTACAAAGATAATTTGTCAGCAATTTCCAGATATTAAAGTTTTGGTTCTAACTACATTTAATGATACAGATTATGTTGCCGAAGCGCTGCGTTTTGGTGCTAAGGGATATTTGTTAAAAGATACTCCCGCCGATGAACTTGCCAAAGCAATTCAATCGATTCACCAAGGCTATACCCAATTTGGGCCGGGAATTGTCGAAAAAGTAATTGCAGAAAACTCTTTGACAAAGGCAAACTCATCCAAGCCATTACCACCAGGCTTAACACAATTAACAGACAGAGAACGAGAAGTATTGCTATTGCTGGCAGCAGGCGCAAATAACCGCGAAATTGCCCAAAATCTGCATTTATCTGCAGGAACCGTGAGAAATCACATCACGCATATTTTAACGAGAATGAACCTGCGCGATCGCACCCAAGCTGCGATCGTTGCTAACTCTTACCGCACTTGGCTAGAAAACACTGAAACCTCAAATAATTCGTAATTTTGCATTCAACATATACACAAAAATATTAAAACCCCTCTCATTATTTGAAAGGGGTTGTGCAGAAGCTTATTAAAATCACATTCAGGTTAATCATACCAATTTAAAAAAATGCGACAAATTGTAGGGGCAAGGCACTGCCTTGCCCTCTAGAATATTATTGATTTGTCGCAAATATTATTTGATTTTGTATAAATTTATCTGAGAATTTAGATGTGATTTGGAAGAGAGAACCTGGCATGATTAAATATTTAATTATGACCAAACCAGGTTTTTAATTCTAAGAATTAGTTACCTACGAACAAACCTTGACCAGCACTGCTGAAGATATCTTGAGCGTTAACCAAAGTTGTTGTACCAGCACCACCAGGCCCTGCAACTGTTTGCTGACCAACTGCCAGATTTTTTTGGTGGAAAGTGCTACCAGTATCTAACGAGAGGCTTTGACCACCACCCAGAATAATTTCACCAAAGCCACCAGCAACGTTATCTAATTCATCTTCAGATAATTCAATAGCAGCGATGTTTTTGATTTCGTTAGACATGATTTTACTCCTTGTAATTTAATGAATTAATGTGTGATTTCAAATGAGAGATAGAAGAGAGAACCTGGCATTGATGAGATATTAACCAGGTTATTAATGATGAGAATTATTGCCCAACAAACAGACCTTGACCAGCACTGCTGAAGATATCTTGAGCATTAACCAAAGTGGTAGTACCAGCACCACCAGGCCCTGCAACTGTTTGTTGACCTACTGCCAGATTTTTTTGTTCAAAGGTGCTACCAGTCACTAAACCAAGACTTTGACCGCCACCTAAAACAATTCCATCAAATCCACCAGCAACGTTATCTAATTCATCTTCAGATAATTCAACAGCAGCGATGTTTTTGATTTCGTTAGACATGATTTTGCTCCTTGCAATTTAATGAGTTAATGTGCGATTTCAAATGAGAGATAAAAGAGAGAACCTGGTATTGATGAAATATTGAATTTTGACCAAACCAGGTTTTTAATTCTAAGAATTAGTTACCTACGAACAAACCTTGACCAGCACTGCTGAAGATATCTTGAGCGTTAACCAAAGTTGTTGTACCAGCACCACCAGGCCCTGCAACTGTTTGCTGACCAACTGCCAGATTTTTTTGGTGGAAAGTGCTACCAGTATCTAACGAGAGGCTTTGACCACCACCCAGAACAATTTCACCAAATCCACCAGCAACGTTATCTAATTCATCTTCAGATAATTCAATAGCAGCGATGTTTTTGATTTCGTTAGACATGATTTTACTCCTTGCAATTTAATGAATTAATGTGTGATTTCAAATGAAATATAGAAGAGAGAACCTGGCATTGATGAGATATTAACCAGGTTATTAATGATGAGAATTATTGCCCAACAAACAAACCTTGACCAGCACTGCTGAAGATATCTTGAGCGTTAACCAAAGTAGTTGTACCAGCACCACCAGGCCCTGCAACTGTTTGTTGACCTACTGCCAGATTTTTTTGTTGGAAGCTGCTATTAGTAAATAGACCAAGATTTTGTCCGCCACCTAAAACAATTCCATCAAATCCACCAGCAACGTTATCTAATTCATCTTCAGATAATTCAATAGCAGCGATGTTTTTGATTTCGTTAGACATGATTTTGCTCCTTGTAATTTAATGAGTGAATGTGTGATTTCAAATGAGAGATAGAAGAGAGAACCTGGTATTGATGAAATATTTAATTTTGCCCAAACCAGGTTTTTAATTCTAAGAATTAGTTACCAACAGTTAGTACTTGTCCGGCATTGCTGAAGATTTCTTGAGCGTTAATCAAAGTTGTTGTACCAGCACCACCAGGCCCTGCGAATGTTTGTTGAGCAACTGCTAGATTTTTTTGGTGGAAGGTAGCACCAGTACCTAAAGAGAGGCTTTGTCCGTCACCCAGAACTATTCCAAATCCACCAGCAACGTTATCTAATTCATCTTCAGAAAGTTCAATAGCGGCAATGTTTTTAACTTCGTTAGACATGATTTTGTTCCTTACAATTTAATGAGTTAATGTGTAATTTCAAATGAGAGAGGGAAGAGAGAACCTGGTGTTGATGAATTATTCATTTGCAAGCAAACCAGGTTTATAAAATTAGTTACCAACAGTTAGTACTTGACCAGCATCGCTGAAGATTTCTTGAGCGTTAATCAAAGTTGTGGTACCAGCACCGTTAGGGCCTGCAAATGTTTGTTGACCAACTGCGAGATTTTTTTGTTGGAAGGTAGCACCAGTACCTAATGTGAGGCTTTGTCCGTCACCCAGAACTATTCCAAATCCACCAGCAACGTTATCTAATTCATCTTCAGAAAGTTCAACAGCAACGATATTTTTGATTTCGTGAGACATAACTTTTCTTCCTTGTTAATTGTGTGATTTTTTTAGATTTTGCAGCTTGTAGAAACCAGGTTATAATTTGTTTTACTTTGGTTTGTTTTCGCTGCGCTTTTCGTTTCGCTTCATGTGTTTATAGTAGGAAATCTGCCAAAGGAACACCATCGGCAGAAAGTTTGGATTCCCAAAAGATGGATCTCAATCAAACTATCTCCTACTAAAGTTGGATATCGAAAGATGAGGTAATTTGCTGAAGCGTAGACACGCAGTGGATTGGGGACTGGGGACTGGGGATTGGGGACTGGTGATTGGGGATGAAGAGACAAGGGTAAATATTTATTACCAATTACCAATTACCAATTACCAATTACCCAACCCTTCACTACTGACATTGTTGATACAATGATAATAAAGTACATTCCCAAACCAAACGCGGTTGGGCGTAGCAAAGTAGAGATTTCCGCGCTTTTTCTAGCTGTTGAATGATGCCTACGCGATACCATTTATGCCAGTAAAATTGCTGAAGATAATCAACTAACCAGAGTTGCGCTTCTGTATCTAAATCTTTATCAATCGCTTTAGCTAACTCCAAAGCCTGACGATATGATGCAGGTGCTTTTTTCACAGCTTCGAGTAACTCAGGGGGAATAGTTTGTAGTTGCTCGTAAGATGCGATCGCACTTCCTGGGCTACCTGCTGCTATACTCAGCAATGCCTGATTTTGCAAAACTTCTCCATGTCCAGATTGAGCCAGTACTTTAGCTAAAGACTCTCCATCTAAGCGATAAAACGGAATGCGTTGACAGCGTGACACTAACGTCGGTAACACAGCGTCAGGTGTCGGTGCAATTAAAATTAATGTCGCCTTTCCTGGTTCTTCCAGCGTTTTTAGCAAAGCATTGGCTGCTGCTTCCGCCATTGTTTCTGCTTGTTCCAGCACTACTATATTTCTCGACGCTTCCAACGGCGGACGGCTGAGAAACTCGGTAATTTCTCGAATTTGCTCTAACCTAATTACAGGTGGTGCTTTACGCTTTACACCTTTTTCCGCTGCTTCCTTTGCTGTTAGCCTTTGACCTTGGTACTGGTAAGTTGGCTCTACCCACAATACATCCGGGTGGTTACCTTGCAGCAAGCGATTATGTAAAAACCCACTTAATTTTGTTTCTACATCACTAGCAAATAGCAACTCAATAAAGCACCTTGCAGCTAAACTCCGTCCCACCCCATCCGGCCCCACAAATAGATAAGCTGGCGCAATACGATTTTGTTTCACAGCCTGAGTCAGTAACTCTATCGCTTGCTGTTGTCCTACAAGTGGTGCAAATGGATCATTTGTCATTTGGTAATTGGTAATTGGTAATTGGTAATTGGTAATTGGTGTTTGTGAGAGGGAACGGGAAACACTGTATTATTTTGAATTTTGAATTTTGTATTTTGAATTGATTTGTCTCCCTCATCTCCCTCATCTCCCCCAATCCCCAATCCCCAATCCCCAATCCCCAGTCCCCAGTCCCCAATCCCCAGTCCCTACCCCCACGATAAGCGATCGCGCAAAACTTCTTGAATTGTTTGGTGTACAATTTCTTTACTCAAAGTGCCATCGATGCGAATAATTCTTTCGGGATAAGCTGCGGCTAATGCTGCATATCCTTGCTGTACTCGTTGATGAAAGGCGATAGTTTCTTGTTCAATTCTATCTAAAGCTTCTTCTCCACCACGTTTGCGTGATAGTCCAATTTCGACATCAACATCTAACCATATAGTTAAGTTGCTGAGTAAACCACCAGTAGCAATATAATTCAATTGCTCTATTAAACTCATATTTAAACGCCGACCATAACCTTGATAAGCGATGGTAGATTCAATATAGCGATCGCATAAAATATATTTCCCTTGTGCTAAATGCGGTTTCAGCTCTTGTTCTACGTGTTGCGCTCTATCAGCCGCATATAACAATAATTCTGTCACTTCTGCAATGGGTTTATTATCTGCTTTTTCGAGCAACAAGCGGCGTAAATCTAAGCCTAATTCTGTTCCCCCTGGTTCTCGTGTAATTACTACAGAAATACCAAGGTTTTGCAACCACTCTTGACAAAGCTGCATTTGGCTAGTTTTACCGCAGCCTTCTACCCCTTCAAATACAATTAATTTACCTTTCATCCTTAGTTGATTTCCATACTACTTATTTTTCAGATTTTGCTTTATTCAGCTACCAGGTATGTTGATTGCTACTAAATACTGGGAATTCTAAATAGTGAGGGTGAAAGAAATTTCTTCATACCGCTACTTATGTCCTATTTTGATAGTGAAACTTTGCATAAATTACCATTTCGTGGTTTGACAAGAAGCTTAAGTTATTGGAAAACTTGGGCTTTTGGGCTGACTTCCCATCTCGCTTGGACATCAGTAGTTCCATCTGTTTATGCTGCTTTGCGAACTCAAGCTATTTTTGTCTGGGTTCCCGCTGTGATTGTGGGGATGCTGCTGAATTATCAAATCAAACATTTAGGTGGAAATTTACTGGATGTAGCTGGATTAACTCCTAACTATACCACTTATTTGTGGCATATTTTATTATTTGGTTTCTGTTTACAAGGTTTAGCATTTTAGCCTTTTCTAGCCATAGCCCTGGCTTTTTTCTCATCAATGGGCGGCTTTTAATTTTGTTGACTTTGCCATATTGCAAGCGCTACTTTAACTTGGAATAAAAAAGATGCTGTCTATTGAAAAACAGTTAGGTTCTGTGCTGAATAACGATAATTCGCTACAACAGTACAAGCAAGTTAAAAATTTGAAAACACAATTAGTGTTAATAATGACAACTTTGGCTATAGGAATTATTGGTATTACTAGCTATCGCATAGTTAGAGGTTTAATTCTAGAACAACTTCAGGAGAAAGCACTACTTCAAGTTCAAAAAGGAACTGATGAAATTGATCAATGGTTAACAACTCGCTCTGCCGAAATCCAAACTATTGCGAATACAAATGTTGTGCGTTCTCTCAATTGGTCGATTATTAAACCATATTTGCAAGCAGAGGTGAAGCGCCTGAATGAATTTTCTAAGTTTGCAATATCATTTCCTGATGGTTCCTACTACAACACTCAAGTAGATAAAAGCGAAGCTAACAATAAGGATCGAGATTTTATTCAAAAAGCATTAGCAGGACAACCAAATATTTCCGATCCTTACATTAGCCGTACAAGCGGATTTCCTGTCTTTGGAATGAGTTCTCCCATTCGCCAAAGTTATGACCCAGCCAGTCAAACCATTGGAGTTTTAAACGGTAGCATAAAGGTAAATCGTATTAGTCAGGTCGTTAATCAACTGCACTACGGTCAGAACAGTTATGCTTTTGCACTCAACTCCCAGGGACAGGCTATTACTCATCCCAACCCAGCATTGATGTCAACAACAGAAAAACCTGGCCCCAGCTTCTTAGAGTCAAGCGATCGCAACTTAGCTGCGATCGCTTATCGGATGGTAAAGAAAGAACAGGGAATTCAGCTGATATCCATTGATGGCACAAATAAGTATATTGCCTATGTTCCTCTCAAACAAGTTAATTGGTCAGTTGCTTTAGTTATCCCTCGCAAGAATATTGAATCTCAATTGGGTGCACTAAATTTACTTGCAACTATATTAGGTGGATTACTGATTATTGCTGTCATTATTGGTTGGCGACAAATACAGTTATCGGCTCAAATGCAAGCCCAAGTTATGCTGTTAAGTCAACAAAAAATAACGCTGGGAAGTCAAGCGCAAGAACTAGAGCAAACATTACGAGAATTACAACAAACTCAAATTAAATTAGTTCATACAGAAAAAATGTCTAGTTTAGGGCAATTAGTAGCTGGGGTAGCCCACGAAATTAACAATCCAGTTAGCTTTATTTATAGTAATATCAATCCAGCTAATGAATATATTCAAGATTTACTCAAACTACTGCAACTTTATCAACAACATTATCCCGACCCAGTATTAGAAATCCAAGATGAGTCAGAAGCTATTGATATTGATTTCTTGGTGGAAGATTTACCAAAATTGTTGAATTCTATGAAAATAGGCTCTCAACGAATTAAAGAAATTGTACTATCCTTACGCAATTTTTCCCGACTAGACGAAGCTGAAATGAAAGCGGTGAATATTCATGAGGGTATTGATAGCACTTTGATGATTTTAGAAAATCGCCTCAAGCCGAACTCTGAGCATCCGCGCATTGATGTCATCAAAAATTATGGTGATTTACCACCTATTGAGTGCTATGCAGGACAGCTAAATCAAGTATTCATGAATATTTTAAGCAATGCTATTGACGCTTTAGAAGAATCCGCGATCGCAGATAAATCATTAATGCCTAACGAAGAGATCACAATTATTAAACCCCTGATTCAAATTTTTACAGAGATGGGAGAAGATAAGCAAGCCATTATTCGGATTGCTGATAATGGCATAGGTATTCCCAATGATTTACAACAAAGATTATTTGACCCTTTTTTCACTACTAAACCTGTTGGTAAAGGTACCGGATTAGGATTATCTATTAGTTACCAAATTATTACCGAAAAGCATCAAGGGCAACTGCAGTGTATCTCATCATTAGGCAAAGGCACAGAATTTGTGATTACAATTCCTCTAGTTCAAAAAATGAATCCTCAGATTACTTGAGATACTAATTAAAAAGCGATCGCACTTTGATGATGCTGTTTTTTAGCCAGTGCGATCGCCTCACGCACAAGAATAGATATTTGCGATTTTCTTGCACTTCGTAGGGTGCGTTAGCGATAGCGTAACGCACCGCGGGTTGTTAATAATATCGGTGCGTTGAGCTTCGCGACAACTACATTCTTTCTAACACCTCAATTCCTAACAATGAAAGCCCTAACTTTAAAGTTCTCGCTGTTAAATTGCACAGAACTAAGCGAGATGTCCGCAAAGGTTCCTCAGCACCCAAAACTTGCACACCTTGATTACGGTCATAAAACTGATTAAACTTCTTACTCAGTTCATACAAATATTCACATAACCGATTCGGCATTAAATCTTGTTCAACAGTATTAATTACCTCATCGAGTTGCAGTAAATATTTTGCTAATGCTAATTCTGTTTCATGTTGCAACAGAACTTTGGCATTATTTCCTAACTCTTCAAAGTTAATCTCACCCTTACGGCTAATTCCCTGAATCCGCGCATAAGCATACAGCATATAAGGTGCTGTATTACCTTTTAAATCCAGCATTTTGTCATAGCTGAAAATGTAGTTACTGGTGCGGTTTTGGCTTAAGTCAGCATATTTTACTGCACTGATACCAACTACCTCAGCAACTTTATTAACGAATTCTGCTGTTTCTTCGCGTTCTTCTTCTTGCAATCTCACTTCTAAATCTGCACGCGCCCGAGAAACTGCTTCATCTAACAAATCCCGCAGTCTGACAGTATCTCCGGAACGAGTTTTAAATTTTTTCCCATCTTCCCCCAGTACCAAACCAAAAGGAACATGAACTAATTCCACATCTTCAGGAATCCACCCAGCTTTACGTGCTACCTGAAAGAATTGGGCAAAGTGATTTGATTGTCCAGCATCTGTGACATAAATTATCCGCTTGGCTTCATCTTTTTGAATCCGGTAGCGTAAGGCAGCTAAATCTGTTGTTGCGTAGTTATAACCACCATCAGATTTTTGCACAATCAAAGGCAAAGGTTCACCTTCTCTATTAGTAAACCCGTCCAAAAATACACACTGCGCCCCTTGGTTTTCTACCAGTAATCCAGACTTTTCTAAATCTTCGACAATTCCCGGTAGTAAGGGATTGTAAAAAGATTCGCCACGTTCTGTTACTTGAACATTTAGCAAATCATAAATTACTTGAAACTCTTGTCTAGATTGTTCGCACAACAATTTCCAAGCATGGATTGTATCTTCCGCCCCAGCTTGTAATCTCACAACTTCTTGTCTGGCTGTCTCTTGGAAAGCTTCATCTGCATCAAACCGCTGTTTGGCTTTGCGGTAAAAACTCACCAAATCGCCAATATCTAAAGCATTCGCGGTAGTTAGGGCTTCTGGGTAAACTTCCCGCAGGTAGGCGATTAACATCCCAAATTGAGTACCCCAATCACCCACATGGTTTAACCGCAAAACATCATGTCCCAGAAATTCCAAAATCCGGGCAATACTATCACCAATAATAGTTGAGCGCAAATGCCCAACGTGCATTTCCTTAGCAATATTAGGACTGGAAAAATCGACAATTTCGCGCTGCGGTGTTTTTGCTGTGGGTACACCTAATCGAGAATCTGCGTGAATAGCGTTGATTTGTGCTTCCAGGTATGACGTTTTCAGCTTGAGATTGATAAATCCCGGGCCAGCAATTTCTGGCGCTTCGCAGATTTCTGACACATCTAAATTATCCGCGATCGCAGTTGCAATTTGTCTGGGTTGCTTTCCTAGCCTTTTACTCAGGGATAAAGCCACATTCGCCTGATAATCACCAAACTTAGGATTGCTAGCAGTCACCAAAATCGGATCTACTCCAGCATACTCAGCGCCAAACGCAGCCACCAAGGCCTGTGCAAATTGTTGTTTTAGTTTTTCTTGTGTAGCGTTCATATATAAATGTTATCTGTAACAGGCGTAATGTGACCGTTGAAAGGTAGATACTCTCAGGAGCTTGATTATTTTAACCTTAAAATATGGTTACCATTACTAACTCAAGACTGTTATGGTACAGTACAACCGCCTTGACTGTCTGCCATCATTCAGCAGAACTTCCCGACTCTGACGATACCCCAGTGGATAACGAACTGCAAAATCTCATTCCTAATTTATGAGAAGCGATCCTTCACCTCGATATTATCAATGGCAAAATTTGGGTTCAGCAGGATGGAACCGAGGTTAGTATCGCTAATCAATTAGTTGAACTGGGTGTACCTAAACAAGACATCGTTTTCAATACTTGTCGGTTAAGGGGGAAGAAAAGGTTAAGGGGAAAGGGGCAAGAAAAGACCTTTAACCTTTACCCTTTCACCTTTTCCCCCAACCAAATTAAGAGTTGCAATCCTTAACCGAGCAGTATTGACATCGTTTTAGGCTTCGATCCGCCCAAGATGCGGCATTACACAGACTTTGCCGTAGGCTAATCACAGCTATACTCGAAAACAAAATCCACCTGGATAACAAAATATCAGGTGGACTTGTGTAATATGTTTAGTGGATCCGAGCAGAGTCGAACTGCTGTCCAAATTGGGTATTGACCCCCCGCTCATTCACAGGTTTAGCCTATCTGACCCTCAAGGCGGGAATCGTTCATTATCCCGAACGTAGGATGCTCTGATTGAGTCTTTTCTAGCAAGCTAACCAGAGAACACTTGCTAGAGCATCCGTTGGGGTTGGTCTCTAATCTTTAACGGAGTCAGACTAAAGACGCTCGAACCGGTTAGAGGTTATTAGGCAACTGCTAGAGCAGGCTTACGAGCAAAGCTAACGATGTTATTCGCATTTACTTTTGTTTTGAGCCTTGGATTTGCGAGAGGAGACTCACTCTCGACCTGAATCACAGAGCAGCGTTCGCCAACCTGTCGAAACCGTGACGGACCCGTGTGCTTCATACTTCAATTATAATACGCGCTTTGGCAAATGTGTGTTGAGGCAAATAATTTTATGAGCAGCAGCTTTACGGGCAACAAGCCAACAGCTTAGGGACTTGCAACTAAAAAAATATACTATCGCTATGGCTATTGATATTGGATAATTTATTTTTTGGTCTAAGAATTCAATATGTAGTTCATGAGATAGCTGGAATTACATACTATTATGTATAATTAACAACTTATATTTGTTTTAACGACATCAGTTTACAACACTTTATTAAAGCGGCTTTTATCTATTGAAATGGTAAGTTCAGAGTTCGGTAAATACGTAGACTATTGCTATTTAAATACAAAACTACAGTATAATTTCGGCTTACTAATGCGCTTGAGCATCAGTATGATATGACCAGACATATATAAATAGGTACATTAAAGTAGCCATTAAAGCTTAGGTATGCTCTTGGGTTTAATCAGAGTGCATGAAACATTTTGCCAATATTCAAGAGATTATGGCAGATTGCCATGATTTTAAATTGTTTGTCCTCCTCTCCTTATTTACTTCCCTATTCCCCAGTCCCCATTCATAAATTTGGTGTTCTTGTCAGTTGGATACAGAAACAATCTGCAGCGTCTTTAGATATTACTTATTTTAGTCTTGGGAAATGGGCTTGCTAAGCTTTGATCGCTAACTCATACAGACGATTCAAGCGTTGTTCCAGGAGGTAAACAAAAGTAAAAATTATTAAAAAATCTTATGCAGAATAAATGTGTTTTTTTCAGCCAACAAATATTCATATCAAATTATTTATTAAAACCTCTAAGTTTCAGCTTTGTTCTAGCGGCAGTGTTGGGTAACTATCAGCATAGCTATGCCCAAACAGCTAATCCTCAAACTTTACCACCTGGGAGAGTAGAAGAAGTTCCGGTGACACCGTTACCTGCGGATGTGCTACCGCAGCCACCGGAATCCAATCCTATACTACCTCCGCCACAATTACCAGAGCAGTCAACTCCCTCTCAAGATGATCCCAATGCTAAGTTTCGAGTAGATCGCATTGAAGTAGTTGGGAGTACAGTTTTCAAACCAGAACAGTTTGCTGCGATTACAGCTCCTTTTGTAGGTAAGGAACTCAGTTTTGCAGAGTTGTTACAAATCAAAGACGCGATTACTAAGCTGTACACTGATAACGGTTATGTCACTACAGGCGCATTGATTACACCGCAAACAGTAGAAGCTGGGGTAATCAAAATTCAGGTGATCGAAGGTAGCCTCCAAGAAATCAAGATTAGTGGTAATCGCCGATTGCGTAGTCAATATATTCGCGATCGCATTCGACTGGGTGCAGGAACTCCCTTGAATGTGCCGCGCTTAATCGAAAAGTTGCAACTACTCCGCCTCGATCCGCGCATTCAAAACCTCTCAGCTGAGTTACAGATGGGGGTAACTCCAGGAAGCAATATATTACAAGTCGAAGTCCAAGAAGCTGACACCTTCAGCCTCACAGCATCTCTAGATAATGGGCGATCGCCTAGTGTGGGTAGTTTTCGCCGGGGTGTGGATCTGCAAGAAGCGAATTTACTTGGTTTAGGGGACACTCTCAGTATCGGATACGCCAATACCGATGGTAGTAATACAGTTAATCTGAATTACACCCTCCCAATTAATGCCCATAACGGTACACTCTCTTTTGGCTTTAACAAAGGCTGGAACCGAGTAATTGAAGAACCTTTCAGCGTTCTCGATATTCAAT
Organism: Nostoc carneum NIES-2107; assembly: GCA_002368155.1. Classification (GTDB taxonomy): domain Bacteria; phylum Cyanobacteriota; class Cyanobacteriia; order Cyanobacteriales; family Nostocaceae; genus Aulosira; species Aulosira carnea. Next base: position 2,836,784 of record AP018180.1, read on the forward strand.
CGAATACCACATCTTACGAATTTGGCTATCGACAACCATTAATACAAAAACCTTCTCAGGAATTAGCGGTGGGTGTGTCGTTCTCGCGTCAAGAAAGCCAAACTGAGTTAGGTATCGATAATATTGGGCCGTTTAAACTTTCGCCAGGTGCAGATGCTCAAGGAAGAACCAATATTTCTGCCTTCCGCTTTTTTCAGGAATATACTCAACGTACTACCAGCCAAGTTTTTGCCGCGCGATCGCAATTTAGTTTGGGTGTAGATTGGTTTGGTGCCAATGTTAACGATAACGAACCAGATAGCCGCTTTTTCGCTTGGCGAGGACAGGCGCAGTGGGTACGACAGTTAGCACCAGACACTCTATTTTTAGCGAGGGGCGATTTACAACTAGCAGCAGATTCCCTCGTACCTCTAGAGCAATTTGGTTTGGGTGGACAATTAAGTGTGCGGGGCTATCGCCAAGATACATTGCTAACAGATAATGGCGTGTTATTCTCAGCAGAATTTCGGTTACCGATTTTGCGTGCGCCAAAAATGGGGGGAGTACTACAGCTGACACCCTTCATTGATGTGGGTAAAGGTTGGAATGTTAAGGGTAGCGATCCCTCACCAAGTACTTTGGTAGGTACTGGTATAGGGTTGCTATGGAAACAAAACAATAACTTCTCCGCCCGTATAGATTGGGGTATTCCCTTGACATCCGTAGAAGGGGAAAAGAGTAGTCTCCAAGAAAATGGTTTGTATTTCTCAGTGCAATATTCGCCATTTTGATCAAAGCGAGATAAAACCTTTGAATATAGCGCTCGCTCATTTCTGGGTATGTGAACTTAATTCATTAAGTCAATTTGAACTGTGGGCTATCAAGAGCGTACTACAAAAGGAAAATAACTTCTATGAAATTGGGCTGGCTAAAGAACATATTACACAGTGGAATAGTTGTGGGGGCTACGCTTTTCTGGAACAGTGCTACCAACGCTCAAGTGATACCTGACGGTACGCTTAATACCACAGTCTCCGAAAGTAACAATAACTTTACCATCCTCAACGGTACCCAGCGAGGAAATAACCTATTTCATAGCTTCAGCCAATTCTCCATACCTACAGGTAATTCTGCCCTATTTGACAATGCAATCAATGTTCAGAATATCTTTGCCCGCGTCACAGGTGGTAGCGTATCGGATATTAATGGCATCATCCGCGCCAACGGTAGCGCCAATTTGTTTTTGCTCAATCCAGCTGGTATTGTTTTTGGGCCGAATGCTCAATTGAATATTGGGGGTTCCTTTGTGGGGACGACTGCCAATAGTATCGTATTTGCAGATGGCTCGAAATTTAGTGCAACTGATACTTCTTCATCTCCCTTATTAACTATTAGCGTTCCTGTGGGTTTACAACTTGGTAGTAATCCGGGTTCGATAACCGTTCAAGGACTAGGAAACAATGCCCAGTTAAGTGAATCGCTTTCGGTATCTGGACTCAACCTCGGTACCAGCGGATTACAACTCCAATCTGGAAAAACCCTAGCATTAGTGGGTGGAAATATTGCTGTCAATGGCGGGCTACTCTCTGCACCAGGGGGAAACATCGCATTGGGTAGTATCAATAACGCCAGCGTTGTTCTCAATTCTGTCCCTCAAGGATTTACGCTGACTTATCCCAATACTGCGAGTTTTGGCAATATTGAGCTTTCTCAGCGAGCTTTAGCTTCTACACATGATGTCACCAGAGGAGGTGGAGGAGCCATCCAAATTCAGGGAAAACAGGTAAGCATCCAAGATGGTTCTCTGATATTAGTACAAAATCGTAGCAACCAAACTGCTGGTGATATTACCATCAACGCTACAGATTCTTTAAACATCATTGGCAAGTCTGCAGATTTTAAGAGTTCCAGCAGTTTAGTGAATGAAACTGTATCCTCTGGCGCTGCGGGGCATATTATTGTCACAACCCCACGATTGAATATTGATCGCGGTGGGTACATTTTAACCCGTAGCTTTAGTGCAGGGTCGGCTGGCAACATTGTAGTTAATGCTGATGATATGCGGGTCAATGGTTTTGCATTTGGCGATCCTTCTGCTTTTCGCGCAGTGAGCCTGGTCTCATCTGTTTCCTTTGGTAATGGCAAGGGCGGAAATATTGCCATTTCCACTCGCAATCTCTCTGTTTCAGCTGGAGCCAATATCGCCGCCAGACCCTATGGTGTTGGTAAGGGTGGAGATCTCAATGTGAAGGCAGATACAATTCAAGTCATAGGTGCGGGAGCACCAACAGGTGTTTATTTTACTTTAATTTCTGCTGCTACATTTGGGCCTGGTGATGCAGGGAATTTGAAAATCGATACCCGCAAGCTATCCGTTGAAGGTGGCGGTAGAGTATCGGCTTCTAGCATCATTTTAGGAAATGCTGGTTCACTGACTATCAATGCCTCTGAATCTATTGATGTGAGTGGTGTCAAAGATGCAGAAAATCCCAGCTATATCGGTACAGCCGTGCTTCCTGTTGGTGTGTTTAGTAAAATTTCGCGTGCTAGTGCAGGTAGCACGACTATTAATACCCCAACTTTTAATATTAGTAATGGTGCCAAAGTTTTTGTTGAAAACCTAGGCTCTGGGACAGCGGGTACTCTCCACATTAATGCCAATACCCTGAAACTCGACAATACGGCAAAAATTTCAGCATCCACAAAAGTGGGAGAAGGGGGTAACATCGACCTCCAACTCCGAGATGTATTACTCATGCGTCATGGTAGTTTGATGAGTGCAGAAGCAGGTGGTAGTGGCAATGGTGGCAATATCACGATCAATGCTCCTATAGTTGTGGGTTTAGAAAACAGTGACATTGTTGCTAATGCTGTCAAAGGTCGAGGGGGTAATATTGCAATCACCACTCAAAGCATCTTGGGATTGAAGTATCGCGATCAACTCACTCTAGAAAATGATATTACTGCCAGTTCGCAATTTGGCTTGAGTGGTATAGTTCAAGTCAATACTGTCGGCATTGATCCTAATTCTGGTTTAGTAGAATTACCAGCAAATGTCACCGACTCTTCCCAACAAGTTGCTACAGGTTGTGCTGGAAATATTGGTAGTAGTTTTGTCGCCACTGGAAGAGGTGGAATCCCACAAAATCCTATACAGGAAGTGATGAGCGATCGCACTTGGTCTGATACTCGTGATATCTCTGCATATAAAAAAATTGGTGAGGGAATTACTCACGCACCCAAATCACCAACAGTTTTAATTGCAGCTACATCTTGGCATCGTAACGCCCAAGGCAAAATTGAGCTAGTTGCTAATCAATCTCCGACTCAAATGCAACCATCATTAACCTGCGCTGCACTTCCTAATATTTAATTTTCCTATAGAGAATATACCATTTCTTACTGATTATTGTTCAGAACAATAACGATTGGGGAATCTTAAATACATATAAGCGGAAATTGAAAAATGCAAGCGATGTTTACGAGCTTAAGTCTGGTTAATCGTCTATTTACAAGAAGTTTCATATTGCTACCATTAGGAATTATTTTTTTAGGAAACAACTTTGCTCATGCTCAAGTAACATCTGATGCTACTACCAATACAATTGTTAATCAAAGTGAAAATAATTATACCATTCTTAATGGTATAGACAAAGGTAATAATTTATTTCATAGTTTTAGTAATTTCTCAGTTCCTACAGGTGGTTCAGCAACTTTTGATTTAACTAATACGCCAAATATTACTAATATATTTAGTCGCGTCACAGGTGGTAATGCTTCTAATATTGATGGGTTGATTCGCACCTTTAATAGCAATAACCCCGTCAGTTTATTTTTGATGAATCCCAATGGTATTGTATTCGGGCCAAATGCCTCACTCAATATCGGTGGTTCTTTTGTCGGAACAACCGCAAATAGCATTAAGTTTACCGATGGAGTGGAATTTAGTGCTATTGATACCACTACAAAACCTCTATTAACAATGAGCGTACCTGTGGGGCTACAACTAGGAGCCAATGCTGGAGCTATAAAAGCCCAGGGAATACCAGCAAATAATATCTTTCTCCGCCCTTTGCAAATATTTAAAGCGCAAACAGTTGCATTGGTTGGTAACGATATTGATATTAATTCCGCCAGTCTCAGCAATCCGGACGGAAGAGTTGAATTATGGGCTTTGCGGAATGCTGAAGTTGGGTTGAGCAATCAAGCTAAATTGCAATTAACTAGTCCTATTTCTGCTGATTGGGGAACAGTTACACTCAGCCAATCTTCTCTTGTGGATACCACTGGGTTGAATGGAGGAGCAATTAACATTCGTGGACGAGGTTTAACACTCAAGGATGGTTCCACAATTTCTTCCGGTACGGGGAAATTTGGTCAAGGAGAGGGTATTACTGTCAAAACCACGGAATTTGTAGATTTGTTGGGACTATCTAGTCCAGAGAATTACGATTTACCTGGATTATCTACTAGCCCATTAGAAAGTGGGGCAAAGGCAGGAGATCTTACAATAGAGACCGAGCGTTTGCGGATTGCGAATGGAGCTTGGTTGCAGTCCCTCTGCAATGTCTTAGCTCTCGATCCTTTGACCGCCACTTTTACTTTTAAAACAATTAACGATGCTAGCACTGGAAATATTAATATTCATGCCAAGGATGTGGAAGTGAATGGATACAATCCATTTGTCAATCCTGACTTTGGTATTGCTTTGTTTCGTCCTAGTGCTATTACCACTTTGATTAATGGTGGTAATAGGAATAATAGCGGCAATATCAACATTGAAGCTGATCGAGTCCGCTTGCTGAATGGAGGTAGAATAAGCACCGATGTACTCAGTTTAGGGGGAATTACCACCGGAAAGTCTGGCGACATCTCAATTAAATCTGCTGAGAGTTTGGAAATTTCTGGAGTAACACCTAGTGGACTCAATGGTGCTGTTATTAGTTCGATTCAACCTTTTGCAGATGGTCAAGGTGGTAATATTTCTATCAATGCTGGGCGTTTGGCTTTGTCCAATGGTGGAACTATCTCTAGTGCTTTATCAGGAAGTGGCAAGGCTGGGAATATCGCAATTCAGGCAAATAATGTAGAAGTCAGCGACCCAGTCATTGATAGTATTAGTCTTACAGTTAGTGGTATCAACGTTGCAGTAGCTAAGAATGCGATCGGTCAGGGTGGAAATATTCAGTTAACAGCCGACAACTTACGTGTGTTCAACGGTGGACAAATTACTTCTTCCAGCCAGGGTCAGGGAAATGCTGGTAGTGTTAACCTACAAGTGAAAAATATTGACGTACAAGGAACTTCCCCAAACTTGATTAATGGTAGCTATCTCAACAGTGCGATCGCTGCTTCTTCTGATACTAGCTTTGCTGCGGGGTCTGTAAATATCACATCAGATACAGTACGTGTCAGGGATAATGCGGAAATTACTGTGAGTAATACAAGCAGTGGCGATGCAGGGAACTTAAATATTACTGGTAATAAAATCATCCTCGACAATGGCGCAAATCTGCGTTCTGAGGTAAATGGTGGTGGTCAGGGTAACATCCACCTCAATGCCAATGATGTGCTGATATTACGGCATGGTAGCAGCATCATCACTAATGCCATTGGGACTTCTACAGGCGGCAACATTAATATCAATGCTGGGTCGATTGTTGCTGTTCCAAAAGAAAACAGTGATATTTCGGCTAATGCTGTACTAGGAAGCGGTGGCAATATCCAAATCACCACGCAAGGTATCTTTGGGTTGCAATTTCAAAACCAACTTACGCCTAATAGTGACATTACTGCCAGTTCGCAATTTGGAATAAATGGCACTGTGCAAGTAAATACTGTTGGTGCTGACCCCAACTCTGGTTTAGTGGAATTGCCTACGAATGTTACAGACCCATCGCAGCAAATTGCTACAGGTTGTTCTGATAATACTGGTAGTAGTTTTGTAGCTACAGGAAGGGGTGGTGTACCAGAAAATCCTAATCAAGAAGTGAGGAGCGATCGCACTTGGTCGGATATTCGTGATATCTCTGCATATCGAAAAATTGGTGAGGGAATTACTCACGCACCTAAATCACCAGCAGTTTTCATCGCAGCTACATCTTGGCATCGTAACGCCCAAGGCAAAATTGAGCTAGTTGCTCATCAATCTCCTACGAGTGTGCAACCATCATTAACCTGTGCTGCACTTCCTAATATTTAATTTTTCTAAAGAGAACATACCATTTTTCAATCATTAGTGTTCAGAACAATACCTATTGGGGAATATTAAATGCATACCAGCGGAGATTGAAAGATGCAAGCGATGTTTACGAGCATAGGTTTAGTTAATCGCCTATTGACAAGAAGTGCCATAGTGCTGCCATTAGGAATTATTTTTTTAGGAAACAACTTTGCTCATGCTCAAGTAACATCTGATGGTACTACTAATACAATTGTTAATCAAAGTAGCCAGGATTTTACTATTCTTAATGGTATAGAAAAAGGTAATAATTTATTTCATAGTTTTAGTAATTTCTCGGTTCCTAATGGTGGTTCAGCAACTTTTGATTTAACTAATACGCCAAATATTACTAATATATTTAGTCGGGTAACTGGTGGCAATGTTTCCGATATTAATGGATTAATTCAAACTCTTAATAGCAATAATGCCGTGAGTTTGTTTTTAATGAATCCTCACGGCATTATATTTGGACAAAATGCCAGCTTAAATATTAGCGGTTCATTTGTTGGCACAACTGCTAGTAGTATTAAGTTTGCTGATGGGACGGAATTTAGTGCGGTGAATACTAGCAATCCGCCGTTGTTGACGATGAATGTGCCTATTGGCTTGCAGATGGGGAGCAATACCGGTACCATTAATCTGCAAGGATCAGGACGCGCGACAGTCTTGAGTGGTTTCTCTGTTGTATCTGGCTTAACGGGGAAGAATGGTTTGCAGGTGCTTCCTGGTAAAACTTTGGCGTTGGTTGGAGGCAATGTTGCTCTAGATGGCGGCGTGGTAGTTGCTCCAGGGGGTAGAATTGAACTGGGCAGTGTGATGGATGGCGCTGTCACCTTGACTTCCAATTCCCAAGGATTTTCTCTGAGTTATCCGAATGCCACCAGCTTTGGCAATGTGCAGATGACGCAGCGCTCCTTAGCATCTGTGCAGGGGTTAAGTTCAGGATCAGTGCAGTTACAAGGGAAGCAAGTGAGTCTGCGCGATGGTTCGATCGTGGCTGTGCAAAATTTGGGCACTCAAGAGACTGGGGATATCAAGGTAACGGCGACAGAAGCATTGAATATTCTCGGAATGTCGTCGGATTTTAAAAGCTCAAGTGGATTGATAAATGAAACCCTTGGCAAAGGTTCTGGGGGAAATATTGTACTCACAACACCCAATCTCATAATCGATCAAGGTGGGTATGTTGTGACTCGGAACTTTACGAATGCTCCAGGTGGTAGCATTACGGTCAATGCTGACGACATTTTGGTAGGTGGGGTTCTTCCTGGAAGCAAAACTGCTCTGCCTATATCTGCTGTGCTGGTGGCTGCAACTTATGGTTCTGGGCAAGGAGGAAATTTACTTCTCAACACCCAAAATTTGACCGTAGTTGGTGGAGGCTATGTTGGGACAAGAGTATTTAACACAGGATCTGGAGGAAATGTCTTTATTAAAGCTGATGCAGTTCGGGTATCAAGTTTTGGTACAGGGGATGACCCCAGCCTAGTGAGTTTGATCTCATCTAATTCATTAGGTGTTGGTAATGCTGGCAATCTTTATCTCGATACTCGTACCCTATCAAATCAGGATGGGGGGGTTGTTTCGGTATCTACCCTGAATCGAGGTAATGCAGGTAGTCTTTATATCAATGCTTCTGAATCCATTGATATAAGCGGTATTAAAAATAGCAGTAATCCAAGCTACATTGGTGCCGTTGCCAGAATATATGATGTAATACCAGTTCCTGATTCTCAGGCTAACGCGGGTCAAATCACAATTAACACACCAACTCTCAACATTCGCAATAGTGGAACTGTTTTTGTCGCTAACCAAGTGTTAGGCAATGCTGGAAAACTGACCATCCAAGCTGATCGATTAACTTTGAGTAATCAAGGAAGTATTTCCGCATCTACAAAAGCTGGAGAGGGAGGCAACATCAATTTGCAACTGCGGGATGTATTATTGATGCGTCATGGTAGCTTGATCAATGCCGAAGCAGGTAGTAATGGCAATGGTGGCAACATTAATATTAACTCTCCCAATGTTATTGGTCTAGAAAATAGTGACATCATTGCAAATGCGGTACAAGGAAAAGGTGGCAATATTCAAATCACCACTCAGGGAATAATGGGTTTGGAGTACCGTAACCTTCTCAACCCTAGAGAAATTTTGAGTAATGACATTAGCGCTAGTTCCCAATTCAGCGTTAGCGGTACAGTCCAAATTAATAATGTTGGTGTTGACCCTAATTCCGCTTTAGTGGAATTACCAGAGAATGTAAGCGATGCATCCCAACAAATAGCTAGCGGCTGTTCTAATACTAATAGTAGTAGTTTCGTGGCAATAGGAAGGGGTGGCATACCACAAAATCCGATGCAGGAAGTGAGGAGCGATCGCACTTGGTCTGATACTCGCGATATCTCTGCATATCGAAAAATTGGTGAGGGAATTACTCACACACCGAAATTACCAACGGCTTTAATCGCAGCTACATCTTGGCATCGTAACGCCCAAGGCAAAATTGAGCTAGTTGCTCATCAATCTCCTACGAGTGTGCAACCATCATTAACCTGTGCTGCACTTCCTAATATTTAATTTTTCTAAAGAGAACATACCATTTTTCAATCATTAGTGTTCAGAACAATACCTATTGGGGAATATTAAATGCATACCAGCGGAGATTGAAGGATGCAAGCGATGTTTACGAGCATAGGTTTAGTTAATCGCCTATTGACAAAAAGCGCCATAGTGCTGCCATTAGGAATTATTTTTTTAGGAAATAACTTTGCTCATGCTCAAGTAACATCTGATGGTACTACTAATACAATTGTTAATCAGAGTGGAAATAATTTTACTATCCTTAATGGTATGGAAAAGGGTAATAATTTATTTCATAGTTTTAGTAACTTTTCAGTTCCTACAGGCGGTTCTGCGAAATTTGATTTAGTAAATACACCAAATATTACGACTATATTTAGTCGGGTTACGGGTGGAAATGTATCTAACATTGATGGGTTAATTCAAACGCTTAATAGTAATAATCCCGTCAGTTTATTTTTAATCAATCCGGCAGGAATTATCTTTGGGAAAGATGCCTCACTCAATATCGGTGGTTCCTTTGTTGGTACAACAGCCAATAGTATTAAGTTTGCTGATGGGGCGGAATTTAGCGCTGTTAATCCAAATACAACTCCTTTGCTGACGATGAGTGTACCAGTAGGGTTACAAATGGGCAGCAATCCCGGTGCAATTTCTGTCCAGAACACAGGACATCTGTTGACATTTCTCATTCACCCATTAATCTCTTCTCCAAATACTAGTAAGAATCCTGTAGGATTAAGTGTTAAGACTAATAATAATTTGGCATTAGTAGGGGGAGATATAACTTTAGATGGTGGCGTATTAAATGCACCTTCTGGACATATTGAACTTGGTAGCGCTATTAATGGCACAGTGAATCTCAACACTTCAACTCCTAACTGGAGTTTTGATTATAGTAATCTTCAGCAATTTGGTAATATTCAGCTTTCGCATCAATCCCTAGCTGATGCTAGTGGTACTCCTGCAGGTTCGATTCACTTTCAAGGTCGAAATATTACTTTAAATGATGCATCTGCTGCCTTATTAATTAATCAAGGAAGTGGTAATGCTGGCGATATCAGGGTAAATGCCAGTGAATCGTTAACATTGCGAGGAATTGGCACGTTTGGATTTCCTCAAACTCTGTTGCGTGCTGATAACTTTGGTGATGGTGGCGGAGGTAATATCGTCGTTTCTGCCACAAAACTATTGTTGCAGGATGGCGGTTCTCTTCATGGAATAAATTTTGGTGCAGGCTCGGGAAGTAATATCTTTGTAGATATTAAAGATTTGCTTCAGCTGGAGGGAGTATCGCCAGTCAGCGGATTTGCTAGTTCTATAAACACAATTACTAGAGGTTCTGGAAAAAGTGGTGATATTGGAGTTGTTACCAAAAGATTACAGGTTTTAAATGGTGCTGTAATTGGTAATTCTCCTTGGGGAAATGGTATAGGAGGGAATACCACAATTAATGCTAGCGATTCCATTGAAATTAGCGGCGAAAATCCGCAAAATTTGGCTGATAGCGTCATAGTAGTAGGTACATTCAACCAAGGAAACGCGGGTCAGTTAACTATTAATACACCCAAACTGAAGTTACGAGATGGAGGGGGCATAGTTAATTCAACTGTAAATATTGGTAATGCAGGAGATTTAACTATCAATGTTTCAGACACCATTGAAGTTAGAGGCAAAGGTAGTATATCTGGTCTTCCTAGCCGCATCGGTGCTAGGGCAGAATTGCTTGCACTACCCATTCGGCAACTATTTGGCTTACCAGATGTAATTACAGGTAATACAGGCACTCTGACCATCAATACCCAAAATTTGCAAATTACAAATGGCGCAATTGTTGGCGTTGATCATCAAGGTGTTGGTAATGCCGGAAAACTAGAAATTAATGCAGGTTCAATCCGGCTTGATAATGGTGGTAGCTTGACAGCAGAAACTTTTCAAGGTGCAGGCGGTAATATCTTTATTCAGTCAAATGACTTGATTATGCGTCATGGTAGTTCAGTCGTGACAAATGCAGGTGGCATTGGCAATGGTGGCAACATGAGCATTAACTCTGCTGTGATTCTCGGCTTAGAAAATAGCGATATCGTTGCTAATGCAATCAAAGGTAATGGTGGTAATATCAACATTACAACTCAAGCCATTTTGGGACTGCAATATCGTCCTCAACTGACTTCAGAAAACGATATCACAGCCAGTTCTCAATTTGGCATCAACGGTACAGTTGATATTAACAATTTTGGTGTTGACCCCAATTCAGGCTTAGTTGAACTGCCAGCCAATATTACCGATCCATCACAGCAAATTGCTACAGGCTGTTCTGCAAATACTGGTAGTAGCTTTGTCGCCACGGGAAGGGGTGGTATAGCACAAAATCCTAATCAAGAAGTGAGGAGCGATCGCACTTGGTCTGATACTCGTGATATCTCTGCATATCGAAAAATTGGTGAGGGAATTACTCACGCACCCAAATCACCAACAGTTTTAATCGCAGCTACATCTTGGCATCGTAACGCCCAAGGCAAAATCGAGCTAGTTGCTCATCAATCTCCTACTCAAGTGCAACCATCATTAACCTGTGCTGCGCTTCCTAACATTTAATTTTCGCACACCGAATATACCATTTCTTACTGATTAGTGTTCAGAACAATATCGATTGGGGAATATTAAATGCATACCAGCGGAGATTGAAGGATGCAAGGGATGTTTATGAGCTTAGGTTTGGTTAATCGCCTATTGACAAGAAGTGCCATAGTGCTGCCATTAGGAATTATTTTTTTAGGAAATAACTTTGCTCATGCTCAAGTAACATCTGATGGTACTACTAATACAATTGTTAATCAGATTGGAAATAATTTTACTATCCTTAATGGTATAGAAAAGGGTAATAATTTATTTCATAGTTTTAGTAACTTTTCAGTTCCTACAGGCGGTTCAGCGACTTTTGATTTAACGAGTACGCCAAATATTACTAATATATTTAGTCGGGTAACTGGTGGCCATGTTTCCAATATTGATGGTTTAATTCAAGCCAATGGTAGCGCCAATTTATTTTTACTCAATCCTAATGGAATTATTTTTGGACAAAATGCCAGCTTGAATATTGGTGGTTCCTTTGTGGGAACTACAGCAAATAGTATTAAATTTGCCGATGGTACAGAATTTAGTGTGGCAAGTTTAGCGACACCGCCGTTATTGACCATGAGCGTGCCTGTGGGCTTGCAAATGGGAATTAATGCAGGAGCGATACAAGTTCAAGGGGCAGGTTTGCAAGTTCAACCCGGACAAACATTAGCGTTAGTTGGTAGTCAAATCGACATGACATCGGCAAAACTAACGGCACCAGATGGGCATATCGAACTATGGGCTGTGCAGAATGCAGAGATTAAAATTGACAATCAAGCTACATGGCAACTAACGAGTCCTGCTGACACAGCAAACTGGGGTACAATTTCCTTAAAACAATCTTCATTAGTTGATGCAGGTGGAATTAACGGTGGAGGAATTAACATCCGTGGACGTGGGTTGACGGTGCAGGATGGGTCGGATATTAGTTCCAGTACCTCGGCTGGGCAAGGTAAAGGCATTACCATTCAAACGACAGAATTTGCCGACTTTTTGGGAGTCTCTGCTCCAGGACAACTTTTTCTTACTGGTGTTAACACATCGGTAGGCAATCAATTTAGCTTTTTTCTACCATTCAAACCGCCAACAACCGGACAAGCTGGAAATATAACCATCGAAACCAATCGCTTGCGGTTAGCTGATGGCGCTGCGATTCAGTCCACAACATCTGGCAACAACTCTATCTCAGGAAACATTACCATCCACGCTGCCGATGTGGATATGGTGGGAAACAAAACATCTTTTTCTTTGGGCATTGTGAATACGATTGGCACGTTGATCACCTTTGGAAATAACAATCAGAGTGGATCGATTGCTATCGATGCCCAACGGATTCGCCTGCTCGATGGCGATCGCATCAGTAGCAGTTTGTTGGGAGGGAATGGTACAGCAGGAGAAGTCAGGGTTCGGGCTGTAGAGAGCCTTGAGATTCGGGGAGCCAACCCTAACAGCGGCCTAACCAGTGCTGTTCTCACTTCGATCGAATCTGGAGCAACAGGGCAGGGTGGTCGAATCACAATTGACGCAGGGAGTCTGGTTTTAGCTAATGGTGGAACTATTACTAGTGGACTAATAGGTGCTAGTAACACATTTTTGGGATCGCTTCCGGGGGCGCAGGGTACGGCTGGAAGTATTGATATTCGGGCAAGGGAGGTACAAGTTAGCGATCCATTAATTGATACCTTGAATAACAGCATCGGTGGGATCACGGCTTCTGTGGGCGATGGTGCCGTAGGTTCAGGTGGAACGATTAGCCTAACGGCAGACAGCCTACGGGTATTCAATGGCGGACAGATCACCTCTTCGAGCCAGGGTCAGGGAAATGCGGGGAATATTAACTTACAGGTTAAAAACATTGATATCCAGGGTATATCTCAACCTTTAACTAACGGTCAAATTCTGTCCAGTGCGATCGCAGCATCTTCGACAACTAACTTTGATGCCGGAACAGTAAATATTACATCAGATACAGTAAAAATACGCAATGGTGCGGAAGTTACTGTGAGCAATACAGGAACCGGGGATGCAGGTAATTTGAATATTACAGCCAATAATATTTTCCTCGACAATAAAGCCAGTCTGCGATCGGAAGTCAAAGGAGGTGGTCAAGGTAATATTAACCTCCAAGCAAATGATGTTTTGCTGTTACGTCGTGACAGTAATATTACAACTAATGCCACTGGTACTTCTCCCGGAGGTAACATCGATATTACTGCTGGGACAATTGTGGCACTTCCCGACGAAAACAGTGATATTGTTGCCAATGCGGTACTTGGAAATGGTGGCAATATTCAGATTGCTACTCAAAGTATCTTAGGGTTAAAATACCGTCCTCAACTCACCTCCCAAAGCGACATTACAGCGAGTTCCCAATTTGGAGTTAGCGGTACAGTACAAGTTAATAATATTGGAGTTGACCCCAATTCTGGCTTAATCGAACTACCTGCAAACTTAGTAGATTCGTCTCAACAAGTTGCCGCAGGTTGTGCAGATACAAGTGGTAGTAGTTTCATCGCTACGGGAAGAGGGGGAATACCCCAAAATCCTAATCAAGAAGTGAGGAGCGATCGCACTTGGTCTGATACTCGTGATATCTCTGCATATAGAAACACCGGTCAGAGAATTACTCACGTACCCAAATCACCAGCAGTTCTCATCGCAGCTACATCTTGGCATCGTAATGCTCAAGGCAAAATCGAGCTAGTTGCTCATCAATCTCCTACTCTGGTGCAACCATCATTAACTTGTGCTGCGCTTCCTAACATTTAATTTTCCCAAACAGAACATACCATTGCTCAATTATTATTGTTCAGAACAATACCTATTGGGGAATATTAAATGTATATAAGCGGAGATTGAAAAATGCCAGCGATGTTTACGAGCTTAGGTTTAATTAATCGCCTATTTACAAGAAGTGCCATATTACTACAATTAGGAATTATTTTTTTAGGAAACAATTTTGCTCATGCTCAGGTGACATCTGATGTTACTACTAATACAATTGTCAATCAAAGTGGCAAAGATTTTACTATTCTTAATGGTATAGAAAAAGGTAATAATTTATTTCATAGTTTTAGTAACTTTTCAATTCATACAGGTGGTTCAGCGACTTTTGATTTAACTAATACGCCAAATATTACTAATATATTTAGTCGAGTTACAGGTGGTAATGCTTCTAATATTGATGGGTTGATTCGCACCCTCAATAGCAATAATCCAGTCAGTTTATTTTTGATGAATCCCAACGGTATTGTATTCGGGCCTAATGCCTCACTAAATATCAGTGGTTCCTTTGTTGGAACAACCGCAAATAGCATTAAGTTTGCTGATGGAGTGGAATTCAGTGCAACTAACTCTGCTGCACCGCCATTATTAACTATGAGTGTACCTGTGGGGTTGCAAATGGGAAGTAATGCGGGAACAATTCAAGTACAAGGATCGCCAGTTCAAGTACAAAAGCATCCAGAGTTCGGGTTCGGTTTGTTCTTTCTTAGATTACCAACATTATCAGTGATTCCCAATCAGACACTAGCACTTGTGGGCGGTCAGATTGATATTGATAGTGCCAGTATTTCTGCTCCTGATGGACATATCGAATTATGGGCGCTACAAAATGGAGAAATTGCCCTAGACAAGGAAACTGGATGGCAACTCACTTCTAAGCCAAATACTATTAACGGGGGTACAATTACACTGCAACAAACTTCCTTCGTCACTGCGGATGGTAGCAACGGTGGCGCAATCAATATTTGGGGAAGGGGATTAAGCTTACAGGATGGCTCGAACATTGGTGCAACAACCTTTGCTGGACAAGGAAAAGGTATTACTGTCCACACTACAGAATTTATTAATCTTTTAGGAACCACCGATCTTGTTAACCAACCTCTCTTCGCTGGGATCAGCACTACTGTAGGCAATTCATTAGGATTACTTGTACTTCCGGGGCCACCAGCAACAGGACAAGCAGGAAATATAACCATCGAAACTGGACGTTTAAAGATGGCTAATGGAGCTTGGCTTGTGTCCAGCACTTCTGGCGATAACTCTAGAACTGGAGATATCACCATTCGCGCTACCGATGTGGATCTATTGGGATATGAAACTTTATCTGGATCTTCTGCAACTTCAATTGCTAATTTACTTCTGTCTGGAAGCAATAATCAGAGTGGACAAGTTACTGTTGATACTCAAAGGGTTCACCTATTCAATGGTGGTCGTATTAGTAGTAGTGTGTTGGGAGGGAATGGTACAGGAGGAGAAGTCTCCATTCGAGCTACCGAGAGTTTAGAGATTCAAGGAGCTAACCCTGTTGGTATATTTAGTGCAGTTCTCGCTTCGCTGGAATCTGGTACAACAGGACAAGGAGGACGCATTTTTATCGATACAGGGAATCTAGTATTGTCAAATGGTGGGGGGATTACCAGCGAAGTAGTAGGTTCTCAAGTACCTTTCTTTGGCTTTTTTCTAGCAGGAGCAATCGGTACAGCAGGAGATATTGATATTCGAGCTAAAGATGTACAAGTCAGCGAGCCGATGATTGATGGATATAGCCAAACTATCACAGGTATCAAAGCTTCTCTGGGTAATGGTTCTGTGGGTTCAGGTGGCAACATTAACCTGACAGCCGACAACTTGCGTGTGTTCAACGGTGGACAAATTACTTCTTCTAGTTTGGGTCAGGGAAATGCTGGTAGTGTTAACCTACAAGTGAAAAATATTGACGTACAAGGAACTTCCCCAAACTTGATTAATGGTAGCTATCTCAACAGTGCGATCGCAGCTTCTTCTGATACTAACTTTGCTGCGGGGTCTGTAAATATCACATCAGATGCAGTGCGTGTCAGGGATAATGCAGAAATTACTGTGAGTAATACAAGCAGTGGCGATGCAGGGAACTTAAATATTACTGGTAATAAAATCATCCTCGACAATGGCGCAAATCTGCGTTCTGAGGTAAATGGTGGTGGTCAGGGTAACATCCACCTCAATGCCAATGATGTGCTGCTATTACGGCATGGTAGCAGCATCATCACTAATGCCATTGGGACTTCTACAGGCGGCAACATTAATATCAATGCTGGGTCGATTGTCGCTGTGCCAAAAGAAAACAGCGATATTTCAGCGAATGCTGTACTAGGAAGTGGTGGTAATATCCAAATCACTACTCAAGGTATTTTTGGGTTGCAATTTCAAAACCAACTTACACCCAATAGTGACATCACTGCTAGTTCGCAATTTGGAATAAATGGCACTGTGCAAGTGAATACTGTTGGTTTTGACCCCAACTCTGGTTTAGTGGAATTGCCTACGAATGTTACAGACCCATCGCAGCAAATAGCTACAGGTTGTTCTGATAATACTGGTAGTAGTTTTGTTGCCACGGGACGAGGTGGTATACCAGAAAATCCTAATCAAGAAGTGAGGAGCGATCGCACTTGGTCTGATGTCCGCGATTTGACTGCATACCGCAAACATCATGCAGTTACAACACAAATATCTGCATCTCCACAGATGCTTGTTCAAGCTACAGGTGTACGTCATCGAATCGATGGTACAATTGAACTAGTAGCTCATCAATCTTCTACTCATAGACAACAAGCATTAACCTGTACAGTCGTTAATCACAAGCGATCAATTTAATTTATGAGTGTATAAAAGGATATATGGTGGAATGGATGCAAGACAGTAATCAATCACAAATTGCTGTTGCCAAAAATCTTAATACTACACCAGAATTATTAACAGAATTGGCAAGACATGAAGACATACAGGTTCGTCAAGCTGTAGCTAGAAATCCCCGTACTCCACCATATACTTTATATCTACTTGCAGAAGAATTTCCCCAAGATTTTCTAAAAAATCCTATTTTCCCTCTCCTAAATTTAGAAGATCCTCAATTAGAAATTCCCGCTTCTTCCCTACAGAAAATTTTAACTTGTGAAGCTGCTCCTCAAGCATGGTTAAACAGATTTGCTATTTCTGGATACCATTATCATTTATTGGGAATTGTGCAGAATCCTCAAGCCAATAAACAAGTCTTGCAACTAGTAGCAGAAAATCAATATTGTGATGATTTTATTCATGAATTAATAAAAATGCACGTCAATGTTGCTGGAGAAATGGATTCAGGGTGGCAAGAATATGCAGATAGGAAATTACAACATATTATCGAGAATGGTTCTTCTAATCCTTCCGAAGTTGGATGTTATTCAGGTAACAATTCTCAAGGACAATATTATCAATTTATTTTATGGCAATTAGGAATTACACCTCAGTTGCAAATTGCTAAAACTTCAGCATACGTGCAAGAGGTGATTGCTAAATTCACTGATGCTCCACCAGAATATTTACGACAATTATTAAATATTAAACTTAACATTACTACTCGCATTGAAGTTGCTAAAAATAAAAATACACCTATTGAATGTTTGATTGAACTTGCCCATCATCAGAGTAGGGTAATACGGGAAGCTGCTATGCGGAATCCTAGTTTACCACGGTCAATAGTTAATGATTTTTTCCAAGAAAGATTTTTAGCCACTCATCCTCATACACAAGTAGAAAAGCTACGGGAACTTTGTGCGAGTCAATGGTCATTTATTCGAGTGCGGGTTGCAAAACATCCCAACTTAGAGTTAAGCGACTTAGAAACATTAGCGCAATCTGCTGATTGGAGAATACGAGTATGTGTTGCTAATCATCCTCATGTTAATGTATATCTACTCAAAGAGCTAACTCAAGATCAGAGCGTTTGTGTTCGTCAAGCAGTAGCTTTGAATAACCAAACACCGCCAGAATGTTTGAAGAGATTATCAGGCGATCGCAATGTATATGTTCGTGCTCATGTGGCTAAAAATCAGCACACCCCATTAGATATTTTACTACTTCTTTCCCAAGACCAAGATACTCGTATACTGCAAAATTTGGCTAATAATCCTGCTTTCCCCCAAGAAATGCGACTGCAATTACAGTTACACTTTCCTCAGAATGAATCTAATTGTATTTATCTATGGCGCAGACTGTTTAGCGCTCCATATAACTATGAGGGGATTAAAATCAAAGAAA
Source organism: Nostoc carneum NIES-2107 (assembly GCA_002368155.1). Lineage (GTDB taxonomy): Bacteria > Cyanobacteriota > Cyanobacteriia > Cyanobacteriales > Nostocaceae > Aulosira > Aulosira carnea. The sequence goes on from AP018180.1 coordinate 2,855,253, forward strand.
TATCTAAACAAGAATATGCACTAGCAGCAAGTGCAATTACGCCAATTCCTCAATTATTAGAACTGCTTAAAATCGTAACAGATGATATTTATTGGGAAGCAGTACATAATATTTGTCAACAAGTAATTTGCAATCCTGATATCTCTGCAGAACTATTACTAGAAATTTTGGATATTCGCAGTGTAGATATATATGCAGCAGTGGCTTCACATCCTCATATATCTGATTTAATTGGCAACAAAATAGCCAAATTTAGGGACTATAGACTGCGCTTGCTGATGCTGCAAAATCCCAATATATCATTAGAGTTTATCGAAAAATTATTATATGATAAACATCCAGAAGTTCGTCTATATGCCTTAAAAATACACCAACAAAAATTGGCGAGCAATGGGGGTACAAGTAATTTTATCATTCAATACAACGAGGCTACTTGTGAGCATACACCACTGCAAAAATTAGCTGAACTAGCCAAACATACATCGGTACTAATCCGCGAAGCAGTTGCGAAAAATCCTCGGATTATAGATGTATATAGTTCTGCTCCAAAGAGTCAGAATTGGCTAGAAAGACTCGCTAAAGATAAAAATCAATTTGTGCAAATAGCTGTTGCCAATAACATCAATACCCCAATTCATATACTAGAAATATTGGCTGACAATAATCAATATGACCATTATCAATATACTTGTTCTACGCGTTATTTTAAGCGGAAAAAACATCAAGTTTTTGTAGCAGCAGTTAAAAGATTAATCCAACTTGCTCCCGCGATCGCCAGTAAATATTTAGTGCAATATCTAGAACCCAAGTTTTACACCCTGGATATAATATCATTTCGTTTAGCTATTCTCCAACATCCCGCAGCACCTCTTGAATATTTAGCTCAAAATTTTCAAAAATTACAATTACTCCCTTGGTATGAACGTTATGTCATTGCTCAACATCCTCAAGCAGCACCAGAAATTCTCCAAATTCTCTTAAAAGATGCACATCGAGTTGTACGAGCAGCAGCAAAAGCAAGATTAATGGTAACCCAACAACATACCACAACAGGATCTTAGGAAATGTTACTAATAAAAATCTAGCGGGAATACTGAAACTATGAGTTTTAACTAGTATTAGCGCTATGAAAGTGATTGCTTATCTTGCAGCCTTGACCATTGGGTTATTGACTACGGGTTCACTCTTACCAGCCATAGCTCAGGTAACATCTGATGGTAGTACTAACACTCTTGTTAACCCCAATGGCAATGATTTTCATATTCTCAATGGTCTAGAAAAAGGTAATAATTTATTTCATAGCTTCAGCCAGTTTTCTATTCCTGCTAATAGTTCTGTATTCTTTAACAATACTGCCAATATCGAAAATATTTTTAGTCGTGTGACTGGTGGTAATGTTTCTAATATTGATGGGTTAATTAAAACCAATGGTAGCGCCAATTTATTCTTGCTCAATCCCAGTGGAATTATTTTTGGCCCCAATGCCAGATTGAATATTGGTGGTTCCTTTGTTGGTACTACCGCCGAAAGTATCAAATTTGCTGATGGCACTGAGTTTAGTGCTGTTAATACAAATGCCACAACCTTATTGACTATGAGCGTGCCAATTGGCTTGCAAATAGGCAGCAATTCTCGTTCAATTAACGTTTATGGGGCAAAATTAGCAATTCCAGCGAGAAATACATTTGTACTTGTGGGAAATAACTTAACTTTTGATCAGAGTAAAATCACCGCTATCGATGGAAGAGTTGAATTAGGGAGCGTTGCAGAAAACAATATTGTGGGCATATCTGCAAACACTGCTGGATTCAGCTTAGATTTCAATGCTGTGACTCAGTTCCAAAATATGAAATTTAGTAACGCAGGTATAGTTGATACAAGTGGAAACCAAGGTGGTGCGATCGCTCTCCAAGGGCAAAAAATTACTCTATCTGGCTCTTCAACTATCACTTCCCACACTTTAGGCACAGGCTCAGGACAAGGTATTCTCGTCAAAGCCTCCGATTCTCTGGAACTAATTGGTCAGCCAGCCCTTTCTAACACTGCAATTGCCGCTTACTCCCAACCAACAGCTAGGGGAAGAGGTGGTGATGTGACAATTGAAACATCCAATCTCAATGTTTTAAATGGCGCACAAATTAACACCCGTGCTTATGGAATTGGAGATTCCGGTAATATTACAGTCAAGGCTACAACTGTCAATGTAATTGGGGAAGCAATCTATACCCCCACAAAACAGCGATTTAGTGTGAGTACTCTAGCATCTAATACAATGAATGGTTCCCAAGGTCGGGGTGGTAATGTCACGATCAATGCTAGACAAGTCAACATTCGGGATGGGGCAGAATTACGCTCTACCGCTAGAGGAACGGGTGATGGTGGGAATATTATAGTCACAGCCCAGAACTTAAGTGTGACAGGTGAAACGGCAACAGATGAACCTGCATTTTTGACCGGAATGAGTACCAGCATCCGTGAAAATGCAACAGGCAGAGGTGGAGATATCATTCTCAATGTCGGTAAACTAGAGGTCTTGAATGGCCCCGGTATTCGGACTGGTACTTATGGTGAAGGTACATCGGGTGACATTATTGTGAATGCTGATGAGGTAACTTTGGGTGGCAGTTCCTCAACTGGAGTTGCAACCAGATTTTTTGCATCAACAAACGGTAACTACGATTTCTTTACGGAAAAACTGATTAGTCTGGGTCAGGGGCAGGGTGGCAATATTACTTTTAATGTTGGTAAGCTCAACTTACTAGATGGAGGACGAATTTCCACCTCAACTGAAACCTATGGTCAAGCCGGAAATATTGCTATTCAAGCCAATTCCATCAATATTGCAGGTGTCAGTCAAGTACCGAGTGGGCAACTGCTTTACTCTCTGGATGCTACTGGCCCGAGTGGGTTGTATGCTTCTTCTACTGGCCCTGGTACTGCGGGTTCTGTACATCTGACCACAGAGAATCTGAGTATTAGCGATCGCGGTGAAATTGTAGTTAGCGGTAAAGGCACAGGAAATGCCGGTAATATGCTCGTTCAGGCTAATTATCTAAAGTTGGATCAAGCTAGTAAACTTCGTTCTGAAGCCAATGCCGGTGAAGGAGGTAATATTAACCTAAAATTGCGTGATGTATTACTGATGCGTAATGGCAGTTTCATCAGTGCAGAGGCAGGTGGTAATGGTGGAAATATTACGATTAACTCCCCCAACATTATCGGTTTACAAAACAGTGACATTATTGCCAATGCAGTCCAAGGAAGAGGCGGTAATATTCACATTGCAACTCAGGGAATCATTGGATTGAAGTATGACAATCTTCTCAATCCTAAAGAAGTTTTGACAAATGATATTACTGCTAGTTCCCAATTCAATGTTAATGGCACTGTGCAAATAACTAATATTGGTGTCGATCCAAATTCTGGGTTAGTAGAATTATCAGAAAATCTCACCGACCCATCTCAGCAAATTGCTACAGGTTGTTCTAGTAATAGTGGTAGTAGTTTTGTCGCTACAGGAAGAGGCGGTGTACCACAAAATCCAGCACAGGAAATGAGGAGCGATCGCACTTGGTCAGACACACGCGACATCTCTGCATTCCACAACACAAAACCAATACAAGCCCAAATAACCCAGCCGCCAAAGCCGCTTGTGCAAGCTACATCTTGGCATCGTCGTGCTGATGGCAAAATTGAAATCGTTGCTGCTTCAACTGGAAATGTACAACCATCTTTAACTTGTGCTGCTGTTCGGGATGATCAATTCCCTAACTTTTAGGAATTTGTCAAAACGATATTGCCTATTCATAGCCCTTCGTAAACATCACATCAGACCACAGGTAAGACATACTTATTGAGTTTTCAAGTCATAAATGTTACTAGTACGGATAGAATGGGAATCCTCATACTATACGCTTAAAAGAGTATTAATGCGATGAGACAGATTCTCTCTCAAATGACAATCGCTTTACTAACTTGCGGAGTTTTACCGCCTGTGAATGCTCAAGTCATATCTGATGTTACTACCAACACGATTGTTAATCAAAGTGGCAATGATTTTACTATTCTTAATGGGATTGAAAAAGGTAATAATTTATTTCACAGTTTTAGTAATTTCTCTGTTCCTACAGGTGGGTCGGCAAAATTTGATTTAACTAACACACCAAATATTACAACGATATTTAGTCGAGTTACAGGTAGTAATGTTTCTCAGATTGATGGGTTAATTCAAACAATAAATAGTAATAATGCTGTCAGTTTATTTTTGATGAATCCCAATGGCATTGTGTTTGGTAAAAATGCGGCTTTGAATATCGGTGGTTCATTTGTGGGGACAACAGCGAATAGTATTAAGTTTGCTGATGGTACAGAATTTAGTGCTGTGAATGCTTCTAGCCCACCTTTGTTGACGATGAGTGTACCTATAGGGTTACAGATAGGGCAGAATTCTGGTGACATTACAGTCCGGGGAAATAAAAACCAGTTGACAGATAGTACTGGCTTTGGTACAGCTAATGCGAGTAAAAGTCCCCCCGGATTACAAGTTGGAGAAAATCATACACTGGCATTGATTGGTGGTGGTATAAACTTCTATGGTGGCGTTGCTTCCACCAAAAGCAGCGGACATCTAGAAGTTGGTAGTGTCAGCGCTGGACTAGTGGGACTGAATGTCACTCCTACGGGTTGGGTGGGGGATTACTCCACCGTGTTGAAATTGGACGATGTTCATCTGGCAGAAGAATCACTGCTTAATGCTACTGGTTACAATGGCTCAATCCAAATCCAAGGACAAAACGTCAGCTTAACTGAGGGTTCTGCTGTTTTGCTCCAAAACTTGGGAATACAAGATTCTGGGGGAATCACAGTCCATGCCAAAGGTTCCCTCAACTTGATGGGGAACACAGCCAATGGTGAATTAGGGAGTTTTCTCCAAATCAATAATTTCGGCACAGGTAAAGTAGGAGATATTTCTATCTCAGCTGCCCAGCTATCCCTCCAGGATGGAGCAAGAATTGTCACTAGAACCCGGACTCAAACAGATGGTGGAAACATTATCACGAATGTGGGTGGCACAACCGATATCAGAGGCTTTAACAGTGCTAATCCAGCCGTTTATACTGCGATTATCACGTTTTCATTAAATAGCGGCAATGCAGGGAACATAACGGTATCCACGGATGATCTTAGGATTCTGGATTCTGGCGCAATTATTTCTGTGGCTGTTAGCTCTGGAGAGACTGGCAAAATACAAGTTAATGCAGCAAATCTTATCGAAATTGCGGGTTACAATCCTATGGCATTTTCAGAAAGTTCGCTATCTACGATTACTCAGGGTTCTGGTAATGCTAATAGCACAGTCATCAACACATCTAAGTTAGTGATTCAAGGCGGTGCATCTCTTGGGTCTTCTACCTTAGCAACAGGTTCAGCAGGTAGTGTAGCAATTAAAGCTTCAGAGTCCATAAATGTTGAGGGTCGTGCTACTCAGGGCAATTCTGCTGGGACAGTCTCTCGCGTCTTTTCCAACGCTGAGATTCTCAGCCCAGCTATTCAAGCTGCATTTGAACTACCAGCCATTCCTACTGGCAATTCAGGTTCTGTAATAATTAACACACCATCATTACACCTCATAGATGGAGGAGTAGTGAGCGTCACAAATGATGGGCCTGGTAAAGGTGGAGATGTACGAATTAATGCCAACTCGATTTTTCTAGATAATCAAGGTAGTATCAGCGCATCAACCGCTTCTGGCAATGGCGGAGATGTCAGATTAGACTTGCAAGATTATTTATTGATGCGTCACAATAGTGCCATTTCAGCTACTGCTGTGGGCAATGGGAATGGTGGTAATTTGTCAATTAACTCACCTGTAATTGTTGGTTTGGAAAACAGCGACATCATTGCTAATGCAGTTCAAGGTCGTGGTGGCAATATTAACATCAAAACTCAAGGTCTTTTCGGTCTTCAATATCGTCCTCAACTGACAAAAGAAAACGACATCACAGCCAGTTCCCAATTTGGTGTTAACGGTACAGTTAATATTAACAATTTTGGTGTTGACCCCAATTCTGGTTTAGTAAAACTACCTGCAAATGTCACTGACCCATCACAGCAAATTGCTACAGTTTGTGGAGGTAACCAGGGAAGTAGTTTTGTCGCCACAGGAAGGGGTGGAATACCGCAAAATCCAGCACAGGAAGTGATGAGCGATCGCACTTGGTCTGATACCCGTGACATCTCTGCATTCAGACAAACACAAGCCTTACAAGCCCAAATTTCCCAACCTCCCAAGATTCTTGTACAAGCTACATCTTGGCATCGTCGTGCTGATGGCAAAATTGAAATAGTTGCAGCTCCATCTCCTGCCAATATACAACCACAATTAACTTGTGCAGCGCTTCCTCAGAGTTAATTTAGCCTAGCCAATTCCTTTTGTACTCCCAATAATTCACCGAGTGTTAATGTTCAGCAGCATGGTATTTAGGGAATATTAACTTATCTATGTATAAAAGGAGACTAAAAAATGCGAAGGCTTTTTGTTGGCTTAGGTTTGCCTAATCGCATATTGGCAAGTTTCATCCTGCTGCCATTAGCAATCATGTTAATAGATGATAGATTTGCCAATGCTCAGGTGACTTCAGATGGTACTACCAATACCATTGTTAATCCGAATCTGAATGATTTCACTATTATTAATGGTACCACAAAAGGTAATAATTTATTTCATAGCTTTAGTAATTTTTCTCTACCTACAGGTACCTCCGCAACTTTTGATTTAGTAAATACACCTAATATTACAATTATATTTAGTCGGGTAACTGGGGTAAATATTTCTCAGATTAATGGTGTAATTAGTACGCTTCATAGTAATAACCCCGTAAGTTTATTTTTAATCAATCCAGCAGGAATTATCTTTGGTAAAGATGCCGCTTTGAACATTGGCGGTTCATTTATTGCTACAACAGCTAATAGTATAAAATTTGCTGATGGGGGTGAATTTAGTGCTGTGAATCCCCAAGCTACACCATTATTCAGCATGAATGTTCCCATTGGGCTGCAAATGGGTAAACAGCCTGCATCTATACAAGTCCAAGGTAGCGGACATGGTATAAGTATTAATAATGTTCTAGCTCCTGTAGTTCACAATCCTAGCTCAACTATGTTGCAAGTACAGCCAGGAAAAACTCTAGCTTTGATAGGTGGAAATCTGAGTTTGAATGGTGCAACTCTCATGGCTAAAACAGGACATATAGAGTTAGGTAGTTTAGCAGATGCAGGTTTAGTTTCTTTAGCGCCAACTACTCAGGGCTATCAATTTGAGTATGGTAACGGACAAAGTTTTAGTGATATTCAACTAACACAAAAGTCGCTATTACAAGTTAGTGGAGTAAATGCAGGTTCAATTCAGCTTCAAGGACGCAAGATTGAATTTACCGAGGGTTCGCTATTGCTATCCACAAATCTAGGCAATCTCCCCAGCGGAAATATTAACTTGCAAGCATCAGAAGCAATCAATTTTATTGGCACAACATCCGATGGAAAAATTCGGAGTTGGATTCGTAGTGAAGCTTTGGGTAAAGGGAATGGAGCGAATATCCGAATTATGACTCCCCGTTTAGCACTCCAGCAAGGTGCAGGAATTAATAATATAACTTATGGAGTTGCTAACAGTGGCAATATTCAGATTCAAGCAGCAAATATAGAAATTGCAGGTTTCTCACCTCTAAATACTGGTGGCGTTTCAAGCATTACCACTAGCACATACAGTACAGGGAAAGCTGGCGATATCTCTATTGATGGTGATACTTTACTAATATCTGATGGCAGCTCATTATCATCAGTAACTTTTGGTAAAGGTTCTAGTGGCGGGGTAAGAATTAGTAATCAAAATACCACAGTCATCGGAGAAAATCCTTTTGGAGTTTATAGCAATATTAGTACTACTACGTTTGCCCTGGGAAATGCTAAAGATTTGACACTTAATACTGGCACCTTAAAAGTTCTAAATGGAGGTGCAATCGGTTCATCCGCATTTCTTGTTGGTAATGGGGGAAATGTAAATATCACTGCGAGCGAAGCGATCGCAATTAGTGGTAAAAGTCCTAACAATAACAGTAGTATTAACTCTTCTGTAAGTTTTGTAAGTTCACAGCTGCGTCAATTCTTGAGTTTGCCAAATATACTCACAGCAAATGCAGGTACGCTCAGCATTACTACACCCAACCTGATGCTGACAAATGGTGGTACAGTGAGCGTGACTAGTCAAGGTACTGGCAATGGTGGCAATCTCAATATTACTGCCGATAACATTCAATTAAAAAATCACAGCTTAATTCAGGCACAGACAGAATCTGGTAATGGTGGTGACATCAGCTTGCAAGTAGGCAAGTTTATTCTCATGCGCGATCGCAGTAATATTACAGCCACAGCTGGTGGTTCTGGCAATGGAGGGAATATCAATATTAATGCACCTACTATTACTGCCTGGGAAAACAGCGACATTATTGCCAATGCGGTGCTAGGAACTGGGGGAAATATTCAAATTGGTACTCAAGCTATTTTAGGATTAGAATTCCGTCCCCAACTCACCGATGACAGCGATATTACCGCCACCTCACAATTTGGGGTTAGCGGTACAGTTGAAATTCACAATATCGGTATCGATCCCAACTCTGGCTTAGTGGAATTGCCAACTAATGTCACCGATCCATCCCAACAAATTGCTAGTGGTTGTGCTGATACTAATGGCAGTAGTTTTGTAGCTACAGGAAGAGGTGGTTTACCGCAAAATCCCATGCAGGAAGTGAGGAGCGATCGCACTTGGTCTGATACCCGTGATATCTCTGCATTCTACAAAACACAGCCAGCACAAGCACAAATCCCCCAATCTCCAGAGGTTCTTGTCCAAGCCACTGCTTGGCGACGTAATGCTCAAGGGAAAATTGAGTTAGTTGCAGATAAATCTTCTGTTCAAATGCAACCAACATTAACCTGTGCTGCGGTTCCCAGATAATATATAAGAGTCATCAACGACAATAAAAATTGCCACTGGACTATGCCTGCCAAGGATTTTTATCATGATACCGTTGTTCAAGCCCTAATAAATGATGGCTGGGAGATTACCGATGACCCTTTGCTTTTATCTTATGGTGGTAGAGACCTTTATGTTGATTTAGCGGCAGAAAGAACAACAATAGCAGCTCAAAAAGATCATTTTAAAATAGCAGTTGAAATTAAAAGTTTTTTGAAACCTTCGCCAGTTCGGGATTTAGAAGAAGCTGCTGGGCAATATGGTGTTTATCAAAGCATTCTAGCAGAAATAGCATCGGAACGAATACTTTACCTAGCTGTTCCCCAGCGTTCCTACGAAAGTATTTTTACAGAAAAATTAGGGCAATTGATCCTCAAGCGCTTAGAAATTAAACTTTTAGTGTTTGATGAGCAACAAAGGAGTATTGTGCAATGGATACCTTAAACCGCTATCGTCAAATAGTACGGGACTTAATCTATGAATATGCCAAATATAAACCATCTCACGGTCAAATAGAAACTGAGGCAATTGTTAACCCAGAAACAGACCATTACGAAGTGATGCACGTAGGTTGGGATGGGCAACGTCGGGTACATGGTTGTGTTGTACATATCGATATTATTCAAGGGAAAATATGGATTCAACACGATGGTACAAATCGTCCGGTTGCTGAGGAATTGTTAGAAGCTGGGGTTCCCAAAGAGGATATTATTTTGGGTTTTCATCCACCTCAAATACGTCAATATACTGATTATGGTGTAGCTTAAGTAGAACGGTTTAAATAATTCACGCTATGTCATTGCGAATGAAACGAAGTGGAATGACGCAATCGCAAGGGTTATGCCGATTTTACATTCTGTTACATAGTTAGGTTTCTTCTCACCGACTTACTTAATATATATTTTGACTGTGAAAGAAGAATCCCCTGCCTTTACGAATAGATGAGCGTTCGCCGTTAGGCGTTGCCGTAGGCTAGCGATATCTATTCAGGCAGGGGAGTGTCAAAGTAATAAATGTAGGAAGTGAGGAGCGATGTCTACGACGGGCTACGCCTACGCACTTGGTCATACACCCGTGATATCTCTGCATTCTATAAAACACAGCCAGCACAAGCCCAAATACCCGAACCATCAAAGCCGCTTGTGCAAGCTACATCTTGGCATCGTCGCGCTGATGGCAAAATTGAAATCGTCGCCCCTCAACCTGCTAATGTACGACCATCTTTAAGCTGTGCTGCTGTTCCTGATGCTCAATTTCCCAACTTTTAGAAATTTTTCCCACAGATATTAAAATTGCCTTAAATAATAACTAGGAGGTACTTATTTATTAAGTTATAAATGTTACAGATACATAGATGCTGGGAATGCTAATACTGTGCATTTCAAAAAGTATTTTCTGTATGAAAGTAATTTGCAAACTCACAAACCAAAAATTTAACGCTTTTAAAGCAACATTCTCCGCTTGCTTATGCACTGTGGTTTTAGTATTACCTGCTATGGCTCAGGTAACATCTGATGGTAGTACTCACACTATTGTTAACTCTAACAACAATAATTTTATTATTCTCAATGGACTAGATAAAGGTAATAATTTATTTCATAGCTTTAGTAATTTCTCAGTCCCTACAGGTGGTTCAGCAACTTTTGATTTAGTGAATACACCAAATATTACAAATATATTTAGTCGAGTTACAGGTAGTAATATTACTAGTATTGATGGGTTAATTAGCACAGTTCATGGCAATAACTCAGTTAATTTATTTTTAATGAATCCCAATGGTATTTTATTTGGGTCAAATGCCAGATTAAATATTAGTGGCTCATTTGTAGGGACAACTGCGAATAGTATTAAGTTTGCAGATGGTACAGAATTTAGCGCTGTGAATTTAACTGAGAAGCCATTATTAACCATGAGTGTACCGATAGGCTTGCAGTTTGGTCAAAACTCAGGAAAAATTGCCTTACAAGGAACTGGACATCATCTCACCTCTCAAAATCCGCTGATTACACCCTATATTCCTACAGTCTTAGAAGGTAATTTGGCTGTGACATCGGGACAAACATTAGCACTGTTGGGTTCTTCTATTGACCTGAATGGTGGGATTTTGCTTGCTCCCCAGGGACGAGTTGAACTCGGTGGTGTAGCTGAAGGTGAAGTTACACTCAATAGAGTTAGTCAAGGATTTAACCTGGATTATCAAAACATTTCTACATTTGGTGATATTAATCTTGCAGGGCGATCGCTGGTGAATGTCAATGGCATTAATGCGGGTTCTATTCAAGTACAAGGTCGCACAGTTAGCCTCACAGATGGCTCTGTATTATGGGTGCAAAACCGAGGAATTCAAAGGGCTGGAGATATCCATGTTTTCGCCTCTGATACTCTGAAATTGTCTGGTGCAACTACTGATATGAAAATTCGTACCAGTATAATCAACGAAACCGTCAGCAGTGGTATGAGTGGGAATATTAGCGTTGTCACACCAAATTTAAGCGTTAACAACGGTGCGATAGTTGCTAACCGTAATTATAAATCTGCCGATAGTGGTTATATCAACATCACAACCTCTAATTTGAATGTCAATGGTTACATTTCTACCGACCCTTCAGTCTATGCAGCAATTGGAACACTCACATTCTCTACAGGAAAAGCTGGTGATGTGAAAGTCACAACACAGAATTTATCTGTGTTGGATGGTGCTTATCTCGGTTCTACAACCTTTGGACTTGGTACAAGTGGAGCAGTTACAATTGATGCCGATAGCGTGAATGTCATTGGCGCAACTCCCATCAGTATTGCTAGCGTAATTGCTAATACGACTATTGGTCGTGGTGGTAATGCTGGGAAACTGAGATTAAATACTCGCACACTCACAATTAAGGAAAGTGGTAGTGTGACAACTGCGAGTCTTGGGGTAGGTAATGCCGGTGATTTGACTGTTAATGCGACGGAATCTATTAATCTAAGTGGTCGATCGCCAAGTGTTACCTATGGTAGTAATATTTCTTCAACTGTTAGCTCTTTAACGGCTAATTATTATACCCAGTTATCAAATGTGAGCGAAATTCCTAGAGGCTCTTCGGGACAGGTGACTGTCAATACTCCTAGCCTCAAAATTAGCGATGAAGCCAGAATTAATACTGGTAACTATGGGATTGGGAATGCAGGCGCACTGAACATCAATACCGAAATGGTGGAGTTAAATAAGGGCTTTTTAGCGAGTTTTACAGCTTCAGGACAAGGTGGTGATATGAATATCCACACAAACGCGCTCATTCTTCGAGATCAGAGTTTGATTATCGGAACTGCTTTAGGTTCAGGAGATGGCGGCAATATTATGATTAATTCGCCAGTGATTGTTGGATTTAACAACAGTGACATTATGGCTAACGCAGTCACAGGTCGCGGTGGTAACATTCAAATCACAACTCAAGGTATCTTTGGACTGAAGTTTCGCCCCCAAGTTACTCCAGAAAATGACATTACAGCCAGTTCTCAATTTGGTGTTAACGGTACAGTACAAATCAATAATGTTGGTATTGACCCCAACACTGGGTTAGTTGAACTACCTGCAAATATTACTGACCCATCACAGCAAATTGCTACAGGATGTGCAGATACTAGTGGTAGTAGTTTTGTCGCTACGGGACGCGGTGGGATACCACAAAATCCCGCACAGGAATTGGGGAGCGATCGCCCTTGGTCAGACTTGCGCGATATATCTGCATTCCACAACACACACTCAGTACAAGCTCAAATTACCCAACCACCAAAGCCTCTGATTTCGGCTACGTCCTGGCGACGTAATGCCCAGGGCAAAGTAGAATTAATTGCAGATAATTTTTCAACTCAGATGCAACCATCATTAACCTGTGCGGCGGTTTCTAGATAATATAATCAAGTATTTGATTAAATATCCCTGGAACTCAATGATAGTGCTATGTCCTATATTGAGTTTAGTTTAGCTCAAGCCAAACAAGTTTTTGGCTTAACTACAGTAGAGCAAGGCGATATTTTTGCTGCTGCTGCGGAATTAACTGCCAGTAATTTACTGATATAAACTCTCAATTATAATTTGGCGATCGCTTTGGCTAGTAATAGTGAGAAAGCCCGCTCTGAATTAATTATTGCCCCGATTTTAGTCGATTTACGCCGCCAGCTAAAAGAGCAAATTACGTTTATTCTCTGGTATTGATTTTACCGTTGACAATAACAAAGGACATCTGATGGCATCAAGGTGAAACCTGCTTTATTCAAGTGTTCATAGTTATGCAATTTCGGGAACCTTAAATATTAGGTATTAGATAGGGAACCGAGAGATGAAAGCACTCTCTGCTGACTGGTATTTGATTAATGGATTGCTGACAAGTGGAATCTTATTGTGGTGCGGTTTTGCCAACGCTCAAATTGCCTCAGATGGCACACTCAATACTACTGTTTCTCAAACAGGTAATCACTTCACTATTACTAACGGTATTGCCGCTAACAATAACCTATTTCATAGTTTCCAGCAGTTTTCGGTTCCTACAAACGGTTCAGTTACTTTTGATTTGGTAAACACGCCCAATATTTCTACCATCTTTAGCCGTGTTACTGGCGGTAATATATCTAATATTGATGGCTTAATTCAAACTGCTAATAATAGCAACCCCGTCAGTCTTTTTTTAATCAATCCTAGCGGCATTATATTGGGAGCCAATGCCCAACTCAACATAGGGGGTTCTTTTATTGCTACCACTGCCAATAGCATCAAATTTGCTGATGGTGTTGAGTTTAGCGCCATTAATCCCCAAGCTATGCCACTATTGAGCATTAATGTTCCCATTGGTTTGCAAATGGGTAGCAATCCGGCATCAATCACCGTTCAAGGTACAGGACACTCTTTGAGCAATCCCAGTGGACAGCCTCCTCTTACTGTAATTCCTAGCGCTACAGAATTGCGAGTACAGCCAGGAAAAACCCTCGCTTTGGTGGGCGGTAATTTGAATTTAAATGGCGCAACTCTCACTGCCCAACAAGGACATATAGAATTAGGCAGTGTGAGTGGTGCAGGACTAGTTAACCTGACACCAAGCGCACAGGGCTATACTTTGGGTTATGAAAATGGGCAAAGCTTTGGCGATATTCAGCTGGCACAAAAGTCATTATTAGATGTGAGTGGAGTTAATGCAGGTTCTGTACAGATTCAAGGGCGAAACATTGAATTTACCGATGGTTCGCTGGTAATGTCGCAAAACTTCGGTTATTTACCTGGCGGAGAAATTCACCTGCAAGCATCCAGCGCCATCGATATGATTGGTGCCACCGATACCGCAATTTGGAGTGGGATTCGCAGTGAAACTTTCGGTACCGCAGCTGGCAGTAATGTTAGTGTGATTACTCCCAAGTTGACACTCCAGCAGGGAGCAGGGTTGAATACTACAACCTTAGGAACAGCTGCAAGTGGCAATATCGAGGTTCAAGCAACAGCACTGGAAATATCCGGCTTTTCACCAATTAATCCTACTGGTGTTAGTACTCTTAGCACTGGTAGTTATGCTTCTGGAAACGCTGGTGATATTTTGGTCAGTGGCAATAGTTTAATAGTATCCGATGGCAGCTCATTAGCTTCATTTACATTTAGTAGTGGCTCTAGTGGTGAAGTTACAGTGAGCAACAAAAATACCACAGTTATCGGAGAAAATTCCTATGGAGTCTACAGCAATATTAGCTCAATCACCTTGGCAACCGGAAATGCTAAAACCTTAACATTGGACACAGCTAGGTTACAAATTCTCGATGGGGGAGTAGTTGCGGCCACTACATTCTATTCAGGTAATGGGGGCGATTTGAACATTAATGCCACAGAATCCATTGAGGTTCGTGGCTACAGTCAGAGTAATAACAGCAGTATCAACTCATCTGTGTTGCACTTACCCCCGCAATTGCAGCAGGTATTACAGAATACATTCGGTCTACCAGATTTACTCATAGCTAATGCTGGTAATGCAAGTATCTCCACACCTAACCTAATATTGACAGATGGTGGAACTGTTGGTGTTACTAGTCAAGGTAGCGGTAATGGTGGCAATCTCAATATCACAGCCAATACCATTCTTTTAGACCGTCAAGCAAGCATCCAGGCACAAACAGAATCAGGCAATGGTGGTAATCTAGGCTTACAAGTAGGGAAGTTATTAATGCTGCGTGGTAATAGTGCGATCGCAACTACCGCTGGCGGTAATGGTAATGGCGGTAATATCAATATCAATGCTCCGATTGTAGTCGGATTAGAAAACAGCGATATTGTTGCTAACGCAGTCCTAGGAATGGGCGGTAATATTCAAATCACCACTCAAGGGATGATCGGATTGCAATTTCGTCCCGAACTCACAAGCAAAAGTGATATTACTGCTAGTTCTCAATTTGGTATTAATGGCACAGTGCAAATCAATAATATTGGTGTCGATCCAAATGCTGGCTTAATTGAACTACCTACAAATGTCACCGATCCATCGCGGCAAATTGCTACAGGCTGCGCCAGTGATGATGGCAGTAAATTTGTAGCCACAGGACGTGGTGGTGTACCGCAAAATCCTATGCAGGAAGTGAGGAGCGATCGCACTTGGTCTGATACTCGTGAAATCTCTGCATTTAGACAAACACAAGCTTTACAAGGCCAAATAACCCAACCATCAAAACCTCTTGTTCAAGCTACATCTTGGCATCGTAACGCCCAAGGCAAAATAGAATTAGTTGCTAATCAATCTCCAGCAAATTTCCCACCAGAATTAACCTGTGCTGCTGCTCCCAACAAATTCTAGAACACCGATTCAGTAATGGAGAAACGAAAGCAAATCAAGCTGATATAGAGTAAAAGGATGAAGGTAAAAATAGAGCAAAATCTTATCAGGTAATGATTGTAGCCATTAGTAATGGAATATAGAGATTTAATCAACTCTCAAGGAAAAGTGCGCTCAAGTTTCAGGTATATTCGATGTTACACAGATGCATGAAAGACCGAGAGTATACCTATGCGTCCAGTCCATTGGCATCCACCGACCGAACTTAACGCTCAAGAGCAAAAAATCGTCAAGCGGATCAAAAGAGCAAAGCTATTCACGTTCTTGCGGCAATACCGTCATCAGTTATTTGATGAGGAATTTCAAGAAGAACTGAGCAAGCTTTATGCAGATTCTCCCAAAGGGCATCCACCAGTACCTCCAGCACAACTGGCATTAGTGACAATCTTACAAGCTTATACAGGAGCATCCGATGCGGAAGCGATTGAAGCGTTGCTCATGGATAGACGTTGGCAGTTAGTGCTTGATTGCATTGATTGTGAGCAAGCACCATTTTCTCAAGCGACACTTGCCAGGTTTCGCACAGCACTGATTATCCAAGGACTCGACCGACGATTAATTGAGAAAACAGTAAAACTAGCAGAACAGAGCAAGGGTTTTGGCTCAAGGCAATTACGGGCAGCGCTTGATTCCAGCCCCTTGTGGGGAGCATCGAAGGTTGAAGATACATATAATTTATTGGGTCACGCGCTCAAAAAAGCGATTGGCGTGATAGCTGTCCAGCAGGGGAGGGGGTTGGCGGAAGTTGCACAAGATATTGGGGTAGATATGGTTGCAACTTCAAGCTTGAAAGCGGCTTTAGACTTAAACTGGGATGACCCAGATCAGAAAAATTTGGCCTTGGGGATTGTACTGGATGCTTTAGAGAGAGTTGAGACTTTTGTTCAAACACAGCCTACTGAAAATGAACATCCGCTACTTCGTTCAACTCTTGAAACAGCAAGACAAATCGAAACACAGGATGTGGAAGTTGATGCCAATGGTGAGGTAAAACTGCGCTCTGGTGTTGCCAAAGAACGACGTATTTCAGTTGAAGACGAAGAGATGAGACATGGACGTAAAAGCCGTAGCCAGAAAATTGATGGCTATAAACGTCATGTGTTACGAGATTTAGACAACGGAATGATTCGCGCTGTTGGTATTACCAAAGCTAATGTCCCAGAAGCATCAGTAACCGATGCGATTACTCAGGACTTACAAACACAAGATGTTGAACTTACCGAATTGCATATTGACCGGGCTTACTTGAGTAGCTCCTTAGTTAAAAATCGTAGTGAGCAATTGAGTATATACTGTAAGGCTTGGGTCGTCCACAACGGTACAAAATTTGGTAAAACTGCCTTTGTGTTGGACTGGGACAATGGTACTATTTGTTGTCCCAATCAGGTAACTTTACCTTTTAGTTTGGGTGCTAAAATTCAGTTCCCACAAGAAGTTTGTGCAACCTGTCCTCTCAGAGAATCTTGCACCAGTTCACCACGCGGACGTAGTATTTCAATTCATCCAGAAGAACAATTATTTCGAGAGTTACGAGAACGTCAATTAACCCCTATTGGACGTGCCAAACTCCGCGAACGCGTTTGTGTTGAGCATTCTTTATCTCATATTGGTCGTTGGCAAGGTGAACAAGCTCGCTATGTTGGTTGTCGCAAAAACTTATTTGATCTTCGTCGCGTAGCGGTTGTTCATAATCTTCATGTCCTTGCCAAAATTTTTACTCACACTACTGAGCCAGCCTCTACTTCTATTTGATTACTGAATCGGTGTTCTAGTGAATAGTTTCATAATTTCTAGCAATTTACAAAATGATTGCGATAGATGGATTCACATAAGTCTAAATCAGACTGCAATTCTCAATCCAAAATGGTATTAGCTCAGTAAAGGAACCTCAATAGTAAAGCAACTTCCTTTCCCAACCTCGCTATGAACCCAGATATTACCACCATGTTGTTCGACAATCTGCTTGACTAAAACCAGCCCTAATCCACTACCTTCATATTGACGGCTCAAACCACTATCCAATTGCACAAAAGGTTGAAAAAGTTTGTCAATATCTCCTGGGGCGATGCCAATTCCAGTATCCGTTATAGATATCACCAGCCAAGGATGATGATTTTGCGTAGCGTCAATATATTTAATTTCTGTTTTATAAACTGATGTGGGAACAGATTCAACTGTTAGTATAACCTTACCACCCTTAGGAGTAAATTTAACTGCATTACTCAGTAAATATATTATTGATTGGGCTATACGTTGCTTATCAATCGTAATTTTATTTAAATTAGGCTGAATTTCTGCAACTAATTGAATATCTTTCTTTATCGCTTGTTGACTAATTATGGCGATCACATCGTTACAAATTTCTGCAATATTAACTGATGTTAGTTCCAGTTCTATTGTTCCTCTTTCGATTCTGGATACATCGAGAATATCGTCGATTAAAGCCAGCAAATGTTCTCCACTCTGTTCAATAGTTAATAGTGCTTGTTTTTGTTGCTCATTGATAGTACCAAAAATTTCATCTTTTAACCCTTCTGTCATACCCAAGATGGCATTAAGAGGAGTACGTAGTTCATGACTCATCACCGAAAGAAAATTACTTTTTGCTCGGTTGGCAATTTCTGCTTTGTCTTTAGCTTTAATCAGTTCAGCAGTGCGTTCTTGGACAAGTTCTTCCAATTCCACCTGTAATGAATACAAAGAAACATGAGTTTTTACCCTTGCTAATACTTCTTTTTCTTGGAAGGGTTTGCAAATGTAATCGACTGCTCCTAACTCTAACGCTTGAACTTTACTACTAGTATCAGATAAAGCTGTCATAAAGATAATTGGAATCTTCTCAGTACCAGCATTAGCCTTCAACCTCCGACAAGTTTCAAACCCATCGATTCCTGGCATCATCACATCTAGCATGATTAAATATGGGTGAGCATATCCTGCTTGTTCAATAGCTGAATCTCCATCTGTGGCCATTAATGCTTTCCAGCCACATCCATTAATCATTTCCGATAACACTTTCAGATTATGAGGATTATCATCTACTAAAAGAATATGCTTTAATTTGGCAGAACTATCTTTTATCATGTTTAATCTCTTGGCAAATATAGTTACCAGCGTTCCTCTGCTGTAGGTAACAAAAGCAAGTTATATAGCAATCCTAAATCATTCATGAGAAAACACCATATTCATGAAGCTTAGGGAAGTTAAAAATTTGACCATGCACTGACAACTCAAATAAGGCCTTAACAACAGAAAAAGAATGACAGAGAAAATAAAACTCTCGAATCAGTCTTTTTCCTTGTAACCAAATATCTTCTACAGGATTTTGTTGGGGTGCATGTGGGGCAAATCTTTCACAAGTTATCACCCATTCTTCTTTTTCTAAATCCGCATTCAAAGAGTCTAAATAATCTTTGATTTTTTGCGACCGATGATAACTAGCTCCATCCCAAATGATTAAAAGTTTTGCACCAGGGCGTTGTGAACGAAGATAATCCAAGAAATTAATTGTGTTTTCCGAGTTACCTTTATTGGCAGAATAGGTGAGAAATTCCTTTGTTTTATAGTCTAATGCACCAAAGTATGTTTGTTTATCACGAGCATTGACAACTGGAATTAATATGCGCTCACTCATTTGACCCCAGATATATCCACAGATATCTCCCCAGAGTAAATGGCATTCATCAACCATGAACACAACTAGTTTGCCAGACTCGATTTCGGCTCTTCGCGTCTCCAACAATTTACTAATTTCTTTTTTTTTAAGGCAACTAATTCTGGATCATGCTTTGGATTATTAGCTTGAGCTTTCTTCCAACTAATACGTGCTTCTTTAAACAAATCATAGTAGCTTTGTTTGGACTCAAATATCACTCCATACTTAGATGCAATTTGATACTCCAACTCATTAAGAGTCCATTGCTCCTTGGTTTGCAACCATTCAATGACAGACCGATGTTGTTGTGCATCCAAAAATCCCTTGCTGCCTTTATGTGCTAACTTTAAACCCTCAACTCCGTTTTGAAAAAATGCTTTTTTCCATGTACTTATAAAGCCTGATGAAACCCCCAATATTGGCATTATCTCTTTATGTTTATATCCACACAGCAGCATTTTGACTGCCATTGCCCGTGTAATTTCACGTTTATCCAAGCTTTGTCTGATAAAATCTTCTAATAATTGCATCCACATCGCTACAACTCAAAACTTGTTATAAATCATACTTTATTGCCGTCTCAGTATTTTCTCACAAATCAAATCGGATTGCTATACCTGTCTTTTGATAATTGATTTTCATTATTCGCAGACTCTAGTATGCCTCCACGATTGGCTTATAGTTCCCAAAAATACGTAATAATTCACCTGCTAAACCATAGATTTTGCTTATTTATTAGCTTTTAAGCTGCTTCTGTCTACCTACGCTGATTTTTGGTTAATATCTTAACTTATCAATTTATCTTTGTTACAAGCAATATGATTTTGGGAACTATACATTCAGAGCCCGTTCACTCAATATTAGTTGATAAAAATAAATTATATGCCCATAAAAAAAAATTCAGGCAGAGTTTTTTGAGTAGGCATACCACGTATTAGGTATTGTGCTACATCTTCGCTTTAAATCACAGATTCTTTATCAAATGTTTGTACTGAACTGGCTCTTTAATAGGTAGAGTTAGAGACTGACTAATGAAAGCAACTTTTGTTTGGTTAGGTTTGGTAAATATAGCGCTTCTGCCATTGGACATAATGCTCATAGGAAGTGGCTATGCCAATGCCCAAGTGACTACTGACGGTACCCTCAACACCACCGTCACCCAAAGTGGCAATGATTTCAGCATCATTAATGGTAGTGCTGCTGGTAATAACTTGTTTCATAGTTTTCAGCAGTTTTCTGTTCCCACTAATGGTTCAGCCACATTTGATTTAATCAATACACCCAATATAGCTACCATCTTTAGCCGCGTTACAGGGGGTACTGTTTCTAATATTGATGGCATGATTCGGACGATTAATAATCACAATCCCGTCAGCCTATTTTTGCTCAATCCTAGTGGGATTATGTTTGGGCAGAATGCCAGTCTTAATATTAGTGGTTCATTTGTGGGCACAACTGCTGATAGCATCAAATTTGCAGACGGGTTTAAGTTTAATGCTACTGAGGCTACACCACTGCCTTTATTAACTATGAGTGTACCAGTGGGGCTGCAAATGGGAGCGAATGCCGGAACAATTACCTCCCAAGGAACACCAGCCCTCAACTTCTTGTTTCGCCCCTCACAAATATTCAAAGCTCAAACTGTGGCGTTGGTGGGTAGCCAAATAGATATTAATAATACTAGCCTTGCCAATCCCGATGGCAGAGTTGAATTATGGGCCTTGCAAAATGCTGAGGTTGGGTTGAATAGTCAAGCCGGATTGCAATTCACTAGTCCCACTGCAGCTGATTGGGGAACAGTTACTCTCAGACAATCCTCACTCATTGATACTACTGGGATCAATGGTGGAGCAATCAACATTCGGGGGCGTGGTTTAACACTTCAGGATGGTTCGGGAATTGCTTCTGGCACTAATAAATTTGGTCAAGGGGAAGGTATTACAGTCAAAACTACAGAATTTGTAGATTTGTTGGGAGCTTCTGTCCCTGAGAATTATGAAACTGCTGGATTATTCACTAGTGTATTTGACACTGGAGCAACGGCAGGAGACATTTCCATTGAAACTGAGCGTTTACGAATTGCGAATGGAGCTTGGTTACAGTCTATTAATAATGGCTTTACCTATGACTTCTTCACTTTTGAGCTTACCCCAATCACAGATTCTAGTACTGGAAATATTACCGTTCGTGCCAAGGATGTGGAAGTCAATGGATATAACCCCTTTGTTTCCCCTTTTACCAATATTGCTAATTTTCGCCCTAGTGCTATTACCACTTTAGTAAATGGTGGTGACAGGAATAATAGCGGCAAAATCACCATTGAGGCTGATCGAGTGCGGTTGCTGAATGGAGGTCGCATTAGTACTGATTTACTGGGCTTTGGCTCAATTACCACTGGTAAATCTGGCGACATCTCAATCCAAGCTGCTGCAAGCCTGGAAATTCAAGGAGTTACACCTTCTGGACTGACAGGTGCTGTCATCAGCTCAATTCAACCTTTTGCAGATGGTCAAGGAGGCAATATTACCATCAACACTGGATATTTAAAAATAGCAGATGGAGGAGCTGTATCTAGTGCTTTATCAGGTGCAGGTAAAGCGGGAAATATAGAGATTAATGCCAAGAATGTAGAAGTTAGTCAACCATTCATCGATAGTTTTAGCAATACAGTCAGTGGGATTACCGTTGCCGTAGGTATGAATGCTGTCGGTCAGGGCGGTAATATCACCATAGAGGGCGATCGCTTGCGTATTTTCAACGGTGGTCAGGTAACTTCATCCAGCCTAGGTCAAGGCTCTGCTGGTAGTGTGAATTTACGGGTTAATCATATTGATGTGCAGGGCAAATCTCAACCTTTAGCCGATGGTCAAATACTGCCCAGTACTATCACCGCATCCTCGGCAAATGCCTTTACCGCGCGCTCAGTCAATATCACAGCTGATAGTTTGAGTGTTCGTGATGGCGCAGAAATAAGTGTGAGCAATTCTGGCACAGGGGATGCAGGCAACCTCAATATCAATGCCCGTAATATCTTCTTGGATAATCAAGGGAGTTTGCGAGCCGAAGTTAATGGTGGTAGCCGTGGTAACATCCAGCTTCAGGCAAGTGATGTTTTGTTGTTGCGGCATGGCAGTCATATTATTACCAATGCTCATGGCACTTCCACAGGGGGCAACATTGAAATTAATGCTGGGTCGATTGTTGCTGTCCCTGCAGAAAACAGTGATATTTCCGCCAATGCTGTACTGGGTAGCGGAGGAAATATCGGTGTTACTACTCACAGTATCTTCGGATTGCAGTTTCAAGACCAACTCACACCTAATAGTGACATCACTGCCAGTTCGCAATTTGGAGTGAGCGGTGTTGTTCAAGTTGATACTATCGGTGTTGATCCCAATTCTGGCTTAGTTGAATTACCAGCAAATGTCACTGATTCATCACAGCAAATTGCCACAGGTTGCGCGGGTAGTCAAGGCAGTAGTTTTGTGGCTACAGGTCGGGGTGGCATACCGCAAAATCCCCTGGAGCAAGTCATAGACGATCGCGCTTGGGATGATATCCGTGATATCTCTGC
Source organism: Nostoc carneum NIES-2107 (assembly GCA_002368155.1). Lineage (GTDB taxonomy): Bacteria > Cyanobacteriota > Cyanobacteriia > Cyanobacteriales > Nostocaceae > Aulosira > Aulosira carnea. Next base: position 2,878,355 of record AP018180.1, read on the forward strand.
ATTCCGCCAACCGCGTGCGGTAGCGGTACAAGCACCAACAGTTACACAACCTCTTGTGCAAGCTACAGGCTGGTATCGCAATGCTGAAGGCAAAATTGAGTTAGTTACCAATCAGTCTCCAATTCCAGCACCACCATCATTAACCTGTGCTGCTGTTCCCAGAAGTTAGTTTTTTGGGAGTTAAAAGTCAATAGGCTTGAAGCTCTTACCAATGACAAATGACAAATGACTAATGACTTGCTCTTACCTTTTCCCTAATTCACTGAAAAACCAGCACTAAAAGCTGAAATTGATAGATTGCATCATCAGTTGGGCAATATTTAAGAAAGTGCTGTGACTAATTTTTAACCTATGAGTAATGAGTTATGACTTTTTCTATCACACAACGTCGTTATCTATATATCAGTCTGAGTATTCTGAGCTTGTGTTTGGCTGTGACTATCACACCTGTGAGAGCATCTGTGGAAGTATCTACAAATCCTATTCTCAATGCTGCAGCATCTACCAACCAGCTAGAAGAGGGACGAAACCTCTATCGCTCAGGGCAATTTACAGAAGCAGTTAAAGTTTGGCAAACAGCAGCACGGCAATATCACACTCAAGGCGATCGCCTCAATGAAGCCTTGAGTTTAAGTTACCTCTCGCTGGCACAACAAGAACTTAATCAATGGCCAGCCGCCAGTCAATCTATTGAGGAAAGTGTAAAGCTTTTACAAAAACTTTCACCCCCTGCTGATGCAATTGTCTGGGCGCAAATACTCAATACCAGAGGGAATTTGCAACTACATACAGGTAAAGCCGAAGTTGCTCTGGAAAGTTGGCAACAAGCTCAAAAATTTTATGAGCAAGCAGGCGACCAGATGGGCAATTTGGGTAGTCAAATCAACCAAGCACAGGCTTTACAAAGTTTAGGATTTTATCGCCGTTCTAAACAGCAGTTAGAGGCGCTCACGCAAAAATTGGCAGCCATGCCAGATTCAGAAGTCAAAGTCAGTGGGTTGCGATCGCTTGGTTTAGCACTGCAAATGATTGGTGATTCTGGCAAGAGTCAACAGGTATTAGAGCAAAGTTTAGCAGCAGCCAATAAAATTGGTGCTACACCTCATTTAAGTTCTATTTTGCTGAATTTGGGCAAAACTGCCGTAGACTTACAAGATCCGGATACAGCATTAGATTACTTTGAAAAGGCCCAAAAAATCACTACTAATCCAGGCGATCAATTACAGGCGCGTCTAGCTCTGTTTAAACTTTTCATTGACTACGACAAGCTAGAACTAGCTGCTCCTTTAGCACCACAACTACAACTACAACTAGCAGAACTACCCACCAGCCACACCTCCCTCTACGCAGCCATCAATTTTGTTGCTACCCTCAATCGCTTAGAAAATCCTGATAAAATCGTACCGCTCAAAGACTTGGCCCAACTGATGGCCGTGACAGTTAAGTCTGCACAACAACTACAAGATACACAAGCAGAAGCTTATGCACTGCATCAATGGGGAAAACTCTATAGTCGGACACAGCAGTTAGCGCAAGCCAAAGAATTAGCGCAGAAATCCCTCAATATTGCGCGCCAACTCGAAGCTGAGGATATAATTGCTCAATCGGCTTGGCAGGTCGGTAAGTTGTATAAACAACAAGGCGATCGCCCACAAGCAATTAAAGCCTACACCGAAGCAGTTAAGGCTTTAAAGGCACTGCGGGGCGATTTGGTAGCCATTAATCCTGATGTCCAGTTTTCTTTCCGCGAGAGTGTAGAGCCTGTGTACCGGGAACTAGTAGGTTTACTGTTAGATGAGCAACCAACTCAAACAGAACTCTTACAAGCTCGTGAGTTAATCGAATCGCTGCAAATTGCCGAACTCGATAACTTTTTCCGCGAAGCCTGTTTAGATAGAGCCAAACAAATTGACCAGGTTGACCCCACTGCAACAATCGTTTATCCGATTATTTTGCCCGATCGCCTAGCAGTTATTCTCTCTCAAACTGGGCAACCGCTACGTTATTATGTGACGCACAAATCTCAAGGGGAAATTGAGCAAACTCTCGACAAATTATTAGTTGGCTTTAACCCTGTTTCCGATTCTAAAGAACGCGATCGCGTTTCTCAACAAATTTACGATTGGCTAATTCGCCCAGCCGAAGCAGACCAAGCTTTCAAAGATACTAAGACATTGGTATTTGTGCTGGATGGTCACTTACGTAATATTCCGATGGCAGGTTTATATGACGGTAAGCAATACCTCATCGAAAAGTATGCTGTGGCCCTTTCGCCAGGAATGCAACTAATCGCCGCGCGATCGCTCCAACAAAATCATATTGATGCGATCGTTGGTGGTATCAGTGAATCTCGTAGTGGCTTTAGTGCTTTGCCGGCTGTGGAATCAGAAGTGAGGCAAATCTCTAAGACAGTTCCTTCTTCGATGTTGCTCAATAAACAATTCACCAGTCAAGCTCTTGCGGATCGTGTCAAATCTAGTGGTGCTGATGTTGTCCATTTAGCAACCCACGGACAATTTAGTTCTCGCTTGGAAGATACCTTCCTACTTACTTGGGATGGAGAAGTTAATGTCAAAGAGTTGTCAGAACTACTGAAAAATCGAGGTAACGAGCCATCAAAAGCAATTGAGTTGCTCGTATTGAGTGCCTGTGATACCGCCACTGGTGATGATCGCGCTGTGCTGGGATTAGCAGGATTAGCTGTTAAGTCTGGTGCCCGTTCCACCATCGCCACCCTCTGGCCTGTAAAAGATAAGGCAGCCGCTATGTTGATGACTCGTTTCTACGATCAACTGCGAAAACCCAACACCACTAAAGCCGAAGCCCTACGACAAGCCCAAATCAACCTAATTCGCCAAAGTGATTTTGTCGATCCGTTCTTTTGGTCTGCTTTTGTTTTAGTAGGTAGTTGGCAGTAAGTATTACTGGGGTATTAATACTGATTAATAGTAAATTATTAAACATAATACCTCAGTACCAAGAACTCATCAATCAAGTGTTTTTCTCAGTAATATCACTGTCTATCTTTTTCAGCTATAAGTGTGATATTTATCAAAAATTAGTTGGAAATTATTAGATAATAGGGAAAATAAGCCTATACTAAAACTGTGTATTCCGCTTAAAAGAGCTGTGATTAGATTAATGACACATGTTTACTTATCAAGTCGGAATAAAGTATCAAATATCACGCCTTGTAAACGAGGTAACGATAATGAAACGTCAATATTTAGCTAGTACATTGAGCGTCGTCGCTCTAATAGCTAGTACCACATGGTCAAGTGCTTATGCGTTGACATTTACTCCACCTCCGAACAATGGTTCGCCTAGCCAAGCCACAGGTGGGGCTTCTCGCGGTAGTTTATTTATTCCTACTTCGGGAAAGGGTGCGCCTAGACAAGCCACAGGAGGGGCTTCTCGCGGTAGCTTATTTACTCCTACTTCGGGTAAAGGAACACCTAGACAAGCCACAGGAGGGGCTTCTCGCGGTAGTTTATTTACTCCTACTTCGGGTAAAGGAACACCTAGACAAGCCACAGGTGGGGCTTCTCGCGGTGACCTGTTTACACCAGTTGCTGGGAAAGGTACACCCAGACAAGCGAGTGGGGGCGCTTCTCGCGGCGACCTGTTTACACCGGTTGCAGGGAAAGGCACACCACAACAAGCAGCAGGCGGCGCTTCTCGCGTTGGTACATACTACTTAAATCCTTCAACAGTAGCAGCAACAGGGCCAGCAGCCCTCATTGCACTCCTACCTGAAAGCTTTTATGGCACAACATTGTCAGAACATCCGACAATTCTGGTCTATATTCCAGCTTCCAATGCTGCAGAAGCCGTATTTAGTCTCAAGGATGAAGCGGGCAATACGCAGCATCAAATGACTATTCCTGTTGCGGGTAAATCTGGAGTAGTTGCTGTGCAATTACCCACAGATGCACCTGCTTTAGCTGTGAACAAAAATTACCATTGGTTTTTGGCACTGAAAGTCGATGGAGAACTCAGCCCCAGTACACCTTACGTCGATGGTTGGATTCAACGCATCCAGCCCAATGCAGAATTAGCAACTGCAATGCAGGATCAAGATGCTTTGAAACGGGCGACAGCTTTGGGTAAAAACGGGGTTTGGTATGACTGTGTGGCCACACTGGCTATGTTACACACCGATCAACCAACTAATGTCAGCCTCAGCAAGCAATGGGAAGAACTCCTCTCCTCAGTCAGCTTGAAAGAGTTGGCAACGGCTCCGTTCAATTAATTTTTAGTATTTCGTAGCCAGCACTTTAGTCCTGGCTACGAAATTATTGACCATGAAATTGGCAATGGGTAATGGGTATATAGAATAAGGCTTTTAGTGAAATGGTATGAAAGAGTTTTGGAATTACAAATTACGTATTTGCTTCTTACCGGAGGCAAGTCTTACGAATTAGTAATTATTAATTATATTGACTGCAATAAATTAACTGTGTGGCCCAAATATGTGGCGCAAATTTCAGGCTTTTATTCAACAAACTCGGAGCATTTTAATTATTACCCCCAGTGTTGCCATAACGTTTATATTTGGGCAGTCTGTGGGACTTTTTAATTTGCCAGAATGGAAAATTCGCGATGAATGGTTTCGTCACTCATCCCCAGAAAAGATAGCTGACGAAATTGTGATTGTCACAATCGATGAGCAGGATATTCAATCGGTGCGGAAATGGCCGATTCCAGATTGGGCATTAGCTGAATTACTAGATAAAATTCGCGCACAAAAACCTAGAGCTATTGGCTTGGATCTCTATCGAGATTTACCAGAAGGCACAGGAAATGAAAAACTTGTGAAAGTTTTTAGTAGCACTCCTAACTTAATTGGAGTAGAGAAAATCACAGGTGAACGTGTTCATCCTCCACCAGAATTGAAAAAACGCGATCAAGTGGGATTAGCTGATTTGGTTTTGGATGGCGATCGCTTTGTCCGCCGTGCCCTTTTAACAGCTGAAGATCCCAAAGAAAAAGGAACTCTGAAAGCTGGGATGGCAACCCTAGTAGCACTTAAGTACTTAGAAGCCGATAGCATTAGTTTAGAAAGCATTGACCCCAAACAACAAAAATTTCAATTGGGTCAAGAAACCTACGTACCTCTAAAAAATCAAGAAGCAGGTTATGCTGATGATGATTTAGGCGGCTATCAAATTCTACTTAACTGGTATGGTTCCGAAACTGCATTTCATACAGTGAAGATGCGGAATGTATTAGCTGGGCGAATTCCGGCAAACTTAATGCGCGATCGCATGGTGTTTATTGGCTCAGTTGCATCTAGTACTAATGATTTTTTCAGTACACCTTTTTCCTCTGGGTTATCTGCACAAAAACCGACTCCAGGTGTAGTGATCCATGCCAATATTGCTCACCAATTAGTACGAGGGGCAAAAACAGGTAAAACGACTCTCCACGGCATTTCTGGGATTTCTACATCAATTTGGATTGTGTTTTGGGCTTTGTTGGGTTCAACGGGTAGTTGGTTAGTAGCCAGTACTCGCACTGGGTGGCGGATTCCTGGTGGTAAAATGCTGTGGGCAACTTTAGGCACCAGTGGGCTGTGTTTGGGTGGTACTTACGGTGCATTTCTGTACGGTATCGTGATTCCGGTAACACCCGCTTTAGCCGCCTTTATTAGCAGCGTGATTGCTACAACCAATGCCTATAAACAACAAAAATTAGAACAAACAAATCGCCAACTAGAAATTGCTAACGATCAACTTTTAGACTACTCCAAAACCCTAGAGACAAAAGTTGAAGAACGTACTCAGGAACTACTAGAAGCCAAGCAAGCTGCTGATGCTGCTAACCAAGCCAAGAGTGAGTTTTTGGCAAATATGAGTCACGAGTTACGCACGCCGTTAAATGGTATCTTAGGCTTTGCCCAGGTACTAGAAGGCTCACCCAACTTAACAGCAAAAAACCTGGAAGGAGTCCGAATTATTCACCAATGTGGCTCACATTTGCTGATGCTGATCAATGACATTCTCGACCTCTCCAAGATTGAAGCCCGAAAATTGGAATTGGTAACGACTAATGTGCATTTGTCCAGCTTCTTACATAGTGTTACTGAAATTTGTGGTATTCGAGCAAAGCAAAAAAAGATAGCATTCAATATTTTAATTAGCGATCGCCTACCATCTGTAATTCAAGCTGATGAAAAACGCTTGCGCCAATTATTGATCAATTTGCTGGGTAATGCCATCAAATTTACAGATAGTGGTGGTGTGACGTTCAAAGTAGAATTACTAGAATCTGAGAATCAGGAAAATACCCAAACCCCAAACACCAAACACCAAACACCAAATCCCAAAATTCGCTTCAAAATAGAAGATACAGGTATTGGGATGCCGCATGACCAAATCGAGAAAATCTTTTTGCCTTTTGAGCAAGTCGGTAAAGGCGGACAGCGGTCTGATGGTACTGGCTTAGGATTGGCGATTAGCCAAAGAATAGCGACATTGATGGGGAGCGAAATTCAGGTGCAAAGCCGCCTGGGTGAGGGTAGCGTATTTTGGCTAGATTTAGCAGTATCAGTACCACTTTCCCATGACTGGCATACAGACTCAATCTCTCCCACCCAGCAGAAAATTAGCGGCATTCAGGGTAGTGCGCCTCAGATTCTCATTGTCGATGATGATGAAAATCACCGTGCTTTATTAATTAATTTATTACAACAAATTGGTTGTCGCATTTTAGAAGCCACCGAAGGCAAACAAGGCTTAGCATTAGCCAAAGAATGCATCCCGGATGTGATTTTGCTGGATTTAGCTATGCCCAATATGGATGGTTTTGAGTTCATGGTCAATCTACAAGCACAGCCACAAACTAGTTCAATTCCGATTATTGTTTCGAGTGCCAATGTCTTTGAAGAAAATCGCCAGCGTAGTTTACAAGCTGGGGCGACAGCATTTGTACCAAAACCCCTGCAAGTTGAGGAACTCTTAAATGCCTTGCGATCGGTGTTGAAAGTGGAATGGATTTATGCCCAACCTGCACCGCAACAGCCATCTGTATCACATGAGCAGCCATCAGAGAGCGAATTGATTCTACCATCGCAAGATATTTTACAACATATGTATCATTTGGCAATGATGGGAGATATTCCGGCGATTGAGGGAATTATAGAAGAGTTAGTGGAGCAAAACAGCCAATATGGTAATTTTGCTAGCGAGTTGAAACAACTTACTGCTAATTTCCAAACGAGTAAAATACGTAAATTACTTAAATCATTTATCACCACGGAGTCACGTCAATGATGACTGATCCTCTCTTAAAGCCAATGCATATTTTATTAGTGGATGACAATCCCAACAATCTCAAGGTGCTATCAGAAGCGATTCAAGGATATGGCTGGAAAGCACTTATGGCCACAGATGGCGAATCTGCGATTGAACAAACAGAATACGCTCATCCCGATCTCATTCTCTTAGATGTGATGATGCCAGGTATAGATGGATTTGAAACTTGCCGCAGGTTAAAAGCCAATCCTATTACTCAAAATACGCCAATTATTTTCATGACAGCTTTATCTGAAACTACGGATAAAGTCAAAGGATTAGAAATTGGGGCTGTTGACTACATTACCAAACCTTTTCAGCAAGAAGAAGTCATTGCCCGATTAAAACTACACCTCAAAATCTCTTATCTAACTCGAACATTAGAACAACGGGTGCAAGAACGCACCGCGGAATTAAGCCAATCTCTACAAAGGTTGCAACAAACCCAACTACAACTCATTCAAAGCGAGAAAATGTCCACCTTAGGACAACTAGTTGCAGGGATTGGTCATGAAATTAATAACCCAGTCGGGTTTCTGGATGGCAACACTGCTCATATTAAGGGATATGTCAACGATTTGCTACGGCTGATATATCTTTATCAAGAGAAGCTACCAGATCCCGATCCAGAAATTGAAGATTTAGTTGATGAAATCGACTTCGAGTATATTACTGAGGATTTACCTAAATTACTATCATCGATGGATCAGGGAATTTCTCGCCTAAAAGATATCAGCTTGTCTTTGAGAACCTTTGCCCGTGCTGATATGTCATCCAAGGTAGAGTATCAAATTCATGAAGGCATTGATAGCACTTTAATGCTGTTGAAACATCGCCTCAAAGATAATGGCGATCGCCCTCGAATTCATACTATCACTGAATATGGTGAGTTACCCCCAATCAGTTGCTATCCGGGACAACTGAATCAGGTATTTATGAATATCATTGCTAATGCCATTGATGCCTTTGATGAATACTATCACAACCACTCTCATCAAGCACCGCTAAATGAACAGAATAAGCTGACTATTACAACATCCGTTGATCCTCAGCAGCAAAGCGTCACAATTTGCATCCAAGATAATGGCCCTGGTATGCCTCCAGAAGTGCAAGCTAGAGTTTTTGAGCCATCATTTACCACCAAACCTGTGGGTAAAGGTACTGGATTAGGTTTAGCGATTAGCTACCAAATTATTGTTGATAAACATAATGGACAAATTAGATGCTTCTCAATGCCTGGAGAAGGAACTAAATTCGTTATTAACCTGCCAATTTAACAGGCTATTAAATAATTTTAAAAACTGACTTTTATATTAATTTTTGAATTAAATCAACTCAAAAAGATTAAATTTAAATTTATTGTATATTGTAGGATGCGTTAGCGTCAGCGTAACGCATCAAATTTATGGCAATTATCCCATCACAGGCAAGCTAACTTTTTTCGATAACCAATCATACCAAGTTTCTAACCCAGCACCTGTAGTAGAAGAAACTTGAAAAATCTGTATTTCTGGATTAACTTGACGTGCATATTCTAGACATTTTTGCACATCAAATTGTACATAAGGCAATAAATCGATTTTAGTGAGAATCATCACCTCACTAGCGCGGAACATATGCGGATATTTAATTGGTTTATCTTCGCCTTCAGTTACAGAGAGAATGACAACTTTTGCTTGTTCGCCTAAATCAAATAATGCTGGACAAACTAAGTTACCCACATTTTCAATCATCACTACTGAGTTTAAAGGTGGGTTGAGTTGTTGTAAACCTCTTTCGATCATCGAAGCATCTAAATGACAGCCAGTACCTGTATTTATTTGGACAACTTTACAACCAGTTTCTTGAATTTTTTTGGCATCATTAGTTGTTTCTTGATCGCCTTCAATAACGCTGATAGTTAATTTAGATGTTAAATCCTTGATAGTGCGAGTTAATAAAGTTGTTTTACCAGCACCAGGAGAACTCATTAAGTTTAAAGCGAGAATATTTCGCCCTTTAAACCAGCCACGATTTTGAGCAGCTAACAGGTTATTTTTTGCTAAAATATCTTGTTCTAAACTAATTGTTGTACCATGCATTTTGGCATGAATCTGTGATGCTTCTTGATGATGGTCGTGACTGTGAGAATGGGTAATGACAGTACCATCAGGTAAGGTATGAGTGTGATTACCATCATCATGGTGATGGTGGTGGTGATGATTTACTTCACCTGTAGCTAAATTAGTTACTTTGCTTTCTGCATCGTCAGAACAACCGCAAGTTACACACATACTTCCTCTATTTCTATTTCCTTAATTTTTAATTCTTCACCAGTTATTAAATTTAATTGCACGCTACCACATTCACAAACGCCAAAGGGTTTGTCTAAAGCAATTTTATTACCACATTGGCGACATTCTGCTAAACCAGGAATTTCTCTAATTTCTAATTTTGCGCCTTCTAGAACTGTACCTTGAGCGCAAATATCAAAACAAAACCGAATGGCATCAGGCATAATGGCTGATAGCTTGCCAATTTCTAATGCGACTCTTTGAACTTTTTTACCTTGGGCATGTTCTGTGACTATGGCAACAATATTTTGTGTAATTCCGAGTTCGTGCATAGATTTACGAGGGAAAATTAGAACTGTTTAGATCCCCCTAAATCCCCCTTAAAAAGGGGGACTTTCAGAGCTTTTTGCCCCCCTTTTTAAGGGGGGTTGGGGGGATCAATAAGTGCTTAACATCACAGCCAATCACTTTTCAAACAACCTCTTAGTAATATTTAACAAATTCTGGGTAATTGGTCGCCTACTAACATATCAACAATTCGTTCGGCATTGAAAATAGTTTTTAATAAAACTACACCAGAAGGTGAGGGGATAGCTTCACCAATAATGGCAGCATCTTTACCAGCTGGGTGAGATTTCATGGCTGCTAAAACTGCTTCTACTTTTTGTTTGGGTACTACTACTACTAACTTACCTTCGTTAGCAAGATACAAGGGATCTAACCCGAGAAGTTCGCAAACGCCTTTGACTTCTTCCCTAACTGGAATAGATTGTTCGTAGAGGCGAATTCCTACATCCGAACTGAGGGCAAATTCGTTTAAAACTGTGGCTAAACCACCACGAGTTGCATCCCGCATTGCATGAACTTCTGGGCAAATATTGAGTATGGTTTCGACTAAACCATGCAATGGTTGACAGTCGCTTTCAATATTAGTATCTAATGCTAATTCACCACGGGCAATTAAAATTGCTGCCCCATGATTGCCTAATTCGCCATTGATAATAATGGCATCTCCTGGCTGAATTTTATGGGCAGAAATTTCAATTCCGGGAGGAATAATACCAATACCAGCAGTATTAATAAATAGTTTATCGGCTGCACCGCGATGTACAACTTTTGTGTCACCAGTCACAATTTGAATACCCGCTTGATTAGCGGCTGCTTTCATACTGGTAACTACACGGCGTAAGGTTTCTATTGGTAAGCCTTCTTCTAAAATTACGCTACAGGTGAGATATAAAGGTTTCGCACCACTCACGGCTAAATCATTAATTGTGCCATTGATGGCTAATTCTCCAATATCGCTACCTGGAAAAAATAAGGGATCTACAACATAGGAATCAGTGGTAAAAGCTAATCTATCTCCCTGTTGCATGAGATTGGCTAAGTTAAAACTAGCTTGGTCTTCTAGTTGGGAGAGAATGGGATTATCAAAACTTTGGACAAAAATATCATCAATTAAATCGCGCATGGCTTTACCACCACTACCATGTGCGAGGGTAATATGAGTATCTCGCACTTTTGGTTGGCGACGGCGAATTTTTTCGATTTTTTGAAATAGGGGATTTTGTGCTGAGTTGGTTGGTAAAACGTCCATGTCGAATTTTTCTACGAATTTTTCTAATTTATTTTTTTAGCTAAGGCGGTGCGTTGCGCTACGCGACAACACACCCTACTTTTTTGCGATAATTTATTGGGTGTAAATTTAATGATTATGTGGCTTGCTTGCCTTCTTTTAGTAATAATTGCGACCAAGCAACAAAAGCTAATAAAGGAATTGTGGCAATCGATTCAAATAAAATTAAAGTATTCATTTTGATGGACAGTTCCCACATCGGGGTAATTATGTAGTGTCCTAAAGTTAACTGACTCATGATTATATAAATGTACAAACATAAGTAAGCAGAATTGAAAGACCTCTTAATATATTGGTAATAGCCAGCTAAACTTAAGGGTGTCATGACCAACCAACAAGAATCTGTGATTTGAGGTGTGAACCAAGCTGGTTCCGGATATTGATTGAAGAAAATAATATTGTCGCTGTAATGCAAAATAGAAGCAACAATATTAATGCCTACTAAACAAAGTAGCCATATTTGGCGTTGTTGATTATCGTTGTTCATGAAAATTCCCCTCTATGCGATCGCTATTAATATGGGGGCAAAACATTTAGTAGTTATGCCCCCTATGTTATCTGCCTGTTTCTGCGTGTCTACCGCTATGTTTATCAGCGTGTAATTGACCACCAACAGCCCAATTTTCTCTTTCAAATTCATCAATATGAACGGTGATCCATTCTGGTTTTGTACCCAAAGCAGAAACTAGGGCATCGGTTACCGCTTGTACTAGTTTGCGCTTTTTTTCAATTGAGTGACCTTTGGCAATTTGGACTGTAACAAATGGCATAAGTTTATTTTTCCTCGAGTTGGATTACTTAGGAATTACAACAGTGTTCACCGCAATTAATCACATCTTTTGATATTATTGATAGATACAAAGAAGAATCCAAAAATCTTCAATAAATGGGCATTGGGCATTGGGCATTGGGCATTGAAGATTGATTTTTATTGTTCTTTGTAAGCGCTGTTTATGGAGTCTCTTGCATACTGCAAAGCAGAACCCGAAGGGTAGACGCAAAAAAGAAGGTAGACAAGAAGTCTAATTTCTAGCCCTTAACCTCTAACTAGCAGTCCCACAAGCGGGGAGAGGTTCTTGAGATATGTTGACCTTGGGTGTTTCTAGGTTGGTTTTCTTGGCGATGGTGGAGAGTCTGCCATATTTATAGTAAGCCGCACAAGCACCTTCGGAAGATACCATGCAAGTACCAATTGGTGTTTCTGGGGTGCAAGCTGTACCAAAAACTTTACATTGCCAAGGTTTCAAGACACCTTTGAGAATTTCTCCACATTGACAAGCTTTATGGTCAGCAACTTTCTGGTTAGGAATGCTAAATTTCTGTTCAGCATCGAATTGTGCATATTCTGGGCGAATTTGTAAGCCAGAATAAGGAATGTCACCTAAACCACGCCATTCAAAAGTTTCTCGTGCCATAAACACTTGGTTGATAGCTTTGAGGGCGATTTGATTTCCGGCTGGCTGTACAATGCGGTTGTATTGGTTTTCGACTTCGCAACGATTTTCTAATAGCTGTTGCAACAGCATCCATATTGATTGCAGGATGTCTAGGGGTTCAAAGCCGGAGACCACGATGGGTTTATGGTATTGTTGGGCAATAAATTGATAAGGGTCAGTACCAATTACCATACTGACATGACCAGGGCCGACAAAGCCATCGAGTTGCAAATCGGGGTTATCTAGTAATGCTTGCAGGGCGGGGATCACGAGGACGTGATTGCAAAACATACTAAAATTGCTGATATTTTCGGCTGCTGCTTGCAGGATGGTGAAGGCGGTGCTGGGGGCTGTGGTTTCAAAACCTAAGCCAAAAAATACGACTTCTTTGTTGGGGTTTTCTTTGGCAATTTTTAAGCTATCTAGAGGCGAGTACACCATGCGAATATCTGCGCCTGTGGCTTTGGCTTGCAGCAAACTGGTTGTAGAACCGGGGACTCGCATAGCATCGCCAAAGGTGGTGAAGATAACGTGAGAATTTTGAGAGATTGCGATCGCATCATCTAATCTACCTCTAGGCATGACGCATACTGGACAACCAGGGCCATGAATTAATTCGATGGACTGGGGCAAGATGTCTTCTATCCCATACTTAAAGATAGAATGGGTATGCCCGCCACAGATTTCCATGATTTTGATCGGTTTATCTAACTGCTGGCTTAATTTGGCAATTTCGCGGTATAAGCCTTCGGCTTTGGCTGGTTCGCGGAATTCATCAACGTATTTCATCTGAAGATTTTAGATTGAAGATTTTGGATTAATTTGAATATGATTTTTGAGCAAGAATTATGCACCAACTTCTGCTTGCGCTGCTGCTAGTTCTTGCAATAGTTGTAATGTTTCTGCTGCTTCTGCTTCGTTAATGCGATTCATGGCAAAGCCTACATGAACTAATACCCAATCGCCAATGCAAGCTTCTGGGGGATGTTGTTCATCGACAATGCAAGAAATATTTACTTGTCGCTTCACACCACCAACATTGACAATGGCTAGCTTATGATTAACGTCGGAGATTTCAACAATTTGACCGGGGATTCCCAAACACATTTTTATTTTCCTTTGGCAGTGTTATGCATTTAAGTTGTACATCAGTTGGGCAGATTATCATTTGTCATTAATCATTTGGATGGATTTAGGGCAAATGACTAATAACGAATTACAATCTTTAGAGGACAGGACTTACGCACAAGTCACGGAAAACGAACCACGAAGGACGCAAAGGACACGAAGGAATAAGAGTTTCAGAGAGTTCTTGCGTAAGTCCTAGAAGAATAACAACGGATTAGCTAACCACAGAGATAATATAAGAGAAATTTCTGCAAGGTGTCAGTTTATTAAGGATAATTAAGCACTGAATTGTGCAGCTGCAATTACAGCTTGACCTAACGATATACCGCCATCGTTGGCTGGAACTAAGCTGTGAGTTAGGACTTTGATTCCCAATGTTTGTAAATCCCTAGTAACTTGCTCTAATAAAATACAGTTTTGAAATACGCCTCCTGTTAAGACGACCTGATTAATAACATGTTCTTGCGTCAGATATTTAACCATTTGGGCAATTGCTTTGGCTAGACTCTGATGAAATTTTGTCGCTATTATTCCTTGGGATATCTGATTTTGCAAGTCTTTGAGCAAGGCTGACCACATAGGGCTAGGGTCTATACAGTAAATATTATCGAAAAAGCTAAAATTAAACGGATAATTTGGATTTTCTTTAGGATGATTTAAGTTATGCTCATCAATTAAGGCTTCCATTGCGATCGCAGCTTGTCCTTCATAGCTACATTCTTCCCGACAAATCCCAATCGCCGCTGCTACAGCATCGAACAATCTACCCGCTGAAGAAGCCTGAGGCGAATTAATGCCTTTTTCTATTAACTGATTTAGTACCTTGAGGGGCTTTTCTTCCAAAAATTTTAAGATTTCTAAATCGCCATAGTTTTTTGTGAGATTTTCCCAACTATCGGCGGCTATGAGATGGGCATAAGTGTTACGCCACGGCTGATATATGGCTTGTGCACCACCAATCATTGCTATAGGTTTAAATGCTGCTAATCGCTGAAATTTGCGGTAATCTGCTAATAGAAATTCTCCGCCCCAAAGTGTACCATCTTCGCCATAACCCAAGCCATCTAAGGCAATACCTAAAACTGGAGAAGCATCGAGAGGAAGGCCATTTTCTGCCATACATGCAGCAATATGGGCGTGATGATGCTGGATTGGGTAAATTGGCAAATGGTTAGCTGCTGCTAATTCTTTTCCTAGTTTGGTTGAGAGATATTCTGGATGTTTATCAATCGCAATTACTTCTGGTTGATGTTCAAATAAATTCAAGTACAAATTTAATGTATCTTGATAGGCATCAAAAGCCGCAGCATTTTCTAAATCTCCTAAATGTTGCGAGAGAATTGCTTGCCCTTCTCGCAGTAAACAAAAGGTATTTTTTAACTCGCTACCCATTGCTAAAATCTGCGGCATCTTCTCAAATCCTGGGGGTAAATTAATTGGTGCTGGTGCATAGCCTCTAGCACGACGAATGACTTGCAATTTCTCGCCTACAACCCTCACCACCGAATCATCAACTCGATTCACAATCTCTCGATTATGTAACAGAAAATAATCGGCTATTTTGCTTAATTTCTCTTTTGCTGCTTCATTATCAATACATTGTGGTTCATCCGATAAATTGCCACTTGTTAACACAATCGGACGATTCATCCGCTTCAAAATCAGGTGATGTAACGGCGTATAAGGTAACATAAACCCCAGGCGATTTTGCCCTGGTGCTACTGAAGGCGCAATTGAGTGCTGAGTTGCAGAGACGCGATTAATCGCGTCTGTACAAGAGTGCTGAGTTAGTTCCTGTTCCCCAATCCCTATTCCCTTCCTCCGCAACAAAACAATCGGCGCAGCAGGACTCCTTAATAACTCTTGTTCTTGGGGGCTGATAGTGCAATATTGGGCAATGATATCGATATCCCTAGCCATTAAAGCAAAGGGTTTATGATAGCGGTTTTTACGCTGACGCAATTTTTGGACTGTGGCTTCTTGAGTAGCATCACAAGCTAAATGAATCCCGCTTAAGCCTTTAATGGCGACAATCTCGCCTTTTTGCAATAGGCTACAAACGGCATCAACATCATCTAACATGGAGAACATAGAAGCGGTAACTGATTTACCATCCGCACGTTCTAACCAAGCAGTAGGGCCGCAGATATGGCAAGCTACAGGTTGGGCGTGAAAGCGGCGATTTTCGATGTCGTGGTATTCCTGTTCGCATTGGGGACACATGGCAAATGCAGACATACTGGTGTTGCATCTGTCATAGGGAATGGCGCGAATAATACTCAATCTGGGGCCGCAATGGGTACAGTTGGTGAAGGGATAGCGAAAATAACGGCTAAAAGGGTCAAAAATTTCTTGTTGACATTGGGGACAAATCGCCGCATCAGGGGAGATGGCTGTTTTAATTTTATTAGTAACACTATGGGCGATCGCAAAATCATCAAAATTCAATTCTTCTGTAAGCGGTGTTCTGATGATTTCTTCAATTCTCGCTAATGGTGGACATTCTTGCTGTAATTTGACGATAAATTCTGCCAAGGCTGCTTCGCTACCAGATAGGCGAATTAACACACCTTGTCCATCATTACAAACATCTCCCCGCAAATCGCAAGCTTTAGCAATCCGATAAACGGTAGGGCGAAAACCTACACCCTGAACAGTACCGCGAACTCTAATTTCTTCAGTCGCCATAATTAAACCGCCACAGCAAAATTCGGTTATTTCCAGAATCAGCTATTACCGCAGTTTGACCACAAATCTTGATACCGTAACACCAATTTAAACTTTCTCTTGTCGGTAATCCAAAATCTCGATTTTCACCTTTATTTTTAAAATTAGCTTGACCAGCCAAGGCATTTGCCGTCGCACCTTGCAGTGATAAAATTGATTCTGGCTTTTTCCATCCTAGCAAGCGAGAGTTAGCGGTATCTGCAACTACTAACCAATCACCAGCCGCATCCACTCCATAAGGCATACTTAAACTACTGGCGCTGGGAAAATAAATTCCCTGATTCATCTCGACATTATTAAAGTCTTTTTGCCCCAATACTACTGCACAAGGAGTATTATTTTCTGTCGGCATTCCTTGCCAAATCATCACACGATTATTACCCGCATCGCTGACAACTAAATTGTCTCCCCAAAAGGCAATATCGTGACACCAGCGCATACTCACAGCAGTCGGAGAAGCGCCACAATTTTCATTACGAGATATCATATCTGGTTGCCCCAACACTAAATCGGCTGGTTGACCATTTTCTGTAGGTAATTGCTGCCAAATTAGCAAGCGACGATTGCCAGTGTCAGCTACAAATAGCTTGCCTTGATGATATAAAACCCCATAGGGCCAGTGCATCGTATTTGCATCTGGTGATTGACGACCTCGATTAGGTTCATTATCGGTAAAATTAGCTTGTCCTAATACCAAATCTGCTGGAACATTGCTATCTTCTGGCAAATTTTTCCAAATTAAAACTCGGTGATTCCAAGCATCAGCGACAGCTAATCCAGAACCGCAGCGACAAATCCCCGTTGGGACGCTAACAGTTGCTCTTCCTGGTGTTCCTTTAGCATTTTGTCCTTCATGGTAAAAGTCTGGTTGTCCAATTACCCAATCAGCACTTTGATTATCTGTAGTTGGTAAATTTCGCCATCCTAATAATCGATGATGTCCTGTATCAGATACCCACAATGGCCCAGTTTCTGACATTAAACAAGCACCCCGAGGGCCGAACATTGTCATGGGACTCGGTGCTAAAGGCATCACGAATATTTCTGATTCTAGAGTTGCACCTAAAATCACTTCTGCACCTGCAGGTGATAAAGGTAATTTAGGTGCAATTCCTGTGGCTTCTGACGGTAATGAAGGGTTAGGAGTAATATTAATCGAGTTGTACATTAACCGCAGATGGATGCTGATAGTTGTTGACAAAATGCTAACTCGTAATACCCACCTCTGGAGAGAAGCAAGCTACGTAATTAATAATTCGTAATTCGTAATTCGTAATTACATTTGTAATACCAATTTGAAAAAAGAATGTGACAGATTGTAGGTACAAGGCATTGCCTTGCCCTCTAGAATATATTGATGTGTCGCAAACATTATTTGAATTTGTATAACAGAGTCAACAATTACAAATTATTTTGCCATTTGTATTTTCTCACCAAACATTTAGCCCTACTGTATCAGCACTAGCAACTTTCCTTTAATGTGCTGATTTGCGTTTCTGGGCGTAAACACTGAAAATTCTACCCTTTAGCTTGCTGAAGCATCAGGGTAGAGAAACGATTAATCAGTGAGAAAGCATTTAGACAAATCCAAACAATAAATTATTGTGCTTTAAGTCGTAACAGTCAACAGTCAACGATAGCGATAGAATTTTATTGCTTGGAAGTCCCTAATTATCAAGTTTCTCCTGTTGTAGTTTCAGTTCTATTTCCAGTTCTTGCAGGGCTTGGGCTACAACTTGTGCTTGTTCTAATTGTTGATATTCTGTGAATATTTCCCAAGCTTCTTGATAGTAAGCACGTGCTTTTACTAAATTTTGGGGATTTCCTTTTTCTGGTTTTTCTGAATCATCCGGTAGATTAAACAGGGCGTTAGCTTTGTTAGAAATTGTGTTAGCATATTCTAACGGTGTATCGTGAGAATTACGCACTTTTAATGCTTCATCGTAAGCCGCGATCGCTCGTAAATTATTCTCTATAGGATGGGTACTCTGGAGATATTGCAAAGCATTCCCTAAATTATTTTGCAACATCGCATATTCTCGGGGATTTTCAATCAGGTTTATCTGCTTCAGTGCTGCTTCAAATGTTTGTACAGCTAAACCTTCACACAATTGCTTTTGTTCCATTCCCGTAGAAATTGACAGGTAAGCAATTGCAATATTATTGTGTAAAATTGCGTATTCTTCTGGGTATTTCTCGGAATTAAATACCCGCAATGCATCTTGATAAGCTTTAATGCTATCGGCAATTTGGGCTAAATTAAAAGGTACGAGAGATTGCAACACTAGCCCTAAATTCATCTGTGCTTCCGCTATTTCTTCTTTAGAAGCTAATTGTTGCAAAATTGGTAATGCTTCTGTATAAGCTGCTTTTGCTTGTAGTAGTAATTCTGTCCCTTCATCAGGAATTGATTTCAAAGCACCAGCTATACCCACCTTAGCCCTAGCTTTCAGTAGCGGATAATCGTCCCCACACATTTCGCAAGCTCGTTTATACAGATCAACTGTACTCCATAAATCTTGAGGAGTTTTAGGTTTTTTCTGTAAACCATGTGCCAGTTCAATCAACATTTCGATTTTCTCTTGTGTCGTTGCTGACTCCGATGCAATAGCTGCGATCGCGGCCTTAACTGTCGAATCTGTAATGCTTGGGGTCATCTCAACACGATTGCAATGATGGGTGTACACATAGTTGCAAGTATTTTGTCCTAAGAGATGGTCAGTGTAGCTGCAATTTATCTCATCGGGTAATTTGCTTCAACTTTAAAGTACTTTACTGCCTCAATTCTCTAAATCACAAGCTTATTTTAATCAAAATATACACAATTTAATTCTTAATTTATATCTTGCAATTATACTGATGCATACGCTACATGATCTTAGTAGATTGATATTAAATGAATATCTGTATTATTTGATGCAATTGCACAGATTGAGAGCCAAATATATTAAATAAATATTATTTATTAAGATATCGTTATCTAATTAAAATGAAATTTTTAAATCAGATTCTTCTATGAAAAGCTTCAATAACTAATTTCAAAACTTGTACAAATTCATATGAGATTTTTAAATCTACGTAGGTGTTTTAGTACTGAAGTTTTTTCATTATCTGATTTTATTTTTCAATTCTCTATAGTTTCCTGTTTCCTTTTCAGGTAAGTGTGTTTAAAGCAAATTCAGTCAAGTGCTGCTAGGTGCAAGGGAAAAATAAATTCTACTTCTACGTAAAAGAAGTAGGCGATCGCAAGTTTTTTGTATAAAATAGCATATCAATATTGGTCGGCTTCTTATCAGTATATACACTGAACAAGTTGAAGCAAAATCACGATTACCAATATCTAGTAGAAAGCTAAAAAGCTGACAAGGCAATGGTTATGCCATTTTTTTATTCCTAATTTTCTGCAACATAACCATTAAACTATTTCCTATTTTGACGATTTCTAGCACCCAAATTAAAGTATTTTTTGTATCTAGGAGTTAAGCAGATGTATGGTCTAGTCAACAAAGCAGTTCAAGACATGATTTGCAAATACCACGGTGAAGATACCTGGGAAGCCATTAAGAAAAAGGCTGACCTGGAGGATATTGACTTTTTTATAGGTATGGATTCTTACTCTGATGATGTTACCTATCGTTTAGTCGCAGCCGCTAGTGAAGTGCTGAATCAACCAGCCGCAGAACTCCTTATAGCTTTTGGCGAATACTGGGTAACATACACAGCAGAAGAAGGCTATGGTGACTTATTAGACAGTGCAGGTGATTCCTTACCTCAGTTTATGGAAAATCTCGACAATCTCCATGCCAGGGTAGGCTTGAGTTTTTCGCAACTGCGTCCACCCTCATTTGACTGCGAACAAGCCACAGATCAGTCTGTTGAGCTGCATTACCAATCTACAAGGTCAGGATTGGCTCCTATGGTAATTGGGTTACTCCACGGTTTAGGAAAACGCTTTGGTACCAAGATAGATGTTACCCAAACCAGTTTTAAAGAACAAGGAGCTACCCACGATATCTTCTCTGTTGAATACGAAAATTCTCACTCCTATGACAAATGATCGGGCTATCGAGTTAGAACAATTCAGTCTTGCGCCTGAACAAATTGCTGCATTATTTCCCTTCCATCTGGTAATCGATCAACACATGAAGATTGTCCAGGTAGGTAAGGTGTTGCAGCGCATATTAGAACCGATCGCAATTTTAGATAGTTCCCTAGAAGAACATTTTCAAATTAATCGCCCCAAATGCCCAAGTAGCTTTACAGCTATTTGTCAGCAAACGCGATCGCTATTTTTATTGCAATCGCATCATCGAGAAATGCAACTCAAGGGGCAGATGGTATATCTCGAGAAATCAAATCATCTGCTCTTTTTGGGTTCTCCCTGGATTACTGATATTGCTAATATCAAAAAGCTGGATCTCACTCTTAACGATTTTCCTTTATACGATTCGATTTCTGATTATCTGTTTCTTTTACAAGCGAAAAATTCAGCCTTGACAGATGCCCAAAAACTCACTACAAGACTCACATCTCAGCGCGCAGAATTAAGAGCTACAGCTTCTCGATTACGAACGTTAATTGATAGTTTACAGCTGGGTGTGCTGCTAGAAGATGATAACCGACAGATTGTCTTAGTAAATCAGGAATTGTGTCATCAATTTGGTATTCCCCAATCTCCAGAAGCTTTACATGGACTTGATTGTCGGCAAGTAGCACAAACAGCCAAACAACTATTTAAAGAACCAGAGAAATATGCCCAACGCCTAGATGAGATTGTTAGCCAGGGTGAAATAGTTCTCAATCAAGAATGGCAACTCTTGGATGGAAGGACTTTTGAACAAGAGTACATTCCGATTGTGGTTGATCACAAATTTTATGGTCATTTGTGGAAATATAGCGACATCACATTACGGAAGCAATCGGAAAATGCTCTCAGACTGAGTGAAGAACGCTTAAAATTGGCTCTGGATTCGGTAGATGAAGGACTTTGGGACTGGAATTTAGCAACTGGAGAAGTGTATCGTAGCCCACGCTGGGCGACAATGCTGGGTTATGAGCCAGAAGAAATCGAAAATACGATTAAAGTCAAAAATAGGTTGATTCATCCAGAGGATCTACCAATAATGCACCAACGACTCATAGCGCATTTCAAGGGTAGAACCCCTTTTTATGAAGCAGAAGCTCGCTTTTTAACGAAATCTGGAACATGGAAGTGGATTCTGGATCGGGGTAAGTTGGTAAGTCACGATTCTCAAGGAAAACCTCTGAGAATGGTGGGAACGCATCTCGATATTACTGAACGCAAAAACGCAGAAGCATTATTACAGCAACAATATCAACGCGTGTTGCTGCTCAAGCAAATTACTGAAGAAATTCGTCAGTCGTTGCAATGGGAAAAAATTCTGCAAACAACGGTAACAGAAGTACAACGAATTTTACAGGCCGATCGCGTCCTCATCTTCCAAATTAATCCTGATGGTTCTGGCAAAGTTGTTCAAGAAGCTGTAGTACCGCAATGGGCGGCTGTTTTAGAAAACGATGTTTGTGATACTTGTCTGCAAAAGAAATATCTAGAATTTTATAGTCAAGGGCAAATAACGATCATTTCTGATTTGGTGCAGACAGAAGCAAAACCTTGTCGGACAAAGGATTGCCCAGTAAAAGCGAATCTGGTTGTGCCAATTCTGCTACGAGATAATTTGTGGGGTTTGTTAATCATTCATCAGTGCGATCGCCCCAGAGAATGGACGGAATTAGAGTTAGATTTGCTTACCCACCTCGCAGCGCAAATGGGTATTGCGCTAACTCAAGCACAATTGCTAGATCAAGAAATTCATCAAGCCAATTTGTTAGCACAGCAGAATGAAGAGTTAACTATTGCCAAGCAAGCCGCAGAAACAGCGAATATGGCGAAGAGTAATTTCCTCGCCACCATGAGTCACGAAATTCGTACCCCCATGAATGCGGTGATTGGGATGACGGGATTGTTGTTAGATACTTCCCTCAAACCAGAGCAACGCGACTATGTGGAAACTATCCGCAATAGTGGCGATGCCTTAATGACAATTATTAATGATATTCTCGACTTTTCTAAAATAGAGTCTAACAATTTAGAGTTAGAAGAACAGCCCTTTGACTTGCAAGTCTGTGTAGAAGAAGCTTTAGATTTACTTGCACCTCAGGCTGCTGCCAAAGGTATTGAATTGATGTATCAACTGGCATGGCATACGCCGACTTTAATTATTGGTGATATTACGCGTCTGCGCCAAGTTCTTTGGAATTTAGTTAGCAATGCCGTCAAATTTACCAATAATGGTGAAATAATTGTCTCCATCGCCGTGCAAAGACAGATACCCAAGCGGGTAATTAAAAATCCCGATCATGTATATTACGAATTTCAATTTGCTGTTACAGATACAGGTATCGGTATCCCAGGCGATCGCTTGCATCGGTTATTCAAACCTTTTAGCCAAGTTGATGCTTCTATGGCACGGCGTTATGGCGGTACTGGCTTGGGATTAGCTATTAGCAAGCGTCTGAGCGAAATTATGGGCGGCAGAATGTGGGTAGAAAGCGAAGCAGGTAGAGGTTCTACTTTCTATTTCACAGCCAAATTACAAGTTGATCCTGCTACTGTCGAAAGTACTTTCCTGTATCCAGAGCTGGTAGGCAAGCAATTAATATTAGTAGCTAATAACAATAATTTACGGAAATGCTTCACTTGGCAACTTCAGACCTTGGGTGTCGATGTTCAAGCCGTAGAATCGAGTGAGGCTGCACTAGATTTAATGCGGCAAGATGCCTTTGACATAGCAATATTAGATATTGATAGCCCTAACATTAACACCCGCGAACTGACGAGTAAAATTCGCAGTTTACACAAACAGCAGCATCTAGCTTTGGTAATGTTGAGTGCCAAAAGCAAGCAAACTTTAGAGGTGAAGGAGATAGCCACTGAGTTTACTGCCTTTTTAAATAAACCTGTGCGCCAGTATCAGTTGCATAACACATTACTACAAATTGTCCGTGGTAGTTGGTCTACGCGCCGGGTTGATGGCAAGCTTAATATACCTTCTTACTCCCGTCTGTCTACATCCCAGATCTCAACAATTGATACCCAGATTGCCCAAAGCTCAAACTTGAAGATTCTGCTGGTTGAGGATGTGTTGGTGAATCAGAAAATAGCCCTGAAAATGCTGGATCGGCTGGGTTATCGGGCAGATATCGCTAATAATGGCAGAGAAGCTCTAGAATCCTTGCAACGGCAACTCTATGATGTCGTGTTTATGGACATTCAAATGCCAGAAATGGACGGTTGGGAGACAACTTCCCGGATTCGTGGGGATTTTTCTCAGGCGAATCAACCCTGGATAATTGCCATGACAGCCCATGCACGTCCAGAAGATAGGCAAGAATGTTTATCTGTGGGGATGGATGATTATGTCAGTAAGCCGATTCATTTAGAGGCGCTAGAAGCAGTTCTCAACAAATTTGTAACTCAGCATTATCAAGTTTCCCAACCTGCTGTACCTACTCCTTTACCTGCTGAGTTAGTCTTACCACCTCCACCCCTGGAGATGAATTTAGTCGCAGCTATTGATCTGAGTATTTTGCAAGAATTGCAAAGCCTAGGCGGTAGTGAAGGCGATCGCCTAGTTGCGGAACTAATCGAGGTTTACCTAGAAGATACCCCCACAAGAATCCAGGCAATGAAAGATGCTCTGATTGAAAAAGAGCGCCCAAAGTTACAAAAAGCAGCTCATGCTTTGCGATCGCCTAGTGTTAGTATTGGTGCTGTTAATTTAGGCAAAATTTGTGAAACCCTAGAAACATCTGCCAAAGAGCAATCATGGGATCAACTATCTGGGTTGGTTAATCAACTAGAGATTGAATATCAGAGTGCGATCGCAGTACTTCAGGGAATACTAACTAAGTAGAGACTAAAAATTAGTATTTTTACTCGTTACTCAGCAAGTTTTCCAGCCATCATTCCCCAAATGATAGGAATGATGGAATATTTGTCAAGAGTCAAAGAGACGCAATTAATCGCGTCTGTACAAGAGTCAAAGATTATTGATTATTCTTGCTTCCTTATTGCCCATTACTCATTACTCATTACTCATTACTCATTACTCATTCCCCAGCCCTCAGTACACAAATGGATGAAATATCGAATACCAAAATCAAAATATTAGTAATTGATGATGATCGGGTGATTCAACTGATTTTAAAGCAAGCCCTGCAAGATAGTGAACATGAAGTGATTCTCGCTTCTAGTGGTGAACAGGGACTAGAACAAGCTGAAAAATACCGTCCTGCAATCATTATCTGTGATTGGCAAATGGAGGAAATGGATGGTTTAGAAGTATGTCGCAAAATTAAATCTGAACCATCGCTATCCCATAGCTTTTTTATTCTGCTGACATCACGCAAGGCGGTTGAAGACAGAGTACAAGGTTTAGATACTGGTGCAGATGATTTTTTGAGCAAACCGATTGAGGTGAGCGAATTAAAAGCCAGAGTCAGAGCCGGATTGAGACTATATCAAGCGAATCAAGAACTGCAGAAATTAGCTAAAGATTTACAAATCCAAAAACAGCTTTTAGAAACCGAGTTGAGCGAAGCTGCTGATTATGTCAAATCTCTTTTACCCGCACAAATGACGGGATTAGTCACCATCAACTCCAGATTTTTCCCATCTAGTCAATTAGGTGGTGATTGCTTTGATTACTACTGGCTAGATGACGATCACTTGGTAATTTACCTGCTAGATGTTTCCGGACATGGTTTAGCTGCGGCACTACCTTCAATTTCAGTGCATAATATGTTGCGATCGCATTCTTTGCCCCATGCTAGTCTCTATGAACCATGTCAAGTGCTGCAAGATTTGAACAATTTCTTTCAAATGGATCAGCAAAATTTTCAGTACTTTACCATTTGGTATGGAGTTTTTAATCGTAGTTCTTATCAACTAACATACGCTAGCGCCGGACATCCTCCAGCTTTATTGCTTTCCAAACCTGCTGGCGCTGATTCTGGTTTAGAGGTGAAAAAATTGGTTACCCGTAGTCTGCCAATTGGCGTATCACCAGAACCAAAATATTACAACGATGTATGTGACATTCAAGCTACTAGTAAACTCTATGTTTTTAGTGATGGAGTTTATGAAGTTGAAAAGCATGATGGTTTACTATTGAACTTGAATGGCTTTATTGATTTATTAACTAAGAATAATCAATCATTACAATTAGACATAGACGCAATTTTAGAATATATAAAAATTAATACGAGTAGCCAAATATTTACAGATGACTGCTCTTTAATAGAAATCAAGTTTGGTACTGAGTGACTTCCTGCATAAATGACGCTTGATTAGGAAATACTTCAAAAACCTGAGTTGTATCACTCAAATCTAGAATCATTTTAATTTGCTCGTTGATGGCACAAAGTACCAGCCTACCCTGTTGTTGACGCACAATTTTTAGTGTTAACAATAAAGTGCCAAATCCAGAACTGTCCATAAAAGTAACATCTTGAAAATCTAGCACAATGGTTTTGACACCATCTGCCATTACTTTGCTCATCTCTTCGCAAAGTTTTCTCCCATTTCTCCCATCAAAAATTCCCTGAGGCTGAATAACTTTTAATTTGTTAGTCATAATTTTAGTTACAGAAATGTTTCGTTAAAAATAAACAACAAGACGAAATCAGCTAGCAATCTATTTAAGTAAGTAGTACAGTACGGCGGAAATAAACTCTTACGCTGCATTAATTTTGAATTTTGAATTTTGAATTTTCAATTCCGCTTTGCGGTACTAGCTCTTTCCGTAGTAATAAACAATTTCTAGCATCAAAATCGCGAGTATAGCTAATCTTCCAGCTATATTTATCTCTGAGTTTGAGTAAGAATATACACCCCCAATGAGCTTCTTGATCTAAAGGATTGAAAGTCTGATTGCTAGTTTGTTCGCTAAGCTTTTCCAAAGCCGTTTCTAAATTGAAAATATCGCCGCGATCCCAGATACAAAGCTGAAAATACTCAGCAGAAATTTGGACGGACAAATCAATAGGAGTTTGGGGGCTAAGGTGTTTATGGGCATGGCGTACCACATTTGTAAAGCCTTCAATCAAACCTGTTTGTCCTTCTATCCATACCCGATTGGTTAAAGGTGAGCAGTTGAATTGATCGAACCAATCCAATACTATTGTGATTGCATTAATATCACTGGCAACTTGCAAACTAGAGTTAGAAATCAAGAAACTAGTTTCCGATGACATTTAAACCGCCCCAGAATCTTGTTTAAGAAAAATAATTATCTTTTTTGACATTAGTTTGAATTTCTTGTATAAGCTCTCTCTTTCTAGCGCAAATCTATGATAATGACATCCCCAAAGTTACCAATTTTAGCAATAGTACTTTTTCCCATTACCTGAAGTTATCACCAGATTAGTAGGTTGGGTTAAGCGCAGCGCAGCCCAACATCTATCTTGAACACTTAACTTATATTTCGGTCTTGAGTTGACGTAAGAAAATCCAACCAGCATCTGCTATATCTGCTGCTTGTAAGAAGTTGGTGGTGGTCAGATACCGGACTTCTTGAAGAAGTCCGGTATCTAAAAACTCATCACAATTAATGAGATTAAGCAATGGGTAACAGCAGCAAGAATTTAGATCATGATTTTTCTTTTTACAGAGTGATTTTTTTACAGAGTTTTTGAATTATTCAAATAAACTTGTCAGTGCTGAAAATTATATTTTCAACTGTCCTTGAATAGTTTTTACTTTACTATTATTCGGTTTCATTTTATGCTTGATATGTAATAGGTTTTTCGTAAGTAAGTACGCTTGATTAAAGCAATATGTAAAGTTTTAAATAAGAAAAAGTAAAGCTTTTTCAAGTTATCTTTCTAAATATTGTTACGTTCAATTGCTGACTTACTGACTTACTAATTTAAGGAGCTTTAATGACTCAGCGTATTACCAGTGCTGTAAATTCATTAGTAACCAAATTATCGCGACGCAATGCACTTTTGTGGCTGGGTGGTGCAGGATTAGGCACCACCTTTGTAGCAGGAACACAAACTGCAGTGAATGCTCATGAAAACAAAGATGTGAAACTGGTAAATCCACCAACGCTATATAATGCACCCCGAAATGGCTATAGCCATATAGCTGTTACATCAGCAAGGGCAAAAACTGTTTATATTTCTGGTCAATTTGGTTCAGATTTGCAAGGAAATCTTGTTTCAAATGAATATGAAGCACAGTTAGTACAGGCTTTTAAGAACCTCCGCTTTGCCTTACAAGCGGTGGGTGCAAAACCAGAAGATGTAGCTAAAACTACCGTACTTATAGTTAATCACACCCAAGAAAAATTAATACCTTTAGGACGTGAAATTGCTAATATATGGGGGAATAATCCACCAGCAAACACTCTGATTCCTGTTCCGAGATTAGCACTTGACGGTATGTTATTTGAAATAGATGCTTATGCCGTAATTCCAGAAAAACCAGAGAGAGGAATGTTCCAGTTTTAATACCATTTTGAACAAAGAACGCGACAGATGGGTAGGGGCACGGCATCCACAATCTTTTGATATATCAAATATTTTGCAGGTGCCGTGCCCCTACAGCATTACAAATCCCATAAACTGAGCTGGTTAGGTGGGCGATCAAGGTTGTTCCAAGGTAGGGGAGGAACTGCGACACCATTCTGTTCTAGTAAATTTTGGAAGTGACGGGCTGTGCTAGGCGATCGCTCTTCTATAGGACAATGAACAAAGAAATAAATCTGCACTCCCACCTGTAACCACTGTTGAATCTGCGTTACCCACTCTTCCATAAACGGCTGATTCACAGGTAAATTCGGGTGTGAGATAAAGCGAATTAGGGTAAAAGGTGCTGTGACGCTAAATTGTACTGGTAATTTCGGTTTGCGTCGTTCTGAATTTAGCTGAGGATCATCATCTCCAGTGTAGATGGGGCGCGAGTCTAACAGTACTCTACCAACATTGAGCTTTTCTAACAGCGCCGTCAAATTACTAGCATGAGGTTCCTTAAACCAATCCGGATGGCGAACTTCTAGCGCTAGGGGTGCAACTGTATGTGGCCAGGCTTCTAAAAAAGTAGCCAAATCTTCTATTAATATAGGTGCGTAACTGGGCGGTAATTGAGCAAATATCGGCCCAAGATGCTTACCCAAAGGACGCATATTTTCCAGAAATTGTAAAGCCGCAGGGATATATGGTTGCAACAAACCTTGATGGGTAATATCACGTGGTAATTTCAAACAGAATTCAAACCCTGGTGGTGTTTCCGTCGCCCAGCGAGTGACAGTTTCCTGATTAGGGATAGCGTAGAAAGTAGTATTTCCCTCCACAGTTGTGAAGCGGCGACTGTAGAGAGAAAGAAACTCAGCTGTGCGAGTACCTGAAGGATAGAGTTCACCCACCCATCCTTTATACGCCCAAACAGCACAACCAATAAAAAATTTGGCGTTGCATAAATGCGGGATGAATTAGCTAAATACGGGTATTTCTCCATACTTCAGGTAATGTAGTAACAATTTAATTGATAGCTTAAGCATATCTACAGATTTGGAGTAACATAATGTTTTGCGATGTAGACGTGCCAGATAATGGCGTAAACGTGTATTTTCTCCTTCTACTCGTGTCATATATGTTTTGCTAATAATATGGTCTCCTGGGTTAATGAAACTAGCGTAAACAGGCCATCCATCTGTGACGTAAAAATAGCATCCCCAGAGGCTAACAATATTCCATAAAGGTTTAAAGGTTTCTGCACTATGGTCTCCTACAACCCAAGCCAAAATTCCCCTATTAAAGTGGTCTAACGCCGTCCATATCCAAATTTTGTTTTTTTTGACCGCACAAAAGTTTCTAGTTCATCTAATTCCCCAACGGATGGTATTTTATCTGTTGGCGGTGCCTCCGGCAACTTTTCGCCGATTTGTTTTACCCAGTTAATTATCGTCGTGTGATGAATCCCTGTTTGACGTTCAATTGCTCTAAAGCCTGCACCATTAACGTATGCTTTTAAGCATTCTACTTTCTTCTCATCTGAGTATCCTTTTGGTGGGCTGTAGATATCAATGAATTGGCGATCGCAATTAGTACAGATGTGATTCTGTTTACCTCGTCGCCAGCCATTTTTCCTAATCTCAGTAGAGCCGCAGTATGGACAATTCACAGTAGCGCACCTAAATTCATCCCTCTATTATGCAACGCCAAAAATTTTACGCGTTTGTCATTTGTCATTTGTCATTTGTTATTTGTTATTTGTCATTTGTCATTTGTCATTGGTAATTGGTAATAAACATTTATCTCCCTTATCCCTTCATCCCCCTCATCTCCCCAGTCCCCAGTCCCCATTACCCCTTATCCCCAGAGGGGGCCCCGAGTTCCCCAATCCCCAATCCCCAATCTCAAGCAATCGGGAGACAAATAGTAAATTGCGTTTTCCCTGGTTGGGAATCGACTGTAATGCTTCCTTGATGGCGGATTTCGACGATGCGGCGTACTACTTCTAAGCCTAAGCCGGAACCTTTACCAACAGCTTTGGTGGTGAAAAATGGCTCGAAAATTCGTGATTTAATCTCTTGTGGAATACCCGATCCGGAGTCTATAATTTGGACTTCGATGCGATCGCTATAGGGAGTTGTCACAATTTCTAATATGCCTTTTTCGTTCATGGCATCAATGGCGTTATCAATCAAATTTGTCCACACCTGATTTAATTCGCTGCCATAAGCCCAAATTTTAGGAATATCAGGACTATACGACCTGCGAATTTCTACGCCATTTTTTATTTTGTATGAGAATAATCGTAAGGTATCTTCTAAACCTTCATGTATATCAACTAATTGTCTTGCACCCTGATCTAAATGGGAATAAGACTTCATTGACTGCACTAGTTCCGCAATCCTTTCTGCACCACGTAAACCACTGCTAATCATAGACATGACTTCAAAAGAAAGGGCTAACCAACGCAAGCCCATAGTACCCATTTCTGTTTGATCATCCTGCCAGCGTGCAGTTAATTCTTCTAGTGTGGTAATTGCGGTACCCCCTTCAGCTAACGGCCCTGCAAGTTTCCACGCATCTTCTACACCATAATCTTCTAACCAATCAAGCAATTCATCTTCGCGATCGCTCAATTTCATCGGATCGATCCGCTTGTGGGTAATTGTCTCATACCCCTCATCTCGGGCTTTAATCCATTGTGCGGTATGTTCTGCATCAACTTGGTGCTGTCCATACACCAGATTCATGCGTTGCAGTTCCAGTAATGCTGGGGTAATATCCCGCAAAGCGCGAACTAAGGCTGCGGCTGGATTATTCAGTTCGTGGGCTAATCCTGCTGCTAGAGTACCTAAAGCCGCCATTTTTTCCCGATTGCGGATGAAGGATTCTAATCCACGCGATCGCTTGGCGACGGTTTTAAAAATCACCTGCTCAAAGTTGCGACACTCATGCAGTAATGTCAGGAAATCTTCACTTGATAGTTGATACAGATGACAGTCAGTCAGGGCGCGTACTGTCACTGGATTAGGATCGCCTGTCAAGATGGGGATCTCTCCAAAAAAGCTAGGGGCTTCGTGCTGTCCGATGGGCATTTCCATCCCATCACTGCGCCTTGTCAATCCCATCCGCCCAGACAACATAATGAAAAAACCACGTGCAGGATCGCCTTCAGATACCAATATTTCATCAGTACTGAGGTCAAGTATTTGAGAGCGATCGCATATCCAATCCAGACGGTTCCGTGGCAAAGTTTTAAATAGTTCCAGAGTCAGCAGATCTTCTATACAAAGCATAATTCCGCTACCTTTCGCTAATATTCATGGAAAGCGGCGGGAAACTCCGATCCTTAAGTGGAGAGGAATACCTGCCCCGCCGCTTGGGGCATTGGGCATTGGGCATTGGAAACTTCTTCCCCTTGTGGCTGGAGTTTTTCATTAATCAATGCACACACGAAGTCACAGCCTTCCGACAGCATAGTATCATTTTTTCGGATGTGGTAATGGGTAATTGTCATTTGTCATTCGTCATTCGTCATTTGTCATTCGTCATTCGTCATTCGTCATTCGTCATTTGCTGTTTGTTATTCCCCTTTACCCTTTACCCCAATCGCCAATCCCCAATCGCCAATCGCCAATCCCCAGTCCCCAATCGCCAATCGCCAATCCCCAGTCCCCAATCCCCAAAAATATTTGTCACCTTCAGACTTTTTACTACTAAAATTTCAATAATTTATTCTTGGGGACAATTTTCACTTTTATGCCTTGTTCTGCCACTTTAAATCAACTGGTTGAAATTCTTTTAGCCCAGCCTGTCAACTTATCAGCAGCCGCTTTAACACAATTAGGCAGCAGTATCCAAACAGACACTCGGCTGATTAAGCCAGGTGAAGTGTTTGTGGC
Source organism: Nostoc carneum NIES-2107 (assembly GCA_002368155.1). GTDB lineage: Bacteria > Cyanobacteriota > Cyanobacteriia > Cyanobacteriales > Nostocaceae > Aulosira > Aulosira carnea. The sequence continues at coordinate 2,910,293 of AP018180.1, forward strand.
TTTGCGAGGTGAAAAGTTTGATGGGCACGAGTTTGTTGCTACTGCGATCGCTAAAGGTGCGATCGCGGCTATTGTTGATTTTGATTATGAAAATCCTGGGTTTCCGGCTTTACAAGTCAAAAATACTCTAGAAGCCTATCAGAAAATTGCCCGTTGGTGGCGCGATCGCTGGCAAATTCCGGTGATTGGGGTAACTGGTTCTGTGGGTAAAACTACAACCAAGGAACTCATTGCCGCAGTTTTGGCAACAAAGGGACGTGTGCATAAGACTTACGGCAATTTTAATAACGAAATTGGTGTGCCGAAAACGCTCCTAGAACTTAGCCCAGAACATGATTACGCTGTGATTGAAATGGCTATGCGGGGTAAAGGACAGATTGCCGAACTAACCCACATCGCCAATCCCACAATTGGAGTAATTACCAATGTCGGCACAGCACATATTGAATTACTCGGTTCCGAAGCTGCGATCGCTCAGGCAAAATGTGAATTATTAGCCGAAATGCCCAAGGATAGCGTTGCTATTCTCAACCAAGATAATCCACTATTAATTTCCACAGCAACCAAAGTTTGGCAGGGAAAAGTCATCACCTACGGCTTATCTGGCGGCGATATTTCCGGGCAAATAATTGATAATGAAACACTGGCAATAGAAGATATCCAACTACCTCTACCCCTCCCTGGTCGTCACAATGTCACAAATTTCTTGGCAGCTTTAGCTGTAGCTAAGGTAGTAGGAATTGATTGGACATCTTTACAAGCGGGTGTAAATGTTGATATGCCCACCGGGCGATCGCAACGTTTTGCCTTGCCCAATGACGTGGTAATCTTAGATGAAACTTACAATGCTGCACCAGAAGCTATGTTAGCAGCACTCCAATTATTAGCAGACACACCCGGAAAACGCAAAATAGCTGTTTTAGGTGCAATGAAAGAATTAGGAGAGCGATCGCCACAACTGCACCAGCGAGTTGGTGAGACAGTACAAAAGTTGAAATTAGACGGCTTATTAGTCTTAGTCGATGGACAAGATGCCGAAGCGATCGCCAAAAGCGCCGAAGGCATTCCCTCAGAATGCTTTACCAGCCATGCGGAATTAGTAGCCAGATTAAAGACATTTGTCCAAGAAGGCGATCGGTTATTATTCAAAGCTGCCCATTCCGTCGGACTAGATCGAGTTGTTAATCAATTGCGTGCGGAATTCGCCAGTTAAAACTTGTAGTCATCCCAGCAATGGATAACAGGTAATAAAGAATTGCTAATGGCTAAAGGTGCAATTAGTCATTAGCTTTTTACTTTTAAAGATGAGCATGGGGCATGGGGCATTGGTAATGAGTAATGAGTAATGAGTAATTTTCCTCATCCCTCAATTCCCAGTCCCTAGTCCCTAGTCCCTAGTCCCTAGTCTCCAATCCCCAACCTCCTACCAAAATGAAACCGTATACTATCTCTAACAGAGGTAGCATACGGTGTGATTAATGTTATACTTTATTTTCCGATTACCAGAAGTTTATGATAGTATAATTTATACCAGTAAATAAGCTTACTGAATTTTTTTATCTATTTTCTCTATTTGGGGAAAGTTTTCCTGTTCGCTACTTGTATTCTGCTGAGTAATAGCAAGCATACTTAAGAGAATGATACCTCCTACAGCCATTGCTACTACAGGACGCTTCAGGAAGACGAAATCTCGGATAATTCTCGCTAAAGGGCTGCTTTGGCGGCGTAGTGACGAAGAGATCATCATCTGTCTCAGCGTAAACGGATCGCGGACGTAATGACCGCTTTGGCAAACTACAAGTTTTTCTTGGCAATAGGGACAACTAAACAAGCCAATGCACGTCTTAATTTTTTTCGGCGTGGCATTTCTTTGGCAAATTGGACAAGTAACATAATGATTATCAAAAGTGTGTATATTCATTTAATACTACCGCCTAGTCCATTGACTCGCTCTATAAACAATAGTTATATTGAATTCCCGATCAATACTTAGTAGACTCACGCTTGTGAACTGACATCAGTCATTAATCATACATATAGTGTACTTCTTACTCAGGATGGTTATTATAGTCGCACCACGAGTATAGCTAGATTTAGTAAAAGATGACTTCTCATTACTGTCTAACCTGGCTTAACCACCAAGTCCATATCTAGCGTATTTTTTTCCTGAAAAGGAGTTCTGACTGAATAGCACTGCACCACCGCTAGTTGACCATTAAATAATAATTCTGTCCTATTTAACCATTCTCCTCATCAAAATTTTGCACAGTGAAATTTTTTTAACTAAAAATTTGTAAATTAAGCTGATCAAGGATACTTGTCTGGTTGCTAAATCATGGCTCACAATGAGAAGTAACAGATAAAAATTTAAATTTTTTCTTACATTTACCTGGCCGCTCAATGACTCTCTTGCCTCCTACTGAACTGAGGAAGGTAACGGAAACACCTGCCTTTCCTTCTGTGACTACTCGTTTAGCTCACTTAATTAACCGTTTTCAACCATCCATAGAAACCGTAGTGCTACTTTTAGCAGTACTAATTGGTAGCGGTACGGGTATGGGTGTAGTGACCTTTCACTATTTAATCCAGCTGATTCATGATTTGATGCTGGAAAATTTTATGGGCACTATTGGGGTCTGGGGTGCTTGGACTTTAGCTTGCGTTCCCACAGTTGGCGGCTTGATTGTTGGCTTGATGCGCTGGCGCACTCAAGATTTTGGCCCTGGACTTTCATCTTTGATTGCAGCTTCTCAGGGCAAAGAAATTCGGCAGCCACTACGTCCAGTCACCAAAATGTTGGCAGCATCGGTGTCTTTGGGGAGTGGTGCTTCTTTGGGGCCTGAGGGGCCAAGTGTAGAAATTGGTGCCAATTTTGGGATGTTATTATCTCTAGTTTTACAAGTATCCCAAGAGCAACAGCGTTTGCTTTTAAGCGCTGGTGCGGCGGCTGGTTTAGCAGCTGGCTTTAATGCTCCGATCGCAGGAGTGTTTTTTGCTTTAGAAGTGGTGATGGGCGCTACATCTTTTGCCACCTCTGCTGTAAGTGTGGTGTTGTTAGCCGCAGTGGTAGCAGCGTTAATTGCTCAAATTGGTTTAGGCGCACAACCTGCTTTTGCTTTACCTGTATATCAAGTCCGCAGTCCTTTTTTAGAGTTGCCAATTTATTTAGGTTTAGGTTTAGGAGCAAGTTTAGTTTCCCTAACTTATACAGAATCTATGCGGTTAGCAAAAGCCTGCTTTGCTGGACGCATTCCGATGTTGGGCTTTGTAGGAAGAATTCCTAAGCCCATACATCCAATTATTGGTGGGGTAATTATCGGCGTAGTAGCTATATATTTCCCCCAAATTTTGGGCATTGGTTATGGCACTGTCCAGGCCATGCTGCAAGATGTGGAGTTTTCTCTACCTTTATTACTGATACTTTTGGTGATCAAATTGCTGATGACAGCAATTTCTGCTGGTAGTGGTTTTGTCGGTGGTGTATTTGCTCCCGCGATGTTTCTGGGTGCTTCTTTTGGTTCAGCTTATGCCAAAATTGTCGCTGCGATCGCTCCTACAATTGGCGCACAAATGGCTGCACCTCCCGCCTATGCAATGGTAGGAATGGCCGCTGTTCTCGCTGCTAGTGTCAGAGCGCCCTTAACATCAATTATTATGCTATTTGAATTAACCCGCGATTACCGGATTGTTTTACCTTTAATGGCAGCGGTGGGTTTAAGTGTTTGGTTGATAGAACGAATCAAGCCAAATTTTAATTCTAATTCTAATCTGCAACAAATCGGTCTTTCGGAATTAAAAGACGAGAAGACAGATATGTTGCAGGAAATTTTAGTAGAAGATGCAATGCTAACTTGTCCGAAAAAGTTGCCGACAAAGTTAGGAGTATTAGAAGCCGCGAAGGAGATGCTGCGCGATCGCTGTTCTAGTGCTTTAGTAATTGATGAACTTGAGCAATTAGTTGGTATTATCTCTCTAGAAGATATTAACCGTAACCTCCGCCTTTGGCAAAATTACCAGAATTTGCCAACTGAAATTCAGAGTAATTTATCTAGTCAAACTCTTTTAGATATTTGTACCACTGAAATTCTTTATGCTTGGAGGGATGAACCCTTATCTGAAGCTTTAGACCGCATGGCGCTTCGAGGTTTGCATCAGTTACCAGTGGTAGCAAGAGACAACCATGAGCGCATTTTAGGTTTACTCGAAAGGGAGCAAATTGCCTTAACCTGCAATTTAACAGTCACAAGTAAGGCACTGCACCAATGTTTAGCAGTGCTATCTACAACAGATGTAGTTATTAACCATTAAGTCAACAGAAGGCTGAAGTGTTAAGTATGAGGTATAAAGTATATTTGTTTAGGCTACCCTGCTGTAAGTGGCAGCCAGACAAGGTTTCAGCCTTCAGCCTTCATCCTTGACTCTTGATTTTTAACTATATTATTAAGCAGTAGCTTCTATAGCTTCCAGGTCTTCCCTATCTTCTGGATCTACCTGTCTCAGACGAATGTGCTTTTTACCTAAAGTGATGAGAAACTCATCGCCTGGTTTAAGATTCATTTGTTTTGTGTAGGCGGAACCTATCAGTAAGTTCCCATTTGATTGCACACTAATTCTATAGCTGGCGCTACGTCCACCACGCCCATTAGCACTAGGAGAGCTATCCAATTGAATGCCTTCAGCATCAATTAAGGCATTCAAGAACTTCATCATATTGACGCGCTCTATACCATTTTTGGTAACGGTATAGTAACCGCACTTCTTAGCCTTCTCTTCTTTGCTCTCGTTCTCTAGCTCTTTAACTTTTTTGAGCAGATCTTCACCAACTAGGGGTTCAATTTTTTTCTGTTTAGCCATCAACTTAGGTCGAAAACGAATGTTTGAAGTGTTTGAATCGATTTTATTTTAGCTGACATTGAGCTAGTAGGAACAGAATCCTTTAGTTTTTATTTCAGCCTTGCCAAGTATATTACATTCATAGGCAAAATTGTTACTTGATTTCTAAATATTGCTAAAACAATTTATTTTCTAGAATGGTGTCTATACTGATAACTATATATATATAGCAATCCTAAATCATTTGTGAAAAATCACAGTTGTTGATATGGTGAACATTAGAAGTCATTGATAGGGTGCATGGCAGCACAAATGGAAGAGTTGATAGAGTTCATTCAGGCTACCTCAGACTCCAGAGAACTAAAACGGGCACTGGCAGTACAAATGGTGATGCAAAACTATAAACATTCAAAGATTGGAAATATTCTCGGAGTGTCTGTTGGTTTTGTAAACAAATGGAAATATATATTTATAGAACAGGGTATAACCGGATTGAGGCTAAAATACAAAGGGTCAAAAAGTTATCTTGACTCTGCACAAAGACAAGTAGTATTAAACTGGCTTCAACAGAAAAACTATTGGCATTTATCAGAATTAAAGGAGTACGTAGAAGATAATTTTGATGTTGTATTTGAGTCAAATCAAAGCTATTACGATCTCTTTAAAGACGCTAATATAAGTTGGAAAAAAACACAAAAAAAGAATCCTAAAAAAGACGCAGAACTAGTAGCTAAAAAAAAACTAGAAATAACCGCATGGCTGACGGCACATGAGCGTGAGATAGTATCTGGGGAACTCATAGTTTTTTTTGAAGATGAATGTCACCTATTATGGGGAGATATTTGTGGTTATATTTGGGGAAATACGAAAGAACGGATTGAAGTTCCAGTGATCAATGAACGACAAAGACAAACCTATTTTGGCGCTCTAAATTATTACACACAAGAGTTTCTAATTAAGCCTTGTAAAAAAGGTGATTCTAGCAACGCGATTGCTTTTGTACAATATTTAATTTCCCAGTATCCAAAAAGCCGTATTGCTTTAATTTGGGATGGAGCTAGTTATCATCGTTCTGCTGAATTTAAAGCTTACTTAGATAATCTGAATCAAGGATTAAGTGAAGATGAATGGAAAGTTACTTGTATGAGATTTGCACCCAATGACCCAACGCAAAATCCTGTAGAAGACATCTGGTTGTACGCTAAAAAATTTATTCGAGAGTTTTACCACTTATGTAAATCCTTTTCTCAGGTCAAGAGATTATTTGAACTCGTTACTAATCATCAAGTTTTTAATTTTCCCAAAATATTTATGTATGGTTCATTTTTTTCACAACTCATTTAGGATTGCTATAGTTTCTGAATTACTGGTAGACTATAGTTGTTTAAGTTTTCTAAAGTAGCGCAAAAAAACTTGTCTACTTGTCAATATGGATAATTGGGGTACAGAATGATAAGCAAAACTGATCCTTAGTCATTAGTCATTAGTCAATGGTCATGAAAAAACAACTGACAACTGACAACTGACAACTGACAATTCAAAAAATCCAGCATGAAACTAACAACGAGAGGACATTATAGTGTGAAAGCGATGCTCGATTTAAGTTTACAGCCAGCTTATGGGCCTGTATCTGTAAGAGCAATTGCTAAACGCCAAGATATTCCTGCTCCTTATCTAGAAAAATTATTAATAGAAATGCGTCGTGCTGGTTTAGTAAAATCAATTCGCGGCAGCATTGGTGGATACCAATTGGCAAGAGAGCCTGCCAAAATATCTATAGGACAAATTTTAGAGTCTGTAGGTGAGACGATTACTTATTTGCCTAACCATACTCCAACATCAGCACAAGCGGAAGATTGGGTAACATTTTCTCTTTGGCAGAGACTTAACCAAAAACTGAAAGAAGCGTTATATAGTATTACCCTGGCTGACCTTTATTACGATGCTCGGAGTTGGCAGGCTTCGTTGGGAGAAGAAGCTAATTTTGTAGTTTAGTCAACAGTCAAAAGTCTATATTTCAGAGTCACAATACCAGAGTCAGAATATTTATGCTTGACCCTTGAGTAGAGACGCGATTAATCACGTCCCTCCAATTTTTGACTCTTGACCAATGACTCACAACATTTATATCTTGATTTTTGCTGCATTTTTAGATTATCTAATTGGCGATCCTTGGGGTTGGCCTCATCCAGTGCAAGTTATGGGGTGGGTAATTTCTCACCTTTCCAAACTGTCTCTGAAATATTGTCATGATTCTCTAACACAAAGAATTGCGGGAATTTTCCTCTGCATCTTTTTAATAATTGGTAGCGGACTTGTTGGCTGGTTAATAATTCAAAGTGCTAGGTGGTTGCATCCACTGTTGGCAATTGCTTTAGAAAGCATTCTCTTAGCTAGTTGTTTTGCTGGCAGAAGTTTGAGAACCGCAGCTGTTACTGTCTTAAAACCTTTAACCGGAGGAAATTTAGCAGAGGCTCGTGATAGTTTAACTAATTACGTTGGCCGCGATACTAAAAATCTTTCCGAAGCAGAAATTCTGCGCGCAATTCTAGAAACGGTAACTGAGAATGCTACTGATGGGGTGATGGCTCCGCTATTTTATGCAATTGTGGGAGGATTCATTCCCTTTGTGGGAGCTGTGCCTTTAGCTTTAGCATATAAAGCCAGTAGTACTTTAGATTCAATGGTGGGCTATAAGGAAGCACCATACACTTATTTAGGTTGGTTTAGTGCGCGCTTAGAAGATTACCTGACATGGGTTCCTTGTCGCTTAACAGTCATCACATTGGCGTTGTTATCAGGTAAACCTTTGTATGTTTGGCGGATTTGTAGCCGAGATGCAATTATCGATCCAAGTCCCAATTCTGGCTGGAGTGAATGCGCCTATGCAGCAATTTTAGGCGTACAGGTAGGCGGGACAAATTGGTATCGCGGCGTAGCTAAACACAAACCATTGCTGGGAGATAACATTCATCCCATCACTGCTAAAAGTATTGAATCGGCTTTGCAATTAACTAGATATTGCTTTTTACTGTGGATAGGGGTTGCGATCGCTCTATTCTTTCTACTGCTAAACAGGTAATGATGAATATGGGGCATTGGGCATTGGGCATTGGGCATTTGTCATCTGTGGTTTCCCCCCTGCTCCCTACTCCCTGCCCCCTTGCCTTATTATCTCCTCTTGCCTCAAATGTCTGGTATCATGCATTACTCAGGGGTATCGGTCTATGGTTATGTCTGTAAAAGTAGTTGAAATTCTCTCATCGGAAGAACTTCGTCGGACTGTCACTCGTCTTGCTTCGCAAATTGTGGAGAGGACGCGTGATTTATCTCAGCTAGTACTCTTAGGTATTTATACTAGGGGTGTATTTTTAGCCGAATTATTGGCACGTCAAATTGAGACATTGGAAGGTGTATCTGTAGAAGTGGGAGCATTAGATATTACATTTTATCGAGATGATCTTGACCAAATTGGGTTACGAACTCCAGCCAAAACTGATATTCCTTTTGACCTCACAGGTAAAACAGTTGTGCTTGTAGATGATGTGATTTTTAAAGGTAGGACAATTCGTGCTGCTTTAAATGCAGTCAATGAGTACGGTAGACCGGAGGTAATTCGCTTAGCTGTTTTGGTAGATAGGGGCCATCGTGAAGTTCCCATTCACCCAGATTTTATTGGTAAGCAGCTACCCACAGCTAAAGAGGAGATTGTCAAAGTTTATTTCCAAGATTCGGATGGAAAAGATGCTGTAGAGTTAATTGCAAATTAGTTATAAGCCAAGGGTTAAGGTAAGGCAAAACAATAAATTATCCAATCTTTAGCTACACTTCGTTAATGCAAAATTTTTGAGATGATTGGCGGTGCGTTAGGTTTTGTCTAACGCACCTTTGTATATGAAAAACTGAATTACACCGATACTACGATGCGATCGCATCCTGCGACCAAGCATTGCTGATTACACCAGATAACCGCATCTGGTATGGCAAAGCCTGTTGTGATGGCTGAATAGCAAATGCGGATTTAGCAATTGAAAACTTACAACAATTCGCCAATGGTGTTGAGAAATGGCAAAAACTGACTGTGATTTTGACAACATTAGGGACGACAGACGCTTTCAAATTTTGGTAATGGATGATATGTAGCTTTTCTCATCCAAATGAACTACCAATTTATCAAAGTTAAACTATTCTTCCTGCGTGCTTGGTAGTGAATCATCTTTGAAAACACTCTGCGTCCCTTTGCGCTGACTCTGTGTGACTCTGCGTTTAAAAACCCTACGACAAGATCCACTCAATCAACAACAGCTTAATCTTCAATTGATTTGGCTGGAACTTCCACTGCTGTGACATCAATTGTGCCATCAGGGGTAAACCTACGAAAATGACCACTTTGTACTAATAACTGCTCTCCACAGTTAGGACATTGTAACTGGCTATTATTTAAACCTGTAAATTCATATCGACATACAGGACATTGATCGACAACCAAGTTACGTTGTAGCCACCAGCGAAACCCAAAGAATGCAATTACGGGTGCCAATAGTAACAACCCAACAATAAAAAGTATCGAATTAACCAACCAACCCAAGCCTAAGGATGCTAGCAACCAAGTAACTGCTAACACAGTGAGCCAAGGGCGAAGATTTTCAAGCAAAGGAAAAGATTTAAGGCTCATTTTTAAAATGTCATGTTGCTCTATTTCTAGGATAGCGAGTTTGGGGATGAGGAGATGAGGGAGATTAGGGGACAAGGAAGCAGAGGAAGCAGAGGAAGCAGGGGAGCCAGTGCGTTGCGGAGGTTCCCTCCGTTGTATCAACTGGCGTGAGCAGAGGAGGAAAACTACACCAATACTCTCCCTCTGCCCCTCTTTCCCTTCTGCTTATTACTCGCCCAATGCCCAATGCCCAATTGCCCAATGCCCAATGCCCAATGCCCCATTCCCATTAAATTAACTCTTGTAATCGTTTTTGCAAAGCATCCATCCCGAAAAGTGCGATCGCTTGTTGTTGCAGCCAATCGCCATCACAACGTTGGTCTTGGCCTGTGAGTATTTCTATACAAGCTGCAGCTACAGCGTTAGGATCGCGGTGGGGAACTCGCCAGCCGAGTTGTCCATCCTGTAAGGGGTCTGCTGAACCGTCATCATCGCCAGATAGCACGGGTATGCCACAAGCCATCGCTTCTAAATAAACAATGCCAAAGCCTTCTTGGGAAGGCATAATGTAGGCATCAGCCAGGCGGTAGTGTACTATTAGTTCTTCTGTAGGAACGAAACCTGCAAAAATTACGCGATCGCTGACACCTAAATCTTGTGCAAGCTGCGCTAATCGTGGTTGATCGTCGCCACGACCAATGACTAAATATTTAACTTCTGGGAACACTTCCAGGATTTGCGGTAAGGCGCGAATTGTGACATCAACGCCTTTGTAAATATCCCCCGACCATAGCCGCGCTACAGTCATTAACACTCTGGCATCATTTAAACCATACTTGGCAATTAGTTCTGGTTGCTTTTCACCTGGTGTAAATTTATTTCCATCAATTGCACAAGGCAGTATTTTTACTAAATTGGGGTCGATAAAATTAGCCGCACAGCTGCGATCGCGACTGTAACGGCTAATTGTCCAAATCCCTGATGCCGATGTGAGTGCGTGACGTTCCTTACTATTAAGCGGTTCCCAAACTTCTTTACCGTAAGTGAGGACAGTGTAAGGAATTCCTAAAGGTTGGCAAAGAGTTTGTATCAGTTTTGCTAACAGGATGTGACCGCAAAAAACATGTTGGGGACGCTGTAATAATAAACACTTCAGCAAGGCGGCTGTCATTTTCAATCTGCCGATTTGCAAAGAGTTACTTTGAAAACCATAAAATTTTAATTTTTCTGATTCCCAGGGATTTGAGACATTTGGACTATCTCGCAGTACAAATACTTCTGCTTTGTAGCCTGGACTTAATCTCTGATAGGCGCGAAAAATATCTTTGACATAGGACTGAATCCCACCCTCGTGTACAAAAATTTCTAAGAACACGAATACATGGTTGGTTTTTTGGGGAAATTTATGAGTTAAATTAAGATTTTCGCCCACTTTACCTGTGCAATTACGTATGTTTCTGGCTCATCCAGTTGTAACATATACCACAGGAGTTTAGGTTAATTGTGAGAGGGAAAATAATACTATTTTGAATTGGGGATTATACTAAATCAAATAATTTTTGCGACACATCAATATATTATAGAGGGCAAGGCAGTGCCTTGCCCCTACAATCTGTCGCATTCTTTTTTCAAATTGGTATTACTTTTCCTGTCTAGGTTCTGTAAATCCTGTGTCACCATCAAATTTTCAATTCGGATAAACAAGAAAGCATCAACTTTAAGCACGTATCAGCGTTTTTCAGCATCTTCTATGCTTGGCAAGCAAAATTATGCACCCTGAAATTTCCATTCAGGGTGCTTTGGCTGGATTTTCACTTTTCTTGTGCTAGCTTGTCAAATTCCCGTTAATTAATAATTTGTACTAGATGGCAATGACAAATTATTAATGAAGAATTATTTAATGCTGACCATCTAGAGCATATTTAACAATCAGCAAACAATTTCTGTTTTCTGTAGCGCGTTCGTAGACAACATGGTCAGCCAAGCGTCTCAGAAGAAACCATCCGTATCCTCCTACTTGAAGAGTACCTGGCTTTGGCTCGGCGATCGCATCGGGATTAAAAGGTTTGCCATAATCCCAAATTCTCATTTCTAATCTATCAATCCACAAGCTGACTTCAATATCTATGCCTGTTTCTGGAGGTAAAGCAGAATGAGCGTGACGCACTGCGTTAGTAAAGCCTTCTGCTAATGCTAAGTTCAGGCGATAAAGCTGAGTTTCTGACCAGCCAAGTTGATACAAATGTTGCCGACAAAATTTCTCAAACCATTGTTGCACGTGGTTGAGGAGCTTGAGATCGCTCTTCACCGTCAGATGGTCTTGCTGCATGGTGCTAAGCATTGACCTTGACTTAAATATAAGTAAGTGATCGGTAGGTAACAAATGCGTCTGTTTGTGGTATTTGTGAGATTTCTGATTTTGGAATAGCTATTAAATCCAAAACTAAATATCCACGATGCAACCTGGATGAGGAAAAGTGCTGAGTCATAGAAGTGCAGATTTAAGAAAACCTTATCTCTAACTTCTCGCTGAGTGCTGAATGCTGAGTAATAGCTCACGACTTAAGTCTTCCTAAGTACTAAGTACTTAGTTTATCAAAACTCATTACTCATAACTCATCACCCATGACTCAGCACTCATCAAAGAGTACTGTTTTTTCTGACTGAATTAGAACAATCCTAAGGTCAAGGATTTGTCTAATGGTAAAGCAGCACCAATACCTAGCCACAGAGTTACAAGTGTTCCAAATAGGAAAACTGTGGTTGCAACTGGACGGCGGAAGGGATTTTGGAACTTATTGACGCTCTCAATAAAAGGAACGAGGATAAGTCCTAGGGGTACTGAAGCCATTGCTAATACTCCTAACAGTTTGTTAGGAAGCGATCGCAAAATTTGGAATACAGGGTACAAGTACCACTCAGGTAAAATTTCCAATGGTGTCGCAAAAGGATTCGCTGGTTCACCGTTCATTGCTGGATCTAGTACTGCTAGAGCCACAATACAAGCGAAAGATCCCATGATAACGATGGGAAATACGTAAAGTAGGTCATTAGGCCAAGCTGGTTCGCCATAGTAGTTATGGCCCATGCCTTTGGCTAGTTTGGCTCTGAGGATAGGATCGCTCAGATCGGGTTTTTTCTGTGTTGACATTTTTAAATATGCTCTCCTGCTTAAGTTGAGTTAAAGCATTGGTAAAAGCCTTGAGCTATCAGGTAAACCTCAACAGCAGCCAGATGCCAGTAGGGTTTTACAGCTTTCAGCTTCTGATATCAAGTTTTTGTTGTTCTTGTTCATCAGTTTAAAACAAACAACTCTAGCTTGAAAGCCGTGGGGTAGGAGATAGGGTAAGGATTAAAGGTTGAGGTTTAAGTAATAGCTTCAATTAGTGAGTCCTGAGTTATGAGTCAAAATCTGAGCTTCCATGACCAATTACCCATTACCCATTACCTCTTTCCCCATTTTGAAACTGAATGCAGTTTAGCTGTTAGCGTTTTGGCTGAAATTACAAGGGCCCAGAAATGCCTTGTTTGCGGATCATCAAGAAGTGGAACAGCATGAAGACCGCAATCAACCACGGCAGAACGAATGTGTGGGCGCTATAGTAGCGGGTCAGGGTCGCTTGGCCGACGCTAGAACCACCACGTAGCAAGTCAGAGATCAGCACACCAACTACAGGAATTGCTTCGGGAACGCCGCTCACGATTTTCACAGCCCAGTATCCCACTTGATCCCAAGGTAGTGAGTAGCCAGTCACGCCAAAAGAAACTGTGATTACGGCTAGGATCACACCACTTACCCAGGTTAATTCGCGGGGCTTTTTGAAACCACCAGTGAGGTAAACCCGAAAGACGTGCAAAATCATCATCAACACCATCATGCTGGCAGACCAGCGGTGAATGGAGCGAATTAGCCAGCCGAAGTTTACTTCTGTCATGATGTACTGCACTGAGGAGTAAGCCTCAGCTACAGTTGGCTTGTAGTAGAACGTCATGGCAAATCCAGTCGCAAACTGGATGAGAAAGCAAACCAGGGTAATGCCACCTAAGCAGTAGAAGATGTTGACATGGGGAGGAACGTACTTGCTTGTGACATCATCAGCGAGTGCTTGAATTTCCAAGCGTTCCTCAAACCAGTCGTAAACGTTGGCCATACAATCTCAAGTTCCTAAAAAATCGGTTGCGGTTGATCAATCTACGAAGTTCTGATCGGAGGAAGCCTCCGCTCAGACTTCTCTCCCAATTAACAATTTTGGGATTTTAGCAAAGAGGATTTTAGTCGTTTGCTTTTAAGGCTTCAGAGTGATAAGACTTTTAATAAACTTAACACTCTGTAAACATGTGATGTATTGCGTTTTTGGGGCAAACCAACACGACAAATTATGGACACAAAGTAGATCTTATCGTGTGTTGAGTGGGATATACGCTAATCAGCTGACTTAACAACTTGATTAAGACTAATGCACCACTTCTATAAAAAAAGTAACATAATCGAGAGATAGATTTCATCAAAAACAAAGCAACTGGGCAGTTCTAGGCAATTTGGGTTGAGGTGGAATTCAACATGGGCTTGTTCATGGATAAAAAGATTTGGCGACGCGGATTATCATTGCTAATGGCAGTTTGGTTGGCACTAGGCATATTTATCCAACCGGCTGGGGCTTTAACTGAGGAACAAAAGTTAATATCGGAAGTTTGGCGAATTGTCAATCGAAATTATTTAGATGAAACGTTTAATCATCAAAATTGGGCGACGGTGCGGCAAAAAGCTTTGGAGAAACCGCTAAAAAATCAGGAAGCAGCTTATGCAGCAGTTCAGAATATGCTCAAAAGCTTGGACGACCCCTTTACCCGCTTTTTAGACCCAGAACAGTATCGCAGTTTACAGGTCAATACTTCTGGAGAACTTACAGGGGTTGGCTTACAAATTGCCTTAGACCCCAAAACTGGGAAGTTGGAAGTAGTAGCACCAATCGCAGGTTCGCCGGCAGATAAAGCGGGAATTCAGCCACGCGATCGCATTATCAAAATCGAAGGCATTTCTACAGAAAATCTGACCTTGGACGAAGCCGCAGCGAAAATGCGCGGGCCGATTGGCAGCCTCGTGACATTATTAATCGAGCGAGATGGTACAGAAGAGCAGGAAATTAGGGTAGTGCGCGATCGCATTGCTTTAAATCCTGTAATCTCAGACTTACGTGTGACCCCACAAGGGACACCCATTGGCTATTTACGTCTGAATCAGTTTAATGCCAACGCCTCAATGGAACTGGCACACGCCATTAATAGTTTAGAAAAAAAGGGCGCGGCTGCCTACATTCTCGATTTACGCAATAATCCTGGTGGGCTGTTGCAAGCGGGAATTGAAATTGCCCGCCTGTGGTTAGACTCTGGAACCATTGTCTACACCGTCAATCGCCAAGGTATCCAAGGCAGTTTTGAGGCATTTGGCCCAGCACTCACATCAGACCCATTAGTTATTCTAGTCAATCAAGGAACCGCCAGTGCCAGCGAAATCCTCGCCGGCGCACTCCAAGATAACGGCCGCGCCACATTAGTTGGCGAAACCACCTTTGGTAAAGGCTTAATTCAATCTTTGTTTGAATTATCCGATGGTTCTGGCTTGGCAGTCACAATCGCTAAGTACGAAACCCCCCAACATCGAGACATTAATAAATTAGGTATAAAACCAGACAAAGTCATTCCCTTAGACACAATTACCCGCGACCAAATTGGCACAGAAGCCGACCCACAATATCAAGCAGCAGTGGAAATGTTGACGAATAATCCTGTAGTTGTGGGGATGGGGAATAGGGCATAGGGCATGGGGCATGGGGCATGGGGCATGGGGCATGGGTAATGGGTAATAATAATTTCCCTTTTTTTCCTTTTCCCCTTTCCCCTTTTCCCCCTCATACCCAATCCCCATTACCCCTTATCCCCAGAGGGGGCCCCGAGTTCCCCAATCCCCAGTCCCTAATCCCCAGTCCCTAAATCCAAAGCCGCAAGACTCTGATAAGCTTGAGCGATCGCACCTTTTCCTCTCAAGAAACCAATATTCGCGCCGGGACAGATGTACTGTAGGGTTTCTGGTGTAAAGCGTTCTAATAAATTCTGAAGACTTTTAATTTGCCTTGGCCAGTGAAAGGTTTTGGGTGTCCGTAATAATACTGGGTTACCCTGAAGATTGGGAACTATGTGACGACCGGAAAATAAGACTCCACCGAATTGATTGTAGTAAAGGCAAGATGAGCCAGGAGAATGGCCTGGTGTCCAAATGACTTGGGCGGTTGTATCTAAAGTTAGTTCCCGCCCAAAGCTGGTGAGGGTTAATCCTGGTAATAAATAAGCTTCTTGTTCTTGAATTACAACCTCGCAGCCTAAAGCTTGCTGGATTTCTGCTGTCTTCCCAATAGCACCGCGATGTGTGATGACTAACCAGCGCACGCCGCCATGCGATCGCAAAAAATCTAAATTTGTTGGCTCGAAAGCAGGACAATCAATCAGGATATTACTTTCATTTCTTACAATAAAATAAGAGGTTCCCCCTAATGTGTCCCGATTGGGCGGAAATGCAAAAATATTTTGCGCGAAGTCTGATTGGAGGTTTCCTTCTATCGGAACTTCGTAAGATAGCACAGCCCTTGGTGGCTTAACTGTATGATTTGGCTCTTGGGGTAAGGGACACATAAGAAAAAACCGAAATTGAGGAGTTGTCTAATCATTTGGTTACAGAGTTCAGCATCTTGAAGCCAGCAGCTTGAGAGTGAACAATTGCTGTTAACCGTTGAAGAAAAAATAAGGGTTTTTATAGTCTGGCTAGTAGTGAAGGCTGTGGTGCTTACGCTACAGGTGGGACGTTTTTTCAAAATCACTGAAGAGCAAATGACATTTTGGTTTCTCCTTCTACTGGGACTAGCTACTTATCTGATGGTGCAGCGTGTCGTCGCCCATAGCACCCGGACACCCGTCTGGTTGTTATGGTTGGTTTTAATGACACCAGCATTTTTGTTGACCGGATGGACGCTAATGTATGGTACTAAACAAGCGCCACCCTCATCACTGATTCTCTGGTCATCGATCATCTGCGTTCTGTTATACTGGCTGTTATTTCAATGGGGACGGCGAACACCTATAGATAAACAGACGGAACCCCAAGCCATTGAATCACAACCGGTTATTAATCCTACCGCAGAACCTGCAAAAGTGCGTCCCATCGAGCCAACGGAAGAAACCCAGCTGCGAAATTGTTTTCCCTGGTCTACTTACTACATTCAAAACATTGAATACCGACCCCAAGCTGTCATCTGTAGGGGTCAATTGCGAACGACACCAAGCCAAGCCTATCAGCAAATTAAGTCTAATATCGAAGCTCAATTTGGCGATCGCTTTTTGTTGATATTTCAAGAAGGGATAAATAGCAAACCTTTCTTTGTATTAGTTCCCAATACTCAAGCGGCTAAACCTGCAAATTCTGCTAAGGGCGAACAGCTAACGCGGCCAGGATTAGCATTTTTACTTTTAGTAGCTACCTTGGTGACTACTACCTTAATAGGGACAAGAATTGCTGGTGTAGATGTCAAAGCGCTACAAGCTGACCCTAATATATTTCTTCAGGGATTGCCCTATGCTTTAGCATTAATGACAATTTTGGGCATCCATGAACTAGGACATTATCTAACTGCTAGGTATTACAAAATCCGCTCCACATTGCCTTATTTTATTCCTGTGCCTTTTTTCTTAGGCACATTTGGCGCATTTATTCAGATGCGGAGTCCTATCCCTAACCGCAAAGCTTTATTTGATGTGAGTATCGCAGGCCCAATTGCGGGTTTTATTGCTACATTACCAATCTTAATTTGGGGTTTAGCTCATTCTGAGATAGTTCCTCTCACGGAAAAAACCAGTATCTTAAATCCTGATGCGCTCAATCCCAAATACTCTATATTGCTAGCCCTACTATCAAAATTAGCACTAGGAAATGCGTTAAACGCACAATCAGCAATTGACTTACATCCTGTTGCAGTTGCAGGCTTTTTAGGGTTAATTGTCACCGCCTTAAATTTGATGCCAGTGGGACAGTTAGACGGTGGTCATATTGTCCATGCTATTTTTGGGCAAAGAACTGCGATCGCAATTGGTCAAATTGCTCGCTTATTGTTGTTACTGCTGTCTTTGATCCAATCTGAATATTTATTCTGGGCAATTATTTTATGGCTCATCCCCTTAGTTGACGAACCTGCACTTAATGATGTCACTGAATTAGACAATGGGCGTGACATATTAGGTTTATTGTCAATGGCTTTGTTAGTCATAATTGTCTTACCACTCCCCCAATTAATGGCGAATTTGTTGCAGATTTAAGAGTGGAATTGATATTAAGTCCGGCTAAGTACTTAATAATTGGTAATTGGTAATTGGTAATTGGTAATTGGTAATTGGTAATTGGTAATTGGTAATTGGTAAATTGTATTTTTCTTCCCTATTACCCATTACCTATTACCCATGACCGACCTTCATAGATATGATACAAATTACGAATTATTGTGTTTAAATTCCAAAACTTTGCTTTTACCAGGATTCATCAATCCATAGGGGTCAACCATTTCTTTAAATTTTAACTGTTCGGGGTCAATAACTTTTCTACCGCCGTCTTCAATAATATATGTATGAGGATTGGCAATCATGACACCTTGCGCTTCGTGGTAGCGGATAATTTCATTGAGGCGTTCTTCTGTGGTGTAGCGGACAAGTTGTAAAGCACCAGCAATAACTGCACCTCTCACCCTAAAAAATTCTAAATGCATCATCACTTCATCACCAAAATGATGATACATATGCTCAACTAATTGCAAACTCGCATCGGGCGGAAAGATGCTTTGTAAATAGGTAATTGAAGTATCTACAGTGCGGGCGTGTAATGTTGTGTGGTTCCAAGTAAATTCTGCTAAATGAGTGCCTTTACCTGCATCTTGTGCGGGTTTTTGATAGGTAATTTCTCCGCCATATTGGTGGACTAATCCTGGTAGAAATTCTAAACTCGGTTCCGCAACCATTAAAAATGCTGGGTGCTTACCTTGGGGAATGTATTCATGTAAAGCATGAAAATATTGGGGAATGGGCGATGCAAATACACTAATTAATTTTTTCATCATGCCATCAGCAATACCAAGAGCATAGCCAAACTTGGCGGCTGTCATGAAGTCGTCAAAGGTAACAATTACTTCCGCCCAAGGATAAGCTGGGGCTAAGGGAAGTTCTAATTGGGTGATGATGCCATTAATACCCCAAGCATGGTTGACCTTTTGCACATCATCGCCACGTAATTCGATGATGCGGGGTTCATCTTCTAAAGTTACCACTCGCAGTCCTAAAAGATTACCGCGATCGCCTAATAATCCATATTGAATTGAGCCAATTCCCCCGCTTCCCCCAGCAATAAAGCCGCCAATGGTGGCTGTGCGGTAGGTTGAAGGAGCCATTCGCATTTCCCAGCCAATTTCTCGCGCTTTTTTATCTAAAGCTGCCAATTTCACCCCAGCTTCTACCCGCGCTACGGCTGGTTTTACCCAGAGAATTTCGTGCATTTTGGTCATATCGAGAATTACACCGCCATGCATGGGTACGCATTGTCCGTAATTCCCTGTACCTGCACCCCGGACAGTTACAGGGATGCGGTGTTTGGCGCAGATTGCAGCCACCTTAATCACTTCTGCTTCGTTGGCGGGACGGACGACGATATCACCGACTTTTCCGGCTAATTTGGGGACGAGAACGGGGCTAAAGGTGTGATAGTCCTGGGATAATTTGGTGACTTGCGCGGGGTCGGTGATAGTTTCGATGTCTGCGAAAGCCGCAGTTAGGGTATCTAAATTGAGAGTTGCCATTAGTATTTTAGTTAAAGTAGTAAATTTCTTATTATTCTCACGCATTTAGAGGTTATTTATAAAGTAAAAATCAAATTAATTTAAGATGTATTATTCCAATTTGCAAAAATAGTTAAACCAATATGTAGGGGCAAGGCACTGCCTTGACCTCTACAATAATTTTATATATCGCCAACTTATTTAAATTGGCATTAATCAAAAATTATGAGCTAATTTCCTCATGAAATATAATATTATCCCAGCATATTCATTTTTTAATCAGGCAATGCCTACTTTATATATATTTACCTATTTTCTGCTTTTCTCAATTGATATTATCTGCTAACCATTGACAGAAATTTGCATGATAAAATCTGTAATATTCTGCACCTGATATTTGTTGATGGTTTAAAAACTCAAACCAATTCTCTAACACTTCCTCAATATCAAATTCATCTGCGTTAAGAATTTCGGCAATTGCTTCTACAGAAATGGGTTGCTGGTGTTTAACTAAAACATTCAACACAGCTTGGCTAAATTCCTCATCTTGATTTGCAGCTTTCATGTTTTGCCAATGCTGTTGATAATATGTTTCTAAACCAGGAGGGATTTGATTGTATTGCCAAGATTCTGGATATAAACCTTCAGAGATAGCGGCTAAAATTTGGCTGACATACATAAAATTATTTTCTGATTTAGCAGCAAGGCTAGTGTAGAATTCTTGCTCGTTGATTTGGTGATGATTTAGCCAAGCTTTTATATGTTCGTGATTTAAATATTGTTGAATATATGTTTGGATATCTTGCTGAGTTGATTCTGGGTAGTCTGCTAAATTAAGAATATGGGATGGTGTTTCTATTAATAAACCAGATTTCTCTCTCAAAAAAGGTCGGCGGGTGAGGAGAAAATAAACTCTATCTGGGAGATAGCGGGGAAGATAAAATAAATTTGTACCAGGAGATTGACTATTGCGGTCAATGCGGTCTAAACCATCAATAGTAATGATGAGTTTTTGCTGAGGTTTTAACTCATCACTGATTTGCTGAATTAACTGATGTAGAGATGTGATATTGAAAGTCTCTACAGGTAAATTATCAATAGAAAAAATCTCTATAAGTTGGGTGCAAATATTGCTAATAAATTCCTCGGCGCGATTTTTACCCTCAAGTTCAACGTTGTAATAGACAACATGAGGATTATCTGTGGCATATTTGGCGAGAATTGCACTTTTACCGCTACCGGGTGCGCCTGTGATGGTGAAGTAACCCTGGCGATAACGGTGAAGAAATTCATGAATTGCTGTAAATATAAATTCACGACCGATAAAATTATGGCTTTTGGTTTGAATAATTTGCTCAAACTCTGTGGGATGTCCTCTGGAATTGATTGTAGTGGGTGGTTTGGGTGGTGAGTTCATAATTATTCTGTATAGCTGATAAATATAACTAAACAAATTCCGGTTGTGATTGCTGGTTTAGTTGCAGATACTCAATAATCAATAAGCGCAGGTAATCCAACATTTGCAAATAGGTTTTAATTTGTCTGTATGCTTGAAGATTAGCAAAATAAAACTGAGCAATCACTGAAATATCAAATATTCGCATATTTTGCAGTTTCTCAATAGCCTGTTGTGTATTTTCAATTCGACCTCGTGCTTGGATTTGACTGGCGTAACCTCTGATATCTACTGTTAACAGTTCGATTTCTTCTAAAAGGGTAAATTCTTCTTCAGAACTAGCATATAAAGCAGCAATTTCTTGACGTTCTTGTTTAGTGTTGCGGTAATCAATACTTAATTGCTCTAGTAATTGAATAATGTAATTCCTTTTCATTTCTGGGCTTTGAGTATTTAAGGTTGCTTCAGTCATCATTTACTCCATAAGTAACTATTTTTTCTATTCCAAATTTATCAGTCCGTACAATTAAATATTCATTACCTTTGCGATAAACTGCTGAACCATCAGGGCGGTATCCAGCTTTTGGAACTCTTACTGCTCTCTTTTTATTGAAGTTATCAGCTTTTCTTAAGTATTTTAATGGATCGAACTCTTTTCTAGAGGCATGGTCTAGAATACTTTGGGAAACACTGATATATGTTGAAGCATCCCAGTCAGCTAAGTATTGCTTTATTTCAATAACTTCATCTTCAGTATATCCTTGACATAATTGTTCTAAAAATGGGTCTTTTGGTGGTTCATACTGCATTGTTTTTGACTAAAATTGCTTTATTTAAAAGATTCAATCATGTGAGACAAACTATGAGAAGACAGTGGAGGTAATGATGACTGTGCAGTTATTAAGACGTAAATTCACAGTTGAGCAATATCACAAAATGCTTGAGTCGGGGATTCTCACAGAGAATGACCGAGTGGAATTGATCCGGGGAGAAATTATTGAGATGTCGCCTATTGGAACAAAACACGCGGCTTGTGTAAATCGCTTGATTAATTTATTAGTGCAATTGTTAGGAAAGCACGTTATAGTTGCGGCGCAAAATCCGATTAGATTAAACGATAACTCAGAACCTCAGCCAGATGTAGCATTACTTAAACCCCGTGATGATTTTTACGCCACTGCTCACCCCCAACCCCAGGATATTTTTTTATTAATTGAAGTAGCTGATTCTACTATTGAGTATGACCGAGAACAGAAAATTCCTTTATATGCAGAAGCAAACATAATTGAAGTTTGGATAGTAGATATTAATGAGCAAATTGTCGAGGTTTATCAACAACCCACCGCCGCAGGATATCAGCATATTCAAAAGTTCGCTAGCGGTCAAACTGTATCAATTCCAGGCTTAAGCGATGTAAACATTAGCGTCAATGAAATCCTCTGTTAGTCATCTTATATATAGTTTCTCCAGTACAAATGACCAATGACCAATGACCAATGACAAATGACGAATTACGAATTACCTCCCATGTTTTCAACCCGCAAAAAATGCACCTTACCAGAAGCATCACCCGCCACAATTGACACGCCATCAGGTGCAACTGCACAGCAAGAAATGGAACCTTCGCCTGTGAAAGTGGCAATTACCTCCCTTGTCTCCAGATTCCAGACTTTGAGGGTGTTGTCCCCGGAAGCAGAAATCACCCGTTGACCATCGGGAGTGAGGGTAATCGCATTTACCCAGCT